>NZ_JACEGD010000023.1 GCF_016031635.1 Bradyrhizobium diversitatis
CAACGCCACGCTGCTGAGGTCGGCAAGGCCAACAGAAGCGGCCCACGCGGCTGTCGATCTCAACCCTCGTTCACCCAGACAATAGGCCAGCATCAGCCGAAGTAACGACACCGCATCTGGAATTTGGCGCCGCCGCACGAAAGCCTTCGTCTGGCGCGCGCTTATCTCAAGCTGCGCAGCCCCGCCGAGCTGCGTAACCACTCTCGTCCAGTCCTCGTTCAGAAGCGATTCGTCTGCCATCCCGCTTTGGAATCACGTGTGATTCCAACACTCAAGAATAAACTTAACGCCTATGGGGTAGACCCGGCGTGCGGTCTATAATGCCCTTGCTCAACTTCCCCTCCTTGAGCAAAGCTCTTCGCAAGCGGACGAGCATCTCTTCTTCGGTTAGATCGACGCGCCGTTCTTCGATAAATTTGTTGACCTTTGCGAAAACGTCACGATCAACGATGGGCTGAATGCAGCCTTCAGCTCTGATCCACTGGTCTGGAGGATTGTACGTGTAGGTCTGGCGTAGCTTGAATGACCTTCGATTGAAAATGAGATTTCCGATGTAGCTTTCGTTTCGGAGTATGGCTCCGACCATCACGCGCGTCCAAGGATCCCCGGAGCGCGTCGGCACCCTCTTCTTATTCAATTCCCAAGCCACTACCGTTTCACATTTCACTTCGAGGAAACGACTAAATATCCACCTGACTGTAACAACTTCCTGGGGAGTCCCGGGACTAATTCTGATGTGATCAGTCAAGAGATACTTCCGCTGTCCCTTCTTTAGAACACCCTTCGATTGCTCCTTCTCATCAACAAGCTCCCGCACCAAACCATAGCCCGCATAACCGCCGAGCTTGTAGCCTAACCGAGCAAAGCGGCATTGACCGGCGTAGACCTTCGCTGAGAGCTCTCGGCTGTACTCGGCCGCCATCACTCGTTTGATGTTCTTGACGATGCTCGTCAGCATAGTCCCGTCGTTGTCGAACTGTTCGGCGCAATATGCGACCTTGATGCCCGCGCGCTTGCACACGAATTCGTAGTGCGCACTTTCGTCTGCATCCTGGAAGCGTCCCCATCTGCTTACATCGTAGACAAGGATGTGCCCGAAGTCGGCTTGCCCACTCTCGACATCCTCCAATAGCTGGAGGAGGCCCAGCCTGTTCTTGATGAGCAACCCGCTTTCGCCCTCGTCTCGGTAGGTACGGACAAGAGTTAGATTGTGAGCGTGCGCATAGGCAGCTATTACTGCGGCCTGATTTTGAATTGAATAGTGCTGCATCTCGGTAGACATTCGGACGTACTGAGCAGCACGAACGCCGAGAAGAGCTTTCGGCAGGTGGGCCTTGTGAACGACGAGCGCATTGCTCATTCGCCACCTCTAGTTCGAACGGCCCCTGCCGAGATGAAATAGAACTCCCGCGCCTGGAATATTCAAGAGCCATTTGGTCGGCTACTGTCTTTATCTTCGGTATCGAGACTTTTTATCATTCCGTTCGGCAATGCAACGACGTTGACCTTGCAAGCGTACTCCCGCGAACTTCCCGATGCGCTGGTCTGGCTATCACGCGAGACCGAAAATAACTCCCGGCCGCCAGCTGCCAGCTATAAGCGGTTTCACCGCTGTTCATTTTGAAGCTACTTGTGGGCGGCCCCCACCGAACGACAAGGGCATCAACATTTTTCCCGATGTAATCCTGGCCTAGCTTGGCGCGAACATCCGCACCCGTTGCGTAACATCCCCCGAGCGCCATACAGAGCACTGCAATCCCCAGCCGACGCATTTCCTCTCCCCCAAGGCGGCACGTCCAAACGCAACTACCGCGCGAGATCAAGGGCTGGTGCGGGTTTTCGAGGATCAGAGTGCCGTGGAGGGTTAACCGGGTATGGGTTACGGGCAGGACACGCAGCCAGCCTAGAACCTGACCATGCTCCAAAAGAAATGGGACCTCATGCCTTAGGGATTGGCCGGCACCTTTTTCGCTTCATGCGAACGATCCATCAGCGATCGGACAGCCGCTCCTTTCGCTGCCGCTTCTTGCGAACCTTCAGCGACGCGCTCAGGGCTGCATTTGCTTGAGGGCGGATTTCCACACTGACGCGCAAGCGCTTCCCAGCCGACACACTTGCCCGATCGGTTTCGGTATCCGGGACCTCCATTGTCCCCGCAGGCCGCGAACGCCGATGAAGCCGGCCAAACCTGCACGACTATGAAAAGCGAAACAGAAATCGCAGTCCGACGCATCGCCTCCCCCTTAGCTACCATCCAAGCGCAACTAGGGGGAGAGATCAATCCTACGTTCACGAACGCGACAGGAAGAGCTGAGTGCCGCAGCCAGGAGTCCTGAGGAGGCCCTTCGGGGCGGCCTCTTTCTTCGTGCCCAACTACTCGCCGAGCGCACGATTTATCATGTGCTGGCTAATGTCGCATCCCGCAATGCACAACCACACGACTATCCAGGCTTCCAAGGCCTGCAACGTCCTGTTCCTTCGCGAGGCAAGATTACCGCACCAGAGAGAGCTGGATTTCAAAATCCCGCAAATAGATTCCAGAGCCTTTGGGCCACGTAGGCCTGTCCGATTTCCACTCCACGCTAGCCGAATCTGCGAGGTCTAGTTTCTCACTCTTTCGTCGCCAAGGTTCTCGGCCTTGATCAACTACGGTCCTGCCGAGTTCAGCACCGCTACTTAGATCGCCGGCAGTGGGAGCACCGAATGATCGAGCCCCGTGGCATGTCCAAGGAACAAGCTGCGGCTTACGCAGGTTGCGAGTCGCTTTCAGCGTTCAACGAGTGGGTTCGACGCGGAATCATGCCGAGGGCAATACCTGGAACACGCAAATGGGATAAAAAAGCGATTGACGTAGCGCTTGACCGGTTATCTGGTTTGCAGCCTAAAATTGAAGCTCAACTGGCACCATACGACGCGTGGAAGGCATCCCAGAATGCGAGTGCGGCTGAAGGGGATCAACTGGTCCATAAAAAAGCTCGGTGACGGTACGTCGAAGACCTACTGGTATGCGTGGAAGGGAGGCCCGCGCATTGACGCGACACCCGGCACACCGGAATTTATGCGCCTGTACAACGAAGCAGTGGCGTCTTACACGAAGAAGAACTCCGAGACGTTTAGCTCGCTAATCGACTACTTCAAGGACTGCAGTGAGTACAAAGATCTTGGTGACAAGAGTAAGCGCGCTTACGACGGATACCTCAAGCTTATCGAAACTAGGTTCGGTTCGATGCCGATTGGCGCCCTCGAGGACAAGCGCGCACGGGGCGACTTCAAGGAGTTTCGGGATTCATTTTCCGACACGCCACGCAAGGCGGATTATATCTGGACGACGATTGCGCGTGTTCTGTCCGTTGCAAAGGATCGTGGCAAGATCTCAGTGAACGTGTGCGAGCGTGGCGGTCGGCTTTATGAATCTGACCGGTCTGAGATCGTTTGGTCGGCCGAGGACATCCGGGCCTTTTGTGGCGTGGCGTCGGTTGAGCTGCAAGCCGCTCTCCTACTCGCATTATGGACGGGTCAGCGCCAGGGAGACCTGCTGCGCCTGACCTGGAAAGATTACGATGGCACTTATATCCGGATGCGCCAATCGAAGGGACGCGGCAACAAGGGCCGGCGCCGTGTAACTATACCGGTGGGACCGCCGCTGAAGGCGGCGCTTGACGCTGCGTTGAAGGAAGAGCGCTCGGCCGTGACTATATTGGTCAACTCGTTCGGCCGGCCATGGACGGAGGACGGTTTCCGGACGAGCTGGGACAAGGCTTTCAAGAAAACGTCGTTGAAGGATCTGCACTTCCATGATTTGCGCGGCACTGCTGTTACGCGCCTCGCGCTATCGAATTGCTCGGTTCCGGAGATCGCCTCGATAACTGGCCATTCGATGAAGACGGTGCAGGAGATTCTCGATGCGCACTACCTGGGCGGCCGGCTCGAACTCGCCGAGTCAGCGATCAAGAAATTGAGTGAAGTATACGGGTAGGAACATGAGCTTGGGATGTGGAACGACCCCACGTGAAGGCGTCCTCGGTCGCCAACGTTTTTGCGTGAGAGAGCGCTCGACGCCGCCGGGGAACGAGTTAGCCGCTGTGGTAACGCGCAGCAATCACGCCATCCTTCAAATTGGCGTACGGATGACGAACAAATTTCTCAAACCGGACGTCAAACCGACTGGTCCGTTCTGGTGCGCACTGCTGTAAGTGCTTGATTTGCTTGGTGGGCGCACCAGGGCTCGAACCTGGGACCCGCTGATTAAGAGTCAGCTGCTCTACCAACTGAGCTATGCGCCCGAAAGGCGGCTAAAGCCTTGCGAGGCCGGTCGTTTAGCAAAGCGATCCGGGTCTGGCAAGCGATCCGGTGAAGGTTTTCCAAGGGTTTGCCGAAGCCTCTTCCGCGGGACGTAAAAAGCGAAAAGCCGCTGGATTCCAGCGGCTTCACCAGGGTTAACGGCCGGAAACCCGATCCGCTCAGAGCCGGCCCTCGCGGTCCCGGTCCGGACCGCCGTCGCGGTCGAAACGGTCATGGTGGAAGTGGTCCATGCCGCGTTCCATCATGCGGTCCATGCCCCGCTCCATGCGCTCCATGAAATGGCGGTGCCGCGGCCCATCCTCGCCGCCGCCGAACGGGCCGCGGTGGCGGGTCAGCACCGCGAGGCGCCGCTTCTGGCCCTCGTCCAGGGTCTTGTAGAGCGGATCGGCGGCATCGGCGATCTTCTTCAGGGCGGCGGAGCTGGCGCCCATGTCCTCGGCGCGCTGGCGCAGGCGGGCGATCGGATCCTCGGGCCTGTCGGCATCGCCCGGCCCGGCATTCATCCGCGCGTTGGCGCGATCGATGCGCAGCTTGGCGAACTCCCGCACGGCGGTCTCGACCGGCGGCCACAGCTTCTCCTGATCGGCGTTGAGCTTCAGCCCGGCATGGACGGCAGCGATCCGCGCGTCGACGAAGGCGGCGCGGTCCTCGGGGTTCATGCGCATGTGGCGGACGTGCTCCATCCACGGGCGATGATATTGGGCATAGACCGCGCCCGAGCCGGCGATGCTGAGCACGGCGATGGCTGCGATGGTGAATTTCCTCATACGAACCTCCTCTGGAAGGATGCCCGAGGATGAGCGCGGCGCGGCTGACGCGCAACTTACAACTTGGACAGGGAGCGCGTTGTTACGAAGATGTAACGGCCGATTTTACCTCCAGCCGCGATCGGAAATCATTCGCAACAAAAAGGCTTCCGTGCGGACCGCACGGAAGCCTTTTCATCATTCATCGTCCGTCAGGATCAGTTCGTCGTGCTCTTCGCTTCCTTCTGGAACTCGTCGATCAGCGACTGGCCGACGCGGGTCGCGGCGTCCTTGTAGACCGGCTCCATCGCCTTGCGCATCGCCTCGTCCTGCTCCGGCGTGAGCTTGATGATCTCGCTCTTGCCGCTCTTCTTGATCTCGGCGAGCGCGTCGTCGTTCTCCTTCTGCGACTGCGTGTTGCTGAAGGCGGTCGCCTCCTTCATCGCCTTGGAAAGCTGGTCGCGGATGTCGGCCGGCAGATCGTCCCAGAACTTCTTGTTCACGATCACGACGTAGCCGATGTAGCCGTGGTTGGTCTCGGTGATGTACTTCTGCACCTCGTGCATCTTCTGGGTATAGATGTTCGACCAGGTGTTCTCCTGGCCGTCGACGACGCCGGTCTGGAGCGCCTGGTAGACTTCCGAGAACGCCATCACCTGCGGCAACGAGCCGAGCGCCTTGAACTGGGCCTGGATCACGCGCGAGGACTGGATGCGGAATTTGACGCCCTGATAGTCGGCGGGCGTGATCAGCTTCTTGTTGGCGCTCATCTGCTTGAAGCCGTTGTCCCAATAGGCAAGGCCGGTGATGCCCTTGGCATCCAGCAGCTTGAGCAGCTTCGTGCCGAGCGGGCCTTCCGTCACCTTCCGCAGCGTCTTCAGGTCAGGCAGGATGTAGGGCAGATCGAACACCTCGAACTCGCGAATGCCGAGCGGCCCGAACTTGGAGTTGGACGGAGCCAGCATCTGCACGCTGCCGAGCTGGAGCGCCTCGAGCTCTTCCTTGTCCTTGTACAGCGTCGAATTCGGGTAGACCTCGACCTTGACCTTGCCGCCGGTGTATTTCTCGGCGAGCTCCTTGAACTTCTCAGCCCCCTTGCCCTTCGGCGTGTCGGTGGCGACGACGTGGCTGAACTTGATGACGATGGGTGATTGGGCCAGTGCCGGCCCGGTCAGGCCAAGTGCCAATGCCGCGATGGACGCGGCGATCGCGAAGGTGCGCATAATCTCTCCCTGGTGTTATTTGGGCCGCCCGGCATGCCGAGCGGCCTTTCTTCATGCCGGCTGTATCAATACAGGCCGCCGGCTTACGCCGCTATTGGCCCTTAGCAGGGCAGGCATTCATGGTGAATACCGCACGCACGCCCACACTCCCTCTTCCGCTTGCGGGAGAGGTTGGGGAGAGGGTGTTTCGGCAACGGGACATTCCCCGTGGGGAAAGAACCCTCACCCACCACGCTTCGCGCGTCGGCCTCTCCCGCAAGCGGGAGAGGCGAAGCCAACGGCGTCAGCTCGCCGCCGCCGTCGTCACCGTGTCGCGCTGACGCTTCATGACGATCTTGTTAAGCGCGCCGAGATAGGCCTTGGCCGAAGCCACCAGCGTATCCGGATCCGCAGCGCGCGCGGTCATCGAACGTCCCTCCTGCGACAGCCGCACCGACACCTCGGCCTGCGCGTCGGTGCCTTCGGTCACCGCATGCACCTGATACAGCTCCAGCTTCGCCTCGTGCGGCACCAGGCGCTTGATGCAGTTGAACACCGCGTCGACGGGACCGTTGCCCTCGGCCTCCTCGATCCTGATCTGGCCGTCGACGTCGAGCTTCATGGTCGCGCGCTGCGGACCATGGGTGCCGGCGATCACCGTCAGCGAGGTCAGCTTGATGCGGTCGTGCGAGGCCGCCATCTCCTCGTCGACCAGCGCCTCGATATCCTCGTCGTAGATGTCCTTCTTGCGGTCGGCCAGCGCCTTCATCCGCGTGAACGCATCTTCCAGCTGGTTGGGGCCGAGCTTGTAGCCCATCTCCTCCAGCTTGTGCACGAAGGCATGACGGCCGGAGTGCTTGCCGAGCACCAGCGAGGACTGCTTCAGGCCGACCATCTCCGGCCGCATGATCTCGTAGGTGGAGGCGTCCTTCAGCACGCCGTCCTGGTGGATGCCGCTCTCATGCGCGAAGGCATTCCGGCCGACGATGGCCTTGTTGTACTGGACGGGAAACGAGGTCGCCGCCGATACCAGCTTCGAGGCGCGAGTCAGCTGCGTGGTGTCGATCTTGTTCCAGTAGGGGAATTTGTCGTTGCGCACGTTGATCGCCATCACGATCTCTTCGAGCGCGGCGTTGCCGGCGCGCTCGCCGATGCCGTTGATGGTGCACTCGACCTGGCGCGCGCCGCCGACGATGCCGGCCAGCGAGTTCGCGACCGCCATGCCGAGATCGTTGTGGCAGTGCACGGAGAACACCGCCTTGTCCGAGTTCGGTACGCGCTCGATCAGCGTCTTCATGAAGTGGGTGTATTCCTCCGGCACCGTGTAGCCGACGGTGTCGGGAATGTTCACCGTGGTGGCGCCGGCCTTGATGACGGCCTCGACGATGCGGCACAGGAAGTCCATCTCGCTGCGGGTGCCGTCTTCCGCCGACCATTCGACGTCGTCGATCTGGTTGCGGGCGCGCGCGACCATGGCGACCGAGGTCTCGATCACCTGCTCCGGGGTCTTGTTCAGCTTCACCCGCATATGCAGCGGCGAGGTCGCGATCACGGTGTGGACGCGGCCGCGCTTGGCGAATTTCACCGCCTCGGCGCAGCGGTCGATGTCGGCCGGATGCGCACGCGAGAGGCCGGCGATGACCGCGTTCTTGGAGCGGCGGGCGATCTCGCTGACGGCCTGGAAGTCGCCTTCGGAGGTGATCGGGAAGCCGGCCTCGATGACGTCGACGCCCATATCGTCCAGCAGCTCCGCAACCTCGAGCTTCTCCTCGAAGGTCATGGTGGCACCGGGGCACTGCTCGCCGTCGCGCAGCGTGGTGTCGAAAATGATGACGCGGTCCTTGTCGGACTTGTTCTGGGTGGCCATTACGAAATTTCCTTTTGAGCGTTTGCGCCGTTCAGACCGATTTGTCCCTTGGCGCTTGAGGTGTCCGGTGATCTCGACCAACCCCTGAGCGCCCAGGCGCGTGGCGCCCAGCCGGCCCTCAGGGGCAAGTAAGAAGGAGGCCGCCAATAAGGAGGGTGGGCAGCAACGCGGCCGGGATCGTGGCGGCGGCTCGAGCCGTCTCCCCCGAAATCCCCTCGATTTGGCCGCGAATCAGCATTGCCGGACCCTTTTGAGCCACAAATCCTCGGCCAAAACCGTTGAAGGTTCGTTGCCGGAAGGCTCAGTACGGCCCGTTTCTAGACGAAAAACGGCTGTAACTGCAACGCCAAAAGATGGTCAGCATGTTTGACCTAGCAGGCCCACATGGCCTGAGGCGGCTATCCCGCGCCGGTGCGGCGGGCACGGGCCCTGCTCTCCCAGCGGTCCAGCATCTGGCCGAGCTCGCCGGTCGGCACGGGTGCAGCGGTGCCGGCTTTCGCAAGCTCGTTGGTATTGGCCGGCGCGTTCGCATGGAGCCAATCTGGTTCGGCGGCGTATTCGCGCCAGCGGCGTGCCTCCGCATGCCTTTTGCGGGAGACGTAGTCGCGCGCGAAATAGCCGGCCGCAAATGCGATCGCGAGGATGAAGACCAGGACGACAATCTGCACAATGAGCTCCGGTTTTATCCCGTCAGCCTCTCATCCAAAACGCACTCGAAGGTGACGAAATTGCGACCCGCCATCGCGTCGTGGTTTCGATTCCACCTCTCGCAACCGACACCGGACCGGACTAACCTTCGACCGCTCGGCCGGATCAACCGGCCAGTGAACATGATCGGGAGAACGCGATGACACGCCAGGAGGCTCGTGACCACGAGCAGCGTGACCAGCACGCTGCGCTTTCACGACGAACGCTTGTCCGGGGACTTACGCTGGGCGCCGCTGCGACCGCGATCGGAGCCGGCCCCGCGCTGGCCCAGACCGGGCCCGCCGCACCGCCGACCACCATCACAAGCCCGCCGCGCGATTTCGGCCCGGGCGGCGCGCCGACGACTTATTTCTGGGACCCCGACATCATCGCGGTCGATCCGTCCTTCAACGATCTCGCGCAGCCCAACACCGCGATCAAGCGTCTGTACACCGGACTGCTCTGGGCCGAAGGCCCGGCGTGGAGCGCGCAGGGCCGCTATCTCTTGTGGAGCGACATTCCCAACAACCGGCAGATGCGCTGGAGCGAGGACGACGGCCGCGTCAGCGTATTCCGCTCGCCCTCCAACAATTCCAACGGCAACTCGTTCGACTTCCAGGGCCGCCAGCTCTCCTGCGAGCACCTGACGCGCCGGGTCACGCGCTACGAGCATGACGGCACCGCCACGGTGCTGGCCGACTCCTATCAGGGCAAGAAGCTGAACTCGCCGAACGACATCGCGGCGCATCCCGATGGCAGCTACTGGTTCACCGATCCGCCCTATGGCGGCCAGCTCTACGAGGGCGAGCCCGACGTCGCGGGCGGCCCGAGCAATGCGGGCGGCAAGCTCAATCCGCGGATCGGTCAGCCGGCCGGCTTCGTGCCGGGCAAGCGCGAGCTGCCGACCAATTGCTATCGCATCGATCCCTCCGGCCGCATCGACCTCGTCGTCACCGAGGACCAGGTGCCCGACCCGAACGGGCTCTGCTTCTCGCCCGACTACAAGAAGCTCTACATCGCCTCGACCGGCAAGGGACCGGGCGACACCGGGCCCGGCGGCAAGGGCGAGATCTTCGTGTTCGACGTCGGCAGCGACAACAAGCTGTCGAACCTGAAGAAGTTCAGCGATTGCGTGATCGACGGTGTGAAGTGCGGACCGGATGGCCTGCGCTGCGACGTCAACGGCAACCTCTGGGCCTCCAGCAATGCCGGCCGCTCCGTCGGCTACAGCGGCGTGACCGTGTGGTCGCCCGAAGGCAAGCTGCTCGGCCGCATCCGCCTGCCGGAAGTCTGCGGCAACGTCTGCTTCGGCGGTCCGAAACGCAATCGTCTTTTCATGGCCGCCAGCCAATCACTCTATGCAGTGTACACGGCGACGCAAGGCGCGGGCCCGGGTTGAGCGAGGCGACCAATGTCGACCACACGGCGCCGGCGTGCCACGCCGGCGCCGAATTCTTCGACGGTTCTTTCGATGCAAAAAGGATCGTCAGGGCAGAGACCGTTGTGATCTGCGCCGGCGTGATCGGGGCCTGTATCGCGTGGTTCCTTCTCCGCCGCGGCATCGACGTCATCGTGGTGTAACGGACCGAGGTGGCGGCGGCCGCCTCGGGCAAGGCCGGCGGCTTCGCGGCGCATGGATAAGCCTGCCCGCTGTCTATGGCCAACGCCCAAGCATCGTGTACGACACGACCTCTCACCATTCGATCCCGCTCGATCCGTCTCTGCTGCGCGCGCTGACGTACATGCATGGGAGCCGCCGAAATCTGCATGACTGCGCTGCTCTCTCTATTTGCGCCGCGCCAGACTCAATCCGCCTCGCGCAATCCTGAACGCAGTTTCACTTGCCGAGACTGCGGTCGCCGGTATAGTCGCGCTCCAATAGCTCACGAGAAGCTTGTTCAAGGAGAGAAACAACATGAAGAAAAGACTCTCTGTTGCGTTGCGAATTCGCTCAACACCGCCCTGATCGGCGCGAAGGACGTCGTCAGAACTGACGTCGGTCTCCCGAACATCATCCAGCCTACCCGCGAACTGATCGGACCGCATCCGGGCCTTGCACGGACGGCTTTCTGCATGCGGTTCACGCAGCACCTTTCCTTCAAGCGGCAGCCAGATTGCCCGGCAAATCAGCAATGCGAGCATTCCAGATTCTGATCGATGGCTTTGCCATCAGCGCTCTCTACGCTCTCGGCGCCACCGGTTTCACCCTGATCTTCGGCGTCTCCGGCGTACTCAACCTCTCCCACGGTGCCATCATGGTAGCAGCAGCGGTCGCGGCCTGGGCTGCAGCCAGCATGCTTGGTGTCGGCACCTATGCCGGCGCGCTGATCGGCGTCGCTGTCGCGCTTCTCACTGCATTTGCCACGTATTTCGCGGTCGTGAAGCCGATCCAGGATTCGCGGCGCATCCCCAATGAGGAGAAGGAGATCTTCGTCCTCACCGGCACGCTGCTCTGGGGCATCATGATCCAGGAGCTGATCGCCTACTTCTTCACCAACAACGCCAAGACTGTGCTGCCGATCGTCGAGGGCGTGGTCGAGATCCTCGGCGTCCGCACGCCACGAAACGAGATTTTCACGGCAATCGTGTGCTGTCTCGTGATTGCGCTGCTGTGGCTTCTGGTGAACCGCACCCGCACCGGCAAGGCGGTGCTGGCGGCTTCCATGAACCCGCGCGGCGTCACCCTGCTCGGGCTCGAGCTCACCAACATCTACATCGTGGTCTGGGCGATCTACGGCATCTTGGCCGGCATCGCCGGTGTACTGCTCGGAATGTTCCTGGGTGTCAGCTCCTACAGCGTCGGACCGCTGACCGCGAGCGCATTCTCGATCGTCGTGCTCGGCGGCCTCGGGAGCGTCTCCGGCTCGCTGATTGCGGCCTTCGTGGTTGGCTATCTCGAGACTCTGACGGCCTATCTGGTCTCGCCCGCCTACCGCACCATCCCGGCACTGCTGCTGCTCGTGTTCGTGATGTACATCCGGCCCCAGGGCCTGCTGGGGAGACGCTGAGATGTCCACCTTCTTCACCTCGCGCCTGTTGTTCATCTCGCTCGCGCTCGTCGTCATCGCGGCAACCTTGCCGCTCTACGTCTCCGGCTATGTGCTCGGCCTGCTCACCGTCGCCTTCTATTTCGGCGTGTTCGCGATGGCCTGGGACCTTCTGTTCGGTTTTGCCGGCGAAGTGAACTTTGGGCCCACCTTCCTGATCGGCGTCGGCGCCTACACCGCCGGAATCCTGAATGCGCAGTTGGGCTGGTCGGTTTATGCCTGCATCGTGCTCGGCGCGCTCGCCTCGGTCATCGCCGGTCTCCTGCTGGCGCTGCCTGCGCTGCGCGTGCGCGGGCCCTATTTCGGCCTGACCACCCTGGTCGCGGTGCTGATGCTGCAGAATTTCATCGTGGTGTTTGCCGATCTCACCGGCGGCGAGATCGGCCTCACCATCCCCGACGTCATCAGCATCAATGCCGGCACCAACTACTGGATCGCACTCGGCTTCATGACGATCTCCGCGGCCATCCTCTACGGCCTGTCGCAATCGCCGATCGGCCTCGTGCTGCAGGCCAGCGGCCAGGATCCGGTGCAGGCCGGCGCGCTCGGCTTCAACATCGTCAAGCACAAGCTCGCCGCCTTCGTCGTCAGCGCGTTCTTCTCGGGCCTGTCGGGTGCTCTGCTGGTGTTCTATTTCGGCACCGCCTCGGTCGGCACCGTCGTCGACGTCGCGGTCGGCGTGAACGTGATCGTCGCCGCCGTGCTCGGTGGCCGCCGCACGGTGCTGGGCGCCGCACTCGGCGCGATCTTCCTGATCGTCGCCGGCGAATTCCTGAGGCCGACCGGTGAGCTCGCGACCTTCATCGTCTCGGCGGTCGCGCTTCTCGTCGTGCTGTTCTTTCCCGGCGGCTTCCTCGGAGCGGCCCTCTCGCGCGAGGCCCGCACGTGATGGATATGAGGCTTTCAAACCGGGCCGTGCTCGAAGTCCGCGGCCTGACCAAACGATTTGGTGGCCTGACGGCGGTGAAGAACCTCGGCTTCGAGGTCAATGGCGGCGAGATCTTCGGCCTGATCGGGCCGAACGGCTCGGGCAAGTCGACGGCGATGAAGACCGTAATGGGAATCGAACGCCCGACATCGGGCGAGGTGATCTTTGAGGGCGAGAACGTCGCCGGCCTGCCCGCGCATAAGATCGCGCGCAAGGGCTTTGGCATGGTGTTCCAGCACTCGCGGCCGCTGAACCGGCAAACGGTGCTGGAGAACATCCTGGTCGCGCTGCTGCCGGACAGCCTGTTCATGCTGTTCCCGGACAAGGCGCTGGTCGAACGCGCCGAATGGATCGCCGAGCGCGTCGGGCTCGGCAATGTGATGAACCGCCGCCCGCCGACGTTGCCCTTCGCCGACCTCCGCCGGCTCGAACTCGCCAAGGCGATCGCGCGTGATCCAAAGGTCGTGCTGGTGGACGAGCCCTTCGCCGGGCTGACGCGCGCCGAGGTCGAGATGTTCTCCAACCTGATCCGCAGCTTCCGCGACGAGGGCCGCGCGGTGATGCTGGTCGACCACAACGTCAAGAGCGTGGCCGCTCTCGTCGATCGGGTGCTCGCGATGTATCTCGGCGAGGAGATCGTCACCGGCAGGGCTGACGAGGTCATGAAGAACGAGACCGTACGCCGGGTCTATCTCGGCGGCGCCATCGAGACCCATGCGCGGCCCGAGATCAGCTTCAAGGACAAGGCGCCGCTGCTCGAGGTCGAAAATGTCAGCGTGTTCTACGGCAAAGCCCAGGCGCTGGAGAACGTCTCGATCCACGTCCACGAGGGCGAGTTCGTTTCCGTGGTCGGCCTCAACGGCGCCGGCAAGACGACGCTGTTCAACACCATCTCAGGCTTCCTGCCTTATAGCGGCGAGATCGTGCGCGGTGGCGAGAAGCTGCGCGGGACCAGCCCGGCGAAGATCGCGCGCAGCGGCCTCGTTCAATGTCCGGAATCGCGCGAGCTGTTCGGCGAGATGAGCGTTCGCGAGAACCTCGACCTCGGCGGCCAGCATCTCTCCGACGAGAAGCGCGCCGCACAGCTTGCCTGGCTGTTCGAGCTGTTCCCGATCCTGAAGGAGCGCCAGGGCCAGCTCGCGCAAACTCTGTCCGGCGGCGAGCAGCAAATGCTCGCCATTGGCCGCGCGCTGATGATGCAGCCGCAGATCCTGATCCTGGATGAGCCGACGCTGGGCCTTGCCCCCGTCATTCTCGAGTTACTCTCCAAGGCGCTGACGAAGCTGCGGCAGACCACGGCTATCACGGTGCTGCTGGGCGAGCAGAACGTGACCTTCGCGCTGCCACATGCCGACCGCGTCTATGTGCTGGAGCATGCAAGGATCGTCTGGGAGGGAGATCCCGGTCGCTTCGCGGCGGAGGCCGGCGCCGATTTTCTTTGAGTGCGTCAACATCAACAAGAACATGGAAAGGGAAACGACCATGCGACCATCAATTCTCGGCAGCAGCTTGCTCGCCTCCGCGCTGGTGCTGTGCTTCGCCGCACCCGCCTACGCGCAGTCGAACGGTCCGATCAAGATCGGCGTCATCGCCGAGGTGCAGTCGATCGCCGGCGCGGCGACGCCAGGCGGCGCGCAGATCGCGGCCGACGAGATCAATGCCAAGGGCGGCATCCTCGGCCGCAAGGTCGAGATCGTCACCTATGACAACAAGAGCTCGTCGGCAGACTCCGTGCGCGCCTTCCAGCGCGCGGTGAGCGAGGACAAGGTGTCCGCGGTGATCGCAAGCTACATCAGCGAGGTCGTGCTGGCGCTGGAGCCGTGGGCCGCGCGGCTGAAGATGCCCCTGATCACGCCCGGCGCCGCCTCGAACGAGATCACCAAGGCGATCCACAACGACTACGAGAAGAACAAGTACACATTCCATGGCTATCTGACCTCGGCCGCGCAGGCCCAGCTCGTCTGCGACGCGGCCAAGGACCTGCTCGTCGATAAGCTCAAGTTCAAGACCGTCGCGATCATGAGCGAGGACGCGGCCTGGACCAAGCCGCTCGACGTCGGCTACGAGGCCTGCCTGCCCAAGGCGGGTCTCAAGGTCGTCGAGCACGTCCGCTTCTCGCCTGATACCACCGACTTCACGCCGATCTTCAACAACATCGAGAGCAAGAAGCCCGACGTGATCGTAACAGGCATCTCGCATGTCGGCGTGCAGCCGACGGTGCAGTGGAAGAACCAGCAGGTGCCGATCCCGATGTTCGGCATCAGCGCGCAGGCGTTGAGCCCGACCTTCTGGAAGGACACCAATGGCGCCGCCGACGGCATCCCGTCGCTCGCGGTGGCGACACCCGATGTCGCCGTGACCCCGAAGACAAGGCCGTTCGCCGCCGCTTTCAAGGCCAAGTTCGGTAGCCCCCCGGCCTATACAGGCTACACCGCCTACGACGAGGTCTACATCATCACCGACGCGATCAAGCGCGCTGGCTCGACCGATCCCGACAAAATGGTCGCCGAACTGGAGAAGACCGACTACGAGGGCACGATCGGCCGGATCCAGTTCTACGGCAAGAACGACGAGTTCACCCACGGCATCAAATCCGGCCCCGGCACCGTCACCGGCCTCGTGTTCCAGTGGCAGGACTCCAAGCAGGTCGTGGTCTGGCCCGAGAGGATCGCCGAAGGCAAGATGAAGTTTCCAAACTTCGTGAAGCTGTCACAGTAGTCGGCTCGCCGATGTCGGGCCCATCGCTTCCCGGGGAGCGGTGGGCCGTTTAGTTGTCTTTCGCAGCTGCGTTGTGGCGGTGCCCATCGACCTTGGGCCATGTTGACTTTCCGCCGCGCCGCTCCCCATACTTCGCAAAAAAAATAACAACCAATCATAAGACGGTTTTGAGGGAGGATAGGATGCCGACTTCACGCAGGCAGCTGCTGAAGAGCTCGGCGGCTGCCGCCGCCGCACTCAGCCTCGATTGGACACGGGCCCAGGCGCAAGCCGAGACGCTACGCATCGGCCTGATCTACGACCTCACCGGCCCCTTCGCCGCGGGCGGCTCGGTCGCCTCGTCGATCGGCGCGCAGATCGCGATCGATCTCGTCAACGAGAAAGGCGGTATCGGCGGCAAGACCAAGATTGCTCCGGTCGCCGCGGATTCCCAGAGCAAGCCCGACGTTGCGATCAACGAGGCCGAACGGCTGATCAGCCAGGAGAAGATCGACATCCTCAACGGCGTCTATGCGAGCTCGCATGCGGTGCCGCTCGCGGCCAAGGTCGAGCAGCAGAAGAAGATCCTCTGGATCACGACCGCGGTTTCGACCGCCGTGTTCAAGGACAAGAACCTGCAATACGTGTTTCGCGCGCAGATCCATTCGGATCAGTACGGGCAGGCCTTTGCAAGCTTCATCAACGAGCATGCGAAAGCCAAGCTCGGCATGGACCCGAAGGAGGTCAAGGTCGCGTTGATCCACGAGGATGGGCCCTACGGCGTCGGCGTCGCCACGGCCGACGAAGCCTATGCCAAGCAGGCCGGCATCCCGGTGGTGCTGCGCGAGGGCTATTCGGCATCGGCGCCGGACCTGTCGGTGCTGGTCACGAAGATCAAGCGCGCCAAGGCCGACGTGATCTCGCATGCCGGCTACAACCCTGACATCACCCTGTTCCTGCGCCAGGCGCGCGAGAGCGGCCTGCGCTTCAAGATGCTGTTCGGGGCCGGCGCCGGCTACAGCCAGCTCGACAAGCTGCGCGCCACCTTCGGGGCCGACATCGACAATTTCTGCAACATCGACCCGGTGCCGGCGCAACTGCTCGACTCCGCCAAGCTCGCGCCGGGCATTGGCGATCTGATCAACGCCATGGTCACGCGCTACAAGGCCAAGACCGGTGCGACCGACGTGCCGCCACACTGCTCGATGGGCTTCAACCAGACCTGGGTGCTGCTCAACAACGTGCTGCCGGTCGCCAAGGAGAAGTACGGCAGCTTCGAGCCCGAGGCCATCCGCAAGGCCGCGCTCGACGTCGACATCCCCGCCGGCGGCACCATCCAGGGCTACGGTGTGAAATTCTTCCCGCCGGGCACCCCGCTCTCCGGCCAGAACGAACGCTCGACGCCGGTGGTGATGCAGAATGCCGGCGAGCACATCTCCGTGGTGTGGCCGACCAATATCAGAACACAGGACCCGGTGTTCCCGCTGCCGAAGGGCTCGACCTACGGGACGTGAGGGGAAGCGACGGCTCCGCTCCCTCGCCCCGCTTGCGGGGAGAGGGTTGGGGTGAGGGGGAGTCTCCGCAGGGCGGTGACAGTCGGACTCGCGGACAGTCCCCCTCACCCGGAATCCAAGCTTCGCTTGAATTCCGACCTCTCCCCGCAAGCGGGGCGAGGTGACATTGCCGCTCCGCCGGTGTTTACAGCACCACCCGCCGCCCCTCCTCCGCCGCCCAATAGCCGGCGTAGTTCACCTTGATCGTCTCGTACGCGAGCGCGAGGTCCGACAGCGGCTGCCGTCCGGTCGCAACGCATTCCATGAAGTCCTGGATCTCCTGCAAGTAGCCGCGCGTCCATTCCTCCTCGAGGCAGACATATTGCCAGCCGGTCTTGCGGTCGACCTTCTCGGTGATGTAGACGCCGGCGAGCTTGTCCTCGCTGGTCTGGTAGCTCATCAGATGGGTGTTCGGGGTGATGTTGGCGAACAGCGAGCCGCCGCTCGTATAGGTCTCGATCAGATTGCGCACGCCGCCCATGATCATGTCGCCGGAGAACACGGTGGCCTTGGTGCCGTCGGAGAAGGTCGCGGTGAGAGTGCCCCAGTCCTCGACGTCGACGGGATTGGCCTTGATGTAGACGCGCTCTTCGGGTTTGAGGCCGGCGGTGACGTTGCCGACGTCGCCGGTGACGCTGGCGACGCGGATGCGCTCGCCGCGCGCCTTCGCTTCGACCTGCTTGAGATAGAGCACGGCCGAGAGCGGATGGCAGCCCATGCGGATCAGCGAGCCGCCACCGGTCATCGCCCATTGCGCGGCATGGGCGGCGTGCGAGCCGGAATGGCTCTCCTCGCCCTTCATGAACAGGATCTTGTCTTTCGTCGCCCTGATGATCTCCGCGGTCTTGGTCACCGCCGGCGCGTAGATCCAGTCCTCGGCGTACATGAAGAGCTTTCCGGTCCGCTCGATCGCGGCGCGTGTCGCGTCCATCTCTTCCAGCACGCGCTCATACATCAGCGCCTTCGGCACGCGCTTGCCGATGGGCTGCTCGTCGCCCTCGCGGCCGAAATAGCCGGCGAACGGCTTTTCGCAGATCACATGCTTGCCGGCCTGCATGGCGCCGACGATCATCCCGGCATGGAGATTGGGCGGCGTGCAGATGTCGATGACGTCGAGATCGGCGTCCGCGATCAGATCGGCGAAGCTGCGATAGACGCGCGGGATGTTGTGTCGAACGGCGAATTCAACGACGTGGTCGCCACGCGCCGCAACCGCTGCGACCTCGACGTCGACTCCATAAACGCGCCGGAACGCATACATGTGCAGCTCCGATACGAAGCCGCAGCCGACGAGCCCTACCCTGATCCTGGCCATGGCGCCCCCTTGCTTTGGGGCGGCACTATAGCGCGCGCAGACGACTATTCCACCGAGACCCTCACCACGCCCGCGCTCATCATGCCGAGCGCGCGGGCGGCCGGCACCGAGAGATCGACGATCCGCCCGCGGATGAAGGGACCGCGATCGTTGACGCGGCATTGGATCGTGCGCCCGCTATAGGACACCTTGAGCACGCTGCCGAACGGGCGCGTGCGATGGGCGCAGGTCAACTCGCCGCCTCTGCCGGCCTTCCCGTATCCGTAATAGGAGGCGAGCCCGCTTTCGGCCTTTGCAACGGACATGAAGGCAAGGGATGAAGTCACGAGACCAAGCAATAAAGTCGGCTGCGCGCGCACGGCACCGCTCCCGGTTGCCCACTGCCCGGAGCTGCAAACGTCGCTTTGTTCCCTGAAGTTCCTGGAAAACTGCCGTCCGCTTGGCGGCAGGCCATCACACATTGTTTCCGTTTGCGAAGGACCAGCCTGCGTGCTTCGACGATCTGCGTCTGCCGAACAGGCCTCGGTCAAATCGACCAATGATGGCTCGGATTCTATTCTCTCCGAACAAAACGTGCCGCGCTGACCAGCGCAGGATTAGAACGAGCGCGACGAAAAGCAACGACGCGCGTGGGCTTCGCCTCAAGCCCGGCCCATTGCATCTCGCCGCGATCGTGCTCATGCACCTGGCATGCATGAGCTTGATCGTGTGGCTCTCGTTCTAGCCGCGGTGCTCACCATCTGCGGTAATAGTGTCGGTGATAGGCACGGTACGGCCGGTAATAGCCATAGCTGTAGTACGGACGATAGGGACGATAGTATCGCGGATAGGCATAGTATCGCGGATAGGCATAGGCGGGCGCGTAGCCATAACCGCCGTAATATGCCGGAGCGTAGCCATAGCCGTAGCCCGGATATCCGTAGCCGCCATAGTACGGGCGACCATAATAGCCGTAGCCGTAGCCATAAGGCGCGCCGCTGGCGATGGCGCCGCCGATGATCGCGCCGGCGGCGAGACCACCAAGGGCAAATCCCCATCCGCCGCCGCGCCAATGCACCTGCGTGACATCGTCGCCGGCCGCAGCCTTCATCGTCGCAACGTTGGTCGGCATCGGACCCGCCGTGGCCTGCCCGATTTGGCCTGCCATGACCACGCCGGCCAACGAGCAGGCAATTGCCGTCTTCCAGATCCTCATCGTCTTACTCCCTGTCTGACCTTTCGCTTGGAGAAGGATCGCAGCGTCATGATCGGGCATCCTTGCGCCAAGTCAAAGCCTGGAATGTCAAAGCCTCGAATTTGCGTGCACCGCACAAGACGCATGCCTCCGTTCTGATCAACCTGTGCCCGGCGAAGCTCGGCGACCTCGCCTCGTGTGACACCGGCGCGACGGTGCCTGATGTCCGAACACCCGCAAAGCATTAAGCTTCCCGCGCATTCGCAACCAACAACCACCTTCCCGATTTACTATTCGTGCCATTACTATCGGTTCCAATGTGCGCAGCCGGGAGGCTTCTCGCGAGCGCCAGAGTTGTGGGAGGATCACATGAGTGCCGCGAGACCCGAGCCGCTTGCCCGTCAGGCGCTGGCGTTCGTCCTGGCTGGCGGGCGCGGCAGCCGGCTCCTGGAGCTGACCGACCGGCGTGCCAAGCCCGCGGTTTATTTCGGCGGCAAGTCCCGCATCATCGATTTCGCGCTGTCGAACGCGGTGAACTCGGGCATCCGCCGCATCGCGGTCGCGACCCAATACAAGGCTCACAGCCTGATCCGGCATCTCCAGATGGGCTGGAACTTCTTCCGCCCCGAACGCAACGAGAGCTTTGATATCCTTCCCGCCAGCCAGCGCGTCTCCGAGACCATGTGGTATGTCGGCACGGCGGACGCGGTGTACCAGAACATCGACATCATCGAATCCCACGCCTGCCGCTTCATCGTGGTGCTGGCCGGAGACCACATCTACAAAATGGACTACGAGGTGATGCTGCGCCAGCACGTCGAGAGCGGCGCCGACGTCACCGTCGGCTGCCTCGAAATGCCGCGGACCGAATCCTCCGGTTTCGGCATCATGCATGTCGACGAGAACGGCTGGATTCAGGAGTTCCTGGAGAAGCCGAAGGATCCGCCGCCGATGCCGGGCAAGCCGGACGTCTCGCTCGCCAGCATGGGCATCTACGTGTTCGACGCGAAATTCCTGTTCGATCAGCTCAAGCGCGATGCCGAGGACCCGAACTCGAACCACGATTTCGGCAAGGACATCATTCCCTACCTCGTCAAGAACGGCCGCGCGATGGCGCACCAATACTCGACCTCCTGCGTCCGCTCCGGCAGCGACACCCGCGCCTATTGGCGCGACGTCGGCACGGTCGACGCCTATTGGGCCGCCAATATCGACCTCACCGACGTGGTGCCCGAGCTCGACCTGTTCGACCAAGCCTGGCCGATCTGGTCCTATGCCGAGATCACCCCGCCGGCGAAATTCGTCCATGACGAGGAGAGCCGGCGCGGCCAGGCGGTGAGCTCGCTGGTCTCCGGCGGCTGCATCATCTCCGGCGCCTCGTTGCGGCGCTCGCTGCTGTTCACCGGCGTGCGCATCAACTCCTATGCCAATGTCGAGAACGCCGTGATCATGCCCTATGTGAATGTCGGCCGCGGTGCCCACTTGAGGAACGTCGTGATCGACCGCGGCGTGGAGATTCCGGAAGGCCTCGTCGTCGGCGAGGATCCCGAGTTCGACGGCAAGCGCTTCCGCACCACCGAGCAGGGCATCTCGCTGATCACCCAGCCGATGATCGACAGGCTCAATACATGACGCCTGTTCGCGTCCTCGCGGTCGCCTCTGAAGTCTATCCTCTCGTCAAGACCGGTGGCCTTGCGGACGTCGCGGGCGCGCTGCCGGTTGCGCTCAAGGCGCATGGCGTCGAGATGCGCACCTTGATGCCCGGCTATCCCGACGTGATGCGCCTGGTCTCGGGCGCGGAGGAACTCCGGAGCTGGCCGGATTATTTCGGCGGCCCCGGCCGGCTGCTGGCGGGCTCGTATGACGGGCTCGACCTGTTCGTGCTCGACGTGCCGCACCTCTATGCCCGGCCCGGCAACCCCTATGTCACCACTGAGGGCATCGACTGGCCCGACAACGGTGTGCGCTTCGCGGCGCTGTCGCGCGTCGCCGCCGATATCGGCCACGGTCTCGTTCCGGCATTCGTGCCCGATATCGTGCACGCCCATGACTGGCAGGCCGGGCTGGCGCCGGCCTATCTGCACTACGACGATCGTCCGCGGCCCGGCACCGTGATGACCATCCACAACATGGCCTATCAGGGCAAGTTCGCTCCCGAGCTGATCGGATCAATCGGCCTGCCCTGGCGCGCCTTCAACGCCGACGAAGTGGAATATTTCGGCGGCATCAGCTTCTTGAAGGCGGGCCTGCGCTTCGCCGATCGCATCACCACGGTATCGCCGACCTATGCGAAGGAAATCCAGAGCGACGAAGGCGGCATGGGGCTCGGCGGTCTGCTTCGTGAACGATCCAGCGTGCTGAGCGGCATTCTCAATGGCATCGACATATCGGTGTGGAATCCGCAGGAAGATCCGCACATCGCCTACCGCTTCGGCGCGCAGGACCTGACGTTCCGGGCCGCGAACAAGGCGGTGCTGCAGCAGCAATTCAACCTCGATTCCTCCGACGAAGCGCCGCTGCTCGGGGTCATCAGCCGGCTGTCGTGGCAGAAGGGGCTCGATCTCCTGCTCGAGGCCATTCCGACCATCTTGCGCGAGGGCATGCAGCTCGCACTGCTCGGCAGCGGCGACCGCGATCTGCAGGATCGCTATCAGGCTGCGGCCCGCGCCAATCCCGGCCGGATCGGCGTCGTGATCGGTTACGACGAGATTCTGGCGCATCTGATCCAGGCCGGTTCGGACGCCCTCGTCGTTCCTTCGCGGTTCGAGCCGTGCGGCCTGACCCAGCTCTGCGCGCTGCGCTATGGCGCCGTGCCGATCGTCTCCCGCGTCGGCGGCCTCGAAGACACCATCGTCGATATCGGCGAGGCCGATGCGTCCGGCCACGATGCCACGGGGTTCAAGTTCGGCCCCGTGACGGCGGATGCCCTCGCCGGCACGTTGCGCAAGGCCAACACCGTCTTCCACGACAAGCTGACCTGGCGCCGGCTGCAGCGAAGCGGGCTTGCGACCGACGTCTCCTGGCGCAATCGCGCCGGCGACTATGCCGCGCTCTATCGCCGCCTTCTGGCGGCCCGCGCGTGAGGCATGGCCGAATCCATGCTATAGAGCCGGGCATGGACCCCTTCGCGATCAAGCTGATCGGCTTTGCCGCCGCCACCTGCACCACCGTCGCCTACGCGCCGCAAGCCATCAAGGTATGGAAGACCCGCTCCACCGGCGACATCTCGCTCGGCATGTTCCTGGTCATGGTGCTGGGCCTGGCGCTCTGGCTCGTCTACGGCCTGCTCTCGGGCGATGCCCCGCTGGTCGCCGCCAACGCCATCACCATGGTACTCGCCGGCGGCATTCTGGTGATGAAGCTGCGATACGGGTGATGTTTTTTTCGCCTCTCCCCGCGTGCGGGGCGAGGGAGAAGAGATCATCATCCAAACACATACGACCCCATCGCGACATTCGCGACCTCGTCGACGAAGACGCGGCGTCCGACGTCGCTGTCGGCAGCGCCGGCCGCCACCATCAGCGGCAGCAGATGATCCTCGCGCGGGTGCGCGAGGCGCGCGCTCGGCGCATTCTCCCAGTCGACCAGCATCGCGTTGCGGCGCGCCGCATCCGGGTTGCTGATCGCCTCGTTCAGATAGGCCTCGAAGTCGTACGAGACCGGCTTGGACTCCGGCCGGTTGAAGCCGCGCATGTTGTGATAGGTGAGCCCGCTGCCGACGATCAGGATGCCGGTATCGCGCAAGGGTGCGATCGCCTGTCCCACCTTGATGTGCTCGGCCGCATCGTAGCTCGATTTCAGCGACAGCAGCACGATCGGCATGTCGGCGTTCGGATACATCAGCCCGAGCGGCACGAAGGTGCCGTGATCGAAACCCTGGTTGGGGTCCTCCCCGCAATCGAGACCGGCGCGTGCGAGCAGCGCCTTCACCTCCGCGGCGAGCTCGGGGTTGCCGGGCGCCGGATATTTCAGGTGATAGGTATGCTCGGGGAAACCGTAATAGTCGTAGACCATCGGAGGATGCGGCGAGGTCGACACGGTGAAGGCATCGGCCTCCCAATGTCCGGTGATGACGAGCACGGCCTTCGGTCGCTCCGGGAGAAGCTGCGGCAGCCGGCCGAATTCCTGCGCAGTTTTCGCGTATTGCACCCGCCTGTCCTCCATGAACGGCCAGGGGCCGCCGCCGTGGGACAGGAAGAACGTCGGAAATCGAGTCATGGATGCCGGCTCGTCTGGTTCGCAACATGCGCGTGCATAGCGCGCGATCAAGGCGAGCATAGGCAAACCCGCATGGTTAGCAAGCCGTTAACGATTTGCCGCTCAGAATCCCCGGTGTGGCCGAAGGAGTCGGCCTCAAGGCAAGTGAGACGTGAGATGAGGAAGTTTGCGCTGGGGGACGTCGTCAACAGTGACAAGGGCCGCCGTGGTGTCGTCCGCGCCGCCTTCAAGTCGAGGGACGGTCAGCAGTTCTACGCCGTCGAGAAGGACGGCGCGATGGACTATCTGGAGGAGGACCGGCTGAGCCCGGCGCCGCGCGTCGAGCTCGCCGCGTAACTCCAACTCATTTCCTGCCCTCACCTGCGAGCCGGTCGAGGCGCTCCGCCAATGGATCGTCGCTGCTCGCGATGCGGTCGTTCGTGATCAGCAGCAGGCGATCGCCGCCCGCTGCGTCCCAGCGTGGCAGGTCGGGACCGTTGGGATCGCCGCTTCTCGCGAAATTGATCCAGTAGGCGCGCATGTGGCTCGCGACCGCGCGATCACGTCGCGACAAGATGCCGGCGCCGGGCACGCCTTCCGCACCGAAGACGAACTGCAACTCCCGACCGTGGCCAGCTTCCGGATTCGCGCGCCGGCCCTCCGGCACATAGGCGAAGCGATAGCGAAACGTCGGCGCAGCACTTGCGACGTGCCGGCGAGCCAGCAATCGCACCGGCTCCGAGAAGACCTTGTCGGTGTAGAACCTTGCCGCGAGATCCGAGGATCTGGCAAGGTCCGGATAGAGCTTGCGCAGCTCGTCGATGGGAATGCCGGACGACGCAAGCTCCTTCCTGATGGCGATCTCATTGTCCAGACCCGTCTCGTCGTCGTTCGAGCCGATGATCAGGGGAATGCGGCTTTGATGTCCGGCCGCGAAGCCCGGGGCAAGGTCCTCGGTCACCAGGCGTCCATCCATCATCGGCGCGAAGCTGCGCGGCGAGTTCTCCAGCAATTGCTGTTCGGCGGCCAGCACGCGCCGTGGCTCGGCTGCCCGCAAATCTGCCTCTCGTCCAAGCGCGGCCACGAACTGCCGGCCGATGGCATCCGCCTCTTGCACTGAGCGCAGGCGCGCGCGGCCGGGCACCGATTGCAGAATGGCTTTCTGGAAGAGGTCGCGTGATTGCGCAGACAGCATCAGGAGTGCGACCGACGTCGCGCCTGCACCGCTGCCAAGCAAGGTGACGTTATCAGGATCGCCGCCGAAGGCCGCGATGTTGTCGTGCACCCAATGCAGCGCGGCGATCTGGTCCATCAGGCCGTAATTTCCGCCGCCGTCCGCAAGCGCGGGATGAACGAGCCAGCCGAGCGCGCCGAGGCGATAATTCACGGTGACCACGATGAGGCCTGCCTGCGCCAGCCTGGCGCCATCGAACAACGGATCGTTCGCCGTGCCCGAGACGAAGCCGCCGCCATGGATGAACACCATCACCGGCAATGGGCCGTCGACCCCGAAGGGACGGAACACGTTCAGCGTCAGGCAATCCTCGCTCGCATCCTGCAGCGACGGTTGAAGGCACGGCGCACCATAGCCGTAGGCGGTGCGCATCTCCGAGCTTTCGGTCGTCGGCTGCGGCGCGCGCCAGCGCAACGCGCCGACCGGCGGCGCCGCGTAGGCCAGCCCCTTGAAGGACGCCACCTCGCCTTCCACGGCGCCGAGCATCTGTCCTTCACGCGTCAACGCGAATGGAAACTGTCCGACCGGCTGGCCCACGGCCGATCGTGCGCAACACAGGACTACGCAAGCCGCAACGAGTGCAAGCAAAGACCGCATCTTCGAAGATCTCGATGAAGGATCCCGGGCAGGTTATGTCCAGGGCCGTCAACGAGGCAAGCCTCGCGCCCGCGCCTAGCCGCCTTTGCCGATCAACTCCGCCAGCGCGCGCCGCGCGACGATGCCGAGCTCGCCGAGCGTGCAGTGGCCGGACTCCGCCGCCTCGATCAGGCGCTCGGCGATGAACCTGCGGCTGTCATGATCCCCGCCATGCGGCAATTGGCGGCATGTCTGCTCGAGAACGACGTCCATGTTCGCTTTGGTTCGCTCACTCAACTCTGTCATGACGCCCGGCCGGTACGCGTGGCTTGTAAGCGCAAGCATACACAGAAGGATGCGCTCTGATTACCCCGGGCTATCACGGCCATTGTGCATCGCGATGCGTGTGGTGCCGCAGACATTCGCGCGGTCACGATGCGCCGCAAACAACCACCGGGGATTGCACTTGCTCTAATGACAAGCTGAACCTGCGGCGATAGCCTGCCGGCAAAACAAAACATACGGGAGGAATGCCATGCCTGACGCAATGGTTGCCACACGTGTCTCCGATGAGCGCGGAACCGCCCAGCAGGTCGACGTCGCCGTGGTCGGCGCCGGATTTGCCGGCCTCTATCTCTTGCACCGCCTGCGCAAGGCCGGCTTCTCCACGGTCGCCCTCGATGAGGCCGGCGATGTCGGCGGCACTTGGTACTGGAACCGTTATCCGGGCGCGCGCTGCGACATCCAGACCATCGACTACAGCTACACCTTCGATCCGGAGCTCGAGACCGCCTGGACCTGGTCCGAAAAATACGCGACCCAGCCCGAGATCCTGCGCTATCTCGGTTTCGTCGCCGATCGCTACGGTCTCAGGCGCGACATTCGTTTCAAGACCAAAGTCATTGAAGCCAGATGGGACGAAGCGTCCGAGCGTTGGCAGCTCACGACCGACAATGGCGCACCGGTCTCCTGCCGCCATTACATCATGGCCACCGGCTGCCTCTCCGCGCCGAAGCCGCCGGAGATCGACGGCGTCAAGGACTTCAAGGGCGAAGTCTATTTCACCGGCCGCTGGCCGCATGAGGGCGTCAACCTCGCGGGAAAACGCGTCGCCGTGATCGGCACGGGCTCGTCGGCGATCCAGTCGATCCCGCTGATCGCCGAGCAGGCCGCACACTTGACCGTGTTCCAGCGCACGCCGAATTTCGCGTTGCCCGCGCATAACGGCCCGGCGCCGTCGGACCGCATGAACCTGCTGCAGGGCGATCGCGCCGCCTATCGCGAACAGGCGCGCCAGTCGATGGCCGGTGTGCCCTATCCGCAGCAGACGGTCGTGAGCTGGCAGCTCACCGACGCCGAGCGCCGCGCGCGGTTCGAGGAAGCCTGGGGCAAGGGCGATCTCGTCTACATCCTGACGCAGTTGTGGGCCGACCAGGCGGTCGACCTCGAAGGCAACAAGCTGATCTGCGATCTCATCCGCGAGAAGATCGCAGCCGCCGTGAAGGACCCGCAAACCGCCGCGGCGCTGATGCCGGACGATCATCCGTTCGGGGCGAAGCGCCCCTGTCTCGACACCAACTACTACGCCACCTACAACCGGCCGAACGTCACGCTGGTCAATCTGCGCCAGGAGCCGATCAAGGCGATCACGGCAGGCGGCATCACGACGGCCAGGCGCAGCATCGACCTCGACGTCATCGTGTTCGCGACCGGTTTCGACGCGATGACCGGCGCGATCCGCGCCGTGCACCCGATCACCGGGCGCGGCGGCAAGTCGCTCTCCGACGTCTGGGCGAAGGGACCGGAGACCTATCTCGGCCTCACGGTCGCGGGCTTCCCGAACTTCTTCATGATCACCGGCCCCGGCAGCCCGTCGGTGCTGTCGAACATGGCGGTGTCGATCGAGCAGCATGTCGACTGGGTCGTGGATCGCCTTGCTGCGCTGCGCGAGGCCGGCTTCACCACGATCGAGCCGACAGAAACTGCGCAGGCCGGCTGGGGCCGGCACATGGCGGACTGTTCGACGCTGACGCTGCACCGGCTCGCCAATACCTGGTATACGGGCGCCAACGTACCCGGCAAGGTCCAGGGACTGATGCCCTATACCGGCGGCGTCGGCCCCTATCGCAGCATCTGCGACGAGGTGGTCAACCGCGGCATGCTCGGCTTCAGGCTCACCGGTCCCTACGTTGCTGCGCAGTGCAATGATGGCGAGGTGGTAAGCCTGCAGCCGGACGTGCGGCTGGTGCTGAACCTGCTCGCATCGCTCAATTTGCCGCCGATCGAGTCGATGGGCGCGATCGGGGCGCGCGCCTTCGTCAACGAGTTCAACAAGAGCCGCCCAGCCGGACGACCGATCGGCGAGATCGTCGACGGCACCCTGCCCGGCGCCGACGGTCCGCTGCCCTATCGCGTCTACAAGCCGGCAACGCCCGGGCCGCATCCGGTCGTGGTCTATTTCCACGGCGGCGGCTGGGTGCTCGGCGACGAGCAGTCGGACGAGCCGTTCTGCCGCGACATGGTGCGGCGAACCGGCATGATGTTCGTCAGCGTCGGCTATCGCCATGCGCCGGAGCATCGCTTCCCGACTGCGGCGGAAGACGGCTATGCGGCGACGCGCTGGATCGCCGAGCACGCCGGCGAGCTCGGCGGCAAACCGGGCCCGGTGCTGGTCGCGGGCTGGAGCGCCGGCGGCAACATCGCAGCCGTCACCTGCCAGCTCGCGCGCGATCGTGGCGGCCCCGAAATCGCGGGCCAGCTCCTGATATGCCCGGTCACGGACTGCACCTTCGATCGCCCGTCCTACAACGACAATGCGACCGGCTATTTCCTGACGCTTTCGCTGATGTACTGGTTCTGGGACCTCTACTGCTCGCCGGCCGACCGCACCGATCCGCGCGTCTCGCCGCTGCGCGGCAAGGTCGAAAGGCTGCCGCCAGCGTTTGTCGTCACCTGCGAGTTCGATCCGTTGCGCGACGAGGGCGTCGCCTATGCCGAGGCAATGGCCGCAGCCGGCGTCCCGGTCGAGCAGCTTCAGGCCCGCGGCCATTTCCACTCGTCCTTCACCATGGTCGATGTGGTGATCACCGGAGTGCCTGGCCGGGTGCGGATGGCCGAGGCCTTGCGCCGCTTCGCCGGGCTCCCGCCGGAGGTCGGCCGCGGCGACGAGCACAGCAGCGGTCGGGCCAGCCTCAAGATCGCGGCGGCAGCGAGCTGATCGCAACGAGACGGCGGGAACCTTTTCCCAGCTGCCGCGTTGAGGCGCTTGCGGCATCGAGATGCAGCGATAGGTGCGAGCCCCGGCACGCAAATCGGCGTGCTGGGGGCTTCCTGCGTGAGGCGAGGCGATGGGGGATTCGGTCGCGGGTTCAAAGGTCGATTTTGGTGCGCTCGCGGTGCTGCATAAATGGCCTTCGCTTGCAAACCAGCGCCGGCTGGACCGGGAATCATACCAGATCAGCGAAGGTACCCTCGACGAGTGCATCTCGGCCTTCATGGAGAAGCCGGCAGCGACCCGGCATCTCTATGAGATCCGGACGGCGCCGCAGCCGCCACTCGTGACCGAGATCCTCTCGCCCGAGCACGTCACCGAGCTGTCGCGGCTGAGGGAATTTCTCTGACGGCAGCTTGGAAGCACGCGCATAGGAACCTTCATCCGGACTTTTCCGTTGTCAGCGATCGGAAGCCAAGATCGGAAGCCGAGATCGGAAGCCAAGGCGTGAGCGCCTCAGATGCTTGAAGCTGGCATATCTTCACCTGCCGTGCCCTATGGCGCAGACCAGACTCTCTTCGTGGTGATCGATCGCCTCGACCGGTCGACCGAAATCCGCATTGAGCGGAGCGATCTCGAAACCACGATCGACGAGCTCGTCGCCGGCTGCTTCAACGACCCCGTCAAGGTGATTTCGTTCAACACGCTCGAGCATTGGATGAAGGACATCTCGGCCGATGTTGCCGGCGAGATAAAGGCGCGCTGCGACATCGATGGCGTGGCGCTGCCCGACTATCTCAGCGACTTCGTCGAGAGCCACCGCTAAAGCCCCGTTGCGCCGATTGCAGGCGATAAGGAAGCGCCGGTTCCGCGGCGCTCTTTGAGGGCACGCCGAATGACGTGGCGCGATGCGCTCAAGGCATGGTTTACGGGGAACGAGTGCCGCGGTGCTTGCCGGCGATGACCTCGATCTCGCGGCGGCGCTCGCCGGCGAAGGTCAGGAGCTTTTCGATCGTCGGCGTATCCGTGATCCGTTTGGCGAGCCGCTCGGCGCGCGCAGCCTGATCTTCGAGATACTTGATCGTGTTCAAGCGCCGCCTCCCCGAATGCCCCGAATTGTGTGGGCAGCCATGGTGATCGAGAAGCAGCTAACAGCCGGTTAAGCAGGTCGCATCGGTCTTGCCGAGTCGTGCCCCTATTGCACGACCTCCAGCCTGACATTGGTGATGCCCTTGTCGACCATGCCGAGCGCCTCGGCCGCAGAAGGGGTGATGTCGACCACGCGCCCGCGAACATAGGGTCCGCGATCGTTGACCCTGACGGTGACGAAGCGGCCGGAGGAGGTATCGGTGACGCGCAGCTTGGTGCCGAACGGCAGGGTCGGATGCGCCGCGGTCAACTCGTTCTTGTCGAACCTCTCGCCGCTCGCGGTTTCCGTATCCGAATAGAAGCTGGCGACGCCGTGCGAGGGGGTCTGCTTGGCGTCACGGTCCGGGGCACGCGCCCGGCTGATCGGGCGTGGATGCAGCGCCGCCACCCTGTGCGGCCGCTCCACCGCGGCATGCCGGCCGGTCGCGGCGAGATCGGCCTTCTGGCGGCCGACCGGCGCTTGCGCGCAGGCGGCGAGCGATGCTGCGGCGACGACCGCGAGCAGCGGCCGGCACGAGGTTGCGAAGGAAATCCGGGCAGTTTCGGCACGTGCAATGCGAGACATGGTACGCCCTCCGAACGGCCGGATTTTCGGTCGGCAATGAGGGCAGAACCTTGTCGGAACAAAAGCGGCTCTGGGGCCGCGGACGTTTCACGACCGGCTGTGACGATTCCACCACAGTGCGTGTTCTGAATCGGAACAGCCGGCCCTTGGCCAGCGTGCGAGGCGGCCTGATCGCATCGCGCTTTGGGCCTCAGTATTTCGGCTCGTACATCTGCGACTGGACCAAAGCCTTCACGTCATTCGGCGCAGGTCCGTCCGCGAGCCCGCGCTGATAGGCGACGTCGGCAACGGCCGCAGCGATGCGGACCGAGACCTCGCGGATGCGCGGCAGTGCCGGATAGAGACTGCCTTGCGCGAGGTCCTCCTTGCCGACGCAATCGGCAAGCGTATGAGCTGCCGCCATGAACATCTCGTCGGTGACGAGGCGCGAGCCGCTGGCGATGACGCCGAGGCCGACGCCGGGGAAGATGTAGGAATTGTTGCCCTGGCGCGGCACGAAGCTGCGGCCGTTGAGCTTCACCGGATCGTACGGGCTGCCGCAGGCGAACAGCGCGCGGCCCTCGGTGTAGCGATAGGCATCCTCCGCCGAGCACTCGGCCTTCGACGTCGGGTTGGATAATGCGAACACGATCGGCCGCTCGTTGAGTTCGGCCATCGTCCTGAGCACGTCGGGTGTGAAGGCGCCGCCAACCGCGGCAACGCCGATGATCGCCGTCGGCTTCAGCGTCTTGATCGCGGTGAGGAAATCGGCGATCGGCGCCTGGTCGGTGTGGGCATAGCGGAGCTTGTGACCGGAGAGGCCCTCGCGGCCGCTGACGACGAGACCACGGGAATCCACCAGCCAGTTGCGGCGGAGCGCCTCGGCCTCGGTGGCACCCTCGGCGATCATAGCGGACACCACGAGATCGGCGATGCCGGTTGCCGCCTCGCCCGCGCCGAGGAACAGGATGCGCTGATCCCTGAGCTTGCCGCCGGAAATGCGCAAGCCTGAGAACAGGCCCGCGAGCGCCACCGCCGCGGTGCCCTGGATATCGTCGTTGAAGACGCAGGCTTCATCCCGGTACTTGTGCAGCAGCTTGAAGGCGGAGTGATTGGCGAAATCCTCGAACTGGATCAGCACGCCCGGGAATGTCTTTCGCGCAGCCTGCATGAACTCGTCGACGAGGCTATCATAGGCTTCGCCGGTCAGCCGCCGCTCGCGCAGGCCGATATAATAGGGATCATTCAACAGCTCCTCGTTGTTGGTGCCGACGTCGAGCACGATGGGCAGGCACGCTTCCGGATGCACGCCGGCGCAGGCCGAATAGAGCGAGAGCTTGCCGACCGGAATGCCCATGCCGTTGGCACCGAGATCACCGAGGCCGAGGATGCGCTCGCCGTCGGTGACGACGATCAGCCTGGCCGGATAGGGCCAGTTCTTCAGGATCTCCGCGATCTGGCCGCGATCGCGCGAGGAGATGAACATGCCGCGCGGCCGCTGGAAGATCAGGCCGTATTTCTGGCAGGCGAGCCCGACCGTCGGCGTGTAGATGATCGGCTGGATTTCGTCGATATTGTCGACGACGACACGGAAGAACAGCGCCTCGTTGCGGTCATGCAGCGCGTTCAGGGCGACGTATTTTTCCAGATCCGTCGGCAGCGTGCGCAGATGGGTGAGCACGCGCTGGGCCTGCGTCTCCATCGTCAGCACGCAAGGCGGCAGGAGGCCGCGCAGGCCGAGCGTCTCGCGCTCCGCTTCCGTGAAGGCAGTCCCCTTGTTGAGCAAGGGATCGCGCAGCAGCGTCATGCCTTGCTGCGAATTGGACGACGTCGATTGGGCAACGACCCGGGCAGGTCTATTCACGAATTCCCCCAAGGAGCTTCTATTTGAACCGCGCACATTGTCGGCCAGCGCTCCATCCAGATCAAGGACGGAGAGGACTCGAGAATGGACGATGATCTCGCACCGCAGCGAGATTCTCGCGAACGCCTGGCAGTTGCGTGCGAGAAAAGGGTTGACGGGGCTAGTCCGGCTTGATGTCGGCCGTCTCAATGAGAGGCTACCATTTCACCGTCTCGGCCTCATGAAAGCGGCCATGTTCGCGCTGCCGCATCAAGAGAGGGCAGCCAGAAATCTGGGGGGCTGCTTATCCAGCCGCCCGCCGCGGCGTCAGACTGGCGGCGCTATCCGCCGGTGGCGCGATGTGCATCAAAATGGTCTGGGTAGCGGATGCGACCTCGATACCGTTCTGCTGGAATCGCAGCTTCATGCGCCGGTTGAATTCGCGCTGGACCGGCCAGCGCCCGGCCTCGGTGCAGCGGATCTGGCCGACGATCGACACCATCGCACCGTCGACCTTGTCGACGCCCCAGAGCTCGAGGTCGCCGCGTATCAACGCACGGAATTCCGGTTCGCGGCGCATCTCGTCGACGATGTCCTTGAGGATCTGGCCGGCACGGTCGGTGTCCTCCTTGTAGGCGACGTTGACGCTGACCGAGGCGTTGCCGGCGCCCCGGCTGGCATTGGTGATGGTCGTGACCGCGCTGAAGGGCACGATGTGGACGGCGCCGTCGCCGGCGCGCAGGCGGATGGTTCGGATCGAGACGTTCTCGACCACGCCCGAGAGCCCCGAGACGCTGACATTGTCACCGACCTGGACCGTGTTTTCCAGCAGCAGGAACAGGCCGGTGATGAGATCCTGCACCAGCTTTTGCGAGCCGAAGCCGATCGCGATGCCGACGATGCCGGCACCCGCGAGCAGCGGCGCGACATTGACGCCGATCTCGCTGAGCGCCGTGAGGCCGACCACCGTGGCGATCAGGCAGAGCAGCGCCGTGCGCAGCATCGGCTGGAAGGTACGCAGACGCGCGGCGCGGGCATAATGGCCGTCCCGGGACAGCGCATTGATCTGGCGGTCCAGCAGCGCGTTGCTGGCTTCCCAGATCGCGGCTGCGATGAACACGGCAAGGCCGATCGTCACCACGGCGGAGATCAGCCTGCTGCCGATCTGGCCGCCATAGAACCAGACGATGGCGTCGACGCCCCAGACTTCGAGCACGGCGACGAAGCCGATGAAGGTGATCACGCCGGACACGATCCTGCGCAGCAGCGGCAGATAGCGGTTGGCGCGGATCTCGAGGCCCGGAAAGCGCTGGAGGATCTCAGGCTTGATGCGGAAGCCGCGGTCGATCAGGCTCAGCGTCACCATGATGACGACGCGCGTGACCAGCGCCACTACGGCCGTGCCGACGAAATATTGCAGCAGCAGCGAATAGCCGTTGCGGATGTTGAGCGCCCAAACCGCCCACAACGCGAGATCGAGCGCGATGGCAGGATAGTGCCAGCCCCCGGCGATGCGGTTGCGCAAACGGGCCGCAATCCCCTGCCGCTCGGCCGGCGCGCGGATGGCGTCGGCGACCTGGCGGCGGCATTGCAGGATGATGACGACGATGAAGAGGTGCACGACCAGCATCACCATGCGCAGCAGCGCGGCGTAGCCGGCGCGGTGCAGGCCGAGCAGCAGCGCCACATTGGCGAAGGCGATGCCGGAGACGCCGACACCGACGATGCGGCGCGCCCAGATCTCGATATAGGCGGCGGTCTCGGCGCGCACCGGGAACAGGCCGAATGGCCCCACCAGTGCCCGGACCATGCAGATGAGCCCGCGCGAGAACGCATAGGCGTTGACGACTGCGAGGATCACGAGGCGGACGGTGGTGGGCTCGCCGATCTCGGTCCCGAGCAGCGCCGTAGCAACGCCCACGAAGACGATCACGGGAAGCAGTTCGAGCACGATGCGACCCAGCACGAAAGGCAACCGCAGCAACAGTTGCCAGATCCGCGCGAGGCTGTGACGGCGCTTGTGCAATTCCGGCTGCGGGGTGACATCCGCGACCGATGACGGCGGATCGGCGATCGGCAGGGCCTGCCCTGGCAGACGTGCTGTTTGCGGCGCGCGTGCTTCCAGGAACGCGGCCGGACGCCGGATCAGGCGGAAGATCACCCATTCCGCGCAGAAGGCAGAACCGAACACCAGCGCCAGTTTCCAGGCGATCTCGATCAGGAGATTGTAGGCCGCGGGATCGTTCGCGGTCCGCATGATCCAGTAATAGAACGCCGGGAAGTGCGTGAGCGTCCGCGCCATGCCGGCGATCTCACCCGAGATCTCGCCGATCTCCTCCGACACCGTGAGCAGGAGCTGCGCACCGAGGCCGTCGGCCGAGAGCGGGATCGGCGATTTTGGCTCGGGCGCGGGTTGCTGCGGACCGGACGCGTTGGCGATCGCGCGGAGCGTGTCGATCATCTGCGCGCGCTTCTTGTCGTCCTGAAGGGTTTCCAGCGCGCGCTTCGCCTCGTCGGGCGATAGTGCGGCAGCGCTGTTTGCCGGCGACGGAGACGGCTCGGCACGGGCGCCGGAGGAATATGGAATCGTGAGGAAGAGAGCGGCGAGGAGCGCCGCGGCCAGCTTATGCGACACGAGGATTCCCTGGAAATATGAATGCGCCAGCGGCGTCGGGACCGTCACCGACGAAGCACATGCATCATGTCGGATTGCCGCTATTCGCCCCGGCCCTGTGTCGGAAGTTGGCCTTTGAGGCGACATTCTCTTGGCATTTGCCGCAATGCAAGATCAGGGGCCCTGGCGTCAGCGAAAAGCCTTCAGGCCCCGTGCGCGCAAACACCTCTCCCCTCATTGCGGAATGACGGCGAGGAGGAGGACGGCGGACAGCAGAATGTCATGGATGCTCACCGCAACGGCCTCGTCACGGCCGTCAGACGCGATCGATGTGCTGCAAAAATACAGCGCCGGGAAGGTAGGGGCTTTGCCTCACTGATGCAGCCCGCTAAACCTTGTCCCGGCGTGCCGTTCGCGGTTTTGCCGCTATGCGATAGTCCGAACGAGCTCCATCGCAATTAACGCGGCTGGATTTGCGGAGGTGGCGTCATAGACCTCCCCTTGCTCATGAGGTGGACGTTGCGTGTCGCTTGTTTGCGACCCTTGGCATGGTCCTCCTGCGACACAAAACTGTCAAGCAGGACCAGAAGATATGACGATCACATTTGACGCGCGGGTTCCCTGAACGGCTGTGCTCTTGTCCAATCGGAGATGCGGACCTCAAGGGGCGGCGAGGCATGGTGACATCATGCCCCTGTTTTGCCCGACGAGTCAAATGAGCTTCGAAAAAACCGCAAATGCATTACGCAATGGGCAACTCATTGATTTCGCTGTCCCCGGCTACTGTGCATGGGGTTGTTTTCGCGTTTTAGAGAAACATGCCCGCCAAGTCGACGGTCGATGCCTTTCCGATCTGGTCGAAGTTTTGCGCCAACCAGCTTCGCGCCGCCGCGCGGCCCTCGTCGCGCAGGCGGCACAACAGGCTCCATTCGGGATGGAATTGCGTGGCCGTGCCGAGCTGCGACATCAACGCGTCGTTGCCGATCCAATGCATGTACATGCGGCTGTGCTTGTTGCTGTCGAGCTCGCCGTCGTCGATCAGCCGCGTGGCGAAGGCGATCGCGCGCATCTCGCGCATCAAGGACGAGTTGAAGCTGATCTCGTTGATGCGGTGGAGGACGTCCGCGGCACTGGCCGGCAGATCGTCGCGCCGGATCGCCGTGACCTGCACGATGATGACGTCGTGGCTTCCCTTGCGGTAGATCAGCGGATAGATCGCGGGATTGCCGAGATAGCCGCCATCCCAATAATGCTCGCCGTCGATCTCGACGGCCTGGAAATAGGGCGGCAGGCAGGCCGAGGCAAGCACGGTTTCCGCCGTGAGCAGCGGGCTCTGGAACACCTTGATCTTGCCGGTGCGGACGTTGGTGGCGTTGAGAAACAGCTGCGGCGCCTCGGGCGAGGAATTGAGCCGGTCGAAATCGACCACGCGCTGCAGCAGCGCTCGGAGCGGATTGAAATGAAAGGGATTGAGCAGGTTCGGCGGCAGCGTGTGTGTCAGCGTATGGATGAATGCGTGGACCGGATGATATTCCGGCGGCAGCTTCAGGGCCTGGATCCACTGGTTCAGCGGCGACATCAGATCGTACGCCATGTCCATGCGCGACACTTCGTACCAGAATGCGTGCAGGCTCTCCCGCGCGGCCTCAGCGCCTCCATGCGCCATGCCGGAGGCCATCGCCACCGCATTCATCGCGCCGGCACTGGTCGCACTGATCGCCTCGATCGCGAGCCTGCCGTCCTCGAGCACCTGGTCGAGCACGCCCCACACGAAAGCGCCGTGCGCGCCGCCGCCCTGGAGCGCGAAGTTGACGTCCTTGCAGTTCGTGGTCCCGCTGGCTGTCACTTTGCTTGCTTCTTGCCTCCCGTCCCTTCTTTCTCCAGCGCCTTGCGCACCTGCTTGAACTCCTCCAGCGAGGCCTTGTCGGCCCGGGGGAAGCGCAGGTCGAGCTTTTCCAGCTCGGCATTGATCACCGAGCCGATCACGACGCGGGCGAACCATTTGTGGTCGGCGGGCACGACGTACCAGGGCGCATGGGACGTCGCCGTGTGCCGGACGATGTCCTGGTAGACCGCCTGGTAGCGCGGCCACAGCGCGCGCTCCCTGATGTCGTCCATGGAGAACTTCCACTGCTTGGCCGGATCGTCCAGCCGCGCGAGGAAGCGCTCGCGCTGCTCATCCTTGGACACGTTGAGGAAGAACTTCAGCACCACGGTGCCGTTGCGACAGAGATAGCGTTCGAACGCCGAGATGTCCTCGAATCGCTCCCTCCAGATGTTCTTGGTCACGAGCTTTGGCGGCAGCTTCTCCTTGGCGAGAATCTCCGGATGCACCCGCGTCACCAGGCATTCCTCGTAGTGGGAGCGGTTGAAAATGCCGATACGCCCGCGCTCGGGCAAGGCGATCATATGACGCCAGAGGAAGTCATGATCGAGCTCCTTGCTGCTCGGTGCCTTGAAGGCATGAACCTCGCAGCCCTGCGGATTGATGCCCTCGAAGATCGCCTTGATCGCAGAATCCTTGCCGCCTGCGTCCATCGCCTGGAACACGATCAAGAGCGACCAGCGGTCCTGCGCGTAAAGCCTCTCCTGAAACTCGATCATCCGCTTCTTGTTCGAATCGAGGACCGCCTGCGCCTTCTCCTTGTCGAGATCGCCCCTTTCGTCGGTCTTGTGGTCCTTGAGGTGAAACTTGCCCGAACCATCGTGGCGGAATGGCGAGATGTAGCGGTCAAGCTCCCGGGCGAGCGATTTGGACGGCTTCTTGTTCATGAGCGCGGGGCACCTTGCGTTGCGGCTTCAATCGGTCGAGCAAGCTACCAAGGATGCCCTTGGGAAGGAATATGATGAAAAGGACGAGCAGCACGCCGTAGACGAGGTTGTCCCAGCCGACCGCCTTGGTACCGAAGCCGATGCGCAAGGTCTCGGCCAGCAGAATGGTGATGATGGCGCCGACGGTCGGGCCGAGCGAGACGAACAGGCCGCCGACGATGGCCGCGAACACCATCTGGAGCGACACCGCGATGCCGCTGACCGTGTCAGGCGTGATGAACATCTGGTACTGGCAGTAGATCGCGCCGGCGAGCGCCGTCATCAGCGCGCTGAGCAGCGTGATCTTCAGCTTCTCCGCCGTGACATCGACGCCGGCGGCGGCAGCGGCATCCTCGTCCTCCGAGATCGCCTCCAGCGCATAGCGAGCCATGCTGCGATCGACCCAGTGCCAGACCACGATGCCGAACAGCCAGACCGCGAGCGCAATCAGGTACCAGGTCGTCTTGTCGTCGAACTGCAGCGCCAGCAGCTTGTTGCCGGACGCGCGGTCTGGGGTAAGGCCGAGCGAGCCGCCGGTATAGTCGCGCGTCGCCGTGATCACCTGGAGCACGATGCCTGACAGCGCCAGCGTCACCAGCACGAAATAATGCCCCGTGATGCGAAAGCGGAAGCAGGGATAGCCGACGATCAGCGCCAGCGCGCCGGCCGCGACCATGCTGATGGGGATGCCGATCCAGGGCGACAGGCCGAGATGATTCCAGAGCAGCGCCGTGACATAGGCGCCGATCCCCATGAAGCCGCCATGGCCGAGCGAGACCAGGCCGAACCGCCCCATCATCGACCAGGAGGTGTAGGCGAACGACCAGATCAGGATCAGCACTAGAATGTGCAGATGATAGGGATCGCGATAGACGAAGGGCAGCGCGACCAGCGCCGCCAGGCCTATTCCCCAGGCTGCAAGCCGCCCCTGCCCCATCATCGGCGCCTCGCAAGCAGGCCCGCGGGCCGGATGAACATCATGACGATGAAGAAGGCGAAGGCGAGCACATAGCCCCATTCGAGATCGGAGAACAGGCCGCCGAGCGAGATGATCTCGGCGAACACGAAGGCGGCGATGAAGCCGCCGATGAAATTGCCGAGGCCCCCGAGCACGCAGATCAGGAAGGTGATCGGCCCGAAGGAGAGGCCGACGAAGGGATGCACGTCGTATTGCAGCACCAGGAGGCAGGCGGCGAGGCCGGCGAGCGCGCCGCCCAGCGCCGAGGTGATCAGATAGATCCGCCTGGTATCGACGCCCATCAAGGCCATGATCTGCCGGTCCTGCGAGATGGCGCGGATCGCAGTGCCGGTGAAGGTTCGCGTCATGAACAGATAGACGGCGACCATGCCAATCAGCGCCGCCAGGAACGATAGCAGCCGTGCGTAGCTGAAGTTCATGTCGCCGAAGGCAAGCACCGGCAGGCGGATGCCGAGATTGCGGAAGTCGATGCCGAAGGCGACGGTGGCAAAGCTCTGCAGCACAAACAGCACGCCGCCGGTCGCGAGCAGCTGGTTGATCGGCGGCGCAGTCAGCAGCGGCGCGATCACGAGGTAGTGCAGCGCCGCGCCAAGCACCGCGACCAGCAGGATGGTGAGCGGCGCGGCGACGAAATAGCTGAGCCCGTAGTACTGCACCATGAAGTACATGCCGTACATGCCGATCATCACGAGCTCTGCATAACAGATCCACGTGACGTCGATGACGCCGAAGATCAGATTGAGACCGAGCGCGAGCAGCGCCAGCACGCCGCCGAGCAGGATGCCGTTGATCACGGCCTCCAGCAGGTAGATGTCGAAAATGTCCAGGAACGCCTGCATGCCCGTCACACCCCGAGATATGCTTCCTTGACCGTGTCGCTCGCCAGCATCTCGGCCGAGGTGCCGGACGCCCTGATCGTGCCCGCCTCGATCAGATAGGCCCGGTCGACCACCTTCAGCACCTGCTGCACGTTCTGCTCGACGATCAGCACGGTCAGCCCGCTGGCGCGAATCCGTTTCACCAGCTCGAACACCTGCTGCACCACGACCGGCGCAAGCCCCGCCGAGGGCTCGTCGAGCAGCAGCAGCTTCGGATTGGACATCATCGCGCGGCCGATCGCGCACATCTGCTGCTCGCCGCCGGACATGGTGCCCGCCATCTGGTGGCGGCGCTCCTTCAGGCGCGGAAACAGCTCGAACACGACTTCGAGCCGCTCGATATAGCGCCCGCGCGCCTCCTTCATGAAGGCGCCCATCTTGAGATTGTCGTCCACCGTGAGCTGCGGAAACAGCCGCCGGTTCTCCGGCACATGCGCAATGCCGAGGCTGACGATCTTGTGCGAGGGCGTCGCCACGAGGTCGACGCCTTCCATTCTGATCGAGCCGCGCGAGGGCCTGATCAGGCCGGAGATGACGCGCATCAGGGTGGTCTTGCCGGCGCCGTTCGGGCCGATGACGCCGACGGCTTCGCCGGCCTTCACATCGAGGCCGACGTCGAACAGGGCCTGGAAGGTGCCGTAGCCGGCATTGACGCCGCGAAGCTCCAGCATCGGCTACCCTCCCGCGCGGCGGCGCGCTTCGGCGGCCGCGGCCTGCGTGGTCTCGGCATCGGTGCCGAGATAGACCTCGATCACGCGCGGATCGCCGGCGACCGCACTCGGCAGGCCTTCCGAGATCTTCTCGCCGTGATCCAGCACCATGACGCGATCGACGACCCGCATCAGCACGCCCATGATGTGCTCGACCCAGATGATGGTGATCCCGAGCTCGTCGCGGATGTTGCGCAGCATGTCGGCGGCCTGATCCATCTCGGCCTCGTCGAGGCCGCCGAGGCTCTCGTCGGCGAGCAACAGCTTCGGCGCAGTGGCGAGCGCCTTGGCGAGTTCGAGCTTCTTCAGGCCGGCAGCTCCGAGGCCATCGACGCTGGCATGGCGATCGGTGGGCAGGCCGACCATGGCGAGCGAGCGCTCGGCCGCCTCTTCCGCCCTGGCGCGGCTGTGGCGGCCCTGGCCGTAGAAACCGGCGAGCGCGACGTTCTCGAAAATGGTCAGGCGGCGGAAGGGGCGCGGAATCTGGAAGGTGCGGCCGATGCCGCTGTTGATGATCCGGTGCGGCGCGAGGCCCGCGATCTCGTGGCCGGCGAAAAGTATCGAACCTGATGTCGGCGCCAGCGTGCCGGAGAGCATGTTGAAGATCGTGCTCTTGCCCGAACCGTTGGGGCCGATCAGGCCGAGGATCTCGCCCTCGTCGACCTTGAACGACACGTTGTTCACGGCGGTGAAGCCGCCAAACCGCTTCACCAGCCCGTTCACTTCCAGCACCGCCGTTCTCCGCCGCTACTGGTTGCTGTAGGTGGCGCCTTTCGGCAGCGGCAGCACGGCCTCGCGCTGCGCCTGACTCTTGGGCCACACCACGTAGGACTTGTCATCGACGTACTGGATCACGACGGGGAACGAGCGCTCGTTCTGGCCGGCCATTGGCGAGCCCTCGCCGTGGAATTTGACGCCGAAGCCGAGCATGGTGCCGCCTTCGGGTATGTCGGTGTCGAGTGCTGCCTTGCGCAGGGCGTCGGGATCTATGCCGCCATATTTCTTGATCGCTCGCGGCAGCACGTCGGTCAGGAACAGGTAGGTGTTGGACGCAGCCATGCCGACATGGGCTGAACGGATGGCGATGCCCGGCTTGCGCTTGTCGAACTCCTCGCCAACCGCCTTGATGATCGGCGGCAGCTTCGGATCCATGCTCTTCTGGTTGGCGAGCCAGATCGAGATCGGATCGGTGTTGAAGACGTAGTTGACATCGGCGCCCAGGCCTTCCTTCAGCTTCTCATAGACCCCGTAGCCGGCGCCATGTCCCACCAGTGCACCGAACTTCAGCCCTTGTTCGCGGGCTTGCCGGAGCAACAGGGTGATGTCGGGATTGTAGCCGGTGTGGAAGATCACATCCGGCTTGGCCCGCTTCAGCTTGGTGACCAGCGCAGACAAATCCGGGGCCGTGGCCGAATAGCCTTCCCTGAGCACGATGTTGAAACCGGCCTTCTTGGCACCGGCTTCATTGCCTTTGGCAACGTCGACGCCGTAGGCGCCGTCCTCATGGATGATGGCGACCCGCAGGTCCTTCGGATCCTTGCCCAACTTTTCCTTGGTGTTCTGCGCGATGAAGTCCATCGTCATCATGCCGAACTGATCGCCGGAGGCCTGCGGCCGAAACACGTACTTGTAGTTCTTGTTCTCCAGCACCGCGGACGAAATGCAGGTCGTGATCCACATGAACTTCTTCAGCTGCTCGACGCGCGCTGCCACCGGCACGCACTGCGCCGAGGAAAAGAAGCCGAGCAGCATGTCGACCTTTTCCTGCTCGATCAAACGTATCGCTTCATTGATGGCGACGTCCGGCTTGCTCTGGGCATCGGCATAGATCGCCTCGATCTTGTAGCCCTCGACATCCTTCGCGCTGTACTGATCCAGCATGATCCTTGCGCCGGTATATTGCAGCTCCGAGCCGCCGCCGGCGAGCGGGCCGGTCAGATCATAGATGACACCGATCTTGAGCTTCTTCTCCTGAGCCTTGTCTTGGGCCTCGGCGGACGCCGCCAAGCCCGTCGCCGATACGGCGACCAACAACCCACGTACCAAACGGGCAGCCATGCGCAGGCGCATCAAAACCTCCCTGGACGATTGTGCATTGCATTCTTGGTGCAATTCTTCGGCCCATCACATGGGCTGCGCGCGGCGATGTCAAGCCTCGCGCATCAGCGCGCTGCGAACTGCTGCTCGACGAAGGCCGTGACAAATCGCGGCATGGACGGCCTGAGATCGCTGGTCCCGCGCACGAGGTGAATGGCCGACAGCTCCGGCTCGGTTTCGCGCGCAAGGTTGGCTTCGATCCGGGCGCGAGCCATATCGCCCGGCATGTCCAGGTTGATGACCTGCAACATCGCGATCGTGGGGCCTGTGACCACGCAATGCCAGCCCGGCTCGATCCGATAGTCGGCCGCGGTCAGACCGGTCTCCTCGCCGAGCTCGCGGACGACACTGCCGGGAATGTCGAGCGCGCCGTCCCTGACATCGTCGAGATCAGGCGTTCCCGAGGGGAAATAAATGCGGCCTGCGTTGGCGGTGTGGGGCGCCATCTCGCCCATGATGAAGGCCCCGTCGGAGGCGCGCAACGCGCCCATGCCAAAGCCGTTGAACACGGCCTTGTCGGGAAAGCCCCAGTCGCGCCAGGCGAGGAAGCTTGCGAAATCCGTCTCGAAATAGGTCGCCGTCAGGTGACCGCCGTTGAACGCGGCGTCGCACCCGAGCAGGACGCGGCCGTTCCAGATCTTCGGCCGCTCGCGCTGCTTCTCGGCGAAATGCGCCGCGATCTCGGCGCGCCGTTCCTCGGCGAACGGCCAGACGATCGACCGCACCGTAAGATCGAGCGTCGTGACGCGATGTATGACCGGTGACGTCATGACCGGGCGATTACCACGCCTTCGCGTCGGCTATTTGGCATTGCCCGTGGTCTTCTTGGCCTGCTCGACGAATTTGTTGGTGAAAGTCTTGCTGACGTCGATCTTGGCGTTCGCGACCTCGGGCGAGCCGACGCTGAACACCGCGAGCACGGCATCCGCGCCCTTCGGATCCATCTTGCCGGTCTCCGAGAACATCGGGATCGTGTTCTTCAGCGCGGCGAGATAGAGGTCCTTGTTCTTGCCGACCGTCTCCTCCGGCATCTTCGCCATGATCTCCTCAGGGCTGTGCGAGTGGATCCAGGCCAGCGTCGCGAGGATCGCATTGGTGAGCGCCTGCGTCTCCTTCTCATGGCCGTTGATCCAGGCCGCAGTCGAGTACAGCGCGCCGCCCGGATATTCGCCGCCGAACGTCTCGAGCGTGTCCTTCTGGGTACGGGTGTCCGAAAGGATGCGCAGATCCTTGTGGCTGCCCTGAAGCACGGTCACCGAAGGATCGAGCATCACGGCCGCATCGATCTGGCCCTGCTGCACGGCGGCAACCGCAGTGGCACCGAGGCCGACGCCGATCACGGCGGTACCGGCTGGATCGAGCCCGTTCTTCTTGAGCATGTATTTCAGAAAGAAGTCGGTGGAGGAGCCGGGCGCACTGACGCCGACCTTCTTGCCGGCGAGATCCTTGATCGACTTGATGTCGTTGGTCCGCGAGGGCGCGACCACAAGGACGAGGCCGGGATAGCGGTCATAGACCACGAAGGACTGCAGCTCCTGCTTCTTGGCCGCGAGATTGACGCAATGGTCGAAATAGCCGGAGACCACGTCGGCGCTGCCGCCGAGCACGGCTTTGAGCGCGTCCGAGCCGCCCTTGAGGTCGACGAGTTCGACACTGACGCCGGCCTTCTCGTATTCGCCGAGCTGCCTGGCCAGCACCGTCGGCAGATAGCACAGGCAGGAACCACCGCCGACCGCGATGGTCACCTTGCTTTGCGCCGCGGCAAGCGAGGTGGTGAGCGTCAGCGCGAGCAGCGCGCCGGCGAGCCTGGCAATCGTGTTCTTCATTGGTGTCCTCCGTTCGGCCGGCGGCACCATAGAGCAGCGGGACGGGCTTGAGAAGCGCTGCCTGGGTGGGCTGGCCATCGGCCTTGAGCCCTCGCGATCGGGCTCGCGCCGATGCGCGGGCCCGTTTCGTGAATTTCGCCGCTAGATCGGACGCGCCTGCTTCCGGATCTCGTTCGCGATCGGCTTGAGGGTGTCTGTCGGAAGCTGGCCGACGAGGGTATAGCCAAGGCCGTCGTCTATCCAGGCAAAACCCGCGACGTCGCCGGACGACTGCGGCATCATCGGCGCATCCTGATTGCGGCTGCTCATCGGACGCGTCAGCACCACGAGGCGATCGCCGCGATCGTCGTCGTACATGAACATCGCGGCCGGACCGTGCGAGGTAGCGACCACGCGCCCGCCCATCAGCCGATAGCCCGAGACGGAGAGGTCCGGTACCTTGACCGGCTGTTTCAGCCGGTTGGATATCCATTGCGTGAGCTCTGCGCTGTCGGACGCCCGTATCTCGACCGGGCGCACGCGATCCGGTGCGTAAACGCCATAGGTATAGGCTGCTTCCTGGGCCAACGCGGATAGTCCGTTCGAGCTATCCTGCAGTACGCTGCGCATGGTCCATCCGCCGAGGCCTCCGATACCTAGAAGCAACATCGCAGCGATTGCCCGCCACGCCCGCAGGGGACGGCGCTTCCGGCTCTCGATGATGTGCGACAGGTTCAATTCCGCGGGCAATGGCTCGTCGGCGATCGACGCGAGCGCGCCACGCAGCTGCTCGCGCTGGTTGGCGAAGCCCGCAACGCGGCTGGCGACATCCGGATGCTCGTCCAGATAGGATGCGACCTCGGCGCGACGCTCGGGCTCGAGCGCCTGGTCCACATAGGCGTGGAGATCATCTTCCGTGATCGGCCGCTGGTTCATTTCAAGCTCCGCAATGCGACGACGTTCCTCGGCCCCACCGCATCCATCTCCTGCTGCAACCGCTCCCGTGCGCGCGACAGGCGCGACATCACGGTGCCCAAGGGAACGCCGAGAACTTTCGCAGCATCCGCGTAGGAGAGATCCTCGACTGCGACCAGCAGCAAGACCGCTCGTTGCTCTTCCGGCAGTCGCGCAAGCTTGCTCAGGACGTCCCGGTAGATCAGTCTTTGTTCCTGCGCTGCCGCGCTGGCAAGCTCCTGCTCACCCGCATCGTCGATCGGCATATGCCTTCCCCGCGCTGTGGCCTGGCGGAATTGCGTGATCGCCAGATTGTGAAGGATGGTGAAGAGCCAGGCGCGGACGCTGCCATCGCGCCGCTGCTGCCAGCGGCTGACGGCGCGCTCCAGGCAATCCTGGACCAGATCGTCAGCCGCCGCGCGATCGCGCATGAGCGCACGCGCATAGCGGCGGAGTGCGGGGATCAGCGGCTCGACCTGAACCAGCATATCCTTCATGACGCGCTCCGCCTCATCTCGGTTGATGCCCGCCGAACGTCATCGCGTCTCGATTTGAATGACGTCGCCCGGCATGGCCGCTTCGCCGGACGCAATCACCAGATATCGCCTGGCAGCCGCGGCAGACTGGTCGACGATCTGCCGGATCGGACCGACCGCGTTGACGATGGCTGATCCGGCCGGATTGGTCATGAACGCTGCCAATGGCTGCAGCGGCCCGCTTCCATCGCCATGGTCCGCCAGCGCCAGCACATATTTCTGCCTGGGCTGAAGTCCCGTCACCGAAGCCTGCAGGACCTGTATCAAGCCCTGATCGAACAACGACACGCTGGTCGGCGCCTGGCCGCCCCCCGCACCACCTTTCGATACAAGCGCGAGATGGGCAACCTGGCCGGCAACGCCGAGAGCCTGCAAGTTTTGGCGGTCATCCGGGTCAGGCGCGGCGTTCGGGACATAGGCGATCGCCTGCGGCGCCTGGCCGATCGGAACGTTTGCGATGACCTTGTTGGTTACCGTATCGATAGCCGCAAGCGCGTCGGCATTCTCCAGCCCGACATAGATGCGGGTCCCGTCGCCGGACGGCCACACACCGTGCGGAAGACTACCAACCGGGATCGTCGCGACCTGCGAGAAGTCGTCGGTGCGGAATACCTTCACTTCGTTCAGGCCACCGACAGTGACATAGGCATACGTGCCCTTGGTCGTATGCGCGAAGTTGACGTGATTTGTGATCGGGCCGGTTTCGATGGTCTTGATCGCATTGAACGGCGGCCTCGCGTTGAACACCTGGGTCCGGCCCACGTCTTTCAGCGTGAACCATACTTGGTTCCCATCCGGCGTCGCCGCGATGTTCGGGCAGAATGGACTCTCCTGCTTCACCCTCGCTATGATCTTATGCTCGGCAACAGCGACCACGTCAGTCTCGGGATTGAAGGACGAGCAGATGTAGCCATACTTGCCGTCGGGTGAGAAAATCTGCATGCCGGGCCCGTTCGGGGTCGTGATGCGGGTTTTCTCCTTAAAGCTGGTCGGGTCAATGACGGAGATATAGTTTTCGCCGCGGACGGTGACCCACACCTCCTTGCCGTCCGGCGTGTAGAACGCCTCGTGTGGCGACCTCCCGACGTAAGTCACGTGCTTGACCGCGTTGGTCGCGGTATCGATGAAACTCACAGAGTTCGAACCGATCGAAACCACGGCGAGCGTCTTGTGATCCGGCGAGAAGCCCATGCCGTGCACGAGGACCTGGCCCTTGTAGAGCGGGCTGAAATTGCCGGGTTGCGGGTCGCCCAGCCGGATCACACCAAGCAGCTTGTTGTCGACGGGGTCGGTGACCGAAACCGTATTCGAGAATTGTTCTGCGGCGTAAACGCGGTCGTGATGGCTGATCGGAATATCGGGGGCGGACAGCGCGCCCGGTGCCTGCCCCGCCCATGCGGCGGATCCGCCTGCAAGCATCGTGGCGGCCAGGAAAATGCTTCTCACAAACCTGCATTTCGATGTGCTCATGTAAGTCGCTCCTACTTCTTCATTCCGGCGGGCATATCCATCTGCATGCCCGAATGATGACGAACGTTGGCCACCGGAGCGGATGCCGGTTGCGTCGGAGCAGGTGCGGTGTCCGTGGCCGGCTCGCCTATGGCGAGCTTCATGGCCGCGATCTCCTGCATCTGATCGACAATGATTTCCTGGGCGATGCGCCGCAGCTGCTCGTTCTTGCCATAGCGCAATTCGATGACCGCCATGTCGATCGCGCCCTGATGATGCGGATTCATCATCGCGACGAAGTCGCGATCGACGTCGCCGGTCGGCTTGACCGCCATGTCGTTCATCATCTTGGTCATGGCGGCTTCATTTTCTTCCAGAAAGGCCCGTTCCTCCGTGCTCAGCGCAGCCGGCGGGTTGCCCGGATGGGACTCATGCGCGAACGCGAGCGAAGGCACCGCGAACGCGACGAGAATGTGCGCGGCGAGGAACGCCGCGCCGAAGCCGAAGCCGAACCTGGGCCATCGACATCTGGCTGAGAGCGCCGCTACGGCGCAGCGAAACTGTGACGGGTACATCAAGAACTCCCATGCGGGTGGTCGCATGGGGGTTTGACGCGCGGCCGCGCGTTCTATTCCGGCCTGCCGATCACATAAATGTCAGCGCGCAACGAGGCGGCTTAACCACGCCCATCCGACGCGGTCGGCCGCCACACCAGCAGCCGCCGCTCCACCAGCGTCACGCCGTAGTCGATCAGGATGACGAAGGCCGAGAGCACGAACATGCCGGCGAACACACCGGCAACGTCGAACACGCCCTCGGCCTGCTGAATGAGATAGCCGAGCCCCGCCGCCGATCCCAGATATTCGCCGACGACCGCGCCGACCACCGCGAAGCCGACCGAAGTGTGCAGGGAGGAGAACATCCAGGACAGCGCCGACGGCCAATAGACGTGCTGCATCAACTGCCGCTCGCTCATGCCGAGCATGCGGCCGTTGTCGAGCACGGTGCGGCTGACCTCTTTCACGCCCTGATAGACGTTGAAGAACACGATGAAGAACACCAAGGTGACGCCGAGCGCGACCTTGGACCAGATGCCGAGCCCGAGCCACAGCGCGAAGATCGGCGCCAGCACGACGCGCGGCAGTGCGTTGACCATCTTCACGTAGGGATCGAACACGGCGGCGACCAGCGGCTGGCGCGCGAACCAGAAGCCGACCAGCACGCCGCCGAGCGATCCGATCACGAAGGCGAGGATCGATTCCGCCAGCGTGATGCCGAGATGCTTCCAGATCACGCCGGACGAGAACCATTTCACGATCTGGCTGAACACGTCGAACGGGTTGGAGAAGAAGAACGGCGGCAGCAGGATCTTGCCGAAGACGGGAACGGTCGACAGCACTTGCCACAGCACGATGCAGACGACCGCGACCAGGATTTGCAGCGCAAGCAGCGTCGGACGCGACATCAGATCGCCTCCGCCGCGTGCGTCGATTGCGCGTAGCCCTTCATCACCTCGTCCTTGAGCACGCTCCAGATCTCGCGATGCAGCGCATGGAATTCCTTGTCCAGCCGCACCTCGAAGATGTCGCGCGGGCGCGGCAGGTTCACGCGCCAGTCGCCGATGATGCGCGAGGATGGCCCGGCTGACATGATCACGACACGGTCGGCGAGCGCGATCGCCTCTTCGAGGTCGTGGGTGACGAACAGCACCGCCTTGCGGTCGGCGCTCCACAGGTCGAGCAGCAGATTGCCCATGACCTGACGGGTTTGCGCATCGAGCGGACCGAACGGCTCGTCCATCAAGAGGATCTTGGGATCGCGGATCAGCACCTGCGCCAGCGCCACGCGCTTGCGCTGGCCGCCGGAGAGCATGTGCGGATAACGGCTCGCAAAGGCGCCGAGGCCGACGGAGGTCAGCCATTTCTGCGCCCGCGGCAGCGCATCAGTGCGCGGCGTGCCCTTGATCTCGAGCCCGATCGCGACATTGTCGAGCGCGGTCTTCCACGGGAACAGCGCGTCGGCCTGGAACAGGTAGCCGGCATCCCGGTTCAGCCCCGCCAGCGGCCGGTCGAAAATCCGGACGCTGCCGGCGGCGGGCTTGAGCAGCCCGGCCGCAACGTTGAGCAGCGTCGATTTCCCACAGCCGGTCGGGCCGACGATGGCGACGAACTCGCCCTGGGCGACCGTGAGATGGGCCTTCTCGACCGCCGTATAGACCCGCCCGTCCCCGAGGCGGAACGCGACCTTGGCATCTTCCAGCGCCACTGCCGTGGGCGTCGTCATGTGCTTCCTCCGAATTCAGGCCGATGCCTTAGCCGCTCGCGCGGCCAAGTTCAATCAAGGCGCCAAGCGTGCTACGCATGGGTCCCGTCACCCCGCCCCTCAGAGGCAACCGAGCCGAGCGCAGGTCTGATGCCGTCCAGTCCCATGATCGGCTATGCACACGTCACCAAGAGCTTCGGCTCCCTCATGGCTCTGAGCGATGTATCGCTCGACGTCGCCGAGGGCGAGTTTGTGGCGATCGTCGGCGGCTCCGGCTCGGGCAAGACCACGCTGCTGCGGCTCGCCAACCGGCTGATCGAGGCCGACGGCGGCACCATCACCGTCGAGGGCGAGGATGTGAGAGACGTCGATCCGGTCGCGCTGCGGCGGCGGATCGGCTACGTGTTCCAGAGCGGCGGGCTGTTCCCGCATTTGAGCGTCGCCGACAATATCGGGATCACACCGAGACTACTGGGTGTATCGGCGGCGGATATCGCGGCGCGTGTCGACGAGCTGCTCGAGCTGGTGCAGCTCGACCGTGCCGCCCATCGCGACCGTCTGCCGGAAGCGCTCTCCGGCGGACAGCGCCAGCGCGTCGGCGTGGCGCGGGCGCTCGCGGCAAGGCCTCGCATCGTGCTGATGGACGAGCCGTTCGGCGCGCTCGATCCCCTCACCCGCGATGCGCTCGGCGACGACTATCGCTCGCTGCATCGCAAGCTGGGGCTGACCACCGTGATGATCACCCATGACATGACGGAGGCTCTCTTGCTCGCCGACCGCATCGCAGTGATGCGCGGCGGACAGCTGCGCGCGCAGGGCACGCCCGATGAGCTCACCAGGAGCGGCGACGCCTACGTGCTGGAGCTGCTGCGCACGCCGCGGCGCCAGGCCGATCGGCTGAATGCGCTGTTGCCGCAGAGCGGTGCGGCATGAGCCTCCTCGCCGATCCACGCTGGGGCGAGGCGCTGGCGCATCTGCCCGACTATCTCGGCAACCATGTGCAGGTCAGCCTTGCCGCACTGGCGCTCGGTCTCGTCGTCAGCCTGCCGCTGGCGATCCTCACGCGCAATCGCCCGGCGCCGCGCGGCATGCTGCTCGCGTTCGCCAGCATCGTGCAGACCGTGCCGGGACTGGCGCTGCTCGCACTGTTCTATCCGCTGCTGCTCGCGGCGGCCTCGGTCGCGCTGACCTGGTTCGGCGTTTCCTTCTCCGCCTTCGGCTTCCTGCCGGCGATGCTGGCGCTGGCGCTCTATTCGATGCTGCCGGTGCTGCGCAACGGCATCACCGGGCTCAACGGCATCGATGCCGCGCTGATCGAAGCCGCCAAGGGCGTCGGCATGACCGGACGCCAATCGCTGCTCATGGTCGAGCTGCCGCTGGCGCTGCCGGTGATGATGGCGGGCATCCGCACCGCCGCGGTCTGGGTGATCGGGACCGCGACGCTGTCGACCCCGATCGGGCAAACCAGCCTCGGCAATTACATCTTTGCCGGACTCCAGACCCAGAACTGGGTGTTCGTGCTGTTCGGCTGCCTGGCCTCGGCCCTGCTCGCGCTCGCCGTCGATCAACTGCTTGGCCTGATCGAGAATGGTCTGCGTCGTCGCAGCCGTCTGCGCGCGGCGCTCGGCTGCAGCGGGATCGCAGCTCTCGTTGCCGCAACATTGGTGCCGACAATGGGCCGCTCCTCGCAGGGCTACGTCGTCGGCACCAAGACATTTGCCGAGCAGTATGTGCTGTCCGCGCTCCTCAGGGACCGTCTCCAGGCCGCCGGCCTGTCCGCGACGGCGCGCTCGAGCCTCGGTTCGAGCGTGATCTTCGAGGCGCTGAAGGCCGGCGACATCGATCTCTATGTCGACTATTCCGGCACGCTTTGGGCCAACCAGCTGCATCGCAGCGATATCAAGCCGCGCACCGAGCTGCTCGCGGAACTCAAGACAGCGCTCGCCAGGGACAACATCACCCTGCTCGGCGACCTCGGCTTCGAGAATGCCTATGCGCTGGTGATGCCGAGGAAGCGCGCCGAGGCGCTCGGCATCCGCACCATCGCCGATCTCGCCGCACACGCATCGACGATGTCGATTGCCGGCGACTACGAATTCTTCTCGCGGCCCGAATGGGCGGCCCTGCAAAAGGCCTACGGCCTTTCGTTCCGCGCCCAACGCCAGATGCAGCCGGATTTCATGTATGCGGCCGCCGCCAGCGGCGAGGTCGACGTGATCGCCGGCTACACCAGCGATGGCCTGATCGCGAAGTACGATCTCGTCGCGCTGGACGATATCAGGCACGCCATCCCGCCCTACGACGCCATCCTGCTGCTCGCGCCGAAACGCGCCGGTGACGAGCGACTGCAGGCGGCGCTGAGGCCGCTGCTCGGCAGGATCGACATCGCCACCATGCGCGAAGCCAATTTGCGCGCCAGTGGAAATGACGCGAACTCCTCGCCGGATGCGGTCGCTCGATGGCTGTGGGAGAAGATTAAGCAGTAGGTTCGCGGCAAGACCCGTCATCCTGAGGTGCGAGCTGCGCGGCGCATAGTACCGTGCGGCGAGCCTCGAAGGATGAACGGCCACGATGCAGCCGGGTCGTGCATCCTTCGAGGCCTCCGCTACGCTCCGGCACCTCAGGATGACGGTGACAAAAACTAAAGCCCCCTGATCATCCCCGCGTCGATCAGCAGCCGGTTCAATCGCCGCGCCTCGGCGCCGTCCCTGCAGCCGTAGAAGACGCCGTTGCAGCGGAGCATGATCTCCTTCTGTTCGGCGAAGGACGGGTCGAGCGGAATGCCGGCGGCTTCCTGGATCACCAGCGGCAGATAGGGACCGTCGATCGTGTCCATCACGGCCGCGCTCTTCAGCGGCTCGAAATTGACGGCGTCGATCGCATAATAGGTCGCGTAGAGCCGTGGATCGTAATTGTCCAGCTTCTTGCCGAGAGCGCCCTCGTCGAGCCCGGGCTCGAGGATCTGCGCTGCGAATTCCGGCTGGTGATCGCCGTAGCGCACGATCAGGAAGGGCTCGCCCGGAAAATTCTTCCTCAGGCCTGCGACGAAGGCCTTGTACTGCTCGGCGCTGATTGCCTGCCGGCGCAGATATTCGTCGATCGACGGCACATTGCCCGGCGCGCGCCAGTTCGGCAGCAGGTCGGGACGGAAGCGCGTCTCCCAGGGGAAATGATTGGCGCCGAGATAGATAAAGGTGAACAGCGGCTTGTTCGGCGGCTGCTGGCCCATCAGCTGGAGCGCCTTGTCGTAGAAGAAGCTGTCGGGCTCGACATCCTTCGCGCCGAGGTCCTTCGCATCGAGAAAGCGCTCGATGCCGGTCGTCATCTGGAAGCTGCGCGCGCCCATGAAGCCGCCATTGGCGGGATAGAGCGAGAGCGTCTCGTAGCCGCAGCGGCGCAGCGCCAGCGGCAGGCCGCGCTCAACCCGGCTCGAGGCAATGCGCGTCACGAAATAAGCGAAGCGTCCGAACGAGCGCGAGGAAAGCCCCGCGAGCACGTTGTATTCGGTGAACCAGCTCGGTCCGCCATTGCTCTCGGCGAGGAACGTGCGCTGCTTGCCGTCCCAGGACGTGAAGTGGCTGCCATAGCCCTGCGACACCTTGATGCCCTGCGCCGCGCGGATATCGAAGCTCGATTCATCATGGATCATGATGATGTTCGGCCGGCGGCCGGCGGGATGGCAGGCATCGACCAGCGGCATGTTGAGCCGTTCATTGGTCGAAGCGGCCGCCTCCATGAAGCCGTACTGCGCGAAATCCGACACCGCGCTGACGCCCGAGCGGAAGAATTTCGAGAGATAGCCGTCGTCGTAATAGCTGCGCCAGGCTTCATCCGGATGGTAGAGCGAATACCCGACAAGTCCGGCGAGGCAGGCGAGCTTGCAGGCCAGCGCCGGCAGGCGGCGGACGCGGAACGGGTCGAGCCACCACAGCGAATACATCAACGGCAGCGTGATCAGGCCGGCCAGAATCACCGACCAGCGCAAGTTCGGGAAGATCGTGAACAGGAACGCGACGGTGTCGCGGTCGATCATCATCAGGTCGATGAAATTGACCGTCATCTGCACGACCTCGTGCTTGAGCTGCGACAGCAGCACCAGCACGACGACCATGGTCAGCGACAATGCGCCCGAGAGCGCCGGCCGCCGCAGCAGCGTGATCCAGAAGAAGTTCAGGATGCCCCAAGCCAGCGCAAAGGACAGGCGCGAGCCGAAATCGGTCTCGGTCTCGTACATCAGCGCGAGCGCAGCGAGATGCGGCGCTGCAACCGCGAGCAGGCGCCAGATGCCGAGCGCGGCGACGCTCGCCAGCACGGCGGTCGCGGCAGAAGGACCTGGATTGGGCGCGGACGCCATCGACAATACGCTGAACTTCAAGTCCGGCCCTGTGACACGTCTGACCGGCCGGTCAGGGCGTCCGGCGCAGCCGGAAGCCTGCACCGTGTCATAAAACTGTAACGGAATGGTCAAGGACAGGCAACGCACGGGGCGGTCCGACCTTCGCCTAATGTTAGCGAGCGGCGAAGCTGCTACGGCTTGGCAACGCCCGCGATGAACAGGTCGAGCACCGCTTCCGCCACCCGCTCGATTTCACGCTCCTCCACGCGCCAACGCCATGGACGAAATCGCGCCCGTTGGAGATGATCTGGACACGCGCGGGGTTGCGCCGTGGCCCAGCGCAGACAAGCGAGGCGGAACGCGTGAAAGCCGGCCAGCAGGTCAGCGGCCGGCACCGAGCCCAGCCCCGTCTCGATCTTGGCACGAAAGCGCCGCTGCGCCTCCTCTGCCATGGCCACCATCAAGGCATCCCGGTTTCGGGAAGTGCCGGAACGGCGCTCCCGCCGACACTGCCGCCCGGCAGGCGGCCTCACGGACGGAGAGCTCGATTCCCTCCGCCGCAAGTTGCAGCGCAGCATCGATCAGTACGCGGCAGCGGCAAGACGGCCCCGATCAGGTGGCGCATCGGCTCCGGCGTGATCTGATGGCGCACCTTCGGACCTGCCGCGGTCAGCGCTCGAGCACGATTTCGGCGATGCGCTCGGCCGGCATGCAACGGCCCGGCTCTCGGTGGACACGAGATGAGAATGCGGATGAAGAGCCGAATCCTTGGCCCTGAAGACGCAGAGGTTTTGATGTTCGGAATGCAGCGAGAAAGTGCGACAAACGCCGCGATGCCAAGAATGTGGTTTAAAAGTCGGTTCTTCGCGTTCAGGCCGCGCGTCAACTTGCGAAGAATTTGAATAAAGCAGCAGCGCTTCGCGCGGGATGGAAAGAGCGAGACCACTGTTTGCGATCTCGCTCGATCATAGCCGCGAAGATTTAAGATTTGGTTTGGCGAGCAAGGTTGCGTTCGTCCGTCATTCCGGGGCGCGCGTTAGCGCGAACCCGGAAATCTCGATCCACAACCTCTGGATTCCGGGTTGCGCTTCGCGCCGCCGGAATGACGGCGTAGCCGTCAGTTCTTGCTCTTGTCGACCAGCGCGCCCTTCTTGATCCAGGGCATCATGTCGCGGAGCTTCGCGCCGACTTCCTCGATCGGGTGCGCGGCGAGCTTGGCGCGGGTCGCCTTGAACGAGGTCTGGTTGACCTTGTTCTCGAGCATCCAGTCGCGGGCGAACTTGCCGCCCTGGATGTCGGCCAGGACCTTGCGCATCTCCTTCTTGGTCTCGTCGGTGATGATGCGCGGGCCGGTGACGTACTCGCCGTACTCGGCGGTATTGGAGATCGAGTAGTTCATGTTGGCGATGCCGCCTTCATAGATCAGGTCGACGATCAGCTTCACTTCGTGCAGGCACTCGAAATAGGCCATCTCCGGCGCGTAGCCGGCTTCGACCAGGGTCTCGTAGCCGCCCTTGATCAGCTCGACCAGGCCGCCGCAGAGCACGACCTGCTCGCCGAACAGGTCGGTCTCGCACTCTTCCTTGAAGGTGGTCTCGATGATGCCGGCGCGGCCGCCGCCGATGGCGGAGGCGTAGGACAGGCCGAGGTCATGGGCATTGCCGGAGACGTCCTTGGCGATCGCGATCAGGCAGGGCACGCCGCCGCCGCGCTGATACTCCGAGCGCACGGTGTGGCCGGGGCCCTTCGGCGCGATCATCAGCACGTCGAGGTCGGCACGCGGATCGAGCAGATTGAAGTGGACGTTGAGGCCGTGGGCGAACACGAGGGCGGCGCCCTTCTTCATGTTGTCGTGCAGGTGCTCGCGGTAGATGTCGCCCTGAAGCTCGTCCGGAGTCAGCATCATGACGAGGTCGGCCCATTTGGCGGCTTCCGCAACTTCCAGCACCTTGAAGCCGGCGGCTTCCGCCTTCTTGGCCGAGGCCGAGCCCTTGCGCAGCGCAATGGCGACTTCCTTGACGCCGGAATCCTTCAGGTTGAGCGCATGGGCGTGGCCCTGGCTGCCATAGCCGACGATGGCGACCTTCTTGCCCTTGATCAGGTTCAGGTCGGCGTCGCGATCGTAGTAAACACGCATGGTCGTTTCCTCGTTCAGGGCCGAAAATCGGCCGATGGTCAGTGTCCGAAGGGTGAAATTTGCGGATTTCGGGGGCTGTCTAGAGCATTTTCAGCCCTGAGGGAAACCCGTTTCTGCATGGAAATCCGCGACATCATGCATCCATGAAAACGGGGTAGAGGGAAGCGAGCAGCAGGACCGCCATCAGGATATTGAAGGCGCGGATCAGCCGCTCGGAGGTCAGGACCGGGCGCAGCGCGGTGCCGAACAGGGCCCAGACCACTGTCGAGACTGTGCCGACGACGAGGCTGATCACGGTCTGAATGGCGATGTTGAGCGGGAATTGGGCGATCGCGGCATAGGCCGTGATGGTACCGATCACGATCACCCAGCCCTTGGCGTTGATCCACTGGAACATGGCCGCGCCCCAGAAGGTCATCGGGCCGCGCGCCTTCTCCTCGCCCGGCTTCGCCGGACCGGACAGCGCGATCACGGCGGCCAGGTAAATCAGGTAGGCGGCGCCGGCATATTTCAAGACGGTCTGGAGGATCGGATAGGCCAGGAACACGGTGCCGAGCCCGAGGCCGACGGCGGCGATCATGAAGGCGAAGCCGATGACGATGCCGACGATATGCGGGATCGTGCGCCGGAAGCCGTAGGTCAGGCCGGAGGACAACAGCATGATGTTGTTCGGCCCCGGGGTGAAGTACATGACCGCCATGAAGGCGAGGAAGGCGTAGAACAGCGAGTAGGTCATATTCACCTCACGCGGTCTTGGGCAGGACTTGCGGGCGTTTCGCCAGGACCATCACGGCGATGCCGCCGATCACGGTCAGCATGCCGGCGAGGCGCAACGGTCCGAACCGCTCGCCGAAAATGATGCTGGAGGCGGCCGAGCCGACGAACGGCACCAGCAGCGCGAACGGCACCACTTGCGCGGCGGGATAGTCGCGCAACAGGCGGCCCCACAGCCAATAGGCGATGCTGGTGGAGATGCCGCCGAGCATCAGCATGCAGAGCGCCGACGTCAGCGATAGGTGCGTCAGCGACGTCCATGTCGGCGCTGGTCCGTTGGCGATCAGTGCCAGCACGAACAGCGGCACCGCCGCGGCGAGGCAGAGCCAGGCGAACAGATCGAACATCGGCACGCCGCGGGCGCCGCGCAGCAGCAGATTGCCGATTGCGAAGCTGAGCGGCGAGATCATCAGAACCGCAAAGGCGCCGACGCTGAAATCGTACCCGACGGTGCCGCAGATCATCAGAAGGCCCGCCGCGGCAACGACGATGCCCAAAGTCTGCATCGGTGTCGGCCGCTCACCGAACGCGAGCGCGGCAAAGCCGATCGTGAAGAGTGCCTGGCTCTGCACGACGACGCTGGTCAGGCCCACGGGCACCCCATGAGCGATGCCGTAGGCCTGCGACAGGAACTGACCGAGGAAGAGCGTGAAGCTGATCGCGATCAGCAGTGACCAGGCGATTTTCGGCTTGGGAATGAACAGGCACGGCGCCGCGGCGATCGTGAAACGCAACGCCGACATCAACTCCGGCGAAAGCTCGTCGAGCGCGATCCGGCTCGCCACGAAGGCAAGCCCCCAGATGATCGCCACCATGACGGCGATGAGGATGTCGGCCGGCTTCATTGTTGTTTCCGGTTCTGCTTTGTCTCGCAGCCCTGCTTGTTGTTCTGGTCTAGCCTTGCTCGCCGGCTTTCGGTTTCCGCAGCAGATAGGTGCCGTGCATCGGCGCGTGGTAATCGGCCGAGACCAGCGTGAAGCCGACGTCGGTCAGCATCCGCTCCATCACCCAGCCGAAGGTGGAATATTCGTCGCGCATATGCGTCACCACGCCCTCGCGGGAGAAATCGTGGTTCTTGATCTGGAAGTCGGCCCATTGCTCGACGTCACGCTCGATCGCGTCGGGCATCGATGAGTAAACAATGTCACGGAGATAAAACGTCGCTCCGGGCTTGAGCGCGCGAAAAATCCGCGACATCGCCACCGCCTTCCAGAAATCCGGCAGATGGTGCAGCGTGAACTCGCTGACGATGAGATCGTAGGATTCCGGACGGTAGGCGAAGCTGAGCAGACCGGCGGATTGGGTGCGCACGGGCGCCTTGCGGTCGCGGGCATAGATCTCGGCCAGCGCCAGCATTGCCGGCGAAATGTCGATGGCGTCGACGTCGGCCCCCATCAACGCCGCTTCGGTGGCGAGCACGCCGTTGCCGCAGCCGATATCGGCGATGCGCCAGCCACGCTGGACCCCGAGCATCTTCAGAGCGGCGCGCGCCCGCAGATCGGCATCGTCATGGTTGTCGTAGATCGAGGCCACAGCGGGCTCGATCCCCATCCGGTTCCGCTCGTTGTAGTACCAGTCGCGCGCCAGCATGGCTCACATCCCTTCAGGCCCGCGACCGATCGCGGCGACGCCGGTGCGCGACACCTCGACAAGGCCGAGCGGGCGCATCAGGTCGATAAATTGATTGATCTTGTCCGTATTGCCTGTGATCTCGAACACAAAGCTCTCGGTGGTGGCGTCGATCACGCGGGCGCGGAATGCATCCGCCAGCCTCAGCGCCTCGACCCTGTGTTCGCCCTGCCCGCGCACCTTGACCATCGCCAATTCGCGCTCGATCGAACGCCTGGTCAGGGTCATGTCGACGACGCGGTAGACCGGGATCATGCGATCGAGCTGGTGCTTGATCTGCTCGATCACCATCGGCGTACCCGTGGTGACGATGGTGATTCGCGACAGATGCTTCTGGGCCTCGGTCTCCGAGACCGTAAGGCTCTCGATGTTGTAGCCGCGACCCGAGAACAGGCCGATGACGCGCGCGAGCACGCCCGGCTCGTTCTGCACGAGCACCGCAAGCGTATGCGTCTCGTTGGGATCGTGACGGTCCTCGATGAAATAGGCGGATGCGGGCTGGTTCATTGTCGTCCCCTCTTGTCTCTCCGTCACGCCATCGCTGGCGCGTCCGTCCCGACCCAACGGCGGAACAGATCGAAATCGATATTGCCGCCAGACAGCACGAGACCGACGCGCTTGCCCTTCAGCTTGCTCTTTTCCTGCAGCGCCGCCGCCAGCGCCGCTGCACCGGCGCCTTCGGCGAGATTATGCGTATCGGTCCAGTAGGCGCGAATCGCGGCGGCGACCTCGTCGTCTGTGACCTCTACGATGCGCGAGGCGCCCTTGCGGATCAGCGCGAACGCATCCTCGTCAGGGATGCGCGTCGCCATGCCGTCGGCTCGCGTGTTGCTGGTTTCGGTCGTCACGATCTTTCCGGCCGCGAACGACAGCGCATAGGACGGCGCTTCCGTCGACTGCACGCCGACGATTTCGGTCTTCAGGCCGAGCAGGTCGCGCGCCATGATGCAGCCGCAGATGCCGGAGCCCTGCCCGATCGGCACATAGAGGATATCGAGGTCCGGCGCTGCGCGGAACAGTTCGAGAGCGTAGGTCGCAACGCCAAGAACGAGATCCGGGTGGAACGAGGGCACCATGTGGAGCCCGGCGAACTGCGCGCGACGCTCGGCTTCCTCGCGTGCCGCCTGAAAGTCCTCGCCGTGTTCGACGAGTTCGGCACCGAAGGCCTTCATCGCGCGGTTCTTCTCGACCGAGTTGCCGCGCGGCACATAGATCACCGCGGGCACGCCGTGGCGGCTCGCGGCAAAGGCGAGGCTCTGACCGTGATTGCCGCGCGTCGCCGAGATGATGCCCGGTGTCTTCGGCCGCTCGCGCTTCAGCCGTTCGAGATAGACGAGGCCGCCGCGCACCTTGAAGGCGCCGATCGGCGTGTGGTTCTCGTGCTTGACCACGACCTCGGTGCCGAGCCGACCTGCGAGCAACGGCCAGGCATGCGCCGGCGTTGCCGGCACCGCCTGCCCCACGATCGCATGTGCGCGCTCGAGCTCCCTCAGGTCGAACATGGCCTCACACCAGCGCCTTGCCGCCGGCGAATGCCTTCGCGGTCGCCTCGTCGTTGGCCTGCTCCGGCAGCAGCATCTCGTTGTGGGCCTTGCCGGAGGGGATCATCGGGAAGCAGTTTTCCAGCGCCGCGACGCGGCAGTCGAACAGCACCGGACGCTTGACCGAGATCATCTCCTTGATCGCACCATCAAGATCGGCGGGCTTGTGCACCTGGAGGCCGACGGCGCCATAGGCTTCCGCGAGCTTGACGAAATCCGGCAGCGCTTCCGAGTAGGAATGCGACAGGCGGTTGCCGTGCAGCAGCTGCTGCCACTGCCGCACCATGCCCATGTACTGGTTGTTCAGGATGAAGATCTTGATCGGCAGCTCGTACTGAACCGCCGTCGACATTTCCTGCATCGTCATCTGCACCGAGGCATCGCCCGCGATGTCGATGACGAGACTGTCGGGATGGGCAACCTGCACGCCGACCGCCGCCGGCAGGCCATAGCCCATGGTACCGAGACCGCCGGACGTCATCCAGCGATGCGGTTCCTCGAAGCCGTAGAACTGCGCCGCCCACATCTGATGCTGGCCGACCTCGGTCGTGATGTAGGTGTCCTTGCCGCGCGTCGCCTCGAACAGGCTCTGGATCGCGTGCTGCGGCAGAATGACGTCGTTGCTCTTCTTGTAATAGAGCGAGTTGCGGGCGCGCCATTGCGCGATCTGCTGCCACCACGACTTGATGTCGGGCTTCTTCGCCTCCGCCTTGAACACCTGGAGGATGTCGCCGAGGACGTTGCCGCAATCGCCGATGATCGGAACGTCGACGCGGATGTTCTTGTTGATCGAGGACGGGTCGATGTCGATGTGGATCTTCTTCGAGCCCGGCGAGAACGCATCGACGCGGCCGGTGATGCGGTCGTCGAAGCGCGCGCCGACGCACAGCATGACGTCGCAATCATGCATGGTCATGTTGGCCTCGTAGGTGCCGTGCATGCCGAGCATGCCGAGCCAGTTCTTGCCCGAGGCCGGGTACGCCCCCAAACCCATCAGCGTGGAGGTGATCGGGAAGCCGGTGACCTCGACCAGCTCGCGCAAGAGCTTGGTCGCCTCGGGGCCGGAATTGATGACGCCGCCGCCGCTGTAGATCACGGGACGCTTGGCACTGGCCAGCAGCGCCACGGCCTTGCGGATCTGCGTCGCATCGCCCTTCACGCGCGGCGCGTAGGAGCGGTGCACATCGGACTTGCGCGGTGGATGGTAGGTGCCGGTCGCGAACTGCACGTCCTTGGGGACGTCAACCAGCACCGGGCCCGGACGGCCCGAGGTTGCGACATAGAACGCCTCATGCAGCACCTTGGCGAGATCGTTGACGTCGCGCACCAGCCAGTTGTGCTTGGTGCAGGGACGCGTGATGCCGACGGTGTCGCATTCCTGGAAGGCATCGTTGCCGATCAGATGCGTCGGCACCTGGCCGGAGATGCAGACCAGCGGGATCGAGTCCATCAGCGCGTCGGTGAGTGGCGTCACCATGTTGGTGGCGCCGGGACCGGAGGTCACCAGCGCAACGCCCGGCTTGCCGGTCGAACGCGCATAGCCCTCGGCGGCATGGCCCGCGCCCTGCTCGTGGCGGACCAGGATGTGCTGGACCTCGCTCTGCTGGAAGATCTCGTCATAGATCGGAAGCACGGCGCCGCCGGGATAGCCGAAAATGTCGGTCACGCCGTGATCGATGAGCGCGCGGACGATCATCGCGGCGCCGGTCATCTGGTTCGGATCGTGGCTCTTGTCGCTCATTGGCTTGCTCCGGATGCGCTGTTGTCAGCGGCTTCGTTCGTGTCGGGTTCGGGAAATAAAAAAGGCCCCGAAGAGGGCCCATGCACACCGCCTGTCTTGTGGATGGCAGCTAGCCATCCCCGGCGGTGTGCCTGGGTACGACGGCGATAAGGAGTTTGGTAATAATGTTACGCATGGCGGGCGATCGGCTTCCCAAAGGTTGCGCGAAACATAGCGGCCAAAGCCCGGATGTCAAGGCAATGCGGCGGTTCCCACGCGATTTTGCCAGTGTAGCCCTGTTCCCCGGGTTCGGCGAGAGGTAAATTCGAGCCCCCGCCACAAAACCGCGTTAGTCGGAAGCCCTGCCCGCGTTCACGACCGCCGCGAGCCAACCCCTTGCCTCCTCCGGCCTGACCCATTCGAATTCCGGCAATTGGTGCCGGAACCAGGTGAATTGCCGCTTGGCGTAGTGGCGGGTGTCGGCGCGGCCAATGCTGGCGGCCTCCTCCAGGCCGAGCTCGCCGCGCAGATGCCGGATCAGGGCCGGCACGCCATGGGCTTTCATCGCCGGCAGCAGCGGATCGAGGTGTCTGGCGGCGAGCCGCTCGACTTCCCGCAGCGCACCGGCACCCAGCATGGCGTCGAAGCGGGCATCGATGCGGGCATAGAGCTCGTCCCGCTCGGGCGCGAGGAAGACCGCGCGAAATCTGTCCTTGGGCAGCAGCGGTGGCTGTCCCTCCCGGTGCCAGTCGAGCAGTGAACGCCCGGTCGCCTCGATCACCTCGAGCGCGCGCGCAATCCGCGTGCGGTCGCGCAGGTTCAATCGCTCGGCTGCTGCCACGTCCCGGCGCGCAAGTTCCGCGTGCAGCGCCTCGACGCCGTTCCGCTCCAGTCGCCCCCTCACGTCCTCCCGCACCTCGGCCGGGATCGGCGGCACCACTGAGAGGCCGGCCGTCAGAGCCTTGAAATAGAGCCCTGTGCCGCCGACGAAGATCGGCAGACGGCCTTGAGCCCTTGCTTCATCGAGCGCCTTCGCCGCGTCGCTGACCCAGGCGCCCGCCGAAAAATTCACGGCGGCATCGACATGGCCATAGAGGCGATGCGGCACGAGCGCCTCGTCCGCTGCTGTCGGCCGCGCCGTAATGATACGGAGGTCGCGGTAGACCTGCATGGAATCGGCATTGATGACGATACCGCCGGTGGCGAGGGCAAGCTCGAGCACCAGCGCCGACTTGCCGCTGGCGGTCGGGCCTGCGATAAGCACGGCCTTGCTTGAATGCCCCTCGCTCACGAAAACCTCAATGTCCCTCGTTGCCACGCTGATCTGCAACCCCGACAATCCCGCGCTCGACTCGACCATCGTCGACGGCGCCCGCGCCGTGCTGCCACAAGCGGCGCCCGCGCACTGGCTGTTCGACGGGGTCGCGGTCGACATCCCCTTCGGCACCGACAGTAACCTCGGAAGTGACCGTCACGCCATCGAGCAGCGGTTGCGCGAGCTCCGCGGCGACCTGCCCATCGATATCGTCGTGCAGCCTGTTGGCTTCAGGCGCAAGAAGCTTTTTCTCGCCGACATGGATTCCACCATGATCGGCCAGGAATGCATCGACGAGCTCGCCGATTTCGTCGGGGTGAAGGCGCATGTCGCCGCCATCACCGAGCGCGCGATGCGCGGCGAGATCGAGTTCGAGCCGGCGCTGCGCGAGCGCGTCGCGCTGCTCAAGGACCTGCCCGCAAACGTGGTCGACGAGGTGCTGGCCAAGCGCATCACGCTGACGCCGGGCGGCCGCGAGTTGGTCGCCACCATGCGCGCGAACGGCGCCTATACCTGCCTCGTCTCCGGCGGCTTCACCTTGTTCACGCGCGCGGTCGCCGCCAGGATCGGCTTCCAGGAGAACCGCGCCAATGAGCTCGTCGTGCGCGACGGCAAGTTCACCGGCGAGGTGAAGGAGCCGATCCTCGGCCGCGCCGCAAAGCTCGCGACGCTGGTGGATCTGATGGAGTCGTTCGATCTCGATGATATCGACTCGGTGGTGGTCGGCGACGGCGCCAACGATCTCGCGATGATCCAGGCGGCGGGGCTCGGCGTGGCCTATCACGCCAAGCCCGCGGTGGCCGCGGCCGCGGCCGCGCGGATCGATCACGGCGATCTCACCGCGCTGCTCTATGCGCAGGGATATCGGCGGGAGGAGTTCGTGGAGGGCTGACACAATCGTCGTTCCGGGATGGTGCGAAGCACCAGACCCGGAACCTCGAGATTCCGGGTTCGATGCTTCGCATCGCCCCGGAATGACGGATGAAGTTACTGCACGCTCAGTGCGACGAAGCGCAGCTCGCCGTCGCCGTTGGAGACCAGCAGCAGCACCGATTTCTTGCCGTCCTTCTTGAGCTGATCGACCCGCTTCTGGATGTCGGCGCCGCTGGAAACGGCCTCCTGCGCGACCTCGACGATGACGTCACCGGCCGAGAGGCGCTTCTCTGCAGCGTCTGAATTGGCGTCGACATTGGTGACGACCACGCCCTTGACGCTGTCCTTGATCTTGTAACGCGTGCGCAGATCCTTGTTGAGCGCTGCGAGGTCCAGGCCAAGCTCCTTCTGCGTCACCGGCTTCTCGGGCGCGGGCTCGTCGGTCTTCACCGCGGCCTGCACCTTTTCGGGGTCCTGGAGGCGGCCGAGCGTGACCTTCTTGGTCTCTTCCTGCCCCTTGCGGATGATGACGACGTCGACCTCCTTGCCGACCGCCGTGTCGGCGACGACGCGGGACAGGTCCTTCGGGTCCTTGACGTCCTTGCCGTCGAACTTGACGACGACGTCGCCCGGCTCGATGCCGGCCGGCTTGGCCGGGCCCTTGTCGTCGACGCCGGCGACCAGCGCACCGCGCGCCGGCTTGATGTTGAGACTCTCGGCGATCTCGTCAGTGACGCTCTGGATGCGCACCCCAAGCCAGCCGCGGCGCAGCTCGCCGAACTGGCGGAGCTGATCGACGACGCCCACCACCGTCTTCGACGGCACGGCGAAGCCGATGCCGATCGAGCCGCCGGATGGGGAGATGATCAGCGTGTTGACGCCGACGACGTCGCCGTCGAGGTTGAACAGCGGACCGCCGGAATTGCCGCGATTGATGGAGGCGTCGGTCTGGATATAGCTGTCGTATGGCCCTGAGGAGATGTCGCGGTTCTTGGCCGAGACGATGCCGGCGGTCACCGTGCCTCCCAGGCTGAAGGGGTTGCCGATCGCGACCACCCAGTCGCCCAGGCGCAACTTGTCGGAGTCGCCGAACTTGACCGCGACCAGCGGCTTCGGCGGCTTGATCTTGAGCACGGCGAGATCGGTCTTCTTGTCGACGCCGACCAGCTCGGCCTTGATCTTGGTGCCGTCGTTGAGGATGACGTGGATCTCGTCGGCGTCCGCAATGACGTGGTTGTTGGTGACGACGACGCCTGATGCGTCGATAATGAAGCCGGAGCCGAGCGAGTTGGTCTTGCGCGGCGGGTTGTCGCCCTTGCTGCCGCCACCGGGACCCCGGCGGTTCTTGAAGAAGTCGTCGAAGAACTCTTCGAACGGCGAGCCGGGCGGCAGTTGCGGCATGGTGTTGCTGCCGCCGCCGCCCTTGGCCTCGACCGTCTGGGAGGTCGAGATGTTGACGACCGCGTCGATCACCTTCTCGGCGACGTCGGCGATGCCATCCGGTCCACGCGCATGGGCCGGCGTGCCGAACGCGCTGAAAGCACCGACGGCGAGCGCGGCCAGCCCAATTCGCACACCAAGTCGCACGCAACGGCGCGAGCGGGACGGGGCAGTGGTGGCAGCGGTCATTGTGATCTCCAGGCAAAGGGATTCGGCGCCAGACTGCGCTCGAACGGGGGCACGGCGCAAGCGCGGAGCTTAACGGGCCTCAAGACACCGACAATACGACGAAAACCGGTCTGGCGCCTTCACTTTGGCGTTGGCCTGATGCCCTAAATCGGGCGCCGGATAACCCAGATCAGGACCAGACCGGCCACGGCCGAACCGATCCCAACCGCCCGCAGCACGTTGTCCGGCGTAGCGATGGCGCTCTTCATGGCCTTGCGCATCCAGTTGGGACTGGCCGCGAACATCAAGCCTTCAAGCACGAACAGGATGCCTAGGCCGATGAGGAAGTCGGCGAACGCAATGGACCTCATCGGAATGGAACCTCCCGCTATACTGTTCTTGTCTGGACAAAGGGCGGCCAGACCGGCCGCCCTTGTCTAGCTTACGGCTTCGCCGGCGTCTCATTTGCCATCTTGCCGGACGGATTACTGAAGTACCGGAAGAAATCCGAGTCCGGCCGCAGCAGGAAGCGGGTGTCATTCGAACGCAGACCGTTCTCATAGGCCGTCATCGACCGGTAGAAGGCGAAGAAGTCGGCGTCCTTGCTGTAGGCTTCCGCAAACAGGCGGTTGCGCTCGGCATCGCCCGCACCGCGGGTCTGTTCGGCCTGCGAATTGGCCTCCGCGACGATGACGGTGGCCTCGCGGTCGGCCCTGGACTTGATCTCCTGCGCCTTCTGTCCACCCTGTGCACGGAACTCGGCGGCCTCGCGCTCACGCTCGGTCTTCATGCGCTGGTAGACCGCCTGGCTGTTCTGCTCCGGCAGGTCGGCACGGCGGATCCGGACGTCGACGACCTCGATGCCGTAGCCATCGGCCTCGCGATCCAGCTGGTCGCGGATGCGCAGCATCAGTTTCTCGCGGTCGTCGCGCACCACATTGATGAAGGTGACCTCGCCGAGCACGCGGCGCAACGCCGCGTTCAGGAGCGTGGTGAGCTGGATGTTGGCAGCCTGGATCGAGCCGATGCTCTGATAGAAGCGCAGCGCATCCTTGATGCGGTAGCGCGCAAAGGCGTCGACGACGAGCCGCTTCTGGTCGGATGCGATCGCTTCCTGCGATGGATTCTCCAGATCGAGGATCCGCTTATCGATGTTGATCACCGAATTCCACGGTGCCTTGAAATGCAGGCCGGGTGTGGTGACGACGTCGACGGGCCGGCCGAACTGGAGCACGATGGTCTGCTCGGTCTGCTGTACCGTGAACAGCGACATGTAGCCGACGATCAGGACCAGGAGCAGCCCGAGCAGAGTGACGAAACCTGTAACCGGAGACCTCATCGGCTGCCTCCACTCGACTGCGGACCGGTGGTAGGCGGCCGCTTGGTCGTCAGTTCGGGTAGCGGCAGATAGGGCACGATTCCCTGCCCCGAGGCGCCGCCGTCATAGACGAGCTTGTCGGCGCCGCCGAGGACGCGCTCCATCGTTTCAAGATAGATCCGTTCACGCGTCACGTCGGGCGCCTTCTTGTATTCCTCGTAAACTTTCAGAAAGCGCGCGCTCTGGCCCTTGGCCTCTGCGACCGCCTGCTCCTTGTAGCCTTCGGCGGCCTGAAGGATCTGCGCTGCACGTCCGCGCGCCTGCGGCACCACCTGGTTGGCGTAGGTCTGCGCTTCGTTCTGCAACTGCTCGAGATTGGCGCGCGCCGCCTGCACGTCGCGGAAGGCGTCGATCACCTGCGCCGGCGGATCCACCTTCTGCATCTGCACCTGGCTGATCTGGATGCCCGCGCCGTAGCTGTCCAGGGTCCTCTGGATCAGTTCATGCACGTTCTGCTCGGTGACGTTCCGCGCGCCGGTCAGGATCGGCTGGATCTGCGAGCGGCCGATCACCTCGCGCATCGCGCTCTCGGCGACCGCCTTCACGGTGCCTTCGGGATTCTGGATGTTGAAGAGGAAATCGCCGACGCCGTCCGGCTTGATACGCCAGAGCACGGTGAAGTCGACGTCGACGATGTTCTCGTCGCCGGTCAGCATCAGGCTCTCTTCCGGCACGTCACGAACCGAGCGGCCGCGCCGCGCCGGATCGTCGATCAGCGTCATGCCGATGGAGATGGTGTTGACGCGCAGAGCCTTCGGCAGCAGCACGGTCTCGATCGGGTAGGGCAGGTGATAGTTCAGGCCCGGCTGCACGGTGCGGACATGCTTGCCGAAGCGCAGCACGACACCGAGCTCTTCGGACTGCACGCGGAAGAAGCCCGACAGCAGCCAGAATGCCACAATCAGCAGGATGATCAGCGTGATTCCGATGCCGGAGAAATAGCCGCCCGGCATGATCTGCTGGAGGCGGTCCTGGCCGCGCCGCAGAAGGTCTTCCAGATCCGGCGGCCTCGGCCCGACCGGTTGCGGGCCTGAGCCCCATGGTCCCTTTGGACCCGAGCCCCACGGGCCACCGCCCTGATTCTTCCACGGCATTCGACGCTCTCCTCGGCAGGGTGGAATTGCCCCCGCCCGCTTTCTCCGGTCCGGCTTTATAGGGGACAGGCAGGTCCCTTACAACGCAGCCCGGGTCGTCTTCCGAGCTAAGCCTAGGGGCAGAAAAGTCAATGTTAACATTGGCAAATGCGGTTAATGGCCCGCCCGCCGACGATATGTCACATAGGAGAAGTCGGCGCTGTCATCGGGTCCGGCAGGATGACGTATGCGCGCCGTCTCCTCCCACCCGGCCTTGTCGATGTCGAAATGCGTATCGCCTTCGGGCCGCGCATGCACTTCGGTGATTTCGAGACGATCGGCGCGATCGAGCCATTGCCGATAGATCTCGGCGCCGCCGATCACGGCGATCTCAGTGACCGAACGTCGCAGGGCATCGCCGCGCGCGACCGCCTCCGCATCCGGAGCCGATGTCGTGACGACGGCACCAGCAGCACGATAAGCCGCATCGCGCGTGATCACGATGTTGGTGCGGCCCGGCAACGGCCGGCGCAGGGATTCGAAGGTCTTGCGGCCCATGATGACCGGCTTGCCGATCGTGAGCGCCTTGAAGCGGGCCATGTCGGATTTCAATCGCCACGGGATGGCGCTGCCGGCGCCGATGACGCCGTTCTCCGCAATCGCAACGACGAAGACGATCTCCATCAGGGCGTGTTCCCGGCAAGCCGCGTCAGCGCAGGCCCGGTGACGCGGCACAGCGTCCAGTCGTCCATCATGACGGCACCGAGCGACTTGTAGAACGCGATCGACGGCGCGTTCCAGTCGAGCACCGCCCATTGCAGGCGCGACCAGCCGTTCTCGATGCATTCCCTGGCGAGATAGATCAGCAGCGCCTTGCCCAGGCCCCTGCCCCGATGCGACGGCCGCACGTAGAGATCTTCGAGATAGATGCCGTGGCGGCCGCTGAAGGTGGAAAAATTCGCAAACCACACCGCGAAGCCGACCGGCTCACCTTTCCATTCGGCGATCGCGCAATAGAGTTGCGGCCTATCACCGAACAGCGCGTCGTTGATGTCAGCCTCGGTCGCCTCCACCTCGTGCGAAAGCTTTTCGTATTCGGCAAGCTCGCGGATGAAGGACAGAACGAGGCCAGCTTCTCCAGCCTGGGCACGACGGATGGCCAACGACATCGGCGCTAGACCGCGACTTCCGCCTTGATGTGCGGATGCGGATCGTAGCCGACGAGCTCGAAATCCTCGAAGCGGAAGGAGAAGATGTCCTTTACATCAGGGTTGATACGCATCACCGGCAGCGCGCGCGGCGCGCGGGTGAGCTGGAGCTTCGCCTGCTCCAGATGGTTGGAATAGAGATGGGTATCGCCGAGCGAGTGCACGAAGTCGCCTGGCTTCAGCCCGGTGACCTGCGCCACCATCATGGTGAGCAGCGCATAGGAGGCGATGTTGAAGGGCACGCCGAGGAAGACGTCGGCGGAGCGCTGATAGAGCTGGCACGACAGTTTGCCGTTCGCGACATAGAACTGGAACAGCAGGTGGCAGGGCGGCAACGCCATCTTCTCGACGTCGGCCGGATTCCAGGCGGTGACGATCAGCCGGCGGGAATCGGGAGTGCGCTTGATCATGTCGATGACATTGGCGATCTGGTCGATGCTGCGCCCGTCGGCCGTGGGCCAGGAGCGCCATTGATGGCCGTACACCGGGCCGAGATCACCATTGGCGTCCGCCCATTCGTCCCAGATGGTGACGCCGTTGTCGCGCAGATATTTGATGTTGGTGTCGCCCTTCAGGAACCACAACAGCTCGTGCACGATCGCCTTCGGTGGCAGCCGCTTGGTGGTCAGCATCGGGAAACCGGCGGAGAGATTGAAGCGCATTTGGTGGCCGAACACCGAGAGCGTGCCGGTGCCGGTCCGGTCGGTCTTCTCGGCGCCGTCGGAAAGAATCCGCTCGAGCAGGTCCTGATACTGGTGCATGTGCCAAAAACCTTAGGAAGACGGCAGCCTCTGGGGGAGGCGGCGAAGTTAGCGGCCGCCCCCATGCTGCGACAGCAGCGATTCGCTGTCCGCCGCCATTATACCCGGAAAAATGAGTGGTCCCGGCACAAACGACAAGGGCGGAACCTGCGTCCCGCCCTTCTGCCTATCAGCTTGATCGCATTGCCTAAGTTGCCGGCTTGAGCACCGGGGTCCACTTCGCGATCTCGCCCTTGACGAGGGCGGCCAGCGATTCCGGCGTCCGTTCGGCAGGACTTGGGATAACGCTGCCGAGCTCGAGCAGGCGCTTGCGCACGGTCTCGTCATCGAGCGCCTTGACGGCCGCAGCGTTCAGGCTGGCGACGATCGCAGGCGAGGTTCCCTTGGGCGCGAATATCGCATTCCAGGCCTGGGCCTGGAACTTCGGCAGGCCCGCTTCGGCCGTCGTCGGCACATTCGGCAGCGACGGATTGCGCTCCGGCGTTGCGATCGCATAGGCCTTGATGGTGCCGGCGTTGATCTGCGGCACGGCGTTGACGATCTGGTCGCACATGTAATCGACCTGGCCCGCCACCAGCGCGTTCATCGCGGGTCCCGTGCCGTTGAAGGGCACGCCGACCGGCTTGATGTCGAGGATCGAGTGCAGCAATTCGCAGGAGACATGCGAGACCGAGCCGACGCCGGCATGCGCGGCGTTCACCTTCTCGGCGTTCGCCTTCACATAGGTGACGAACTCCTTCAGGTCCTTCGGTGGAAAGTCCTTGCGCGCGAGGATCAGGATCGGCGTGCCCGCGAGCAGCGCGATGGGCTCGAAGTCCTTCTCGGGATGGTAGGCGAGCTTCGGATAGAGCGGCACCGATGCGGCATGCGTACCCATATGCCCGGTGATCAGCGTATAGCCGTCATTGGCCGCGCGCGCGGCGCGCGTGGTCGCGGTGGTGCCGCCGGCACCGACGACGTTCTCGATGATGATGCTTTGTCCCAGCGTCTGCGCCATGTGCGAGGTGACGATGCGCGCGACGACGTCGGTCGGGCCCCCGGCCGCAAACGGCACGATCATGGTGATGCTGCGCGTCGGATAGGTCTGCGCCTCGACCGGTGCAACAAAGGCGCCCAGCGAGGCGAGCGCTGCGGCACATGCGCCCGCGAGCGCGCGAATAAAGGTCATGTCGATCCCCTGTAGTCCCCTTGGCTATACACAAATGCCGGCCAAGAGGCCGGCATTTTCACTTCACGAAGCCGTCACACAAGTCGATTCGACTTTCGGATGCGGCACGCCGACGCAGGACCCGAGCCGACGCAAGGCGCAGGCGACCTCAGTTCTCGGACTCCGTGAACACCTCGTCGCGCTTGGCGCGCAACGCCGGTAGGACGGTGAGGATCAAGAGGCTCGCCGCGACCGCAAGCAGCACCGCCGACAACGGGCGCGTGACGAACACGCTCCAGTCGCCGCGCGAGATCAGCAGCGCACGGCGCAGGTTCTCTTCCATCAGCGGTCCGAGCACCATGCCGAGCAGCAGCGGCGCCGGCTCGAAATCGTGCTTGATCAGCCAATATCCGACCAAACCGAACACGCCTGCGAGGATGACGTCGACCGGCGCGTTGTTCACCGAATAGATGCCGATCGCGCAGAAGATCACGATCGAGGGGAACATCAGCCGGTACGGCACGCGCAGCAGCCGCACCCAGATGCCGACCAGCGGCAGGTTGATGATGATCAGCATCAGATTGCCGATCCACATCGAGGCGATCATGCCCCAGACGAGATCCGGCTGCTTCTGCATCACCTGCGGACCCGGCACGATGCCGTGAATGGTCATCGCGCCCACCATCAGCGCCATCACCGCGTTCGGCGGGATGCCGAGCGTGAGCAGCGGGATGAAGGAGGTCTGCGCCGCGGCGTTGTTGGCGCTCTCCGGCCCCGCGACGCCCTCGATCGCGCCGCGGCCGAACCGCGACGGGTTCTTGGCCAGCTTCTTCTCGAGCGTATAGGCCGCAAACGACGCGATGACCGCGCCGCCGCCGGGCAGGATGCCGAGGATCGAGCCGAGCACGGTGCCGCGCAGGATCGGCGGCGTCGAGTCGAGCAGATCCTTTTTGGTCGGCATCAGGCCGGTGATCTTCTGCTGCACGAGATCGCGATTCATCTCGGCGCCATGGTCGAGATTGCGGATGATCTCGGCAAAACCGAACACGCCCATCGCCACGGTCGCAAAGCCGAGGCCGTCGGCGAGCTCGGGAATGTTGAAGGCCATGCGCGAGGCGCCGGTCTCGATGTCCGAGCCGACCATCGACAGCAGCAGGCCGAACACGATCATGGCGATCGCCTTCAGCACCGAGCCCTTGGCCAGGACCACCGCGAAGATCAGGCCGAGCACCATCAGCGAGAAATATTCGGCCGGGCCAAAGGCAAGCGCGAGCTTCGTAAGCGGCGCGCCGAGGATGGCAATCAAGACGGTCGCGACGCAGCCGGCGAAGAACGAGCCGATCGCGGCAATCGCCAGCGCCGGGCCGGCGCGGCCCTGCTTGGCCATCTGGTGGCCGTCGATGGCGGTGACGACCGATGTTGCCTCGCCGGGTATGTTGACCAGGATCGACGTGGTCGAGCCGCCATACTGGGCACCATAATAGATGCCGGCGAGCATGATCAACGCGCCGACCGGCGGCAGTCCGAAGGTGATTGGCAGCAGCATCGCGACGGTAGCGATGGTACCGATGCCCGGGAGCACGCCGACCAGCGTCCCGACGAGGGCGCCGATCAGGCACATCAGCAGGTTGATCGGAGAAAAGGCGACGGCGAAGCCGTGAGCGAGGTTGGCAAAAATATCCATTACGCCCTCACTGGTTCAGGAAACGCGGATACATCGGCATCGGCAGCCCGAGCACGTAGGGAAACAGGATGGCGCAGCCGACCGTCAGGCAGGCGCCGACGATCACCGCTTCGAGCCATCGCGTCTCGTGCGAGCCCGTCGCCGCGATCATGAAGCTCGAAAAAGCCGTAACCACGAGGCCGAGCGACCGGATCGACAGGGCGAAGAAGAGGATCGCGGCCACCACGAACAGCGGTCCCCGCCAGGAATAATGAGCCATCGGCGGCCCATCGGTTAGAAGGCCGGTCAGGGCGATGCCGGCGGACAAGGCGACCAGCAGCCCGCCGAACATGCGCGGCGCGGTGCCTGCGCCGAAGGAGAAGCCCCGCATGCCCTGCAAGTCGCTCCCTGCCCACAACGCGAACAGCGCAAGCGCCATGAGAACGACGCCGCCGACATAATCCTGTGCCGATCGGATCGTCATGAAGAGCGTCAGGATCGCCACGGCGAACAGCGGATAGGAATAGATCAGCGCCAGCAGCACCTCGGACGACATCTTCTTGGTGCCGCCGCCGAACGATCCGAATATGGCACTGGGCGCGTCGGCGAGCAGCGCCGTCGCGTGGCTGGTCACGACCGCCGCCGGACCGCGGCCGGTGCCCCAGCCGAAGATCGTCCCGATCGACCAGATCAATTCGAAAATCTGCGGCGCAATCGCCAGCAGACAAAAGCCGAGCGCTACCTTGGTGTTTCGGGTAGCTGTCGCTGAGTGGCCCATCGTGTCGGCCATGCCTGTCTCCTCCGCGACCCGTAAGTCACGAGCACTGTTGTTCTAAATCCGCTGGAACTGGATCCCCCGCCCCGGATCACTGCCTAGCGATTTTCACTACACAATGCCAGCAAAACCCAACACGCCCCCAGCGAGCAGGAGCCACAGGGGATTGACGCGCGAGACGGACGCCATCACGGCAACCATTGCGGTCAGAAGCAGTGCAGCAATGCTGCGATCGGTGGACTGGGCCAGGATAAGGGCACTCGCCGCCATCAAACCAATCGAGAGCGGAACCAATGCAGCCTGGATCAGGCCGGGCCAGCGCGATTGGCTGGGGCGATTCAGGAGCCGGCTGACATAATAGGCAAGCAGCGCCGTCGGCAGGCACATCGCCAGCGTCGCCGCCAGCGCGCCGGGGACGCCGGCCACGGCATAGCCGATTAACGTCACGATAAGTACGTTCGGACCTGGCGAGAGCTGCGCGATCGCATAGGCGTCCGCGAACTGCTTGTCAGTCATCCAGTGATTCACCTCCACCGCGATCCGGTGCATCTCGGGCACCGCTGCCGCGGCCCCGCCGACGGCAAATAGCGACATCAGACCGAAGGTGGAGATCAGCGACCAGATCGGGCTGTGGCCGGTCATGCTGCTACTTTCCGCCGCAGGAAATAAGTGAGGCCGATACTGATGGGGATCGCGATCAGCAGCACCGCCTGGAGCGGCAGGCGAAGCACGCCGATGGCGAGGAACACGCCGAGCATCAGGATCACCGCGAAGGGATCCGCCCGCTTGAGCAGGGGCATCATCATGCGGAAGACCACGGCGATCAAGAGGCCGACCGCCGCGCAGGAGATGCCGGCAAGGATGCGGCGCAGCACCTCGAGATCGCCGAAACGGGCGTAAGCGATCGCCAGCGCCGTCATGATCAGCGTCGGCGGCAGCAACAACCCGGCAAAGGCGGCAACGCCGCCGGCGATGCCGCGCAGCCGCGATCCGAACACCATCGACAGATTGACGATGTTGGGCCCGGGCAGGAAGTGGCAGAGCGCAAAGGTCTCGTTGAACTCGTCCGCCGTCATCCAGCGGTGCTGCTCGACGATCGCTCGCCGGGCAAACACCAGGACCCCGCCGAAACCCGCCAGCGACATCCTGGCGAAGGCCAGAAACAGCGCGACCAGGCTTGGCGGTGTGGTGGCGAGATCCGGCTCTTGGACGGCCGGTGCTGAACCCGAGGACATGGCAGGAGCTTAGAACGAGGGTCGCGCCGTGGCCAAGACGGTCCGGAACCTATCCAAAGGGAACCGCAGCCAATCCGCTCGAAACCCCTGTTTTTCGAAAGCTTTGCGTCCTATATTGGGAGTGCCGGTTCGCCGGCTATGGAAATAAACGGTCGTCGCAATAAACCATTCGGACCCGGGGGCGGTACCCGGCGCCTCCACCAAAGCCCACCATCGGGCAGTCCCGAAGCGGGCTTTGGCGGGGGCGAAATAGGATCGACGAGGGCGTAAAGGGCGTACTTTTTCCCGGTATTGTTCCGCCGTTATCGGGCTACTGCAATAGTTGCCAACGACAACTTTGCTCCGGTTGCTCAGGCTGCGTAACGCAGTTTGAAAGACCACTCTAAAGTCCTAGCGGGTTAAGCTCCGCTAGGCGGGGTTCGGAGGCACCTGGCAACAGAAGCCTCCACTTTAACTCTTTCATTTCTTCCCCGGCGGGGACTCCTGCTCACCCGTCAGGCGCGGTACTATTGCGGCTTGGCGAGTCGGGCCGGCAGGGCCCGGCTTCGGGGATGCAACAGGACCACCATGGCGACCGATCATATCCGATATGATGTGCTGGCCCGCGACGCGCTGCGCGGCGTGCTGCGGAAGGTGCTGACCGACGCCGCGGCCCATGGCCTGCCGGGCGAGCACCATTTCTTCATCACCTTCGTGTCGAAGGCCGAGGGCGTGAAGCTGTCGCCGCGGCTGCTCGCGCAATACCCGGAAGAGATGACGATCATCCTCCAGCACCAGTTCTGGGACCTGACCGTGCTCGAGGACCGGTTCGAGGTCGGCCTGTCCTTTGGCGGCATTCCGGAGCGGCTGGTGGTGCCGTTCAGTGCCATCAAGAGCTTCCTCGATCCGTCCGTGAAGTTCGGCCTCCAGTTCGACACCTCCGACGTCGCCGAGGTCGCGCCCGAGACTTTGCCTGCAGCGCCCGCGCCGTCGGCCGTCTCGGTCCCGGCACCTGCGACCGAGACAGCGGAAGCCACCGACGAGCCGACCCCGCCGAGCCAGGGTGGCGCCGAAGTCGTGCGGCTCGATCGTTTCCGTAAGAAATGATCTAGGTTGGGCTCGAGCCCGTCGCACGCAGCCAAACTGCGTATATAGAGAGCACATGAATGGCCGTGCGGCTTTCGCGCGGCGGAATGGATGTGCTCATGGCCAAGAAGACCCGCCCTTCAAGCTCCGCGACCCGCATCGAAACCGATAGCTTCGGTCCCATCGAGGTCCCCGCCGACCGCTATTGGGGGGCCCAGACCGAACGCTCGCGCCAGAATTTTCGCATCGGCACCGATCGCATGCCGATCTCGCTGGTTCATGCTCTCGGCATCGTCAAGCTCGCTGCGGCGCAGGCCAATCTCGAGCTCGGCCTGCTCGACCGGCGCCGGGCGGGCGCCATCATCCGCGCCGCGCGCGAGGTGATCGAAGGCAGGCTGGACGATCATTTTCCGCTTGTCGTGTGGCAGACCGGCTCCGGCACGCAGAGCAACATGAACCTCAACGAGGTGATCGCCAACCGCGCCAATGAGCTTCTCGGCGGCGAGCTCGGCGCCAAGAAGCCGGTACATCCCAACGACCACGTCAACATGAGCCAGTCGTCGAACGACTCGTTTCCCACCGCGATGCACATCGCGGCCGCAAGCCGCATCAATGCCGATCTCGTCCCTGCCCTCGGCGAATTGCTCCGCGCGCTGCGCAAGAAGGAGAAGGAGTTCGCAAGGATCGTCAAGATCGGCCGCACCCACACCCAGGATGCGACGCCCCTGACGCTGGGCCAGGAATTTTCCGGCTATGCCGCGCAGGTCGAAAGCGGCATCGCCCGGCTCAAGATCGCGGTGAAGGAGCTCTATCCGCTGGCGCAGGGCGGCACCGCCGTCGGCACCGGCCTCAACTCGAAGCCGCGCTTTGCAAAACTGTTCGCAAGGCATGTTGCCGGGATCACGAAGCTCCCCTTCACCAGCGCCGCCAACAAATTCGAGGCGCTGGCCTCGAACGACGCCTATGTGCTGGCGCACGGCGCCATCAATTCGGTCGCGACCGGCCTGTTCAAGATCGCCAACGACATCCGCCTGCTCGGCTCCGGCCCGCGTTCGGGCCTTGGCGAATTGATCCTGCCGGAGAACGAGCCGGGCTCCTCGATCATGCCCGGCAAGGTCAATCCGACCCAGTGCGAGGCGATGACCATGGTGTGCTGCCAGGTATTCGGCAATCACACCGCCATCACCGTCGCCGGCAGCCAGGGCCATTTCGAGCTCAACGTCTACAAGCCCGTGCTCGCCTACAACATGCTGCACTCGATCCGCCTGATGGCGGATGCCGCACGCTCTTTCACCGAACATTGCGTCAGCGGCATCCGCGCCGACGAAAAGCGTATCAAGGAGCTGATGGAGCGCTCGCTGATGCTGGTCACGGCGCTGGCCCCGAAGATCGGCTACGACAACGCGGCAAAGGTCGCCAAGACGGCGCATGCCAACGGCACCACGCTGAAGGAGGAGGCGCTGCGGCTCGGCTTCGTCTCGGCCGACGAGTTCGACCGTCTGGTACGCCCCGAGAAGATGACCAGCCCGGGATAGATTTCCGAATTCCGACAGCCATCCGTAATGATACGGAGCCTCGACCCTCCAGAAATATGCGGTTTTGGGGGAGGGATTTGATTACCGTCAATGTTACGGCGGAGCGGCGTGTTACGCAGCTATTCTGCCCTCGACGGGCGAAATTCATCGTTTGATGGCCCGATGGGCCGATTGACGAGGACGAGCGAATGGCGATCAAGTCTTGCGGGTCTTGCGGGGCGCAACGCGGCACCCTGTTTCTGAATGTTTCATCCTGCCTGAAGAGGAGCGGATGATGGAGACGCGGCATGGGGAACGTCATCAACCTGAATCGATTCAGGAAGCGCGCCGAGCGGGAAGCCTCGGCGAAGCAGGCGGACGCCAACCGGGCGAAATTCGGTCGCACGAAGGCGGCACGCTCGGCGGAGGAGAAGCGGGCGGACCAGGCCAAGGAGCATCTGGACCAGCACCGGATCGATCACGAGGAGCAGCCATGAAGTCGCCCGTCGTGAAGCGCTCGATCGTCGTCGCCGGCCACAAGACCAGCGTCAGCCTGGAAGAGGCATTCTGGAACGGCATGAAGGAGATCTCCGGCCTGCGCAACATGACGTTGTCCGAGCTGGTCGGCGAGATCGACAACAACCGCCAGCAAGGCAATCTGTCTTCGGCGATCCGCCTCTTCGTCCTGGACTACTTCAAGAGCCGCGCCATGGCCGCCCAGCCGGACAAGGTCCCGGCCCAGTAGCCTTCGGGGGCGCCCACGAGGGCACCCCGGCTGCCACACTTTAAAATCACTCTAAGGTGCAGCTTCCGCGAACGTGCGCGCTTGACCTCGATGCCTTGCGTTGAAAATACAGGGCATGACCGACACCACTGACACGCGTCCGCACATGCCGCTGGGTCTGGCCCAGCGCGGCTATACCGGCGTCATCCAGCACCTTTCCGCCAAGCAGGCGGGCTCGGCGCTCTCGGACGTCGAGCTCGAAAGCCGCCTGATCGAACTCGGCTTCGTCGAGGGCGCCCGGGTCGAGATCCTGCATGAGGGGCTGGTCGGGCGCGATCCGATCGCCGTACGGGTCGACAGCATCACCATCGCGGTCCGCCGTCGCGAAGCCATGGCCATCATCGTCGCCTAGATCGCGACGGGACGCCTCATCCGGGCCCTGATCACATGGAACTCCCCCTGCTGCATCTCGCCCTGGTGGGCACGCCGAACAGCGGCAAGACCTCGCTGTTCAACGCCCTGACCGGCAGCCGGCAGAAGGTTGCGAACTATCCCGGCGTCACGGTCGAGCGCAAGGAGGGCTTCTTCGTCACCCCCCTCGGACGCCAGGTCTCGGTGGTCGACCTGCCCGGCACCTATTCGCTGCGCGGCCGCAGCCCGGACGAGGAGATCACCCGCGACTTCGTGCTCGGCAAGGCCAGCGGCGAGACGGTGCCCGATCTCGTGCTCTGCGTCGCTGATTCCACCAATCTGCGCCTGACCATCCGCCTGCTGCTCGAGCTCAAGCGCACGGGACGGCCGATGATCCTCGTGCTCAACATGTTCGACATCGCGAGCCGTCGCGGCATCACCGTCGACGTCGAGCGGCTCGCCAAGGAGCTCGGCGTGCCCGTGGTCACCTCGATCGCGGTGCGCAAGGGCGGCACGGCCGATCTGCTCCAGTTGACCGACGACATCTCGGCGAAGCTCGCCGAGCCGCAGGAGAACAGCTGGCGCGCGCTCAGCGTCAGCGAATTGCGCGCCACCCAGCGCGAGGCCGACCGCATCATCGCCGACTGCGTCAGCCTGCCTGCCAGACCCGACACCTGGACCGCGCGGATCGACGCCGTGGTGCTGCATCCGGTCGGCGGCCTCATCGTGCTCGCGCTGATCCTGTTCGTGATGTTCCAGGCGGTGTTCGCCTGGGCGCAGCCGCTGATGGACCTGCTCAATTCGGGCTTCGATGCGCTCGGCGAGTTCGTCCACGACACCCTGCCCGGCGGCCTGCTCCAGAGCTTCCTCCAGAACGGCGTGATCTCGGGCGTCGGCAGCGTGATCGTGTTCCTGCCGCAGATCATCATCATCTTCCTGTTCATCCTGCTGCTGGAAGATTTCGGCTACATGGCGCGCGCCGCCTTCCTGATGGACCGCATCATGGGCGGCGCCGGCCTGCACGGCCGCGCCTTCATTCCGCTGCTGTCGAGCTTTGCCTGCGCCATTCCCGGCATCATGGCGACGCGCGTCATCGACAACAAGCGCGACCGCCTCACCACGATCCTGATCGCCCCGCTGATGACCTGCTCGGCGCGCATTCCGGTCTACACGCTGATCATCTCGGCCTTCATTCCGGCCAGGGACGTCTGGGGCTTCATCAACCTCCAGGGGCTCGTGATGTTCGGCCTCTATGCCACCGGCATCGTCAGCGCGCTTGCCGTCTCGTTCGTGATCAAGTTCTTCATGATCCGCGACTTTGCGCCGGCGCCGTTCATGCTGGAGCTGCCGGACTACAAGATGCCGCGGCTGAAATCGATCGCGATCGGGGTCTATACGCGGGCCAAGATGTTCCTGCACCGCGCCGGCACCACGATCTTCTCGATGATGGTGCTGATCTGGTTCCTGGCCTCGTTCCCGCAGCCACCGGCGGGCGCGACCGAGCCGGCGATCGATTTCAGCCTGGCGGCGATGATCGGCAAGGCGCTCGCCCCGCTGCTCGCGCCTGTTGGATTCAACTGGCAGATCGCGGTCGCCCTGATCCCGGGCATGGCGGCGCGCGAAGTCGCGGTCGCTGCCCTCGGCACCGTCTACGCCATCGAGGGCGGCAAGGAGGCGGCCGAGCAGATCGGCCAGGTGCTGGCGACGAAATGGTCGCTGGCGACCGCCCTGTCAATGCTCGCCTGGTACGTGTTCGCCCCGCAATGCGCCTCGACGCTGGCCGTGATCCGGCGCGAGACCGGAAGCTGGGCCTGGATGGCCGTGACCTTCGCCTACATGCTGGTGCTGGCCTATGCGGCGAGCCTCGTGACGTACAATGTCGCGGTCGCGTTCGGGGCGGGATAGCCCTCGCCGGATCAAAATGCGAAAACAACCCCATGCACAGTAGACGGGGGTTGTGAAATCAATGACTTGCGGATTATCCTAAATCAACTTGCACCGTCGGGCAAAACAGCGGCATAATGGCATCATCGGCCCGCTACGGCATGGCGACCTTCTCGAAATGCGTCCATCTGGCTCCATCGATCGCTTCGTCACCGAACGACTGACCGCCGAACGACTGCGCAAGGCCGATCTCGCAGATCTCGTCGCATTGCATCTCGATCCCGAGGTGTCCCGTCATCTCGGCGGCGTGCGCTCGGCCGAGACAACGAAGGAATATCTCGACGTCAACATGGCGCATTGGGACCGGTATGGCTTTGGGCTGTGGGCGCTGCGAACGAGCGACGGGTCGTTTGCAGGGCGGGCGGGCCTCCGGCACATCCTGGTGGATGACATCGACGAGATCGAGATCGCCTACGCGTTCACGCGCGACCTCTGGGGCCGGGGACTTGCCGGTGAGATCGCGACTGCGATGACGCGCATCGGACTGGCACAGCTCGCGCTGACGTCCGTCGTCGGCATCGTCCATGTCGGGAACGGTGCATCCCGCCGCGTGCTGGAGAAATCGAACTACCTTCTCGAGCGGAGCACGAACCGCCACGGCGAGGATGTCGTGATTTACCGCATCCGGCGCTGAGGGCTCCCAGAGGGGCTGGAAGCCGATACGATTTGCTATTCTCGAAGTTGAGCCCGGCAACGGCCCGCTTCGCAAATGACCTCGACGGCCTGACTCAGCCGGTGCGGAGCCGAACGAGCGACCGCGGCAGCGAGGTGAGAAACAGCACGACGCAAACACACAGCAGGACGATGTCCTTGAACAGGAACTCGCCGGTCAAATTCCACGCCATCGGATCGGATGACAGGCTCCAAGTCACGACCCCGGGCGTCGTGAAGAAGAACGACCATGTTATTGCGAAGGTCACGATACCCATGAACGAGCCGAGGGCAGACAGGATCGGGCTGAACGCGCCGGCTGCGAGCAGCGCCGCAATCACGAACTCGGAAACACCGAGAAAATAGGCCTCTCCCCTCAAGCCGAACACCGACAGCCAGGAGATGAACGGGCTATTGCTGATGAACTGCGCGATGCCCTGCGCCGATTGCAGCGTGAACTTCTGCATTCCAAACGACACGAAGATGACCACCATGACCCAGCGAAGAATGGCGAGAGGACGATAAGAACCCTCGCCATTCTCGGCGACGTTGAACCCGTTCATGTGACGATTTCTCCCGGCTACGCGTTCTTTGATTTGCGAACGAAACGTCCGCTGCAGGCTGTACGGCGGGGAAGCCTGCCGCGTTACCGGCGGCACAGGTTCCACCGATCACAGCCGCGTGCAGTGCGCGTACCCGCGACGAAGATCCTGCTGCGCAAGATGAAGTTGGTCCTACCCGTCCATGGAATCTAAACAGGAGCACGATGGGCATCGTCGCTCTCCCGGGCCCGGCCAGTCACGGCGGGTCGCTGCGTCCATTCTCCGATTCGCTCTCCTGCTCCGGGATCAGCACCGCCGGTTCGTCATAGCCTTTGCGGCTGCTGTAGAACACCAGCGCCATCAGGCCGACGCCGACGACCAGGGAGAACACGACGCCGAGCACCAGCGCGACGTAGCCTGCCGCCGGCACCTCGGCCATGCGATCTTCTCGGGGCGGGAACTCGGTGCCGGCCCATGAGTTCCTTTCCCGGGCCGCTGGCCTGCGGGAGGCTTGGACGCCAGCCTGCCCGGAGCGAAGAAGCGTAAGGGATTTCAATGACCGGTACGTCCACGGGCGCTGCAGACGGTAGCCCCACAGATTTGCCACGAGTTTCCACCGGCAGCGACGGCCTGGACGATATTCTGGGCGGCGGCTTCGACGCCAATCGGATGTATCTGTACGAGGGGCGGCCGGGCACGGGCAAAACCACGATTGCGCTGCAATTCCTTCTCAGCGGCGTGCGTGATGGCGAACGCGTGCTCTATATCTCCCTGTCCGAGACCAAGCGGGAGCTGACGGTCGTAGCCCAACGGCACGGCTGGTCCCTGCAAGGCGTGGACATCTTCGAACTGGTCCCGCCCGAGACCACGCTCGATCCGGACCGGGAGCTCACAGTCTTCCATCCCGCCGAGATGGAGTTGAGCGAAACGACCGGTCTGATCTTCAAGGAGGTCGAGCGGATCAACCCTACGCGCGTCGTGCTCGACAGCCTCTCCGAACTGCGTCTGCTTGCCCAGAACCCGCTTCGTTACAGGCGCCAGGTGCTGGCCTTGAAGCATTTCTTCACCAACCGCAATTGCACCGTCGTGCTCCTCGACGATCTCTCGTCCTCCCAGGATGATCTGCAACTGCATTCGATCGCGCACGGCGTCGTCATGCTCGAACAGCTCGCGATCGACTACGGGGCAGAGCGACGACGGATCCGCGTGATCAAGATGCGCGGCATTCGATTCCGCGGCGGCTTCCACGACTTTACGATTGCAAAGGGCGGCTTGCGGATCTTCCCGCGCCTCGTGGCGGCCGAGCATCACAAACCGTTTCCCGGCGAGTTCACGCCCAGCGGCAATCCCGAGCTGGACCAACTGCTCGGAGGCGGGCTCGAACGCGGCACCAACGCGCTGTTCATCGGCGCTGCCGGAGTGGGTAAATCCTCGCTCGCGCTCACATATGCGATAGCGGCCGCGGAACGCGGCGAGCACGCTGCGTTTTTTGCCTTCGATGAAGGCCGCGGCACAGTGGAAGCCCGCGCCCGGACGCTCGGCCTGCCGCTCGAAAAGTACGTCGAGTCCGGCCTTATCCGCTTTCAACAGATCGATCCAGCCGAGCTGTCGCCGGGCGAGTTCGCAGCGACCCTGCGCAGGAGCGCGGAAATCGATAACGCCCGCGTGGTCATCATCGACAGCCTGAACGGCTACCTGAACGCGATGCCGGACGAGCGGTTTCTCATCCTGCAGATGCACGAACTTCTGACCTACCTTGCGCAGCAGGGAGTGCTCACCATCCTGATCCTCGCTCAACATGGGCTGGTCGGTCCGATGGATACGCCGCTCGACATCAGCTATTTGAGCGACGCGGTGCTCATGCTGCGCTATTTCGAGGCCGGCGGATCGGTGCGGCGCGCCTTGTCTGTCGTCAAGAAGCGCAGCGGCAACCACGAGCACACCATCCGCGAGTTTCGGCTCGGCAGCACCGGTGTCAAGCTCGGCCCGCCTCTCACCGACTTCATGGGCATCTTTTCGGGCAATCCGCGTTATACCGGCACGGACATCCCGGAAGGATCGGCCTGATGAGCGCCGACCGCGGACACCGCGTTCTCATCTTCGCTCCGATCGGCCGCGACGGGCCGGCGTCGGCCGAGCTTTTCCGCAGTGCGAGCCTCGAAGCGGTCAACTGCCGAAGTCTGCCCGAACTCGTCAGCGAGATGAGTGCCGGCGTGGGCGCGGTCTTCCTTGCCGAGGAAGGACTATTCGGGAAAGACACGGCGCCGCTCGCTGAATGGATCGCGAGCCAACCGCCATGGTCCGACCTCCCCTTCGTCGTTCTCACCAGCCATCGAGAGCAGCCCGCGGTCGTCGCCTGGCGCCGCAATATCGTCGCCCTGCTTCGCAACGTTTCGCTGCTCGAACGACCGGTCCAGCCGATCACGCTGACCAGCGCGGTTCAATCGGCGATGCGGGCACGGCGGCGTCAATATGAGATCCGGGCCCTGATCGCAGCGCGCGAGCAGACTGCGCAGGAGCTCGAAAAACTGGTGGTCGAGCGCACGCGAGAGCTGGAGGAGGCCAACGAGCAACTGCGTCTCGAAATGAACGAGCGCGCTCGCGTCGAGGAAACGCTTCGCCAGGCGCAGAAAATCGAAGCTATCGGCCAGCTCACCGGCGGGGTCGCGCACGACTTCAACAATCTGCTGATGGTGATTTCCGGAGGCCTCGACATGCTGGACCGCCAGACAGATCCAAACCGGCGCCGGCGTCTGATGGACGGGATGATCCAGGCCGCACAGCGCGGCGCCAGCCTGACCAAGCAGCTGCTGGCGTTCTCACGCCGGCAGAGGCTGCGCCCGGAAGCCGTCGACGTCGCCATGCAGATCGGCGGTATGCGCGAGCTGCTCGATCGAAGCCTGCGAGGCGACGTCCACGTCGAATTCGACTTCCCGGATGCTCTTTGGCCGGTCGAGGTCGATCCCGGCGAGCTCGAGCTGGTCATTCTCAATCTGGCCGTCAATGCCCGGGATGCGATGCCCAACGGCGGCACCATCGTCGTCCGCGGCGAGAATCTGCCCGATTTGAATGACGGGGAGATCGCCGGCGACTATGTCAGGCTGTCGGTCATCGATACGGGCGTCGGCATGCCTCCGGAGATCCTGTCGCGGGTCTTCGAGCCGTTCTTCACGACCAAGGACGTCGGCAAGGGATCCGGACTGGGGCTCGCGCAGGTCCACGGGTTTGCGACCCAGTCACGCGGGACCGTCCGCATCAAATCGCAAGTCGATCAGGGCACCAGCATCGAGCTCTACATGCCCCGCTCGTTGAATCTCGCTTCCAAGCAACGACACTTGATCGATTTCAACAGGGCGGTACGGCCGAAGAAGAACGACCAGGGCCAAATCCTGCTGGTCGAAGATGACGACGAGGTGGCCGCACTCGTTGGTGAGATGCTTGGTCAGCTCGGCTACGAAGTCACGCGGGCCGCCAGCGCCGCAGCTGCTCTCGGTGCTCTGGCCGATGGTCGTTCCGTCGATCTCATCTTTTCGGACATCATGATGCCGGGCGGCATGAATGGCGTGGAACTCGCGCGGGAGATCAGGAGACGACGTAGCGACATACCCGTACTGCTGACCAGCGGATACGCCGAGGCCGCGATCCATGAAGCCGAAACGGCGGGCATCCAGATATTAGCCAAGCCGTATCACATCGACGAGCTGGCCGCGGCGCTGAATGCCGCGAAATCGACCCTTCAAGTTGATACGCAATCCAAACGCTCCAGCTCTTTGCTGAACTCTTGAGGTTCGGCGCGTCAGGCAGGATTGACTCGTGCCTACCGGAAATATCCCAGCACGAGGTCGACATCCGCGCTGCCTGCGACCGCGCCGTTCAACTCCGCGTCGATGACGCGACGGCAGGCATCGACGGCGGCGTGGTCGCCGAGATCGTTGGCGGCTTCCAGCACGAGCCAGGCGGCGTCGACCGACGCCTTGTCCGGTGCGCCGCCGCCGAGATCGGCGGTGACAGCATTGCCGAGGTTCTTCTTGCGAACGGCGGTGCCGAATTGAGGCAACATTGCAAATACTCCCCTTCGAATTCCGGGATGATGCTCAGTGCACCCGACTAGTGGACCTGAAACTCGGGCTGACGGCCCGTAACGGTCTCGGCACCCGCGCCATTCTTGCGCGACTGGTAGAACTTCAGAATGCTGCGCGAGGTCTCGATCTTGAGCCGACCGTACTCGCGCTCGTTGTCCTGGAGCTCGCGCGCCGTGATCAGATGATCCTTGGCGCCGAGGAACAGGAGCGACATCGTCGTGTCCCAGGAGAAGTCGAGCGCCTTGCACAAGACCAGGATCATCTCGCGGTTGCGATCCATCAGCGCGCGCTCGATCACGTCGACAGGCAGCGACGAGAGCAGCGACAGGCCGATCTGCACCTCGTCGAAGCGGTGCTGGCGCGCATAGTTCGAGATGGAGTCCTGGTTGAGGTTGCCCTGCCGGTACTGCGTCGTGACCACGCGCTTGGCGACGAAATAGCTGCGCGAGGACGGGCCGAACTTGGACTGGAGATCGCCGGTGAGCTCGGTCACCGAGCTCTGGATCTGCGCCATCATCTCGGGCCGCTCGGTCTCGAGGCGGCGGCGGACGTCTTCCGACGCCTTCGAGATCAGCTGCTGGAAGATGTGGCGCGGCACGTCCTTGCGCAGGCCAAGCTGTTCGGCGAGAATCGAATCGCCCTCGGCACGGCGGACCATGTGCAACAAGCCGGACCCGGAGAAGCGCGCGCCGTCGTTCCTGGCAACCGACGTCACGACCTCCTGGTTGCCGCGCTTGACCAGCACGTCGGTCACGGCTTCGCCGATCGACTTGCGCTGGGCGATCGCGAGCAGGTGCGACTGGCTCTTGGTCAGGGCGCTCTCGACCAGCATCTTCTCGTCGAGACGATTGGACTCGCGCAGCACGGGACCGGCGACCTCGATCTCGTCGTCGAGCGCGAGCTTTTCGATGACGTTGAGCGGCGCGTGGTCGCAGGCCGCCATCAGCTCCGAGAGCTGCGCCCGCGCGGCGACCTCGATCTCCTCGGCGAGCCGGCCGATGACCTCGCCGAACGTGGAGATCTCGTCGTCGCTGTAGCGGCCGGTGATCAGGATATCGGTCGCATGCCACAACGCCTTCGCCCGGCTTTCGTCGGTGCCGCGCGCGATCGCGTCGTCCAGATCCTGCAGAAGCGATTTCGCCCCGTTCATCTCGATCACCCCAGTTCTTGGTAGCCGTTTGGCAAGCCGTCCCGCCGCTCTTGGCGCGACGCCGAATTCCTCTGGGAACCGACGCTAGAGATGAAACGCGAGAATTCAGTAAAATCGGCAAATCAGTTTTGCCGAGCAAGATTCATTCAAATGCGAGGGAATGCGTTAACGGGCGGGCAGCGGAGACGGTGCGCCCCCTCTCCCGCTTGCGGGAGAGGGTTGGGGAGAGGGTGTGTCCGCAACGGGATAGTCCCCCAGAGGAGAGAACCCTCACCCGGCGCTTCGCGCCGACCTCTCCCGCAAGCGGGAGAGGCTAAACGAGCCCGCGGCTCCGTCTCTCCAAACCGACTTCGCGCTCACGGATTCTGCGGCGTCAGCACCAGCGGCGGCTTTGGCCTGGGCTTGGCGGGCGGCGGGCCCGGAGCCGGCTTCACCTCGATCGGCGGCGGCAGTGGCGCGGCCTGCTGGCTTGCGAGCGGCGGGCTTGCGAGCTGCGGGCTTGTGAGTGGGGGGCTTGGCGTAGCGGGAGCCGCCTGCGGCGCCCGCGGCGTCGGCGCGGGCCTCGACTCCACCTTGGGCCTTGCCGGCATGCGGCGGGGGTCCTGCCCCGGCAGGGGCACATGGGCCGGCGCCTGCTCAGGCGCTGCATCCGGAGACACCAGCGTCGGCAGCGCAGCGGTGGCCGGCGGCGGCTCGCCGCGTTCGATGGCATCCAGCCGACGCGTCTCGCGATCGATCGTGCGCACCGCAAGCCATGACGAGAGCGGCGTGAGGTCGATGGTGCGGCTCAGCTTGTCGGGGGGCCCTGCCGCGAACAGCTGGATCTCCGGCGGGGCGCCGGAGAGGCCGGTCATGATCGGCGTCAGGCTGGCGCGGATGTCGGCCTGGTCGGCGGGAATGTCGTAGCCGCCGGAAACGATGGCGCGGGCGTTCTTGGCCTCCAGCGACGTCGCGCCGACGCGCAGCCGGCCGTCGCGGATCGTGAACGGGATCTGGGCCGAGGCGATCGTAATGGGAGCGGCCGACAGCGCGGGCTCGACGAGCTGCCGCAGACGGTTGTCGTCGGCGACCTGGCCGCCGTCGCTGGCGCGGATCGCGATCTCGAACGCACGCGGATTGAGGCCGCTGATTTCCGCGGACTCGAGCGTCACCGTGCCGTTGCCGGCGAGCGCACCGGTCAAAGCCGCGACGCTGCGGCCCTGGCTGGTGAGCGCCATCTGCACCGAGGCGCGCCCCTTGGACAGCGCGAGATCGCGATAGCGCAGCGTCGCCGCATCGACATTGCCGAGCTCGATGCGCGCGTTCAGCGCAAGACCATTCGCGCCGTTGCGCGCGTCGAGGCTCGCGGACATCTCGCCGCCGCCGAGGCCGGCCTTGAGCGCATCGAACGCGAGCGACTGCCCGTCGCTCCGGATCGTGCCGCCGAAGGGGCGCAGCTCGATGCCGCCTGGCAACGTTCCTCGCAAGGCCTGAAAGGCGATGCGGCCACGCCAGCCGCCGACGAGCCCCGGACTGAACGGCTCACCGGACTCATGTCCGGCCGCGCCGATCGCGATTGCGAGCGCCGGGGCAAGATCGAGCGAGTCGAGGCCGACCTCGCCGTCGACGCTCTTCTCCTGATCGAGCGTCATCGAAAGATGCCCGCGCAGATGCGAGCCTGCTGCATTGCCGTCGAGATCGTCGAAGGTCAGGCGATTGCCCGACAGCGTGAGGCGGGAGAACAGGCTGACGTTCTGCGCCGATTTGTCGGCCGGCCCGGTGCCGAGCAGCGGCGCCAGATTGACGTTGCGCACCCGCAGGTTCACGCTGGCCTTAGGTTCGGACGATTTGGGCTCCGACAGTTCGACGCTGCCTTGCGCATCCGCATCGAGCCCGCCGCCGCTGAGCTTCGCGTTCAATTGCAGCGGCCGGCGCCAGGCGCCGCTCAGGCGGCCTTCGAATTGCGAGGCGCCCTCGCCCGCGGCCACGACGCGATCGAGCCCGAGCAGCGCCAGCAGCGCGCCGGCCTGCGATGCCGAGCCCTTCGTATCCAGCGTGAAGTCGCTGTTGCGCAACCTTTCAAGGTCGATTCCTCCGATGGCCGCCGCCGGCGTCTGCGCGACCAGGGTCGTGGTCGCCTTGAGCTGCGGCGCGTCGAGGTCGAGCACGATTCGCGCATTGCTGCGATCGGCATGCTCGGTGTTCCTGTCGAGGCTGAGATCGAGCTTGAGACGGGCCGCGCCGGGTGATGACGGCAGCGCATCGAAGCGCGCGCGCACCGCGGGCGCAAACGGCTCGATCAGCGCGGTGAGCTCGCGCAGCGAACTGGCCGAGGATTTCACCGCGAGCTTGCCGGTGGCTTTGGTGCGGTCGAAGCTGCCGCTCGCCTCCGTGGTCAGGCCGCTGGCCTGGCCGAAGCGCAACTGCTCCAGCGACAGCGATGCGGGGCTGTAGGCGAGCCTGGCTGCGAACGGCCGCAGCTCCTGGCCGGCGGAGATCGCGCGGCCGATATCCAGTGAGAGCTTCGCCTCTTCCGGCCACTCGCCCTGCGGCCCCGCGAGCGCGCGGACAAAACTCGCGGCGGCATCGAGGTCGAGCCGGTCGGCCTTGAGCTCCGCGTCGATGCGCGAGCCCTTGCTCGCGCCTGTCTGCACGAAGGCGATGCGGCCCTCCACCGCGCCGCCGTCGATGTCGGCCTTCAGCTTGTCGATGGCGAGGTGATTGGCGGCGATGGTCACGTCACCGGCGAGGCGCAGCGGCCGCGTGCTGCGCCGGTTGACCTCGCTGCGGCCCTGAAGCCAGGCCACCAGCGTGTCCGGATCGGACGATTCGATGCGCAGACGGCCGCTGAAGCTGTCCGCGCCGGGGGTCGCGCCGTTGAGTGAAAGCTGCGTCGTGCCGGGCGCACGCAATTCGAGCCGCTGGAAGGTCCATGACCTGCCGTCGGTCTGAAGCTCGGCCGCGATGTTCTGAAGTGGACGGCCGCCGAGCATGATCTGATCGGCATTGAATTCGATCTGCGCCGGGATTGGCGTCTGCGGGATCGCCGCAAGGCCCGCCCGCAGCGCCGGCAGGACGCGCTGCGGATCGGCATCGTCCCTGGCCGTCAGCCTGTCGGCATCGACCTGCCGCGCCGACAGCACCGCGCGCAGCAGCGGCGAGGCGCCGAACCTGAGTTCACCAACGCCGCCGAGCTTCAGCGCGGCGTCTTCCGTGCCGAAGCTCGCGTCGATCTGCTCGAATTTCGCGCCGGCCGGATCCGCCTTGAGCCTGGTCGCGAGCTTCCAGGGCGTCGGCCCCGCCTCGCCCGCCTTCCTGATCGCGGGCACGGCGAGCGTCAGCGCGCCGTCGAATTTCGGCTGGCGGTTGTCGAAGGCGAGCACGCCTTCGAGATCGGCGAGGATGGCGCGCTCGCCGGGATCGATGTTGAGGTGGAGACGGGTGGCGCTGCCGTCGGCGCTCGGGCCGGAGGAGACGCGGAACGGATAGCGCACCCCGGCGGCGCTGAAACTGCCGTCGCCCCGCACCGAGCCCGCGAGCGAGCGCACGTCGCCGGAGAAGGCGATGTCGTTCAATTCCAGCGTCGAGCGGCTGGCGGCGTCGTGCAGGGCGATGCGGCCGGTGAGATTGAGCCGTTCGATGGCGAGGGACGCCAGATCGAAGGCGCCGCTCGCGATCGAGGGCAGATCGACCCGCCCGCGCGCGTCCAGGCCGAGATCCAGCGCCATGCCGCCCACCGAAAGCTCGGTGGCGCGCCATTCGCCGCGCATCAGGGAGCCGAGGCTGAACTCGACGTCGAGCTTGTCGGCGCGCAGGCGGCCGAGATCGTTGTTGCCGCCGAAGGTGACGCCGCGCAGCCGCAGCGTCGGCGCCGGCAGCAGCCGCGCGTCGAGCTCGCCCGCGACCCGCACCGGCACGCCGATGATCTTGGCGGCCTCCGCCTCGAACTGGGGCCTGAACTGGTTCCAGTCGACGTAGTAAGGCCCGATCAGCGCGGCCAGCAGCGCAATAATGAAGGCAATCGCCAATCCGAGCAGCGTCGTCTGCACGGGTCTCCCCTCGGCCAAACCGGCCCGGGCCGAACCTGAGGGCCTCAGGCGCGCCGGAACAGCCCCTTATATAGAGGGAAGTGTGGCGAAGTCACAGCGACTGTTGCGCGCGGAGGTTAACGCCGGCGCGCCTCACCAGCTCGCCGGCAACCGCTTCAGACCACGCAGCACGAATGTCGGCCGCCATTCCGGGTTTTCGACGTCGTCGATGCGCAAGTCGGGTAGCCGCCGCAGCAGCGTGGCGATGGCGATCTCGGCCTCGATGCGCGCCAGCTGGGCACCCAGACAGAAATGGATGCCGCCGCCGAACGACAGCGGCTTCACGTTTGGGCGGGTGACGTCCAGCCGGTCGGGCCGATCGGGATAGACCGCGGGATCCCGGTTGGCCGAGCCGAGCAGGCACAGCACGCTCTCGCCCTTCGGAATCTTCGCGCCGCCGAGGTCGACATCCTCCAGCGCGACGCGCCCGGTCATCTGCACCGAGGAATCGTAGCGCAGGAATTCCTCGATCGCCCCCTCCATCAGCTCGGGCCGCGCCTTGAGCAGCGCCAGCTGATCCGGATTGCGGTGGAGCGCGAGCAGGCCGTTGCCGATCAGGTTGACCGTGGTCTCGTGGCCTGCGCCGAACAAGAGGATGATGTTGGCGGTCAGTTCCTCGTTGGTGAGCTTGTTGCCGTCCTCCTCGGCCTGCACGAGCTGGGTGATGAGGTCATCCCCGGGAGTGCGGCGGCGCAGCTCGAACAGCTGCTGGAAATACATCTGCGCCATCAGGTTGCCGGCGTTGCCCTGTTTGATCTCCTCCGCAGACAAGGGCACGGGATCGAGCAGCCGCCCGCCGTCGCGCGAGCTCTTGTAGAAGACTTCGCGATGCTCCTCGGGGATGCCGAGCATGTCGCAGATGATGGTGACGGGCAGGCGGAAGGCGAAATCCTCGATCAGGTCCATGTGGCCGCGATCGATCACGGCGTCGATGGCCTCATCGACGATCTGCTGAATCCGCGGCCGCATGTCCTCGACCCGGCGGGCGGTGAAGGCCTTCACCACGAGGCCGCGCAGCCGGGTGTGGTCCGGCGGATCGGCCTGCAGCATCCAGTAGCTCATGCTGCGAAACACCGGCTCGTTCATGATCTCGGGGCCGTAGCGTCGCGTGCTGCGCTCGACGAAATCCTTGCCGAAGCGCTTGTCGCGCAGCACGAGACTCACCTCGGCGTGGCGGCTGGTGACGAACTGGCCGAACGGCGTCACATGGATCGGATCGAGCGTGCGCAGCCGGTCGTAATGCGGATAGGGATCGCGGATGAAGTCCGGCGAGAGCGGGTTGAACAGCGGTCCGCCGCCGGCGCCTTGCACGTGCTCGTTCATGGTGACCTCAGACCGGTTGCCGCATGAATCGAATACGCCGGGCAGCCCCTCATGCGCAGCGTAACCATCCCTGAATGATCGAACTCGATACATTGTTGTATCGAGTTGCAGTCTGCCCTAACCTGTGCCGATGTCAAGGGTGAGAACGAGACCGACCAGGGACGATACGCGCGACAGGCTGTTCGAGGCGGCCGCGCGCGTGTTCGAACAGGACGGCATCGGCGGCGCCAGCATCGAGGCGATCGCGGCGGCGGCGGGCTTTAGCCGCGGGGCGTTCTATTCGAACTTCAAGAGCAAGGACGAGTTGATCATCGCCATGCTCGAGGACCATGTCGAGCAGTCGATCCGGCGCAACATGGACATCCTCGCGCAGCACGACAATCTCGACGATTTCATCGCGGCGCTGAAGACGATGGACCGCAGCCGGCAGGATCCGCTCGGCCGCTCGCCCCTCCTCCACATGGAGATGATCCTGTTCGTCGCACGCGCCGAGAAGCGCCGCCCGGAGCTTGCCAAGCGCCTGCGCGCGCGGCGCAAGCTGGTCGCCGACATCGTCGAGGCGACATTGAAGAGCAACGGGCGCAACGACAATCTGAACCCGCCCTGGATGGCCTCCGTCGTGCTCGCGCTGGAAGACGGCTTTCGCCTGCACCGGCTGATCGATCCGGAGACGACGCCGGCCGACAGTTTCCTGCGCGCGATCACGGATCTCAGGCGCAGGACGGGATTGGCCTCGGACCACGTCGAAGTGGTCCGCGTCGAGCCTTGATCAGGCCTCGTCGGGACCGACCGGCTCCACCGGCCATCCAAAATACGAATACAGGAATTCCCCGACCTCGCGGTCGGTTAGTCTAGCATCATCAAAGGAAGCTGAAGTCGTTTAGGCCACGTAGCAGGCTGATGATGAGCAACGTATCTGACCTAGACGCGTGGATCAACGAGTCCATTCACATCAGCGCAAAGAGTGACTATCACCCCACAGCCTTCGTCGCGATGCGTACAAGGCGCGGTACCGTCGCGGCGATCAAGCGGCTTGTGAGCCAAGGGGACACACAGAGCGGGTTTCGGCGTCTCAAGCAACTGGGCTTGAAGAAGTGAACAATCGAGCAGGCGGTGCTCAACTTCTACGATGACTTCCCCAATCGCGAATTGCGTGAAGCCGCTCGATCGCAGCTTGAGCAACCTTGAACTAGCGGGGACGCAGACCTGCATGTGGCCGGTGGCAGGGTTGTAGCGGTTCTTGCCGTAGTCGGACGGGCTGGAGCAGGAGCGGAGGCACCGCGACGGATGCCGCCATCAGGTATACGCAGCATCGCGGGCTGTCTGTCAGTGCACACAGCAAGCTTACCGCGCAAAGGTGCGTTCAGCAGCGGTGGTGCCTCTTAGGCAGCCATTGGCGAAGTAGTCGGTGGTGCGTGGCATTGCTTGGAAGACACGATTTGTGGCGAATCGATACGGACGACACTTCGCGGCTGCGAGATTCGTGGTGAAATGGATCACACGCTCTTTGTAGCAGGCCACGTAATCTTGCCCCGCATTGGCGCCTTGGGGGCTTCGTTTCTATGATTGATTTACTTAGGAAAGTGGCACAGGCAGCACATGCGATTTCTGGGCGCCTACGATCTCAAGGAAGCAACAAAGCCGTCGCGGAGCTCATCTACAATAGCTTAAGCTAACGTATTGCCGCGCAGTTGCGCCTAGATGCGGGTTGTATCGATAAAGCGGAATTGCAATGTCACAGTATAATGAGATGGTTCTTTTGTTGATCTTGTGGGCCGCTTCACTTCTGTACGGCCTCTTGTTTTTTTTCTTTTTGTGGTGGCTCGTCTGGAAGATCATTCGGTTGGTGGTCCGCCACATCGGCGCATTTGGTGAAACACCAGCCGCGCGGTTCGTGTCGCTCGGCATCGTTTTGTGGTTTAACCCCCATATTCTTAGCGATCCGATCGACGCGCTGAATGGATTCATAAAGCCGCTGCTGAGCAGCGTGCCCCAGTCAATCGGGACAACGCTCGCTCAGTTCAAGAGCAGCTCAAATCCAACTGTGTTCTTTGATCAATTCATGCGGCTGACTGGGCTGCTCGTAACAGCACTAACGAGCTTCCTGTCGCGGCTCGAACTGACCAGGCTGTTTATCGGCTTGGCTGAATGGGCAGCTCTCGGCACCCTCCTGAGCTGTCTGGTCGCTCCACGGAGAGTAGGATTCGGTTCGGCGGCGATCGCTGGCTTTGCGAGTATTTCGTACAGGACACGCACGCTCGTGGCTCTTCTGGCGATTGTCGCCTTGGGCGGAACCGTCGGCATTTCCTCAATCGTCGCCGTTCCGTATTTGCGGCAATCGGCCGAAGCAACAGCGAAAGAGAAGGAGACGCTCGCAGCAGAGCTAGAGCAGGCGGGCTATTCGGCCGAAGACTATGAGCGCCAGTTTCCCGGAGATATTCGCGAACCGACGATATTGAAAACCCTCAAAGAGAAGTTGGCATCGTCAAATGATGAAGACATGAAGGCCGTCGCTTCACCACTCCTTTTAAGCCTCGACAGCATTCGGAATGGTGCTCTCGTCGCTTACAAGAACCTCCAATATACGGGCCTCGGTCGACAAGACGAGCAAATGAATAAGGCTATCAGGAAATTCGGTATCAACGCTGGTCGCGGAGCACAAGAGCGCGCACGTTACTCCGAAAAGCTTCAGGCTTGGTATCGGAATCAGGTGGGGGCTATCGGAGGCAGGATTGGGGACTGCAAAGGTCGAGTTGAGAACTTTGATAGCGTCATCATAAATCTGTCGAGTACGCTTGAGCGGCTCACGTCGCCAACTCTGTTTACGCGCGTTCTGGGCGGCGATCTCATAAAACAGATTGTTGAGCCCCTAGAGCAGCCTTTACGGCAAATCGCTACTTGCAACACAAGTGAATTGCCGGAGGATGCTCCCGATCTGGTTCCGGCCGAAAACTGGGGACCATTCGGTACAACGGCTCGCTGGTTGCTCAGTACAGGTTCGTTGGACCTGACGCTGATTGCCGGGATGCTCGGGTTCGGTCTATTGGGCGCGACTATTTCCACAGCCGTACGAAAAGGAGCACTCCTGGACTATCAGGACCAGACAGTGGCGTCCGATCTCGCAGGGGTAATCATTCGCGGCTTTTCGGCGGCGATCGTCGTCTTCCTTGCCGCAATGGGCGGATTGGCCATCTTTTCCGCTTCAGGGGGAAGCCAGCCGACGGACCCCAACCCGTACGTTCTGTTCCTCACCTGCTTTGTTGCAGCGGTCTATAGCGAAGATCTTTGGCTCGGAGCGCGGCGCCGCTTTCGAGATAGGGCGGGCCTATCCTCAGAGGAGCCAAAGCCGGCATCTGATCCCTGGCGGCAGTACAGGCAAGATACGCCCGACCATCGCTAGTCTAGCTTGACCCGTAGCCGGGAACCGATCGGATGGATGCGCAGGTTCATCAGGTCGTTTGCTGCACTCGACGCGCAGATGCGTCGGGAAATCTCGCCTGCAGACCGGCCGGATGTACACCGGTCCGTGCAGACCTATCCGTAAGGCTCGTTGCGCTTAGCCACATCCCTCGCTTGATCGATACCAACGGTAGCATCCGGCTCTCTGCCGAGAGCCATGCAACGGTGACGACTTTATCGAGAGCTATGACCGGACCGACCGCAGCTTCCAGAAAGAGCGGTCATTCTGGCTCCCTTGATGGTGCGGGACCACTAGAGAACCCGCAAAGGTTGTTATACGGTCAGGCGCGCAGAGCGAGGGGTGATTGATCGCATGTCGCAAACCGAGGGGCCGCCCACCGGCCTGAACGTCACTTCGCGCGCCGGTTTCGAATGGCGTCGGAGCATCATAACTTTGATGCTGGTTCTTGCCCCTATGGCGCTTGCGGTCATTGTGATGACCATTGGACTTGCCGCCCGGGCGATGTGGCTCTTCATACACCGCGCTTCCGCCGAGCTGCCCGCGCCACCCAGCTTGGCCTGCTGTCGTACGCAATCAGCAGTTGGCTTGCCGTAGCCTTGGCATTGGTCTGGACAACGCGTCAGACCTTGCGCTCGGACGTCTTCAGATTTCGCAGACTAACCCTCCCCGCCATCGCCGCGAGCCTCATTGGCTTCGGGATCGTCACAGCCGGCGTGCCCATCGTGACACATTGGTTGGCTAGCGTAACTGGACATCGAAGCCAGGATGTTCGGATCGATTTTCATGACGCGAAGGCAATCGCAATTGTGGTCTTTCTTTTCGTCGTGACAACGCCGGTGACCGAAGAAATCCTCTACCGTGGCCTCTTGGTTTCTTGGCTGCGTCGAATTGGCTGGCAAGATTCCAACATCCTGGCCTTTGGAACCGTGATCTTTGCTGCCAATCATATTATTCCGCTCGGTCTCGTTTGGGCTGCAGCGATGATTTTGTTGGGCCTGGTGACGTACGCGCTGCGCTTGCGCTACGAATCGCTTTCTCCCGCTTGGCTCGTCCACGCACTTTTCAACGCGCAGCTCACGCTGTCCTATCCGTTGATGGCTTGGTTCGCGCAAGCCGCCTAGTTGTTCGAGCGGCTGGGAGGGCAATGCGGCACCTGGACCCGTCGCAGGCGTTCGCTAGTGGCATCGTTGCGACAAATTCCGGCCGACCTCAAAGTCTCGGACGTGAGGTGTAACGGACGCCACTTTGACCGGGCCAAACCGAACAGATTGCCCCGAGCGGACATTGTGACGCCTCGGGTTGAATTGCAGCAATGACGCTGATTTTTGCCTTAAGGCCGCAGGCTTCGCTGAAGGAAGGAAGCCGTATCAGCGATCGACTGGGCGCGAACCGCCGCGTCAAATCCCATCGAATATCCGGGCGCTGCGGCAAGGCAGGCTCCAATAGCGGCCGGGTCAAATGGCTTCGGCTCTCCGTCGATTAGCAGGGCCGGCCGCTTCGGTCCCAGCAGGAGGAGCGGACATTTTTTCGTGCTGACGAGGTCCGGGTAGAAGCGGGCAGTGGTCAGATCGGGAACTGTCCATGCGTGGTAGGCGCCCCGATAGACTACGGTCTGGATTGGAGCTGGCGCCCCAGCGGCGCGCGCGTAAGCCAGGTAACCGTCGATCTTTGTCACTGGAAAGTTATCGTCCTTGTCGCCAAGCAGCATCAGGATCGGGGAGCCGGCATAGGCGGCCGGATCGGCAATCGCGGCAAAAGTACCTCCGGGATAGAATGCGACGTGGGCGGCAAACCGCTCTGGTCCGGGATTGAGCGCCGACCGCAGCGTCTCCATTGCCGCAAGATGGGCCACTTCAGCACCATACGAGAAGCCGATGATCGCAATGTGCCTGGCGTCGATCCGACTCTCGCTGGAAAGGAAGCGCAATGCGGCGTATGCGTCCGCAACGCCAATCGGCAAATAACCTGGTGATCCCTGCAGGGCTGTGCCGGTGGTTCCGCGCGCAGCGAAGCTGTCATAGGTCAACGTGGCGAAGCCTGCCTTGCGCAATTCGGTAGCGATATAGCCTTCGTTTGCGTCGCGATAGCCGGCGAGCGTGTGCACGACGATGACGGCGGGGTATTGGTCCTTCACTTGTTCGGGAAGCGCGAGGGTCGCCTTGATCGTCACCGGTCCGGTCGTGGCGTCTCGCGCCAAAAGCTGGCGCATGTCGCTGTAGGTGACAGACTGAAACGTGATTGTGGTCGCGTCTGTCTGCGGCGTCCGGCAATGTCCGGCCGCCGTTCCGTATGCGAACGCCGCCACCACTCCGCATAAGATCCGGTGCATCGGGTGCCTTCGCCTCACCTTGATCAAGCAAAACTACCCGGCCGCTTCCACGAAAGCTACGTCTGTTGTTATGCCCGTGCCTGACCTTAGCCCAAAGCGCCGCAAGGTCCGCTTCCTGTAGCTGACCCGAACAGGGCGATGCGAGCGGGCAAGGGCGGCCTTTGACCCCCATTGCGGTCGTCGCGGAGTGCGGGCAAGGTCGATTGCGATGAGCGAGGCCGCAGTCAACTTCTGGCTCAACTGATGTGAGGGACGAGATGGCGCAAGAACGCATTGCGGCCGCAGGCAATACCGACGTTCCGGCATATCTCACGCTGACCAAACTCGGATATCTCGTTGAGCGCATCAATAGGGATGGCCAGGAGCATTGGACCGCGAAGAAGGGAACGCTCGAGCTTATCGCAGATGGCCCTCTAGTACTCCTCGGCCTGTCAATGCTGAGAACTGAGCGTGGCTCAGGTTGGCAGGCAGACGATAGTGAAATCGATGAATTTCTAAGTCGGTTCCACCCTTCGTCCGCGGGACCATGATCATCACTATGTCGGTTGGCAATGTCCGCTACTTGCCGATATTGTTGCAAAAGTCATTGTAACCGACGAATGCCCCTTCGGCCATTGGGCAAAGTGGACCGGCTTTGATCCGCCGACCCTGACGCTCTCTACGCAACTCCTACGCTACGCGATGCAGAGAGCATGAGCGGGCGGAGGTCGTGCAACGAGCGACGCGAGGCGCCTCAGATTTTGCGCGATGGCAGCAAGAACAAACTCATCCTGTGCGCCTCGTGGTCCACGCAGTCGAAGCCGACCGAGCCTGAGAATGCGCTTCAGGTGTGCAAACCGCATCTCAATCTTCTTCCGCTCAC
>NZ_JACEGD010000024.1 GCF_016031635.1 Bradyrhizobium diversitatis
GCCGTCGATCCAGTCCCAATCGACCTTGCCGGCAAGCTGAACCAGCTCGTGCTTCATATTGATGATCTGGTCCAGCCTGGCCCGGAACAGATCGCCCGATTCCGTCGTCCTGTGCTTCTTCGGTCGCATCGCCACCTCCGATGCGACGACGGAATCATGACTGGCGATTCGACGGAATCCTGAAAATGAAATTGCAAGGTTCCGATGCCCCAAGCATCAAAACCCTGCAATCGCAAAACAGCCCACAAAGACAAATGCGATTCTAGCTCAATCGCTTAGCCGCTCTTCACGGACGACCGCATAGCCTGAAGGCACCGGACACGAATCAAAAAGCGGACCGGCACGGCCGGTCCGCTTTCGTATTCGGGGTGGTGAAATGAACGCTCAGGTGCCAGTGCGCTTGTCGTTGCCGAAACGGCGGACGACGCGGCGCTCGACCACCACGGAGCGCTGCGCGCCCTGTTCGCCAGCGATGACGCGCGTGGCCGTGATGCGGCTGTTGGTGCGGGCCTGCTTCTTCACCTCGGCCTGGACAACGTCGAGCGGCATTCCCATCAAGGCTGCGGCGATCTCGGCCTGCTGCGCCTGATCGTCGGTGATGCCGACGGCGGCGAAGATCGCCTCATCCAGGGTGGGCGGATCGTGGCGCACGCGCCGCGTGCCATATTTGGTGTTCCAGTCTGCGCTCATAACGGCCTCGTTTTGATGCCGGGATACCTAGTGCCCTGAATGTTGCATTGCAATATGAAATCGGCGTGGCAGCTCAGCTATGCACCGTTCGGGTGTCATGGCGGTGACACAGCACCTGCGACGACCCCCACACGTTGCTGAGGCCAGCGTTTCAGAGCTGCGTCTCCGGCTTCGGTGAGCCGGTAAATTCCCCGCTCAGTGCGTTCGAACCAGCCATACACATTGTTAAGCAAGATCTTGCCGGCATCGGGACAACGTTCCCGCAGCTCGCGCACGGGCTTCGGGCCTTCGGCGAGCGCCGACGCGCAGGCCAGTGCCTGCTGCCGATAGGCCGTCATGATCGGTGCGCGGGTGCTGCCGCCGAGCACGGGATCGCCCTGGCGCCGCTGATGCTCGGCGACGAGCCGCGAGCGCACCTTCGGCTCCCGGCGCGGCGCAGCGGTCGGCGGTTTCACCAGCACCTCGACCTGGCCGCGATCGGTCACCCCAAGCATGCCGAAGCCGAGACGGCGGCAGAGATTGCGGTAGCGCGCATCGCTCTCGCGTCCCTTGCCGCGCGCCGACATCTTGGCCGCGATCCAGACCTCGTCGCCGGCCGGCGCGCGGTCGACTGCCTGCAGGATCAGCTCGAGATTGAAGGCAAGCTTGAGCTCGCCGATGACCACGACCGGCGGATCGCCGGCGCTGAGACCGACGAGATCGCAGCCGCCGATCTCGCCCTTGACCGTGAAGCCAAGCTCTTCGAGGAAGCGTTTGACGGGCAGGTATAGCGCGGTTTCCAAGGCGGTTCCGATCGGAGAATCAGTTGCGGCTAGTCTAGTGCCTTCTCGCCTCTGATTGAATCAAGCCGGTGTTCGGACGATCAGATCAAAACGCAATCACACCCGACCACCTACCGGAATCAGCGCACCGGTGACGCCGCTCGCGGCGTCGCTGGCAAGGAACAGGATGACCTCGGCGAGTTCCTGCGGCGTCACCCATCTGGAGAAATCGGCCTTCGGCATGTCGGCGCGATTGGCCGCGGTGTCGATGATCGAGGGCAGCACGGCATTCACGGTGACCTTGCCCTTCCATTCGTTGGCGAGCGCCTCGGTGAGGCGATGCACGCCGGCCTTCGAGGCCGCATAGGGCCCCATGCCGCTGCCCGCCTGGAGCGCGCCCATCGCGCCGATATTGACGATGCGGCCGGCCTTGGACGCGGCGAGGTGCGGCAGCGCCGCGCGCGAGGCGTTGAGCGCGGTGAGCACGTTGAGCGCGTGCATGCGCTGCCACGTCTTGATGTCGCCGTCGCCGATGGTCTCGAAGGCGAAGCCGCCGGCGATGTTGATCAGTGCGTCGAGCCGGCCGAAATGCTTTGCGGCCGCATCAACGGCGTTGTTCGCTTGCGCTGCGTCGGACAGGTCGACACCGCCGATCTCGATGCGGTCGGGCGTCGGGGGCACTTGCGAAGGCGCGTGATCGATGCCGGCCACGCGCGCGCCGCGCGCCAGCGCCGTCTCGGCGACCACCTTGCCGAGCGCGCCGAGTGCGCCCGTCACGAGAACCACTTTTCCGTGCACGTTGCTCTCCGTCGTTACCTCTTGCGCTCCGACATTGCGCGGGCCGAATTGGACTTGCAATGCCGGCGGCTTCAAGGCTGAATGAGTTCTGCAACCTTGAATAGCGTGAGGGCGTCGGTATGTCCGAAAGTCTGCCAGCCGTAGACATCCCGCAGGACATCATCGCGCTCAAATACCCGCTGCGACGCTTCTTTGAGGCTCTGCGCGGAGAAGGTCCGGCTCGCATCGTGGCGATGGGATCATCCTCAACGGCGGGACGTGCGGATGTCGTGCCTTACCCCGCCCGCCTGGAGATGTATTTGAGGCAGCACTACGCCGGCCCCTTGCCGAAGCTTCGCATCGACGTCCTGAACCGCGGCAAGGGCGGAGAGGAGGCGCCGACAGAACTCGATCGGTTCGACGCAGATATTTTCGCGGACCGGCCCGCGATGGTGCTTTGGCAGGTCGGGACCAACGCTGTCTTCCGCAAGAACGAGTTCAACTTTCAGCAGGTGCTGGACAGTATCGCCGAAGGCGTGCGCCGGCTGGGGCAGCATCCAATGGATGTTGTGTTGATTGATCCGCAATATGTCACCGCCATGCTCCGCGACGACAAGGCCGAGCTTTCGGAGCAGATGGTCTCGAAGATCCGGGAGATCGCGGAAGCTGCGAAGGTCAATGTGTTCCGACGTTGGGCCCTGATGCGGCATTGGCATGTGCAGAATGGCGTGCCATTCGACCAGATGGTCGATCCAACGGATCGGCCCGACATGCTTCACCAGAGTGACTGGAGCACGCTTGAGGTCTCCAAAGCCCTGTGTCAGGCGATCACCGACGCTGTCCCGCCGGGGACGTGGCTGACCGACCAAGCAACGTCCTGATCAGGCTTGCAGATAGCGCGCCTTCAGCGCGGCCCGCTCGGCTTCGCCGAGCTTGAGCCCGTCGCGCAGATAGGTTTCGAGATCGCCATACTCGCTGCCGACGGCCTCGAAGGCCGCAGCAAGATACGAGGTCTCCACGCTGCCGATGGCGTTGCGGACGTCCTCGGGCAGATCCGTGGCGGCCGTCGCATCGCGCTTGTAGTGACGGTTGGTCAAGAGGTAATCCTCGGCGATGATGTCGTCGGGCACGCCCAGCGCATGCAGGATCAGCGCGCTGGCGAAGCCGGTGCGGTCCTTGCCGGCGGTGCAGTGGATCACGAGCGGCGCGCGGTCTTCCAGCAAATGGCCGAACAGCGCACGAAAGCAGTGCGTGTTGTGGCGAACATAGTTCCGATAGGACTCGCGCATGAGCTCGAGCGCCACGGGCGCGGTGAGCGTGCCCCGGGTGAGCTCGGCGCGCAGCGCGGCGACGACGGTCGGCTCGATCGGCAGCGAATGCACCGTGATCTCGTTCACGACGCAGATGCCAGCTGCGCGCTCCTCCAGGCCACGGAAATCGAATGCGCTTCTGACGCCCAGCGCGCGGACGATCTCGACGTCGGCTGCGGTGAGCTGGCCGAGATGATTGGAGCGGAAGATGTGCCGCCAGCGCGTGATGCGGCCATCGGTGGTCGGATAGCCGCCGAGATCGCGAAAATTGCTGGCGCCTTGCAGGGCGAGATGGCGGGCAGGAGAGTCTGACATGAGATCAGCTTGGGTTATGTTCCATTGGACGCACGACGGGCGTTCTTAAGGGCTACTAGAGGGGGCGATCATGGGCTGCCACAAGGCCATTCTTTTGGCGGTCACCATGCTGGCGGGCGGAATTTGCCACGCGCCGCAGGCCGATGCGCAGACGTTCCGGACCTATCGCTGTGCCGATGGTACACGGTTCATCGTTGGTTTTTATGATGGCGACAAGCGCGCCTTTCTGCAGATCGACGGCGAGCCCGTAACGCTCGCGAAGCGGCTGGCGGTCTCTGGCGCGCGCTATTCGGGAGCCGGTATCACGCTGACCATCGGGAAGGCCGGGACCACCACGGTCAAGCATCTGAAGCGGCCGGTCACGGCCTGCGCGGTGATTTGATCGGCATGGTTCAGGCAGGAATCAAAAAGGGCCGAAACGCCGTTGTTTCGGCCCTTTTCAAACTGCCGCCGGGCGACTTCGAGAGCGCGGCGGTCTCAAACCAACGATAGGCATCAGCGATCCCATTTCGGCTTGGCTTCGTCGACCGCATCCTGGTGATACCAGCTGTCGCTGCAGATCGAGACGTTCGAGGGCAACGAGGCGTGATCGGCAGGAAGGCGGGTCTCGCCGTAACGGCGTCCCCCGAGCGCCGCACGGCCGCCGACGGGGAATTGGTAGATCTTCGCAGATCCGTGACTAAGACCATTGTTCATCATTACGATTTCTCCTTGGTCGAAGCGCCTTGGCCTCCATGGTGCGCCCGACTCGTTCGATTGTGGTTACTGGAATCCCCATATCGGCCGGGCTTCCCGGATTGGAAAGTGCTGAAAAGAAAATCAGTTTCCGCCCAATTTGTGGGCAGGCAGCCTTCTGCATCGTCTAAGGCACGATCCCTCTGACCAACGCATGGGCCATTCCGAAGGTTGCGGGGCAGGGGGCGTATAGTTTGCGAAAATTGCCGGACGTTGATGCGCGTTTAGTCGGCAACCTCCGGGACGATGCTAGCTGCTCCAGAATCGGGCGTTCTCCGAGGAATTTTGCAGTGTAGCTTCACGTGAAGGTGCGCGGCTATGACGCACAGTGCCGTGAGTGGTTCGCCGGCGACGTGGGAGGTCGGCCGCGGTGGAAAACCGCCCGTACTGCGGCTTTTTGGCACGTAAAATGCTTGGGAAGCGCCGGCCGATGATGGCCGGGTACAAAACGTGCGGGGGCCTTCAGGCCCCCAACCTTTCGCATCATCTACAGAGAGGCTCAATGACCAAGTACAAGCTCGAGTACATCTGGCTCGACGGATATACGCCGACTCCGAATTTGCGCGGCAAAACTCAGATCAAGGAATTCGCGTCGTTCCCGACGCTCGAGCAGCTTCCGCTCTGGGGCTTCGATGGCTCCTCCACCATGCAGGCCGAAGGCCACAGCTCCGATTGCGTGCTGAAGCCGGTCGCGGTGTTTCCGGACGGCGCGCGCACCAACGGCGTGCTGGTGATGTGCGAAGTCATGATGCCGGACGGCAAGACCCCGCATCCGTCCAACAAGCGCGCCACCATCCTGGACGACGCCGGCGCCTGGTTCGGCTTCGAGCAGGAATACTTCTTCTACAAGAACGGCCGTCCGCTCGGTTTCCCCGAGGCCGGCTATCCGGCGCCGCAAGGTCCGTACTACACCGGCGTCGGCTATTCGAACGTCGGCGATGTCGCCCGCAAGATCGTCGAAGAGCATCTCGACCTCTGCCTGGCTGCCGGCATCAACCATGAAGGCATCAACGCGGAAGTCGCAAAGGGCCAGTGGGAATTCCAGATCTTCGGCAAGGGCTCCAAGAAGGCCGCTGACGAAATGTGGATGGCCCGCTACCTGATGCTGCGCCTGACCGAGAAGTACGGCATCGACATCGAATTCCACTGCAAGCCGCTCGGCGATACCGACTGGAACGGCTCGGGCATGCATGCGAACTTCTCGACCGAGTACATGCGGACGGTCGGCGGCAAGGAGTATTTCGAGGCGCTGATGGCCGCCTTCGACAAGAACCTGATGGACCACATCGCCGTCTACGGCCCGGACAACGACAAGCGTCTGACCGGCAAGCACGAGACCGCGCCGTGGAACAAGTTCAGCTACGGCGTTGCCGACCGCGGCGCGTCGATCCGCGTTCCGCACTCCTTCGTCAACAACGGCTACAAGGGCTATCTGGAAGACCGCCGTCCGAACTCGCAAGGCGACCCCTACCAGATCGCTTCGCAGATCCTGAAGACGATCGCGTCCGTGCCGACCGACAAGAAGGCCGCGGCCTAAGATCCTCCCGGCCCGGGCTGGGGGGCTGGCCCGGGTTGGTCTCAATCCGCCGGAGCTGCAAGGCTCCGGCGGATTTTTGCATTTGAATGACGGCCGTTTCCGTGTCTGCCGACCGCGGCTCCGCGAAACTTGTCCATTGCTGCCGAAAGCGGGATAGAGTGCTCCAGGATGCGGGCAGGGCCGGGGCACGGCTGGTGTTTGAAGGCTTCTACAAGGTGAGATTTCAGCTCGGCGATGCCATCGGCCGGAGCGTGATGCATGCCGGCAACGGCAAGATGCTCGGCGGCAATTCGGCCTTCGCTCATATCGGCACCTACGTGAAGACCGGCGAGGGCGTGGACGTCGTGATCAGCACCGTCCGCCATAACCCGGATCCGAGCTACCGCGCCATGGCGGGCACGGACGATGCGACCTTGATCGCGAAGGGCTGGGCGGACGGCGATCTCTATCGCTTCAAGGGTGAGCTGAAGGAGCTGCCCGGCGTGCCGTTCCAGTCGGTGATGACGCCGATCACGGATGACGAAGTACCGATCGCCGGCGGCGTCGGCGAGGCCGGCATCGCCAACGGTCTCTACTCGATTCATCTGCGGATGCTCGACGGTCTCGACGGAGGCCTCACCGGCGTGATGCTGCTCAACCAGGGCCGCATCCTCGGCGGCGACGCATCATTCCATTATCTCGGCAGCTACACCGCCGCGAACGGCCGCTGGAAGGGCCAAATCCTCAACCAGGAGCACACGCCGGCCAAGGACGATCCGATCTTCGGCGGCCACGAGGTCGGCATCGGCTTCTCCGGCAGCTACGATGCGGAGCACGCGGTGCTGGAGGCGACAGCGCTTGCCGGCAAGCGCAGCCTGCGCCTCACCGCCGCGCTCAAGCTGATGCATCGCGCCTGATCGCGCCAGGAACCGCGCATGGAAAATGTCCGCATGCTCTCGACGCTCGGCCTCATGGGCGCGATGCGCAGCCTGTCCTCGGCCTTCGAGACTGCAACCGGCATCCATGTCGATGCCGATTTCGCGCCGACCCTGGCGCTGCTGAAGCGGTTGCGCGAGGGCGAGGCCGCCGACCTCGTCATCCTCACCCGCGAAGGGCTCGACGAGATGATCGGCGAGGAGCGCGTGATTGCCGAGAGCGCGGCTGATCTGGCGCGGTCCTTCGTCGGCATCGCCGTGCGGGCCGGGCAGGCGCACCCCGACATCGGCAGCGAAGCGGCGCTGCGCACGACCCTGCTCGCAGCGCGGTCCGTCGCCTATTCGCGGCTCGGAGCGAGCGGCGTGTACTTCGCCCAGCTGATCGTGCGGATGGGGATCGCGGCGGAGATCAACGCCAGGGCCACCATCGTCGAGCAGGGATTTACGGCGGAGCGGCTCGCGACCGGCGAGGCGGACCTCGCCGTGCAGCAGATCAGCGAGCTGAGGCAGGTCGGCGGCATCGAGGTCGTCGGCCCGATCCCGCATGAATTGCAGACGCCGGCCGTGTTCTCCGCCGGCCGCATGGCGAATGCGAAACATGCCGAAGCCGCCGACCGGCTGCTGCGCTATCTGGCATCGCCTGATGTCGTGCCCGTGCTGCGCCAATCAGGACTCGAGCCTTGAATTTGCCGGGACGGGGACGCAACGTGACGACCATGCGGACTTACCTCCTCGCCATGCTGTTCACGCTCGCCGTGCCCCTGACGGCGCAGGCGCAATCGGCCGACCTCGTTCTGTGCGACCGGGTCGCCGCCGATCCCAGCGATCCCGACAAGCCGGCCGACGTGAAGGGCGTGGCGGAGATCGCGGCCTCCGACATTGCAACCGCGGTCAGGTTCTGCAAGCAGGCCGCGCCATCCTCGCGGCGCGCGATGTTCGCGCTCGGCCGCGCCTATGCGGCCAACAGGCAGACGGCCGACGCGATCGCAGCCTGGCGCAAGGCCGCCGACAAGGGATCGAGCGCGGCCATGGTCGAACTCGGCGTGGCCTATGCCACCGGCGCGCGCGTCGCCAAGGACGAGGCGCAAGCGCGAAAGCTGTTCGAGAAGGCGGCGCAGGCCGGCAACCCCCGTGGCGTCAGCAATCTCGCCGCGCTCGGCGGCGCAGGTGGCGCCGCGCCGGCCGATCCCGCGCAGGCGCGCGCGCTGCTCGGCAAGGCTGCCGAGACCAACGCGGAAGCGCAGTACCAGCTCGGCCTGATGCTCTCCGAAGGCGCGGGCGGTGCGAAGGACGACGCCGCGGCGCGTGCGCTGTTCGAGAAGGCGGCGGCACAAAACCATCCCGGCGCATTGGAGCGGATGGGCGCCTTCGCGCAGGAAGGCCGCGGCGGGCCCAGGGACAAGGACGCCGCGAAGGCCTATTACGAGCGCGCTGCGGCGCTCGGCGACGAGGACGCGAAGAAGGCGCTGGAGCGCATTCGCTGTCCCTATGCGATCAAGGACAAGCAGGGCAAGCTCGTCACCACGCTGTGTTTCTGAGCAGAGCCGGGACCTGACGGAACCCGGCTCGCGCGTACGTCGTTGTCGTCCGGACAAAACGGAGCGCGATCATGATCCGCAAACTGGCATCGGGCGAATACCGCCTCTATTCACGCAAGGTGAATCCGAAGACCGGCAAGCGTCGCAATCTCGGCACGTTCAAGAGCCGTGCAGCCGCCGAGAAGCACGAGCGCGAGGTGCAGTACTTCAAGCGTCACTGACGCGTGAGGGCCTTTTCCGCGAGTCAGAGACAAAAGTCGAAAAACAACCCCATGCACAGTAGCCAAGCCGTTGAAATCACACGCATGCGGATTTTGCGAAGTCGATTTGACCCGTCGGGCAAAACAGGGGCATAATGGCATCGTGGTGGACGTGCGTTCCGTGGCCGGTGCTGCGCGGAAAAGCCGGTGGCTTCAGTGCCGCGACGATGCTAGGTAGCCGACAATTGTTTTCCGATTTTGCGAGTTCAAGGCATTGCTGGACGGGCTCTACAAGGTTGAATACGGCGTCAACGACGGGTTTGGCCGCAGCATCATGTGCCTGCATGACGGCAAGATGCTGGGCGGCAATTCGGGCTTTGCGCATCTCGGCAGTTATGTCGAGCGTGACGGCGAGATCATCGCCCAGGTCATCACCGAGCGGCACAATCTGGACCCCAGCTACAAGCCGCTGATGGGAGCGGATGTCGCCTCGATCGCAGCGCGCGGCCGGCTCTACGGCAACCAGATCCGTCTCGAGGGCGGCGCGGACACCATGCCGGGCGCCAGGTTCTGGGCCAATCTCACGCGGCTCGACGACGAGGGGGGGCCGCCGAGCGGTGCGGTCGGGCCAGGCGGTATCGCCAACGGGCTCTACGGGATGAAGCTGAGCGCGCTGGACGGCATCGATGCTGGACTGTCCGGCGTGATGCTGCTGATCGACGGGCGCATCCTCGGCGGCGATGCGTTCTTCTACTATCTCGGCTCCTATTCCTCGGCGGACGGCCGGTGGAAGGGCGAGATGCTGAACCAGGAGCACACGCCGGCGAAAGGCGAGAACCCCGTGTTTGGCGGCTTCGAGGTCGGGATCGGCTTCTCCGGCACCTGCACGGCCGACAGCGGCGAGCTCGAAGGCATCGCGCTCGCGGGGAAGCGCAGCTTACGGCTTGCGGCGTCGCTCAAGCTGATGCGGCGGGCGTAATCTCGCCGCCGCTCAATGGTAGGGGACGAATTTGGCACCCTCGGCGAGAAATTTCGCGGCTGCCTTCATTGCATCGAGAAATATCGACTTCATCGCATCTGACCTCGTCTTTGCATGAGCAAGCAAAGACCGTGCCCGGCTCGGGCAGCTGCCATGCCGACGCTTCGCGCACGTTGCCATGGCTAGAGAGTCGATATCGTCAGTTGCTGGGCAGCGAAGCTGACGCTTTTGAAGAACTCGTCGACGAGCCGCGGAGCTCGAAATCGGTACAATCGGGCGAGCACGAGTTGCTGCGGTCGGTCCACATCGGCAAGGGGCCGGGACGTTAGCGTCCCATGGCCATAGACATTGTAGGGTGGCACAAAGTTCAGCAGCGCGTAGCCGAATCCGTTCGCTACGAGACTGCGGACCATCTCGAAGGAGTCGACGCGGTACGCCACAGTTGGACTGAGGCCGCGGTTTGCGAACAGCGACAGGAAGTAGTCGCGCGTCCGCGGCTGATCGAGCAGCACCATGGGCAGTGCGACTAGGTCGGAGAGGCTGCAACTCTGGCTGGAGGCCAGGGGATGTGCACTCGGCAGGACCACCTGGATCGGCATTGATCGCAGCGGTGAGGCGTGAAGCGTCGTCGGAATATCGTAGTCGTAGACAATGATCAGGTCGAAGCTTCCGTTGTGCAGACCGTCAAGCAGCGCTTCGTGCTTGTCCGCGCGCCAGCGCATTTCGATGTCTGGATGCTTCTCCTGGAGGTCGCGCAACACCAGCGGGATCAGATAGGGGGCGATCGTCGCAAGGCATCCGACGTTGATGCGGCCGGCGGCTCGAAACGGTCCTCGTTGCGCAACGGCCTCGATTTCGCGGGCGTGGAGGAGAATGTTCCGAGCATGGGCGGCGAGATCCTGTCCGGCCGAGGTCAGCACCAGACCGCGCGCGTGACGGCGGATGAACAATTGAGTCTGCAGAAATTCCTCAATCTGGGCGATCGCAGTCGAAATGGAGGCAGACGATACGTTCAGCGTTTCCGAGGCGCGCAACACGCTCTCGTGGTTCGCAGTTGCGAGAAAATACGTGAGTTGTCGCAGCGAAAGCTTGGGAACGGCCTCGCCGACCTCGATCTGGTCCCTGTATTTCTCGCCCGCCAAATCGGTTCACCTCGCAAAGGTCCATTTTCAGGCAGTGTCTGCGCGCATCATAAGCGCTGCCGCTGATCTATTGAGCAGTTCAAGATTTCCAAACTCGTCTCGCATGTAACTATTATTGGCAGAACCAGAGCCGCACACAATACTCGAATGAGACTAATTCCAACGACCCGCGCGAGCGGAACGAGGGCAGCGATGGTTGCGCAAAAGCAGTTTCTGACGACCGCCTATGGTGGCTACCTCAAGCAGGAGATACCGGGAGAGAACGTCGAACTCACGCACGTGGAGAAAGGATCGCCTGCCGGCGAGCTGCTGCGCCGCTACTGGCAGCCGATCGCGTTGACGTCCGAGCTCACAGACGTGCCGCTTGGCTTCCGCATGTTCGGCGAAGACCTCGTGGTGTTCCGCACCACCCAGGGCGAGTACGGGATTCTCGACCGGCATTGCAGCCATCGCGGCACGTCGCTGGAGTTCGGCCTGCCGACGGAGAATGGATTGCGGTGCTGCTATCACGGCTGGCTGTTCGGCGTGAACGGGCAGGTGCTGGAAACGCCCGGCGATCCCCCTGGCACCGCGCTCAAGGACCGGCTGTTCCACGGCGCCTACCCCTGCAAGGAATACAAGGGGCTGATCTTCGGCTATTTCGGGCCGCCCGACAGTATTCCGGAATTTCCGATCTTCGACAGCTACGACTATCCCGATGACAGGCTGGTGCCGTATTGCATCACCTATCCCTGTAACTGGCTGCAGGTGCAGGAGAACGTCATGGATCCGGCGCACGCCGTATTCCTGCACACCCGCGTCACCTTCTCGCACTTTTCCGATACGTGGGGTGAATTGCCGGTGATGGACTTCGTGGAGACGCCGACCGGCATGATCTACGTCACGACGCGGCGCTGGAAGGACAAGGTCTGGGTCCGCTCCAACGACATCATCATGCCGAACCTCGCGCAGGTCGGCCACATCTGGGAAGACGGCCAGGACGCCAAGCAGTTCGGCCGCGTCGGCATCACCCGCTGGACGACGCCGATCGACAACACGACCTGCAAGGTGATCGGGTGGCGGCACTTCCATCCCGAGGTCAATCCGAGGGGGATCGGCAAGGAAGAGGATTGCGGCCTGGAGAAGGTGGACTTCTACGGCCAGGGCGCCGGCGGTTCGTTCGAGGAGCGGCAACGCCTGCCAGGCGACTACGACGCGATCGTCACGCAGCGTCCCATCGCGCTGCATGGGCTCGAGCACCTCACATACTGCGACAAGGGCGTGGTGATGCTGCGCAAGTTGCTGCGCCGCGACATCCGCAAGGTCGCCGCCGGCGAGGAGCCGCCGCGTTCGACGCTCCGCTCCGGCGGCGCGATCCCCACCTATTGCCACGACACCGTCCTTGCAATCCCGCCGATCGCGGGTGTCGACGATCTCGAACTGCAGGAGGAGGTCGGACGCCGTGTCACCGAGATCGTGATCGCGGGCGATCATCACGCCGCCGACGACCGGCACGACGTCGTCCGCAAGCTTCTGAGCGAATACGAAAGCAGCGTCGCATCGCAGGCCGCGGCCTGAGCCTTCAACGAAGAGAGTGTGAACGTGTCGATCAAAAGTCCCATTCATCCCGGCGCGGTGGCCTGGACCGGCGAGAATCCCGGAATCTATCTCAAGGACACCCAGGACGGTCCCTGGACCGGGCTGATGTGCTTCTTCCGCATCTTCTACTCCGCGCACGGCATGGGTAGAGGCATCGTGGTTCTGGACCAACCCGGCCTTGCCAAAGGCCGGCCGGACGCCGACAATTTCTGTATCAGTGACAACGAGCCGCTCGCCAGATATCTGGTTGCGGAGTTTTTCTCGAAATTCGCTTCGTTCCGGGTCTCGCCCGGCATCGGCGCACTGACGTACCTGCCGATGGTCGAGTGCCGCCGTGAAGGCAGTACGCTGTCGAGCTATTCGGAGATCGTGCGCGCCGCCGACCTGGAGGTGGTCGCGACATGGTCGAAGCTCGGCTCGCCCTATGCCGTCGACATGCCGGCCGAGAGCGGCCCGACCAAGCTGCACCAGATGTACAGCCTTTTCCTCGACGCCGGCGAAGGCTCGGTGACCATCAACGGTCGTCCACTGGCCGGCAAGGTAGTGCAGCGAGATTTCGCCGGAACGCGCAAGAGCACGGCGTTCCTGGCGTTCTCCGAATCCTGGATGCAGGTCTAACGCAGAGGAGGGGCAATGTCCGACGCCTTGCAGTTTCTCATGAGCGGACTGGTGGTGGGCAGCATCTACGGGCTGATCGGCGTCGGCTTCACTTGCATCTACAACGTCACCGGTATCGTCAACTTCGCCCAGGGCGATTTCGCGATGGTGGGCGCGATGAGCGCGATCGCGCTGAACGTCGCAGGCGTGCCGCTGTGGCTCGCGATTCTGCTCGCCATCGTGATCACCAGTGTGGTGGCGGTGTTGATAGAGCGCACCGCCATCCAACCCGTCCGTGGCGACGTCATGCGCGGCATCATCGTCACCATCGGCGTCGGGGTGGTGCTGCAAGGTCTCGCCGCGATCATCTGGGGAACCGACGCGCAGCCGATGCCTGCGTTCTCGGGCGAGAAGTTGATCCATCTTCTCGGCGCAACCGTGATGCCGCAGTCGCTATGGGTGATCGGGATCGGCATCCTGGCGATGGGCGGCCTCGACCTGCTGTTTCGTCGCACCTATCTCGGCCAGATGTTCCGGGCCTGCGCGATGAATCCGTTCGCCGCGCGGCTGGTCGGCATGAAGGTCGAGACGATGAGTCTGGTCGGATTCGTCATGTCGGGCGCGCTGGGTGCGATCGCCGGCATCGTCGTCGCACCCATCGCGCTGACTCAATACGACAGTGGCCTGCAGCTGGGGATCAAGGGCTTTGTGGCCTGCATCGTCGGCGGCTTCGGCGGTCCGGTCGGCGCCGCCCTGGGCGGCCTGGTGCTCGGTGTGCTGGAGGCGTTCTCTGCAGGCTACGTGTCCTCCGGCTACAAGAACGCGATCGCCTTCGCGCTTCTGCTCGGCTTCCTGCTGTTCCGTCCCGGCGGGCTGCTCGGCGACTACGATCGGGTGCGCGCATGATGCGATGGCGTATTCTCGCGCTTGCTGCGGCGGCTCTCCTGGCCTGTGCCGCAACCGGTAACGGCTACATCATCAGCCTGTTGGTGGTGATCGGGCTGCAGGCACTGCCCGCGATGGGCCTCGCGCTGATCGCTGGATTTACGGGGCAGATCTCGCTCGGCCACGCTGCCTTCTATGGCCTCGGAGCCTATGGCGCGGCGCTGATCGGCCGGTGGCTCGGTGTTCCCGCCTGGGTCGATATCGCGCTGTCGACTGCGATGGTGGCGCTGCTGGCCTGGGCGATCGGCTGGCTCGTGTTTCGTCTCAAGGGCCATTACCTTGCGATGGCGACGCTGGCGTTCGGCATCATCGTGCAGATCTGCTTCACCGAAATGCATGGTGTCACCGGCGGTCAGGACGGACTGACGGGCATTCCGCCGCTGAGCCTGTTCGGCCTCACTTTCCGCAGCGATGCCGCAATGCTGGCGGTGGTCTGGCTGGTTGCGATCGCAGCGATCCTGGCCGCGCAAAATCTCGTGGCTTCGCCGACCGGTCTCGCCATGCGGGCGATCGCGGAAAACGAAGTCACGGCCCGGTCGGTCGGCAACGACGTCCAGTCGATCAAGCGGCTGATCATGATGGTAAGCGGCGCATTTTGCGCGCTCGGCGGCGGCCTCTATGCGCACTACATCGGTTATCTCAGCCCAGGCCCGTTCGACGTCGGTTTCTCCATCAAGCTGTTGCTGATGGTCGCGATCGGTGGTTTCGCCGACGTCTGGGGCGTGCTGCTCGGCGTCATCTTCATCACCTTGATCGGCGAACTGCTGAAGCCGCTCGGCGCCTATGACATCGTGGCTTACGGGACGCTGCTGGTCGTCAGCGTGATCTATTGCCCCAATGGATTGTTGCGCGGCATGGCGGCGCTCGTCGCTCGTGCCCGGCGGACGGCAATCGCGGGGAGCACGCGATGACGATCCCGTTGCTCTCGGTCAAGACCGCGTCGGTGAATTTCGGCGCCTTTCGCGCGCTGACCGACGTCAGCTTCGACGTCGATGCCGGCGAACTGGTCGCACTGATCGGCCCGAACGGTGCGGGTAAGACTACGCTGCTCAACGTCCTCTCCGGAGAGATCACTCCGCAGACCGGTTCGGTGCAGTTCGACGGTCAGACCATCACAGGCGAGGCGCCGCACGACGTCGTCGCGCGCGGACTGGCCCGCACGTTCCAGGCAGCCGAGCCGTTCCAGAATATGTCGGTGCGCGAGAACGTCATGGTCGGCGGCGTCGCGCTGCATCGCATGGGTCTCTTGTCCTCGATGATCGGCCGCGGGACGGCGGTGCTCGACCAAGGACGGTTGCGGCGCGAGGCCGACGAACATCTCGCGGCGGTCGGATTGGCAGACCTTGCGGATCAACAGGCGTCGATCCTGACCGCCGGCCAGCGGCGGCTCCTCAGTATCGCGCGCGTGCTCGCCTCGGGCGCGCGGATGCTGGTGCTCGACGAACCCGGCGCCGGGCTGAACGAGCTCGAGAAACGCGCGCTCGGCGACATCATCCTGTCGCTCTCGCGCACGGGCAAGACCGTCCTGTTCATCGACCACGACATGCCGCTGGTGAGCCGGCTGGCGCGCCGGATTCTGGTGCTTGACCAGGGCCGCATCATCGCAGACGGCGAGCCAGCAGACGTGAGGCGAAATCCGCGCGTGCTCGATGCCTATCTCGGGCGCCGAGACGTCGCCCAGGAGGCGCCGAAGGTGATCCGGGCCGTCACATCGCCGTTGCTGGAGATCGGCGGGCTCGGCGTCAAGTATGGTGGGCTCCTGGCGCTGGACAGCGTCTCGCTCGGAGTGGGCCGCGGAGAAATCGTGGCGCTGGTCGGCGCCAATGGCGCAGGAAAGAGCAGCTTGTTGCGGGCGATCGCGGGGGTGGAGCCGTGCAGCGCAGAGAAACTGACGTTCGGTCAGCGCGACCTGCGCGGCGTGACGGCGGACCGGCGCGTGGCGAGCGGCATCAGCCTGGTGCCGGAGGGGCGTGCGTTGTTCGGATCGCTCACGGTGCTGCAGAACCTCGCTGCCGGCCGCTACGCGTTGCGGCGGGCGAGGGGCTTCCATCACGTCGTCTGGCGCGACTCCGCCGAACGAAGCGCCTTCGAGCGACGGCTCGAAACCGTGTATCAGCTCTTCCCGGTTTTGCAGGAACGTGCGGATCAACTGGCGGGCACGCTCAGCGGCGGGCAGCAGCAGATGGTGGCGATCGGTCGCGCCCTGATGGGTGAGCCGAAATTGCTGATGCTGGACGAGCCCTCGCTTGGCCTGGCGCCGCAGGTCCTCATCGAAATCCTGCGCTGCGTCGAACGGTTGCGCGACCAGGGGCTGACGATCCTGCTGGTGGAGCAGAACGTGTCCGCCGCCTTGTCGATCGCCGACCGCGGCTATGTGCTCGCAGGCGGGCGGGTCATCGCGGAGGGCGCGGGGCGGACGCTGCTTCAGGACCGCGGCCTGACCGAGGCCTATCTCGGGTCGAGTGAGTCAGAAGCGGACGACGCCGGGCCAGGCCGTGACGTCGTCGCCGTCAACGGAGGTTGAATTGTCCGATCCTTCCTCCGCAATGATGGATCGCTCGGTCGAGACCAGCCTTCACGCTGCCGATCGCGCGGCGCTGGCGCGGATGCATGCCGTGCGTCCGGTCTGGCGAGGTGTTGCGGCGGCGCGGGACGTCATCGCGCTTCCGGATCGCACCATCCTCCATGCCGGCCCTCCGGTCCGGCCCGATGCGATCGCCGCGCCAATCGTCAACAGCGCCGTGATGGCGATCCTGTTCGAGCGCTGGGCGGCGGACGAAGGGGCGGCCCGGGCAATGCTGATGCGAGGGGAGGTGCGGCTGGCGCCCGCCCAGGATTTCGACGCGATGGTGCCCCTCGCCGCGGTGCTGTCGCCCGGCATGGCGGTGCAGATCGTGACCGATGCCGCCGACGCGACCAACGTCACGTGCAGTCCTCTGAACGGCGGAATGGCGCTGGCGCAACGGCTGGGTTTGTGCAGCCGCGAAGTGCTGACGCATCTGCGGTGGATGAACGGAAATCTTGCCGCGACCCTCGAGATCATCGCCGATCGAGACATCCCGCTGATCGAGATTGCCGATCCGGCGCTGATGGAGGGCGACGATTGCCATTCGCGCACGTCAGCGGCGACGCGTCGTCTGATCGAACAGCTCGCACCGCGGCTCGGCGGCGATACGCCGGAGCGCCGCTTTCTCGACCGGGCCTCGGCTTTCTTTCTCAATCTCTGGATGGCGGCAATGAAGTGCATCGCCAAGGCAGGGGAGGGAGAAGGGAGCAGCATCGTCACTGCGCTCGGCGGCAATGGGGTCGATTGCGGCGTCAAGCTCGGCGGCAGCGGTCAACGCTGGTTCGTCGCCGCGGCGGAGCCGCCCGAAGGCAATCTGCTGCCGGGCTTTCAGAGCAGCGATCGCCTCGGTGCGATCGGAGACAGCGCGCTGGTCGACGCCATGGGCTTCGGCGCGATGACCGCGCGGTCTTTGCCGGCAGATGGCGCCACCGCGGCGGAAGCAGCCCAGCTGCTACCCGCGGCTCATCCCGGCTTCGTACGAAGCGGGATCAGGGTCGGGACCATCGCGCGGGCCCTCGTGTCCGGCGGCATGCCGCTCGACGTCGTCCTCGGCATTCTCGATCGCAGGGGACACAACGGCCGCATCGGCGGCGGAATCTATCGGCCGCCCCGGGATCCGTTCGCCGCCGCGGTCGCTTCGCTCGCACCTACGACCTTCCAAACCCAGGGGATCTGATGATGACGACCAAGGCCATGCTGGCTGCGCTGATACTCATGACGTCCGCCGTCGGCGCGCAGGCGGAAGACACGATCAAGATCGGCGGATTGCTGGAGACCTCCGGGCCTCTGGCCTCGCTCGGTCAGCCCGGTCTCGAAGGTGCGATGCTCGCGGTCGAGCAGATCAACGCCAAGGGCGGTGTCGCCGGCAAGAAGCTCGAACTCGACAACGTCAACACCGAGGGCGACAACACCAAGACAGTGACGGCCGCCAAGCGGCTGCTCGAGCAGAACGGCGTGGTCGCCCTCGTCGGACCGATGAACAGCGGCTCGTCCTACGCGATTATCGACACCGTCCAGAATGCCGTAACGCCGATGATTTCCAACGGCGGCTCGCGTGGCATCGTCCTGCCCGCGCAGGACAAGAAATGGCTGTTCCTGTCGCCGCTCACCGACGTGCTGGTGCAGAGCGTCATGATGACGGACATGCAGAAGCGCGGCGCCAAAAAGATCGCGCTGCTGTATGCGGACTCGCCGTTCGGCACCAGTGGCCGCGACCAGCTCGTGAAGAATGCAGGCTCGTTCGGACTGACGCTCGTCGCCCAGGAATCCTACGCCAACGCCGACAAGGACATGACGCCGCAGCTCACCAAGATCCGCAGCGCGCAGCCGGATGCGGTGGTGATCTGGGCGACCGGCCCGGGCCAGGCGATTGCTGTGAAGAACTACCGCCAGCTCGGTCTCACTGCGCCGTTGTACATGTCGCACGCCGCCAACGACTTCAATTTCTTGCGGCTTGCCGGCGGCTCCGCCGACGACGTGCTGATCCCCTCGTCTAAGATCTACGTGATCGATTCACTTAAGGACTCCGATCCCCAGAAGGCCGCGCTGCGGCGCTTCGTGACTGACTACCAGAACAAGTACGGCAAGCCGCCAGCGACCTTTGCGGGAAACGCCTATGATGCCGTCAACATGATCGCGGCGGCGATCGGGAAGGGGGGCACCGATCGCGCCGGAATTCGGGACGCCATCGAGGGTCTGAAGGACTATGTCGGTGTGACCGCGGTGTATTCCTACGGCCCCGACGATCATTTCGGTGCAAAGGCCGACAGCGTCGTGATGCTGACCGTGAAGGACGGCAAGTTCACCCTGGCGCAGTGACCGCCGCTGGCCACAGGAGCGAGCCATGCCGACCCTTTTCCTCAGCTTTGCGGATGGCGATTGCGTGCGCATCGAGGCGAATCCAAGTGAGACGGTCCTGGTTGCGGCGCGGCGCGCCGGAATCCCGCTGAGCTCGGATTGCGAGGTTGGCGATTGCCAGACCTGCCGTGCGACCTGTTTCGGCGGCGATCTGGACTACGAGGACGGCGCGTCGGTGTCGCTGTCGCGGCAGGAGATCGACGCCGGGGAGATGCTGCCCTGCGTAGCCAGCGCCCGCACCGACGTGCGGATCAGGCTGCCCTATGAGCGCGGCAAGCTGATCCCAGCGAAGCCGTTTTCGATGAAGATCGAGAGCATCGAACGGCTGAGCGCCTCCGTGGTCCGAGTCGTTACGCGCACGCTCGGACTTTCACCGATCCGGTTTCTGCCGGGCCAGTACGTCAATTTTCACGTGCCGGGTACGACGCACTGGCGCTCCTACTCGATGGCCAATTCTCCCGGCGACGATCGCTGCTTGGAGTTCCTGGTTCGCCTGCTGGAGGACGGGGAGATGTCGCGTTATCTGACCGAGCGCGCGGCCGTGGGCGACGTCGTCCAGTGTCGCGGCCCGCAGGGCGTTTTCTATCTGAGATCGGGCGAGCGGCCGGTGCTGATGGTGGCGGGCGGAACGGGCGTGGCGCCGATGATGTCCATGCTCCGGCAGATCAAGGCGCCCGGCGAGAGCCGCAACGTCACGCTTTGCTTCGGTGTGAATTCTGCCGATGATCTCTTCTTCGTGGACGAGCTGAACGAACTCGCCAGGGCAATTCCGGAACTGGACGTGCGGATTGCGGTCGCTCAGGGGCCGAGCCCGACGGGTATCAGCCAGGGACTGGTCACGGACCTGATCGGGGAGCGCTCTCTTTCAGGGCACGATGTCTATCTGTGCGGCCCGCCGGCAATGGCGGACAGCGCGCGCCGCATCGCGATCGGGCTGGGCGCGGCTCCCGACAACGTCATCGCGGAACGTTTCGTCGCGGCCGGGGCGGCGGCTTGAACCGGCAACGCTGCGAAAGCGAAACCGGCGTCCGGCTCCGGGCCCCTACACGCCGGTGGTGACCCCAACGCGGCCGAGGCCTGGCAGTTTGAGCGCCGGGCGCCGGATGTCGATGCCGAGCACGGCGCCGAAGAAATTGATCTCCAGGCCTTCGACCCAGCCGATCGAAAAGCCGATATATCCGGCAAGTGAAGCATAGATGCCTGTGCCGGACGCCGTTACGCCGAACCATCTGCCGGTATACGGGAAGTCCTTGCCGATCGCGGTCGGCGGCAGGACGGCTCGGAGCTCAGGGACGGAGTCGAGTGCGGCCTGCACGAAGGTGTTTGAATTGGGACCAGGCCAGACGCTGTAATCTCCATAGGATCGAAACCTGTAGTTTTCGATCACATCTCTGATCTTCGGGATCAGCGCCTCCGCGCGCGCTCCATCTACGGCCACAATGGTTTCCGGCGCAGCGCCGAACCACCGCCCGTCCGGAGCGAAGCCGTTGGTGCGGATCGGCTCGCCCCACGCCGTGTAGTCATACCGGGTGTAGGTCGCGGCATCCTTCTCTTTTACGACGATCCAGGTGTGAATTGCGAAGATGCTGCGCCATCTCACCGTTCTCGCCCCGAATACCCGTACGACGGCTTCGCGATGATCGGCCGCGGCGGCCAGAAGCCCCGCGCTCGACCGATCGGCCGTTTGCCAATTCTGGCGGCCATCGCCCAGCCAGAAATATCTCGCCGCTGATGCGGTAAGCGGTGCGATGACGAGGAACAGAAAGATGAGCAAGGGCTTCTTCAAGGGAGCGGTACGGCAGGGGCTTCGACGAAACTATATAGTTCGCATGAATGCCGCCGCCATAGCTGCTCCCATTGGTTCCCAACGCGCTTGTCAGCAGCGCCGGACGGGCACCCGAGATTAAGTCATTGTTCCGCAACCGCACCAGCATTGGAGCGCGCCCATGGACATGAAGGAAGCCGCGGCCATGACGGAAGCCTCCGGGCTGACGGACGATCAGGGCGGCATACAGCAGGCTTCGAGCCCGCGGTCAGGTTCCGGAGAGCAAAGAGGCGCTTTCAGCCGGCAGCTCCACTCGCCCTCGTCGGATTCGGTGAAGCGATGGGCCGACCAGTTGCGCGAGGTGACAGTGAAGGCGCCTTTGGTGTCTTTGCTTGTTGCCTTTCTGGCCGGAGCATGGATCGCTCGCCGTCGATAGGAGCTGCGAGATTTCATCACCAGGAACCCAGCGCTTTCGGAGCTGGCCGGAATCGAGGGAGAGGACAAATGAGGCTTCTGGCGGCGGTCGTGACCATTCTTCTGGGCACCATTTCGTTCTCCATGGCGCAAAGCTCGGGAGGCTCTTCAGGCGGTTCTTCATCCGGCGGCGGCGCGAGTGCGGCTGGTTCGAGCGGCGCGGGCGGCTCGACGCTCTCGAATGGGACGACGCTCAGCGGAACAGGCGGTTCGCCAGGCCCCAACACGCTCAATGCAAAAAGCCGGGGAAGGACGGGCGCAAGACCCGGTGCTACCCCTTCTGATCAGGAAGGCGGTGGATCTCGACCGACCTACAACACGCCCGCCGCAAACGCTGCCATCCAGCAGCTCGGAAATACCAATACGGGCATCCTCAAGAAGTGACGATCATCAAGACCGGGCGGCGGCTCGACCACCAAGAGGTGGCTCATCGGGGGTTATAATCCCGAAAGCTGCGGTTTGAACGACGGTATTGCGGCCGGGTGGTGCGCTGGTCCCGGGCTTCCCCTGGAAGCCCGTATGGCCTATGACGCTGCAACGCAAAAATCCCCCCAAAAAGACCTCATGATCCGCCTCGACAACGTCAGCAAGCAAGCCGGCCACCAGATCCTGTTCATCGAAGCCTCCGCCGCCCTGAACAAGGGCGAGAAGATCGGCCTCGTCGGGCCGAACGGCGCCGGCAAGACCACATTGTTCCGGATGATCGCCGGCGAGGAGCTGCCTGACGAGGGGCAGGTCTCGACCGATCGCGGCATTACCATCGGTTATTTCAACCAGGACGTCGGCGAGATGAGCGGCCGCAGCGCGGTGGCCGAGGTGATGGATGGCGCCGGCCCCGTCAGCGAGGTTGCGGCCGAGCTGCGCGAGCTCGAGGCCGCGATGGCCGACCCTGAAAAGGCCGATCAGATGGACGAGATCATCGCGCGCTACGGCGAGGTGCAGCATCGTTTCGAGGAGTTGGACGGCTATGCACTCGATGGCCGTGCGCGCGAAGCGCTGTCCGGCCTCGGGTTCAGCCAGGAGATGATGGACGGCGACGTCGGAAAACTCTCCGGCGGCTGGAAGATGCGCGTGGCGCTGGCGCGTATTCTCCTGATGCGTCCCGACGTGATGCTGCTCGACGAGCCGAGCAACCATCTCGATCTCGAAAGCCTGATCTGGCTGGAAAAATTCCTGCACGATTACGAAGGCACGCTGCTGATGACCTCGCATGACCGCGAGTTCATCAACCGCGTCATCTCCAAGGTGATCGAGATCGACAGCGGCTCGCTCACCACCTACACCGGCAATTACGAGTTCTACGAGCAGCAGCGGGCGCAGAACGAGAAGCAGCAGCAGGCCCAGTTCGAGCGACAGCAGGCCATGCTGGCCAAGGAGATCAAGTTCATCGAGCGCTTCAAGGCGCGCGCCTCGCATGCAGCACAGGTGCAGAGCCGGGTGAAGAAGCTCGACAAGATCGAACGGGTCGAGCCGCCGCGCCGCCGCCAGAGCGTGGCGTTCGACTTTTTGCCGGCGCCGCGCTCGGGCGAGGACGTCGTGGCGCTCAAGAACGTGCACAAGGGCTATGGCAGCAAGCGCATCTATGACGGCCTCGACTTCATGATCCGCCGCAGGGAGCGCTGGTGCGTGATGGGCGTCAACGGCGCCGGCAAGTCGACGCTGCTCAAGCTGGTCGCCGGCGCGAGCGAGCCGGACCAGGGCACCGTGGCGCTCGGGGGCAGCGTCAAGATGGGCTATTTCGCCCAGCACGCGATGGACCTGCTCGACGGCGAGCAGACGGTGTTTGAGTCTCTCGAATATGCATTTCCGACCGCCGGGCAGGGCTCGTTGCGCGCGCTCGCCGGCTGCTTCGGCTTCTCCGGCGACGACGTCGAGAAGCGCTGCCGCGTGCTGTCCGGCGGCGAGAAGGCGCGCCTCGTGATGGCCAAGATGCTGTTCGATCCGCCGAACTTCCTGGTGCTGGACGAGCCGACCAACCATCTCGACCTCGCCACCAAGGAGATGCTGATCAACGCGCTGTCGGATTTCGAGGGCACCATGCTGTTCGTCTCGCATGACCGGCATTTTTTGGCGACGCTATCGAACCGGGTGCTGGAGCTGACGCCGGATGGCATCCACCAATATGGCGGCGGCTACACCGAATATGTCGCGCGCACCGGGCAGGAGGCTCCGGGGTTGAGGAGCTGATCCTGCCGATCCATTCCGGCGCCGACGGCCGGGCTCATCAAGTCGTTCGGCGCCGCGTTCGATTACCGTTTCAAGCGCGAGTAGCCTCTAATAGGCGAAGAACATCCGCTGAATTTCCTTGGTGTCGGTCGTCTTGGTCAACGCCAGCATCAGCAAAATGCGCGCCTTCTGGGGATTGAGCGTATCCGAGACGACGAAGTCGTGCTCATCGTCCTTGGCCTCGCCATTGCGCGCGACGATGCCGTTGCCGACACGGCTGCTACGAACGATCACCACTCCCTTCTTGCGGGCTTCGTCGAGCGCCGGCTCGACCGCGGGGCGGGCCAGGCTGCCGTCACCCACGCCGGCATGCACGACCCCCTTGGCGCCAGCGGCTACAAAAGCGTCGATCGCGACCCGGTTCATGTTGGCGTAGCCGTAGACGATGTCGACCTGCGGCAGAACATCGAGCTTGGACACGTCAAATTCGGAATCCGCCGTGTGCCGGCGGGTCGATTGCCGATAGAAATACGGCTTGTTGCCCTGCATGTAGCCGAGAAAGCCGAGTTCAGGCGTGCGAAAGGTGTCTGCCGTGGAGGTGTTGTTCTTGGTGACGTCGCGCGCGGCGTTGATCTGATCGTTGAGCGCGACGAGCACGCCCTTGCCGACGGCTTCTTCACTGCCTGCAAGGATCACCGCATTGAAGAGGTTGATCGGGCCGTCCGCGCTGATCGCGGTCGATGGGCGCATCGCACCGACGACGACCACAGGCTTCTTGCTCTTGACGACCAGATTCAGGAAATAGCTGGTTTCCTCGATCGTATCGGTCCCGTGCGTGATCACGATCCCGTCCACGTCGTCCTGCGCGAGCAGCGTATTGACCCGCTTGGCGAGCTTCAGCCAATAATCATTGTTCATATTCTCGCTGGCGATCTGGAAGACCTGCTCGCCCTTGACGTTGGCCACCGTTTTCAACTCGGGGACGGCGTTCAAGAGGGTCTCGATGCCCACCGTGGCTGCGGTATACCCGACGACGGTGGTGCTGCTCGCCCCGCTGCCGGCGATCGTGCCGCCGGTTGCGAGAACCACGACGTTGGGCAGGCCAGGGCCTCTTGCGTTGGCAACGTCAACAATCATGAGCAGCGTAAAGAGCACGCTCATCGTCGCCATCATGTGATCTCGCACGCGAAACTGCAACATCTCGCCCATCCTTTGCTGGAAGCCTCGTCGATGCCCCGGTTCACTCAGCGCGGCATGATCCGTCAGCCGCTGCGTTCTGTCTAGGGTCGCGGCGAGTTTGCTCCACGCGCTCGGCGCGTGTCGCACACTGGCGGCGGGGAGGCACAAAAAGCAAATGGCCGGGACATCTCGCGCGAAGACGCGCTTCTGCCCGGCCATGACGGCATTTCATTTGTGATGGCTTGCTGAAAAAGCCGGGAATGGACCGCGCGCTTACGCGCTGGTCTCGCACTTCTTCATGAAGCTGTTCTTGGCGGCGCCGGCGAGCGGCTTGCCGTCGGAGCCGACTGCCTTGGGTGCGCAGGCATCCGCCTTGCACTTCTTCAGGAACGAGGTCTTGGCGGCGCCGGCCAGCGGCTTGCCGTCCTTGCCGATCGCTTTGCTCTCGCAGGTCTCTTGTGCGAATGCCGAGCCCGCTGCAAAGGCGGCAACAATCGCTGCGAGGAAAATCCGCTTCATCATGGGTGTCTCCTGAAACCAGAAATGGCCGGGAGATAGGAGCCGGGAATCATGGCGCAATCAAGCAGGATGAGCTGATGTCGTCCGGTCGACGTATGGATTTTTCGAGCGCGGTCGGCGGCCGTCGATCCTTGTTGCACTGCTCGCTGACCCCGCCGGGCGATCCTGCTAGCTTCGATCAGCTTAGCTGGATGGAGCATCGTCATGGACGCCACGATCCCGAAGAGCGAACGATTGGCCGATCGGCATTCCCACCTGGTTCGGCCCCAGGACATGGACTGGCAGAAGACCCGCTTTCCTGGGTGCGAGGCCAAGACGCTGCTGTTCGATCGCCGCACCGGGCTGATGACCGCCTTGATGCGCTTTGCGCCAGGATCGGTGCTGCCCGATCACGAGCATGTCGGCATCGAGCAGAGCTGGGTCATCGAAGGCGCGCTCGTCGACCAGGAGGGCCCGGCCAAGGGCATTGCCTGCAAGGCCGGCGAATTCATCTGGCGCGAGGCGGGCAGCCGCCACGCCGCCTGGTGTCCGGACGGCGCCTTGATTCTGGCGATCTTCCAGGTGCCGAACAAGTTCTTCGAAGCCGACGGCCGCGTCGTCGACGCAGCCGGTCAGGATTGGGACGAGACCTGGGGGCATACCGGCGCGCAACAGGCATCTCGCGGCTAGCACCCCCTCAGGCACCTCGCGCGAGCAACGCCTTGAAGTCGGCCCTCGCGCGCTGCGCTTCGGCGCGTGCGACGTCCGAGGCATCGCCCATGCCAAAATAGCCGTGGATCAGGCCAGGGCCCTCGTGGTGCTTGACGCGGACGCCGGCGGCCTCCAGCGCTCGCGCATAGGCGGCACCTTCGTCGCGCAAGGGATCGAACCAGGCGGTGGTCACGATGGCCGGCGCGACGCCCGCAAGTGAGGCGGCACGCAACGGCGAGGCGCGCCAGTCGGTGGCATGGCCGGGATCGGCGAGATAGTGGCCGCAGAACCATTCCATCGTCGCCCGCGTCAGAAAGTAGCCCTCGGCATTCTCCTCGCGGGAGGGATAACGCGCGTTCTCGCGCGCGTCCGCGTAGCTGCCAAGAACGTCGGTCACGGGATAGACCAGCATTTGCGCGGCGAGCTTGATGCCGGCATCGCGGCAGGCGATCGCGGTGGTGGCTGCGAGATTGCCGCCGGCGCTGTCGCCGGCAACGCCGAGGCGCTTTGCATCGCCGCCAAATTCCGCGACGCGGTTGAAGACATCGCCGACTGCTGCGAAGGCGTCCTCGAAGGCGCCGGGAAAGCGCGTCTCGGGCGGGCGGCGATAGTCGACGGAGACGACCACCGCGCCGGTCTCGATCGCAAGGTTGCGCGCCTGCCGGTCGTGGGTTTCGAGATCGCCTGCAACCCAGCCGCCGCCGTGGAAGAACACCACGGTCGGTGCCGGCGCGGTGCCTATCCGGTAGACCCGTGCAGGTAGCGGACCGGCGCCGCCTTTCACCCTGATATCCTCGACGCTATCGACCGGCGGCGGCGGAATGGCGGCACGTGAGGCAGCCAGTGCGCGCAAGGAATCGCGGGCGCTCTGTGGCGTCATGACCGTGGGATCGCGCATCGGCATGAGCGGAATGATCTGGGCGATGACGGGATCGAGCGGCGCGGCCATGACGGGTCCTCCGGGATTCTTGGTCTTGCTTGCGGGCCAGCATAGGTTTTGCGGGCCGCATCGGCAACCGGCCTGCGTCGCAACGCCGGACGAACGGGCAGGGAGGTTCACGAGGTGGAATTCGAAACGCTGGTCCAGTCGCGCCGCAGCGTGCGTGGCTTCAGGAACGAGCCGGTGCCGCGCGCGGTGATCGAGGCGATCATCGAGAGCGCCAAGCGCGCGCCCTCGTCGATGAACACCCAGCCCTGGCATGTCCATGTGCTCACGGGCCATCCGCTGGAGGAGGTGCGTCGCCGCAACATGGCGGAGATGGCCGGCGGCGCCAAGGTCAAGCGCGACATCATCAGCCATGGCGAATACCAGGGCGTGCATCGCACCCGGCAGGTCGACATCGCCAAGAAGCTGTTCGGCGCGATGGGAATCGCGCGCGACGACAAGCCGATGCGGCAGGACTGGGTGCTGCGCGGCTTCCGCCAGTTCGACGCGCCGGTCTCGCTGGTGCTGACCTACGACCGCGTGCTCGATCCCGGCGCCGTCTGCCATTTCGATCTCGGCGCGCTCTGCTACGGCATCGTGCTCGCGGCGTGGGACCGCGGGCTCGGCTCGGTCATCAACGGGCAGGGCATCATGCGTTCCGACATCGTGCGCGAGGTCGCCGAGATTCCGGAGGACGAGGTCATCATGACCTGCGTCGCGATGGGCTATCCCGACGACGGCTTTGCCGCGAACGCGGTGCGTTCGGACCGCGAGCACAACCACCAGTTCGTGCGTTACGTGGGTTTTGCCGATTAGCGCGACAGGAGGAGATTATTCTCTGGCGGAAATTTTTGGTGCGGAGTCCCAAGCGGCCTCTTGCAATCTCGAAGGTGCAGGAGGAACAATATGCGGACTGAGAGGTTTGTTGCTGGCGCGAGGGAATTGACATGCGGCGGCTGGCTAGCCTGGTTCGACGGTTCTTCGGTCCGCGACTCCGGCACAAGATCGATGACGATCCAAGTCTTCCTTTCACACCCGAAGAGTTCGGCCGGCTGATACGCAGCGGCCGGCACGAGGACATGAAGCTGCTGGCCGAGGGGCTGGCCTGCCGGTCCATCCCGCGCCGCGCCAGCCATCGCGCTACTCATTAGGCCGCGTTCGAGACCGGTCTGCCGCGCTCACCGCGTGAGCGCGACCTGCTTGAATGAGTGGACCAGCGCCTTCTCCAGCTTCCCGTTCATCCCGCACAGAATATTGTAGGCGTCCGCGCGCGGCATGGTCGGCTTGTAGTGCCGGTGCTCGATCAGCGCCGCGAAGATGTCCGAGATCGTTAGAATTCGCACGATGTCGCCGATCCTCTCGGCGCAGAGCGCGTCGGGATAACCGCTCCCGTCGAGGTATTCGTGATGATGGCGAACGGCATCGAGTATCTCCGGCGAGATTCCGTCGTGTCCCTTGAGAAACTCGTAACCGGCGGCCGGATGCGTTTCGATCAGCGCGCGTTCGGCGGCATCAAGACGGCCCGGCTTGTCGAGGATGGCGAGTGGTATCTGCGCCTTGCCGATGTCGTGGAACATGGCAGCCGAGTAGAGACGTTCCAGGTCGGCTCTGCCGACGCCGAGGCTCAGTCCGAAGTCGATGGCAACGCCTGTCACGAGCAGGCAATGCTGATAGGTTCCTTCGTGATGGCGGCGCACCGTCATGAGCCACTCCGTCAGGCCATGCCGGGTGATACGGTCGGCAATCTGGCGACCGGCTTCCTTGGTGCCGTCGACGTCGAGCGGTTGGCCGAGGGTCACAGCCGTGAACATCGATGCTATCGCGGTCGCGGCGGTCTCGACGGCGTCGTCCGGTTGCGACGCGTCGCCTGACGAAGCGGATGGACCGTCGGCCGGATCGGCCAGCGCCGCCAGCAGCCTGGTCCGGCTGACCGTGCCGGGAAGGACCAGCGTCGCCCCGAGCGCGTAGGCTTGCGAGATGCAGACGTGGGAGGCGTGCTCGAGCAGGAAGATGCGCTTCCTGGCCTTCGCCAGCTTGCCGGCCCGCTTCTTGATCGCGGCGATGTTGTCGACGTCGCGCAGCTCCGTGCGGATGACGATGGCGGCCGGCGTCTGCGACAGCCTGGAATCGGCGTCGAGTCGCTCGCCGGCAATGGTGAATTTCTCTTCGAGGATCGAGCAGACCCCCGAAAGCTTGTCGGACGTGTCGGCCAGCACATGCAGGAAGGGGCGATCGGTTCGTTTCTGACGGATACCGCCGTCACCATCGACCGGGCCGGATCTTGTTGGCGCGTGCTGCACGATCTGACCTACACTTTGCGACCGTATGAAAGTCAAACACCAGGTGGAATGTTCGAATCTATTTGCCCTGAGCCGCGGTCTGCGCAGGCGCTGGTGCGCCTGCAGGTTTCTTCTTGCCGTCAGCCGTAACGAAATGGACTCCAGCCGTGGTGCCGTCGATCCAGACCAGTTCGCAGCGCCGGTAGGCGAGGCCGGTCGACGACAGCAGCATGAAGAACTCCTTGGCCTGGAGCACGTCGAGCGTGCCCTCGACCTCGATCTTGGCGCCGCTTTGCGATACGTCCAGCAGGACGCAGCTGCGTCGCCAGGTCCCGTCCGAACCCATGAGATTGACCGGCTGCCTGTGGTCCATTTTCACACGAGCGGCTTTGCGACCGTCGAATTTCATCGGCTGATCTCCATCTTTGCGCCGCGATGTTCCCGACTGCTCTCCTTGGCACTTGCGGCAATTTCCCCCCAACGCACCGTCCACTGGCTGGTGGACAGGAGCAGTGTCTCGAAAATGTGCTGCGCACGTTCGCGCTCGGCGAAGGAAAGCCTTCTGCCGCAGCGATTGCCCAAGATGGCCAACGTGGTCTGCCAGTTCAGCCGCGAGGCGCGGCAGGCCATCACGAGACCCTCGCAATCGTCGTCGGTCATGACATGCTCGACGATTTCGATGGGAGCCCCCGAAAGCACCGATAGGGCCGTGACGAGGTTGGCGGTCTCGCCGCGGATGGCGAAGCGGTTCACCGTGGAATCGTTGAGCTTGCCGATGCGGTTGAGCGCGACGATCTCCGGCCGCGCGCCGGCATAGGCGGCCGCGCAGGGCAGCTTTGGAACGATTGGCGCGGCCGCTACCGTTCGAAGCGAGACGGTCGCCGTCGGCCCTGTGCCGGATTTCGGAGCCGGTGAGGCCGACAGCAACTTCCGCATGATCGCGTCTGGCGTGTCCGGCCTGAGGGCCAGCGCCTTCGTGAGCTCATCATCCGTCAGGCACTTGCCGACCAGCGCGGCGTAGGCGGCGTCCGAGAATCGTGCCTCCGTATTGGCGATCAGCGCAATAAGGACGCTGCGGAAGCCGCCTTCGATCAGCGTCTCGATCACCGGCGGATCGATCGGCGCGCGGGCGGCGATCGCGCATTGCTGCCGTTCGCCGCTCGAGGCCGCGATCGATTTGAGATCGGCGGTGGACAGTGACGGCGATCGCAGCAAGACGGGGCACGCCACCTCCGGATCGTGGTGAGAGGCGAGACGCCGCATGGTCTTCGGCGGAGCCACCGCGAGTTCCGCGAGTGCGGTGCTGAGCTCGATCAACGCACTGGCCTCAACCCGCTCCGTCAGCCGCAGCAGAACGCCGTCGACCACATTGGCGAGCAATTCCTGGGGCCGGTCGCGGCTGCTGGTGAGCAGCTGCATGATGCCGGAAAGAATGCGTGCGCAGCGGTCCAGCGGACACGTTGCGACCGCGTCCTCCAACTCGACCAGAACATCAGCAGGCGAATTTGCCGTCATGGCAGGGGCCTGAAATTCGAAATAACTTTGACGATCAAACGAGAGCTATTGCGCCTCAAAGTCGTTAATTTTGAATTTTAGATATCGAAGGTCAGGTAGCCTGGCACCATCACTGTGCGGGAAACGCTATCGAAATTCGGCGAGAGACAGACGTGGCCGCTTGTTCTTTCAACTGGCTCCTCGCCAATTTGTCAGGACACGTTAAGATTGATCCTTTCTAGGTAACGGAAAACCGAAGGGGGAAACGAACCGGCGTCGCGGCCGGACGCACGTCTACGCCACGTTGCGTTTCATATTTCATGAACAGCATTGACGATGTGCCGAGACTGGCACTCAACACTTTTCGCTTTTCAGACGTCGACGAATTTCGAAGTGCGATACGCGGGCTGAATTTCGAATTCACGCCTTTCGTACGGAGGATTTCGGCTGAGCAGACAATCCTGTCGTTGCCCGGTTGCGACGTGAATTTGACGCGGACGTTTCCGCGAATGGTCGATGCACAGCTGGTCGAGAATTGCACGGCGGTCGGCTTCACGATGGACGACCTCGACGTGCCCGTTCGCTTCAATGGCTCGCAGCGCGCCCGACCGGTCGTGGTCATTGGCAGCGGCGGCGCCGCCTACACCACCATTGAGGAGGTGCAGCGACAAATCGCCTCGGTGGTTTTCAGGCCGGAGGTGCGGGACCGCGGCTGGCCGGCCACGCTCTCGAGTTTCAAGATTTTTGAGGTCTCGGCGGCCGGCTTGCACCGGCTGCGCACCGTGGTTCGTGAGGTGCTGGCCGAGGCGTCCGGCCCGGCCGAGGCGCCGGAGCTTTCGTTGAAGGGCGCGGCGATGAAGGAGTCCCTGCTCGGAGCCGTCGACGAGGCCTTCGAAAGCGTCGTCTCGGCCCGCTGGACCCTCGGCCCCAACGACGAGCGGAATTTCAGGATGTTCCAGGACATCCGCGCACTGCTGACCGAGGATTTGTCGCAGCCGATCTACAGCGATGAGATCGCGCGCAAGCTCGGGCTGTCCGTTCGCACCATGCACGACGTCGTCCGCCGCTATCGGGGCATGAGCCTGCACCGCTATTTGCGCCTGCGCCGGTTGTGGCTGGTGCGGCGGCAGCTTCTCGCCGGTGCCGATAGCGTCAAGGCGGTCGCGCTGGCGTTTGGCTTCTGGCATCTCAGCGATTTCTCCAGAAGCTACCGCGCCCAGTTCGGCGAGTCGCCGTCGCAAACGCTGGGCCGCGGTCGCGGACGATAGTCCGACAAATCGGGTAGGGACGGGCGCCGGTTTCGTGCTACCGTCCGGCCATGAGCAATCGCATTCTCGTTCTCTACGGTTCCTACCGTTCCGACCGCATGGGCATCCGCCTTGCGAATTTCGTCGTCGATCGGCTGCGCGGCCGCGGCGAGGAGGTCGAATTCATCGACGCCAAGGCAATCGGCCTGCCGATGCTGGACCGCATGTACAAGGAGTATCCCAAGGGTGCGGCGCCCGAGGCGCTGGAGAAGCTGGCCGGGCAGATCCGCGGCGCCGACGGCTTCGTCTTCGTCACCGGCGAGTATAATTGGGGCATCCAGCCCGGCCTGAAGAATCTTACCGACCACTTCCTCGAAGAGTGGTTCTGGCGTCCGGCCGCGATCGTGAGTTATTCCGCCGGCCGACTGTCCGGCGCGCGCGCGGCGACGGCCTGGCACGGCACGCTGTCGGAGATGGGGATGGTGGTGGTGTCGAGCACCATCGGCGTCGGCCCGATCGCGCAGACATTGTCGGCGGAGGCCGAGCCGATCGGCGAGGGCGGCAAGGCGCTGGAGCGCTCGTTCCCCCGCTTTGCCGACGATCTCCTGTGGTGGATCGAGGCAGCGAAAGGGCAGCGGGCGCGGAAGGCGCCGCCTTACTAAAGCGCGATGCGACCGGGATGACCGTCATCGCGCTTTAGGTTGTTGTTTCAGCATGAGCTGTTCGGAAAACCGCTGCGCGCTTTTCCGGATCATGCTTTAAGCGGCCCTGACCTCGCCGAGGAAGCGGTCGAACTGTCCGGCGAGATCGCGCGACTGCGTCGAGAGCTGCTCGGCGGCGCCCAGCACCTCCCTCGCGGCAGCTCCCGTGTCGTCGGCGGCGCGCTGCACGCCGGAGATGTTGCTGTTGACCTCCTGGGTGCCGCGGGCGGCCTCCTGGACGCTGCGGGCGATCTCCTTGGTAGCCGAGCCCTGCTCCTCGATCGCAGCGGCGATCGCGGTGCCGATCTGGTCGATCTCGCCGATGACGTCGGCGACGTTGCGGATCGCGGCCACGGTCTGGTCACTTGCCGTCTGGATCGCCGTGATCTGCTCGGAGATCTCGGTGGTGGCCTTGGCGGTCTGGCCGGCCAGCGACTTCACTTCGGAGGCGACCACGGCGAAGCCGCGGCCGGCATCGCCAGCGCGGGCGGCCTCGATGGTCGCGTTCAGCGCGAGCAGGTTGGTCTGTTCGGCGATGCTCTGGATCAGCGTGACGACGTCGCCGATCTTCTGGGCGCCCTCGGCGAGCGCGCGGGCGGTGTCGCCAGTGCGGCGCGCGTTGTCGACGGCACGGGCGGCGATCTCGGTGCTTTGGGCGACCTGACGGCCAATCTCCGCGATCGAGGAGGTCAGCTCTTCGGTGGCGCTGGCGACGGTCTGCACGTTGCTCGATGTCTGTTCGGAGGCGGCGGCGACCACCGCGGCCTGGCTGTTGGTCTGCGCCGCCGTCGAGGTCATCGACTGCGCGGTGCTTTCCATGGTCGCCGAGGCCTGGGACAGGCCGCCGACGAGCTCGGTGACCTTGGCCTCGAAGGCTCGCGTGAGGCTGTCGAGCGCCTGCGCGCGCCGCATCTTGCCGTCGTTCTCAGCCTGCTTCTCGGCGGCGAGCCGGTCGGCCCGGATCATGTTGTCCTTGAAGACCTGAACCGCCGCGGCCATCGCGCCGATCTCATCGGAGCGCTGGGCGCCGGGGATCTCGCCGGCGACGTCGCCATCGGCAAGCTGTGTCATGCGCGTCGTCAAGCCGACGATCGGGGCGCAGACGCGGCGGCGGACCATCACGATCAGGCCGGCGCTGGCGATCAGCACGGCGAGGAGAACGCCGAGGGCGATGATGAAGCTGGTGCGGGCGGCGGAAGATGCGCTGGCGAGAATCTGCTCGGCATTGTCGTAGAAGGCATCGCGAACGCCGATGATGGTGCCGAGGCCGCGCTGTGTCGCGGCGTAATAGGTGTCCATATCGTGCTCGTACTTGCCGGTGACGGCGCCGTCTTTCACCAGCTTGAGCTCGCGGCCGAATTCCTCGACATAGATCGCGTTGAACTTCTCCAGGGCCTCGGCGACGTTCGCAGGGGTTGACGGATTGCCGCGCAGTTCTTGCAGCGCCATCACGATCTGGTCGTTGCGGCCCTGTGAGCGGGCGATGTCGGCCTTTTCGGCGTCAGTCGCCGGTTTCTTGCCGCCGACGAGATTTTTGTGGAGGCTGGAATTGAAGCCGCCGACGTCCCGCAACGTCATGGCGATGTTGGCGTAGCTGGCCTGTCGGTAGGCATCGCCATTGAGGATCGCCATGCGGCGGACCTGCTCGTTGAGAAGCGCAGTCACACCTGCATTGAGCACGGCATTGTCGGCGACGATCTTCTTGGCCGCGTCCTTGCGGGCCTCCGCCGGTCCGGCGAGCGCCTTGTCGATGGCTTCGCGCAAGGCGGTGAATTTCGCATTGATCCCGTCGATATTGCTGCCGATGGTGCTGCCGTCCTCGAAGGAGCCGGGCAGCTCCTTGCGTCGTGCGTTCATCCTGTCGCGGGCGCCGTCGGTCTGCTTGCGCAATTTGTCCTGCTCAGTGAGCAGTGCCGGGTCGATACTCGCAGGGCCGTAGAGAATGTTGGTGGAAAAGCCGCGCTCCGGATTGAGATAGCGCGGGATATCGCTGACAGCGCGGACGATGGCCAGGCGGCCTTGCGCCTCGCCGACCCGTTCCATGGTCTGGTATTTCGTCACGGCGACGTAGACGGCGAGGCCGCCGCCGACGGTCGAGAGCGAGACGATGGCGCTGGTCAGGAGCGTACCGATTTTCATGATCTGTCCGGCAATGGCGTGCGACGAGAGTTAAATTTGCACGGACAATAGATACCCCGTGTTAATCTCGGGTTACGCCCCCGGCGGCAGGTTCAGCCGGATGCGCGGTCGAGCCGCGACAGGATCTCGAGCGTGGCGCCGTCGCGTTCACCAGCAAAATAACGGGCAATCGCCTGATCGAAGACGCGTTCGTCGGACACCGCGCCGAACAGAGTCATCGACGAGCGGAATTTGGCGTCATCAGGTGCGCCCAGGATCGCGTTGATGGTCCGGCCCTCGACGGCGAGCACGAGCCTCGTGCATTCGATCACGCGCGCCCCGAGGACGGGATGGGCGAGATAGGCCTCGGCCTCCGCGCGGGACCCGATGGCGTAGCGCTGTGACATGGCGCTGAAGCCGAGGCCTGCGACCTGCGGGAAGATGAACCACATCCAGTGAGTCTGCTTTCGACCCCGGGCCAGTTCGGCCTGGACGTCGCGATAGACCGGGTCCTGGGCCCGGACAAAGCGGTTGAGATCGAAGAGATCGGTCATTGGATACCTTTGGGAGGTTTTCCGGCCGCGATTATGCCTAACTTTTGGCTCCCAATGTGGTAGCTGGTATAGAGTCTCCGGGTGGGGGTGGGCACCCCCGGGGTCGATTTTGGGGATCTGATGGTTTCCGACGCAGCAAACGCCGATAGGCTGTTGTCGCGCCGCCGTGTCGGGCGGGCCGAGACGATTTTACTGTCTGTGGCAGCGGTCGCGCTGGCGCTTGGCGCCGCCGCGTGGGTTTCTGACATCGGCGATTCGACTCCGCTGGTCTCCGCTGCGCTGCCGCCGGCCAATGCGCCTTCGTTCGAGGACCGTTTCGCGTCTGCTGCCGGCAGCCCGCCGGCGCGCGAGTTCGGCCTGCGGGCGCTTGAGCGCTCCGCGGTGAATGCGGTCCAGCTCAAGCTGCGAGATGCCAAGGCGATGCTCGCCCAGAAGCTCCAGGGCGACGACTGGCGCTCGATGCTGTCCGATGACGAGCAGTCTGCAGCCGAAGAGGCGAGGCCCTCGCAGCGTGCCGACGCCATCCCGATGCCGCGCTCGCGTCCGGTCCAGGCAGATCTGGCCGCCCAGATCGCCTCCAGCCAGGCCTATGCCGATACCGGTACCAGGACCGACAACCGCAATTTCTTCGAAAAATTCACCGACAAGATCAAGCTGGCTTCGTTGACGCCGGATAGCGGGCTGCTGACAAAGGCGCCTGATCTAGCTTCCCTCGGCTACGACTCGCGAACCGCGGTCTACGACATCTCGGCCAAGGCGGTCTATCTGCCGAGCGGCGTTGCGCTGGAGGCCCATTCCGGCCTGGGTGCGCTGATGGACGACCCCGACCACGTCGACCGGCGGATGGTCGGCGCGACGCCGCCGGCGACCTACGACCTCAAGCCGCGCGAAAAGCTGTTCCACGGCGTCCGGGCACTGCGCATGACGCCGACTGAGGGCACCAGTGCGCTTGGGCGCGTCGGTCTGCTCACGCACAACTACCTGCTCGGGCCGCGCGGCGATTCCAACGGCTGCGTCTCGATCAAGGACTACGACCGTTTCCTGAAAGCCTACGACAATGGCGAGTTCAACCGCCTGGTCGTGGTGCCGAGCCTGCGCGGGACGGCCACCGCTTCGCAGCGCGCGAGCACCAATTCCTGACCTTGTCTGCGACGGCGGGGCTGCCGTTTCCCCTTCGTTAAGCCGTCCTCGCCCAGAAGCAGCCCATGAGTGATCCATCAAGTTCCGAAACCCCGCTGCGCACGACGTTCAAGATCAAGCTGAACGGTGACACGTTGGCGATCGCAACCGTCGGTCAGGCCTATCAATTCCTCACCAACTTCAAGTCGGTCGAGTGGATGGAATTTCGCTCCCTGCACGAGGACGCAGTCGCAGCCCTGGAAGGTGCCGCCGGTAACGCTATGCTGGCGGTGCAGGCGACCAACGCCGTGCGCGCGCTGTTCGTCAGCGCCAAGCTGCTCTGAGAGCTCCGTACGGGCCTTCTCCTCGCAACTTGAACTCCGCTATAGGAACGGGCAAACGGTCCGCGAAGGCCATCGCCACAAAACCATGTGTTTGAAATCTACTTCCAGGGAGAGTCCACATCATGAAACGCCGTACATTCATCCAGGGCGGCGCGGTCGCCGGCGCGACGACGCTGGTTGCTGCACCTGCGATCGCGCAGAGCGCGCCCGAGATCAAATGGCGCCTGACCTCGAGCTTTCCGAGATCGCTCGACACCATCTACGGCACGGCGCAGACCTTCGCGAAATACGTCGCTGAGGCCACCGACAACAAATTCCAGATCCAGACCTTCTCGGCGGGCGAGCTCGTGCCCGGCCTCCAGGCGCTGGATGCCGTCAGCACCGCATCGGTGGAGATGGCGCAGACGCCGCTCTATTTCTACATCGGCAAGGAGCCGGCGCTGGCCTATGCCACCGGTGCGCCGTTCGGCATGAACCATCGCCATCAGGAGTCGTGGTGGCACTTCGGTGGCGGCGCCGCTCTCACCAACGAGGCGCTCAAGCCCTTCAAGGCGCACGCCATCCTGTGCGGCAATTCCGGCACCCAGATGGGCGGCTGGTTCCGCAAGGAGATCAAGACCGTCGACGATCTCAAGGGTCTCAAATTCCGCATCGCCGGCATGGGCGGCCACGTGCTGGCAAAGCTCGGGGTCGTCCCGCAGCAGATCGCGGGCGGCGATATCTATCCGGCGCTGGAGAAGGGCACGATCGACGCGGTCGAGTTCGTCGGTCCCTATGACGACGAGAAGCTCGGCTTCTACAAGGTCGCCAAATATTACTACTTCCCCGGCTGGTGGGAAGGCGGCGCCATGCTGCACATGATCGTCAATGACGAAAAGTGGAATTCGCTGCCCAAGCAATACCAGGCGATCGTCAACCAGGCGGGCGCGGCGGCCGGCGCCTGGATGCTCGAGAAGTACGACAGCGTCAATCCGGCCGCGCTGAAGCGGCTGATCGCGAGCGGCACGGAGCTGAAAGCGTTCCCGCAGCCGGTGCTGGAGGCCTGCTACAACGCCACCCAGGACCATCTGAACGAGCTCGCCGCCAAGAGCGACCTGTTCAAGCGGACCAAGGAGAGCCACGACGCGTATATGAAGGAGCTGCTCTTCTACACGCAGATCGCGGAGAACTTCTACGACAACTATCTGCTCAGCAAGATGCGCAACAAGAGCTGACGTAAGGGGCGCGGTGCCGCGATCGCGCCGCGCCCTCGTAGGGTGGGCAAAGGCGCACTTGCGCCGTGCCCACCATCACGTGCTTCACTTGCATTGGTGGGCACGCTCCGCTTTGCCCACCCTACGAGAATTTTCGTTTGGCGAATTACGCCGTCCCTAAGCCCAGCTTTGCATAGATGCGCCTTGCATAGGCGCCGAACGCGTCCGTCGTCTTCAGCGGAAGGTCGCGCGGAAAGGGCAGGTCGATCGCGAAATAGTCGGCCATCTTCGCCGGGCCCGCCGTCAGCACGGCGCAGTGCGAGGACAGGAACACGGCTTCCTGGATCGAATGCGTGACGAAGATGATGGTCTTGCCGCTCTCGCGCCAGATCCGCAGCATCTCCAGATTCATCTGCTCGCGCGTCAGCGCATCCAGTGCGCCGAACGGCTCGTCCATCAGGATCAGTTTCGGATCGTGGATGAAGGCGCGCGCGATCGCCGTGCGCTGCTGCATGCCGCCGGACAATTGTTGCGGATATTTCTGCTCGTAGCCGGAGAGCCCGACGAGGTTGAGAAGGTCGCGCGCCCGCTCGCGCGCGGCCTTCATCGGCAGGCCGACGATCTCGGCCGGCAGCAGCACGTTGTCCAGGATGGTCCGCCATTTCAGCAGCAATGCCTGCTGGAACACCATGCCGATATCGCGGGTCGGATCGAACGGGCTCGTGGCATTGCCTATCGTCGCGGTGCCGCCGTCGGCGCCATGCAGGCCCGCCAGGATCTTCATCACCGTCGTCTTGCCGCAGCCGGACGGGCCGACCAGCGAGACGAGCTCACCTTCCTGCACGTCCATGGTGACGTCGGACACCGCCAGAAACTCGGTGCCGCCGCTGCGATAGACCTTTCGGACGCCTTGCAGGCTGATGAAGGGCTCTGAGCTCATGCCAGCCATTTGTTCAAATTCGCGGCGACGAAGGCATCGTCGCTGAGGTCGGCGTGCTCGCGGCAGACGCGATCGATCTCCTCCTTCTGGCCGGGGCTGAGACCCTCGTTTGGATCGAGGCACCACAAACCTTCCATCAGGCCCTGGCGCCGCAGCACCTCGTGGCAGCCGGCGATGCAGCCATGGAAATTGTTGGCGACGTCGAAGAAGGCGCTGTTGCAATCGGTGACGCGGGCATCGAGCGCCAGCAGGTCGGCGGGCACGGTGTCCTTGTGCCGCGCCGCCTTGCAGCGCTCGAACTGCTGGATGGCGCTCGCGGTCCAGACCGACCAGTGGCCGAGCAGGCCGCCCTTGAAATAGGTCCGCGTGGTGACGCCCTTGTCGCGGAGATCGAACGGCAGCATCAGGTCGAGCAGGATGTGGTCGTCATTGCCGGTGTAGAGCGCGACGCGGTCGAGCGCGCCGGCGGCCGCGACGCCGCGCAGAACATCGAGGGTACGGTAGCGGTTGAACGGTGCGATCTTGATCGCAATGACGTTGTCTATCGAGGCGAAGCGCTGCCAGAACCGGCTCGACAGGATGACGCCGCCCACGGCCGGCTGAAGGTAGAAGCCGACCAGCGGAATTTCGGCGGCCACGGCCGTGCAGTGCGCGATGATCTCGTCCTCGGAGGCGCTCTTCATCGCGGCGAGGCTGAGCAGGCCCGCGTGATAGCCGATGTCGCGTGCGGTGCGGGCCTCGGTGATCGCCTGGCTGGTTGGGCCGGCGAGGCCCGCGACCAACGCCAGCGGCCGCTGGGTCCAGTGTGCTGCGGTCTCCGCGGCGAGCTCGAGCACGGGACGGTAGAGACCGACGTCGCGGATCGCGAATTGCGTAGTGTGCACACCGACGGCAAGGCCGCCCGAGCCGGCGTCGATGTAATAGCGCGTCAGCGCACGCTGATGAATCTTGTCGAGCTGTCGCTCGGCGGTGAGCGCGAGCGGATGCGCCGGCAGCACGGTGCCGTTGGCGATCAGCTTGCGGACGTCGCTGTTGATCTGGCTGTGGTGCATGATGTCCTATCCGAATTCGGGGCCGGCGACGGCGAATGGCATTTCCTCGGCCATGGCGGTGGCGGGGCCGAGACGCATCCGCTGGAAGGGGCGTTCGATGGTCCAGCCGGACGCCGTCAGTCCGTCCAGGAATGCGGCTTGCGACGCGACGGCGTCGAGCAGGAGCGGTCCGTCCTGCGACCGCGCGATCGCGTCGACCAGGGTCAGCGCGGCTGTGGTGTGATCGGCGAACAACGGGCCGATATGGCACGCGGCTCGGCCGTCCCGCACCAGCGCGATGGCGCCGTTCGTGGAGACGATGCGCGAGCCGGGTCGCTGTGCGAACGCCGAGAGCAGGGCGGTACGGTCGAGACCGGTCGCCCGCCGGTCCCGCGCGCGAAGTGCATCGAGCGTTGCGGCTGACGGAGCTTGCGCGGATCCGGACGTGGATTTCGCCAGCTTCAGCCGGCGCAATTGCGAGGTCGGGGTGAAGCCGAGCGGGCCGTAGACCCGGGCGCCGTCGGGCGTCGCATCGAGCCAGCACGTCAGCCAGTTCTTGCGCGCCGCCTCGAGGCAGGCATCGACGAGATGCGTGGCGAGACCGCGGCGGCGGTGGCTTTCCGTCACCAGCACCATGCTGATCCACGCATTGTTGCCGGAATAGGGTAGCAGGGCCGCAGTTGCGACCAGCCGTGCGTCGTCGCGGATGCCGAACACAAAGCCTTCGCTCAAGAAGAAGCGCCAGTCCTCAATCGTCTGGTTCCAGTGCGCTTCGGTCGAGAGCACAAGGCCAGCCGCGGCGTCCTCGACGCCGAGCCGGACGATGTGCGGACCGTCAGTAGCGACCATCGCGCACCTCGTATTTGGTGGGCTTGCCGAGGCTCGGCATGGCGCGAGAGACCCAATCCGCCGTCCAGGCGATCAGTTGCTCGGTGTCAACGACGGGCAGGTCGAACAGTTCGACCGCCTTCGACGTGTCGGTCAGCCACGCGGTCGGCTCTTCCTTGCCTGTCAGCACCGGCGTGCGGCCGAACTTTGCGCCGAACCTCGCCGCGAGATCGCGCACCGCGAGGATCTCGTGGCCGCTGACGTTGATCGGGGAGGTCGGCGTCGTGCAATGCGCGAGGCAGCGCAGCGCCTGGGAGGACGCATCGCCCTGCCAGATGAAGTTGACATGGCCGAGGCTGACGTCGATCGGCGTGCCCGTCAGCACTTTCGTTGCGATGTCGTGCAGCACGCCATAGCGCATGTCGATCGCGTAGTTGAGGCGGAAAAGGCGCCCCGGCGTGCCGAATTTGCGCGAGAAATATTCGAACATGCGCTCGCGGCCGACGCAGGACTGGGCGTATTCGCCGGGCGGATTCGGCGCCATGTCCTCGCTCGAGCCTTTGCCCTCGACGGGGACGAACGGATAGATGCAGCCGGTCGAGAACGCCACGATGCGCGAGGAGGGGAAAGCCTGCGCGACCAGCGCCGGGACATGCGCGTTCATCGCCCAGGTCAGCGACAGATCGCCCTCGGCGCCGAACTTGCGACCGGCCATGAAGACGATGTTCGGCGCTTTCGGCAGGGCCTGAATAGCCTTCTCGTCCATGAGGTCGCAGTTGATCGTTTCGACGCCGCGCGCGTGCAGCCAGTCCTTCACGCCGGCGTCGCTGAAGCGGGCGACGCCGATGATACGGCGATCCGGCGCGGCGGCCTTCGCAAGTCCTGCCAGGGTCGGGCCCATCTTGCCGGCGACGCCGAGGATCATGATGTCGCCCTCGACCTTCTTGAGATCGTCGATCAGGGCCTGGCTCGGCCGGCACAGGAGATCGTCGAGTGCAGCGGTGTCAGGGATGGTCTTCGGCAGCGTCTGGCGGGTGAGCAGCATGGATACGTCGTCCTTGGTCTTCAGGTCTGCCTGGTGTCGCCGACGACGAACATGCGTTCGAGGGCGAGCACCAGGCCGTAGAGAGCGACACCAAGCAGCGTCAGCAGCACGACTGCCATCACCATCGCGGGCGTGTCGAGCGAGGACTGCACCTGGATCATGAGGTAGCCGAGCCCGCGCTCGGAGGCGATGAACTCGCCGACGATGGCGCCGGCGACCGCGAGGATGGCGCCGACCTTCATGCCGGAGAAGATGTAAGGCAGCGATCCCGGCAGCTGGATCTTGCGGAACAGAGTCCAGCGCGAGCCGCGCAGCGATTTGACGAGATCGAGCAGGTCCGGCTCGACCTCGCGCAGGCCGCGCGCGGTGGTGAGCAGGATCGGGAAGAAGCAGATGCTGAAAGCGATCAGGATGTTCGGCACGATGCCGTAGGAGAACCAGACGATGAAGAGCGGGCCGAGCGCCACTTTCGGAATCATGTTCAGCGTGACGAACAGCGGCAGCAGCACGAGGCTGAGCAGCGGTGCCCAGCTGAAGATCACGGCGAGCGCGACGCCGACGAAGGCGCCGAGCGCGAAGCCGCCGAGGATCTCGACCGCCGTCACCAGCGTGTTGGCGCCCCAGGCATAGCCTGTGGTCCCCAACGTCTGAATTGTCGCAAGCGGGGAGGGCAGGATGAATTTCGGGACCTGGAAGGCATCGACCGCGACCTGCCACAGCACGAGCACGGCGAGGTGCACGATCAGGATGATCGCAAAGCTGCGCGAGGTGCGTGCCCCGTCTCCTGCCACCGCATGCTCCCTGTTGCCGACAGCCAACCTGCCGCGGGTCGCGAGCCTAGCCGGACTCGAGGGAAGTTTCAACCAGTTGGTTGATTAGGTCGGAGCGACTGGAGCACCAGGTCGGCGACGTGCCGGCGGCGGGCGCGCCGCTGGGCCCGGCTCGACAGGTCCTTGCCGAAGATCGCCGACAGCGTCGGCGTATTGGAGAAGAAGAAATAGCTGAGGCCCGCAATGGAGATGTAGAGCTGGACGGGATCGATCCCCTTGCGGAATACGCCAGATCGCACCCCCTCGTTGAGGATGTGGGAGACGCTCTTGACGAGCGGCGAGTGCATCGCCTCCAGCCGGGTCGAGCCGCGGACATGACGGGCGCCGCCGCGGTTCTCGTCGTTCAGAAGCACGATGAAATCAGGGTTTGCCGCCAGGTGATCGAACGATGCCTCGATCAGCTTGCGGATCGCCTTCTCCGGCGGCAGGCCTTCGAGATTGAGCCTGCGCTCCTGCTCGCGGATGTCCTCATAGACCCATTCGAGCACGGCGAGGTAGAGCGCGTCCTTGTCGCCGAAATAGTGGTAGACGAGTTGCTTGTTGACGCCGGCGCGCTCGGCGATCTCGTCGACACGGGCGCCCGCAAAGCCGTGCCGGGCGAATTCCTGGCGTGCCGAGGTCAGGAGCTTCCTGCGGGTGGCGACGGGATCGCGACGCTGCGGCACGGTGTCGCCAGATCGTTTTGCGGGCATTTCCAACCAAACAGTTGACAAGTGGAGGGCGGGCTTGTTGCATTGGTATCCTCACAAGGGGAGAGCGACAAGCCGGGTCGCGGCAACGAGGAGAGATGCGATGAAGCGTTTGCAGGCGGCGGGCTCGGCCCTGGTGTTGGCTCTCGGGCTCGGTGTGTCGGCGATGCCCGCGCATGCGGGAGAGGCCGTCAATCTGATCCTGAACTGGACGCCGACGGCCGACCACTCGCCGTATTACTACGCCAAGGCGCAGGGCTGGTACGAGAAGGCGGGCATCGACCTCACCATCGAGACCGGCAAGGGCTCAGGCGTCTCCGCGGCCAAGGTCGGCTCCGGCGGCTCGCCCTTCGGCGTCGCCGATCTCGCCACCATGCTGGTGGCCAAGAGCAAGGGCGCCGACACGGTCGCGGTGATGAGCGTCTATGCCAATACCGGCCAGACCTTCTACTGGCTGAAGAGCTATGGCGTGAACGGGGTGAAGGATTTCGCCGGGCACAAGATCGGCAACCCGCCCGGCGATGCCTCGCGCGTGATGTGGCCGGCCTTCGCCAAGGCGGCGGGGCTTGCGCCCGACTCCGTCGGCTTCGTCAATGTCGGACCGACCGCCAAGATCGCGGCGCTGAAGAGCCACACCGTCGATATCATCAGCGACTTCTACAACGAGCACGACTTGAAGGTGATCGAGTTCGGCGGCGATCTCGGCTACGTCAACTGGAAGGACATCGGGCTCAACCCTTACGGCAATTCCCTGATCGTCAACGGCGCCTACTTGCAGAAGAACCCGAAGGTCGTCGAAGACTTCGTGCGCGTCACGCAGAAGGCCTTTGCGGCCTGCGTCGCCGACGTGGCCCCGTGCCTGAACGCGCTGCTCGAGCAGGTCTCGGGGCTGGACCGGGCCAATCAGGAACGCCAGTGGGAGCGCATCAAGTTCCTGATGACGGACGAGTTCACGACCACCAAGGGTCTCGGCTGGATCGACGGCGAGCGGATGAAGAAAGACTACGAACTGGTCCAGACCTATCTCGGCATGGAGAAGCCGTTCGACGTGACCACGGCGTTCACGACCAAGATGCTGGATCCCGGCATCAAGATGGACGCGAGCAAGGTGAAGAAGTAGGGCGGTAGGCGTCGCCCGTTCTCCGCGCATGCCCCGGACGCAGCGCAGCGTCCCTTGACGGTGCGCTGCAGAGCCGGGGCCCATTTCACCGAGAGCACCATCCGCGCGGTCTGGGTCCGGGCTCTGCGCAGCAGCGTTACACGCTGCAGCGCGTCCGGGACACGAGAGCGAATCCCAGCCAGCCCGAGCCCCAGCCTCCGTAACTCCATGGAGAATTAACCGGCCGTTAACCATATCCGCCGCATCGTTAACCATTCAATAACAGGGAACGAGTCGGCCGCTATGGAGGCTGCAGCAAAAGTCCAACGTCAAATGGTGCGCCTGCGCGGGCGCTCCTATGTGGCGTTCGTGTTTACGCCGACGGTTCCGGTCCAGGACTGGCTGCACGAGATCGACGCCACCATCGCGCGCTCGCCCGGCTTTTTCGCCGGTCGGCCCGTGGTGATCGACTTGTCGTCGGTCGATCTCAGCCAGGCCGGCATCGGCCATCTGCTCACCAGCCTTCAGGACCGCAACATTCGCGTGCTCGGCATCGAAGGGGTGGAGGAGGGCCGGCTGACCCCCATGATGCCGCCGCTCCTGTCGGGCGGGCGCAGCTGCGTGGTCGAGCCGAGCGCGCCGAAGAAGGCCGAGGTGAAGGCCGAGACCAAGCCGACCTCGCTGCTGCTCGAACACCCCGTGCGCTCGGGCCAGACCGTGATCTTCCCGGAAGGCGACGTCACCATTCTCGGCTCGGTCGGCTCCGGCGCCGAGGTCGTTGCCGGCGGCTCCATCCACGTCTACGGCGCGCTGCGCGGCCGCGCCATGGCGGGCGTGAACGGTCACACCAGCGCGCGCATCTATTGTCAGAAGATCGAGGCTGAACTGCTTGCAATTGACGGGTTTTACCAGACAGCGGACGACATCGACGCCGCCTTGCGCGGCAAGCCGGCGCAGGCCTGGCTACAGGGGAATACCATGCGAATTACAGCACTGAACTGACCAGCAAAGGAGACATTTCAGATGAGTAAGGTACTGGTCGTGACATCAGGCAAGGGCGGGGTCGGGAAGACCACGACGACCGCCGCGCTGGGAGCAGCGCTCGCGCAACGCGGCGACAAGGTCGTCGTCGTCGATTTCGACGTCGGCCTGCGCAATCTCGACCTCGTGATGGGCGCCGAACGCCGCGTGGTGTTCGATCTCATCAACGTGGTGCAGGGCGTTGCGAAGCTGCCGCAGGCGCTGATCCGCGACAAGCGGCTGGAGAATCTCTGGCTGCTGCCGGCCTCGCAAACCCGCGACAAGGACGCGTTGACGGAAGAGGGCGTCGGCAAGGTCATCGACGATCTGCGCAGCCGCTTCGACTGGGTGATCTGCGACAGCCCGGCCGGCATCGAGCGCGGCGCCTCCATGGCGATGCGCTTTGCCGACGAGGCCGTGATCGTCACCAATCCGGAAGTCTCCTCGGTGCGCGATTCCGACCGCATCATCGGCATGCTCGATTCCAAGACGGTGCGGGCCGAGAAGGGCGAGCGCGTCGAGAAGCACATCCTCATCACCCGCTACGATCCCTCGCGTGCCGCGCGCGGCGAGATGCTGACCATCGACGACATCCTCGAGATCCTGGCAACGCCATTGCTCGGCATCATCCCCGAGAGCCAGGACGTGTTGAAGGCGTCCAACGTCGGCACGCCGGTGACCTTGTCGAACGCGGATGGAGCGCCGGCGCGGGCCTATATGGACGCGGCCAAGCGCCTCTGCGGCGAGAACGTGACGATGCATGTTCCTGCCGAGCGCAGAGGTCTGATGGATCGCCTGCTGCGACGGAGGGCTGCATGAGCATGGGTCTGCTTCGACTTCTCCGCGGTAAGAAGGCCTCGGCACCCGTCGCGCGCGAACGGCTGCAGATCTTGCTTGCCCATGAGCGCGGAATGCGTGGCCAGCCGGATCTGCTCGGCGTGCTGCGTGAGGAAATTCTCGCCGTCGTGTCCAGGCACGTCACGCTGGATCCGACCAAGGTCATCGTGCGGCTCGAGCGCGGCGACGAGGTTTCGACCCTGGAGGTCGATATCGAGGTGCCGAACGATTTCGAGCGCAAGAAGGTGGCTGTCGCGTAGGGGGCGCGGCCGCGGACCTCCGTTTGGGGTGGGTGAGAAGGCGGTCCGCCGGGCATGGCGGGCCGCCTTTGTCTTGAGCTTGTGTTGGGCTTGTCTTGGGCTCACGTCGACGGGACGGAACGAGCTCGGGGCCTCGATCGTTGTGAGACACCCGCGGTGGCAGTTGTGCGCTGCACCGCAGTTCCCTCAAGCGGGAGAGCGCCCATGATGTCCGAGGTCCAGGTTCATACCGTTGCCCGGCAGATGCTCGAACAGCACGGACTTGCTGCGATTGCGAAAGCCGCCGAGCAGGCCCGGGCCTGCGAGGGCCGCGGCGAGACCGACGAGGCCAGGGAATGGCGTCACATCGTGGACGCCATGAAGATCATGCGCGGCCCGCATCAGAGCTGACATTCGTAAGCGCGAGCGCCTTCAACGCTCCCCACGATCGCTGCCTTGCTGCGAGGCGCGGTTCTGTGTCTGCGGCTGGCCGCGTTCGCCTGTCGCCTTGCAGGGGAGTGGCTCCCACGAGCCATCCGGCGCCTGCTGATAGGCACTGCATGAGGACGGGGTGGATTTTTCCTCGCCTTTTTGGGCGTCGGCATTCCTCGCCTGTGCGGGCGCGATCAGGACCGTGGCGGCCGCAATCGCGCCTGCGAAAACGAAATGGATACTCCGCATGAGGACCTCCTGTTCGAATTCGAAGAGGTCGCATGCTTTCGAGGATTGTGACGATTTTGGGCCGGGCCAGCGGTTCCGTCGCGGAGTGCTTAATGCGGCGAAAGCCAGGGCTCGCTAAAGCGCGATGCGAATAGGATGAATCGTCATCGCGCTTTAGGTTGTTGTCTAAGCATGATCTTTTCGGAAAACCGCTGCGCACTTTTCCGGATCATGCTTTAGCCGCCCTTGCTGCGGATCAGGCCGGCGAGGTTGGTCTTTTGGGCTTCGCACCAGCCGGGCATGCCGAGCCGACGCTGGTCCAGGTCGGTAGCCTGGGTCGCGACCGCGACCTCGGCCATCAAGTCATCGTCCTGCTTCTCGCCCATCTTGCCGCCGGTGTGCATCCAGGCGATCGCTTTGCGCACCTTCTCGGTGGTGCCGTCGGGCAGGTGCATCTGCTGCGCCCTCTGCACGAGGTCCTGATAGACGAGGTCCGTGTTGGGGCACTCGACCTTGGCGGCGAAGGCCTGCAAGACCATCGTCACATAGGTCGACCGCGGCGGCGCGTCGCCAGCCTGGACCGGCGCAGCCAGCAGCAGCAACAGGCCCGTCATCAGAAAACCGGTGCGCATCCCTGGAACCTCCTCGTTTTTTTGGGAGGCTAGCGTCCGGCGCGCCGCTCCGCAATGGCGCGCGGCGCAATTGTCGTCGGTCCAGCCGGTGGGCTAACCTGCCGCTCCCCAGCCTCGGAGCACGACATGAGCCTGTTCAGCACGCCGTTCGATCCAGCACGCGACACCGCGCTCGTCACCGGCGCAGGCAATGGCATCGGCCGCGCGATCGCGCAGGCCCTGGTCGGTGAAGGCGTGCGGACCGTGTTTGCGGATGTGAGCGCGGAGCGGGTACATGCCGCGATCAGCGCCAGCGAGCAGCCCGCTCTGGCCGTGCCCTGGGTCGGCGATCTCGCCAGGCTTGAGGCCTGCGACGAACTGCTGGCTGCCGCACACGCAGCGCTGGGCGAGGTCACGCATTTCGTCCACAGCGCCTCGCCGCCGCGGCGCGAGGCCGATCATGCCCTCGCGGTCGATCGCAGGACCTGGCAGGAGATGCATGCCGTCAATCTCGATGCCGGTTTTCACCTGGGGCGTGAACTCGCAAAACGGCTGATCGCGGCGAAACGACCGGGCTCGTTCTTGTTTCTGACCTCGCTGCATGCGGGCACCCCGCGCAACCTGCCGCATTATTCGACGACGAAGGCGGGGCTGGCGATGCTGGTGAAGGAGTTGGCCAAGACGTTTGGCCGCCACGATATCCGCGTCAACGCGCTGGTGCCCGGCGCAATCGCGGCCGGCGGATTCGTTGCGGATCCCGCGCTGGCGCGGCACATTCCGCTCGGGCGTCTCGGCGAGGCCAAGGACCTCGTGCCGATGGCGCTCACGGTGCTGTCGAACAAGCTCTCCGCTTACGTCACCGGCGCGGCCTTCGTCGTCGACGGTGGGTTGTCGCTGACGAACTGGTTCGAGCCGCCGACGCTTGGAGAGTAAAGATCGTTCCGATTCCATCGGAACGAACTTTGGCGTCTTGGTTTGACGCGTTTCTCAACGCGACCCGGCATCCGCTTCGCTTGAAAGCGCTGTGCTTAGCAAAACGCTGTGCTTAGCGCTGCCAGGCCGGCACCGGATCGAGCGGCGTGCGATAGAGCTCGTTGTGATCGCGATCGGTGACGCGCACCGCGCAACCCTTCTGCTGCAGCTCCGGCTTCACCTGTGACAGCTCACACGCCAGTTGATCGGCGCGATCGGAGGCAACCTCGATGTCTTCGAGGATGATTCCCCCCTGGTTCTTGAACTCTTCACCAACCACGAGATCGAAATAGTAGTAGGGCATCTGAATTCCCCCGTGTGACGATCTGAGCTTCAGTGCAAGTCTCAACACATCCCGGATGATACCACTGAGTCGATAGTTGCCGAATGAACAGGCCGCGCAATCTCTGAGCTTATGGCGCAGAAATGATGTGCAGCATGTGGGCGCGTTAACATTTTATTAAATATGTCCGGGCGACCATGAGGCATGGAATTGCAGCAGAACCGGGCTCCGGGAACCGGCAGCTGCACGAGAAGGCCGGCGGCATAGATCCCGACGGCCTTTTCTCTTGATCGGAAGACGTGCAAGGCATCGCTTCCCGTAGTAGCCCGGACTCAACGCATTACATCGACTCGGACAGCGTGCGCGAGATCGCGACTAACGCAGCGGCATTGGCGGGCGCACGATAGGTCCGTCGTCATCGGCAACGGCTTGCGTCGTCGTGGCCGGCGCAGCTGGCGGCGCGACCGCGGCGGCCTGCGATGGCGGCGGCGGAGGTGCGAGCGGCGCGGGCGAAGAGGCCGGCATGTAGTTCCGTGCCACGGCCGGTTTGGGCTTGCGAACCGGAGGCGCGGCAGGCTGCGGCGGAAGCGCAGCGGCGCGTGCGCGCGGATCGACCGGTGGCTTCGCTTCGGCTGTCGGCTTCGGTGCAGGCGGCTTCGACATCTCACGCGCCATCTGCTCCTGCCCGGCCTTCAGCTCGGCGATGCTGGCCTTGAGCTGCTCGATCTGCTGCGCCATCGCGGCGAGATCGTGCGTCATCGATTGCACCGACTGCGTTGTGTCGACCGGCAGTGTCGCGGCAGGCGCGACTGCGGCAATTTGAGCGGCGGGCGGCGGCGCAGCTTGGTTGGCCGATTGATCTGCCGTGGCTTCCACTGCGGCCGATGGGGCCTGCGTGGCGGCGACCGGAGCGGTCTGCGACGTCGCAGGTAGCCACGAGGTCACAGGTAGCAACGAAGTCAGTGCTGGCGTCCATTCGGCCAGCATTTGCGTTGCCGTGTCGCCGTGCTTCTCCCAGGCGATGCTGGCGGCCACGCTGGCGCCGGCAAACAAGAACGCGACGGACGCACCGCGCAGCCACTTGCCGACCGAGGATCGCTTCTGCCTGACAGGAACGTCGCTGGACGTGACGCGGACAGCCGTGTCGACAAATGGTGCCGCGGCGGGCTTTCCGTAGACGACGTTGATGGTGGGCTCGGGCGCACGTGCCGGCTCCGGCGCGAACTTCGGCTCCAAAGTGAGCTTGGGCTCCGGAGTGAGCTTGGCCTCCGGGGTGAACCTGGGCTCCGGACGCGGCGCGATCTCCGGCGCCAGCGCAGGAGACGCGCTGGTGGGCCGGGAGGCCAGCACGATCTCGGGAGAGATCTGAACCGCGTCGTGAGGGTCGTTGTCCTTGACCGTGTCCTTCACGATCTCATCGACGATTTGCTTGGCATTCAGCGTCGCGAGCATCGCAACTCCTTTGAAGCCTGGTGTTTGAAGCCTAGGTCGTCCGCATTGGCGCGGCGCCGATCGGTTGAGGTGAGCCCATCCCGAGCCCCAGGGCGCACGAGTCCAGCCGGGTTTGACCAAAGCAAGGCGAGGGGATGGAGATGATGCGACGGTCTTCCGCCGTTTGTGGTGATGGAACCCGGTTGATCGAACACGCGCACGTGTTCCTCTCCCGCCTTGTTTTCAGCGCGATTTTGGCGATATGTGGCGGTGCTGGGGGTGCTGCTATCCGCTATCGGGGGGCCGGCGGTGCCAAGATCTCTACTCGTTTTGTTCGTCGCAGCCTTGTTGCCGCTGGGCGGCTGCATGCAGACGACACTCTCGCCATCGACGGACGCGAGCATGACGCCGCGCGACCGTCAGTTGCTCGCGCATACGCCTTACGCTCAGGCGAAGGTGCCTGAGCAATATCTCCGCCATATCGTGGACTACCACCGCAAGGAACAGCCGGGCACGATCCTGGTCGATACCGATGCGCGCTATCTCTACTACGTGCTGCCCGAGGGCAAGGCGATCCGCTACGGCGTTGCGGTCGGCGAGGAAGCCATGGCGTTCTCCGGCGTCGCGCGGGTCGGCCGCCTGGCGGAGTGGCCGGACTGGGTTCCGACGGCGGACATCCAAGCGCGGCTCGGCCCGTATCCGGCGCGCGTTCCAGGCGGTCCCGCCAATCCGCTCGGCGCGCGGGGCATCTATCTGTATGTCGGCAACAAGGACACGCTCTACCGCATCCACGGCACCAACCAGCCCGAATATATCGGCCAGGCGATCTCGTCCGGCTGCATCCGGATGCGCAATGAGGACGTCATCGATCTCTACGACCGGGTAAAGCTCAATTCGACGGTCGTGGTGCTGCCGCCCGGGCAGAACGCGCAGGCCGAGACGGGTATGCGCTGGCGAAGCTGAGAGCTGTGCGAACGGTCGGTTCCGTCGCACAGGGACGTTGGTGAGCCGGCGACGCTGCCGGGATGCCTTTTCCCTATTCGGGCCGCGCGATCCGCCATTGCAGCGTCGTGGCATTGCCGTTGGCGTCGCCCGGCGCCTTGTCAGCGGGTGACGTGTAGAGCGGACGATAGCGGTAGGCCCACATCTTGCTGCCGTCGTCGCGGCTGATCACGGTGAAGTCGCCGACGGCCCTGGCGTCGGCCGTCGCGGCCAGCGGAACCCAGTTCTCGGTGCACTTACCGTTGCAATTCGAGGACTTTCCGGTGGTGTCGCGCTCGTAAATGTAAAGCGTCATGCCGTTGAGATCGACGAGCTTGCGACCCTGTTTGGTCAGGATCACCTTCGCTGGAGCCGTCGGCGCCTCGACCTTCGGCGGAGGAGGGTCGCCGCCCCCGTGGCCGCCTGCGACTGCATGACTGGTCGAGAGCGTCATGGCTGCCGCCATAACGAAGAACCTGAACATTCCGAACTCCGCCCCGCAAAGTTAATCGCACGTTAAGTGCCCAATACGGCCGAGCTTAGCAGGCGAAGGTTAGTTCCTGGTTTCGTGCGCTGCGACAAATTCGGACGTGGTTTGGAGTTAGATTTGCGCATCGCGTTGCGGGGCGCGGCTGAGCTCGTTGCCGGCGGCGATGGCCTTGCGCAGCAGCCGCATCAGTTCCTCGCCCTCCTTCGCGCTGAGGCCGCCCAGCATGATGCGCTGCGCAGATTCGACGGCCGGCGTGATCTTGCGCAGCGTGCGCCGGCCTTCATCGGTGATTTGGAGCTCCCGCGCGCGGCGGTCGCGGCTGGAGGGGCGGCGCTCCGCGAGGCCCTTCTGGACGAGGCGATCGATCACGCCGGTGATGGTGGTGCGATCGTAGGCGATCAATCCGGCGAGCGTTACCTGGTCCAATCCCGGATTGGCCTTGATGGTCGCGAGCGCGGCGTACTGCACCGGCGTGAGATCGAAGCCGGCGTCTTCGACTTCGGCCAGGAACACCGCGACCGCGATCTGCTGGAAGCGGCGCGCCAGATGCCCGGGCATGTCGTTGTTGTCTTTCACCGACGTCTCCACGGAGGCAGGGAGGTTTCGAGGGTCGTTGACAAGCATACTGATAGTCAGCATACTGAGCAATATCCAAAACAGAAGTTTTGACGGGAGAGGTGCTCATGCAATTCCATCTGAATGGATTTCAGCCGGGCGACCCCGAGATTGCCGATCCCGCCGAGCGCGTTCAGGCACCGGGCGCAACGGGCGCCGTGCCTGACGAGGTCGATGTTCTCATCGTCGGCTGCGGACCTGCCGGCCTGACGCTCGCCGCCCAGCTTGCGCAGTTTCCTGACATCAAGACCTGCATCGTCGAGCAGAAGCCGGGCCGGCTGCTGGTCGGCCAGGCCGACGGCATCGCCTGCCGCACCATGGAGATGTTCCACGCCTATGGCTTCAGCGAGCGGGTGCTGAAGGAGGCCTATTGGGTCAACGAAACGACGTTCTGGAAGCCGGATGAACTGACGCCGGAGAAGATCGCCCGCAGCGGCCGGGTTCAGGACGTCGAGGATGGGCTGTCGGAATTCCCGCACGTCATCCTCAACCAGGCGCGCATCCATGACTGTTTCCTCGACGTCATGCGCAGGTCGCCGGCGAAGCTCGAGCCGTATTACAGCCGACGCGTGCTTGATCTCCATGTCGATCCTGCTGCCGATCATGCCGTGAGCGTGCGCCTCGAACGCGTCGATGCCGCGCACGAGGGCAAGGTCGAGACCATCCGGGCGCGCTACGTCGTCGGCTGCGACGGCGCACGCAGCACGGTGCGCAAATCGATCGGGCGCGAGCTGCATGGCGATTCCGCCAACCACGCCTGGGGCGTGATGGACGTGCTGGCGGTGACGGATTTTCCGGACATCCGCTTCAAGTCGCTGGTCCAGTCGGCCAGGGACGGCAGCCTGCTGATCATTCCGCGTGAAGGCGGCTACATGGTCCGCATCTATGTCGAGCTCGCAAAACTCGATGTCGGCGAGCGCGTTGCGAGCCGCAACATCACCGCCGACGACGTGATCGCCAAGGCGCAGCGGATATTGAACCCGCATACACTCGAGGTGAAGGAGATCGCCTGGTGGTCGGTCTACGAGATCGGCCAGCGCCTGACCGACAAGTTCGACGACGTGCCGGAGACCGAGATCGACACGCGCCTGCCGCGCGTCTTCATCGCCGGCGATGCCTGCCATACGCACAGCCCGAAGGCGGGGCAGGGCATGAACGTCTCGATGCAGGATGCCTTCAATCTCGGCTGGAAGCTCGCCGCTGTCCTCCGGAGCCGGTGCGCCCCAAGCCTGCTGCATTCCTATTCGGCGGAGCGCCAGGCGGTCGCGAAAGAGCTGATCGATTTCGACCGCGAATGGGCGGGGATTCTCGCCTCGGCCGCCAAGGCGGGCGGCGCCGATGCCGCCAAAACGCAGGACTATTTCGTCAGGCATGGGCGCTATACCGCGGGCACGGCAACGCATTACAGACCATCGGTGCTCACCGGCGCGACTTCGCATCAGCACCTCGCGCAGGGCCTCGTCATCGGCAAGCGTTTCCATTCCGCGCCGGTGATCCGGCTGGCGGACGCCAAGCCGGTCCATCTCGGCCACGCCGCGCAGGCCGACGGCCGTTTCCGCATCTACGCGTTTTCGCCTGCGGAGGATCCTGCGGCTGCCGGCTCGGCCATCCGCGCGCTGTGCGGCTTCCTCACCGAGGCTCGGGAATCACCGTTGCGGCGATACACGCCTGTTGGCGCCGACGTCGACAGCGTGATCGACCTGCGTGCCGTCTTCCAGCAGGATCATCGTCAGCTTGCCGTCGCGGCGATGCCGTCGCTGCTGCTCCCGCGCAAGGGCCGCTATGGTCTGATCGACTACGAAAAGATGTTCTGCCCGGACCTGAAAGGGGGCCACGACGTTTTCGCAATGCGAGGGATCGATCGAAAGCGCGGCTGCATGGTCGTGGTGCGGCCCGACCAGTATGTCGCGAATGTGCTGCCGCTCGACGACTATGCCGGGCTTGCATCGTACTTCGACCGCTTCATGCTGAAGGTGATCTGACGCCCGGCGTCGAGTTCCCTGCACGTACAATTTAAGAAAGTTCTTCGCGGGCAGATTTCATCGATCGTAACATGTGTATCCAAAGATGCAGTCATCCACTCGGGGCAGCGGGGCACGGGAGGATGAAATGAGTCAGAGCCAGGCGGAGACGCGCCGTCAGCAGAATGTCGCTAAGCGGTCGATGACCAAGGAGGCCCAGCAGCTGGCCGGGTTGATTGCCGGACTGCGCAAGTCCCTCGAAGCGATCCACAAGGAACGGACGAGCACAAAGCTCAGCGGCGCCGAGATGGGTTTGCTCGACGAGCGCCGCAACAATCTATTGCTCACCATTGCAGCCCTCGATGACCGCCTCTCGGCGGTGCAGGGCCTGATCAATCTCGGCCGCCCCCACGTTATTCGCGTGCATTAGCGCCGATCCGGCGCGGCAGGATCGGCTCCGTTGCCGATGGCACGAGGCGTGCCCATACCGCCTGCGGATGGCATCAAATTGCCACGCTCCCGGCGAATTGCCGCCAAAACCCGCTGTCACGAGAAGGCTGGGTGCAGGGCGACGCTAGGGGATGCGAATTGGCCTACAAAATGGTCGCAGAACGCGACAACGAGAAGTACAGCTTCGCCCGCGAGAGCCGGTTGGTCATCGTGGCGAAGGCAAAGGTGTGGGCGAGCGAGGGATGGCGGGTCGTCATCACCGACCAGGACGGCAAGGCCTACGCGCCGCCCGAATTCGATCAGCAGTCGGCTGCGTGATCGCGAGACGGGGCGAGGGGACGACAGTTTGACGTCGTTGTTTCGACCTTGGCGCGGCCCGACTATGCCCCTGATGACTGTCGCAGCCGCCACCGTGCTGACGGTGACGGGTGCGGCCGCGCAAAATCTCGACGCGGGCAAATCGCCCGCGAAGCTCTTTGCCGACGGCTGCGCGACCTGCCATCGCAGTCCGCGCGGTCTCGCCAAGGGCCGCTTCAGCCTGACGCTGTCCTGGTTCCTGAAGGACCATTACTCAACCAGCACCGACTCGGCCAGGGCACTCGCCGCCTACCTCGTGTCGGTCGATGAATCACCGCCCCGGGGCGCGGCCAAGCCTGGCGCAAAGCCGCCTCGATCCGCGCCGCGTCAGCCCAAGCCGGTGCAGAGCCAGTAGGCGGGCCGGCAACGGGCCGGCATCAACGCACCGTGGTCTCCGAGAACAGGTTAATGACCACGACCCCGGACACGATCAGCGCGATGCCGACGAAGGCTGCGGCGTCCAGGATCTGGCGGAACAGCACGAAGGAGACGGTGGCGGTCAGGATGATGCCGACCCCGCCCCAGATCGCATAGGCGATGCTCAACGGGATGACCCGGATCGCCACCGACAGCGCGTAGAACGAGGCGACGTAGAACAGCACCATCGCCAGCGTCGGCCAGGGACGGGTGAATTGCGCGGACTGCTGCAGGAACGCCGACGCGGTGACCTCGAACACGATGGCGAGGGCAAGAGCCGTATAGGCGTTGAAGACGGAGCTCATGCGGAGACCAGGCCGACGATGGCTGACATATGACGGCGCATACCACGCGGGGGTGACGTGCCTGCGACAGCTTGGAGCGTGGTGCAAAGGCTCTGCGGTCGGTCCGGATGACCAAGCCGCCGCGCGATGAATCGCGCAGCGGCTCCATGATACAGCGACGGTCGCGCGTGGCTTCAATCGATCCGCATCGAAAGCTCGACGTCCTCGGCGAAGGCCGTGGACATATAGCCGCTTCCGGGCTGGCGCATGCGGGAGAGATAGTCTGGGCTGTCGTCGGCGACGATGATCGCGCCCGGCTTGAGACGGTCTTCGAGCAGATCGAGCGTCATCCGAATCGCGGCGCTGAGGGATTGCCGGCAGCAGCGTTCGAAGGTTGATTGTTGTTCAGATTTCGGGGGATTATGGGTTAGCCTCGCCGCGTTCGTCATCCATTCATCGAGACCCCGCGCCATGCACGTTCTCCGCGCCCAGTTCCGCATCGAGACACAGCGCGCGCTGGAATTTGCCGCATCTCGCGGCTTCGGCGTGATCGTGGTGGCGGACGAGCGCGGGCCGCGGGCCTCGCACGTGCCATTCGTGCTGACCGAGCGCGGCGGGCACACTGTCGTGCAGATTCACTTCACCGCCAAAAATCCGCTTGTGGCGCTGGCCGATGGCAGCAGACGATTTCTGCTGATCGTTACCGGCGACGATGCCTATGTCTCCAACGACTGGTATGCCTCACGCGACAACGTCTCGACCTGGCTTTACGAAGCGGTGCACCTGTCGGGCGTGGCCCATCTGCGCGGGCTCGACGAGAACCGCGGGCACGGCGATGCGCTGCTCGCAATCTCCGAGGCGCGCTTGCCGAAAGAACCCTGGGACCTCGCGCAGATGGAGCCGGGCAAGCGTGAGAGCATGCTGGCTGCGATCCGCGTCGTCGATCTCGTGGTGGATGAGGTCGAAGGGCAGGCCAAGCTCAACCAGCACAAGAGCGATGCTGACCATGTCGCGGTCGCCGATCGATTGGCGCGGTCGGAGGAGTCGGGTCACCGGCGGCTGGCGCGCAAGATGCAGGCGCTGCGGCAGGGGCTTGGATACGAGATGCCGTAACGCTTGCCTCGCGCAACGTTTGACCTTACGGACCTTCCTCATGCTCGTCATCTCCATTCAGAGCCAGGTGGTCCACGGCCATGTCGGCAACAGCGCGGCCGCCTACGCCATGCAGGCGGAGGGCGTGAACGTTGCGGCGGTGCCGACGACGCTGCTGTCAAACCATCCGCGCTATCCGAGCCTGCGCGGGCGGGTGCTGGAGAGCGATCTCGTCGCCGATCTCCTGAGGGGCGTCGAGGAGCGCGGCCTCGTCGACGAGGCTGCGGTGCTCGTCACCGGCTATTTGGGCTCGCCGGGCAATGCTGCCGTGATCGCCGATTTCGTCGAGCGGGCGCTCACGCGGAATGCGAAGCTCGTCTATCTCTGCGATCCCGTGATCGGCGATGACGGCCGCGTCTATGTCGCGGACGGCATCTTGGATGCGGTCCGGCACCGGCTGCTGCCGGTGGCGAATCTCACGACGCCGAATCAGTTCGAGCTCGAGCTGCTCTCCGGTCTCACCATTGCCGATGCCCAGGGCCTCCGCGCGGCCTGCTCCGCGCTGGCAGGGGTGGGCCGCATCGACGTAGTCGCCACCGGCTGCACGCTCGCTGACACGGCGGCGGGGCAGGTGGAGACGATCCTGTGCTCCGACGGGCGATTGTCGCGCTTTGCGACGCCGCGCCTGCCGATCCGGCCCTATGGCACCGGCGACCTCCTCACCGGTCTGATCGCGGCGCATCTGGCCAAGGGCGAAGCGATCGAGTCGGCAATACGGCTTGCAGTCGACACGATCTTCGCGGTGCTGGTGCGCACGCAGGACGCCGGCTCCGCCGAGATGCGGCTCGTGCCGCTGCCGACGCGCGGGCTCGATGTCTGATTGACGGTTCAGGTCGCGGGCTTGACGGCCGATTGCGCCGACTTCTGCTGCTTGGCCGGGCTCTTCTGCTCGCGTGCGGCGTGCGCCTTGGGCGGCTTGGCGCTGGCGGCCCGCGTCTTCTTCGGCTTGACGTTCGCGGCTTCCTTGCTGTCGGTCGCAACGCCGCGGCGCGAGATGTATTCCTTCCCGTCGATCGGGCCGACATGCGGCGGATCGCGGCCGAGATAGGGGCGGCCGATGCCGAACGCCTTGCCGTTGGCGTCAACCCACTTCCACAGGATCTCGGTCGAGACCCAGCGCTGCGCGCGGTTGTTGCCCTGCGTGCTGACGATGTCGGCCGCCATGCCGTGGCCATAACCGCCGCGCGTACTGCCTCCGTGATAGGAGCGGTCGGAGGCAGCCTTGAGGCCGCTCGCGATCGACTGGCGATAGTCGTCGCGGAATGCGCTGGTGATGCCCGGCGACAGGCCGGCGGCTTCGGCTGCGAGCAGCGTGCGGAACAGCTTCTTCTTGAAACTCTTGTCCATGCCGCCGATGACGTAGTCCATCATCGACATGCCGGCGCGCTCGGCCGCCTTCGGATCCTTCCAGCCGAAGTCCTGATCGACCAGCTTCGTGAAGCTACGCATCACCGTGACCGTCTTGCCCTTGCGCTTGACGGTGACGGCGCGCCGCTCCTGAACCTTGATCGTGTCCTCCTTGGCGGTGCGCTGATAGAGCGCCCAGAGGTAGCGGTCGATGCAGGCCTCCATGACGAAGCATTCGTCGAGCACGGCGACGGTATCGGCCGGCGGAGATGGCTTGCTTGCGGGCGTGACGGGGCCGCTTGCGATTGCCGCAGGCGACAGTGCGTCCGTCGTCACGATCTCAGTGGGATCCGCGGATGCGAGCTTGACGGGCTCTGGCGCGGGAGCAGGGTCAGCCTCGCTGACGATGGCTACCGGTTCAGGCGAAATCTGCGGCGCGGGCGCCGCCTCTGTCGGCAGGATCAGTGCCGGGTCGGCCGAAGCGAGCTTGATGGCTAAGGCGAGCCCCTCCGGCATTTCCTGCGCGGTCGCCGCCGGGGCAGGCGCCGCAGCGACGGCGGCGGCGATGTCGGCGGTCAAGGCGATGCCGTCCTCGATCGTTGCAGCGCGCGGCACGTCGGCGAGGTCGAGGCGACTGACATCCTTGGCGCGCGAGACGGCAGCCACGTTGGCGCCGCTGTTCTCGATGAGGGCAGGCGCATGGGCGGAGAGAGACAACACCAGCCAGCCGGCGAGAACGGCCGAGGGACACGACACCGCCACTAGAAGAGACCGCCGATCGTTCATGACCCCTGCCTCCAAACGGTTCCGTCCGAACCATCTTGTCCGAACAGTCATGATGCAAACAGTTGACGAAACAGTCTTGCACGGAAAGGCAACGCAGCTCGTCGATTGTTCGGGGGATGGTGTGGCGGCGCAATGGCGCAATCGGCGGCTGCGGGCTTTTCGCGGCGGGTGTTGCCGAGTTGCAACGCGAGGTTCCACGCGGTGCTTTGCCTGAGGCCGTGCCGCAACTTTGCGGACGCTGCTGCGTTGGAGGCGCCATGACGCATCCCACGCTTCGTCCCATGGACGCCTTCGATCCCACCGAGCCCGCCATCCTGCACGATCGTCTTTCGGACACGATCATCACCTGGACCGCCGATCAGGCCGATGACTATCGCCGTGCCAGCAGGCCCGCTGGGGACGGAACCGTAGCTTGGAAGACCTATCTCTTCGATGGCTGGGGCAACGTGCTGGGTGGCTGAGTACCGCACGGGGCAGAAGGCCATGTCGCGGCCAGCGTGATTCGGCCAACGCCCTGTACGCATTAGGCATATCGCCATGCATCGCGCGCGCTGTTGCGATGCAGCAAAGCATGTCGCAATGCAGCAAGACGCGCCTAAATAGGCTCCGACCTTCACTCTCGGAGCATCACCATGAACAAGAAGACTTTGTCGATCGCCGCCGCCATCCTGACCATCGTGGGCGGCACCGCCGCCGTCGCCGCCGAGCTGCCGACCTATGAGGCCAACGGCCTGCCGGTTTCGCCGCTGCAGGTGCGTGTGCTCGGGGCTGCGCATGTCGAGCAGCAGGTCGCCGCGCCGGCCACGGTCGCCTCGGTCCACCAGGCGAAGGTGCTCAGCCCCCGCAAGGTGACGACCGCGGACGTCACCACGGGCGCGGCCCGCTAAGACTGAGGTCGCCTGAGGCAGATGGGTCTCGCGCAGAGCGAGATTTCACCGCGTCGTGCGGCCATTGGCATGATGACGCCGCATGCGCATTGCGCGTGCGGCAATTGCGTTCTACGCGGCATCGTCGCGATGTCTGCGTGCCAGCCTTGCAGCCGCGTGGGTTGAGCGGCGTAGCGCGCCGACATATCGCTTGATCCATGGATCAGCGGACGAGCGGCGCTGACGCTCTCACTCAAAAGAACGACGCAGCGCCGGCTCTGCTCGGCGTGGTCTGCGGCCTTGCCGCGGCGCTGTTCTGGGCGCTCGGCTTTGCCGCCACGCGGCACGGCCTCAAGGTCGGCTTCACGCCGGTCGATCTCCTGGTGCATCGCTATGTCTGGTCGGGGGTCGCGTTCCTGCCGCTGGTGTTGCGCGCCGGAATCTCCGATCTCTGCGGCATCGGCTGGAGCAGGGGCCTCGTGCTGATGGTGCTCGGCGGCCCCGTGATGTCGCTGATCTCCTACAGCGGCTTCCTGTTCGTGCCGCTCGGCCATGGCAGCGTGATCCAGCCCTCTTGCGCGACGCTCGGCGGGCTGCTGCTCGCGGCGGTCGTGCTGAAGGAGCGGATCTCCGCCTCGCGGCTTGCCGGCGCGCTCGTCATCGTCGGGGGCCTCGGCGTGATCGGCGCGGAATCGATCGGCCATATCGGGGCCGACGGCATTCAGGGTGATCTGATCTTCGTCCTCGCCGGGTTCATGTTCGCCGGCTTCGGCGCGATGCTGCGCCGCTGGCGCGTCTCGGCCGTGCCGGCTGCGCTCGTCATCAACGTGCTGTCGCTGCTGCTGGTGCCGGTCTACGTCGCCACGATCGGCCTCGCCCATATTGCGGCAATCGGCGTGACCGAGAACGCGATCCAGGCGCTTGTGCAGGGCGTGCTCGCCGGCCCCGCCGCGCTCTATCTCTACGCCGTCTCGGTCCAGCGCCTCGGCGTTGCCCGCGCCGCGGTGTTTCCGGCCTGCGTGCCGGCGCTGACGCTGCTCACCGGCTGGCTGCTGCTCGGCGAGCCGCCGACGATGTTGCAGACGGCAGGCCTCGTGACGGTGCTGTGCGGGTTCTACCTGGCACAACGGCAAAGCTAGCGGATCTCAAGCCTTCCGCACGAACTCGGATTTCAGATTCATCGCGCCGATGCCGTCGATCTTGCAGGCGATGTTGTGGCCGTCGCTGGCGTCCTGCAGGCGGATGTTGCGCACCTTGGTGCCGCCCTTGACGACCGAGGACGAGCCCTTGATCTTGAGATCCTTGATCACGATGACGCTGTCGCCGTCGGCGAGCACGTTGCCGTTGGCATCGCGCACGCCGGCATCCTGCGCCGTGTCCGCGGCCGCGTCCGCCGTGCCGCTCCATTCATGGCCGCATTCCGGGCAGACCCAGAGATCGCGGTCCTGATAGGCGTGCTCGGAGCTGCAGGCCGGGCATTTCATCGTGTCGGTCATGTCTGTCTCGTCTCAACGGTTCGTTCGCGGCGCGACCGTAGAGGCGGGAACCGGGAAAGCAAGGAAAAGCTGCAAGCCGCGCGGACCGGGGCTCGCCGGCCGGTGCGATATCACCGAAACAGCGCGACGAAGATCACGTAGAGCCAGCCCAGGATGCCGTGGATGATCGCCCACAGGATCGAATGGTTGTTGGTGTAGGAGATCGCGATGGCGAGCGCCGAGCCGAATCCCACGCCGTATTTCGCGCCCTCGACGCGGACGCCGTAATAGCGGTTGCCGTTCATGGTGATGTCTCCTGAATCGTCGGATGAGCGCCGAGCCTATGCGGTCGCCGTGATCCTGGCGAGCGGCATGATCAATCGACCGACGTCGCCCGCGCGGGATTGAGCTGCGTCAACGGCATTACGCGTGAGGGTCGTATCCTCTCGCCGAATGACCACCGGAGGCGAAGCGATGGACGACACGCTCAGAGCAAAAATCCAGGCCTTGCTGGACCAGCACCGCACGATGCGGATCGCAACCGTTCGCCCGGATGGCTGGCCGCAGGTGACGACCGTCGGCTACGCCAACGTAGGCTTCACCATCTACTTCCTCTGCGGCATCGACAGCCAGAAGGCGCAGAACCTGTCCCGGGACGACCGCGTCTCGCTGGCGATCGACGACGACCCGGCAGAAGTGATGGAGATCACCGGCCTGTCCATGGCGGCGCGGGCGGTGGCCGTGACCGATCTGGCCGAAGCCGAGAAGGCGATCGCGCTGCTGATGGCGCGCTATCCCGAGCAGAAGGCCCTGGGCCTGACGGTGCCGAAGCCTTCCGAGGTGCGGCTGATCCGCCTCACGCCGACGGTGATCTCGCTGCTCGATTATTCCAAGGGATTTGGCCACACCGATCTCGTGACGTGCTGATGACGCGCGCGGTGGTTTGCGAAGACGAGCGGTCATCCGCTCCTGCCTTGACGCAGATCAACCCGGCCTTTCCCTGCAAATCTAGGCTCGATCGATGATTCAATCGCGGTGAGGTTTGGCGATGTCGCACACTGTTCGAATCTCCATCGGCATCGTCATCCTGATCGCCTTGTCGCTGCTGTTTCTCTTCAGCGTCGTTCACACCGCCGCGGGGGCCCCAAGGGCCGGCTCGCGCACGATCGCCGAAGGACAGCGCCTGGCGCAGGCGTGGTGCCAGTCGTGTCACGCGGTCGAGCGGCACATGACCGATTTCTTCGACGAGGCGCCGAGCTTCCAGGCCATCGCAGACCGGCAAGGCACCACCGCGCTGTCGCTCAAGGTGTTCTGGCGGACCAGCCATCGGAACATGCCGAACCTGGTGATCTCGCCGGAGCAGGCGGATGCGCTCTCGGCCTATATCCTCAGCCTCAAGAGCGAATGAGGGACCGGCCAAAGCACATCTTTGCGAAAACAACCCCATGCACAGTAGGCATGGCCATGGAATCGCTGGGGATTTGATCTGACTTCGGCGATACCGAATTTCGTTTGCGCCGTCGGGCAAAACAGGTGCATGATGTCACGGTGGAGTCCCCTCGACGTCCAGGCGCTCGATGCGTAGCCTCCGCCCGTAACGCGCGACGAGCCCGCCATGTCCTTCCTTCTCAACATCGACGTCCCCGACGTCGCCAAAGCCACGACCTTCTACACCGAGGCCTTCGGCCTGACGGTCGGCCGCCGCTTCGGCGCCGACTTCGTCGAGCTCAACGGCTGGCCGGCGCCGGTGTATCTCCTGACCAAGCAGGCCGGCACGATCGGCGCCGGCGGCGACCGCCGCCGCTACGAGCGGCATTGGACGCCCATGCATATCGACGTCGTCGTTGACGACGTCGACGCCGCCGTCGCGCGTGCGCTCAGTGCGGGTGCGATCCTCGAGGCGCCCGCGCGCGATGCGCCCTATGGCCGGATCGCGATGCTGGCCGATCCGTTCGGGCACGGGTTCTGTCTGCTGGCGTTCAGCGCGAGAGGGTATGACGCGTTGTTGGGGAGTTCGTAGTTCGCGACCGGGCTACGATCGCCAGCGGGACAGCGAAGCCAGAATCGGGGCGGCATGCCAAAGCAGGCGAAAAGCAAATCGACGAGGAAGCTGAAGACCTACCAGACCTCGCTCGGGTTCTACGATCAGGCGATCGCCGCGCCCTCGATGAAGGCAGCGCTGCAGGCCTGGGGCGCCAGCTCCAACCTGTTCCATCAGGGCGCGGCGAAGGAGACCGACGACCCCGACATCGTCGCGGCGACCATGGCGAAGCCGGGTGTCGTGCTCAGACGTCCGGTCGGCTCGGACGGCCCGTTCACCGAGAGTGCGGAGCTGCCGACCGATCTCGGCGAGGGCAAGTCCGAACGCAAGCCCAAGAGGTCGCCCAAGAGCAAATCCAGGAAGCGCACGGCCAGGACCGCAAGGAAACCGTCCCGCAAGATCGACGATCAGGCGGCGCGCAAGGCTGCGGCGGCATTCGAGAAGGAGGAACGGCGGCGCGAAGCCGAGCGAAGGAAAGAGGAGGCCGCCCGCGCCAGGGAACGCGCGCGCCGGGAGAAGGCTGTCGCGACAGCGCAGGCGGCGTTTGACAAAGCGAGGCGGGAGCACGAGGCGCGGGCGGAGGAGATCGAAGCCGAGCGGACCGTGCTCGACGAACGCGCCGAGGCCGAGCAGGACCGCTGGGACAAGCAGCGGATGAAGCTGGAGCAGGCGCTGCGCCGGGCGCGGGAGTAGCTTGCGCAGGCCGGGAGGGATTCCTTTACCACGCCATCCAGTCCCGGCCGAACCGCCGGACGTTTAGGAGTTGCGCCAAAGTTCTGCGGTATCCTCGCTGTGATTGCGGATGCGTCGGACACGCCGTGCGACGCCGCCGCACGATCACGGGATCTGTCATGAGCGATCATCGCGCCGCAGTCAGGCATCACACCTTGCGCACCGGCATCGTCGAATTCGACAACGGCACCGGCAGCACCGTCAGCGTGCCCTGTACGATTCGCGACGTCTCCGGCACCGGCGCGCGACTGCAACTCAACTCCTCGCTATGGGTCGCCGAAGCGTTCACGCTGGTTTTCGCGAGCGGCCTCCGCAAGGCCTGCCGCGTTGCCTGGCGCAAGGAGCGGCTGATCGGCAGCGCGTTTGCGGACGGCTATGCCAGCGTGGACGAGCAGGCCGCCATGATGACCGCGGGGGAACAGGCCCGGCACCGCCTCGGCATCGGCGCGCGCGTCAAGGCGGCGCGCGAAAAGCGCGGCTACACGCAAGCCCAGCTCGCCGAGCGCCTCAGCGTGACGCCGGCGTTCGTGGTGCAGGCCGAGCAGGGCGAGGTAGACATTCCACTGTACCAGCTGATGCACATCGCCGATCTCTTGATGGTCGGCCTCGACGGGCTCGTGGCGGGCCCGGCGCCGGAGGAGGTGGATGCGGCGTAGGGCGTCACGGTCCGTCGCCCGGTCTCGGTCCGTTCGCATTGCGCGCGCTGAAATGCCGTTCAAAAGCGGGCGTCTCGAAGGATGGCCGCAGAAAAACTCGCGCGAAATTTGCTTGCCTTGCCCGGCATCCTTTTGCACTCTCGCTGAGAAGGAGACCAACGCATGACAAAGATGACCGTCGCCTATGCGCTCGGAACGGCCCTGGTGCTGAGCCTCGCAACATCGGCTGCCGACGCAAAGCCGCGGAAGCAAGTGGTTCGCGCACCGCAGGAGCGGCTGATCGTCACGGCGCCGGTGCTGCGGCCGACGCCGTGGGACTACAACATCGTTCCGCGCTATCGCTATCGTCCCGAGGACGACAAGGTCGATCCCTACGGTCCGCCGCTGGTGCCGTCCTATGTTCGCTACGAGGGATGGCGCTGGCCGTATTGGTGGTAGAGCCGGGCCACGCGCGTGGTCTCGTAGCCCGGATGAGCGAAGCGATATCCGGGGGTGATTCGGCAACGGAAGTCCCCGGATGTCGCTTCGCTCATCCGGGCTACGGCTAACCGCTGTCCTCCGCCGCAAGCCGCAGAAACTGCCGCTTCATCGCGTTGACCCTAGCGAGATAGGCCGCGACGAGGTGATCGCCGCAGCGCTCGCCGGCGAGCATTTGAAACTTGCGGCGCGCATAGGCCGTGGCGGGGCCTGCACCGCAGAGATGGATGAAGGCGGCCAGATCCTGCTTCTGCGTCGCGTTTGCCTTGATATCGCCCGCGAGGGAGAGAACCAGCGCCATTTGGCGGTCGAGATACACCGAGGCCAGCTCGATGGCGTGGCTCGGGACCGCGCGGATGTAGAAGCTGGTGAAGCCGCAGCCGGTCTGCGTAACCGCGTTGCCGCGAACGCAGAACCGCGCGGCCTCCGCGAAGGCCGGGTCGGTCATCTGGAACAGGCCGACGGCGCTGGAGGCGGGCCGGTAGATCGCAAGTGGATTGAAGCTCCATCGCCAGCGCCAATAGGTGCGCGCCACCGGATTGCCTGAACTCTCGACCTGCGCCAGCGCGGCCAGCAATTCCGGCGTGATCGTTGCGGTGGAGGCGTTCCGGAACAGCGGACCGTAGCTCGCCCAGGTCTCCGCCGGCTCCTTGTCGAGGGCGTTGCCGATGAGGACGAACAGCTCGGTCGGCTTGCGGATCAACTGATAGGCGATGTTCAGAAGCGCGAGGGTCACAAGTATCACCGCCACGCTGCCTCCGATCCTGACCGTCCGCGGTGCGCGCGCGAACCTCCTTCGAACCCACCGAGCGCTCCGCCGGACGCTGCGAAGGCGGGAGAGGAGGCTCTTGCTTTTGGTTGGCATGGGCTGTGAGCGCGCAATCGCGGAGACTGTGGACCTGGTTGGCGCTGTCTACCACGTGAAGCGGGCCGCAGATCCCGCATTTGAGAGCGGCTTCCGCAGGCAATCCGCTTCCCTTATGCGAACGTCCCGGGTTGAGGGGATTTGCGGGGCGGCGAAGGTGTAGCCCGCGTCCCGCCCCGCTGCAGGCGGAGCGAGACGGTTACTTGGACCAACTCGCTCAGATCAGGAAGTCGGTCGCGTGCAAGCTCGCCGCCTGGACGCCGTCGAGCGTGATGGTGTCGTTCGCCGAGAGATGAATCACGGCATCGCCAGCGGTGTTGTCGCTGATCAGTTTCGACAACGCCGCCCAGTCCGCAAACCCGTAATCCTGCACGTTGATCAGGTCGTGCTCGGTCACGGTGCAGCCGACCGCCTTGTTGCCCTGATCGAAGTCGGTGATGAGATCGTTGCCGGAGCCGGTGTTGAAGACGAAGGTGTCGCTGTTGCCGCCGCCAGAAAGCTGGTCATCGCCGGCGCCGCCGTTGAGGATATCCCTGCCGCCGGTGATCGAGCCCGGCGTGGCTGGGGCATAGCTCGCGGCATCGCCATAGAGGTGATCGTAAGTTGCCCCGCCGGTGAGGATATCGTTACCGCCCTGGGCATTGCCGGACATGGTCCGCGCATCGCCGTAGAGCTCCGGGTGCGCAAACTGGATGGTGTCGATGCCATCGAACTCGAGCGTGAGAATGTCATCTCCCCCTCGGGCATTGTCGGTCAGCGAGGTCACCGAATCTCCGTAGCCAAATCCGCCGGTCATGACGACCTCGGTGCCTAAGGTGAAGGTGATGTTGTCATTGCCGCCATGCGCATCGCCGCCGATGGAGCCGATGGCATCGCCGCTGGCTGTCGCAAAGCCCTGTAGGGTGTCCACATCGATTGCGAGCGTGTCATTGCCGCCCTGCGCCGTGCCGGTCATGGAACCACCGGCATCGCCGGCGTACACGTGGTCGTAGCTTCGCCAGCCCACCGCGCTCGTGATGGTGTCGCTGCCGCCGTGCGAATTGCCGGACATGTCGCCGGCGACATCCCCGAAAACATGCACGTCGGTGTAAAGCGAGTCGGCCCCGACACTGATCGTGTCGTTGCCGCCCCTGGCGTCGTCGGTCATCGCCCCGGCGTCGCCGACCACGAGGAAGGCATTCCAGCCGTAGCTGCCAGTCACGGTCAGGGTGTCGTTGCCGCCGTGGGAGTGGCCATGCAGCGTCGAGTCGTCCTCGCCGAAGATCGTGACGTCCACTTCAGGCTGGGTGACGGTGACCGTCACGGTGTCGTTGCCGCCCCAGGCATCCGTGGCGGTCGGGAAATTCGGATCGCCGTAGAGGGTTTCGATTTGACCAAACTGGTCGAGCAGGACGTCGATGGTGTCGTTTGGCAGATATTGCATGGCGTAACTCCCATTTCGTTGCAATCTCCGATGTCGCCCCATGCGCCACGGAGCGACATCGCGGCTTTTCGATTCAGTTCCTCAGATGATGAAGTCGGTCGGATGCAGGTTCGCCGCCTTGACGCCGTCCAGCGTGATCGCATCATTGGCCGACAGGTGGATCACGGCATCGCCGGCGGTGTTGTCGCTGATCAGGCTCGACAGTGCCGCCCAGTCGGCAAATCCATAGTCGTGTACGTCGATCAGATCGTGCTCCACCGCGGTGCTGCCGACGGCCTTGTTGCCCTGATCGAAGTCGTTGATCGTGTCGTTGCCGGAACCGGTGTTGAAGACGAATAGGTCGCTGTTCCCTCCGCCCCACAACTGGTCGTCGCCGGCTCCGCCGTTCAGCGTGTCGATGCCGCCGGTGATCGAGCCGGGCGATGCGGGTTCATAGGTCCGCGCATCGCCATACATGAAGTCCCGGCCGGCGCCGCCGTTCAGGATATCGTTGCCGCCCTGGGAATGACCCGCCATGATCGGCGCGTCGCCGAACAGCGACGAGGCGGCATCCGCGTACTGGCCGTCGATCTGGACGGTGAGGACATCGTCGCCGCCCTGGGCAAAATCCATCAGGGACGTCGACGAATCCCCCGATAGGGATGCGCCGGATATGGGGCTGTCGCCGTTCAGCGTGACGGTCAAACTGTCGTTGCCGCCTTGCGCAAGGCCGCGCAGGTCGCCGATGGCATCGCCACTGACCGTCGCCGCGCCGTCGATGGTGAGCACGCTGACATCGAGCGTATCGTTGCCGCCGTGCGAGGTATCGATCATGGAGCCGCCGGCATCGCCCGCGAACAGGTTGGCGCCACCGCGCCACCCGATCGAGCCGGTGATGTCGTCATTGCCGCCCTGCGCATTGCCCGACATGTCGCCCGCGACATCGCCGAAGGCCGAGACAGTGGTGTAGACCGTGCCATGGGCATCCGCGACGATGGTGTCGTTGCCGCCCCTGGCGTCGTCGATCATCGATTGGGTGTCGCCGACCACGAGGCCGGTGTTCCAGCCGCCGCCGATGTCGGCGATGAGCGTGTCATTGCCGCCTTTCGAGTGACCAAGCAGCATCGTGTGGTCATCGCCGAAGATCGTCAGGCGCGTATTGAGCTCAGTGACGGTGGCCGTCACGGTATCGTTGCCGCCCCAGACGTCCCTGGCTGCGGGAAAGCCGGGGTCTCCGTAGACGGTCTCGATCTGACCAAACTGGTCGAGGGTGACGTCGATGGTGTCGTTCGGCAGATGCTGCATGGCGTAGCTCCCATTTCATTGTCGGAAGCGGGCCTGACGCCTGCAGAGTTTCTTGCAAGTCGCGTTGTTGACCACGCTTCAGGGGAGAAATCTACCTTTGGTAGATGGCAGAGATTTGTAGGAATTCGGGAGAGAGTTTGGTGGCGTGCATGGAACCGCGGCGGCGTTCGTCGAGATCGCCACGGCAAGTTTGCGCGTCCCGTGAAGACGACGAGGGTTAACACATTGGTCATTTCTTTGCGGTCATTTTCACGACCTCAGTCAGCAAAGAGGCACCATGTCCGACATCACCATTCCCGGCGGCAAGATCCGTTCCTTCGTCGAGCGGATCGAGAACCTCGACAGCGAAATGCAGGAGTTGAGCGAGCAGAAGAAGGAAGTCTTCGCGGAAGCGAAGGGCGAGGGCTTCGACGTGAAGATCCTCAAGGAGATCATCAAGCTGCGCAAGGAAGACAAGAACGAGCGCGACGAGCGCGAAAGCCTGCTCGACCTCTACATGCGGGCGATGGAAACGGCCTCGCCGGAGCAGGCGAAGGCGGCGTGAGAGCATTGGGTTGATCGGTGAGGGAGAGATGGCCGCGATCGCTGGGATTGCGGCCGTCATGCGGTGGCAACCACGAAGAAGTGGAGCGCAGCAGAACCCACCGTCATTCCGGGGCGCGCGAAGCGCGAGCCCGGAATCCATTGCGCCACTCGTCGTGCCGCCCGATGGATTTTCGGGCTCGCGCCCAAGCGGGCGCGCCCCGGAATGACGGCGCAAAGGGTGTCTTCGTCGGAACGGCAGTGGCTCGTAGGATGGTTAGAGCGAAAGCGAGAACCCATCAATAGTCGTCGAGGAATGATCGGTTTCGCAAGGGCTCTGCCCATCCTACGAGCTGTTACCGTAATCATCGGTTCACCGATCCTGATCGAACAGTCGTGATCGGTGTTGCTTGCGGCACAGCGTAACTCGCCCTACGGGCTAAAAGTTCGCGCCCGACGCCATCAGCACGGCACCGGCGGCCATCAGAACGATTCCCGGCCAGTTCGATGCGATCCCAAGAAATCCCAGGCCGCGGCGAGGCGGCTCCAGCGTGCCGCGAACCGGTCGAGAGGAATCCCGACCGCTAAGGGGCCCCCGCCAAATCGTGGCGCGCAGCATGTACAGGAGTCCACCAAAGATGAGCAGCGCGCCAAGTCCCGTCAGGAACATTTTCGCCTCTCAACTTGTCACTGCCCACCCGTAACGGAGGCAGTACATTTCAAAGCAACAGCGGACGAATAAGTTCCGCTACTCAAGCGCCGCGGGATGGGTTGGGGCCTTGCAAGACCCTTCACTTTCGGCGCAGCAGTCGATGGGTATCACTTCCGCGCTCGCTCGCCGAGCTACGGTGGATAAGCCGCTCTATGCCTCACATCCTGGGGGCCGACCGTTGGCTCATTCCTGCCGGCTCTCGCTGGTGGGAGATCCCACATTCATGAAAATTCGTTCGAGAGGAACGGGGCGTTGGGTCCATTCGTTGCATTGCGGGGCTCTTGGGAGGAAGACGTCATGAAAGCAATGATCATTGCGCTTTCGGCTGCCGTTGTCATGGCTACAGCCCCAGCCGTGTTTGCTCAGGGTGTATCGAGCAAGACGCCAGGTCATGAGATGCAGCAAATAGGTTCCAAAAAGGGCGAGCCGGGCGCTTCCAGCTATGCTCCTGGGCATAAGAAGAAGCACGCCAAGTCCTCGAAGAGCACCGGCCCCGGTGCCTCGAGCTACGCTCCAGGACAAACCACAGGACAGACCACCGGCGCGAGCACGAGGCCGACCACCGGCTCGAAGTCAGGGTACTGAACTCCAGGCGGTCCTCAAGCGCGTAAGGTGGGTTAGCTCCGCGACGGCGCAAAGCGCAGTTCGCGTGGCGTAACCCACCTCGTTCATCCCGGCGCGCGGAACTGCCGTCAGTGACGCATCGCGCGGATTTCGAGCGTCGTCTGGGTGAGCCTGGCCACGAACCCCTCAAAATGCATGACCCTTTGTCTGGTCAATTGTTCATGCAACTCGGTGATCTTCTGGGATTCGGCGACAAACGAATCGCTCGCCTGCTTCGCGTACGCCATCTGAAGCTCAAACGCCTCGACGGGTGAACGCGCCGCCGCGAGCTTTCCCAGAAAGCTCCAGGCTTGCTCGAGCGACGTCCTGATGTAGTCGCTATAGGCGTCGGCAATTGCCTGCGTGCTGGCCTGGAAGGGTTCGACCGGCGCGACGGGCGGGCTTGCAGCGATCTCCATCCCGGGCGACTCGTCCGGCAAGGCTGCAGCCGAAGGTATCTCCCCACTGATCTCTCGGCCCGGCTTTTGCTCGGAATCTTGCCTGTTCTCCGCCGAGGCATCCGACAATAGATGCGCTGCACTTGCGCGTTGCTCGCCGGCCCCGGTCCGTTGTCCCGACTTCTTCTTACCGCCGCGCCGGCCGGATTTTCCCGTCGGCTTGTTGTCCACCGCACTCAACATTGCAAATGGCTCCCGAATATCGATGAAGCCGCGAGCCTCCGTCGCGTTTGCGCTGAAATCGCGATTGTGGGCTGTCGCTTGCGTGGCGGCCATGTGGTGAGATTTTGCCGCTGCATGTTTGATGCATCCGGCAAGAAGTCGCCGATCCTGATCGCTGCGGGATTGCCGTGGCGCACCGGCATCGAAATTCTGGCGCCGACAATCAATAGCGGCCGCCGCTGCCCTTTTGCTGGGTGATCCAGTCCGACAATGATTTGGGCTTCGATTTCGCAATCCGACCCGCTGATACCTTCGGAGCGTCGCGGAGGCCGTTCGTCGGACCGGTGCGCGGCGCTTGCGTTGCGATGACGCGCTGCGCGGCAGCCGACGATGCCTCCGCGGCTTCCTTCTCCAGGCGCAACTGTTTCAATCGCGCCATCTTGATGCGCTCTGCCTCGACTTCGGGTCGGTCGGCGAGCTGCGGCCTGTGTTGAGCGAGCTCGGCCGGGACCAGGACACCGAGAATGGTCGTCTCGCCGAGCGCCTTGCAGGCTTCGAGCCGATGCAGTCCCTCGACCAGAACGAGGCGGTCTCCGTCGGGCCGAACGGAAATGGGGGCCTGTTGTCCGATCTCCAGAATACTTTCCGCGATCTCCGCGACGGTCTCGGGCTTGATGGCCTTCTTCTGCTTCGTGGGAACGAAGATCTTCTCGATCGGGAAGCTTTCCGGTTTGGGCATAATCTGACTCCGCTTCTACCGGGCCCGTCGGAACCCATGCCGGTTGGGTGGAGTTTAGGAGGGAAGGGCTCGACCGCAAGGGCAATTCGGAGGAATGCGGTGTGCACTTAATCGGGGGCGCACGCGAAAGTCGGCCGAAGTAGCCCAAATTCGGCGATAGCGAACGAATTTAGTGCACTGTCACCGTTTCCCGTTCGGCGCGGCGCTCGGCCTACGCCGCGTGCTCCGTCGATCGCGTAACATCCCCACGTCCCGCAAGCAGGCCAGCGATGGAGATATCCTCGTCGAGCGCTTCCCAATGCAGCCCGACGCGGCTCAGCTCGACTCGGTCGCGCTCGTCAGGCGTTGCGTGCAGCAGGCGTGGAAACCACGCCAACGGAATTCCGAGCGTCCGGCCGTCCGACAGTTCGACCCACATCGTGTGTTCGTCAAAGCGAACGCTAGTTGCCGAAATGGTCATGCCAAGCCTTCAGGAGAAGATCGCGGTTGTCCTCGACGACGCCAGGATATTCGAAAGTTCCCGCGGATTGAAGCCATAACTATCGGCGATCGATACGGCCGGTTCGAGCCAGATCTTGGCATCCCGGCCGCCGCCCTTGACGTGAATATGCGCCGGCTCGGGCGGCTGCCCCTCGTTCGAGAAGAAGTAGTAGCGCAAGCCGCCCTGGCGTAATGCAACCGGCATCGATGCCTCCAGGCGGCTTGCGCTGTTGGTATCAGCTACACCCCGTCGTGCTGCCGCACGTATCGCACTTCATGCAGGTCCCATTCCTCACCAGCGTGAAGTTGCCGCACTCCGAGCACATCTCGCCCTCGTAGCCCTTGGCCTTGGCTTCGGCGCGGCGCTCGGCCTTGGTGGGGACGAGCGTTTGCGCGGTGCCGGCCTTGCTCCATTGGAGTTGCTCGAGCTTCTCCGTCGGCGACAGATCGTGGTTCGCTTCCTGCTTCAGGGCGACGGCGCCTTCGAGGGCGTCACTGAGGCGGGCGCTCGCGCCATGCGAGGCCATCGCCGTGACCTTGCTGCCGCCTGAGGGAGCGCTGTCGTTGCCTTGGCTGACCGCGGTCGAGCCGCCGCGCATCACGAACAAATTGTCGGTGCGGGAGCGGGTGAGGCCGCGCGAGACCAGCTTGGTCGCGTGGTGGCCGCCGTCCTCGTCCGGCTCCTTGCCTTCCTCGACGCCCTTGCCCAGCGCGTCGAAGCCCGTCTCGTTGGGATCGACGTGGGCGAGGTCGAAGCGGGAGAGGTAGCTCACCGCGAGTTCGCGGAAGACGTAGTCGAGGATCGAGGTCGCGTACTTGATGCTGTCGTTGCCCTGCACGGGGCCCGCCGGCTCGAAGCGGGTGAAGGTGAAGGCGTCGACATATTCGTCGAGCGGCACGCCGTATTGCAGGCCGAGCGACACCGCGATGGCGAAGTTGTTGATGAAGGAGCGGAGCGCCGCGCCTTCCTTGTGCATGTCGATGAAGATCTCGCCGAGACGGCCGTCGTCATATTCGCCGGTGCGCAGGTAGACCTTGTGCCCGCCGACGACCGCCTTCTGGGTGTAGCCCTTACGGCGGTCCGGCATCTTCTCGCGCTCGCGCATCACGATGATGCGCTCGACCAGCTTCTCGACGATCTTCTCCGAGACCTGGGCCGCGCGTGCCGCCATCGGCTTTTCGTAGAGCTGCTCGACCGCATCGTCCTCGTCCTCGTCATCGCTGATGAGCTGCGAGTTGAGCGGCTGGGAGAGCTTGGAGCCGTCGCGATAGAGCGCGTTGGCCTTCAGCGCGAGCTTCCACGACAGCATGTAGGCGGACTTGCAGTCCTCCACCGTGGCGTCGTTCGGCATGTTGATGGTCTTGGAGATCGCGCCCGAGATGAAGGGCTGCGCCGCTGCCATCATGCGGATGTGGCTCTCGACCGAGAGGTAGCGCTTGCCGATCTTGCCGCAGGGATTGGCGCAGTCGAACACCGGATAGTGCTCGGCTTTGAGGTGCGGGGCACCTTCCACCGTCATCGCGCCGCAGATGTGGACGTTGGCCGCCTCGATCTCGCGCTTGGTGAAGCCGACGGCCTGGAGCAGGTCGAAGCCCGGCGCGGCAATGGCTTCAGCGCCAATGCCCAACTGGTCGCGAATAAAATCCTCGCCGAAGGTCCACTTGTTGAAGGCGAACTTGATGTCGAAGGCGGTCGGCAGGGCCTTCTCGACCTTGGCGATGGCTTCATCGGTGAAGCCCTTGGCCTTCAGCGTGGTGACGTTGATGCCGGGGGCGTTCGACAGCGAGCCATGGCCGACGGCGTAGGCCTCGATCTCGGCGATCTCAGCTTCGCGATAGCCGAGCGCGCGCAGCGCGGCAGGAACGGCGCGGTTGATGATCTTGAAGTAGCCGCCGCCGGCGAGCTTCTTGAACTTGACCAGGGCGAAGTCGGGCTCGATGCCGGTGGTGTCGCAATCCATGACGAGGCCGATCGTGCCGGTCGGCGCGATCACCGTGGTCTGGGCGTTGCGATAGCCGTGCTTCTCGCCGAGCTCGAGCGCCGCATCCCAGGCCGCCTGCGCGTGGCTGACGAGGTCAGCTTGCGGGCAGGAGACGAGGTCCATCGGCACTGGATTCACGCTGAGCGCCTCGTAGCCGTTGGACTGGCCGTGCGCGGCGCGCCGGTGATTGCGGATCACGCGCAGCATGTGCGCGGCGTTCTTCTTGTAGCCGGGGAAGGTACCGAGCTCGGAGGCGATCTCCGCCGAGGTCTTGTAGGTGATGCCGGTCATCACGGCGGTCAGCGCGCCGCAGAGCGCGCGGCCTTCCTTAGAGTCATAGGGCAGGCCCATGGTCATCAGGAGGCCGCCGATATTGGCGTAGCCGAGGCCGAGCGTGCGGAACTCGTAGGAGAGCTCGGCGATCGCCTTGGACGGGAACTGCGCCATCATGACGGAGATTTCCAGCACGATGGTCCAGAGCCGGCACAGGTGCTCATAGCCCTCGACGTCGAAGCGCTTGGTCTCGGTGTTGTAGAACGTCAGCAGGTTCGCCGAGGCGAGGTTGCACGCCGTGTCGTCAAGGAACATGTATTCCGAGCACGGATTGGAGGCGCGGATGTCGCCGGACGCCTTGCAGGTGTGCCAGTCGTTCATCGTGGTGTTGAAGTGCAGGCCCGGGTCGGCCGAGGCCCAGGCGGCGTAGCCGATTTTTTCCCAGAGGTCGCGCGCCTTCAGCGTCTTCGTCACCTTCTTCGAGGTGCGGGCGGTGAGATTCCAGTCGCCGTCGGTCTCGACCGCGCGCAGGAAGTCGTCACGCAGCGAGACCGAGTTGTTGGAGTTCTGGCCTGATACCGTGAGGTAGGCCTCGCTATCCCAGTCGGTGTCGTAGGTGTCGAACTGGATGTCCTTGTAGCCCTGCTTGGCAAACTGGATGACGCGCTTGATGTAATTGTCAGGCACGAGGCTGCGGCGCGCGAGCTTGATCTCGCGGCGGAGCGCCGGGTTCTTCTCCGGGTCGAAGCAGTCGTCGCCCGAGCCTTCGCAGTTCACGCAGGCCTTCAGCACCGCCTTCAGGTGCTTCTGGTTGATCTTGGATCCCGTGACGAGGGCGGCGACCTTCTGCTCCTCCTTCACCTTCCAGTCGATATAGGTCTCGATGTCGGGGTGATCGACGTCGACCACGACCATCTTGGCGGCGCGGCGCGTGGTGCCGCCGCTCTTGATCGCGCCCGCGGCGCGGTCGCCGATCTTGAGGAAGCTCATCAGGCCGGACGAGCGGCCGCCGCCGGAGAGCTTTTCGCCTTCGCCGCGCAGGCGCGAGAAGTTGGAGCCGGTGCCGGAGCCGTATTTGAACAGGCGGGCCTCGCGGACCCAGAGGTCCATGATGCCGCCCTCGTTGACGAGGTCGTCACCGACACCCTGGATGAAGCAGGCATGCGGCTGCGGATGCTCGTAGGCGGACTTGGACTTGGTCAGCTTGCCGGTGAAGGGGTCGACGTAATAATGGCCCTGGCCGGGGCCGTCGATGCCATAGGCCCAGTGCAGGCCGGTGTTGAACCATTGCGGCGAGTTCGGCGCGACCATCTGCATGGCGAGCATGTAGCGGAGCTCGTCGTAGAAGGCCTGGGCATCGTCGTCGGACGAGAAATACTTGCCCTTCCAGCCCCAATAGGTCCAGCAGCCGGCGAGGCGGTCGAACACCTGCTTGGCCGAGAGCTCGCTGACATAGCGCTCCTTCTCGGGGAGAGCGGCGAGGGCATCGGTGTCGGGCACGGAGCGCCACAGGAAGGAGGGGACGGATTCCTCCTCGACCTTCTTCAGGCGCGCGGCAACGCCCGCTTTGCGGAAATATTTCTGGGCGAGCACGTCGGAGGCGACCTGCGACCACTCGGCCGGCACCTCGACATTCTCAAGCTTGAACACGACCGAGCCGTCGGGATTGCGAATCTCCGACGTGGTCAGGCGGAATTCGATTCCCGCATAAGGTGACTGTCCCGAAGTGGTGTGGCGCCGCTCAATCCGCATGGTCTTGCCCCGTCCTTAATCTTTGACCGGTCCCGCCCCTCGTTGAGGGCATGCCGGGTCGACATTTCGTTTCGCGGCGCCTTCCGGCCGTCCGGCCTTCGGTCACCGCAGTTCAGCCGGTGGATCCGGCCCTGTTTTTTCCCGGCGCGACGTCGATGCGTGCATCGATCATCCCGCCGGCACGTCCACACCCATCCGCCCCCAAGGGGATGTGCGCGACATGCGTTCAACGCCCCACAACGCCGCTACTTCTCTCACTTCACGCAGGTGTCACTTCGGCACCACCGCGAAGTCTACCTTCCGAGCCTGTTGCCGGCCCGTTCCGGCGCCCCCGGGGAGTCCGCATGTCGAGGGCAGACAAGCCCTCATCCCGCTGCCTTCGTCTGGCTTGGCGGAGTGCAGTCTTGCGGACCCTTTGGGGGAGTGCCGGCGGGACGCAAACTCACTCGCGCCGAACGGACCGAAAGCTAGGACTCTCCGTTGCGCCCGTCAAGAACTAGTGCGAGTTCCTGAATCAAATACTAAATATGGTGGATTGTGGGGGATAACAGGGGTCTTCGCCGCGCCTGTTGTGGAGCCAAGTATCAGTGAGTCCTCAGAGATTCCCAACCGAAAAAATTCGTATCCGGTGAGCTGCGGAGGCTTCATCCCGCTGTTCACAGGGCAGGTATATTTTTCCGGACCGGGATTGCGCCAGGGGGACTCACGTAGCCCTACGGAAGGTGAGGGCAGGCATGCCCGCCGGGACGGTGGTTCGGCCTGCGAATCCGGGCCAAGCTGACCGCAAGTTTTTGCCGGATTGCCCACATGCATGATTCGACTCGCCGGGATGCGCGGCCGCGCATCGCCCCGGCCGGCCTGATGTTCCTTGCGATCACCTCGATCGGCTGGGGCTTCAACTGGCCGGTGACGAAATTCCTGCTGGCCGAGCTGCCGCCGCTGACCCTGCGCGGGGTGACCGGCGTGCTCGGGGCGGTGCTGCTGGCGCTGCTCGCGGTGATGCGCCGGCAAAGCCTGCGGGTGGAGGGCGCGATCTGGCCGCGCCTGCTGACCGCGGCCGTGCTCAACGTCACCGGCTGGATGGTGCTGATGGGGCTGGCGCTGCTCTGGCTGCCGGCGAGCGAGGCGGCGCTGATCGCCTATACCATGCCGGTCTGGGCCTCCATCATCGCCTGGCCGGTGCTGGGGGAGCGGCCGACGGTCCTGCGTACGCTCGGGCTGGTGCTGGCCTTCGCGGGGCTCGCCTCGATCATGGGTGGCAACGGCTTTGCCGCCAGCGCTTCGAAGCTGCCGGGCATCATCATGGTGCTCGCCGGCGCATTCGGCTTCGCCCTCGGCACGGTGCTCTCGAAGAAGTACCCGATTCACCTGCCGCCGCTCTCGGCGGCGGCCTGGCAGATCGGGATCGGCTGCCTGCCGATCTCGATCGTCGGCCTCCTGATCGAGACCACACATTTGTCCAACGTGACGCCGCTCGGCTGGTGGCTTCTGGTCTATTCGGTCGTCGGGCAGTTCTGCATCGCCTATGTCAGCTGGTTCGCAGCGCTGGCGCGCCTGCCGGCCTCCGTCGCCGCGATCGGGACCATGGCGGTGCCGGTGATCGGCGTCGTGGCCTCGGCGATCGCGCTGGGCGAGCCGCTCGGGGCAGGGCAGATCGCGGCGCTGGTCTTCACTCTGGCCGCCGTGGTGCTGGCGACGCGGTAGAAGCGTGATAAAGCCATCCCGCGCTAGGTGTCCGGACGCCGGGGTATCAGTGGTCCTGAGGCTCTTTCTCTCGCCCGCGTTGTGCCGAGCCCGGCGGTTTCAACGAGAGGTCAGCAGGTGCGACAGCAAAGACTTCGAGAGCCTGGTCGTAGCCTCTGATGTTCCGCTGTCCGAGCGATGCCAACGGAACGCTATCCCTTACCTTTCCAGCGATCGTGGGATCAGCCAGGATCTGCGCATCCTTCGCGAGATTGCAGAGCCGCGACGCCAAATTCACCACCGCTCCCATCGCCGTGTAGTCCAGCCGACCGTTATAGCCAACCGTGCCCACCGTTGCCGGTCCCATGGCAACGCCCACACCAAAGCCGATCGCGTGGCCTGCGTCACACCATCTGCCGGCAAGGGACTGCACCGTCATTTGCAGGTCGATCGCGAGTCGGACCGCTTGAGTTGCCGGCTGTTCGCATGCGATCGGGGCATTGACCAGGAGCATGACTCCGTCGCCATCAAAGCCGATGAGCGTTGCCTCGTGACGAGTCGTCACGGCGCCGACGGCCGCGTAGTACTCTCGCATGACGGCCATGATGACGTGGGGTTCGTTGCGCGTGGAGAACGCCGTGAAGCCGCGTAGGTCACCAAAAATGACAGCCACTTCACGTCGCCGCGCTTCGAGCAATTCATGAGAATGTTCGACCAATTCCGCGACCTGTGACGGTAGGAACTGCTTCAGCCGTTCGATCCGCGCAGATTTCTGCTGTGAGATCGCCAGTTCAGAAGCCATTTCATTGAAGCGCAACGCCAGTTGCTGAAACTCGTCACCGCTAAAGATCTTGATGCGATGCTCGAATTGTCCGGCTCTGATCCGCTCCACGCCCTCTTCCAGTTGCTTGATCGGGCCGGACATTCTGTGCGCGCGCCAATAGGCGAGCGACAGCGCGATAAGAACACCAAGGCCAATGAGGATTGAGGATCGCCACAGGGCCGCGCGAATTGATGCAAAGGCTTCCGATGTTGGCTGCATCGCGATCACCGTCCATCCCAAATCGGCAGCCTGAACGGATAGCGCCACTACCGGGCTGCCTCGCTCCCCGGTTATCACGGCCGCTCCGCTCGCCGCGCTGACGAGATGCTTGATCCGGCCAAAACTGCTCGAACTGGCGCGGCCGCGCAGGACCCGACTGATATCGGGATGTGCGATCAGATGACCGGAATCATCGACAACTATGGCGTAGCCGGTCTCGCCAATTCTAATGGCTGCGATGACATCCCAGATCAGCTTCAGATTGACCTCGGCGATCGCAACCCCTGCGGCAGGCAGGCTCCCGGCAACCGCGACCCTCATATAGGGCTCTGAATCTCGCTGGTACTGAACCGGTCCGTACCAGACTTTGTTGCCGCGTGCGCCCAGAACAGCGGGATCCGTAGACATATCAATGCCGCGACCGGTCCTGTTCAGAAGCAGCCTGGAAACAAAGACCCGTTCGGTACCGGTCTCATCCAGAAGCGAAACCGAAACGATTGCAGGCACCTGCTGCAGGAGGCGCAAGGCATCGATCTTATGTTGCGCATCGTCTCCGGCAGACCAGGGAAGCTGCACCATCCAACCCAGCTGATCTCGGATGCCATCGGTGAACGCCTCGATCCTGTCGGACGCCGCGCGAGCATCGGCCTGCAGCACCGCGCTGATCTGGCGGCGCTGGTCTCGGTAACCGAAAGAAGCCTCGATCGCCGCGCCGAGTATCAGAGGCACCACCGCAGCGACAAACAACGTCGCGAAGTACTTGCAGAACAGCGAACGACGCGGAGGCATCGTACACGAAGAGGACTGCGCAGCACCGTCCGTCATGACTGTCTCAGGAGATCACCTTGCTGGCGCGAAACAGGATCGACGACACATCCAGGTCGATCCCCAGAAGCCTGGCTGTTTTCAGATTTACTGCCAGTTCAAACTTCTCGGGACGCATCACCGGAAGATCTGACGGATTTTCACCGCGCAGGATGCGATCGGCATAAGTGGCAAGCCGGAAATAGGTCGTGCGCTGGTTTGCCCCGTAACTCAAGAGACCTCCAGCGTCACAATATTCAGACCAGCCAAACATCGAAGGCAGCCGGTGCGCGATTGCAAGCTCCGCAATCCTCGCACGATGCACCAGCGTCACAGCATCGGGAAACACGAGGAGGGCATCCGCGTCCACCTTGGCAGCAGCCATCAACGCATTCTCGATTTCGCGAGCGCCGCAGAAGGGGACGTAGGCTGCATCAATCCCGAGATTCCGGCACGACTCCAAAGTCGCACGCCATTCCAGTGGCTCTCCCGGATGATCCGTGTTCGAGAGGACCGCCAGTTTTCGCAGCTTTGGATAAAGGTCCTTGAGCAGCTCGACGCGCTTTCCTGCCAGCTCGAGCGACAGGAATGTGCTGCCGGTGAAATTGGTGCCGGGGTGCGCAAGGCTCTTCACAACGCCCAGAGCGACGGGGTCACCGCTCAATGCAAACAGCACGGGGACGTCGGTGATTGCAGTCATGACACGTGTCGCCGGACCGCTCGAGACCACAAGGTCGACATCTCCTCGCGGCAACTCGGAGACGATCTTCCGCAGGGCCTGCGGATTTTCGGGGGCATAGTGCGTCTCGAAGGTTACCGTCCTGCCCTCAACGTAACCCAGCGCGCGCATTCCCTCGCGAAAGCCGTCCAGGAAGGGATCCGGTTCGGCCTGGGTCGAGACCCAGAAGATACGATGCAGCTTGGCTCCGCCCTGCGCCCGTGCGATCGCAGGCCATACCAGCCCTCCACCAATCAACAAGATGAACTCTCGTCTTTCCATGCGAGCACCTGTCGAAGCTGCGCCGTCAATTTCGGCCGCAGACCAAAATCGTAGCTGTGCATCTGCTGACTGCGCTCGGTATCGCGCTCCGCAAGCGGAATGTCGCGACACCGACTCCAACATTTGTCGCCGAGAGCACGCTCAGAGACTGGGCTGATGAGACGATTTGTCCTTGAGATGGGCTTGATTTTTGCTTGAGACCGACCGATCCGGATCGAAACGGCCCCACTCGCTGCATAGCGCCGTGTCGGAACACCTCTGGCGCGGGTCCGGGCGAACTACGGCGTCTCAAGAGGACAATTGGAACTCACATCCTGAGCCAGTGCCCTCGAACTCATCGATCGTGTGACTGCCGAGCGACTTCGGCAGTTCACGCGCTAGCTCGTCGCTATCCTTCCACCGTTCAGCGCCTTGCGGATCATCTCGGCGAGCTGGTTGCGGCGGTAGGGCTTGGTCAGCAGCATGACGCCGTCGTCGAGCTTGCCTTGATGGATGATCGCGTTGTCGGTGTAGCCGGAGGTGTAGAGCACCCTCACGCCCGGCCGGCGCCTGGCCACTTCTTCGGCGAGCTCGCGGCCGCTCATGCCGCCGGGAATGACGACGTCGGTGAACAGCAGATCGAACTTCTGGCCGGCCCCGATCAATTCCAGCGCGGCTTTGCCGTCGGGCGCGGCCACCGTCTTGTAGCCGAGGCTCTGGAGCTGGGTGGTGACGAAGTTGCGCACCAGCGGGTCGTCCTCGACCACGAAGATGGTCTCGGCGCCGCCTTCGGCCTGCGGCGCGATGCCGGCTGCCACCTCTGCCGTGCCTTCGCCCGGCGGCAGATAGAGCTTGATCGTGGTGCCGTGGCCTTCCTCGCTGAAAATCTTGATGTGTCCGCCGGACTGCTTGACGAAGCCGTAGACCATGGAGAGGCCGAGGCCGGATCCCTTGCCGACCTCCTTGGTGGTGAAGAACGGCTCGAACGCCTTCTGCTGGATCTCCACCGACATGCCGGTGCCGGTATCGCTGACCGCGAGCATGATATAGGGGCCGGGCGTCACGTCGGCATTGGCCTGCGCATAGGCCTCGTCCAGCACCACGCGGTGGGTCTCGAGCAGCAGCTTGCCGCCGTTCGGCATGGCATCGCGGGCGTTGATCGCCATGTTGAGCACCGCATTGGTCAGCCTGGACGGATCGATATGCGTCGTCATCGGCCCCTGTTCCAGCACGGTCTCGATCTGGATCTGCTCGCCGAGGGTGGGGCGCAGAAGCTTTGCGATGTCCGCTATCGCGGCGTTGATCTCGACGTTGCGCGGCTCGAGCGGCTGCCGGCGCGCAAACGCCAAGAGATGCTGGATCAGCTCGGCGCAGCGCTCGGCGGCGTCGTCGATCAGCCGTGCCGTGCGCTGGAGCTCGGGTTGGTCCTTCAGGCTCTCCACCAGCGTCTCGGTGTTGCCGGAGATGACGGTCAGCATGTTGTTGAAGTCGTGCGCGACGCCGCCGGTGAGCTTGCCGATCGCATCCAGCTTCTGCGACTGGTGCAGCTGCCGCTCGGTCTCGCGCGAGGTCGTGGCATCGTGATAGACCAGCACCGCGCCCGAAACATTGCCTTGCCCGTCCCGCATCGGCCGGCCGCTGATCATGAGATGGCGGGGAGCATCGCCGCTGTACGGGCGGACGATCATCTCCAGCTCTTCGAATTGCTCGCCGCGCAGCACGCGCGTCGATGGCAGCTCGTCGGCCTCGAGCGGCGTGACGCCGTCGCCGTGAAATACATCGGACAGCGCGCGCAGGTTGCTCAGGTTCATGCCGGCGCGATGCAACAGCATGCGCTCGGCGGCCGGATTGGACAGAAGGACATTGCCCTCGTCGTCGATGACCAGCACCGCCTCCGCCATGCTGCGAAACGTGCTCTGGAGCACGTTGACCGACAGGCGCAGCTCGTCATGCGCGGTGACCAGGTGCTCGGTCCGCTCCGCCACCGCCGCCTCGAGCGCCGTCTTGGCGGCCTGTGTTTGCTCGAGCGAGCTCTGGAGCTCACCCGTGGTTCGCCGGCTTTCGCGCATCACCAGTGCGACCAGGAGCAGGATCAGCACAGCGCCGGCGACGTCGATACCGAGCAGCGCGATGCCGGTGCGGCGCGAATCCCGGGATCGCTCGGCGAGCAGGCGCTCTTCCTCCGCGCTCAAGCGGTCGAGATTGGCCATCACCGTGTCCATGAGGCCGCGGCCCTCGGCCCTGCTGTTGAGCGCGGCAATGCCGGCCTGGTCGTTCTCGGCACGGAGGCGCATCGCCGTGGCGGCGATCTCCATCCGGCGCAGCGCCAGCGGCTCGGTGTCCTCCAGCAGCGCGACCTGATCGGGACTGTCGCGCACGTCGCGCTTGAGGTCGGCGAGGGCCGGCGCGATCCTGGCGTGCACCGCCTGGAAGTCATCGCTGAAGCCCGGGGTGCGATAGAGCTCGTAGCCGCGCGCAGCGCTCTCGGCGCGGCGCAGCAGCACGCGCAGATCCGAGATCTTCTTCTGCACCTGCGCGGTATGGTTGACCCATGCCGCGTCGGACCGCGACTTGACGTCGAGGGCGATCGAGGCCGCGGCGATGATCAGGAGGATGGCAAGTCCAGCACCGAAAATGACGCGCTGCGTTGGAATCAAGGGGCTTCTTTCTTGTCCTTCGGCTGTGCGCTCTCGCCTGCGCCGGCGAGGCATTCCCGGATCGTGGTCATCAGCGCTTCCGGCGTGAACGGCTTGCGCAGGCAGCGCGTTGCGCCAAGCTCCAGCGCCATGCGGAGAAAATCGGGAGAGGGCGATGCGGATGAGGCGAAGGCGTAGCCCGACATCGCAATCAGCGGAGTGGTCGGCGCGCGCTCGTGAAAGATGCGGATGGATTCGAAGCCGCGCATATGCGGCATGAAGATGTCAACCAGCATCACGTCGAAGGCCTGCGATTCCAGCGCAGCCAGTCCCGTTTCGCCGCCGTCGGCCAGCGTGACGTCGAAGCCCTGACGTTGCAGGAGGACCTCGATGGTCGCGCCGACCATCGGATCGTCATCAACCACGAGAACACGCGGCATGACACTTCCCAGGTGATCGAAGTCCCCACTGCCTTTGGTGATATCCGCGAATCGTGTGTCCGGTCAATTTTGGATTGGTCCCCCAAGGATATGCACGGCGCAGTGCATAAAGGTCCGCTTGCCTCCGGCCGTCGGTGTCCTCGGACGGGCGAGCAGGACGGAAATCGAAGCGGGTGAGGATACGCCGGCCGCGAGAAAGGCGCCGCATCGCTGCGGCGCCTTCAGCCTCAGGCCTTGGCGGTCTGCTTACGGGCAGGGATGCCGCTGGCCGTCGTACCCGAGATAGGTGCCGGAAGCCGGGTCGTATGATTTGAAGCGCTGCGCGCAATAGGCGGAATCGCCGCCGCCATCCTGCACCACCGCGACCGACGGTTCGTCATAGTAGCTGCCGTAGTAGTAGGGATCATCGTAATAGCCGTAGCCGCCGCCGTAGCCGCCATAATAGGCATACGAGCCGAGGCCGCCAACTGCGACGCCGGTCGCGAAGCCCGGCCAGAAGCCGCCGCGACGATGATGATGCCAGTGACGGCCGCGCCAGTTGCTTCCACCGTGCCAGTTGCCCGCAGTTGCGACGCTGCGGGTGCCGCCGAAGGACGGCGAGAAGGACTGACGGGGCGTCGCGCCGGCTACGAAGCGGTCGCCGCTCGGACGCATCGGAGTGCCGGCCGCGAAACTGCCAGCGCTCGGACGCATTGCAGGGCCGGCGCCGAAACCGCCTCCGCTGGGACGTACCGCGGCGCCGGCCCCGAAATTGCCGCCACCGCCGCCAAACGCAGCGCCGCCGCCACCGCCACCCATGCGCGCGCCGCCACCGCCGCCACCGAAGTGAGCGCCGCCGCCACCGCCGCCGCCACCGCCGACATGGGCGCCGCCGCCGCCCCCGCCCACTCCGGGACGCTGGGCAAAGCTCGGTGTGGCAAAGGGAACAACCAGCGCCACCGCCGCGGCGGCACTCAAGATTTTCAGACTGCTCATAGTTAAACTCCTTTCCCGGAAAGCAAACCCTATGAAAGCGCGGGGGTTCCTTGGGATCACGCCGGTTTGCGCGCGAACGGAGCCTCTCGCGCGGCCGCTGTACCGGGCATGAATGAATCGCGACCGCTTTGCGGCAGGGGCCTGCTCGGTAGCCGGATTGGGGAGGAGACCCACGCACCTGCCGAACTGGACATTTCGTTGCCCGGATGGCATCAGGACCCGACGAAGCAGGGCCCTTGCCGCATGAAACAATTCTTCCTCAAGTTCTTCACCTGGTGGAATGGCCAGACTTTTGGCACCCAGCTCTGGACCAAGCGGTACGGGGAGCTGGTCGGCCAGGACGAGCAGGGCAACCGTTACTACCGCACCCGCGGCGGGGCGATCGATCCCACCCTCGGTTTTGAGCGGCGCTGGGTGATTTATAACGGCTACGCGGAGGCGAGCCGAATTCCGCCGTCCTGGCATGGCTGGATTCATCACGTCGTCGACGTGCCTCCGACCGAGGCCAATTACCAGCCGCGCGAGTGGGAAAAGCCGCACCAGCCGAACCTCACCGGCACGGCGAAGGCGTATCGTCCCTCCGGCTCCACGCTTGCCAGCGGCCGGCGTCCGAAGGCGACCGGCGACTACCAGCCCTGGACGCCCGGCTAGCCTTTTCACCCACCCGCGAACTGCCATCGTTCGAAGCGGATGCATATGCATCCGCGCCGCACTGCTGTGGACAACGGGAACAGCGGGGATGCCGCTCGCGCCGACGTTGCATTGACGCGGGCGATGCGGCTCAATGATCCCATCTTACGGTGATGGGAGACCATCGCGTTCGGTTCGGGCAACAGCTCGCGACTGTCCCGAAATGCAGCGGCCGCCGACCAGGACTCGATCGGGAGATAGGCCCCCGGTCTGGAAGCTCCGAAATCGCCCGATGTGAATGTGCAGCCGCCGTAAGACAGGAAGGGCCGCTCGGGAAACCGGGCGGCCTTTTTCTTTTGGGGGGCTTGCGAAGGTCTCGTGCCCCGGACGCAGCGCAGCGCTTCCCCGGCGATGCGAAGCGTCGTCCGGTTCAGCGGTGCGCTGCAGAGCCGGGGCCGATGTTGCAGCGGTCCGTGTGGCTTGCTGGGTCCCGGCTCTGCGCCGCATCGCTACGCGGTGCGGCGCGTCCGGGACACGAGAGTATCGGCCTGCGCTACATCACCCTTTCAGCCGCGCGCTTGACCGCTTCGAGCCGCCGCGCCTGGTTCTGTGCGCCGCGCTCCTTCAGCAACGCCTTCACCTCGGCGGAAGCGGTGTCCGGCGAGCCGGAATTGAACGGCGGGGCCGGATTGTATTCCATCTGGAGCTGGATCGCTTCCGCCGTCGTGCGATCGATCATGATCGATACCAGCGTCAGCGCGAAATCGATGCCGGCGGTGACGCCGCCGCCGGTGATGCGGTTGCGATCGATGCAGACGCGCGTCTTAGTCGGCGTCGCGCCGAACTGGGCGAGCATGTCCATCGCGCTCCAATGGGTGGCGGCGCGGTAGCCCTTCAACAGGCCTGCGGCGCCGAGCGCCAGCGAGCCCGTGCAGACCGAGGTGACGTATTTGGCGCCGTCGGCCTGTCTGCGCAGGAAGTCGAGCACCTCCTCGTCGTCGATCAGGTCGTTGGTGCCGGCGCCGCCGGGCACGCAGATCACGTCGAGTTGAGGGCAGTCCGCAAACGTCGTGGTCGGCGTCAGCGTCATCACGGAATCGCTCGGCACCGGTTCGATCCGCTTCCAGATCAGGTGCAGTTTTACGCCGGGAACCATGGCGAACACCTGCAGGGGACCGGTGAAGTCCAGCTGGGTGACGCGCGGAAACACCAAGAGACCAATCTGGAGCGGTGACGACATCGAAATATCCTCCAATTGCGAGCTTGACGCCGGCAGGATGTCATGGTGCCCTCCCGTCCGAAATGGCTTAATTCCCTCACTTTCGGACATATCGTTAGGAGTTGGCCCATGATCGGCATCCTGATCTTCCCGGATTTCCAGCTGCTCGATGCGGCAGGCCCGATCTCGGCGTTCGAGATCGCAGCGCGCTGCACCGGCAAGACGCCGGCCATCCGCGTACTGGCAGTCAAGCCGGGGCTCGTGCGCAGCTCATCCGGGGTCGAGATGATGGCGCGCGACTTCAAGGCGGCGAACGCGATCACGACGCTGGTGGTAGCCGGCGGCGTGGGCGTTGCCGATGCCGCGCGCTGCGAGGTCACGCGGGCCTTCTTGCAGCGGCTGGCAAAGCGTGGCGTTCGGGTCGCGAGCGTTTGCTCGGGCGCCTATGTGCTCGCCGAAGCGGGACTTCTCGACGGCCGCCGCGCCACCACGCATTGGGGGCGGACACGCGATTTCGTCGCGCGCTTTCCCAAGGTGAAATTCGAGCCGGACCAGATCTTCACAAGGGACGACAATGTCTGGACCTCGGCAGGCATCTCCGCGGGCATCGATCTCGCGCTCGCGATGATCACCGAGGACCACGGCGAGGAGATCGCACAGCAGACCGCACGCCAGCTCGTGCTCTATCACCGCCGCAGCGGCGGCCAGTCGCAATTCTCCTCGCTGCTGGAGCTGAAGACGCCGAACGGGCGGTTCGGCGCACTGCTGTCTTGGGCACGTGAAAATCTCGACGCGCCGCTGACGGTGGAAGATCTCGCCGATCGCGCCGGCATGAGCGCTCGGCATTTTGCCCGTGCCTTTGCCGCCGAGACCGGCACGACGCCATCCAAGGCGATCGAGCGCCTGCGGCTCGAAGTCGCGCGCGAGCGCGTGCAGTCCTCGCGCGAGGCGATCGAACTCGTTGCGGAAACGACCGGCTTCCGCGATCCCGAGCGAATGCGGCGCGCCTTCATCCGCGCCTTCGGCCAGCCGCCGCAGGCCCTGCGGCGCGCGGCGCGGGTGGGATAGCTGCTTCACGGACGTCGTTCGCGACTAGGTGGGCCAGTTCGATCACACGATGTCAGCCTCGTGCGCGACATCCCATTTCGCGATCGGCTGGCCGGCGCCTGCCGCCCAAAATAATCGATTTTATCGATTAATTGTACACAAACAATCTGTTTGATCAATTTAATGGATTCTCCGATCCTCGCTGCGCCAGCGTCGATACCGAGAGATACGCCAATGACCATTGTCCAAAATTCCCGCCCGTACCCAGTCAAGCGTGCCATGCGCGACAACATCCTGTCATACGGAAACTCCGTCCTTGCAATCGTCCCCGGCGTCGCGCTGGCCGCGACCATTGCCGTGGTCGCCAACACGATGCGCAGTATTCCTGCCGTCGCGACGTTCAGTCCCATGATCCTGGCGATCGCGATCGGAATGGCCGTGCGCAACCTCGCCGGCACGCCAGCTCTCGCCCGCGCTGGAATCAGCTTCAGCATACGCCGGTTGCTTCGGCTCGCGATCGTTCTCCTGGGCTTCCAGATCACGCTGACCCAGCTTGCCAGCGTCGGCCCCAAGGGGATCCTCATCGTCGCCGGCACGCTCGTTGCGACGTTCGGATTCACGCTCGCAGCCGGGCGTGCGCTGGGCGTCGAACGCAAGCTCGCTCGACTGATCGCCGCGGGCACCTCGATCTGCGGCGCGTCAGCCGTCGTCGCGACCAATAGCGTCACCGAAGCTCGCGACGAGGACGTTGCATATGCGATCGCGTGCGTCACGGTCTTCGGCTCGATCGCGATGTTCGTCTATCCCATGCTGCCTCGCCTCCTGCATCTCGATGCCGACGCGTACGGCCTCTGGAGCGGCGCATCCATTCACGAGATCGCCCAGGTGGCTGCCGCCTCGTTTCAGAACAGCCAGCGGGCGGGTGAAATGGCAACCGTTGCCAAGCTTGCCCGCGTCATGCTGCTCGCGCCGGTCGTGCTGACCCTGAGCGTCGTCACCAGGGCTTCGGCGCAGCCGGCCGGCGGCAAGTCGGCACGGCCTCCCGTCCCCTGGTTCGCGATCGGCTTTGTCGCGATAGCCGCACTCAACAGCGTCGTGAGCATTCCGGCGGGCCTCAGGAGCGCGACGATCACGCTCTCGACGTTCCTGCTCACGATGGCGCTCGCGGCCATGGGCCTTGAGACCGACGTCTCGAAATTGTACGCGGAGGGGCTGCGTCCGGCCATGCTGGGCGGGCTCGCATTTCTCTTCATCGCAGGCTTCAGCCTGATCCTCATCAAACTCGTTGGATGACCATGACGCTCGAACAGCTCCGTATCTTCGCCGCTGTCGCTGACAAGCAGCACGTCACCCAGGCTGCCCACGAATTGAATCTGACACAATCGGCCACGAGCGCGGCAATCGCCGCGCTCGAAGGACGCTACGGGGTCAAGCTGTTCGATCGGGTGGGGCGCGGAATCGTTCTGACGCATATGGGCCGGACGTTTCTCGGGGAAGCGCGTGCGGTGCTGGCGCGCGCGCACGCCGCCGAGCAAGTCCTGCGCGATTTTGCCGGCCTCAAGGCCGGCCGATTGGTGATCGCGGCAAGCCAGACGGTTGGGAGCTACTGGCTTCCGATGAGATTGCTGGCGTTTCAGGCCGTCCATCCCGGCATCGAAATCAACGTCAGGATCGCCAACAGCGAGCAGGTCGCAACCGACGTACGCGACGGCATGGCGGATGTCGGCTTCGTCGAGGGCGACATTGACGACGCCGCATTGTCCGCCCGCCGGGTCGATGGCGATGCGTTGGTCGCCGTCGTGGGTGCGCGGCACCCTCTTGCGAGCCAAAAGAAGCTGCCTGCCGACTGGATGACCAGGACACCGTGGATCCTTCGCGAGCCGGGCTCCGGAACGCGGGCCATATTCGAGCGCGCCCTGAAGAAGCGCGGGGTCCGCCTCGCCGACCTGACGGTGCAGCTCGAACTGGCCTCGAACGAGGCGATCCGAACCGCGGTCGAGGCGGGCGGCTGCGCTGCAGCCGTCTCCGATCTCGTGGTCGAAAAGGCGATAGCGACGAAACGGCTGGTCCGGCTCGAGGACGAATTGGCCAAGCGCTCGTTCTACGCGCTCCGTCACAAGGAGCGGCATATCAGCAAAGCGGAAGCCGCCTTGATGTCCAGCATCGCTGGCGGCGCTACACCGTAGGCAGAGCTGCGCACGCCCGTAGCCTGTATTCCGCAACGATCGAACCCAGGTCTCGCCGAAGAGTGCGCCGGCGCGCGCGCATGCGCCTGCGGAATTCGATCGGTGTCGGCGATCAGAACGATCTGATCATCTCGTTGGATTGCCGATGCGCCGAGGTCTACCTCTTTGGTCACAGGCAGGCACTTCAAGCACTGCGTGCCGGAAATTCAGAGATGGAGAACGAAAATGACCCATTCACGTCGCGCTTTCCTCGCGATCGCCCTGTTCGTCGCAGCCGCGTCCACGCTTGGTGCGCCGTCCGCGCTTGCCGGCAGCCCGGTGCACGTGGCGGATCACAGAAATGCCGTTCACCCGGAACGAGGCTTTCACCAGATCGACAGGCATCTTCCGACCATCCGGCAGGCGCAACCTCGCCAGCCCGTCGAAGATCCGCTCGCGGACTTGATCCTCGGATGAGCCGCGGGACTGAACCAGCACAAATCCATTCCATGAGGAGCCTTCGATGTCCCAACATTTCGATGATGCACGCATTCCGGCATTGTCCCGCCGCGCCATGCTTCGAGCCATCGGGGTTGCCGGCCTCACGCTCGCCGGCTCATCGGTCCGCGCCGATCAATCGATCCGGCTGCCGATCGCCGGGGAGCCGCGCGATTGGCCGATCACGCATGACTTTCCGCAAAAGGGGAGCATGATCCTGCAGCGCACGCGACCGCCGCTGCTCGAGACCCCGATGGAGGTGTTCGACCGCGGCGTGTTCACCCCCAACGACCAGTTCTATGTGCGCTGGCACTGGGCGGTGATACCGACCTCGGTGGATGCGGACGCCTTCAGACTGTCCGTGCGCGGTCACGTCAACCAAACCCTCTCGCTGTCCATCGGCGACCTGCTCAGATTGCCCCGTGTCGAGCTTGCCGCCGTCAACCAATGCTCGGGCAATTCGCGAGGATTCTTCCTGCCTCGTGTGCCGGGCGCGCAATGGGCGCATGGCGCGATGGGCAATGCGCGGTGGACGGGAGTCCTGCTCAAGGACGTGCTGGACCGTGCGGGCGTCAAGCCGGGCGCAGTTCAGGTCCGATTCAACGGACTGGACGAGCCGGTCGTGCCCGACGCACCGGACTTTCGCAAGTCGCTCGATATCGATCACGCCCGCGACGGCGAGGTCATGATCGCCTTTGCCATGAACGGCGAGCAACTGCCGCTTCTCAACGGCTTCCCGCTGCGGCTGATCGTGCCGGGATGGTACTCGACCTATTGGGTCAAGATGCTCAGCGACATCGAGGTTCTTGATCGCCAGGACGACAATTACTGGATGGCGACTGCCTACACCGTCCCGGATACGCCGCATGCCAACATCATGCCGGGCCAGACCGGCGTCAAGATGGTTCCGATCAGCCGCATGGTGCCACGGTCATTCTTCACGAACGTCGCGGACGGCGCATCGCTTCCGGCGGGCGCAGTCGCAACAATCCGCGGCATCGCGTTCGGCGGAGATGCCGGCGTCGCCAAGGTCGAGCTATCGGTGGATGATGGCCGGACGTGGCAACCCGCGACGCTTGGCGAGGACCACGGCAAGTACAGCTTCCGCCGCTGGCAGGTGGAGATTCCACAACTGATGAAGGGCGGCCATTCGTTGATGGTCCGCTGCACGAACACCGCCGGCGACATTCAGCCGGCCGCATCGAACTGGAACACCAGCGGCTTCATGCGCAACGTCGTCGAGACGGTCCAACTCACCGCGATCTAGGAACAACACCATGCGTCACCTTATCTTCGTCGTCGGCACCTCGTTCGCCGCTCTGCTGGCATCCACGCCCGCGTGGCCGGCCCCCGCAATTTCCTCCACGACCGTGGAGCTTCCGGCGGGCGACGCGCTGTTTCCCGGTGGACCCGAAGCGGATGCCATCAACAACAACTGCCTGGCTTGTCATTCGGCAGACATGGTGGTGAACCAGCCGGCCTTGCCCAGGTCCACCTGGGAATCCGCGGTGCACAAAATGATCAAGGTCTATGGAGCTCCCGTCGAGGACAGCGACGTGCCCGCGATCGTCGACTATCTTGCCAAGGTCAAAGGAAGTGGCCAGTGATGCTCGGCGCCGTTGACAAGCGCTGTTGAATGGATGAGACCAGGACGTTCTTCCAAGCCGCCCAACGCTGAATCTCCCGCCTGAGAAGCGAACTTCGGCGTGCTCATCGATCGGGCTTCTCGCGCACTATCGCGCCAGTCTTGGGGTCGGCATGGAATTCCATCTTCTGTCCGTTCTTGACGCCTTCGCCCTCCCACTGGCCATCGTCGGCTTCAAGCTTGGTGACCTCCGAATAGCCCGACTCCATGACTTTGGCTTTCACTTGCTCCATCGGCATCCAGTCGGGTCCGGGTTGATCGGCTCTCGCTGCCGAGCCCACGGCGAGCGAGCCGAGAACCAGAATTGCGGCAAACTTCATCGCGAACCTCCTTTTCGATGAGAGGCTTCAACGGGGGCCTTGGATTGATGTTCCTCCACTGCGTTGGTGCGACGCAAACGAGTGAACGTCAGGCTTGTTTTCCCCGCCGGACGCATCTGCCCGTGCCGTCAGGCGCCGCGCGATCGGCATCAGCATGTATGGCGCAAGATGTATCGGGAACTGCGTCATCGCGAAATAGAGCCAGGTGGCCGGCGGCAGCGCGCCGGCCGTCGCCGCCAGCATCAGGCCGAGATTGCGCTGTGACACCATCAGCCCGAGCGCAAGCGCGCGCTCATAGCCGATGCGGCGGAACAGCAGCGTGGTGATCGCGAGCAGTGTGAAATAGATCGCGAAGGACAGCAGCGCGAGGCCGATGGTGAACACCGGCTGGCTCACCAGCTCGCTCGCGACATCCCCCATGACTGCGGACGCGAACACAAACAGGATGATGATGTTGAAGCCATCGATCGGCCGCTTCCGGCGCTGGATCGCCTGCGCGCCGAAGATCCAGCGGATGACGGTCGCGGCGAGCAGCGACGCGGCGAGAATGCCGAGCAGCTTCAGGCCGAGTGCAAGCGGCGAGATGCTGAGCATTCCGTCGAGGAACAGGCCCGCGAACATCGACGCCGTGAAGGGAACGAGCGCGGTCGAGGTCACCAGCGTGACAAGCACCAAGGTGGCGTCGAGCCCCATCAGCGCGGCGAGTGCCGGCGAGGCCATCATCGGCGAGGCCATGCCCTGGAGCATCAGCGCGAGAGCAAGGCCGGGCGAGTGGCTCGCCAGTCCCGTTGCATGGGCGATCAATCCGACGATCAGCGGCACGCCGATCGTGGTCCAGGCCGTGGCGGCCGCGACCAGCGCCGGCCTGCGGAGATGGCCGTAGAGCGCGGCCAGATCGACCCGCATGAAGGAGATGCAGAGCAGAAGGAAGATCGCCTCGGTGACATAGGGGCGCAGCAGCGCGCCGAGCGGCGGCACCGCGACCGCGATGAAGACGACGGCTGCGACCGCGCGGGTGCCCTGGCTGCCGAGCCATGTCAGTCCGCGCAGCGGAAGAGCGAAGATGGGGCGAAGAACGGAAGGCATGCGGGAGGGGTCAGCCCAATCCCTTCAACCAGACGCCGATCTCGCTCACGGCGACGTTGGCCTGTCGCAACAGCTTGCCCATGGTGAAGAAGCCGTGGAACTGGCCGGGGAAGTGCTTGTAGGTGACGGGCACGCCGGCCTGCCTGAGGCGCTCGGCATATTCGTCGCCCTCGTCGCGCAAGGGATCGGCGCCGGCGGTCAGCACGTAGGCGGGGGGCAGGCCGGCAAGGTTCTGCGCGCGCGCCGGCGAGGCGCGCCAGTCGTGGATGTCGGCGGCGCCATTGAGGTAGTGGTCGCGAAACCAGCGGATCACCGAATGCGTCAGCAGCACGCTGGTCTCGGGCTCGCTATGGGAGGCGTGCGTCATGGCGAAATCGGTCGCCGGATAGATCAACACCTGACCCGTGAGCGCGGGGCCGCCAGCGTCACGCGCGGCGAGCGCCACGACCGCGGCGAGATTGCCGCCGGCGCTGTCGCCGCCGATCGACAGGCGCGAGGCGTCGATGCCGAGATCGCGCGCATGCGCGGCGATCCATCTGGTCGCTGCGATCGCGTCATCGGCGGCGGCGGGAAACTTGTGCTCGGGCGCGAGGCGGTAGTCGACCGAGATCACGATCAGTGCGCCTTCGGCCGCGAGCTGGCGGCAGACGACGTCGTGGGAATCGAGATCGCCGATCACCCAGCCGCCGCCATGGAAAAACACCAGCGCTGGCGACAGGCCGTCGCGCTGGCGCGGTTCCTTGGGGACGTAGAGGCGGGCTGGAATCGTCCCGTGCGGTGCCGGTATCGCCAGCGGCGCGACGCGCGCGAGCTCCGGCGCGTCAGGATTGGTGGCAAACCGCGCCTGGGAATAGTAGGCGCGTGCTTCGTGCGCGGTCAGGGTCTCGTAGGCGGGGCGGCCGGCCTCCTGGAAGGCCTTGTAGACGGCGGCTGCATCGGGATCGAGCACAACGGGCATGAAGGGGGCCTTGGAGTTTCCGGTTATCGTTGGATGGTATTTTCGGGGCAACGCCCGCGTTCGGCCTTGGGAGGGCTCATGACTATCCCATCCGGGAGCTGGCCTGGCCAGACCGCGCCGGGAAGGGCAGGGATGCCGCCCTTCCCCCGCCGTATTCCCCGTGTTAACCGGAGGCCTGCGAGCGGCGGTATCCCCTGTAAAATGTCCAACGAGCCCGATTCGCTGTTGAAGCCGCGCGAGATGTTCAAAACCTTTTCCCTGACAGGCCTTGCGGCACTGCTGGCCGCCACCGCGCTGACCGTCGCGACGCCGGCCCAGGCGCAGATCGGCACGATCTTCTCGGATCCGCCGCCGCTGCGGCCGCCCGGCAGCATTCCGCGCGGCCAGCCGCAGCCGCAGGTCCCCGAGGACGACGAAGAGGTACCGGAGCTGCCGCCGCAGGGCCGCGTGCTGCCGTCGCGGCCGATGGCGCCGCCGCCGGGCCGCCAAGGTAACGTGATGCCGGGGCCGGTCGAGAGCCAGCCGCTGGCGCCGCCGCCCGGCTCGACCGTGGCGCCGCCAAACCAGCTGCCGTCCGCGGCGATCGCGCCACCCAGTCCGCAAGGTGTGCCTGGTCAGCGCCAGCCCCAGCAGAAGGGTGCGCCGGGCACGGTCCCGCAGACCCCGGCAAGCCTCCAGCCGGGCGACGAGGTCGTGACCGAGCCGCCGGCCCAGAAGATCGTGAACAAGAAGGCGACCTTCTCCGGCCTCGACAAGATCACCGGGCGCATCATCAATTTCGACGAGGAGATCGGCGAGACCGTCCAGTTCGGCGCGCTCAGGGTCAAGACCGACGCTTGCTATACGCGGCCGGCGACGGAGGCTGCCAACACCGACGCCTTCGTCGAGGTCGACGAGATCACCTTGCAGGGCGAGGTGAAGCGCATCTTCTCGGGCTGGATGTATGCGGCAAGCCCGGGCCTGCATGGCGTCGAGCATCCGATCTACGACATCTGGCTGACCGACTGCAAAGAGCCGCAGCAGACCGTTGCGACCGCGGCACCGGATCCTGCGACCAAGCCGGCAGCTCCGCCGCCCGCGCAGAAGAAGGCTGCGCCCAAGCAGGCCGTGCAGCAGCGTCCGCCGCAGCCCTTGCCGCCACCGCCGCAGCAGCAACCGGCTCCGCCACCGCCGCCGCCGGAGCAGCGGCCAGGTCTGTTCGGTATCCCCGGGTTCGGCCGCTAAAATCGAGCCCTGCTGTCGATCATTGCCGCGAGGCGATGATCTCTAGCGCGCGTGCGCCGGGGATCGCTTCGCCGTCGGAGAGCCTCAGGAAATCGCCTGGTTCGCCCGCCAGCGCCTTGTCGAGCAGTGCCGTATAGCGTCGCCGCGAAATCTCGACCGCGCCGAAGCTCTTCAGATGCTCGGTGACATATTGGGTGTCGAGCAGCTCGAAGCCGCCATAGATGAGCCGCGCGACCAGATGCACCAGCGCGACCTTCGAGGCATCGCGCGCGGTGTGGAACATGCTCTCGCCGAAGAAGGCCCGTCCGAGGCTCACGCCGTACAGCCCGCCGACGAGGTCGTCGCCCTGCCAGGCCTCGACGCTGTGGCAATGGCCGAGCTCGAAGAGGCCGCCATAGAGGTCGCGTATGCGCTTGTTGATCCAGGTGTCCTCGCGTCCGGTCTGCGGCGCGGCGCAGCCGGCGATCGTCGCCTTGAAGGCGGTGTTGACGGTCACGCGAAAGGCGTCGGACCGTACGGTGCGCGCAAGCCGCGAGGCGACGCGAAAACCGTCGAGCGGGATGACGCCGCGCAATTCCGGCTCGACCCAGAACAGGGTCGGATCATCGGCGCTTTCCGCCATCGGGAAGATGCCGCAGGCATAAGCGCGCAGCAGCACGGCCGGCGTGATTTCAGACGGGGCGGAGTCGCGCGAAGTCATGGTTTGCCATCATAGCAGGATCGCAATGCGGTTGCGATGGGCGGCGCAACCGGGCGCGAGGTCAGCTCGCTGCGGCGGTGCCGGCCTTGACGGGGGCTGCGGGCGCGCGGCCGAACTTCAGCACGACCCTGGTTCCGGAATGCGCGGGATCGCGCTCGACCGAGGCATCGAGCTTGGAAGCCATGGCGGCGACGATACGCTGGCCCATGCCGGTGGAGCGCGGATCGGCCTTGACGTTGTCGCCGACGCCATCGTCGCTGATCGAGAGCAGGAGATCGTCGCCCTGCGAGACCAGCTCGACATGGATCGGGCCGGCGCCGTCGGGATAGGCGTATTTCACCGCGTTCATCACCAGCTCGTTGACGATGATGCCGACGGCGACCGCGCGGTCCGGATCGATCTCGATCGGCTCGGCCTTCAGCGTCAGGCGCGACATCCGGTTACCTTCGGCCGAGCGGCGGAGATCCTCGAGCAGCGAGTCCAGATACTGGTTCAGGACCACGCTTTTCAGGTCCTGCGAGGTGTAGAGGCGGCGGTGCACCTGCGCGACCGCGGCGACGCGGCCCATCGCATTGGTCAGTGCCGCCTTGACCTCGTCCTGCGCGGCGGAGCTCGCCTGAAGGTGCAGCAACGAGGCGATGATCTGGAGCGAATTGCCGACACGGTGGTCACCCGCCTTCAGCGCGGTGACCGCGATGCTGGAATCCTGCGAGGCGGTGACGAATACGACCGGCGGTGCGTCCGGGATCGCCATGATCTGCTCGAGCGTCTCCAGCCCGTCGAGGCCCGGCATGTACTGATCGAGTGCCACGACATCGATACCGCCTTCGGCGCCGGCGCGGCGGATGCGCTCGAGACCTTCCTCGCCGCTCGCGGCGTGAACGACCCTGTAGCCGCGCCGCGTCAGGCCGCGGTCGACCAGGCGCGCCAGCGCGTCGTCGTCGTCGATGTAGAGCAGTGTCGGCGTGGGCTGGTTCATGTGGCGGCGGGCGGGACCTGGATGACCGAGAAGAAGAGGCCGAGCTGCCGGATGGCATTGGCGAAATTCTCGTAGTTGACGGGCTTGGTGATGTAGACGTTGCAGCCCAGCTCGTAGCAGCGCTTGATTTCCTGGGAATCGTCCGTGGTGGTCAGCACCACCACGGGCGAGGCCTTCAGATATTTGTTCTCCTTGATCTGCTTCAGGATGTCGATGCCGGTCATGTCGGGGAGGTTGAGATCGAGCAGGATCAAGAGCGCGTTGCCCTTCTGAACCAGTCCGGAGCGGTCTGCACCAAACAGGTGCATCATCGCGTCCGTGCCGTTCTGGAAGGAGACGATCTCGTTGTTGACGCCGGAGCGGCGGATGTTGCGCTCGATCAGGCGGGCGTGGCCCTCGTCGTCCTCGATCATGATGATGGTGACAGGCTGGGTCATCGATCTGTGTTCCGGTTGCTCACATTCCAGGCGATCGGCAGCGTGATCGTGAAGGTGCTGCCTGCGTTCAGTTCCGATGATACCGACATGGTGCCGCCGAGGCGACGCACAAGTGCACGGACATGCGCAAGACCGATGCCCTGGCCGGGCTTGTCCTGGGTTCCCGCGCGGCGGAACAGGTCAAATATCCGCTGGTGATCCTTCGGATCGATCCCGCGGCCGTTGTCGCTGATCTCGAAGATAGCGTAGCCGAGCTTGGTGCGCCCGCGGATTCGGATCTCGCCGGGCATGCCGGGTTTGAGATATTTGATCGCATTGTCGATCAGGTTCGAGAAGATCTGCTCGAGGGCGAGACGGTCGCTCACGAGGTCTGGCAGGGGCTCGAGGTGGATCTCGGCCTGCGCCTCAGCCGCCTGGTGCGCCAGCGTCGAGACGATGGCCTCGATCAGCTCGCGCGTGTCGATCTTCACCGGCTGGAATTCGCGCCGGCCCTCGCGCGTGAGGTTGAGAATGGCCGAGATCAGACGGTCCATCTTGGCGATCGACGTCTTGATGAAGCCGAGCGCTTCGGAAAAATCCTCCGAGAGCTGCTTGTCGGCGCCCTCGAGCGCGATCTCGCCCGGCCCGGCGGGGGCCAGCGGTGCTCCCTCCGCAGAGACATGAGCGAGGCTGCTCATGCGGCGGAAAATGTCGCCGCCGAGCTCCTCGAGTTCGCTGGTGAAGCCCATGATGTTGACGAGTGGCGAGCGCAGATCGTGGCTGACGATATAGGCGAAGCGCTGGATCTCGTCGTTGGCTTCGCGCAGGTCTGCCGTGCGTTCGTCGACGACGGCCTCCAGATTGACGTTGGCATCGCGCAGGCGTGCTTCGGCTTCGTCCCGGGCGCCAGCCGACCGCCGTACCAGCCAGATCGAGAGCATCGCCAGCACCACCACGAGGCCGGAGCCGATGCCGGTCATCGACGCGGCGAGGGTCTGGCTGTGGTCGGAGTTGGCAGTGCGGAGGCGGAACAGGCGCTCCTCCTCCTGGGCCATCGCGTTCGCGACGGTGGCGATCCTCGTCGTGGTGTCCTGGGCCGCGGCCTCACGCACCAGTGCCGCGGCCTTGTCCGGCTGGCCTTGCTGGATGAACACCATTTCCTGCGCGAATTGGCCGAGGCGGATTTCAATCGCCGCGCTCAGCTTTTCGACGTTCTCGCGCTGCCCGGGATTGTCGCCGCTCAGGCGCGTCAGCTTGTCGAGGGCGGGGATGATTGCCGCCACGGCCTTTTCATGGTCGACCCTGAAATTCTCCCCCTGCGTCAGGAGATAGCCGCGAACGCCGCTCTCGGCGCGCCGGATTTCGAGCAGCAGGGCGTTGATCTGGTTCTCCACCTCGATGGTGTGAACCACCCATTTGCTGTCTTCCCGCGCCTTGTTGACGAGATAGACGGAGCCGGCGCTGATCACCGTCAGCACCAAAAGGCCCGCCGCGAACAGCAGGATCTGCCAGAATGCGCGCCGTCGCTGGCCTTCAGCCGTCACGGCGGTTCACCTGTCTGCGCTCAATGAAGATCAAAACGCCCCCCCTTTGGAACTGGCCCCAACCGTCCAGAACGCGATTGGGGCCAAAGGGTTCCACAAGAGGAGGACTAACTCGCTTCAGGTTCCGGCTTGCCGGCGAGATACTGCTCCAGCCAGTGGATGTGGTAGTCGCCGTTGATGATGTCGTCTTCGCGCACCAGTGCACGGAACAGCGGCAGCGTGGTCTCGATGCCTTCGACCACCATCTCGTCCAGCGCCCGGCGCAGCCGCATCAGGCATTCGGCGCGGGTCTTGCCGTGCACGATCAGCTTGCCGACGAGTGAATCGTAATAAGGCGGGATCGTGTAGCCCTGATAGACGGCGGAATCGATCCGGACGCCGAGGCCGCCGGGCGGATGATATTGCATGATCCGGCCGGGTGAGGGGCGGAAGGTCTGCGGGTTCTCGGCATTGATGCGGCACTCGATCGCATGGCCGATGACCTGGATTTCGTCCTGCCTGGCGGGCAGGTCGCCGCCGGCGGCGATGCGGATCTGCTCCAGCACGAGGTCGATGTCGGTGATGCTCTCGGTGACGGGATGCTCGACCTGGATGCGGGTGTTCATCTCGATGAAGTAGAACTCGCCGTCCTCGAACAGGAACTCGATGGTGCCGACACCGAGATATTTCATCTCGCGCATCGCTTTGGCGCAGGTCTCGCCGATCCTGGCCCGCGCCGCGGCGGACAGTACGGGCGAGGGGCCTTCCTCCCAGACCTTCTGGTGCCGGCGCTGCAGCGAGCAGTCGCGCTCGCCGAGATGGATGGCGCCGCCGCGGCCGTCGCCGAGGATCTGGATCTCGATGTGGCGCGGCTTCTGGAGATATTTTTCAAGATAGACGGACGCATCGCCAAAGGCGGACCTGGCCTCGTTGGCCGCCGTCGACAGCGCCAGCTGGAGGTCGGCCTCGCTGTGCGCGACCTTCATGCCGCGGCCGCCGCCGCCGGCCGCCGCCTTCACCAGCACCGGGAAGCCGATCGCCTTGGCGATCGCCATCGCGTCGTCGTCGGGGCCGACCGCGCCGTCGGAGCCGGGCACCACGGGAATGCCGAGGCGCTTCGCCGTCTTCTTGGCCTCGATCTTGTCGCCCATCAGGCGAATGTGCTCGGCCTTCGGGCCGATGAAATGCAGATTGTGCTCGGCGAGGATTTCCGCAAAGCGCGCGTTCTCGGAGAGGAAGCCGTAACCGGGATGCACGGCATCGGCGCCCGTGATCTCGCAGGCCGCGAGCAGCGCGGGCACGTTGAGATAGCTGTCCTTGGACGACGGCGGCCCGATGCAGACGCTCTCGTCCGACAGCCGAACATGCATGGCGTCGGCGTCGGCCGTGGAGTGCACGGCGACGGTCGCGATCCCGAGCTCCTTGCAGGCCCTGAGGATGCGAAGGGCGATCTCGCCGCGATTGGCTATGAGGATCTTGTCGAACATGTTGTCCTGCAGCGAATGGCGAGTGGCGAATGGCGAGTAGGGAAGGCTGACGCCATTCGCTATTCGCTATTCCCCATTCGCGTCACTCAATGATCACCAGCGGCTCGCCGTACTCGACCGGCTGGCCATCCTCGACCAGGATCTGCGTCACCGTGCCGGCGCGCGGCGAAGGGATCTGGTTCATCGTCTTCATGGCCTCGATGATCAGCAGCGTCTGGCCGACCGAGACCTTGGTGCCGACCTCGATGAACGGCTTGGCGCCCGGCTCCGGCGCCCAATAGGCGGTGCCGACCATCGGCGAAGTCACGGCGCCGGGATGCTTCGACAGATCGGAAGCGGCAGTGGCGGTCGCGGCCGCGCTTGCAGCCGCCGTCATGGCGGCAGGAGCGGCTGCCACTGGCAGCGGCATGGTCGCGGCCACGCTGATGTTGCGGGCGACGCGCAGGCGCAGCCCCGCCCGCTCGATCTCGATCTCGGTCAGGCTGGTCTCATCGAGCAGCAAGGCAAGCTCGCGGATGAGCGCCGAATCCTCGCTGGAAAACTTTGCGGCTGCTTTGTCGTCTGGCTGGCGCGCCATGTTGTTTGATCCGAATGTTCTGTTGGAAGGGAGCGTCAGGCGGTGGGCTTGATGCCGAGCTTGGCGGCAAGGCCCTGGATGGCGAGGCGATAGCCCTCGATGCCGAAACCGCAGAGCGAGGCGAAGGCCGCGCGTGCGGTGTAGGAATGGTGACGAAAACTCTCGCGGGCGTGGATGTTGGTCACGTGCACCTCGACCGTCGGGATCTGCACCGCGAGCAGTGCGTCGTGCAGCGCGATGGAGGTGTGGGAATAGCCGCCGGCATTGATGACGATGCCCTTCATCTTGTGCCGGTGCGCCTCATGGATGAAGTCGATCAGCTCGCCTTCGCGGTTGGACTGCCGGCAGTCGGCCTTCAGGCCGAAGGTCGCCGCTGTCTCCCGGCACAGCGCCTCGACGTCGGCCAGCGTCGCATGACCGTACTTTTCGGGCTCGCGCGTCCCCAACATGTTGAGGTTCGGCCCGTTCAGGACGAGGATCGTGTCGGTTGCAGGTTCGGCCATTCCAATCCCGGAAGAGGTGCTTCGGCGTGGCGGGGGTTATAGGTAACAAAGCGCGTGAGGGGAAGCCTCGAAGGGCCTCAGGGGCGGGTTCAAGCACCTCACCCAGTGCGCAAAAACCTGTGCGGAAACTACGGAAATTGCTTGTTAACCAGTCCGAAGCATGGCTGCGGAACGAATGCAAAGGGGCGGGCATCGCTGCCCGCCCCGAGCTTGCCGGTATCCTGCCTCAGGCGTTCAGGACCGCCACGATCTCGTAGGTGTCCGGATTGATGATCACGATCTCATCGCGGACCAGGACGTACCTGTAGGTCCGCCACTCCGGATAAATGGTCACGACCCGCGACGGCAGGGCGTGCAGCGTAATGCCCTCGCGCGGGATGCGGGTGCCGACCGAGATCGAGAAGTTCACGTTCGTCACCGGAGCGACGCGCTGCTCGCGGATCACCGACGTGATCTGCGTCCGCTGCTCGGTCGAAAGCTTGGCAGCGGCGCCAGCCTGGCCGACAGTGGTCGAGCTCTGGCCCTGAGCATTCTGGTTCGTGCCGGTGCCCGGCCGGTTCTCGGCGTTGTTGGTCGAGGTGCCGCTCTTGCTGCCCTCAGCCTTCATGTCCTTCTGGTCCTTGCTGCCGGACTTGCTGGTGTCCTGGCCCATGCTCTTGGACTTGTCCTGCTGGGACTTGTCCATCTGGCCCTGCGCGCGATCATCGGTGCGCTGGCCCTTGGTGGCGCCGGCCTTGTCCTCGGCCGCGTTCTTGTTCATGGCGCCGCCCGGGCGCTCGTCCTTCATCGCACCGGACTTGTCTTCCGAGGCGCGATCGGACTTCATCGTGCTGGAGCCCCCGGCCTGACCGACGGTGCCCTTGTCATGGCTCATGGAGTCGCGCCCCATCGAGCCGCCGCGCTCTGCGGCGCCGCCGGAGGGCTGCGAGTGCTGCATCTGCTGCGAGCCACCGGCGCCGCCACCGCTGTCGCGGCCCATGCTGCCCTGTGCGTTTGCCAAACCGGTCCCCGCGACGAGTGCAGCTGCGGCAACCGAGATCATAAAGCGGTTCAACATTGAAATTCTCCTCACGTGTTTCCTGCGTCATTGCCCGCGCCGACAACGAAAGGAGATTTGAGTTGTTCCGGAACTTCGTCTGTTCCGCGGCATTTGTTTGTTGAACGCTGGATGAACGACTTTGCACGAAGACGCCAATGTTGGGCGCGCGAAAAAAAAGGGCCGGCTCTTCAGCCGGCCCTTCTGCATGCACGAGTTGCGAACGGCGCCTTCAGCAAGTCGCCTTAGCAAGTCGCCTTGCCGCAGCGGGCGATGCCGATCTTTTCCCTGAGGCCTTCGACGCCGACAGCGCCGATCACGATCTGCTTGCCGATGACGTAGCTCGGCGTGCCGTTCATGCCCATCGCTTCGGCAAGCTTGAAGTTCTCCTCGATGGTGGCGCGCACCTCGGGACTGGCGATGTCCTTCTCGATTCTCGCAGTGTCGAGGCCGGCTTCCTTCGCCGCCTGAATCGCGCGCGCCTTGTCGGCGGCGCCGCGGCCACCGAGCAGTCTCTGGTGGAAGTCGAGATATTTCTTGCCGGTGGGATCCTGCATGCGCACGGCGACCGCGACCTGCGCCGCTTCGACCGAGCCCTGGCTCAGCACCGGAAACTCCTTCAGCACGACCTTCAGCTTCGGATCGCTCTTCATGATGGTCAGCATGTCGTCCATCGCGCGCTTGCAGTAGCCGCAATTGTAGTCGAAGAACTCGACGAAGGTGACGTCGCCGTCCTTGTTGCCGAGCACGACCTGGCGCGGCGAGTTGAAGATCGCATCGGCATTCTGCGCGATGCTGGCCTCGTGCTTCTGCGTTTCGGCCGCGGCCTGACGCTTGCTGAGCTCGGCCATGGCCTCCTCGAGCACCTCGGGATGGCTGACGAGGTAGTTCTTGATGATGGTCTCGATGTCGGTGCGCTGGGCATCGGAGAAGCTGTCGGCCGACGCGGGCACGGCTGCGCCGAACATGGCGAGCGCGAACAATGCGGGAGCAAGCAGGCGCAGCGAAGGCATAGGTAAATCCTCTTATCCAAAGCAGGTTTCGATAAACGTCCCGGCGGACTTAAGCTCGGTGTCGTGACGTCGTGGTATCGGGCGTCGTTCGAGTTGCGTCAGTTGCGCGGCGGCTTCGCCGCCACGATGTCGTCGGCCTTGACCCATCCGGGCGTGCCGATGGCGAAACGGGTCTTCGCGCGCGTTGCAAGCTCGCGGGCGGTCTTGTTGTCGCCGCGCAAATAAGCGGCCTGGGCCGAGGCGAGATCGGCCTCGGCGTAGTCTCCCTTCCGGCCATAGGCCATTGCGAGCTGGGTATAACCGAGTGCCGCCTCGGGCTCTCGGGCCACCGCAGCGCGGAGAATCCGAACGGCATCGTCGGTGTAGGCTTTATTATCGGTTCCAACCAGAGCCTGCCCAAGTAACATCTCGATGAGGGGGGCGTTGTTCGAGAGCTGCGCTGCCTTGCGCAGGGGAGCGATCGCCTCCGCCGGCTTGCCGCTCTCCAAAAGCGCCTGGCCGCGCACCTCGTAGAAGTAGGGGTTGTTCGGCTGAACCTGGATCAGCGCGTCGATCTGAGTGAGCGCGCTGCGCAAATCCCCGTGCAGATAGGTGCTGATGGCGCGGGCATAGCGCGCCGGCAGGCTGTCGTTGGTCTGGGGATAGCGGCGGTACACCGTCTCCGGCCGCTCCATGAAGGCTGATATCTTGGCGCGGACCATGTCGTGCCGGAGCTGAAGCGCGGGATCGTCCTTCTTGTTCCAGTATGGGCTGGTGCCTGCGAATTCCTGGAGTGCGGCGACACGCTCGGCCGGCATCGGATGCGACTGGAGATAGGGATCGGCGCCGCGCGAAGCGAACAGGCTCTCGCTGGTGAAGCGCTTGAAGGTCTCGTACATGCCCTTCGGCGATTGCTGGGTCGCAGTCAGGAATTTCACGCCGGCGCGGTCGGCGTTCTCCTCCTGCTGGCGCTGGTAGGATAGCAGCGTACGGCGGATCATCTCCTGCGGAGCGGCGATCGCGGCCGCGCCGGCATTGGCCAGCCCGTTGTTGCCGGCGCTCGAGCTGCGGGTGCTGCCGGCGGCGATTGCGCCGGCGCCGAGCAGCATCGCGATGATCATCTGGGTCTGGGCCGTGGCGAGTTGCTCGCGCAGCTTGGACAGGTGACCGCCGGCCAGATGTCCGGTCTCGTGCGCGAGCACGCCGATGATCTGGTTCGGCGTCTCCGACTGGAGGATCGCGCCCCAATTGACGAAGATGCGGCGGCCGTCCGCGACGAACGCGTTGAACGAGCCGTCGTTGATGATCACCATCTGGATGTTCTGCTTCTCCAAACCCGCGACGCGCAGGATCGGACGGGTGTATTCGCGCAGCAACTGCTCGGTCTCGGTGTCGCGCAGGACCGGCGGCCCCTTGGCTTGTGCCCGCGCGGCCGAGAACGGCGTCAGCGCGATGGCCGCGGCCGTGACGAGGGCGGTGAGAGCGGAGGCCTTCTGGCGCAATGCGATCCTGAGCAACATCGAGCGGTCTGGTCAAACGGTCTTGGTCAGCAGTTTCGTGATTGGTTTGGCGATTGGCGGCAGACCGGATCCGCGATATGCCCCTTGTGAGCCGTGCCCTTTATGAGCCGTACAATGCGGCCAGTCTGGGGCGCAAGTGCCCTGTTTTCCGGACCGGACGGATCCGGTCCGCCAGCGAATAGCAGAAATCGATGCACGATGCGACCTTGAGGAACCGGTTGGGGCAGTGGCTCGAGCCCTCCCGCCGCAGCGATGTTCCCCCGTTCATGGTGATGGACGTCATGGCGGCGGCGGCCCGAATCGAGGCCGCGGGCGGTCATGTCATCCATATGGAGGTCGGCCAGCCCGCGGCCGGCGCACCGAGAAGCGCGATCTCAGCCGCCCATGCGGCGCTGGAGGCCGGACGGATCGATTATACCTCCGCGCTCGGCATTCCCAGTCTGCGCGAGCGCATCGCGCGGCATTATCGCGACACCTATGGCTGCCACGTCAGCCCCGAGCGGATCGTCGTGACCACAGGCTCCTCCGGCGGCTTCATCCTGGCTTTCCTGTCGATGTTCGAGCCCGGCGATCGCGTCGCCGTGACGGTGCCGGGCTATCCACCGTACCGTCATATCCTCACCGCGCTCGGCTGCGAGCCAGTCTTGATCGAGACCACGAACGAGACGCGTCACGCGCTCACCGGCGAGGCACTGCTCGCCGCCCATCGCAAGGCGCCGCTGAAGGGCGTGCTGGTCGGCAGCCCCGCCAATCCGACGGGCACGATGATGTCCCGCGAAGCGCTCGCCGGCCTCATCGCGGCCGCGGAAGACGCTGGCATCCGCTTCATCTCGGATGAGATCTATCACGGGCTCGATTACGCGTTTCCAGCCGTGACGGCGGCGGCGCTGTCCGAGCACGCACTCGTGATCAACTCGTTCTCGAAGTATTTTTGCATGACGGGCTGGCGCGTCGGCTGGATGGTCGTGCCCGAGATCCTGGTGCGGCCGATCGAGCGGCTCCAACAGAACCTCTCGATCTCGGTGCCGTCGCTGTCGCAGATCGCGGCAGAGGCTGCCTTCGACGGCGCGGCCGAGATGGAGGAAATCAAGCACGGCTATCAGGAAAACCGGCGTATCCTGATCGATGGATTGCCCAAGGCCGGACTGACGAGATTCCTGCCCGCCGACGGCGCCTTCTATCTTTACGCCGACGTCTCGGACTTCACCTCGGACAGTTTCGAGTTCGCCAAGCAAATGCTGGAGCAGGCACGCGTGGCGGCAACGCCCGGCGTCGATTTCGATCCCATCCATGGCCGTTCATTCATACGGTTTTCCTATGCCCGCTCGCTCGATGAGATGCGAGAGGCAGTTGACCGGATTGCTGAGTGGCTTAAATAACTGCCCCAGTTTTCTTCAGCCTTCCGGAGTTCAACTTGTCAGACCGTTCCGTCCCGTCCGCCGCTGCGCCACATTCCTCTCTCGCCGCTTTGATGTGGCCGACCCGGCCGGGCGAAGCCGTCGGCGCGCTGCGTGCCGTCGTGTTGATCGTTCTCGGCACCGCGTTGATGGCGCTGTCGGCCAAGGTGAACCTGCCGCTGCCCTATGTGCCGATGACGCTGCAGACGCTGGTGGTGCTGATGATCGGCGCCGCCTATGGCTGGCGCCTTGGCAGCGCAACCATGATTGCCTACCTCGCCGAGGGCGCGATCGGGCTGCCGGTGTTCGCCGGTCCCGTGGGTGGGATTGCTCCGCTGGTCGGCCCGACCGCGGGCTATCTGTTCGGTTTCGTGCTGGCTGCGTTCGTGACCGGCTGGCTCGCCGAGCGCGGCTGGGATCGCAGCGTGATGCTGCTGTTTGCGGCGATGGCCGTTGGCCATATCGCCATTCTGGCCGCCGGCTTCGGCTGGCTGGCTTTTGGCCTGGGTCTCGGCGCCGCCAAGGCCTGGCAGGTCGGCATCGTGCCGTTCATTGCGGCCTCATTGGTCAAGAATGCACTCGGCGCGGCCCTGATGCCGGCGGCGCGCCGGATCGTCGAGCGCCGCGGGTAAAGCGCGCTACAACCAGCAGTTCCAATTGACAGGGCCGGCCAAGTTGATCTTGGCTGGCCGGTGTTTTGAGGGGGAGTGAAACCATGACGACGACAACGATGGCGGGAGCGCCGGTCGCGCCGCCCGTCGCCAAGCCGTGGTACAAGGTCCTCTACGTCCAGGTGCTGATCGCCATCGTGCTCGGTGCCATCGTTGGCTGGCTGTGGCCGCAGGTCGCCACCAACGAATGGATCAAGGCGCTCGGCGACGGCTTCATCAAGCTGATCAAGATGGTGATCGCTCCGATCATCTTCTGCACCGTGGTCTCCGGCATCGCCCACATCCAGGACGCCAAGAAGGTCGGACGCATCGGCGTCAAGGCGCTGGTCTATTTCGAGGTCGTCTCGACCTTCGCGCTGGTGATCGGTCTCATCGTCGGCAATGTCGTCAAGCCGGGCTCCGGCTTCGGCAATGCGGCGGCGAACGAGGCGGCCGTTGCAGGCTACGCCAAGCAGGCCGCCGGCCAGAAGTCCGTCGACTTCGTGCTGCACATCATTCCCGACACCGTTGTCGGCGCCTTCGCGCAAGGCGAAATTCTGCAGGTGCTGCTGTTCGCGGTGCTGTTCGGCTTTGCTTTGATGAGCCTCGGCGAGCGCGGCCATACGATTCGCAGCTTCATCGACGATGCTGCGCACGCGGTGTTCGGTGTGATCTCGATCGTGATGCGCGCGGCGCCGATCGGTGCGTTCGGTGCGATGGCCTATACGATCGGCAAGTTCGGCACCGGCGCCATCCTCAACCTGGTCGGTCTCATCGCCACGTTCTATGTCACCGCGGCGCTGTTCGTGTTCGTCGTGCTCGGCCTCATCGCGCGCATCGCCGGGTTCTCGATCTTCAAGTTCCTGGCCTACATCAAGGACGAGCTGCTGATCGTGCTCGGCACCTCGTCCTCGGAAAGCGCGCTGCCGTCCCTCATGGAGAAGCTGGAGCGGCTTGGCTGCTCCAAGTCGGTCGTCGGCCTCGTGGTGCCCACGGGTTATTCCTTCAACCTCGACGGCACCAACATCTACATGACGCTGGCGACCCTGTTCATCGCGCAGGCGCTCGGCGTCGATCTTTCCTTCGGCCAGCAGCTCACGATCCTGGTCGTGGCGATGCTGACCTCGAAGGGCGCCTCCGGCATCACCGGCGCGGGCTTCATCACGCTGGCGGCGACGCTCGCCGTGGTCGATCCACGCCTCGTGCCGGGCATGGCGATCGTGCTCGGCATCGACAAGTTCATGAGCGAGTGCCGCGCGCTGACCAATCTGTGCGGCAACGGTGTCGCCTGCGTGATCGTCGCCTGGTGGGAGGGTGAGCTCGACCGCGACAAGCTCAACGCCAACCTCGCCAAGCAGATCGATCCGACCGACATGGAGACGGCGATCACGACGGACTGATCTGCAAGCCGCGTCCGACGGCGCAGGCCGCGCCGTCAGATCTTGAAACAACAGGGCTGGTCGAGATCCTCGACCAGCCCTTGTTCTATGGGCCTAGAACCGCTCAGGCCGGTATGGCGTGGGATCGACCGCCGGCGTCTCGCCGCTCATGATCTCGGCGAGCAGGCGGCCGGTCGCAGGTCCCAGCGTAAAGCCCTGATGACCATGGCCGAAGTTCATCCAGAGGCCGGGGTGGCGCGGGGCGCGGCCGAGCACCGGGAGCATGTCGGGCGTGCAGGGCCGCGTGCCGAACCACGGGTCCGGCTCGACCCGCTTGCCGAGGTCGATCAGTTCGCGTGCCGAGGCTTCGGCGCTGGCGAGCTGCACCGGTGTTGCCAGCGCATCCGGCCCCGTCAGCTCCGCTCCCGTCGTGATGCGAATGCCCTTGGCCATCGGACCCATGGCATAGCCGCCGGACTTGTCGATCAGCGGCAGGTCGAGCGACGCGCCGCCGCTGTAATGCATGTGGTAGCCGCGCTTGCGTACCAGCGGGATGCGATAGCCGAATTTGTGGAGGAGGTCGGGCGACCACGGCCCGAGCGTCACGACGGCGTCGGGAGCATCGAGGTGTCCGCTGTCGGTGTCGACCGACCAGCCGGTCGCGGTCTGTTGCAGAGACTGCGCATCACCGAGCACGATCGTGCCGCCGAGGCGCTCGAACAACTCGGCATAGGCGGTGACCAGTGCGCCGGGATCCGACACGGTCCAGGTGTCGAGCCAATGGATCGCGCCGGGGAGATCGTCGCGCAGGATCGGCTCGGCCTTGGCGAGCTCGCTGCCCGACAGCACGCGAAAATTCACGCCGAATTCGCGCTGATCTTCTTCCGCGGCCTTGATCGAGAGATCCAGTGAAGCGCGGTCGCGAAACAGCGCTCGGTAGCCGGCACGGCGGATGAGATTGTCGGCATGCGCCTCGCGGATCAGGATGTCGTGCTCGGCCGTCGCGTAGGCGATCAGCCGTGCCCACGCCTCGATCGCCTCGCGATGCCGCTTCGGCGCCGAATGCCACCAGTAGCGGAGCAGGGGCTCGATGTGGAGATGGAGGGAGGAGAGGCTGTAGCGCACGTCGTTGGTGCGACCGGTCGCGATCTTCAAGAGCGAGGCGAAGTCGCGCGGCATGGGATAGGGGCGCACCGCTTCTGCCTGGATCATCCCGGCATTGCCGTAGCTGGTCTCGCGGCCCGGCTCCCTGCGGTCGACGAGCGTGACGGACCAACCGTGCTGCTGCAGGTGCAGCGCCGCGCTCACACCGACCATGCCGCCGCCGAGAACTATTGCACGTCGCATCGAAACTGACCTCGCCAACCAAAAACCGCCCGGTTTGGCCGGGCGGTTTCGTGGATGTCCCTGTTATTCGCCGCCGCCGAAGCGGCGCGACCACCAGCCGGCGCGGCGTGGGGCCGCCGGGGTTTCGCTTGTGGGCTCCGGCGCAGGCTCGGGTGCCGGCGCGGGCGCAGCAACCGGCTCGGTCACCTGCGCCACCGGCGTTGCCGGCTCGGGCTGGCTGTTCAGCAGGAAGCTCACCTTTTCACGGACGGTGGAGCGGCGCCGCGCGGCCTTGTCGCCAGCGGACTCCTCCTCTGACGTTGCCGTCATCGTGGCGGAAGCCGGCTCCGGCTGGGCCGGCGCCTCGGTCCGCACCTCGGCGCGCGGTTCGGGCTGCGCGATTTGCGGCTCGATGGCGTGCTCGGCCTGGATATGCTCGGCCTGTGCGATGGAGGGCGCAGGCTCGCTGCCGAAGCCGTCGAAATCAGCAACCGCGTCCGTCGCCTCCGACGGCTGACTGGCGCCGAGCTCGTCGCCGATGGAGCCGGCGAGACCTTCCTCGCCGCCACCGCGACGGCGGCGTCCGCCGCGGCGACCACGCCGACGCCGGCGCTCGCCGTTGCCCTGCTGCTCGCCACGGGCTGCCTGTTCCTCGCCTTCCTCGCCATCCTGCTCGGACTCGGTATCGTCCTCACCTTCACCGGCCATCACGGCCGGTTCGGGAAGCGTGGGGGCGGTATCCTCGCGCAACTCGCCCTCGCGCTGGCTGCCGCGGCCGCGCCGGCGGCGCCGGCGCTTGCGGCGCTGGCCGTCCTGCTCGGAGGCTGCCTCGCCGGCAGCCTGCTCGTCAGCAAGACCTTCGGTCTCGTCGGTCTCGACCTCGGATTCGGTCTCCAGGTCGAAGCCATCCTCGTCGTCATAGGCTTCTTCGGCCTGTGGCGGCGGGCTCGCAGCCACTTGCGCAGCGAGCAGCGCCTTGGCCGCTTCGAGCGTATGCACCTGCTCGCCGCGGTCGATCACATATGCCTGCGGTCCGCTGACGGTGGGATCGGCGATGACCGACAGCGTGACCTTGAAGCTGTTCTCGAGGTCGCGCAGATGACCACGCTTGTGGTTCAGCACGTAGAGCGCGACGTCGGTGCGGGTGCGGACCACGAGATTGTGGGTCGCGCCCTTCATCAGGATCTCCTCGAGGCCGCGCAGCAGCTGCAGCGCCACGGAAGATACCGAGCGGACGTGGCCGGTGCCGCCGCAATGCGGGCACGGATCGGTCGAGCTCTCCAGCACGCTGGCGCGGATGCGCTGGCGCGACATCTCGAGCAGGCCGAAATGCGAGATGCGGCCGACCTGGATGCGCGCCCGATCCTGCCGGAGGCAATCGGACAGCTTGCGCTCAACCGCGCGGTTGTTGCGCTTCTCGTCCATGTCGATGAAGTCGATGACGATCAGGCCCGCGAGGTCGCGCAACCGGAGCTGGCGGGCGACCTCTTCGGCCGCTTCCAGATTGGTCTTGAGCGCGGTGTCCTCGATATGGTGCTCCCGCGTCGATCGTCCGGAGTTGACGTCGATCGAGACCAGCGCTTCGGTCTGGTTGATCACGATGTAGCCGCCGGAGCGCAGTTGCACGGTCGGCGAGAACATCGCGTCCAGCTGGCTCTCGACGCCCATGCGCGAGAACAGCGGCTGGCCGTCGCGATATTGCTTCACCGCGCCGACATTGGCGGGCATCAGCATCTTCATGAAATCGCGGGCTTCGCGGTAGCCGGATTCGCCGGCGACCTGAATCTCGTCGATTTCCTTGTTGTAGAGGTCGCGCAGCGAGCGCTTGATCAGCGAGCCTTCCTCGTAGACGAGGGTCGGGGCCTGCGACTTCAGCGTGAGGTCGCGCACCGTTTCCCACATCCGGATCAGATATTCGAAGTCGCGCTTGATCTCGGGCTTGGTGCGGGAAGCGCCTGCCGTGCGCAGGATGATGCCCATGCCCTCGGGCACGTCGAGATCCTGCACCACTTCCTTCAGGCGCGAACGATCCTGCGCGCTGGTGATCTTGCGGCTGATGCCGCCGCCGCGCGCGGTGTTGGGCATCAGCACGGCATAGCGGCCGGCGAGCGAGAGGTAGGTCGTCAGCGCCGCGCCCTTGTTGCCGCGCTCTTCCTTGACCACCTGCACCAGCATCACCTGGCGCCGCTTGATGACTTCCTGGATCTTGTACTGACGGCGCGGACGGAAGGTGCGCTCCGGCACTTCCTCCAGCACATCGTCGCCGCCGACGGATTCGACGACTTCCTCTTCGGCTTCCTCGCCGTCCTCGTCCTCGTCTTCGTCTTCTTCGCTGGTTGCTTCCGCAGCCTCGGCGGACGTCTCGGCATTCTCGCCGTCGGCGTACATCCCATCGGCCGGCTCGGCGGCCGATGTCACGGCCTCAGCCAGAGCTTCCGCATGCGCTTCAGGAATGTGGGCTTCGAAGGTTTGGGCATCCTGGGGCTCGGCAGCGGCCTCGGTCGCGACCACGGGCTCGGCGCCGACGGCCGCAACGGGCGCGGGCGTCTCGTCGGCATGATCATGGTCGTGATGATCATGGTGGTGGTGATCGTGGTCGTGATGATCGCGCTGGTGATCGTGATCACGGGCGTGCTCGTCATCATGGGCATGATGATCGTCGTGATCATGCTCGCCATGAGCATGTTCGCCCTGATCGTGGTCGTGGTGGTCGTGGCCTTCGTGCTCGCCGCGGTGCTCGGCATCGGCGTGCAGATGCTCGCCCTCGTACGGCACGCCTTCCGTGTGCGGAGCTTCGCCCTCCGAGGGGTGGGCTGCGGGATCGGCGCCGACCTCGAGGCCTTCGACGATGTCGCTGCGCACGCGCTCGCCATGACCGCGGCGGCGGGCGTTGCGGTGGCGCGAACGGCGGCGGCCGTGCGAGCGGTTCTCGCTCTCTTCCTCGGCCTCGCGATGGGCCTGTTCCTCGGCCTCGATCAGCGCCTGCCGGTCGGCGACCGGGATCTGATAATAGTCGGGATGGATTTCGCTGAAGGCGAGGAAGCCGTGGCGATTGCCGCCATATTCGACGAAGGCGGCCTGGAGCGAGGGTTCGACCCTTGTGACCTTGGCGAGGTAGATATTCCCGCGCAGTTGCTTGCGTTGCGCCGTTTCGAAATCAAACTCTTCGACGCGATTGCCGCGGACCACGACGACCCGGGTCTCTTCCGGGTGGGTGGCATCGATCAACATCTTGTTGGGCATGTCTTAACTCTTGGCGGCGGCGGACGCGATAAACCATGGGCGCGTATCGCGCCGCCGGGTGACGCGACGGTCCACCTGATTCGGGGGTGAGGGGAAGGCCGAAACGCCGTCTCTCGCGCCTTGCCGAACCGGAAGCTTCAGGACCGTTGCGACGCGCGGGATTGTCACTCCGCAGCGTCGCGAATGGTCCTTCAGATTTCGTCGGCACAGTCTGGCGCATCAAGCGTCGGCCCGTATGAAACATTGGGCGGCGAGGCCGCCCTTCAAGCAGTTGCTGCTGGCCCGGCACGGCGCGAGTGCGCTCGCCTTGGGGATCACGAACCGCTCCCTTGGGATCAAGGGACCGGGTAATGGGTTACGCCGCCGTCAGAACCGTCCCGGTAACATGAGTGGTAACCCGAGACCGTCCACCGCCGGTGCCTGACCCGCTCCACCTCGCTGCCGCGCACCGCGCTGGTCTTAGAGGGAAGCGGAAAACGCTGGAATCCCCAAATCTTGGGAGTTCCGGCGCAGCGCCGGGAGGCTGAATGCGACACAACCTGAAATATCGGCCGTCAGCATTCCGTACATACGAGGAATGAGCCATCCGTGCAAGGGAAGCGTCGCACGGCGGTCACAGTCGCCGAATTTCGCGCTTCTGTCATTAGGGAGCGATTAACCCTGTGGTTCTATTGCGTTAAGAGGGCTGCTCGGAGGCACGGAATCGGTGGCGAGCCGCACGAATCGACGGGTTTTGCTGGGAGGCGTGTTGCTGTGCACCGCGGCATTGCCGTGTGCTGATTCCTCGCGCCTCATTGCCGCGGAAAGCCAGCCGCAGCCCGTTGTTGCCGCAGCGAATTTTCCGGTGGCCTCGGCCGCCCGGCTGGCCGGCGATGGCAAGCAGACCCGCTTTATCCTCGACCTCGACCGGACCGTTACCTTCCGCACCGCCACGCTGGCCGACCCGTTCCGCGTGGTGGTGGACGTGCCGCAAGTGAATTTCCAGCTGCCCGCCGGCACCGGAAGCGGGGGACGGGGGCTGATCAAGGCTTTCCGCTATGGGCTGGTCATGCCCGGCGGCTCGCGAATCGTGTTCGACCTGACGGGGCCGGCAAAGATCGCCAATTCCTACGTGGTCGAAGCCGCCAACGGCCAGCCGGCCCGGCTCGTGCTCGAGCTGGAGGAAATCGAGCGCGCCGCCTTCGTGGCATCGCTTCCCCCTGAAAACCGTCCCGAATTGCGGCCCGCGATCGCCGAGGCGCCGCCTGCCACGGTTCCCGCCAAGACAACCGCGGATGCCACTCAGCAGAAGACCGACGACCGTCCGGTGGTCGTGATTGATCCCGGCCATGGCGGCATCGACAACGGCACGCAGTCGGGGGGTGAGAGCGAGAAGAACCTGGTGCTCGCGTTTGGCCTCGCGCTCCGCGACAAGCTGGAAAAGGCCGGTAAGTACCGCGTGGTGATGACGCGGGACGATGACACCTTCATCCCCCTCAGTGACCGGACCAAGATCGCCCGCAACCAGAAGGCGGCGTTGTTCGTCTCGATTCATGCCGATGCGCTGCCTCGTGCCGAGGGCGATGCACAGGGCGCGACGATCTATACGCTCTCAGATAAGGCGTCCGACGCCGAGGCCCAGCGGCTGGCGGATGCGGAGAACCGGGCCGATGCGATTGCCGGCTTCAACCTCGCGGAGGAGCCCAACGACGTCGCCGATATCCTGATCGACCTCACTCAGAGGGAAACCCGCACCTTTTCAAACCGTTTCGCCCGCCTCTTGATGGGTGAAATGAAGGCGACGGTGCGGATGCACAAGCATCCCCTGAAATCTGCCGGCTTCCGGGTGCTGAAGGCGCCGGACGTACCCTCCGTGCTGGTCGAGATCGGTTATGTCTCCAACAAGGGGGATCTCGAGCACCTGGTCTCCGAGGGGTGGCGGTCGCGTGCCGTGGGCTCGATGGCGCAGGCGATCGACGGGTTTCTGACCAAGCGGATGGCCACGGCCGGAACTCCGAACTGAATGGGTTGATCCCGCCTGATCCAAAGGCCCTAGTTTGGCCACAGCGGACGCTCTATAAAAACCCCGCAGGGGGTCGGAATCGGCGAGAATCCTGCTCGGCAAGCGTCGGAAGTCCGGCATTGATGTGATTGCGTAGGCCGGCGAATTCGCGACGTGAGGTTGGCGGCCATTTGGGGTCGCCATGGGGCTGATACTGGGCTGATCCAGAGTTTGAACGGATAAACAGATAATGCGCTTGCTGGTGCGGTTCATGGGCTTCCTGTTCGCCGCGGGAACGGTGGTGTTCCTTGTCGGTGTCGGGGCCGTGGCAGGCCTGATCTGGCATTTCTCCAAGGACTTGCCGGACTACTCTCAGCTTCAGGATTACGAGCCGCCGGTGATGACCCGCGTGCACGCGGTCGACGGTTCGCTGCTTGGCGAATACGCCAAGGAGCGGCGGCTGTATCTGCCAATCCAGGCCGTGCCCAAGCTCGTGATCAACGCGTTCCTGGCCGCCGAGGACAAGAATTTCTACGAGCATGGCGGCATCGACTACACTGGCATGGCGCGCGCCGGATTGCTCTATCTGCAGAACTACGGCTCCAACCGCCGCCCGCAGGGTGCGTCCACCATCACCCAGCAGGTCGCCAAGAACTTCCTGCTCACCAACGAGGTCTCCTTCGCCCGCAAGATCAAGGAAGCCTTGCTGGCGATGCGCATCGAGAAAACCTACTCGAAGGACAAGATCCTCGAGCTGTACCTGAACGAGATCTATCTGGGCCTCGGCGCCTACGGCATCGCGGCCGCCTCGCTGGTCTATTTCGACAAGTCGGTGAACGAACTGACGGTGGCGGAAGCGTCCTATCTGGCGGCACTGCCGAAGATGCCGGCGACGCTGCATCCGGTCCGCAACCGCGATCGCGCCATCGAGCGCCGCAATTACGTGATCGACCGTCTCTTGGAGAACGGCTGGATCAAGCAGGCCGACGCCGACAAGGCGCGCAAGGAGCCGCTGGCCGTCACCAGCCGGTCCAACGGCGCCCACACCTTCGCCGGCGAATATTTCGCCGAGGAAGTCCGCCGCGACATCTTCGAACGCTACGGCGAGAAGAAGCTGTACGAAGGCGGCCTGTCGGTTCGCACCACGCTCGATCCGAAGATCCAGGTCATGGCGCGCAAGGCCATGGTCGCCGGCCTCGTGAACTATGACGAGCAGCAGGGCTATCGCGGCGCCATGAGCAAGCTCGATGTTTCGGGCGACTGGGGCGTGAAGCTCGCCGAGATCAAATCGCTCTCCGACATCTCGCCATGGCGCATGGCGGTGGTGCTGGAGACCAGCGACCAGTCGGCGCGCATCGGCTTCCAGCCGAGCCGCGAGCTCGGCGGCGCCATCAGCAAGCAGCGTGAGACCGGCATCGTCACGGTCGACGGCGTGCGCTGGGCGCGGGCTTTGCAGGGCGGCACGAAGGGCAAGACGCCGACGGCGGTCTCGCAGGTGCTTCAGCCCGGCGACGTGATCTATGCCGATCCGCTCTACAAGGACGGCCAGCCCGTCGAGGGCCAGTACCGGCTCCGCCAGATCCCGGAAGTCTCCGGCGCCATGGTGGTAATGGATCCCTGGACCGGCCGTGTGCTCGCGATGGTCGGCGGCTTCTCGTTCGACCAGAGCCAGTTCAATCGCGCCACGCAGGCCTATCGGCAGCCGGGTTCGTCGTTCAAGCCGATCGTCTATTCGGCCGCGCTCGACAACGGCTATACGCCCTCGACCGTCGTGCTCGATGCGCCCATCGAGATCGACCAGGGCCAGGGCGCCGGCGTGTGGCGGCCTGAAAACTTCTCCTCGGGCAAGTTCCAGGGACCCGTGACGCTGCGCAATGCGCTGCGGCAGTCGCTCAACACCGTGACGGTGCGCCTCGCGCAGGACATTGGCATGCCGCTGATCGGCGAATACGCCCGCCGTTTTGGCGTCTATGACGAGCTGCCGAACTATCTCTCCTACGCGCTCGGCGCCGGCGAGACGACGGCGATGCGCATGGTCACGGCTTACTCGATGCTCGCCAATGGCGGCCGCCGCGTGAAGCCGACGCTGATCGACCGCATCCAGGACCGCTACGGCCACACCATCTTCAAGCACGACCAGCGCGAATGCCGCGGCTGCGACGCGCCGGGCGGCTGGAAGAACCAGCCCGAGCCGCAGCTGATCGACCGCCGCGAGCAGGTGCTGGACTCCATGACCGCCTATCAGATCACCGAGCTGATGGAAGGCGTGGTGCAGGCCGGTACGGCCACGGTCATCAAGGACGTCGGCAAGCCCGTCGCCGGCAAGACCGGCACCACCAACGAGGCCAAGGACGCCTGGTTCGTCGGCTTCTCGCCCGATATCGCCGTCGCCATCTACATGGGCTACGACAAGCCGCGTCCGCTGGGTCGGGGCAATGCCGCGACCGGCGGCCATCTGGCGGCTCCGATCGCGCGCGATTTCCTCAAGCTTGCGCTCGCCGACAAGCCGGCCGTTCCGTTCAAGGTGCCGGCCGGCATCAAGCTGGTGCGCGTCGTCGCCAAGACCGGCATGCGCGCAGGCCCCGGCGAGACCGGCGGAACCATCCTCGAAGCCTTCAAGCCGGGCACCGCGCCGCCGGACCATTATTCGGTCATCGGCGTTGCCGACGCCGACGGGCGCATGCCGGCGTCGCAGCAGCAGCAGCCGGATTCCGGCTTCTTCATGCGGCCGGGCACCGGCGGGCTATACTAAGCACGATCCGGAAAAGCGCGCAGCGGTTTTCCGAAAAGATTATGCTTAAACAACACCCTAAAGCGCGATGACGATTGATCCTAATCGCACCGCGCTTTAAGGCTCAGGACAACACAGACGATCGCGGTTCCGGCGGTTGCGCTTTGCAGCCGCCGCCGCTACATCCCAACCTCAATTGCTTGCGGAACCATTCCGCGAAACCAGAGAACGACATGCGCGCCGAAATCGAACGGTTGGTAGAAGAGATCAAGCAGTCAGTCGGGCTGCTGAGGAGGCATCTTTGACGTCGAGAAATCGACGGCGCGCCTCGCTGAGCTGAACAAGCTCGCAGAAGATCCCAATCTCTGGAACGATCCCCAGAAAGCCCAGAAACTGATGCAGGAGCGCACCTCGCTCGAGGAGGCGCTCAGCGGCATCGGCAAGGTCGAGCAGGAGCTCGAGGACGACATCGGCATGATCGAGCTCGGCGAGGCCGAGGGCGATGACGGCGTCGTCGGGGAAGCCGAAGCTGCGCTCAAGAACCTCAAGAAGGAAGTGGCGCGGCGCGAGCTCGAGGCGTTGTTGTCGGGCGAAGCCGACCGCTTCGACTCCTATCTCGAAGTCCATGCCGGCGCCGGCGGCACCGAGAGCCAGGACTGGGCGCAGATGCTGCTGCGCATGTACACGCGCTGGGCCGAAAACCACGGCTTCAAGGTCGAGTTCCTGGAAGAATCCGAGGGCGAAGAGGCCGGCATCAAATCCGCGACCATCCAGGTCTCCGGGCACAATGCCTATGGCTGGCTGAAGACGGAAGCCGGCGTGCATCGCCTGGTGCGCATCTCGCCGTTCGATTCCAACGCGCGGCGGCACACCTCGTTCTCGAGCGTGCAGGTCTTCCCCGTCATCGACGACAGCATCAAGATCGATATCAAGGAATCCGATGTCCGCGTGGACACCATGCGTTCAGGCGGCGCCGGCGGCCAGCACGTCAACAAGACCGAATCCGCAGTGCGCCTGACGCACATTCCGACCGGCGTTGCCGTGGTCTGCCAGGCCGGACGCTCCCAGCACAAGAACCGGGCGCAGGCCTGGGACATGCTGCGCGCGCGGCTCTACGAGATGGAGCTGAAGAAGCGCGAGGAGAAGGCCGCCGCCGATCAGGCGGCCAAGACCGACATCGGCTGGGGCCACCAGATCCGCTCCTACGTGCTGCAGCCCTACCAGATGGTGAAGGATCTGCGCACGGGCGTGCAGACCTCCGACACCGCAGGCGTGCTCGATGGCGAGCTCGACGAGTTCATGGCCGCGACGCTGGCGCAGCGCGCCTTCGGCACCACGACCGGCGAGATCGAGGACGTGGACTAGCCATGCCCCGTGTCGCCTTCATCGGATTGGGGCGGATGGGTCACGGCATGGCCGGTCGCTATCTCGATGCCGGCTTCACGGTGACGCTGTGGAATCGCAGCAAGGCCAAGGGGGAAGACCTGATCGCGCGCGGCGCGCATTGGGCGACCTCGGCGGAGGACGCGGCGATCGATGCCAACGCGGTCGTGACCATGGTCGCCGACGACGAGGCCTCGCGCGCGGTCTGGCTCGGGCCCAAGGGCGCGGCCAAGACGGCGAAGGCCGGCACCATCGCGATCGAATGCTCCACCGTTTCCCATGACCACGCGCGCGAGATGGGCCGCGAGCTCAACGCGCGCGGGCTGATCTACATCGATTGCCCCGTGACGGGATTGCCGGACGCGGCAGCGGCCGGGAAGCTCACGCTGCTCGCCGGCGCCGATGCGGCCGATCTCGAGCGTGCGCGGCCCTATCTGACGCCAATCGGCTCGACCATCCGCCATTTCGGGCCGGTCGGCTCAGGCACGGTCTACAAACTCATCAACAATCTCATGGGCGCGATTCAGATCGCCGGTCTCGCCGAGGGCCTCGCCATCGCCGAGCAGGCCGGGCTCGACATGAACCTCGTGCTGGAATCGATCCAGGCGGGCGTGGCCGCAAGCCCGCAGGTCGCGCGCCACTCCAAGCGCATGGTCGCCCGCGATTTCAGTGGCGCGACGTTCACGGCGGCGCTGCGGCACAAGGATGCCGCTTACGCGGTGAAGCTCGCCGAGAGCCTCCTGGCCGACAAGCCGCTGGTCGCGCGCGCCGCGGTCGAGGCCTACGCGCAGGCGAAAGCGAAGATGCCCGACGATGACGAAGGCAGGATGATCGAGCTGGTGTCGCGGCCGAAGACGCCGTAGCCGCTCGACGCGGGCAGTTTCGATCGTCTGGTTCATTTTTGCGCATCGGTTTTCTGAACCTCTGTTTCATCGGAATTCGGGTGGCGCCGTCGACCGCGCCGGTCTAGGCGGACAGACTTGGCCGCCAAGGTGAGACGCATGCCCCCGAACGACAGCCGGATCGACGCACGAGACTGGTCGCTGCTCGCCGTGCTCTCCATCCTCTGGGGCGGCTCGTTCTTCTTCAACGGCGCTGCCTTACGGGAATTGCCGCCGCTGACGCTGGTGTTCCTCCGCGTCGCGCTCGGCGCGGCCATTCTGCTGCCGCTGATTCGCATGCAGGGCATCGGCTTTCCCATCGGAGCGACTGGCTGGAAGCCGTTCGTCGCGATCGGGCTGCTCAACAACGCCATCCCGTTCTCGCTGATCGTGATCGGCCAGACGTTCATCCCGAGCGGGCTGGCGTCGATCCTGAACGCGACCACGCCGCTGTTTGCGGTTCTCGTGATGGCAGCAGCGGGCGAGGAGGCGTTGCAGATGCGTCGCGTGGCCGGAGTGGCACTGGGGCTCTTCGGCGTGATCATCCTGCGCGGATGGGGCATCGAGGCAAGGCCGGGGCAGGGGCTCGGCATCCTCCTCTGCCTTGGCGGGGCCTTGAGCTACGGCTTTGCGGCACTGGCGGCGCGGCGGCTGCTGAAGGATTCCCCGCCTCTTGGAACGGCGACGTTCCAACTAATGGCGTCCACCGTGATGATGGCGATCATCGCCGGTGCGGTGGAGCAGCCCTGGCGTCTTCCGATGCCGAGCGTCACGACGTGGCTTGCGGTGCTCGGCCTCGCCAGCCTTTCGACGGCGCTCGCCTACATCGTCTTCTTCCAGATCCTGCGGCGCTCCGGCGCGACCAATGTCATGCTGGTGACGCTGCTCATTCCCGTCACCGCCATCCTGCTGGGCTGGCTGGTGCTGGGGGAGCCGATCTCGATACGCGAGATCGCTGGCGCGATCGTCATCGGCAGCGCGCTGCTGGTGATCGACGGACGTGCACTCGGCTTGCTGCGTAAGCTCTCGGCCGCCAGTCGCTTCTCTGGTTCTCGGGAGCCCCGACGCTGCGAAACTAAAGAGCGCGAGCCTAACCCGCGCTGAGCCGCACGCCGGCGCGCAGGAATTTTTGCGGATCGACCGCTTCGCCCTCGATGCGGGTCTCGTAATGCAGATGCGGACCGGTGGAGCGGCCGGTCGAGCCGACGAGGCCGACGACCTGGCCGATCTTCACGATCTCGCCGACCCTGACATTGATCTCGGAGAGATGGCCGTAGCGGGTCGACAATCCGTTGCCGTGGTCGACCTCGACCATGCGGCCATAGCCGCCGGACCAGCCCGCCGAGACCACCTTGCCGTTGGCGGTGACGCGAACCGGATCGCCGCTGGCGGCGCGGAAGTCGAGCCCGGTATGCATCGCGGGCCGCCCGAGGAAAGGATCGCTGCGCACGCCGAAGCCGGAGGTGAACTCGACCTCGCCGATGACGGGCTTGCGGTAAGGCACTAGCGCGAGCGTACGGTTGAGACGGTCCATCTCGGCGCGCGTGGTGTTGATGCGATAGAGCTGCTTCTCGAACGGTCCGGCATTGGCCGTCAATTTGACGGGTACGAAAGGCCCGCCCATCGCGCTGCGCGGCACGGCAGCTTCGAGATGGGTGAGGTTCAGGCCGAGATCGCTGACCACGCCGCGCATGCGGCGCATGCGCGAATCCATGCTTTCCTCGACGGCGTTGAGTGCCGCCATCTGGCGCCGCTCGACCTGGTCGAGCGAGTTCGTGAGCCGGGCCAGCACGTTGTCGAAACCGTTGTTCCTGGCGAATTGGCTGGTCGGCGGCGCCACGACGGTCGGGGCGCGCGATTCGAGGCGCGCTTCGCGGTCCGGCGGCGCCACGAAGATGACGGTGTCGCTGATCGGCGACGGCTTCGGCGTGGCCTGGCTAGCATCGCCGCGCTGCGGGGCAGAGCGGGGAATCGAGCCGGTCACGTCGGGCATGGCTCCGAGCGCCGTGGCCCGGGACTCCAGCGCCGTTTGGCGCTTCATGATCTGGTCGAGCTTCTGGTCGAACTGCTCCTGGTCGAGCAATTGGCGGCTGGTGGCGCGGTCGACCTTGGCGCGCAGCTCGGCGATGCGGTCCTCATAGGCATATTGCATCTCGGCCTGGCGGGCGATCAGCCGGGTCAGGACGTCGTCACGGAACGCAAAATAGGTGGCCGTCGCGGCCGACCACAGCCCGAGCAGCACCACGGTGCCGACCACGATCCAGAATACCACAGGGCCGAAGCGGACCTGCTTGCCGGCATGGACGATGGTGTAGGCGTCGTCGGCGGCGGGCAGGGCAAGCGCGGTTACCGCCGCCGGGGCGGCCGGACGGCGATGGAGGATGCGTCCGTGGTCATGAGGATGATGTTGGGGGTAGTGCGAGTATTGGGCAGAACTTTTCGACATCGGCACTCCCGCGCCGGTCGGATGGGCTCCTTGCGGCTCAATTGCCGCAGCAATCTGGGCCGGTCATGGTTAATTTTGTGGAAACGGGAACGGGCGAATTCGAAGGACTGGTTAAAGGCTCCTTGCCGCCTCCAGCACCTCGTCGGCATGGCCGTCGACCCGGACATTGCGCCAGATCCGGGCCACCCGGCCGTCGGGACCGATCAGTATCGTGGTGCGAAGAATTCCCAGGAAGCTTTTGCCATACATGGATTTTTGGCCCCAGGCGCCATAGGCCTCCAGCATCTCATGTTTTTCATCCGAGATGAGGGGCACGCCGAGCTTGTGCTTGTCGCGGAATTTCTCCTGGGCCTTTAACGGATCGGCGGAGATGCCCAGCACGGCCGTGCCGGCGGCGGTGAAGGCGCCGGCCAGGCGGGTGAAATCGATCGCCTCGCGGGTGCAGCCGGGCGTGTCGGCCCGGGGATAGAAGAACAGGACGAGCTTTCGCCCGGCATAGTCCGCCAGCGTGACCACGTCGCCGCCATCGCGGGGCAGGCGGAAGGCGGGGGCCTTCTGGCCCTCGACCGGGCCGGATTTCGCCTGAGCGGGTGGAGAGGCCGTTTTGGATGAATTTAACTGTTCCGACGCGGCCTTATGTGATCCTGCTTTTGCTATGGTCCCGGTTGATTTGCCTGCCGGTGTCCGCTGTGTTTTCGCGGACTTTGCTTGAGTCGGTGCCCGCGTTTTCGCGGTCTTCTTTTTGGCGGTCGAACTGCCGGAGGACGTTTTGGACGATTTCTTTCGGGATTTCTTGGACATACGCCTTCCTTTCGACGCTTTCGGCGGGTCAACCGAAGCGGTATTGCAGCTCTCGTCCGGCGTGCCGGAATCGCGCCCTCGGCTGGGCAAGTCTGACGACGCCGAAGTATGGTTACAAGGAATTCCACCGACCACCCCACTGCTCGTTGAACGCGCTCCCGGGGCGAAATGACGAACAGCAGGAATATACGAGGTATGGCGGCAGTGCCGGCGCAGGGAGCATCGCTTCCTGTGGCCGGCTGCGGTCCCGGCGGCGCTCAATCCTACGACGGGCGCCTGTATCGAGAAGCAATGGCAAGGAATACGTCGCCCCAGGACTACAACCGGGATTTCGATCGGCGCGGCGGCCAACATGAGCCGCAGGAATGGGACGACGCCGACTGGGATCCGGATCAGGAAGCGGCGGCGGGCCATCGCGCGCGGCGGCTGCTGGCGCGTTCCGGTTCGGGCTTTCATCGCTTCGGTGGCGGATTCGGCGGGTTGCGCCGCCGGCTGGGTGGTGGTCGCTGGCTGAAGCGCATCGCGGTGGTTCTCGGCACCCTGCTCGTCATCTTCGTCGGCTGTTTCGGCGCGCTGTGGTGGCGGCTTGGCGCCGGTCCCATCAATCTGGACATCGCAACGCCATGGCTGGCAGCCGCGATCGAGGACAATATCGGCCATGGCAACACGGTTGAGATCGGCGGTACCCAGATCGAGCGCGCCGGCCGGGTCCGCATCGCCGTCCGCATCCGAGACATCATCGTTCGCGATCGCGATCACGCCATCGTCGCCAGCGCGCCGAAGGCCGAGGTGAAGCTGTCGGGTGCGGGTCTCCTGATGGGGCACCTGCGCGCCGAGAGCCTCAATCTCGTCGATGCCGAGCTCGCGATCCGCATCGCGCCCGATGGCACCGTCACCGTGTCGGCCGGCGACACCGCGAAGCCGCTGGCGACCGGCGTCGCGTCCAAGAAGGACGCCGGCCTGCCGCCGACATTCCCGCGTGGCGGTGTCCCGCCGCCGCCATTCGCGACCGCGCCCGCGAGCCCGGAGGTGTCGCAAGCCGCCCCGCAGGCGACAGCGCAGAGCGGCATCCTCCAGGGCCTCGACTGGCTCGACAGTCTGAGCATGACCGGCCTCGACGGCCAGAACCTCAACGAGATCGGTCTGAAGAACGGCAACCTCGTCGTCGACGATCAGCAGCGCGGCAGCAAATGGTCGTTTGAGAACATCACGCTCAGCCTGCGCCGGCCGAGCCGCGGCGGCGTCGCGCTCAGCCTCGGCGAGGAGGGCGCGCGCCCGTGGATGCTGCGTGCCACGATCGGTCCCGCCGAGAACGGCGTGCGCTCCGTCGACATCAAGGCCGACAAGGTCTCGACCTCCAACATCCTGTTGGCGCTGCGGGTGAAGGACTTCACCTATACCGCCGACCTGCCGCTGACCGGCGAACTCAAGGGCGAACTCGGCCGCGACGGCGTGCCGACCTTCTTCCGCGGCAAGATCGCCGTCGGCGCCGGCAACATCATCGACACCGACACGCCCGACTATCCGATGGGAATCGACTCGGCCGAGATCAATGTCGAGTGGGACGCCAACCGGCGCGTGCTGGTCGCTCCGTTCAAGATTCTCTCCGGCGCGAACCGCCTGACGCTGCTGGCTCATCTCGAGCCGCCCAACGGCACCACCAACGATTGGCAGCTCGGCTTCAGCGGCGGTTCGATTCTGCTCGGCGGCATCGACAACGAGCCGCCGCTCGTCTTCAACCGCATTGCGATCGGATTCCGCTTCGACACGGATCACAAGCGTCTCTTGCTGACGCAGGCGGACATCAGTAATGGCGAGATCGGCGTCGCCGGCACCGGTGCCATCGACTATTCCGGCGAGCCGCGGTTGACGCTCGGCTTTGCGGGAACGCCGATGTCGGCCTCCGCCTTGAAGCGGATGTGGCCGACGCTGATCGTCCCCGAATTGCGCGAATGGGTGATCGAACGGATCGAGCGCGGTACGCTCCAGCGCATCGAGATCGGCATCAACTCGCCGACGAAGAACCTCCCGCGCAGGGGCCCGCCGATTCCGGACGACGGCCTGTCGGTCAACATCGTGGCGAGCGGTGTCGCGGTCCGCCCCGTGGACGGCATGCCGGTGGTGCGCGATGCCGATTTGAAGGCGCGCGTGACCGGGCGCACTGCGACCGTGAACATCGGGCAGGGCGTTGCGGATACGCCCGCCGGCCGCAAGCTCACGATCTCCGACTTCACCTTCGAGGTGCCGGACATGGCGCCCAAGCCGTCGCCGTCGCGAACCAAGTTTCGCGTCGACGGGCCGGTGCCCGCGGCCGCTGAAATGCTCGCCAATGATCGGCTGAGCGATCTGTCGTCGACGGTCGTCGATCCCAACACCAGCAAGGGGACGTTCTCGGCGAACATCCAGCTCGGCATGCCGGTCAAGGGCGAGCTGACCAAGGCCGACACCACCTATGCCGTCACCGCCGACCTCAACGGCTTTGCCGCCGAGAAGCTGGTGATGAACCAGAAGCTGGAGGCCAACAACCTCAAGATATCAGCCAACAACCAGGGCTATCAGGTCAAGGGCGACGTCAAGATCAACGGCCAGGCGGCCTCGCTCGATTATCGCAAGCCGGCCGAGGGCGACGCGGACGTCCGATTGCAGGCGACGCTGGACGATGCCAGCCGTGCGCGCCTGGGATTCGATCTGAGCCCCGCCGTCAGCGGATCGTTGCCGATCAAGCTCTCGGGCAAGATCGCAAGTGGCCCGGATCAGACGACCAAGCTCGGCGTCGAGGCCGATCTGACCTCGGTCAAGCTCGACAACATCCTGCCCGGCTGGGTCAAGCTGTCGGGCAAGTCGGCCAAGGCCGCCTTCAAGGTGGTGCCGACGGCGCAATCGACGCGATTCGAGGACATCGTCATCGAAGGTGGCGGAGCCTCGATCAAGGGCTCGCTCGAGATCGACGCGAACGGCGATCTCATGAACGCCAACTTCCCGACCTATGCGCCGTCCGACGGCGACAAGGCGTCGCTCAAAGTGGAGCGCAGCCAGGACGGCGTGGTGCGCGGCACCATGCGCGGCGACGTGTTCGACGGCCGCGGTTTCCTGAAGTCGGCGATCTCAGGCAATTCCAAGGACGACGGCAAGAGCAAGCTGAAGAACGTCGATTTCGACATCGACGTGAAGCTCGGTGCCGTCGCCGGATTCAACGGCGAGGCCATGCGCAGCGTCGATGCCAAGATGTCGAAACGCAACGGCGCCGTCAAAGCCTTCACGCTGAGCGGCAAGATCGGTCGCGACACACCGGTGGCAGCCGATCTGCGCGGCGGCCGCGCGCAGGGCAGCCGCGAGGTGATCTATCTGCAGACCAACGATGCCGGCGCGCTGCTGCGCTTCACCGACACCTACACCAAGGCCGTCGGCGGCCAGATGGTGGTGGCGATGGAGCCGCCGACCTCCGAGCCGAACACCGCGCGCGAGGGCCTGATCAATGTGCGCGACTTCACGGTGAAGGGCGAGGCGCAGCTCGAACGCGTTGCCGCCGGCGCGCCCAACGGCACCGGGAATGGTGTCTCTTTCAGCGCGCTTCGCGCCGAGTTCACGCGGCAGAATGGTGCGCTCACGGTCCGCGACGGCGTGGTCAAGGGGCCGATGATCGGTGCCACCATCGAGGGCTCGATCGACTATCCCGGCAACCAGGTGTGCATGAGCGGCACCTTCGTGCCGATGTACGGCGTCAACAACATCTTCGGCCAGATCCCGTTGTTCGGCATCTTCCTCGGCGGCGGCAACAACGAGGGACTGATCGGCGTGACCTACGAGGTCGTTGGCACCCCGGCGGCCCCGGTGATGCGCGTCAATCCGATTTCGGCGATGGCCCCCGGCCTGTTCCGGAAGATCTTCGAGTTCAACACCGGCAAGCAGAACTCGCCGTTCGACGAATTCCCGTCGCAGTCCAATGACGGCTCGACGGGATCGACGCGCCAGCTGTCGAGCGGTTGCAGCCTCGCGCGGCGATAGCGGCGGAGCTCGTCTTAATTCGTCATTGATCAGATTCGATTGCAGCCACGAAGTAAGATGCGCTCCCTCTCCCGCTTGCGGGAGAGGGTTGGGGAGAGGGTGTCTCCGCGATGGGAAAATCCCCTAGAGGAGAAAGCCCTCACCCGCGCCGGAGCCTGTCATCGGGCGCGCCTTCGGCGCGACCCGGTGGGAGCGACCTCTCCCGCAAGCGGGAGAGGTGAACGAGCGCTTACGCCGCGCGCACGCCCGCCAGGAAGGTCCCGACCTCGCCGGAGAGCTGCTCGGCCTGCTTGGAGAGGTTCGAGGCCGCCGCGAGCACCATGCCGGCGGCGTTGCCGGTCTCGTTGGCGGCGGTGGAGACGACACCGATATTGGTGGTGACCTCCTTGGTCGCCTCCGCCGTCTGCGAGACGCTGCGGGCGATCTCGGCGGTGGCGGCGCCCTGTTCCTCGATCGCCGCGCCGATCGAAGTGGCGATGCGGCTGACCTCCTCGATGGTGGCGGTGATGCCGCCGATGGCGTCCACCGCCTCCTTGGTCGCGCCCTGGATCTGGGCGATCTTGTCGCCGATCTCGCGGGTGGCTTCCGCGGTCTGGCTCGCCAGCGACTTCACCTCGGAGGCGACGACGGCAAAGCCGCGGCCGGCTTCACCGGCGCGGGCGGCCTCGATGGTGGCGTTGAGCGCGAGCAGATTGGTCTGTGCCGCGATGCTGGAGATCAACTCGGCGACGTGCTCGATCTGCTGGGCGCCGTCGGACAGTGCGCGCACGATGGTGTCGGTGCGGCGGGCACTGTCGACGGCGCGGCCGGTGACCTCGGCGGATTGCGCGACCTGACGGCTGATCTCGGTGATGGAGGAAGAGAGCTCTTCGGCGGCGGCCGCGACGGTCTGGACGCGCTGGCTGGCTTCGGTGGCGGCGGAGCCGACCACGGAGGCACGGCGGTTGGTGCCTTCGGCGGTCGAGGACATCGACTTGGCGGTGGCCTCGAGCTCACCGGAGCCGGAGGCCATCAGGCCG
>NZ_JACEGD010000025.1 GCF_016031635.1 Bradyrhizobium diversitatis
GCCTGCCAAGGGGTTCTATTCGCTTCCCGGCGGCCGGGTCGAATTCGGCGAATCGCTGCATCAGGCCCTGAGCCGCGAGGTTGACGAAGAGACCGGCCTTCGTATCGAGATCATTGGCCTCGCCGGCTGGCGCGAGGTACTGCCGGCCGCGCCCGGCGCCGGCCATTACCTGATCATGTCCTTTGCCGCCCGCTGGGCGGCCGGGAAACCGGCCTTGAACGATGAGCTCGACGATTACCGCTGGATCGCGCCGGACGCCCTGGCGAGCCTCGGCGACCTCAAGCTGACCGGCGGGCTGGAGGAGGTCATCCTGTCAGCCGCCCGGCTGATCCAGGCATAGGCGACTCCGCCTTGCTTCCCTGGGCCCAACGGGGCATACAGCCCGCCGATGTCCACGCGCTTTTTGGCCATTTTTGCCCTGATTCTCGCCTGCGCCGCCGGGTCCGCCCGGGCCCAGGACGCGGCGGCGCCGTTTGACGGCGAATTGCAGCGGTTGGCCGAGATCCTCGGCGGGCTGCACTATCTGCGCGGCATCTGCGGGTCCAACGAGGGCAACAAATGGCGCAACGAGATGCAGGCGCTGATCGATGCCGAAACCCCCTCCGGGGAGCGCCGCACCCGCATGATCGCCGGTTTCAACCGGGGCTATAACGGCTTTCAGCAGACCTACCGCAGCTGCACGCCGGCCGCGACGGTGGCGATCCGCCGCTACATCGAGGAAGGCTCGAAGATCTCGCGCGATCTGACGGCGCGCTACGCGAACTAGGTTCTCTCCACCTGTCATTCCGGGCTCGCGCTACGCGCGCCCCGGAATGACGGCGGCAGATGCGGGCGCGGCGCGACGGGAACCCTGTCATCGACTTTGTGCACAGCCGTTAACCGTTCTTAAAGATGTGGCCTAGCGGTCGTTAACGACCGTGCTACACCTCTCGCACAGCGCATCGCCGTGGATCGCGCCCCAGCCTTGACCGAGTTCATGAACCAGCCGATTTCCTACGCCCGCGCGCCGCTGCCCGATCACGAGCAGAAACAGGCTGCCCTCAGCTATCTCAACGAGGCCTGGGCCGAGGCGCGCCATGACGGCGTCGACGGCGATTGCCTGGCGCAGGCGAGCCTGTTCGCGGCACTGGCCGAACTGGTCGGCACCTATGGCGAGGACGCGGTGGCGAAGTTCGTCGAGGGCTTTCCCGGCCGCATTCGCAATGGCGAATTCTCGGTCGGCATCTCCAGGCAGTAAGTCTGTCGAAAATGACCCCGCGACGCGGGCGGGGCCAGTCGACGGATGAATGACTCTGCGAAAGCAGAGCGAAGTCTGCCGCCGTTGTCGCACGGAGGCTGTTCCTCCCGACAAGCATTAATCTCACACTGGCCGGGAGATTTTCCCGGAAGCATCGGGATTGCGTTCAGTCCGTCTCAATCGGCAGCGACGGATCCCTCGCCCACTCACCCATGGAAGCATCGTAGAGCGTCAGCTTGTCGTAGCCGAGCTGCGCCAGCATGAGCAGATCGATTGTCGCCGAGATGCCGCCGCCGCAATACAGGATGACATCCTTGCCTCGCGTGACGCCTTGGGCGGCGAATTTCGCTTCTGCGTCTGCGAGCGTCGTCAGGGTTCTGTCGGGATTGACGAGGGTTGCCGCTGATACGTTGACGCTGCCGGGAACGCGGCCGGGCCGGCCATAGCGGCTCGGCTCGAGGCCGGTATGAAACTGCGGTCCGAGAGCATTGACGATCACGGTCGAGGGATCGCCGATCCGCGATATCACCGTGGCCTTGTCGACGAAGCAGCCCGTGCGCGGCGTCGCCTTGAATGTCGTCGCCGGATATCCCTTCGGTGCGCCTGTCTCGATCGGCCGCCCCTCCTCCTTCCACTTGTCGAAACCGCCGTCGAGCACGAGCGCATCGACTCCGAGCGAGCGCAGCATCCACCAGAACCGCGTCGACCACATCATCGTGCCGATGCTGTAGAGCACGATGGTCTTGGATGCGTCGGCGCCGTGGCGGCCGAAGGCGGCCTCCAACTGGGCCACACCGGGCATCATGAAGAACTGTTGCGACGAGGTGTCGGAGAACTCGCCTTGCAGGTCGAGGAAATCGGCGCCGGGGATGTGGCCGGCTGCAAAGGACTTGTCGCCTGGCACCGCGCGATAAGGCACGTCGCTGCCGGGTGGGACAGGCTTATTGTAGGTCGTGCAATCGTAAAGGCGGAGGTTGGGATCGGCGAGGATGGCGGCAAGTTGCTCGGTGGTGATGAGGGGTGTCGGTTGAGTCATTGCCTTACTCTCCCTGTCGAGGGTAGCTCTCCCCCCTCGTCATTGCGAGCGCAGCGAAGCAATCCAGAGTCTTTCCGTTGAGGGATTCTGGATTGCTTCGTCGCAAGGGCTCCTCGCAATGACGGGGATAGTGGGTTCGTCCCCCGATAGAAGCCCCCCTAAGCCTTCAGCGTCTCCAAAAACCGTACCGGCTCGCCCTGCGAGGCCGTCACGAGCTCGCCCTGCCACATCACGCGGCGGCCGCGGATGAAGGTGCCGACGGGCCAGCCGGTGACGCGGACACCGTCATAGGGCGTCCAGCCGGCCTTGGACGCGACCCATTTGTTGGTGATGGTCTCGCTGCGCTTCAAATCGACGATGGTGAAGTCCGCATCGTAGCCGGCGGCGATTCGCCCCTTGCACGCGATGTTGTAGAGGCGTGCAGGACCGGCGCTGGTGAGGTCGACGAATCTCGCCAGCGACAGCCGGCCGGCGTTGACGTGATCGAGCATGATCGGCACCAGCGTCTGCACGCCGGTCATGCCGGAGGGCGAGGCCGGATAGGTCTTCGACTTCTCCTCGAGCGTATGCGGGGCGTGGTCGGAGCCGAGCACGTCGATGATGCCCTGCTCGATGCCGCGCCAGATGCCGGCGCGATGATCGGCCCCGCGCACCGGCGGGTTCATCTGCGCAAGCGTGCCCAGCCGCTCGTAGCATTCGGGCGCGACCAGCGTGAGGTGATGCGGCGTCGCTTCGCAGGAGGCGACATCCTTGTGGTCGCGCAGGAACTCGATCTCTTCCTTGGTCGAGATGTGCAGCACGTGAATGCGCTTGCCCGTCTCGTGCGCGAGCTTGACCAGTCGCTGCGTCGCCATCAGCGCCGCGGTCTCGTCGCGCCAGACCGGATGCGAGCGCGCATCGCCCTCGATGCGCTGCGGTTTGCGCTCGTTGAGCCGATACTCGTCCTCGGCGTGGAAGGCCGCACGACGGCGGATCACCTGGAAGATGCGGCGCAGGCTTTCGTCGTCCTCCACCAGCAGCGCACCGGTCGAGGAGCCGATGAACACCTTGACGCCGGCGCAGCCGGGTGCGCGCTCAAGCACCGGCAGATCCTGCACGTTCTCGCGGGTACCGCCGATGAAGAAGGCGAAATCGCAATGCATGCGGTGATGGGCCCGCTTCACCTTGTCGGTGAATTCGGCCTCCGTCACCGTCAGCGGCGCCGTGTTCGGCATTTCGAACACGGCGGTGACGCCGCCCATCACGGCGCTGCGCGAGCCGGTCTCGAGGTCTTCCTTGTGCTCCAGCCCGGGCTCGCGGAAATGCACCTGCGTGTCCATCACGCCGGGCAGGATGTGCAGGCCCCTGCAGTCGATCACCTCGGCGGCGCTGCCTTGCGACAGCGGCCCCAGCTCGGCGATGCGGCCGCCCGTGATGCCGATGTCGCGAACAGCCTCGCCGTCCTGGTTGACGACGGTGCCGCCCTTGAGGATCACATCGAAACGCTGGCTCATGGCTGAGGGCCTCTCTCATCCCCAAGCGCAGGGCTCGAGGTCTTGTCGTTTATGCGTTGCGGGCTTACGTTCCGGAGCAACATGTCGCAAGAGATTTTCGCATGAAATCGGCGTTTCTTCCCGACCGGGGCGTGGTCAAGGTCGCGGGCGAGGATGCGCGCAACTTCCTCAACGGCCTGGTCACAACCGACCTCGACAGGCTGCAACCGGGCCTGGGGCGATTCGGCGCGCTGCTGACGCCGCAGGGCAAAATCATCGTGGATTTTCTGATCACGGAAGTGCCCACGGGCCACGGCGGCGGGTTCCTGATCGACTGCCCGAAAGCGCTGGCAGATAGCCTCGCCACCAAGCTGAAATTCTACAAGCTGCGGGCCAAGGTCACGGTGGACAACCTTTCCGACGATCTCGGCGTGCTTGCGGCCTGGGACGGCCAGCCCGCCGCCCAGCCGGACCTCGCCTTCGTCGATCCGCGGAATGAGGGGCTCGGCTACCGCATCCTGATTCCGGAAAATCTCAAGCAGAAGCTGTCCGACCTGATCGGTGCCAAGCTGGTCGATGCGGCAGAATACGAGGCGCACCGCATCACGCTCGGCGTGCCCCGCGGCGGGCTCGATTTCATGTACAGCGATGCGTTCCCGCACGAGACCAACATGGACCGTCTCGCCGGCGTCGACTTTGACAAGGGCTGCTATGTCGGCCAGGAGGTCGTCTCGCGCATGCAGCATCGCGGCACCGCGCGCACGCGCAGCGTGAAGGTGCTGCTCGACGGTGCGTCACCCGAGCCGGGCACGACCATTCTTGCCGGCGACAAGCCGGTCGGCACCATCGGCTCGACCGCCGGCGGCAAGGGCATTGCCCTCGTGCGCATCGACCGCGTCGCGGAAGCGCTCGACGCGGGCCAGCCGCTCACCGCCGGTGGGCTGCCGCTGACGCTCACTGAACCAGACGTCGTTCGAATTCCAGCCAAGCAGCCCATCGCATGAGCCGTGCCGCCCGCCTGCATCCCGACGGCCTGAAACGGTGTCCCTGGCCTGGCGACGATCCGCTTTACGTCGCCTATCACGACACCGAATGGGGCGTCCCGGAATATGACGACCGCGCACTGTACGAGAAGCTGATGCTCGACGGCTTCCAGGCCGGCCTGTCCTGGATCACGATCCTGCGCAAGCGCGACAATTTCCGCAAAGCCTTCGACGATTTCCAGCCGGAGAAGATCGCGCGCTACAACGCGAAGAAGATCCATGCGCTGATGAACGATGCCGGCATCGTGCGCAACAAGGCCAAGATCGATGGCGCGATCCTGAGCGCGAAATCCTATCTCGACATCATGGAGAAAGGCCCGGGCTTCTCGAAGCTGCTGTGGGACTTCATGGACGGAAGGCCGCTGGTCAACAAGTTCAAGACTACCGCGAGCGTGCCCGCCTCGACGCCGCTTTCGGTGCAGATATCCAAGGAGCTGTCCTCGCGCGGCTTCAAATTCGTCGGCCCGACCATCGTCTATGCCTTCATGCAGGCGACCGGCATGGTCAACGATCATCTCGTCGACTGCCACTGTCACGCCGCCTGCGGCAAGACGCAGCGCAAGCCGCGCCTCAAGGCCAAATGACGGCGAAGAAGACCACGCGCGATGCGCAGTCCCGCGCCTGGCAGCGCATGCTGTCGGGCCGGCGGCTCGATCTGCTCGATCCCTCCCCGCTCGACATCGAGATCGCCGACATCGCGCACGGCCTTGCCCGCGTCGCGCGCTGGAATGGGCAGACCATCGGCGCGCATATCTTCTCGGTCGCGCAGCATACGCTGCTGGTGGAAACCGTGCTGCGGCACGAGATGCCGCGGGCCGACCAGCGCATACGGCTCGCAGCCCTGCTGCACGATGCGCCCGAATATGTGATCGGCGACATGATCTCGCCGTTCAAGGCCGTGCTCGACGGCCATTACAAGGCGGTCGAGAAGCGCCTCCTCGGCGCCATCCATATTCGCTTCGGCCTGCCGCCGGTGCTGCCCGACGAGATCACGCAAGCCATCAAGGCCGCCGATCGCGGCGCAGCCTACCTCGAGGCAACCGAGCTCGCCGGCTTCAGCGAGAGCGAGGCCAAGCGCCTGTTCGGCAAGGATCCCGGCCTGTCCGACAGCGTCCGGCGCGACTACATGACGCCCTGGACGGCGGCACGGGCCGAGAAGCAGTTTCTGGAGCGGTTCGGCGCGGTGTTTGCGTAGGTGCTGCAGGGTGGCAAGGGCGCGCTGCGCCGTGGCCGCCATCCTTTCGCGTCTGCGACGGAAGTGGCGCGCACGCCGCCGCTTTCGCTCTTCGAGCTACGCCGGACATGTCGCTTTGCCCACACTACAATCGCTCGCTATAATCGGCGGCAAAAAGGTCTCCCATGATCCACGTCTGTTCCCTCGCCGCGCTTCCCGAAACTGTCCGCATCACCGGCGCCAGCCATGTGCTGACGGTGATGGCCAATGTCGAGCAGGTGGCACGTCCTGTGTCGGTGCTGCCGGCCAACCATCTCAAGGTGTCGATGGATGACATCACCGAGGAGATGGACGGCTTCGTCGCCCCATCAGAGGCGCATATCGAGCAGGTGCTGACCTTCGTGCGCGGCTGGGACCGCAGTGCACCGCTGGTGGTGCATTGCTATGCCGGCATCAGCCGCTCCACCGCCAGCGCGTTTGCAGCGGTGTGCGCGCTCAATCCGAATCGCGACGAGATCGAGATCGCGCGGAAGATCCGCGCGGCCTCCCCGATCGCCTCGCCGAACCGGCGCATCGTCGGCCTCGCCGATCGCGCACTCGGGCGCAACGGCCGCATGTTGCGCGCACTCGACGAGATGGGCCCGGGCGCGATGATGGTGGAAGGCCGCCCCTTCGTGATCGAGCTCGAATGACCGGGCGCCGCGAGATAGGTGCTCTCCCGCTTGCGGGAGAGGGTTGGGGAGAGGGTGTCTCCACGACGAGGCAATCCCCTAGAGGAAAAACCCCTCTCCCGGCGCTACGCGCCGACCTCTCCCGCAAGCGGGAGAGGTTAGACCGAGCCCGCGGAGAGACCGCCGCAACCAGGTGGCATTTCTCTCTCCCGCCATCCGCGATCATCATCGCATGAGCGACACGCAGCTGACGCCGATCGAGATTGGCCTCACCGCCGCAATCGTTGCGATCGAGAACCACGAGCCGCTGATCCTGACCGCGCCTGGTGCCGACGGGCTTGCCGGCCTGCCGTTCGGCCCGTTCGACGCGGTGAGCCATCGCACCTTCGAGATCGGCCTGCGCGCCTGGGTCGAGCAGCAGGCGGGCCTGCGGCTCGGCTATGTCGAGCAGCTCTACACCTTCGGCGATCGCGGCCGTCATGCCGAGGCCGGCGACACCGGCGCGCATATGGTGTCGATCGGCTATCTCGCACTGACGCGCCCTGTGGACGGCGAGCTCGCCGCAAACGCGGCGAGCTTCGCGCCATGGTATCGCTTCTTCCCCTGGGAAGACTGGCGCGAGGAGCCGCCGGGGATCATCGCCCGCGACATCATCCCGGCGCTGACGAAATGGGCCGAGGAGGAGACGCCGGAGACGACGCGCGCGCTGCCGCGGAAGGATCGCGTGCGGTTCTATTTCGGGCTCGACGGCGCGCCCTGGGATGAGGAGCGCGTGCTCGACCGCTACGAGCTGCTGTACGAGGCCGGGCTGATCGAGGAGGCGCGGCGCGATGGCCGATCCGCCGCATTGGCGCGCAAGTCGCTTCCCCCGCTCGGGACCTCGATGCGGTTCGACCACCGCCGGATTCTCGCCACGGCCATCGCGCGGCTGCGCGCAAAGCTGAAGTATCGCCCTGTCGTCTTTGAACTTTTGCCAGCCGAATTCACACTTACCGAACTGCAGCACACGGTGGAAGCGATCTCCGGCCGGCATCTGCACAAGCAGAATTTCCGTCGCCTGGTCGAAATGGAAGCCCTGGTCGAACCGACCGGCGTCATGTCGACACAAACGGGCGGACGGCCGGCGGCGCTCTATCGCTTCCGCCGCGACGTACTCCAGGAGCGGCCCGCGCCGGGCTTGCGCGTGCGCTCCCGGCGCTAGATCCTGATATTTGGGGTGCCGGCCCCTGCCCGCCGGTTGCCTGGAGGCTTCATGTTCGACGGCCCGTTCGACGTCTTTGTGCTGATCATTGCGATCGTCGCCTTCCTGATCGCGATCAAGGCGTCCAGCCAGGCCGCCGAGCTGCGCCGCCGGCTGAGCTCGCTCGAAGAGATGTTCTACGCGCAGCGGCAGGTGCAGCCGCCGCCGTTGACGCCCGCGCCGGTAGAGACTGACGCGCCCGTAGCAGCGCCGGCAGAGCCGCCGCCGCTTGCACCCGAGCCCGAGGTTGCGACGCCTCCGCCGGTCACCGCAGATGTTTCGCCGCCCCCACTCGAAGCCGGCCCTGAAGCCAGCGCACCGCCGCCGCTGCCCGCGCCGGCGCCCGGTTTCGAGGAGCGGCTCGGCACCCGCTGGGTGGTGTGGATCGGCGGGCTCGCGCTCGCGCTCGGCGGCTTCTTCATGGTGCGCTATTCGATCGAGGCCGGCCTCCTCGGCCCCGGCGTGCGCGTGTTCCTCGGCGGATTGTTCGCACTGGCGCTGTTAGGGGCCGGCGAATGGACGCGGCGCAAGGAGGCCATCTCGAGCATCCAGGCGCTGCCGATCGCCAACATCCCCGCGATCCTCACCGCGGCCGGCACTGCGGTGGCGTTCGCCACCATCTATGCCGCTTACGCGCTCTACGGCTTCCTCGTGCCCGCAACCGCCTTCGTGCTGCTCGGCCTCGTCGCGCTCGGCACGCTCGCCGCCGCGCTGTTGCACGGCCCAGCACTCGCCGGCCTCGGCGTGGTCGGCGCCTTCGTGACGCCGATCCTCGTCTCCAGCGGCAAGCCGGACTATTGGGCGCTTTACATCTATCTTGCGATCGTCACCGCCGCGAGCTTTGGTCTCGCCCGTATCCGGCTTTGGCGCTGGCTTGCAGTCACGACAATCGTGTTCGCCGTGCTCTGGATCTTCCCGGGTCTCGACGCCGCCGAACTGCAGGTCGCGCCGCACGCCTTCCATGTCATCGCCGGCTTCGTGCTGGCCGCGCTGCTCGTCGTCTGCGGCTTCATGTTCGGACCTGCAATCGAGGACGGCGAGATCGAGCCGGTCTCGTCGAGCGCGCTCGGCGCCTATCTGTTCGGCGCGATGCTGATCGTGTTGTCGAGCGCGCACGCCGATCTGGCGTTGATCGCCTTCACGCTGCTGGTCGCGGGAACCCTGTTCGTCGCCTGGCGTGCGCCGGCGGCCACGGGCGCCCTGGGTGCGGCCGCGGCGACCGTCTTCATCGTGTTCGCCGAATGGGCGGTGCGCGCCAATCCCGATATGCTGGTGCTGCCGGGCGGCCCCATGCCCGGCATCGGACCGACAGCGACCGACGGCTCGGTGACGCTGAACCTGGTCACGGCCGCGATCTTCGCCGCCGGCTTCGGCATCGCCGGCTTCCTGGCACAGGGCCGGTCGAACTCAGTGATCATTCCGGTGGTGTGGTCGGCGGCCGGCGTCGCGACGCCGATCGCGATCCTGGTCGCGCTCTACGCGCGTATCGCTCATCTCGACCGTTCGATCCCGTTCGCGATCCTGGCGGTGCTGCTCGCCGCCGCCTTCGGCGCCGCGACCGAGGCGCTCACACGCCGCGAGACCCGGCCGGGCGTTGCGATCTCCACGGCCCTGTTCGCGACCGGAACGCTCGGCGCACTCGCGCTGGCGCTCACCTTCGCGCTGGAGAAGGGCTGGCTGACGATCGCGCTGGCGCTGATGTCGCTCGGCACGGCCTGGATCTCGATGCAGCGGCCGATTCCGTTCCTGCGCTGGCTCGCCGCGATCTTCGCAGGCCTCGTCACCGCGCGCATCGCCTACGATCCTCGCATCGTCGGCGACGCCGTCGGCACCACCCCGATTCTGAACTGGCTGCTGTGGGGCTACGGCCTGCCGGCGCTTTCGTTCTGGGCCGCGAGCGTCTTCCTGCGCCGCCGCGCCGACGATGCGCCGCTGCGCATGGTCGAGGCCGCCGCGATCCTCTTCACCGCGCTGCTCGCCTTCATGGAGATCCGGCACTTTGCGACCGGCGGCCGCATGACCGCGGCCCCCTCGCTGCTCGAATTCGCCCTGCAGGCCTGTATCACGCTGGCGATGGCGATCGGGCTGGAGCGGTTGCGGCTGCGCAGCCGCAGCATCGTGCACAATGTCGGCGCGGTCGTGCTGACCGCGATTGCCGGGCTCGTCAGCGTGTTCGGTCTGTTGATCCTGGAGAATCCGCTGCTGTGGCACACCGACGTCGGCGGCGCCGTCTTCAACCTGCTGCTGCTGGGCTACGCGATGCCGGCCGTGCTGATGCTGCTGCTGTCCTATGCGGTGGTCGGCGAGCGTGGCAAGATCTACGCCAATACGATTGCGGGCGGCGCGCTCGTGTTCGCGCTCGCTTATGTCACGCTGGAGATCCGCCGCTTCTATCACGGGCCGATCCTGTCCACGGGACCGACCACGGGCGCCGAGCAATACACCTATTCGATCGGCTGGCTCGCTTTCGGCGTGTTGCTGCTCGGCGTCGGCATCCTCGTCAATTCGGAACGGGCGCGGCTGGCGTCTGCCGCCGTCATCGCGCTGACGATCCTCAAGGCCTTCGTCATCGACATGTCGACGCTGACGGGCGTCTATCGCGCGCTCTCGTTCATGTGCCTCGGCGTCGTGCTGGTCGCGATCGGCTGGCTGTACCAACGCATCCTGTTCCGGCGGCAGGCCTCGCCGCCGGCCGCGCCGCAGCCGGGCGCGTGAAGGTCAGGCCACGCGGACCGATTCCAGGAACTGCGCGACTTCGACCTTCAGGCGGGTGCTGTCGGTCGCCAGCGACTTCGCCGCCGACAGCACTTCGCCCGAGGCCGAGCCGGTCTCGATCGCGCCGCGCTGCACGTTGGTGATGTTGGACGAGACCTCCTGGGTGCCGAGCGAGGCCTGCTGAACGTTGCGCGAGATCTCCTGCGTGGCCGCGCCCTGCTCCTCGACGGCGGCGGCGATGGCCGAGGATACCTCCGACAGCCGCTCGATGGTGCCGCCGATCTCCTGGATGGCGCTGACGGATTCCTGCGTCGCGGCCTGGATGCCCGAAACCTGCGCCCCGATTTCACCGGTCGCTTTCGCGGTCTGCTCGGCAAGTGCCTTGACTTCGGAGGCGACGACGGCAAAGCCGCGGCCGGCCTCGCCGGCACGCGCCGCTTCGATGGTCGCGTTCAGTGCGAGGAGGTTGGTCTGGCCTGCGATGGTGTTGATGAGCTCGACCACGTCGCCGATACGGGAGGCCGCCTGCGACAGCGCGTTGACGCGCTCGTTGGTCCGCACCGCCTGCTCGACGGCTTCCGCAGCCATCCGCGCCGAATCCTGCACGCGGCGGCTGATCTCGGTGATGGAGGACGACAGCTCCTCGGAGGCGGACGCCACCGCCTGGACATTGGTGGAAGCTTCCTCCGAAGCGGCCGCAACGACGGTCGCGAGCTCCTGGCCGCGCTGCGCCGTGCCGCTCAGCGTGGCTGCGGAGGCCTCGAGCTCGGTCGAGGCCGATGACACGGTCTCGACGACCTCGCCGATCATGACCTCGAAATTGCGGGTGATGGCATCGACGCGGCGGCCACGCTCGATCTTGGCCTCGGCGTCGCGCGCCGCCGCCTCATCGGCGGCCTTCTTGGCGATCAGCGCCTCCTTGAAGATCTGGAGCGCATCCGCCATCGAGCCGATCTCCGTCTTCTCGCCGCGATGCGGCACCTCGGCCGAGAGGTCGCCTTCGCCGAGTGACTGCATCGGACGGATGATCGAGGCGATGCCTCGAGACACGTCGCGCACGAGATAGTAGGCGGCAGCGATCGCGATCGCGACGGCTGCAACGATGATGCCGACGAGCACGCGGAAGATGGTGGCGTAGCTGTCGGCCGCCTGCTTCGTTTCAGCCTCGGCGCCGCTGTTGTTGAGCTCGATGCTCTTCAGGAGCAGGGGATCGGCCGCCTGAGCCATCTTCGCGACCTTGGTCTGCAGCAGCTCGTTGGCATCGGTCGGGAAGCGGCCGGTGCTCTTGCGCGACAGCGCCATCGTCTCCTGAACGCCGTTCAGGTATTCGGCCCAGGCCTTGGTCCACTGCTGATAGATCGCGCGTTCCTGCGGCAAGGTGATCAGGCCTTCATAGACCTTGCGCGTCTTCTCGATGCGCTCGCGTAGCGGAGCCATGCGCTTCTCGGCGGCGTCCTTGCCTTCGATGCTCTCCTGCATCAGGTGTAGTCGCAGGACGACGCGCAGTTCGTTGATGTCGGCGCGCATCGAGCCGAGCGCACGCACGCTCGGCAGCCAGCTCTCCGCAATCTCGACCGTATGGGCGTTGATGTTCTGCATCGTGCCGATCGCCATCACGCCGACGCCGGCGAGCGAGAGCACGAGCACCGACAGCACGGTCAGCAGCTTGAATACGATCGACAATTTCGCCATCACGACAATCCCGATAGTAGCCAGCAACGCGCGAATGACCTGCGCCGCAGTCGTCGCGACGGACGACAGGGCGGAAGTCAGTTCAACAATGCTGGCTGGTTCTTGTCCCGAGAGATTGCGCCCATAATCGCAAACAGGCGTTAACAGGAACCTACGTAAAACTACGGCTCGCTCGCGCCAATGATTGAGCGCGAAGGAAATGATCTCGTCAAAGTTACGGATTGCAGTTCGAGATCGGAGCTAGGACGCTTTGCATCCGATCGTCTCGCCGACGAGGCTGACGCGAAAGACCGGCTTCTTGTTCTCGTCGAGCAGTTCCATGCACCACTCGGCGTTCGGCTTCAGGCTGCGCGCGATGCCGCCGAGCAGATTGGCGCACACCTCGGTCATCTCGGTCCAGGCCGCCACGCGATCCTCGAACTCGTACGGCTGGTCGGCGGCGCCGGAATAGCGGCCGGTGCTGATGCGAAAGAAATAGATCGACATCGTTGAGCCCTTGCGTGGGACCGCCCCCCGGCCGCACGCAAATTGAGGCGCGAACAGCTACCAACGCATGAAGGCCGCGGCCCGTATGACTACGGCGCGGCGGCTTCACGTTCGATGGACGTCTTCGACGACAAAGGCGCGGATGGTCCCGCGCGGCCAGTCATTGGGTCGACCGGCGCAGCTCCAGCGGGCCCTCGTTCTTCGCGGGCTCGGACTTGGCTTCGGACTTCGCCGGCTCGAGCCGGCTGCTCTCGACACGCGGGGTCTCGACGCGCGCGGCGACTTCGGTGTTCGATGCGCCGATCGAGCCGGTGCGCTCCGAGGTTCTCAGTGAGCGCGGCCGCGCCGCTGCGCGCGCCATCAGCATCTGGTTGCCGCCCTGGTGATGGAAGTCGCAATAGGCGAAGCCCATGCCCGACACCGAGCCGCGGAAGCTGCGATCGTCGGTCTTTTCCAGGTTGAAGCAGGGCTCGAAGGGGATGCCCTTGATCGAGGCACAGACGTTCTGGCCGCGGATCTGGAGCGTATTGCCGGGCAGGCGGAGATGACGGACCGGGCCTGCTCCCGAGAACTGCACCGCACCGGCGGCGCCGAGATCGTCGAGGATCCGGCCTGCGCCGCGGGTGCCGTCGAAGCAGGTGAAGGCGAACACTTTGCCGGCTACGAAGCGGCGCGCCTCGTCGGCGTTCATGCTTCCAGCAATGGCGGGCGCAAACGTTGCTGCCGCCGTGACAGCCCCCAACACAATACGCGCAAGCATGCTCAACTCCGAACCCAACCCCCGCAGCGGGCGATGCCTCTATATCTTTACCCGCTGCTTACCATACGAACCAAGGCAACATTGGAGCAGCTTGGTTGGTAAAGTCTGAACGCCGTTAGACAATTTTTACCACGACGCGGCCGCGGACCTCACCGGCCAGGATTTTCGCGCCCCAATCCGAAACCTCGGCCAGCGGAATTTCTTTAGTTATTTCAATGAGTTTTTCTCGATCCAGATCGGAGGCCAGGCGCTGCCAGGCGGCTCTCCTGGGCTCGATCGGGCACATCACGGAATCGATGCCGAGAAGGCACACTCCGCGCAAAATAAACGGCGCGACCGAGGACGGCAGGTCCATGCCGGCGGCCAGACCGCAAGCCGCGATCGCTCCGCCATACTTCGTCATCGAGAGCAGGTTGGCGAGGGTGGTCGAGCCGACGCTGTCGACGCCGCCAGCCCAGCGCTCCTTGGCGAGGGGTTTTGCCGGTGCCGACAATTCGGCCCGGTCGATGATCTCGGCTGCTCCCAGATGCTTCAGATAGTCGGCCTCGGAGGCCCGGCCGGTCGAGGCGATGACGTGATAGCCGAGCTTCGAGAGCACGGCGATCGCAACCGAACCGACTCCGCCGGCCGCCCCCGTTACCACCACCGGGCCGCTCTTCGGCGAGAGACCGTGCTTCTCGAGCGCCAACACAGCGAGCATCGCAGTGAAGCCGGCGGTGCCGATCGCCATGGCGTCGCGCGCCGACAGGCCATGCGGCAAGGCGACCAGCCAGTCGCCCTTCACCCGCGCCTTCTCCGCATAGGCGCCGAGATGGGTCTCGCCCATGCCCCAACCGGTGCAGACCACCTTGTCGCCCGCCTTCCACTGGGGATGCGAAGAGGCTTCGACGGTGCCGGCGAAGTCGATGCCGGCGATCATCGGAAAGCGGCGCACCACCGGCGCCTTGCCTGTGAGCGCAAGGCCGTCCTTGTAGTTCAGCGTCGACCACTCCACACGGACGGTGACGTCACCGTCCATCAGCTCGGCTTCGTCGAACTGCGTGAGCTGGGCGGTGGTGCCCTTGTCCGCCTTGTCGATCCGGATCGCCTTGAATGTGGCCACGACTTCACTCCCTGACTTGTTTCAGGGATTGTTTAGCCGATCAGGCAGGCTGTGCAACCGCCCGCTCGACAGGTTTCTCCACAATCGGAAGATTGATCAGCGCGGAAAGCACGCCGAACAGGATCGAGAGCCACCAGATCGGCGTGTAGGAACCGAACCGCTCGAATACGATGCCCCCTAGCCAGACGCCGAGGAAGCCGCCGACCTGATGGCTGACGAAGGCGAAGCCGTAGAGCGTCGCGAGCCAGCGGGTGCCGAACATCAGCGCCACCAGCGCCGAGGTCGGCGGCACCGTGGACAGCCAGGTCAGGCCGGAGATCGCGCCAAACATGATCGCCGAGAACGGGGTGATCGGGAACGCGATGAAGGCGAGGGTCGCAAGCGCGCGGGTGAAGTAAATGGTCGAGAGGATGTAGCGCTTGGGCAGATAGTTCTGGAGATAGCCGACGCTGAGCGAACCGATGATGTTGAACAGGCCGATCGCCGCGATCACCCAGCCACCGGTTTGCGTCGAGATGCCGCTATCGACCAGGAAGGCCGGCAGATGCACCGTGATGAAGGCGAGCTGGAAGCCGCAGGTGAAGAAACCGAGCACCAGGAGCACGTAGGAGCGGTGACCGAAGGCCTCCGCAAGCGCCCTGGTGAAGGTCTGCTCATCCGCAGGCGCCGTGTTGGCCGTGCTTGCGACAGGCGGCGTCGACAGCGCCAGCGACAGCGGGATGATCAGCAGCATCAGGAAGCCGAACACGGAGAGCGCCTGCTGCCAGCCGAAATTATCGATCAACGCGACGCCAATCGGTGCGAACAGGAACTGCCCAAACGACCCCGCCGCCGTGCCGGCCCCGAGCGCAAGGCCACGTTTCTCGGCCGGCAACAGCTTGCTGAACGCCGACAGCACCAGATTGAAGGAGCAGCCTGCAAGACCAAAGCCGATCATGACGCCGGCGCCGATGTCGAGCGACAGCGGCGTCGAGGAGTAGCGCATCAAGATCAGGCCGCCGGCATAGAGCAGAGCGCCGACGCACATCACCCGGAACAGGCCGAAGCGATCCGCGACCGCGCCGGCGAGCGGCTGACCCAGCCCCCACAACAGATTCTGCACGGCAATCGCGAGGCCAAACACGTCGCGGCCCCAGCTGAATTCGTGACTCATCGGCTGCACGAAGAAACCGAGCGCCGAGCGCGGACCGAAGCCGAGCATGCCGATCGCACAACCGCAGAGAATGATGACGGCCGGGGTGCGCCAGTTGGAGGAACGTGAGGCCGGAGCGAGCTCGCCGATCTGTGTCGACATGGTCTTCCTCGTCTGTCGTTGGCGAATCCGCGATCAGCCGCCGCGGGAGAGCCGTTTAATGCATCTGCATGTAAATCCCAAGTCAAAAAGATTGCCAAGCCAAAGACGATTGCATTCCACGAGGAGCTGCCGCGGGAGCATTGCGTTTCAATGCTGCCTCGCCCGACGTGTCAGCCGTGAACTGACGGGAATGTGTGCGGCGGGACCTAGCGGTCTCCATCGGAGCATGCTATCTTCGATTTACTCAGATTGAGCATATTAGGGCAGCCTGCTCTGACCGGCCCCTCTCGGCCGGATTTCTCAGGCTCCATATATTCTCAATTTGAGCATAATAACCTGCTTGGGAGGCTTCGATGCCGATCACTGGAATTTACGGCCCCGACGATTTTGCCAACCGGCCGCAGGGCCAACTCATCACCCCTCCCCGCGCCGCGCCGGTGCCCGCGGGGCCGACATGGCCGATGCCTTCACTGGAATGGACACCGGAAGTCGAACGCACCACCGCCCCGCTCTACGAGCGCGTGAAGCACGTGATCCCGCCGATCGAATGGCCGCTGATGGCGCCGACCATCAACGCAATCAACGAACTGAAGCGCGCGCGTGGCGCGGTCATCCTCGCGCACAACTACCAGGCGCCGGAGATCTTCCATTGCGTGGCCGACATCGGCGGCGACTCGCTCCAGCTCGCGGTCGAAGCCACCAAGGTGAAGGCAGGCATCATCGTCCAGTGCGGCGTGCACTTCATGGCGGAGACCTCGAAGCTGCTCAATCCGGACAAGACCGTTTTGATCCCGGATTCGCGCGCGGGCTGCTCGCTTGCCGCCAGCATCACCGGCGCGGATGTGCGGCTGCTCCGGGAGAGATTTCCGGGCGTGCCCGTCGTTGCTTACGTCAACACCTCGGCAGAGGTGAAAGCGGAGGTCGATATCTGCTGCACGTCATCGAACGCGGTGCAGGTGGTCGAGAGTCTGGGCGCTCGAAGCGTGATCTTCCTGCCCGACCGATACCTTGCCACTTATGTGGCTTCGAAGACCGACGTGAATATCATCGCCTGGAAGGGCGCCTGCGAGGTGCATGAGCGCTTCACGGGCGAGGAGCTGCGGACCTTTCGCGAGGCCGATCCGTCCGTCCAGATCATCGCGCATCCGGAGTGCCCGCCGGACGTGCTGGCGGAAGCCGATTTCACCGGTTCGACCGCACACATGATCAACTGGGTGCGCGCGAAGCGGCCGCGGCGCCTCGTCATGATCACCGAATGCTCGATGGCCGACAATGTGCGGGCTGAGCTTCCCGAAGTGGAGATGCTGCGGCCCTGCAATCTCTGCCCGCACATGAAGCGCATCACGCTCGCCAACATCCTGGAGAGCCTGCTGACGCTTCGCGAGGAGGTGACGATCGATCCCGCGCTCGCCGAACGCGCGCGGCGCTCGGTCGAGCGGATGATCAATCTGAAGAACTAGGACGGGACGCAGCAACAAACACAGCTGTCGTCCCGGACAAGCGCGCCTCGAGCGCGCGCAGATCCGGGACCCATAATCACAGGCAGATGTTTGGCGAAGAACGGCGTTGCGCAGCTTCGCGCAACAATCTTCCGCCGCAGCGTATGGGTCCCTGCTTTCGCAGGGACGACGGCGGAGTGAATGGAGAGGACAATGATCAACACCATCCACGACCTCACCCGCTCAACCGACGACGTCGTCATCGTCGGCGGCGGCCTTGCCGGACTGTTCTGCGCGCTGAAGCTTGCGCCGCGGCCGGTAACGCTGATCTCGGCGGCACCGCTCGGACAGGGCGCGTCGTCCGCATGGGCGCAAGGCGGCATCGCCGCGGCGGTGGCCGAAGGCGACACGCCGGAGGCACATGCCGCCGATACCGTCGCGGTCGGCGGCGGCCTTGTCGATGAAGCCGTCGCACTCGGGATCGCGCGCGAGGCGGCGCCGCGCATCCATGACCTTCTCGCTTACGGGGTGCCGTTCGACCGCGATCTCGAAGGCAGGCTTGCCGTGGGGCGGGAAGCTGCGCATTCCGCACGGCGCATCGTGCATGTGCGCGGCGACGGTGCTGGCGCCGCGATCATCGCAGCGCTGAGCGAAGCCGTACGGCGCACGCCCTCGATCCGCCTGATCGAAGGCTTTGTCGCCGAAGCCCTATTCACCGAGGACGGCGCCGTCACCGGCCTTCAATTGCGCGAGGCCAGCAATCCCGCGGCACGGCCGGCCGTGCTCGCTTCACGCGCGATCGTGCTAGCAACCGGCGGTATCGGCCATCTCTATGGCGTCACCACCAACCCGCTCGAGGCCAGCGGCTCCGGCCTTGCCATTGCAGCCCGCGCCGGCGCCGTGATCGCCGATCCTGAATTCGTGCAGTTCCACCCCACCGCCATCATGGTCGGCCGCGACCCGGCGCCGCTCGCGACCGAAGCGCTGCGCGGCGAAGGCGCAACGCTGATCAACGGCAGCGGCGAGCGATTCATGAGGACGCGCCACCCGCTCGCCGAGCTTGCACCACGCGACATCGTGGCCCGCGGCGTGTTCACCGAGATCGCGGCCGGGCGCGGCGCCTTCCTCGATGCGCGGGCTGCGCTCGGATCGCACTTCGCCGAGAGATTTCCGACCGTGCATGCGAGCTGCATCGCCGCCGGCATCGATCCCGCGGCGCAGCCGATTCCGATTGCGCCAGCCGCACACTACCACATGGGCGGCATCGCGGTGGACATGCGCGGACGCAGCTCGATCGACGGGCTCTGGGCCGGCGGCGAAGTGTCCTCGACCGGCGCGCATGGCGCCAACCGGCTCGCCTCCAACTCGCTGCTGGAGGCCGTGGTCTATGCCGCCCGCATTGCCGACGACATCGCCGGCCGCCCTGTGCCCTCGACCGGCCGCCTTCCCGACGCGTTGGTGACGCCGCGCACCGGCACGCCGGATGCCGTAGCGGTGAAGCGGCTGCGCGCGATGATGGGCGCGCATATCGGCGTGATCCGCGATAGTGACGGGCTTGCGGACGCCGTGCGCCACTTCGCCATGCTCGAACGCGAGGCCGCAGACATCGCCCTTCGCAACATGGCGACTTCGGCCCTCTTCGTCGCCGCAGCGGCCTGGACGCGGCGCGAGAGCCGCGGTGCGCATTTCCGTTCCGATCATCCCGCTAACGCTCCCGGGCCGGGCCGGAGAACGATGACCACGCTCGTCGCGATGTGCGAGGTCGCGGAGAGCTTGAACGAGCGTCCGCTGCCGCGCATCGCGCAATCCATGATCGCCTGAAGGAGGCCCCATGATCACCCCGACCTCACTGCTCTATCCCGACGCCTTTCTCTCTCCGCTCGCGATCGACGAGGCCGTGCAGCGCGCGCTCGACGAGGACCTCGGCCGCGCCGGCGACATCACCTCGCTTGCGACGATCCCGGAAGCGACGAGGGCGCAGGCGATCCTCGTCGCGCGCCAGTCCGGCGTGATCGCCGGATTGCCGCTGGCGCTCGCGACCCTGCAGAAGCTGTCGCCTGACATCGAGCTGCGTGCACATGTCCGCGACGCCGCGCGGGTTGCCCGCGGCCAACATGCGCTGACGATCTCGGGCCCCGCACGCGCCATTCTCACGGCCGAGCGAACCGCCCTGAACTTCGTCGGCCGCCTGTCGGGCATAGCCACGCTCACTGCGGACTATGTCGCGCGCACCGAAGGCACGAAGATGCGCATCTGCTGCACGCGAAAAACCACGCCGGGACTGCGCGCGCTGGAGAAATACGCGGTGCGCTGCGGCGGCGGCTTCAATCATCGCTTCGGGCTCGACGATGCCATCCTGATCAAGGACAACCACATCGCGGTGGCCGGCGGCATACGTCCGGTGCTGGAGCGCGCCCGTGCCCATGCGGGCCATCTCGTCAAGATCGAGATCGAGGTCGATACGCTGGCGCAACTGCGCGAAGTGCTCGACAGCGGGATGGCCGACGCGGTGCTACTCGACAACATGGACCTCGCGATGCTGCGCGAGGCCGTCAGGATCAACGAAGGCCGCCTTGAGCTGGAGGCGTCCGGCGGCGTCACGCTGGATTCGATCGCCGCGATTGCGGCGACCGGTGTCGATTATGCGTCGGCGGGCGCGCTGACGCATTCGGCGCCGAACTTCGACTGTGCGCTGGATATCGAGGCGTGATGTCTTCGCCTCTCCCCGCTTGCGGGGAGAGGCCGGAATGCGCGCGTAGCGCGAATTCCGGGTGAGGGGGAGTCTCCACGAGTCCAACTCTCACCGTCTTCGCGGAGAGTCCCCCTCACCCCAACCCTCTCCCCGCAAGCGGGGCGAGGGGGCGTAGTTGCGCAAGCGGGGAGAGGTAAGAAAACTTACCGCCGCTCGCCCATCTCGGCCGAGCTCTTGGCCTCCTGCGCGAGTTCGGCGGACAGCGCGGCGGTCTGGGCCGGGGTGCCCCAGCTCGGCTCCTCGCTGCCGTCGCCCCAGTTGCGCGGCCGATAGAAGGTGTGCACGCCGGTCTTGTACAGCTTCTTCATCTCGGCGACCCAGGACGGGCGGACCCAATAGGCGTGGTAGTGCGTGGACTTGCCGACCTCGGGCAGCCAGATCTGGCCGTCGAGCATCGCCTTGGAGATTTTCTTGGCGCGCTCCCACATTTCAGGCTCGCGGATCACGTCCGGATTGTTGTCGCAGGCGAAGGTGAACTGGCAGGCGAAATGGCGGTACTTGTTCTGGTAGACCACGCCGCACACGGTTTCGGGATATTTGCCGGAGAACACGCGGTTCATCACCACCTGCGCCACCGCCATCTGGCCGCGCACGGCCTCGCCACGGGATTCGAAATAGACGGCCTCGGCGAGGCATTTCTCCGATTTCGCGCGCGACTTGTCGTCGAGCGCGAGCCGCTCCGCCGGTGATCTGGCGCGCTGGTTGTCGGCATTGACCTCGCCCTTCGGCGCAACGCTCTCGCCGCCTTCGATCTCCCTGGAAATCTCCACCGATGGCGGCGACAGCGAAGCCGTCACCTTCATGTCGGGATCGGGCATCACGATCAGCGGCTCGGCGCCCGGCTGCCAGCTCTCGATGGGCTCGAGATTGCCTCCGAGCGATGAGCTGCCGAAGAACAGGCTCGAGGTCTTGACGGCGAAGGGATCGCGCGCCGGTACCGGCGCGGCGGGAGCCCGCTTCAACGCCTCCAGCGGCGCGGTCGCGAGCGCGCGCGCAGCGTCGCTGGCCTGCGGCGGATTGGAATATTGCGGCAGCGGCGGCGCGCGCAACGCCTCCTGGAGTTCGGGATCGAGCACGGCCGCGGATTCCGGCGACATCGCCTGCGGCAACTCGGCGGTCTTGGCGCCGAACACCGAGCGGTTCGACGTCGCGGGATCTTCCTGTGCCGGCTCTGCCGCCGGTGCGACCGTCTCGGGGGCCTGCGTCGGCACGACGGTTGCGAGGCGGTCACCCTTCAGGGAGCGATCGACTTTGGGAAAGTCGGAGGCCTGATAGCGCGGCGGCGCCTGAAGCGCAGGATTGCGGCTGATCGCGCCGGTGACGTCGCGGCCGTCGAGGCTCGCGAGCCGAACCATCGCGCTCTGCGGAGCGGAGGTGCCGATCGGCCGCGAGAAGCTGTAGGTCGCAAGCTGGATCGAGGACGCAGCGGAAAACACCTGCTTCTGCCAACGCTCGGCGACGCCGGGCTGGCGCGCCAGCAGCGAGGCAATGTCCTGATAGCCGGTCTCTCTCGGCATCAATGCGAAGATGCAGAGACCGATGCCGAAGGACGCGAACCGCGCGCCCTTCGGATGGTTACGCAACACTGACATCGATACGCTCACGCTACGCTTACGCTCGTCTGATCGAACTCAGTACATCCGTGCAATTCGATCTTTATCGTAAGTATCCAATTTAGGTTGCCGGGGCGTTAATCCGCGTTGCGCATACGGCACACTCAAGCGAACACAGATGTTTTCACGGGGCGATGTCGCGCATTGGTAAATGCGGCCTCACGCGAAGAGGTAAACGTCCGGTCAATGCGCATGGTGAAGGAACTCTTGCGCATGCGTATCATTACGGGACGTGTGATGAGATCCCGGTGCTGGGTTCGCGCAAAGCGCTTCCTCATCACCGGTGTCATTCCCCGCGAAGGCGGGGAATCCAGTACGCCGCCGCGTCTCGATTCAATCACTACCGTCTCGGCGTACTGGATCGCCCGGTCCCGGCTCCGCCAAGGCTACGCCGAGGCCTGCAGGTGCGCTCGGCTCGCCGAAGCTTCAGCGAAGGCGGCAAGCTGCGCGATGACAACGGAATGTGTGGCGAGCACGTCCCACGAACTCGTCATTGCGAGCGCAGCGAAGCAATCCAGAATCCTTCCGCTGAAAGACTCTGGATTGCTTCGCTGCGCTCGCAATGACGGCGTGGCAAGAACGGCGCCAAAAATGAAAGAGGCGGGGCTTGCCCCCGCCTCTCTCAACTCAAATCTGCGCTTCTGCTTACGCCTGGCTGGCGACGGCCTTGCCGAGCGCCGCTTGCGCTGCTGCGAGCCGGGCAATCGGCACGCGGTAGGGCGAGCAGGAGACGTAGTTGAGACCGATGTGGTGACAGAAGGCGACGGAGGCGGGATCGCCGCCGTGCTCGCCGCAGATGCCGACCTTGAGCGAGGCACGGGTCTTGCGGCCGCGCGCGACGCCGATCTTGACGAGCTCGCCGACGCCTTCCTGATCCAGGGAGATGAAGGGATCGACCAAGAGGATGCCCTTCGCGACGTAGGGACCGAGGAAGCTCGCCGCATCGTCGCGGCTGATGCCGTAGGTCGTCTGCGTCAGGTCGTTGGTGCCGAACGAGAAGAACTCGGCCGATTGTGCGATCTCGGCCGCGAGCAGGCAGGCGCGCGGCAGCTCGATCATGGTACCGACCTGATAAGCCAGCTTGGTGTTGGTGTCGCGCATCACGGACTGTGCGGTCGCATCGATCCGCGCCTTGACGAGATCCAGCTCGGCCTTGGTCGCGATCAGCGGCACCATCACCTCGAGGCCGACGGCCTTGCCGGTGCGCTTCTGCGCCTCGACCGCCGCCTCGAAGATCGCGCGCGCCTGCATCTCGGCGATCTCCGGATAGGCGATCGCGATGCGGCAGCCGCGGAAGCCGAGCATCGGGTTGAACTCCGAGAGCTCGCGCGCGCGGTCGGCCAGGCGCCGCGGGTCGGTGTTCATGGCGCGCGCCACTTCCTCGACCTCGGCATGGGTGTGCGGCAGGAACTCGTGCAGCGGCGGGTCGAGCAGGCGGATCGTGACGGGCAGGCCCTTCATGATCTCGAACAGCTCGACGAAGTCGGCGCGCTGCATCGGCAGCAGCTTTGCGAGCGCGGCACGGCGCGACTGCTCGTCCTCGGAGAGGATCATCTCGCGCACCGTGCGGATGCGCGTCTCCTCGAAGAACATGTGCTCGGTGCGGCAGAGGCCGATGCCTTCCGCGCCGAACTTGATAGCGGTGCGCGCGTCGTCGGGCGTGTCGGCATTGACGCGCACGCCGATCTTGCGGACCTGGTCGGCCCAGTTCATCAGCGTGCCAAACTCGCCGGACAGTTCCGGCTCGATCATCGGCATGCGGCCGGCGAGCACCTGGCCGAGCGATCCGTCGATGGTGATGACGTCGCCGGTCTTGAAGGTGCGCGAGCCGATGCTCATGGTGCCGCGGCCGTAGTCGACGCGGATGGTGCCGCAGCCGGAGACGCAGGGCTTGCCCATGCCGCGCGCGACCACCGCCGCATGCGAGGTCATGCCGCCGCGGGTGGTCAGGATGCCTTCGGCAGCATGCATGCCGTGGATGTCTTCCGGGCTGGTCTCGATGCGGACCAGGATCACCTTGCGCCCGTCGGCCTGAAGCTTGGCCGCTTCATCCGAGGAGAACACGATCTCGCCGGAGGCAGCACCCGGGGATGCCGGCAGGCCGGTCGCGATCACGTCGCGCTTGGCGTTGGGATCGATGGTCGGATGCAAGAGCTGATCGAGCGAGGCCGGATCGATCCGCGTCACCGCTTCCTTCTTCGAGATCAGGCCTTCATTGGCAAGCTCGACCGCGATGCGCAGCGCCGCTTTCGCAGTGCGCTTGCCGCCGCGGGTCTGGAGCATCCAGAGCTTGCCCTGCTCGACCGTGAACTCCATGTCCTGCATGTCGCGGTAGTGCTTTTCGAGCAGCGTGTAGATTCGCGTCAGCTCCTTGAAGGCCTCCGGCATCGCCGATTCCATCGACGCCTTGTCGGAGCCCGACTCCTTCCGCGCCTCCTCGGTGATGTCCTGCGGCGTGCGGATGCCCGCCACCACGTCCTCGCCCTGTGCGTTGATCAGGAACTCGCCGTAGAGCTTGCTCTCGCCGGTCGAGGGATTGCGGGTGAAGGCAACGCCGGTCGCCGAGGTCTCGCCCATGTTGCCGAACACCATGGCCTGCACGTTGACCGCGGTGCCCCAGGATTCCGGAATGTCGTGCAGCTTGCGGTAGGTCACCGCGCGCGCGTTCATCCAGGAGGAAAACACCGCGCCGATCGCGCCCCAGAGCTGGTCGTGCGGATCCTGCGGGAACTCCTTGCCGGTCTCGCGCGCGACTGCGTCCTTGTACTTGCCGACCAGTTCGACCCAGTCGTCGGCGGACAGGTCGGTGTCGAGCGTGTAGCCCTGCGTGTCCTTGAAGGTGTCGAGGATTTCCTCGAAGTGATGGTGCTCGAAGCCGAGCACCACGTCGGAATACATGGTGATGAAGCGGCGGTAGCTGTCAAAGGCGAAGCGGCGGTCGCCCGACAATTCGGCCAGCGCTTCCACGGTCTGGTCGTTGAGGCCGAGATTGAGCACGGTGTCCATCATGCCCGGCATCGAGGCGCGCGCGCCGGAGCGCACCGAGACGAGCAGCGGGTTCTTGGCATCGCCGAAGATCTTGCCGGTCAACTTGCCGACATAGTCCAGCGCCTTCTCAACCTGCGACTGCAACTCCTTCGGGTAGGTCTTGTCGTGTGCGTAAAAGTAGGTGCAGACCGAGGTCGGGATGGTGAAGCCGGGAGGCACCGGCAGGCCGAGATTGGCCATTTCGGCGAGGTTGGCGCCCTTGCCGCCGAGCAGGTCGCGCATTTCCGAGCGGCCCTCGGCCTTGCCGTCACCGAATGTGAACACCCATTTGCCGGCCTTGGCCGCGGCTGGCGCCGCCTTGGCGGGCGCAGCCTTCTTCGGTGCGGGCTTCGCGGCGACCTTCGGCAGAGCCGCCTTGGTCACGGCCTTTGCCGCCGGCTTTGCAGCAGATTTGGCGACCGGCTTCGGCGCGCTCTTGGCCAGCGTCTTGCGGGCCGGCGGCGCGGCTTTCGCGACGGCAGAGGACTTTGATTTCGCTGGCATTTTCGCTGGGATTTTCTTGGGCTTCGAGGCGGCTTTGGCCATAGCTTGCACACAACCTGCGAGAGGAATGGGAAATCGCGGGCCTTACACCACTTTGGGCGGGCCCGCGCAAGTCGGACAGTTCCGAAAAGTGACGCCTAGAAGCGGAGCCACTTCAGGAGCCCGAGCCCGATCGCGCCGTTGACGATGAGGAAGATCGCGACGATGAGGTTGAGGAGTCGCGGCATGATCAGGATGAGCACGCCCGCAATCAACGACAGGATCGGCGAAATGTGGGCGACGGTGATGTGCATGAACTATCTTTCTGTGGAGGTGGGACGAATCGCGCGCGGATCATAGCCGGCCCGGTTCCGGGAGTAGAGATGCGCAGAACGCACCGCGAGTTCCGCCCTTCGCGAAAACTGCCCGAAATTGCCGCGAATGCGGCAGCCCTTTTCCCGGAACATTGCCATGAGGCACGCATTGGCAACCGGTCGCGCCACTGGCGCGTCCGAAAAAACACGTCGAAGGAGTTGTCCATGCGGAACAGGATTCTTGCTCTTGCAGCGCTCGCGGCCGCGACCGGCTCGCCCCTTGCGGCGCAGGCGCAAAGCGGTGTCACGGTGGGACGCGCCCCGGCCGTGGTCGACAGCGCCCCGACCATCGCGGTCGAGCAGCGGCCGGCCTTCCGCGAATATGTCGTCGAGCAACGTGTGCCGCCCTTCAGGATTCCGGATCGCGTGGTGGTCGGCGCCACCTTACCCGAAAGCGGCGTCACTTATTATGACGTGCCGCAACGTTTCGGCGCCACCACCTATCGCTACACCGTCGTGAATGGCGAGACCGTGCTGGTCGAGCCGCGCTCGCGCCGCATCGTCGAGGTGCTGGACTGATCGACTGACCGAGATCGACTAGATGTCCGGCGCGCCATATCAGGCTGGCGCGAGCAGTTTAATGCGGACATCAGGCCCTGCCCGGTCCTCCCCCCGCCGGGTGGGGCACTTTTTTTACGCGCTCTGTCACTCCTGTGTCCCGGACAAGGCGCAACGCGCAAGCGTTGCGACGCAGAGCCGGGACCCAGAATCTCCGCGCGCTCGACCGGCATGGGCCCCGGCTCTGCAGCGCATCGCTGAAGAAGCGCTGCGCTGCGTCCGGGGCACGAAAGCGACAATATCCGCGCCTCAATCCTGGATCTTGGAGAAATCCGCCACCGCCCGCGTGGCGCTGCGGATCTCGTTGAGCAGCTTCAAGCGGTTCTCGCGCACCTTCGCATCGTCGTCGTTGACGCGAACCTTGTCGAAGAACGCATCGACCGGCGGACGCAGCTTTGCCATCGCGCTCATTGCGGCGGCAAAGTCTTCCCTGGCGACGGCGGCGCTGGCTTCCGCCTTGACCTCGCCGATCGCCTTGGCCAGCGCCTTTTCCTCATCGAGGCTGTAAAGCGCGGCATCGGGCGCACCGTCGAACGTGCGCTTGTCCTTCTTCTCCTCGATCGAGAGGATGTTGCTGGCGCGCTTGGTGCCGGCCAGCAGGTTCTTGCCGTCGTCGCTATCGAGGAACTTACCGAGCGCCTCGACGCGGCGGACGATCATGAGGAGATCGTCCTGGCCGCCGAGCGCGAACACGGCGTCGACGAGATCGTGCCGTGCGCCCTGCTCGCGAAGCTGGACCTTGAGACGGTCGGCGAAGAAGGCGAGCAGGTCGCTCGGAAGCTTCTGCGCATCGGTAGGCTTCACCGACAAGCCGGCGAGCGCAGACGCCGCCACCTTCATCAACGACAGACGAAGCGCATTCTCGGCAATCAGCCTGATTACGCCCAATGCCGCTCTCCGCAGAGCATAGGGGTCCTTGCTGCCCGTCGGCTTTTCGTCGATGGCCCAGAAGCCGACGAGCGTATCGATTTTATCGGCGAGCGCCACCGCGACGCTCACCGGATCGGTCGGTACGCGATCGGCCGGCCCCTGCGGCTTGTAGTGCTCTTCGCAGGCCGCGGCGACGGAAGCGTCCTCGCCCTGGGCCAGAGCGTAGTACTTGCCCATCAGGCCCTGCACCTCGGGGAATTCACCGACGACCTCCGTCAGCAAATCCGCCTTCGCAAGATGCGCGGCGCGTGTCACCTTGGCGACGTCGGCGCCGACCAGCGGCGCGATCTCCGCGGCAAGGCGCTCGATGCGCTTGATGCGTTCGGCCTGGGTGCCGAGCTTCTCGTGGAACACGATCTGATCGAACTTCGGCAGCCGGTCCTCGAGCTTGGTCTTCAGATCGGTCTCGTAGAAGAACTTCGCATCCGATAGCCGCGCGCGGATGACGCGCTCGTTGCCGGCGATGATGGTCGCACCGCCGTCGGTGGCCTCGATGTTGGCGACCAGGATGAACTTGTTGGCGAGCTTGCCCGTCTTGGGATCGCGCACCACGAAGCATTTCTGGTTGTTGCGGATGGTGGCACGGATCACCTCCGCCGGCGTCGCCAGGAACTCCGGCTCGAACGAGCCCATCAGCACGACCGGCCATTCGACGAGGCCGGCAACCTCGTCGAGCAGGTTCTGGTCCTCAACCAGCTCGAAGCCCTGCGCGAAGGCCAACTGCTTGGCGTCGGTGAGGATCGCGTCCTTGCGGCGCTCGGGGTCGAGCACGACCTTGGCGTCGAGCAATTTTGCTTCGTAGTCCTCGAAGCGGCGCACGGAAATAGCCGCGGGCGCAAGGAAGCGGTGGCCGTAAGTGGTCTGGCCGGCCTCGATGCCGTCCACCGAGAATTTCACGACATCGGGCTCTTCGGTCTCGAGCCCGAACGTCGCGGTGATCGCGTGCAGTGGGCGCACCCAGTTCAGCGAGCCGGGTTTTCCGGAACGCGCGCCCCAGCGCATCGATTTCGGCCAGGGGAAGGTGCGGATGATCACAGGCAGGATCTCCGCGAGCACGTCGATCGCATCGCGGCCGGGCTTCTCGATCAAGCCGATGTAGAAATCGCCCTTGGGGTCGCGCTGGATCTTGGCCTCGTCCAGCGACTTCAATCCTGTCGCCTTCAGGAAGCCCTGCACGGCCGCATCGGGCGCGCCGATTTTGGGGCCGCGGCGTTCGGTCTTGAGGTCGGGCTGGCGCGCAGGGATTCCGTGCACGGTGAGCGCGAGGCGGCGCGGCGTCGCGAACGCTTTCGCGCCCTCATAAACCAGGCCTTCGGCGACGAGCTTGTCGGTGACGAGGCGGCGCAGATCGTCCGCCGCCTTGCCTTGCATGCGCGCGGGGATTTCTTCCGAGAACAATTCAAGCAAAAGATCGGGCATCAGGCCGCTCCGCCCGCTTCAGTATGGATCCAGGCCTCGCCGCAGGCTTTTGCCAGTTCGCGCACCCGGAGAATGTAGCTCTGCCGCTCGGTCACGGAGATCACGCCGCGCGCATCAAGCAGGTTGAAGACGTGGCTCGCCTTGATGCACTGGTCGTAAGCCGGCAGCGCCATCAGATGCGCCTCGCGCTTGCCGTCTTTCCAGCCGGCATCGAGATATTTCCGGCACGCCGCTTCGGCCATCTTGAACTGCTCGAACAGCATCGCGGTGTCGGCGACTTCGAAATTGTGCTTCGAGTATTCCCGCTCGGCCTGCAGGAAGACGTCACCGTAGGTGACCTTGGCGTCACCCTCGCGGCCGTTGAAGTTGAGGTCGTAGACGCGGTCGACGCCCTGCACATACATCGCGAGGCGCTCGAGCCCGTAGGTGAGCTCGCCCGCGACCGGCGCGCATTCGAATCCCGCGACCTGCTGGAAGTAAGTGAACTGGCTGACCTCCATGCCGTCGCACCAGCACTCCCAGCCCAAACCCCAGGCACCGAGCGTCGGACTCTCCCAATCGTCCTCGACGAAGCGGATGTCGTGCACGGCGGAATCGATGCCGATCGCGGCAAGCGACTTCAGGTACAGATCCTGAAGATTCGGCGGCGACGGCTTCATGATCACCTGGAACTGGTAGTAGTGCTGCATCCGGTTCGGATTCTCGCCGTAACGACCGTCCTTGGGCCGGCGCGAGGGCTGCACATAGGCGGCGTTCCAGGGCTTTGGCCCGAGCGCGCGCAGGGTGGTCGCCGGATGGAAGGTGCCCGCGCCCATCTCCATGTCGTAGGGCTGCAGGATCACGCAGCCCTGCTCGGCCCAGAACCGCTGGAGCGCGAGGATGAAGCCCTGGAACGAGCGTTCCGGGCGCATATGGGCGGGCAATGAGGCGTCCATCGTCAGATCGGGCTCTCGCGGGGGGTTTTGAATCGCGCGGGACCGTATCGACGGCGGGGGTGGGAATCAAGGCGAAGGGGGCCGGAAATGGCCCTGTACTCCGTCATGGCCGGGCTTGTCCCGGCCATCCACGACCTTGGTCGCGGCACGAAGAACGTGGATGCCCGGGACAAGCCCGGGCATGACGTTTGTGGCGACTAACCCGGACGATAAGCTCCGGTCACGGGGTCACGCTTCAGCGTCTGGATATCCCCCATGCGGGCGGCTTCAGTGACGCGCGACAGGCGCATCTCCTCCAGCTCCTGGTTGATCCGGACAGCGGTCTTGTAGGCCCAGCGGACCACGGCAAGCCCGCCCAGGACGCCCGCGAAAGCGACGAACGGCGGCATCGGTCGATCCTCGTCTAGTGCTCAGCCCCCACCTGCATTGTTGCGCAGATGGGCCAGCGCCGCAATTGGCGCGGCCCGGGCCAAATGGCGCTGCCTAGAACCCGAATTTCGCCCAGATCGCCCGTGTCTCGACCGCCGAGATCAGCTCGTCCGGCAAGCCGGCCATTGATTCCAGGGCTGAAAGCTGCCCCGCGCCGGGCGATTTCCGCCCCAAAAGGCCGGAGAGCAGCCCGGTCGGCTGCGCGATCACGGGGGTGAGAACCTTCTCGCCATAGCGGGCACGAAGAGTTGAGCGGAGATCGCCGATGCCGTCGGCGAGCCCCAGCGCGATGGCACTGTCGCCAGCCCAGTATTCGCCCGTGAACAGGGTCTCGTCCGCTCCCTTCAACCGTGCGCCGCGGCTGTCCTTGACCAGCGAGATGAAGATCCGGTGGATCTCGCGCTGGATCGCCTTCAGCTTGGCGACGTCGTCGGGGTTTTCGGGAAGGAACGGGTCGAGCATCGCCTTGTGTTCGCCGGCCGTATAGAGGCGCCGCTCGATGCCGAGCCGCCTGATCGCCTCCTGAAAGCCAAAACTGCCGCCGACCACGCCGATCGAGCCGAGGATCGAGGACGGATCGCAGATGATCTCGTCGCCGGCGCAGGCGATCATGTAGCCACCGGACGCTGCGACGTCCTCGACGAACACGAGCACCGGCAGCTTCTTCTCCGCCGCAAGTTGCTTGATGCGCACGTAGATCTGACGCGACTGCACCGGCGAGCCGCCGGGAGAATTGATCACCAGCGCCACGGCCTTGGCGTGCCGATACGAAAACGCGCGCTCGAGCACCCGCGCGATGCCGGCAAGCGTCAACCCCGGGCGCAGCGGCGTCACCGCACCGATCACTCCTGACAGCCGCACCACCGGCACGACCGGGGTACCCGGCCGAAATCGCGCCGGCAGATATTGCATGAGCTTGTCGGCCAGGCCGGAACTCTCACGATCGTTCAATTGTTCGGCCATGCCGTTACCTCTGATTAACCATTTCTTATCACGCGACTGTCATTGGAAGTGCCCGGAACGTGCTTTGCAGTTTTCCCGTTGGGAGGCTGCAATGAGGCAGCGGAGAACACCATGAAAATCTATCTTCTGATGCTGCTGATCGGCGCGCTGTTCATGGCGATCCGCCTCACGTCACCGCAAGAGCAGCAGTCGGAATCGCTTCCCCGGTAAGCCCTCACGGTTCCAGCAGCGGCAACGCCGCTCTCCCTTCCAGAATCTCCGTCACCTCGCTTTTGGACAAGCGTGACTCGTCGTTGAGCATGAGGCCCGGCAGCAATCGCGTCGGGGCCCGGCCGCCTTTCACCGCGCGCACCAGCACGCGGATCGCGGGCCGCCCGGCCTCGCCGTGAACCGGCAGGATCGAGAGACTGCCGAAACCGCGTGACAGCGCTGCCAGGACATCCGCAATTCCATCTGCACGCCAGATCAGGGTCAGCACGCCATTGGATCGGAGGATACGGCGCGCTGCATGCACCCAGGCATGCAGGGTCACTTCCGTCGCCACATGCGCGCTGTGACGCGCCCGGTCCGGCGAGGCGCGATGCCGGGCCGGATCGTTGAAGGGCGGATTCATCAACACCACGTCGGCGCTGTCGGGCGACAGCCCGTTTGACGTAAACGCCTGCGCCTCGCCCGTGACGTCAAGCACGATCGTCTCGGCGGCAATCGCATTCGCCGCCGCGTTGCCACGCGCGAGCTCGGCCAGCTCCGGATCGATCTCGACCAGGCTGAGCCTGATGCCCGCGACGCGGCGGGCCAGCGCCAGACCGGCCGTACCGACACCTGCGCCGAAATCGACTACGCGGTCCCCCGCCAGGGCGTCGGTCGCCGCCGCAAGCAGGATGGCGTCATGCCCGGCGCGATGGCCGGATCGCTTCTGCTTCAACCGCAATTGCCCGCCGAGAAAGGCGTCCTCGGTAATATCTGCGGCCTCAATCATCGCCGCGCAGTTCGTGGCTGAGGCCGGCTTCGGTGAGGAGAGCCCTGGCTTCCTGGACATCGTCCTCATGGACCAGGATCCGCCGCGGCAATATGCCGAGCGAGCCCTCGATGATGCTCATGTTCTGGTCCAGCACCAGATGATGGATGTTGGCACCGTCGAGCAGCGCGCCGATCGCCGACACCAGCACCATGTCATTGGTCCGAACCAGTTCGCGCAAAACGCAGATCTCCTGCCTGAAAGGGGGGCATGCGGCAAATGTCAATGGTTCCGAGGTCTTGCCGCGTCCGTCGCCAGTTTCTATTGTCTTTCCATCAGAATAGCCCTTCCGGGGCAAATATTGGAGACCGGCGTGGCCGTCATCGTACCTTTCGAAACTCCCGGCGCGTCGATCGAAGAGCTGGTTGCCCTTGTCGCCCCTGACATGGAGCGCGTCAACGCCACGATTCTGTCGCGGACCGGCTCCGAGGTGACCATGATCCCCGAGGTCGCCAATCACCTGATCTCCTCCGGGGGCAAACGCCTGCGCCCGATGCTGACGCTCGCCATGGCCAACCTGGCCGGCTATGCCGGCGACGGCCATATCAAGTTAGCTGCCTCCGTCGAGTTCATGCATACCGCCACCCTGCTCCACGACGACGTCGTCGACGAGAGCGAGATGCGCCGCGGCAAGCTGTCGGCGCGCATGCTCTGGGGCAACGAAGCGAGCGTACTGGTCGGCGACTTCCTGCTCGGCCAGGCCTTCCGCATGATGGTCGAGGTCGGATCGCTCCGCGCGCTCGACATCCTCTCCGCGGCCGCCGCGACCATCGCAGAGGGCGAGGTGATGCAGCTGGCCGCCGCCAAGAACACCGCGACCACCGAGGACGAATATCTTGCCGTGATCCGCGGCAAGACCGCCGAATTGTTCGCCGCCGCCTGCGAGGTCGGTCCCGTCATCGCCAACCGGCCGAAGGCGGAGCAGACCGCCTGCCGCTCGGTCGGCATGAATCTCGGCATCGCCTTCCAGCTCGTCGACGACGTGCTCGACTATGGCGGCAAGAGCGCCAAGCTCGGCAAGAACACCGGCGACGATTTCCGCGAGGGCAAGATCACCCTGCCGGTCGTGCTGGCCTTCCGCCGCGGCAACGACACCGAGCGCGCCTTCTGGATTCGCGCGCTGGAGCGCGGCGAGATCGGCGACGGCGATCTCGACCACGCCATCGGCCTGATGAACAAGCACCGCGCGCTAGAGGATACGCTGAGCCGCGCCCAGCACTACGGCGCCATGGCCGTCGACGCACTGGCACTGTTCCCGCCCTCGCCGATGAAGAGCGCGCTGGAGCAGGTCGTGGCGTTCTGTTTGGCAAGGTCGCACTGAGCCACTGACGCTCTTTCCGCATCCACTAGCAACTCCGTCGTCCTGAGGCGCGAGGCATAGGGCGCAACGCGTCCCATGGGGACCTCGAAGGACGCATGGCCCGGATGCAGCGGGACCATCGCCCTTCGAGACTGGACCAGCGCCACTATAGCTTCTCTCTTTTCGCCCCTCAGAGGGACGGTGACGACTGGATGCACGCTGCATCACCATCGTCATTGCGAGCGCAGCGAAGCAATCCAGACTGTCTCCGCGGACGGAATCTGGATTGCTTCGCTGCGCTCGCAATGACGGAGCATGGCGCACCGCCATCGTTCGCAAAGTCGAGTTCGATCTGTGCGATAGCGTCGTGGTCTCGCGGCCGTCTTCATCCCTATACATCGCGGCACCAGTTACTTGCATTTTGAAAGCTACTACCCTAATCTCCTGCATATGCAGCCTCGATCTCCCTCCATCCAGGAATGCCCCGTCGGCCGCGCCGTGGAGACGGTCGGCGAATGGTGGAGCATCCTGATCCTGCGCGATGCGTTTCAGGGCGCGACGAAGTTCGACGAGTTCTCGCAAAGCCTCGGAATCGCGCCGAACATCCTGTCGCGGCGTCTCGCCCATCTCACTGCGAGCGGAATGTTCGCCCGGCGCCGCTACAACGAGCGTCCGCCGCGCTACGAATACGTGCTGACGGACAAGGCGCGGGATTTCTTCCCCGTGATCGCTACGCTGCTCGCCTGGGGCAACAAGCATCTCGCGCCGAGGGGCGAATCCATCCTGCTGGCGAACCGGAGCGACGTTCGCCCGCTCAAGCCGCTCGTGGTCGATGCCGCCGACATGCGTCCGATCACGCTCGCCAATGCGGTCGTCATCGCGGGGCCCCGCGCCAGCCGCGGAATGCGCGCGCGGCTCGCTTCGCTCAAGGCCATGAACGCGGCCGTTGCGCCGGCTGGAGACTGACATGCGTCGTATCGTCGTGACTGGCATGGGCGCGGTGTCGCCGCTCGGCTGCGGCGTCGAACTGACATGGCGGCGGCTGCTCGCCGGCCAAAGCGGGCTGCGCCCTCTGCCCGATTGGGCGCAGGCACTGCCGGCGCGCATCGCCGGTCTCGTGCCCGACAACGCCGATGACGCCGATGGCGGCTTCGATCCCGCGCAGGCCGCCGCGCCAAAAGACCAGCGCAAGATGGACCGCTTCATCCTGTTCGCGCTGCTCGCCGCCGCAGAAGCGGTCGCACAGGCCAAATGGATGCCGCAGGACGCAAGCGCGCTGGAGCGCACCGCGACGATCATCGCCTCCGGCATCGGCGGCTTTCCGGCGATGGCGGAGGCGGTGCGCATCACCGAGAAGCGCGGTGCGCGCCGGCTCTCGCCGTTCACGGTCCCTTCGTTCCTCGCCAATCTCGCGGCCGGCCAGGTCTCGATCAAATACGGCTACAAGGGTGCACTGGGCACGCCGGTCACCGCCTGTGCCGCCGGCGTGCAGGCGATCGGCGACGCCGCGCGCATGATCCGCGCCGGCGAGGCCGATGTCGCGATCTGCGGCGGCGCGGAGGCCTGCATCGACATCGTCAGCCTCGGCGGCTTTGCGGCGGCCCGCGCGCTGTCGAGCGGCTTCAACGACGACCCCGCGCGCGCCTCGCGCCCATTCGATCGCGACCGCGACGGCTTCGTGATGGGCGAAGGCGCCGGCATCCTGGTGATCGAGGCGCTGGAACATGCACAGGCGCGCGGCGCGACGCCGATCGCGGAGATCGCCGGCTACGGCACGACCGCGGACGCCTATCACATGACCTCGGGTCCGCCCGATGGCGACGGCGCCCGCCGCGCCATGGAGATCGCGCTTCGGCAGGCGAAGCTCGAGCCTGCGGATCTGCAGCACCTGAACGCGCATGCGACATCGACGCCGGCCGGCGACGAGAGCGAGCTCGGCGCGATCGCCGCGCTGTTCGGCCGTAACCGCGGCATTGCCGTGAGCGCGACCAAATCGGCCACCGGGCACCTGCTCGGCGCCGCCGGCGGGCTGGAGGCGATCTTCACCGTGCTGGCTTTGCGCGACCAGACCGCGCCGCCGACGCTCAATCTCGAAAATCCGGATCCCGGCGCCGAAGGCATCGACATCGTTGCCGGCGCAGCGAGAGCGATGCCGATGCAGAGCGCCATCTCGAACGGGTTCGGGTTCGGCGGAGTCAATGCCAGCGTGATCTTCCGCCGGATGGGCTAAGCAAGAGGCCTTGCAATCGCCGGTCGCTCCGCTACGAAAACAGGATGACCGAAACGAATTTCTGGCTGTTCCTGGCCGCAGCTTGCCTCATTGCCGCCGTTCCGGGCCCCGGCATTTTTTACGTCGCGGCACGAACCCTGTCGGAGGGACGCGCGAGCGGCCTGGCGTCGACCTCAGGCACGGCGCTGGGCGGGCTGGTTCATGTCGTCGCGGGCGGCCTCGGCATCTCCGCGATCATCCTGGCCACCGCGGAACTGTTCGCCGTCGTTAAATTCGTCGGCGCGCTCTATCTGGTGTGGCTCGGGATCAAGACGTTTCGCAGCGCCGGCCGCGCGCTGTCGCTCGAGAGCGCGGCCGTCGGCGACAGGCGCGCCTTCCGCGACGGCGTGCTGGTCGAAGCCCTGAACCCGAAGACGGCGGCGTTCTTCCTTGCCTTCATTCCGCAATTCCTCGATCCCTCGGGATCGAACCCGACGCTGCAATTCATTGTGCTGGGTGCGATCTCGGTCGCGCTCAACACGCTCGCCGATGTCGTGGTGGTGCTGATGGCCTCCGCAACACGCTCGCAGCTGATCGGACGGCCGCAGCTGATGCGACGTCTCACGCAAGGCTCCGGCGTCTTCATCGCCAGCCTCGGCCTCTCGCTCGCGCTGGCGCGGCGGCCGGCGAATGGATAGCGCCACGATGCTCGCCCCGCAAAGCCGCTTCCATGAATCGCACGGCCTGCGGCTGCATTACGCCGACTGGGGCAATGAGAGCGCGCCACCTCTCATCCTGGTCCATGGCGGCCGCGATCATTGCCGGAGCTGGGATCACATTGCCCGATCGTTGCAACCGCATTTTCACGTGCTCGCGCCCGACCTGCGCGGCCACGGCGATTCCGACTGGACCCGAGGCGGCAGCTACGCGCTGACGGAATATGTCTACGATCTCTCCCGGCTGGTCCGCAATATCGCAGCGCCTCAGGTCACTCTCATCGGCCATTCGATGGGCGGCATGGTCAGCCTGATCTTTTCGGGCTCATTCCCCGAACAGGTCTCGAAGCTCGTGGTCCTCGACGGCGTGACCATGTTGCCGGATACGCCAAAGCCGCCGGCGCATGAGCGCATCGGCAAATGGGTCGGCCAGCTCGACAAGCTGCACGACCGCACGCCGCGCCGCTATGCCACCCTCGAGGACGCCGCCGCGCAGATGATGCTTCACAACAAACGCCTGTCCCGCGATCTCGCCCTGCATCTCGCCACGCATGGTGCGCGGCAGAACGAGGATGGCACCTACAGCTGGAAGTTTGATCCCTATCAGCGCGCCACTGCGCCGCACCGGCTCTGGCCCGACGATCACATCGAGCTGTGGTCGCGCATCACCTGTCCGACGCTGCTGCTCAATGCCGGTGAAAGCTTTCTCGCCGGCGCCAGGGCGGCGGGCCTGGAGCGGTACTTCCCGCAGGCGCGCATCGGGACCATCGCGGGCGCGGGACACTGGCTGCAGCACGACGAGCCGCAGCAGGTGTTGGGTGAGATCCGAAGGTTTATCGGACTCGACGGGGACGGCGCGGGTTAGACTAGCTCAAGGTCCCCGCATGCACCCACCAGCCGTGGTGGTCGCGCCGCATCTTCTCGGCGGCGGCATGGGCTTCGGCCGGCGCGCCGTAGATCGCAAAGCATGTCGCGCCGGAGCCGGACATGCGGGCGAGCTTGACGCTGGCGGAGGTGCGCAAGGCTTCCAGCACCTCGCCGATGACGGGCTCGATGCGCAGCGCAGGCGCTTCAAGGTCGTTGGCGACGGTTTCCAGAACCTCGACCCAATCCGAAATAGAGGCACCCTCGCCGGGCCAGGCCGGCGCGCGGATGACGTCGGTGACGCCGACCAGAAGCTCGCCGTTGCGCAACCCCAGTGCCTGGAACACGTCCTTGGTCGCGACCGGCACGCGCGGATTGACCATGACGCAGGGCATGCTCGGTAGCGCAAGCGGCAACAGCTGCTCGCCGACGCCGGTCATGTCGCAGGCGCGCGAGATGAGGCACACCGGCACGTCGGCGCCGGTCGCGAGTGCGACCTTCTGAACGCGGGGATCGTCGAGTGACAAATCGTTGAGACGCGCCAGGAGCCGCAGCGCCGCCGCGGCATCGGCCGAACCGCCGCCGATGCCCGCCGCGACGGGAAGCACCTTGTCGAGCGCGAACGCGCCCAGCTTCAGGCCGGGCACCGCCTCGGCCAGAAGCCTGGCGGCCTTGAGCACGAGATTGTCGGACGTCTCGCCGCAGGCTTCCGCCAGCGGCCCGGTGGTGGTGAGCTTCAGCTCGCCGCCCGGCTCCAGCGTCAGCCGGTCGGCGCAATCGGCGAATGCCACCACGCTTTCGAGATCATGATAGCCGTCGGCACGACGGCCGACGACGCGAAGGCTCAAATTGACCTTCGCCCGCCCCTCTTCAATCAACGCCGACATCGGCGACACGCCCCCAAGCAAACCTCAGCCGCCCCTGCCGTCGTCCTTCTTCTTCTCGGCCTGCGCCGCAGAAGAGTTCGAATTGTCGTCGGCGAGACCGTTGGCGATCTTGGCCTCGATCTTCGGAAGTTCTTCCGGCTCGGGCTTGAGATCGCGCGCATGCGACCACTGGAATTTTGCCTCCAGCGTGCGGCCGACGCGCCAATAGGCGTCGCCGAGATGGTCGTTGATGGTGGGATCCTCGGGCTTGAGATCGATCGCGCGCTCGAGGTTCTTCACCGCCTCTTCGTAGTTGCCGATGCGGTAGTAGGCCCAGCCGAGGGAATCGACGATGTAGCCGTCGTCGGGACGCTGCTCGACGGCACGTTTGATCATCTTCATGCCTTCGTCGAGATTCACGCCCTGGTCGATCCAGGAATAGCCGAGATAGTTGAGGACGTGCGGCTGGTCGGGCTGGAGCTCCAGCGCCTTCTTCATGTCGGCCTCGGCCTTGGCCCACTGCTTGGAGCGCTCCTCGCAGATGCCACGATAATAGTACCAGACGCTGTTGGCCTTGTCGTTGCCGGGCTGCAGCACGTCGATCCCTTGCGAATAGGTCGCGCCGCAATCGCCGAACCGCTTGCGACCGCGCTCGATATTGCCGAGCGCCATGATGGCTTCGAGGTCCTTGGGGTCCTCCGTCGTGACGCCCTTGAGGATCTTGATCGCCTCGTCGGTGCGGTCGGCGGTGTCGAGATCAATGGCGAGCTGTATCTGCGCATTGCGCTTGAGCGGCGAGGTCGCGGGCACGCGCTCATAGACCTTGATCGCCATCTTCGGCCGCTTCACCGATTCATAGAGATCGGCGAGCGACAGCAGCGCCAGCGGATGGGTCGGCTGGAGGTAGAGCGCGAGCTGGAGATAGACCAGCGCCAGGTCCTCGCCGCCGCGGCGGGTCAGCGTGGCGCCGATGCCGTAGAGCGCTTCGGCGGCGCCGGCCTGCGCGGAATCGACGAGTGGCGGCATCTTCTTGCCGGCCTTGGTCTCGCGCAGGCCTTCCTGGATCAGCGGATGACGGGCGAGCTTCTTGTCGAAGGCCTGGTAGACGGTGGTCGCGGCGGCGGAATCCTTGTTGCGCGAGAGCCAGCGCGCATAGGCCTCGGTCACGCGCAGCATGGAATCGTCGAGCTTGTAGGCGCGCTCGAAGCGGGTGCCGGCGTCCTTCTCCTTGCCGGAGAGTTCCAGGATCATGCCGGCGTGAAGATCCTTGAACAGCGGATACCATTCCGGACCGGCCAGCTTGTCGATGGTGGCGACACCGCCCTTGGCATCGCCGGCACCATAGGCGGCCCAGCCCGACAGCAGCGTGGCGACGAGATCGGTGATCGGGCCGCGGACCGACTGGTTGATGTTGGCCTGCGCGGCCGCGTATTTCTTCAGCTTGAGATCATGCACGCCGACGACGAGACGCGCGACGCGGTTGGTCTTGTCGATGGTGAGAATGCGTTCGGCGAGCTTGACCGCCTCCTCGAGGTCGCCGTCGGCGACCGACGAGATGAAGGCACGGTCGAGCAGTTCGTTGTTCTTGGGATCGGTCCGGAGCGCCGAACGGTAGAATGCGGCGGCGGATGCCGCGTCACGCTCGACGCTGGCATGGCGGGCGGCGAGATAGCTGCCGGCACCGGTGAGCGATTTCAGATCGTTTCGGGTCGGAAACTGCGCCGCCGTGTTCTCCGGGTGATCCGGCGTCTGCGCCAGGACCGCACCGGGGACCGCCGCGATCGCGGTGCCCGTGAGAGCGATGGCGGCAGCAGTCCAGCGGATGAAACGATTTGAAAACATCAGGGCTCGCCTTGAGTTGGTAGTGCCTGGGTTTGCAACAGGGGGCCGTGTCGCATGCGAACGCGGCCGGTGGCATAGGGACCCGGAACCGTCCGGCCGACAATGCCGCTTTTGGCGCTTCGCCGCAAGGATTCGGGCCGGCCGTTCTCCCCGCCGCATGCCCCAAATCGGCCAGGCGAATCCGCCAAGAGTGCCCCAAGACGCCGCTACTATGGCCTTATCGTGGCCGCGGCGCGTGGCCGCAGCCGGGTCCTCACGCGAACGTGCGCCAGATCACCCGACCTGCCCTTACATCGCCTCGTAGTTCGGGCCGCCGCCGCCCTCGGGCGGAACCCAGGTGATGTTGCCATTGGGATCCTTCACGTCGCAGGTTTTGCAATGGACGCAGTTCTGCGCGTTGATCTGGAAGCGCGGGCCTGAGCCCTCCTCGATCCATTCATAGACGCCGGCCGGACAATAGCGGTTCGAAGGACCGGCAAAGACGTCATGTTCGGAGGTCTTCTGGAGGTTCATGTCCGTCACCTTCAGATGGACCGGCTGATCCTCCTCATGATTGGTGTTGGACAGGAACACCGAGGACAGCTTGTCGAACGAGATCTTCCCGTCCGGCTTCGGGTAGGCCTTGGGCGCATGGCTCTTGGCAGGATCGAGCGTGGCGCGGTCGGGCTTGGCGTGCGACTGGGTGCCGAACAGCGAGGCGCCGAACAGCGTGTTGCACCACATGTCGAAGCCGCCCAGCGCAACGCCCAGCACCGTGCCGAACTTCGACCACAGCGGCTTGACGTTGCGGACCAGGAACAAATCCTTGCCGACGGACGACGTGCGCCAGGCATTCTCGTATTCGACGAGTTCGTCATTAACGCGATCGGCGGCAATCGCGGCTGCGACGTGCTCGGCGGCGAGCATGCCGGTGCCCATCGCATTGTGCACGCCCTTGATGCGCGGCACGTTGACGAAGCCAGCCGCGCAGCCGATCAGCGCGCCGCCGGGGAAGCTGAGCTTCGGCACCGACTGGTAACCGCCCTCGGTGATCGCGCGCGCTCCGTAGGCGAGCCGTTTGGCGCCTTCGAAGGTGCCGCGGATCGAGGGATGGGTCTTGAAGCGCTGGAATTCGTCGAAGGGCGACAGGTAGGGATCATCGTAGTTGAGATGGACGACGAAGCCGACGGCAACGAGATTGTCGTCATAATGATAGAGGAACGAGCCGCCGCCGGTCTTCATGTCGAGCGGCCAGCCGAACGAATGCTGGATCAGGCCCTTCTGGTGCTTGGCGGGATCGATCTGCCAGACTTCCTTGAGGCCGATGCCGAATTTCGGCGGCTCGCTCTTGGCATCCAGCGCGAATTTGTTGATGAGGTGTTTGGTCAGGCTGCCGCGGGCGCCTTCGGCGAACAACGTGTACTTACCGAGCAATTCCATGCCGCGGGTGAAAGAGTCCTTCGGCTTGCCGTCGCGGCCGATGCCCATGTCTCCGGTGGCGATGCCCTTGACCTTGCCGTCCTCGTCATAGAGCACTTCGGTCGCCGCGAAGCCCGGATAGATCTCGACGCCGAGCGCCTCGGCCTTGCGCGCCAGCCAGCGGCAGACATTGCCGAGCGAGCCGATGTAGCAGTGATGATTGTCCATCAGCGGCGGCATCAGAAAATTCGGCAGCTTGATCGCGCCGCCGGCCGTCATCCAGTAGAAGCGGTCGTCCTTGACCTGCGTCTTCAGCGGGCAGTCGGCATCCTCGCGCCAGTCCGGGACCAGCTTGTCGAGCCCGGCCGGATCGATCACCGCACCGGAGAGAATATGCGCGCCGACCTCGGAGCCCTTCTCCACCACGACCACGTTGAGATCGGCGTTGAGCTGCTTCAGCCGGATCGCGGCGGACAGACCGGAGGGGCCGGCGCCGACGATGACGACGTCGAATTCCATGGATTCGCGCGGGGGAAGTTCTTCGGTGCTCATCTGATCTCAGCCCTTGAGACGGTCCTCGGTCGTTTGCGCCCTCTTGTTTCCGATTTTTCCGGGTAGGACAACCATGGAAATGCGTTTCGTCGGGGTGCAAGGCCGTCCAAGGTGATATAAAAGTCAGACTTTCCCATGATCCCCGAACCCGCACCCACCGTCCGAGAGCTGCTCGCCTTCTATCTGGAGGCCGGTGTTGACTGCGCGCTTGCGGAGGAACCGATCGACCGCCTGGCGGAAATCGATGCTCCGCCGCCCAGCCCGCGCACGGCGCCGGTCGAGGCACCGCGGCCGGTCGCCGCGCCCGCGGTCATGCGCGGCGAAGCCGCGCCTGCACCGGACGTCGCCATCGCCTCGGCACGCGAGGCCGCGCGCACAGCGCCGACGCTGGAGGCGCTGCGCGAGCTGATGCAGGGCTTCGAAGGCTGCGCGCTGAAGCACACCGCAACGCGGCTGGTGTTCGCCGACGGCAATCCGCAGGCGCGCATCATGTTCGTCGGCGAAGCGCCGGGCCGCGACGAGGACATTGAGGGGCTGCCTTTCGTCGGACGCAGCGGCAAGCTGCTCGACCTCATGATCGGCGCGATCGGGCTCAACCGCAGCACCGCCTACATCGCGAACGTCATTCCCTGGCGACCGCCCGGCAACCGCACGCCGACGCCGCAGGAGACGCAGATCTGCCTGCCCTTCATCCAGCGCCATATCGAACTCGTGAACCCGGACGTGCTGGTGACGCTCGGCAATCCCTCGACGCAGACTCTGCTCGGAACGCGTGAAGGCATCATGCGCACCCGCGGCCGCTGGTTCGATTACGACACCGGCGGGCGCACCATCCGCGCGCTGCCGACATTCCACCCGGCCTATCTCCTGCGCTCGCCATCCTACAAGCGATTGGCCTGGCAGGACCTGCGGTCGATCGCGAAGGTGCTGGCGCAAGGCGCGACGTAACCACATGCGCGGCGTCATTCCGGGGCGCGGCAAAGCCGCGAGCCCGGAATCCATTCATCCACCAACTCTGCCGCTCGATGGATTCCGGGCTCTCGCTTCGCGAGCCCCGGAATGACAACGTGCGTGGCCTAAGTCCCCTTCGGCCGCACGATGGCCCAGCCGATGCGCAGCAGCTGCTGGCGGCCGGTCACCAGCCATTCGAAGGCGCGCGGGACTTCCGGCACGATGCCGGGGAAGCGCTTGAGGATGTCCGGCGGCGGGGTGCCGGCGGTATCGGACGCGCGCCAGACCACGACGCCGCCTGTCTCGCTGAATTTTGCCTGATCCATCCACGGCGTGCGCGCAGGAACGGCATCGATGAACAGATGCGGCCGGCCGGAATGCAGCGCGATCAGGCTGGCGAGTTGCGTCTCGCCGGCGACGGCACGCAGGCGATGGTTGGTGCGACGGGCAAAGCTCTCGTCGAAGAAGTCCGAGATCGCGCGCGCCGGCATCGAGGTCGCAATTTCGTTGGCGCCGGTCCAGGGCAGGAACAGGACGGCGAGCACCACGCCGGCCGCGGGCGCAATGATGGCAGCAGCCCATACCATGCGCAGCATCCGCGTGCGGCGCATCGCGATGAGATCGCCGGCCGCAACGACCACGGCGAGCCCGGGCATGACCAGCACGACACCGGCGCCGCCGACGACGGAGTCGAGCCCGAGCAGGCCGGAAATCAGCACCGCGCCGAGCGGCGGAGCCAGCGCGAAGAAATACACGAAGTTGCGCGCGAGTGGCTCGACCGTCGGGCGGTAGATGATCGGCGGTTCCTCGCCCTTGCCGTCGAACAGCCCGGTGTTGAGGAAGGTCAGCGCCGGGATCGCGGCAGCCCCGAGCACGAGTCCGCCGAACAGCCAGGCCGCGTGCAGCGCGCGGGCGTTGAGCTCGGCGACTTGCGGCAAGGCCGGCATTGTCAACGTCTCGGCCCGCACCAGCCACACCGCATAGGGCAGCGCCAGCACGGCGACGACGATCAGTGCAAAGAGCGGATCGAGCCCGCGCAGCGTCCGCCGGCCGCCGGCGGTCGAGACCGCGAAGACGACGATCAGCAGGAGGAGAAAGATCGCCGCCGGTGTCGTCAGCAGCAGGAGGCCCGCTTCGATCGACCAGGCGAACCAGGCATTGCCGCGACGCTGGCCGATGATCTGCCAGGAATGCAGCAGCAAGAGCGCCCAGAGCGGCCGCGCCAGCACCAGGGGGCCGAAGTCGAGCGTAGGCGAGGAGAAGGCCAGCACTGTCATCGTCAGCAGCACGGCGAGCACCGCCTGCTGCGAGCCGACCACGGCACGGGAGAGATGGTAGAGCGCGATGAAGGTCGCGATCTCGCAGAGCTGGGCGAGGACATAGACGCCCAGCATGTGCCCGCCGGCGGCACGATAGGCGATGTCGGCGAGCCAGACCGGCAGCGGCGGGCCGAGATCGGTGCCGACCTGGTATTCCCTCCCGAAGGCCAGCAGCGTCGCGAGGTTGCCGGGCGGGCTGCGGTAGAACACCAGCGCCACGAACAGCCACATCAAAGCCTGGAGCAGCACGGCAATCCACACGATCAGCCGCGGCCGGGCGCGAATGAGCTCGATGACCAGGGAGGTAAACCGCATGCAACGTCCGAATGATGCAGCCAGTCCAGCCGGCCCTATTCGCTCACGAACACTTTGATAAGGGGCACCGCGCGTCGTGGCAACTTCGGTCTGCCCCCTCTCCCCGTTCTTACAGGCTGAGGCACAAGCACACCTGAGCTATCGGTCGTCATGCCCGGGCTTGGGACGGTGTGTAAGGCGTGGATGGCGGGTCAAGCCCGGCCATGACGGATGGTAGAGCTGTGGGGTCGATTCAGAGATTTGCCGAGACGTCGATCTCGACGGCCGCGTCCACTTGCACCTCGACTGCTGTCGCCGCGAACAGATCCTGCACCGGCTCGACCGTCCATGGCATATGCTTGGCGCGGGCGGCGACGACGGGGGCGAAGAAGCTGCGGTGGTGGATGGTGGGACCCAGCCGGTCGAGCGCCTCGAGGTGCTCGGGGACGGCATAGCCCTTGTGCTGCTCGAAGCCGTAGCCGGGGCAATCCTGCGCCAGCGCACACATCAGCCGGTCGCGCGTCACCTTGGCGACGATGGATGCCGCAGCGATCGACAGCACGATACCGTCGCCGCCGATCACGGCCTCGCAATCGCATTCGGTGTCGAGCCGATCGCGGCCGTCGACGAAGACATGCCTGGGCGTCTCGGGCAGTGCCACCACGGCGCGCTTCAGCGCCCACAGCGAGGCACGCAGGATGTTGTCGCGGTCGATCCGCGAGGGCGAGGCGACGGCGACCGAGACCTGCGCGGTGGCGCAGATCTTGTCGAACAGCTTCTCGCGCTCCTCGGCAGTCAACCGTTTCGAATCATCGATGCCGCGCGGGATGTGGTCGGGATCGAGAATCACAGCGGCCGCCACCACGGGGCCGGCGAGCGGGCCGCGGCCTGCCTCGTCGCAGCCGGCGACCGGCCAGACCCCGCGCTTGATCAGCGCGCGCTCGCGGCGGAAGCTGGGGGGAGCAATGGCAATGATGCCTTTATTGCCGGCAGGAACCTTCGAAGCCTTGACTGCAGATGTTTTGGCCGCAGGCGTCTCAGCCGGCTTGGCAGACGCAGCCTTCTTCGCAGCCGCCTTTGTTGGCGCGTCTTTGGCTGGGTTCTTGGCGGACGTGTCCCGAATCATGGCCGGGATCGTGCGCAAGGGGCTTCGCCGGCGCAACCGGGAACCCAGGATATTCCCACTATTCAGGCCGTCCTAGTCCGCCAGATGCACCCGGCGGTCCTCGCCTACCTCGATACCAGGCGCGACCACGACCTCCCAAGCATGGCCGTCGGGGTCGGTGAAATAGCCGGAATAGCCGCCGTAGTCGGTCTCGTGCGCCGCCTTCAGCAAGCTGGCCCCCTTCCCGATAGCGAAGGCCAGCACCGCATCGACCTCCTCACGCGTCCGGCAGTTCCAGGCGAGCGTCATGCCGCGAAAAGTCGACGGCCTCGGCGCGTCCTGCAAGACCGCATCTGCCGCGAGCTGATCCCACGGATACAGGGCGAGCACCGGACCGCCGGTATCGTAGAAGGCGACGGCCTCGCCGGTTGCCTTCAGCCGGCGCGAGAAGCCGAGTGCATCGTAAAAGGCGATGCTGGCGCGGATGTCGCTCACGCCAAGCGTGACGACGGTGAGCCTCGGCACCGGAGCCGCCAATTCCTGACTCATGCCATGCCTCTTCCACCTTCCCGTCAGAACAGGCTGAGCTGATCGCCGTTCCGCTTCGGCCGCGCAAAGTGATCCGTGGTCAGCTTGGAACGCCGCTTGTTGAGACCGAGCCTGTCGCAGGCGATCTCGAAGCGGCGGCCGATGGTCCAGGCCATCGGGCCGGTGCCCTTCATCCGCTCGCCCCATTTGGCATCGTAGTCGCGCCCGCCGCGCATGTCGCGAATCAGGGTGAAGACGTGGCGATAGCGGTCCGGATAGTTCGCCATCAGCCATTCGCGGAAGAGATCGCGAACCTCCAGCGGCAGCCGCAGCAACACATAGGAGGCTTCCTTGACGCCGGCATGGGCGGCGGCATCGAGGATGCGCTCGATCTCGGCATCATTCAGCGCGGGGATCACGGGCGCGACCATCACCGTGGTCGGAATGCCGGCATCAGAGAGCCGCTTCAGCGCCTCCAGCCGCTTCGGCGGCGTCGAGGCCCTCGGCTCCATGGTTCGCGCCAGCTTCGGATCGAGCGAGGTGACAGAAATGGCGACCTTGGCGAGATTGCGTTTGGCCATCCGCTGGAGAATGTCGATGTCGCGCACGACCAGCGCCGATTTGGTGACGATGCCGACAGGATGGCTGGCGCGTTCCAGCACCTCGAGGATTCCGCGCATGATCTTTCGCTCGCGCTCGATCGGCTGGTAGGGATCGGTGTTGGTGCCGATCGCGATCATCCTGGGTTCGTAGCCGGGGGCGGCAAGCTCCTTCTCGAGCAACGCCGGCGCCTCGGGCTTCACGAACAGCTTCGACTCGAAATCCAGCCCCGGCGAGAGGCCGAGATAGGCATGCGTCGGCCGCGCGAAGCAGTAGACGCAGCCGTGCTCGCAGCCGCGATAGGGATTGATCGAGCGGTCGAAGCCGATGTCTGGGGAATCGTTGCGGGTGATCACCTTGCGCGAGGTGTCGACACCGATACTGGTCTTGAACGGCGGTAGCTCTTCCAGGCTCTGCCAGCCGTCATCGAAAGCGACCCGGGCCTCGGCCTCGTAGCGGCCGCTGGCATTGGATTGCGCGCCCCGGCCTCGCCTTCGCGCGCGATCGATGGCGACGCCAAGCTCGGGGAAATCTGAAGGCGCACCCGCCGGCTCGGAGGGCGCCGTGACCGGCGGGTGCTTGAGAGCATGAGAGGATGCTGGACTCATGCAACCAAGATAGCACGGCACGGGAACAAATCAAGAACACAAACAAAAAACGTGAAAACAACCCCATGCACAGTAGAGCTGCCCAAACTTCGCGCGCCCGCCTTTGACCTCACGCAACACGGCCGTCACGACGATCCCCTTTCATGCCCGACGGATCGATCGCCCCGGAACCGGGTTGGTGACGATCGGGAAGTGAAGGTCGGCAGGAACATGACAATCCAACAAAAAACGGCCGAAGCGAGCAGCGACCTCGATCTGCTCGATCGCTATTGGCGCGCCGCCAACTACCTCTCGGTCGGGCAAATCTACCTGCTCGACAATCCGTTGCTGCGCGAGCCGTTGCGGCCCGAGCACATCAAGCCGCGTTTGCTCGGCCATTGGGGCACCACGCCCGGCCTGAACTTCATCTATGCCCATCTCAATCGCGTGATCCGCGCCCTGGACCTCAGCATCATCTATGTTTGCGGGCCCGGCCACGGCGGCCCCGGCATGGTCGCCAACACCTATCTCGAAGGCAGCTACAGCGAGATCTATCCCGACATCGCGCGCGATGCGGACGGATTGCGCAAGCTGTTCAGGCAGTTCTCCTTCCCCGGGGGCATTCCGAGCCACGCGGCGCCGGAAACGCCGGGCTCGATCCATGAAGGCGGTGAGCTAGGCTACGCGCTGGTGCACGCCTATGGCGCGGCATTCGACAATCCTGATCTGATCGTCGCCTGCGTGGTCGGCGACGGCGAGGCCGAGACCGGCCCTCTCGCCGCGTCCTGGCACTCGAACAAGTTCCTGAACCCGGCTCATGACGGCGCCGTGCTGCCGATCCTGCATCTCAACGGCTACAAGATCGCAAATCCCACCGTGCTCGGACGGATGGGAAATGCGGAGATCCGCGATCTGTTCCGTGGGTTCGGCCACGAGCCGCTGTTCGTCACCGGCGATGATCCCAAATTGATGCACCGTGCCATGGCGGATGCGCTCGATGTCGCACTCGCCAGCATCCGCTCGATCCAGCTGCACGCCCGCGACGGGCGGACAAGCGTCGAGCGGCCGCGCTGGCCGATGATCGTGCTGCGCAGCCCGAAGGGCTGGACCGGCCCGAAGGAAGTCGACGGCAAGAAGGTCGAGGGCTTTTGGCGCGCGCATCAGGTCCCCGTCGCCGGCTGCCGCGAAAATCCGGCACATCTGAAGGTGCTCGAAGACTGGATGCGCAGCTACGAGCCGGAAAAACTGTTCGACGCGAACGGCGCGCTCGCTCCCGAGCTTCAGGCGCTCGCACCTGAAGGTGTCAGGCGCATGGGCGCCAATCCTCACGCCAATGGTGGCCTGTTGAAGAAGGAGCTGAAGCTGCCCGACTTCCGCAGCTTCGCAGTCGAGGTGCCGCAGCCGGGCGGCACCGTCGCCGAAGCGACGCGCGAACTCGGCAAATTCCTGCGCGACGTCATCCGTCTCAACGCACAACAGCGCAATTTCCGCATCATGGGGCCCGACGAGACCGCGTCGAACCGGCTAGATGCCGTGTTCGAGGCCACCGAGCGCGTCTGGATGGAGCCGATCGAGCCTTACGACGTGCATCTCGCGCAGGACGGCCGCGTGATGGAGGTGTTGAGCGAACATCTCTGCCAGGGCTGGCTCGAAGGTTATCTGCTCACGGGACGGCACGGCTTCTTCTCCTGCTACGAGGCCTTCATCCACATCGTGGATTCCATGTTCAACCAGCATGCCAAATGGCTGAAGGTCACGCGCGACCTGCCGTGGCGGCGCCCGATCGCCTCGCTCAACTATCTCCTGACCTCGCATGTCTGGCGCCAGGACCATAACGGCTTCAGCCATCAGGACCCCGGATTCGTCGACCTCGTTGCCAACAAGAAGGCCGACATCGTCCGCATCTATTTCCCGCCGGATGCCAACACGCTGCTCTGGATCGCCGATCACTGCCTGCGCACCTACAACCGCATCAACGTCATCGTCGCCGGCAAGCAGCCGGCGCCGCAATGGCTCTCGATGCAGGACGCGACGACGCATTGCGCTGCCGGCATCGGCATCTGGACCTGGGCCGGAACGGAGGACGGAAAGGGCGAGCCCGACGTGGTGATGGCCTGCGCCGGCGACGTGCCGACGCTGGAGACGCTCGCCGCCGTCGACCTCTTGCGCAAGGCGTTGCCCGACCTGAAGATCCGCGTCGTCAACGTCGTCGACCTCATGACGCTGCAACCCAGGGATCAGCACCCGCACGGCCTCTCCGGCCGCGACTTCGACGGCCTGTTCACCTCGGACAAGCCGGTGATCTTCGCCTATCACGGCTACCCCTATCTCATTCACCGGCTGACCTATAACCGCACCAACCATGCCGGCATGCATGTGCGCGGCTTTGCCGAGGAAGGCACCACGACGACGCCGTTCGATATGGTCGTGCTCAACGGGCTCGACCGCTATCATCTCGCGATCGAGGCGATCGAACGCGTGCCGGGTCTGGCGACCAAGGCCGCGCATGTGAAGCAGCAGTTCCGCGACAAATTGATCGAGCACTCCCGCTATGTCCGCGAGCATGGCGAGGACATGCCGGAGATCCGCGACTGGGTCTGGCCGAACAGCGCCGGCGGCGACACGCCGGCCGAAGCCGGTGACTAGCCATGCCGGACACGATCCTCGTCCTCAACTCGGGATCGTCGAGCATCAAGTTCGGCCTGTTCGATGTCTCGGCGGCTGAGCCCTCCCTGCTCTGCAAGGGCCTGCTCGACGAGCACGAGGCAAAACCCCGGCTCGTGGTGAAGGGCACCGCGGGCGAAGACCTGTTCGAGACACGACGGGACGCGCCGGACGCCGATGGCGGCCATCTGTTCGCCGACGTGCTCGGCTTCATCGAGGACCGGTTCGGCGAACGCAGCCTGCGCGCCGTCGGACACCGCATCGTTCACGGCGGGCCGGATTATTCCGGCCCGGTCGCGCTGACGGACGACATCACCGCGAAGCTGGAGGCATTGACGCCATTGGCGCCGTTGCACCAGCCGCGCTGCCTTGCGCCGGTTCGCACGTTCGCGGCGATCCGGCCCGGGCTGGCGCAGATCGCGTGCTTCGACACCGCCTTCCACCACGGCCTCATGCCGCCTGCGAGCCGCTTCGCCATTCCCAGGCGATTCGAGGCGCGTGGCGTCCGGCGCTACGGCTTTCATGGCCTGTCTTTCGAATATGTCGCGGGACGCCTGGCCGAGATCGCGCCGGAGCTCGCGACCAGACGGACCGTCATCGCGCATCTCGGCAACGGCGCCAGCCTCTGCGCATTGCGCGATGGCTGCAGCATCGACACCACGATGGGGCTGACGCCGCTCGACGGCCTCGTGATGGGCACGCGCTGCGGCACGATCGATCCCGGCGTGCTGCTCTATCTGCAGCAGCACGAGAACATGTCGGTCGACGAGGTCCAGCACCTGCTCTATCACGAGTCCGGCCTCTTCGGCGTCTCCGGCACCTCCGCGGACATGCGCACGCTGCTGGCGAGCGGCGAGGTTGCGGCGCGAGAGGCGGTTGATCTCTTCAGCTTCCGTGCGGCGCAGGCTGTCGCAATGATGGCGACCACGCTCGGCGGCCTGGACTGCCTGGTCTTCACCGGCGGCATCGGCGAGCACGCCAAGGAGATCCGCGCCGCGATCGGCGAGCGGCTCGCCTGGATGGGCGTACGCATCGATGCCGCCAGCAACGACGCGGCGCGCGGGCGCATCAACGGCCCCGACGGCACCGTCGATGTCTTCGTCATCCCGACCGATGAAGAGATGACGATCGCGCGCCATTGCGCGGCTTTGATCCGTGGACGCCACGTCACGTGACAATTTTATGAATGATCTGCCGCAATGCTGCCGCCGCGGTTTCGCGGCAAAGAGAGCGCATCAATCCTGGTTGCGGACAGATCATGAAGACCCACATCATCGAAGAGCTCGGACAAGGCAGCATCCTGCTGCCCGCGCTGGTGGCGGAAGGGCTCGCCGCCAACGACCGCATCAAGGTGCGGATGAGCGCATTGCAGGCGGCGGCCCAGCATGCGCAGGAGCCTGACCGGCCCGCGAATGACCTCGCCGTCGAAAGTCAGACTGCAGGCATCGCCCCCGCGGCGATCGCGGCGCTGATCGGCGGCGCCCGTCTGATCGGACAGGGCCGGCTCGCGGCCGCCGATCTTCCGGAGCTGATGCGGGAGATTGCGGACGATGCAGCGACCATGATCCGCGCCGTCCGCGCCGGCGCGGTGAGCGACGGCGAAAGGGCGCAGGCGCGGCTCGAGGCTATCCGCACAGCCGGCCTGCTCGATGCCACCGGCGAGATCGAGATGTCCCGCATCTCGCGCCTGACCGGCGTGGCCGATGCAGGCAGCGACAGCCTGCATCGCCTCGTCATGGATCTGCACAAGCAGCTCATCAGGCTTGCGACGAGCTGCTCGGAGGAAGCGCTCGACGGCGCCCATGTCTTCGGCCTGCACAGCGAGGACCGGCCGGCCGTCGCGGCCTTCATGAAGGGCCTGAACGCGACGCGGGGTCTCAAGTTCAACCATCCAGGCCTCGACACCATGGCTACGCGCGCCGGCGGCCGGCTGCTGATCCAGAACGACATCGGCACCACGGACGCCCATGTCGTCGTGATCGCGGTGAAGAAGAACGCGGTCACGGTGACCTACACCGACGTGCATCTGGCGCGAGCGAAGTTCTTCATCTCGCTGTTCGACGCGTTCGAGGTAACTTGGAGCGGCCTTGATCGTCACTCCGCGGCCGGCCTCGGCGAAGACAATTCATTCTATCTCGTCACCGGGCAGTATCAGGCCGGTCACGGCGCCGATCGCAACGAATTTCTCGCGGCACTCGGGGCCGCACTGGTTTTCCTGATCGACTGGAACAAGGCGCGCAAGCTGCTCAGGACCTGGGTTGCCAAGGACGACGCGGCACGCATCCTGGAATGGGCGGCGCGTCAGCGGATCGGCCATCGCGGCTTCCTCGAGCTTGGGGGCAACGATCTGCTGGGCTCTGCTGTCCGGAACGTCGCTCCGACGCGGATCGGCTTCGGCGAGCGGCTCGACCAGGCGCTCGGCCGCAACGCCGCGATCGATTTTCTGAAGACATCTCTGCGCGCCTCCACCGAGGCACTGCTTGCGGGCCGCTCGGTCAGGACGGTGCGCGACCAGATCGAGGCCGACCTGATGCGGCACCTCGATCGCGTCGATGGGACGCTGCTGGCAGCCGTGCTGCGCCAGATCGGCCTCGCCCACGATCTCGTCGCGGCGATCTCGCGCCATATTGCCGCGCTCCGCGCGAACCAGCCCGTCGACGGCAAGCTGCTGACGCAACACTGCGGCGCGATCGAGCAGAAGGCCGACAGAATCGCGATCGAGAGCCGCAACGAGGTCGACCGCCTCAATGCCCGCCCGCTGATCGGACAATTGATCGATCGCGCCGAGGAAGCCGTCGACGAGCTGGAGCAGGCCGCATTCATCGCCTCGCTGATGCCGGAAAGGACCGATCCATCCCTGCTGGCATCGCTGGCCGAGCTTTGCACGGTGGCAGAGACCGCAACCGAAGTGGCCGCGAGCGGCGTCGGGGCTGCGATCGACGTGCCGGAGGGACGGCGCGCCGATTCCGAGGACGCGCTCTCCGCCGTGACCCGCCTGATCGACGCCGAGCACGCCGCCGACAGCCGCGAACGCGCGATCACTGCACTGGTCTTCCGCGGCGGCTTCGACGTCGCGACCTCGCTGTCGGTGATCGAGCTCGCCCGCGCCGTCGAGCGTGCCACCGACCGCTTCGCCGCCTTCGGCCATCTGCTCCGCCGTCACATCATGATCGACCTCGCAGCTTGAGGAAGCCCCATGCATATCGTCCGTATCGGCGCTGAAGCCGCCGAATTGCGCCCTGCCGAGGAAATCGGCGCCAAAGCCGCCAATCTCGCGCGCATGGCGGCGCTGGGCCTGCCGGTGCCGCCTGCCTTCGTGCTCCCGGTCAAGCTCTGCGCCGACATCATTGCCGGCCATGCGCAGGCCACGCGATACCTGCGCGATGGCTTGAAGGAGGGAATCTCGTTCCTGGAGGGCGCCACCGGAAAGCGCTTCGGGGACCGCCGGCAGCCGCTCCTGGTGTCGGTGCGCTCGGGGGCGGCGCGATCGATGCCGGGCATGCTCGACACCGTTCTCAATGTCGGCTGCACGGTCGATGCCGTGCACGGCCTGATCCGCGCGACCGGCCGGCTGCGGCTCGCCTGGGATTGCCGCCGCCGTTTCCTGGAGAGCTTTGGCGAGACCGTGCTCGAGCTCGACCCGGCCGCCTTTGCCGCCTGCATCTCGGAACTCGTCGCAGCCGAAGACGCCGGCAGCGACCGTGAGCTCGACAGCGAAGCGCTCGAGCGGCTCGCCAGCCGCGAGCAGGCGCTGGTCGAGGATCGCGCCGATGCCCCGCTGGAGGACGCCTTCGCGCAACTGGAGGCGGCGGCTCAGGCGGTTTATCGCTCCTGGATGAGCGAACGTGCGCTGACCTATCGAAGCCTCCAGCACCTCGAAGCGCTCGAGGGTACCGCCGTGACGGTGCAGGCGATGGTCTTCGGCAATGGCGGTCTTGCCTCCGGCGCGGGCGTGGCATTCTCGCGCGATCCGTCCACGGGCGCGCGGCGTCCGATGATCGACCTCGTGCTCGATGCGCAGGGCGAAGACGTGGTTTCCGGAAGACGCACACCTGATACGGCCGAGGCGATCGCCCGCGAGCTGCCGAAACTCGAATCGGAACTCGGCGATATCCTGAGGCGACTCGAGCACGCGTTCGCCGACGTCCAGGACGTCGAGTTCGCGGTCGAGAACGGCAGGCTCTGGATCCTCCAGACCCGCACCGCCAAGCGCACGCCGCGGGCCGCCGCCAGGATTGCGATCGATCTCGTGCATGAAGGCCTGATCTCGCAGGACGAGGCCTTGGAGCGGATTGCGGAGATTGATCTCGCCTCGCTCACCGAGACCAGGCTGGTGTCCACCGGCAAGCCCGCGACGACCGGCATCGGCGCCTCCGGCGGCATCGGGATCGGACGGGCGGCATTCTCGTCCGAAAGCGCCCAGCGCCTCTCGGCGGCGGGCGAGCCGGTCATCCTGCTGCGTCCCGATACCAGCACCGCCGACATCGCAGGCTTCGCGCTCGCCGCCGGCATCGTCACATCGGTCGGCGCCCGCACCTCGCATGCGGCCCTGGTGGCGCGGCAAATGGGCAAGCCTTGCGTGGTCGGCTGCCGTGAGCTGAAGATCGATGCCGTCGCGAAGCGAGCCAAGCTCGGCCAAGTCAGCTTTGCCGAAGGCGAGTGGATGACGATCGAGGGCGATGCCGGAGAGCTCTATCTCGGACGCTGCGAGACGATCCGGACACGGCCCGAAGCCGAGCTTGCCGAGATCGCCACGTGGCAGGCGCAATCCGGTCAACATGGTCGGCGCGCCGCCGCGCCTTGAAGCGCGATGAGATTCGGATGAATCGCCGTCGCGCTTTAGGTTTTCCGGAAAATCGCTTCGCACTTTTCCAGATCATGCTTTAGTGACCGCCGCCGGTCAGGAGCTGAAAAGTCCCCATTGCGACCTCGATCAGGATCAGCACCACGACGGCGATCTCGAGGCGGAGCGAGCGCTGGGTGTCGATGATGTCGGTGAGCGCGTTGGCGGTCTCCGACACCGCGGCAAGCTTGCGCTCGAGCGTGTCGAGGCGCTCCTTCAGCTCGTACTCGTCCTCCAGGCGCGAATAGAGACGATCGAGCTCGGGCTTCTCCCAGAGCACGTCGGGCTTCTCGGCGATGGCGACGCGGCCGGCGACGCGCTGCTGCACCAGCAGCGCATTGCCGATCAATTGCAGGATGCCCTTGCGCCGTTGCGGCGTGCGGCCGTGTTCGGCGAGCTCGCGTGCAAACGGCTCGATCACGTCGAAGACCGCGGCGACGCGCCGCTCGTCGCGCGCCAGCGACGTGCTCTTGGCGAGCGCATCGGCAACCAGCAACAGCCGGTCGTCGGAGAATTTGGCAAGGCAGATCGGCCCGCCCGGCTGGATCGCCTCGGCAGCCTCGTCGTGGCAGAGCTGCGCCTGCGCGATCTCCTCCTCGTACGGGCTGAGCTCTCCGGTCACACGCGACTTCAGGTTGTCGATGAGGACCTTCTCCTCGGACGGAAGCAGCCCGATCAGCACGACGACGCCGTAGCGAAAGATCACGGCAAGGCCGGCATGGACGCGGAAGGCGGCCGGCGTCGAGGACACCAGGGTTCCGATCTCCAGCCCTGACGCATTGATGCGGTCGCCCAGCATCAGCGCCCGGATCCGCAAGGTCGGCGCAGTCCCCTGCTTCGGCGACGCTGGCGCCGCGCCGACGGCGAGTTGATCGGCGCTCATGTGAGGCCTCTCCCGGGACCAAGATCACACATCTTCGTTGACCTATGTTGCAAGCTGCATCCTCGTCTGAGGGACCGACTGCCCGTGCGCAGCGAAATGTCCAAGAAGCTTCGAGTTAATACGGCCGGGATGAGCTTGTGCCGAAACATTCGGCAATATTTCCAGCCCGCACGTGACACTTTTGGTTGCGACGACTGGCTGCGGTTTACCATCGCATGCCGAAGCGCCGCCGGAAAGTTGCACTCGGCAACGCTACGGGTTTATGACAACATCATATAAAACTACGCTTCTCCCGAAGTGCAGACACTGAAGCCTCAATCATGCTGAGCGTCATCATTCCGACCGAAGGTGTCGAGCAGACGGCGGTCGCAACCCTGGCCGCGCTGGTCCCCGGCGCCGCCGCGGGCGTCATCCGGGAGGTCCTTCTGGTCGACCGCACGCGCAATGGCGTCATCGAGCGCGTTGCCGACGTCGCAGGCTGCCGCTTCATCACGTTCGAGGGACACTCGCAAGGCGCCGCGCTCGCCGCCGGCGCGCTCCAGGCCCGATCGCCCTGGCTGATGTTCCTGCCCGCGGGCGCCGTGCTGGAAACCGGCTGGATCGAGGAAACCACCCAGTTCATCCAGGCGGTCGCCAGTAGCGGCCGGGATCGTGCGGCCGTGTTCCGCTATGCACGTTCGCCTTACGCCGATACCACCTTCCGCGACATCGTCTGGACCGTGGCGCGCAAGCTCGGCGGTCCGCTCGGCGATCAGGGCCTGTTGATCGCGCGTGATCATTACGACCGGATCGGCGGCTACCCGCCCCAGGCCCGCCATTCCGAGGCGCGGCTGCTCCGGCGGCTCGGCCGGTCGTCCCGGACCATGCTGCGCAGCCGGATCGTCATGGTCGGCTGAGATACTTGCCAACGTCAAATAATCGATTGACAATGGCAAATATCGAGGTGATCCCATGCCGTCCCAATTATCGCCATCAAGCCCAGCTGCCGAATGCGTCGCCGACGACCAGATCGCAGCAGTCCGCGCCTTCAACCGCTTCTATACCCGCAGGCTTGGCGTACTCGACCAGCACCTTGGCAAGAGCCCGTTTTCGCTCAGCGAGGCCCGTGTGCTGTATGAACTCGCGCATCGCGACGAGCTGGCGGCGAAGGAGATCGGAAACGAGCTTGGTCTCGACCCCGGCTATCTCAGCCGCATCATCCAGAGCTTCGACGAAAAGGGGTTGATCACGCGAAGGCCCCTGCCCGCAGATCGCAGGCAATACCAGCTCAGCCTCACCGCCAAGGGCCGCCAGGCTTTCGCCAAGCTGAACCTGAGCTCGCAAAACGAGGTTGCCGCAATGCTGGCCCGACTTTCGGCCAGCGATGCATCGCGGCTGACACAGGCGATGGCAACCATCGAGGCCGTGCTGGAGCAACGCCGAACCCAGCCCGCGGCTGTCATGCTGCGCAGCCATCGCGTCGGCGACATGGGCTGGGTCGTCTCCCGGCAGGCTGCCGCCTATGCCGCGGACTACGATTGGGACATCAGCTACGAGGCGCTGGTCGCCGAGATCTGCGCGCAGTTCATCAGGAACTACGACGCCGCGCGCGAGCACTGCTGGATCGCAGAGGTCAGCGGCGAGCCGGTCGGCTCGGTGTTCCTGGTCAAGGCCACGGACGAGATCGCAAAACTCCGCCTGTTGCAGGTGGAGAAGAAGGCACGGGGCCTCGGTGTCGGCCGCGCGCTGGTCGAGCAGTGCATCCAGGGCGCACGCGAGCGCGGCTACAGCAAGATGACGCTGTGGACGCAGAGCATCCTGGTGGCCGCGCGCGGCATCTATCAAAGTGCGGGTTTCAGGCTCGTCGCCACCGAGCCGCATCGCAGCTTCGGGCAGGATCTTGTTGGGGAGACCTGGGAACGGGATCTATGAGCTTGCTGCCGGCGAAATGCGCATCGTGGCGAGATGCGCATTGATGTGCCCTCTCCCCTTGTGGGAGAGGGCGTCTCCGCTGGCTGACACAGATTCGCTTGGGTGAGGGGTATGCCTCCGCGAGCGTCAGTGCATGTGGATAGCACCCCTCATCCGGCGCTTCGCGCCACCTTCTCCCACAGGGGAGAAGGGAGGAAGTGCGTGCGAAGAAGTGCGAGCCTCGATCAGCTAGACATCATCCGCAACAACGCGCCTACACCGTCGCGCCTTGCGCCTTCGGCCGGCGCAGGTGCTCGTCCAGCCGTGGCATGATCTCGACGAAATTGCAGGGGCGCGTGCGGTAGTCGAGCTGGGCTGCGAGGATGCCGTCCCAGCCATCGCGGCAGGCCCCCGGCGAGCCAGGAAGACAGAAGATGTAGGTCGCACCCGCAACGCCCGCGGTGGCGCGGCTCTGGATGGTCGATGCGCCGATCTTGGCATGGCTCAGCATGTGGAACGCGATCGAGAAACCGTCCATGCGCTTCTCGAACAGCGGCTCGATCGCCTCCGGCGTGACGTCGCGTCCGGTAAAGCCGGTGCCGCCGGTGGTGATGACGACGTCGACGCCGCCATCTGCAATCCAGCGGCGGATCACGGCGCGGATCGCCTCGACATCGTCGGTGACGATCTCGCGCGCGGCGAGATGATGACCCGCAGAGGTGAGACGATCGACCAGGGTCTGGCCGGACTTGTCGTCCGCAAGCGCGCGCGTGTCGGACACGGTGAGCACCGCGATGTTGAGCGGGATGAACGGCTTTGCTTCGTCAATCGGGGCCACGACTTCACTCCTGCTTCCCAGCTATCGCCGTCATCCTGAGGTGCTCGCTCTGCGGTGCAAGCGCACCGCGGGGCGAGCCTCGAAGGATGGGCCAGGGGCTCCGCCATCCTTCGAGGCGCGCAAGGGCGCACACCTCAGGATGACGCCACTACTCCCGGATTCCTGGACGCGCTTTGCGCATCATAGTTCACGTTACGCACGTCCCGGAGCGAAAGGCTACAACGCTCCCGCGCCGAACGTGTTGCAGGCCTGGACCGTGCCCTGCTGGTAGCCGGTCATGAACCATTGCTTGCGTTGCGCCGCCGAGCCGTGGGTGAAGGAGTCAGGCACGACGCGGCCGGTCGACTGGCGCTGCAGCGTATCGTCGCCGATCGCGCTCGCCGTGGTCAGCGCAGCCTCGATGTCGCCGGGCTCCAGGAAGTTCGGACGCTTCTTCGCCTCGCGGTTGACCCAGACGCCGGACAGGCAGTCGGCCTGCAATTCCACCTTCACCTGGAGCGCATTCGCCTCGGCCTTCGAGCCGACCTGCTGCTGCAGCCGCGTCACGCGCGGAATGATGCCGAGCAGGTTCTGGATGTGATGGCCGGCTTCATGCGCGATGATGTAGGCCGTCGTGAAATTGCACGCCGACTTGCCGGAGCAGCCGCGAAAGCGTGTCTCGACTTCGCGGAAGAAGGCGGTGTCGAGGAAGATGGTCCGGTCGGGCGGACAATAGAACGGCCCCATCGCCGACTGCGCCATGCCGCAGCGGCCGCCATTGGTGGCGTTGCGGAACAGCACGATCTTCGGACCGGTGTAGGACTGGCCGCTGGCCTGGAAGATCTCGCTCCAGCGATCATCGATCTCGCCGAGGATGCCGGAGATCATGCTGCCCATCTCGTCGGTCGGCGCGCCGCGCTTGCCCGAGGACGCCTGGCGATCGGTCTGGTAGGTCGGCGCATGGCCGCCGCCGGTCAGGATCTCGGCGCCGCCGATCAGGATGCGTGGATCGATGCCAAAGGCGTAGCCGACCAGGCCGAGGATAATGATGGTACCGATGCCGAGCCCGCCGCCGCCGATCGGCAGGCCGAACCCGCCTCCTCCGCCGCCGCCAAAGCCACCACCTTCGTCGCGACGATCCTCGATGTCGTCGCTGCGGCGGAAGTCATCGTAACGCATGGCGGCTTTCCCTCGGGGGTCCCTGATTCAGTTTCGACGGTGCACGAGTATGCGAGAAGCTCAACGCGCCACACAGGTAAAATTTCCGTTGTCTTTATCAATATCGTGGCCGGCAAAAATTGCCTAGTGCGACAGCATGTCGATGCCAGCAATTTTTTCCGGGGGTCGAGCAATTTTTTCCGAGAGAAATTTGCGGCCTTCTTGCGGCCATGATTGCTGCAGCGAGCCGAACAAACGCGAAATACACTGTAAAACACGGCGAATGCGTACAACAACGTTCGCACAACCGGCAAGGCGAGGGCTGCTCACGAAAGCGGCGGGTTAAGTCGTTTTTTACTTTGCCCCTTCAATGTAACGGCCAGTCGGTTGTTTGGTCCCGCGTCGCCGACAGCGTCGCCTGAGTCAGAGTTCTTGAGTCATGGTAGAGTCGCGTCGCGGGGCGTCTGCAAGGGCGCCCCGCACAAATTTCGAGTCTCCTTCGCATCGCATCATTCTCGGCGATTGCGTCGCCGAGATGTCGAAGCTTCAGGCTGGTTCGGTCGACCTGGTGTTCGCCGACCCGCCCTACAATCTCCAGCTCAAGGGCGATCTCAAGCGCCCCGACGAATCCCATGTCGATGCCGTCAACGACGACTGGGACAAGTTCGATTCGTTCGCCGCCTATGACGATTTCACCCGCGCCTGGCTGCTTGCCGCCCGCCGCGCGATGAAGCCATCGGCGACGATCTGGGTGATCGGCTCCTATCACAACATCTTCCGCGTCGGCGCGATCATGCAGGACCTCGGCTTCTGGCTCCTGAACGACATCGTCTGGCGCAAGACCAATCCGATGCCGAATTTCCGCGGCCGCCGCTTCACCAACGCGCACGAAACGATGATCTGGGCCGCGCGTGACGAAAAAGCCAAGGGCTACACGTTCAACTACGAGGCGCTGAAGGCCGCCAACGAGGACGTGCAGGCACGCTCCGACTGGCTGATCCCGCTCTGCACCGGCGAGGAGCGCCTCAAGGGCACCGACGGCAAGAAGGTGCATCCGACGCAGAAGCCGGAAGGCCTGCTCGCGCGCGTGCTGCTGTCGTCATCCAAGCCCGGCGATCTCGTGATCGATCCCTTCAACGGCACCGGCACCACCGGCGCGGTCGCCAAGCGCCTCGGCCGTTCCTATATCGGCTTCGAGCGCGACAAGCTCTACGCCAAGGCGGCCGAGGCCCGCATCGCCGCTGTCCAGCCGCTGCCGGAGGACAGCCTCGCCCCGTTCATGACCGCGCGCGAAGCGCCGCGGGTGGCGTTCGCCGAGCTGATCGAGCGCGGCATGATCATGCCCGGCACGAAACTGTTCGACGCCAAGAAGAAGCTGGGCGCGCTGGTCCGTGCCGACGGCGCCATCATGCTGGGCGACAAGGTCGGCTCGATCCACCGCATCGGCGCCGTGGCGCAAGGCGCGCAGGCCTGCAACGGCTGGACCTTCTGGCACGTCGAGACCAAGAAGGGTCTCAAGCTGATCGACGAGCTCCGCGCCGAGATCCGCGCCGGCATGGCGGCGGAGTAGGTCGCCGCTCGATCGTCATTCCGGGACTCGCCACCGGGTACGCGCGCAGCGCGGCCCGATGACAGGCTCCGCGAGAACCCGGAATCCATCGAGCCACGTCCCATGCCGCCCAATGGATTCCGGGCTCGCGCCAAGAGGCGCGCCCCGGAATGACAGGGGCGTGAATTGAAAGCCGCGTCAGCCGGGACTAGATTTGCCCAATCAGCCCCGTCCTGACCGGTTGGGCTCCATGCGACGACACTCCGAGACATTGCTGCTGGTGCCGCTGCTGCCGATCTTCCTGGCCGGCATGTTTCCGATGTTCCTGATCGCGCTGTTGGGATTTTTCGGGCTCGCGCTGTTCGGCATGCTCGTGATTTGCGTCGGGCTCGCCAGCTCCAACGAGGCGCACGACAATTTCAACCACGACGTCATCGTCCACGGCTACGCACGCGGGCCGGAGCGCGCGGCGCGGGCTTCCGACATGCATCTGGCCGCGCGGCTCGGGCTGCGGCTGGAGGCCGTGGGCGCGGCCATGGTCATTACGGCGACAATCGGCCTTTGTTACGCCGCTTGACCTGCGCACCGCGCAGACACCGCCCGGCAAACTCGGCGGTTGCTCTCCCGCAACGGATTCAGGCAAGACAAGGTCCGCCTAACCACGCCGCGTCCGCGCGCGCAACAGACACCGAGGAGATGCTCGATGCTCAAATTCTATTTCAACGGATCGCCGAACCCGACCAAGGTTGCGCTGTTTCTGGAGGAGTCCGGACTGGCCTTCGAGCCGGTCAAGATCGACACCCGCAAGGGCGAGCAGTTCGCGCCCGAATTTCTGAAGATCAATCCGAACGGCAAGGTGCCGGCCATCGACGACAACGGCACCATCGTGTTCGACTCGAACGCCATCCTGCTCTATCTCGCCGAGAAGACCGGCAAATTCCTGCCCTCGAACCGCGCCGAATTGCTGTCCTGGCTGATGTTCGTGGCGTCGGGCGTCGGGCCGTATTCGGGTCAGGCCGTCCACTTCAAGCATTTCGCGCCGAAGGACCAGAACCACGACTACGCCCATAATCGCTACCAATACGAGACCGATCGCCACTACAGGATTCTCGACGGTCACCTCCAAGGCCGCCGCTACATGGTTGGCGACAGCTATTCGATCGTCGACATGGCACTGTGGGGCTGGGCGCGGATGGTGCCGTTCAAGCTCGGCGACGACGCCTTTGCGCGATACCCGAACGTGAAGCGGCTCGTCGACGAGATCTCGGCGCGGCCCGCGGCGGCGCGCGCCATCGCCCTGAAGGACAAGTTCACCTTCAAGGCCGAGATGGACGACGAGGCGCGCAGCAACATGTTCAAGCACATGGCGACCAAGGTGGCCTGATCGCTGTAGCAGTCATTCCGGGGCGCCGCAGGGCGGCGAACTGTGGTGCGCAGTTGCGCACCTTAGAATCTCGAGATTCCGGGGTCGATGCTTCGCATCGCCCCGGAATGACGATGCAGCAGGATACGTCCGCTTTCAGTTAGGCTGCGTGGACCGAGCCCAGGAACTTCGCCACCTCCTCCTTCAGCCGGTTGCTGTCGGCCGAGAGTGAGCGCGCCGCCGAAAGCACCTGCGAGGACGCCGATCCGGTCTCGGAGGCGCCGCGCTGCACGTCGCCGATGTTGGACGACACCAGCTGGGTGCCCTGGGCCGCCTGCTGGACGTTGCGGGAGATCTCCTGCGTCGCCGCGCCCTGCTGCTCCACGGCGGCGGCCACCGTCGACGAAATCTCCGACAGGCGCTCGATGGTGCCGCTGATCTCCCTGATCGAGCCGACCGACTCCTCCGTCGCCGCCTGGATGCCGGAGATCTGCTGGGCGATCTCGCCGGTGGCCTTCGACGTCTGCTCGGCGAGCGCCTTGACCTCGGAGGCGACCACCGCAAAGCCGCGGCCGGCGTCGCCCGCGCGCGCCGCCTCGATGGTGGCGTTCAGCGCCAGCAGGTTGGTCTGGCCGGCGATCGTGCTGATCAGCTCGACGACGTCACCGATCCGCGCGGCGGCCTTCGAGAGCGCGCCGACGCGCTCGTTGGTCCGGCTTGCCTGACCGACGGCCTCGGTGGCGATGCGGGCGGATTCCTGCACCTGGCGCGCGATCTCGGACACCGAGGACGAGAGCTCCTCGGTCGCCGAAGCGACCGCCTGCACATTGGCCGAGGCCTCCTGCGAGGCGCTGGCGACCTCGGTCGACAGGTCCTGGGCGCGCGCGGCGGTCGTGGTCAAGGTACCCGCGGAGGCTTCCAGCTCGTTCGACGCCGATGACACCGTGTTGACGATCTCGCCCACCGCCTGTTCGAACTGGTCGGCCAGCCGGGCCATGTCTCTCTTGCGGTTCTCGGCCTGCCGCGCCTCGAGCTCGGCCTGCTCGGAGCGCATGCGCTCGGTCTCGATCATGTTGTCCTTGAACACCTGGATCGCCTTGGCCATGTCGCCGATCTCGTCGGCCCTGCCGCGGCCGGGAATCTCGACCTCAAGATTGCCGCCGGCAAGCCGCCCCATCGCGCCTGTCATCGAGGTCAAGGGACCGACGATGCTGCGGGCGATCAGGAAGGCGACGATGCCGCCGAACAGGATAGCGAGGCCGCCGGCGATCTCCTGAACGGTCGTCGTTCCGGCGATCACGGATTCAGCGGTGGTCCGCGATTGCTGGTAGTCCTGCTTCAGCGTCGTTTCCGCCACCTTGAGCTTGGCGATGCTGTCGACGATGAGGGGCGCGAGGTTCTTATGGTAGATCTCGTCCGCCTGAAGCATCGCTGCGGAGGTCGCCTCGAACGCCGACTTGTAGATTCCGAGCGAGGTCTTCACCGGCGCCAGCGTGGCTCGCAACTCCGTCGCCTGCGGGCTCTTTTCGAGTGCCGCGAGCCGTTGCGCGGCCCTGTCGACGCTCGCCCTGAAGGTCGCAGGGCCCTGGGTATCGCGAAGTGCGAGAAAACGCCAGTTTGCGATCCTCACGAGCAGGATTCGCGATTCGAGATCGGCGACGAGGGCCGCCGTATCTTCGTCGACGGCGGCGCGCGCCACGTCGACGAGCTTGCCCGTCTTGACGGCCAGATCCTCCCCGCTCGGCAGCAGCGTCGCCTTGCCCGTTCTTGCCTCGTTGACGGCGTCGCCGAGATTGTCACGCAGGCGTCGCATTTTGGCGATGTCGTCGATGAGGCCGTTATAGAGCGCTCGCCGCTCCTCCGAGATCGTCCCCTTCGCGCCGACCCGCAGCAGCTCGGTCGCCGCGGTTTCCCGCTCCGCCGCTTCCTTCATCGCGGATTCGTTGGCGTCGTAGACGTAGCGAAGATTGGCCCGCTGGATCGCCTGAAGGTTGGTCGAGATTTCCAGCACCCGCGCCGTGCTGTCCGAGAGCGCGGATTGTCTTGCAACCTGATCCTGCACGTCCTGCAAATTCCAGACGGCAACCACTGCCATCACGAGACCGACCGCCACCAAGGCCATGAAGCCTGCGTACAGGCGTCCCCTGATCCGCAAACGAAATTTCGGCATTCCCACTGTCCACCCAGATGCATTCCACTTCGGGCGGCCGAACAACGCCGGCGATCGTCACCGGCCACCCCGGCAGCCGCGCGTCGCATTCTCGCGACCCACGCTGCACCGCGACACAATGGAGGACACTCGTTAATTGAACCTTCAAATTTTTCGCGCGATTGAGATTGGCCGGCACCCACCCTGCTGCTTTTGTCGGCAGCCATGCAAAGATCGCGCGGCGACGCGCAGCGTCATGCAGAGCGCGGCATGCGAACGCTCACGAGGCGCCGGCCTTCTGCAATTTTTCGAGTGCATGCTCGACCACTTCCAGCGTGTAGGGCTTCTGAACCACCGGCGACGATGCCAGTTGCTCCGGGAGCGGCGCGCGCTCGCCATAGCCGGTCGCGAAGATGAAGGGCACCCCGATCTCCTTGAGCTTCTGAGCCACCTTGATGCTGCTCTCGCTGCCGAGATTGAGATCGAGCAGGGCAAAGCTCGGCCGGGTGCGTTCGATCGACCGCAGCGCCTGATCGACGGTCGCGGCGGTGTCGACGTGGCGGGCGCCGAGATCGAGCAGGATGACCTCCGCCGCCATGGCGATGATCAGATTGTCTTCCACGATCAGCGCGGTCTCCGAGATCCGGGGACGGTTGGCCTGCTGCTCCTCGATCCGCATGGCGGCTCCTGCTATTGACGGCACAAGTTCGACGAAATTGGCGGGAATGACGAACCTCGCCTGCACCCCCAGAAGATCGAAGCGGATCTCGGCATCGCCCTTGAGATCGAAGGGCACCGACCGCTCGATGATCGTGGTCCCGAAGCCGCGCCGCGACGGCGGCTGCACGGGCGGGCCGCCGCTCTCCTTCCATTCGATGACGAGGCTGGAGGATGGGTCAAGACGCCAGACCACCTCGACACTGCCGGTGGAATCGGCAAGTGCGCCGTATTTGGCGGAATTGGTCATCATCTCATGGACCACGAGCGCCAGCGTCGCGAACGCCTTTGGATCGAGCGCGACGTCCGGACCGCCGATCTTCACCCGTTCCGCGCGCGCGCCGAGATAGGCGCCGGCCTCGGATTCGACGAGGGTCCGCAGCGCCACCGGCGCCCAGTTCAGATTGGTGATCTGGTCATGGGCGCGGGCCAGCGCCTGGATTCGGCCGCCGAGCACGCTGGCAAACTCCTCCACGCTCGTCGCGGTGTCCTTGCTCTGCGCCACCAGCGCACGCACCAAGCTCAGGATGTTGCGGACGCGGTGATTGAGCTCGGCGATCATCAGCTCCTGCCGCTCCTGCGCCCCACGGCGCTCGCGCGCGGCGAGGTCGGACAATTGCAGGATCACCTCCAGCAGCGTGACTCGCAGGCTCTCGGCGATGCGGAAGTCGGCCGCCGACCACGGCTTCGACTGGCCCGCCACCGTCTCCTGCCAGAGCTCGAAGCTCTTGCGCGGGGTCAGCCGAGGCCCGTTCGGCCCCTCGTCGTAGACCTTGTTGGGAGCACCGGCCCAGTTCACCGAGCGCGTCAGCTCGCGGCGGAAGAAGATCAGGCAGTCGCGCGGGGTGCGCGAGATCGGGATGGCCAGAAAGCCCGCGGCGCGGTCGCGGAACGCCTCGCCGGCGGCATAGACCTTGGCGATCTCTGCGCTCGCGAAGATTCGTCCCGGCGAGGTCCGGTTGATGAAGGCGACGAGGTCCTTGACCTCGTCCTCGGTCGGCGTATCGCCCTGCAGCACGATGCTGTTGTCGGACCACACCGCGACGCCGTCGCATTCGATCATCTTGCGGTAGTCGCCGAGGAAGTCGACGATGGCGCGGCGGCTGTGCTCGTGCGAGGCCGCGATCTCGATCAGCCGCTCCTGGACTTGATGAGCGCGGGCCTCGTAGGCGACGTCGCCCTCGCGCTCGCGCCCCTCGACGATCCAGGAGAACATCTGCCCGAATAGCTCGGAGGCGGTGCGCTTGTCGAACGAGATGTAGCGCGGCGAATAATGATGGCAGGCAAACAGCCCCCACAGCTTGCCGTCGCGCAGGATCGACACCGACATGGAGGCGGCAACGCCCATGTTGCGCAGATATTCGATGTGAATCGGCGAGACCGAGCGCAGCACGCTCATCGACAGATCGAGCAGCCCTGCGTTGTGCGTAGCTGTCGACACCAGCGCGGCCGGCCCGGCATTGACGTCGGCGATGATGCGCAGCCAATTGCGCTGGTAAAGGGCCCGCGCCTGCCTCGGAATGTCCGACGCGGGATAACGCAGACCGAGGAAGGATTCGAGCTCCGCCTCAGCGGTCTCGGCGATCACTTCGCCTGATCCGTCCGGATGAAACTGATAGACCATGACCCGGTCGAATCCGGTCAGCACCTTGAGCTGGCGCGCCGCCTCCCGCGCCAGATCGGCCATGCCGCGCGTCTTGCGGATCCTCTCGAGCATCAAGCGCACGAGTTCGCCCGAATTGAAGCCGGGCTCGTGCGCGCTCGGCTCCGCCTCGATGATCAGATAAACGCCGGAAAGATGAATCGAGAGATCGAAGGGCGGCCTGCCTGGCTGCAGCTCCACGCCGAACAGGCGTTCGGTCGCGTCCGGACCACCGAGATGATCAACGCGTCCGCGGATCGTTTCGACCGCCGTCGCAGAGACGACGCTCGACAGCGGCTGCTGGAGCAGGTCGGCAACATCCGTCCCAAGGAAGCTCCCTACGTTGTTCGATGCCATGCAGATCGTGAAATCCGGCAACACGGCCAGCAGGAAGCCAAACGGCTGCACGCTGCCGGGAATGTGAATCGGCTCGCGGTCGCAATTGGTGAGATTGACCGCCTCGTTCATGCCCGGTCCGCCGCCCGCTCGAATGCGTCGAAAGCAATGCGAGCGGAATCGATGATCTCGTCCTCGTCACCCGGTTCTTCGCTTGCGAGCTTCACCAGAAAGCTCTGCCAGAGCCGCTCGCCCGCGCCATGGCGGAGATAGGTGGTGGCTTCACTGATGCGCGGATCGCCCGCATCCGCGATTGTCTTCAGCAGGAACTTCGCGCCGAGCCGCGAGCCCTCCAGCACATACATCGTGCCAAGCACCCCGCTGCGCGTCAGCCGCGGCACCGACACTGTCGACGCCGCGCTCGTGCCGAGGCGTCCGAGATCAACCGCAATCGCAGCGCTGCGCGACCGTTCGGGCCAGTCCGCAAACATGCGCTCCACGCCCGCCTCGACGAGCGCGGCTTCGAGCGGAAGAAGAGCTCCGGCGCTGGCCTGAAGAAAGCGGCCATAGCCGGCGAGGCCGCCGAGATCGAATGCGGAGAGCCGGGTGTCGAGCGCGCGGTGCGCAGCCGAGGTCGCTTCTCTCAGTCGTTCGCGGAGTCCGGAGAAGCTGCAGCCCACCTGTGTCGAGACGTGCGAAGCCCCAGCCAGCATGAAATTCCCGGAAATGCAGGTTGCCGGGGCGCGATCGCTCCCGAGCGAGGGGAACGCCGGCGGAAACCGAAGGTTCCGCCGGGCTCGGAAGGAAGTAGAGGCGCCTCCGCTCTATTTCCGCCGGACAGGTTTTCTCAGCTCGTACGCAATCTCCGACCGCGTCATTCCGCAATCCAGAAGTTCCCGCTCGCTCATCGCGGCGAGCTGGCCGTGTATCCGCGTGCGCTCTCGCCGGAGCCGGATGATCTCCGCCAGCTTTCGCCAGACCCACACGACCCTCGCAGACCGGAACGAATGGCGCCAGCCGGCAGACCAGACGGTGCTCAAACCGCTAGCCCGCGGCTCTCGCGACCGTTTGTGGAAACGGACCGAGCGCCCTCTCGGTCAGGATCGAGTCGCAGTACTCGCGGATCTCCTTGATCTTGCCGTCCGCGAGGCGAAACACCAGGCAATAGTCGTTGTCGTAGCGCACGCCTTCGGGCGTGACGTTGTCGCCCTTGGCTTCCACGACGACGATGTCCCCGTCGGCGATGAAGCGGTGAGCGATTGTCCGCGTCCGGTCGCGCAGGCGCGTGCGCACATAGCCGTGCAAATCGTTGAGGATCGCCTCCTTGCCCGAAAAGGTGCGGGACCAGGAATATTGCCCGGTCACGATCCATTTGGCGTCGTCGGCAAGACTGGCGGTGAACAAGGCGCGGTCGCGCACGGCCGGATCGGGATTCGCGGCGGCGGCAAAGATATCCTGCATCAGTTTCTTGTTGGCGGCAGCGCTCATGGCGGCATCTCCGTGGTGTGACATCGCGAAGATCATCACCGGCCGATCAGCATTCTTCAAATCAATAGTGAATATGATATATATTCACCTTATGAATTTGAATTCGCTTGACCTCAATCTGCTGACCGCGCTCGATGCGCTGCTGCGCGAGGCCAATGTCAGCCGCGCCGCGCTGCGGCTCGGGCTGTCGCAGCCGGCGGCGAGCCATGCGCTGCAGCGCCTGCGCGACATTTTTGGCGATCCGCTGCTGGTACGCACCGGCGCGCGGATGGAGCTGACGCCACGGGCCCTGGCGCTGCGCGCCCCGCTGGCGCAGGCGCTGGACCAGGTGCGCGGGCTGTTCGTGCCCGACGATTTCGACGCCGCGCGCAGCGAGCGGCAATTCCGCCTGATGATGCCGGATCTCGCGGTCGAGCTGTTGATGCCGCGCTTCATGGAGAAGGTGACGCAGGCCGCGCCCAACGTCCGCATCGACGTCGTGCCGTGGCGGGGATCGGCGATATTCCATGCCGAATTCGCCCGCACCATCGATCTCGTGATCTCGATCGGAAACGCCTTCAAGGGTTTTCACCGCCAGCTGCTCTATACCGACAGCGACGCATTGGCGGTGCGGCGCGGCCATCCGATAGGCGCAAAGCTGAAGCGGCGCGAGACGTTCCTGGCCGCGCGCCATGTCGGCGTGATCATCCGCGGCGGTGCCGAAGACCTGATCGACCCTTGGCTGCGAGCCAAGGGCGTCGAGCGGCATATCTCGCTGGTGGTGTCAGGCTATCTCGAGGCGCTGCACGTCGCCGCCCGCACCGACCTCGTCGCCTTCGTGCCGCGCCGGCTGATCGCAGCGCTGTCGAAGCAGCTCGGCCTCGTCACGGTGACGCCGCCGCTCGACCCCGGGATCGACGAACAGTTCATGTTCCATCCGACCCGCGCGCAGATGGACCCCGGCTCGATCTGGCTGCGGCGGCTGATGCTTCAGACGGGACGGGAATTGGAGAGGGGTCGTAGGGTGGATTAGCCGAAGGCGTAATCCACCAACTTCGTCTGCGATTGCCGATGCATGGTGGGTTACGCCGCGCAAATGCGCTTTGCGCATCTGCGCGGCTAACCCACCCTACAGGAGCCCTTACGCCTTCTGCGCCGCCATCACCTTGCTCACCGCGGGGCGGTCGGACATGCGCTTGAAGTGATCGGCGATTTTCGGCGTCGCATTGATATCGACGCTGTCGCCTTCGAGCCAGGTCGAGAGCGTGTAGAGATAGGGATCGCAGATCGTGAACTGCTCGCCCATGACCCAGGGCCCCCGAAACATCTTCTGCTCGATGAGCTTGAAGCAGGCCGCCATGGTCTTCGGGACCATTGCCTTCATGTCGGCGAACGAGCTCTCCTCCGTCGCCCAGCGCGCGCCGCGCATCTTGTGAGCGTGGTTGATGTGCACGGTCGAGCAGAGATAGGAGTTGAACGACTGCACCTCGGCAAAATCGAAGGGGTCGTCGAGCGGTGCGAGCTTCGCCTTGGGGAAGGTCTGCGCGATGTAGGCCAGCATCGCCGGCGTCTCGGTCAGGACGCCGCGGTCGGTGACCAGCGCCGGCACCCGGCCCTTCGGGTTGATCGCGAGATAGTCCGGGCTGTTCTGCTGGTTGTCCTTGAAGCTCAGCCGTTCGGCCGCGTAGTCGGCGCCAGCTTCTTCCAGGGTGATGTACGTGGCGAGCGCGCAGGTGCCGGTGGCGTAGTAGAGCTTGAGCATGTCGGACCTCATGGGAAAACCGGACGTTAACGGCTGGCGACCCCCAGGTCCATAGCACCGCAGCCTCTTCGCAGTTGCCCACCGCGGCCCGCCTGTGCCAAGACGCCTGCAATCGGAGGGGGGATCTCATGACCGTACTCATCGCCGGCGGCGGCATCGGCGGGCTGACGCTTGCGCTCAGCCTGCACGGAATCGGCATTCCCGTGAAAGTGTTCGAGAGCGTTGCGGAACTGAAGCCGCTCGGCGTCGGCATCAACGTGCTGCCGCATGCGGTGCGCGAGCTGATCGAGCTCGGCTTGATGGACAAGCTGAACGCCAGCGGTGTGCGGACGCGCGAGCTCGCCTATTTCTCCAAGCACGGCAAGCCGATCTGGAGCGAGCCCCGCGGACTGGAGGCCGGGTACAAATGGCCGCAATTCTCGATCCACCGTGGCACGCTACAGCAGCTCCTGCTCGACGCAGCGATCGAGCGGCTCGGCCGCGAGAACATCCTCACCAGCCACCATCTGACCGGCTGGACCGAGACGGCGGACGGCGTGCGCGCCGAATTCATCGACAAGGCGACCGGCAAAGCCGCCGGGACCTACGACGGCGCGATTCTGATCGCCGCTGACGGCATCCATTCCGCCGTGCGCGAAAAGCTCTATCCGGGCGAAGGCCCGCCGATCTGGAACGGCCGCATTCTCTGGCGCGGCGTGACGCCCGCAAAAGCTTTCCTCAGCGGCCGCACCATGATCATGGCGGGACACGAGGTCCTGAAATTCGTCTGCTATCCGATCAGCAAGGCGCCGGATGCGGCGGGCAATTATCAGATCAACTGGGTCGCCGAGCGGCATATGCCCCCGACCTATCAGTGGCGGCGCGAGGACTATAACCGCACCGCGCGGCTGGAAGAGTTTTTGCCATGGTTCGAAAGCTGGACGTTCGACTGGCTCGACGTGCCCGGGTTGATCAAGAATTGCCCGCACGCCTATGAATATCCGCTGGTCGACCGTGATCCGGTGTCGCAGTGGACCTTCGGCCGCGTCACGCTGATGGGCGATGCCGCGCATCCGATGTACCCGATCGGCTCGAACGGCGCCTCGCAAGCGATCCTCGACGCCCGCGTCATCACCCGCGAGATTCTCGCGCATGGTCCGACGAGCGCCGCGCTGCTCGCCTATGAAGCCGAGCGGAGGCCCGCGACCACCGACCTCGTCCTGCTCAACCGCAAGAACGGCCCTGAGCAGGTGATGCAGCTCGTCGAGGAGCGCGCGCCGGATGGCTTTGAGGTCGTCACCGACGTCTTGTCCCAGCAGGAGCTGGAAGGCATCGCCGCGAACTACAAGCGCGTCGCGGGCTTTCAGGTCGACGCGCTGAATGCGAAGCCGCCGATCGTGAGCAAGGACGCGCGGGCGAGTGCGTGAGCTTTCGCACGAGGCGAGATGCCCGTTGATGTGCCCTCGCCCCTTGCGTGAGAGGGCAGCGATGCCGGAAGACGCAGGCTCACTCGGGGTGAGGGGTATCTCTCCGCGAGTCCAACTCGCAGTTTAGACTCGCGGAGAGAACCCCCTCATCCGGCGCCACCTTCTCCCACAAGGGGAGAAGAAAGGTGCGCAACGCTAAACTATTTCCCCACCACCCTCGCCGCCTCCAGCAGCCGCTCGCTCGCGCTGGCCGTCGCCAGCAGCGTGCCGTCCTCCGCCATCAGCTTGGCTTCGACGAAGGCAATCGTCTTGCCGAGTTGCGTCACCTTGGCCTCGCCGATGATCGAGCCGGGCTTTGCGGGTGCCAAAAAATTCACGGTCATGCTGATGGTGGTGGTGTAGAGCCGGCCCTCGCTCATCACCAGCACCGCCGGGCCCATCGTGTCGTCGAGCATGGCCGAGAGCATGCCGCCCTGGATGAAACCCGCAGGGTTGCAGAACTCCGGCTTGCCTTCGAAACCGAGCTTGATCCAGCCCTCCTGCGGGCGAGCATCGAGCAGACGCCATCCCAGCAGTTCGGCACAGGGTGGCCTTCGGAAGTTGTCGAGCGCGGTCTTGACCATGCGAGATCTCCTGTTGCCCGCTGGTAACGCAAGGCTGCTGACAGCCTGTTGTCAGCAGGATGGAGTCCTAAAGCGCGATGCGATTAGGATGAATCGTCATCGCGCTTTAGGTTGTTGTTTAAGCATGATCTTTTCGGAAAACCGCTGCACACTTTTCCGGATCATGCTTTAGAGACCCAATCCATGCGCGATCACCTTGCGCATGACGTTGGGCAGCGCTTCGCCGGCCAGGGCTGCGATCGGCACCCAGCGCATGCCCTCGGGCGCGCGCGCGCGGGCTTCCACCTTCGCGGTGTAGACTACCAGCTCCAGCGGAAAATGCGTGAAGACGTGGGTGACGACGCCCACCTTGCGCTGCCAGCGCGACAGCCCCTTCAGCTCCGGCGCCTGCTGCTTCGCCGCCGTATCGTCCTGGCCGGCGAGCCAGTCCGAGCCCGGCACTTCCGTCATGCCGCCGAGCAGGCCCTTTTCGGGCCGCGAGCGGACCAGCAGCTCGTCGCCGCGCGTGACCACGAAAGCCGCCCCCCGCCGCAGCGTCCCGCTCTTCTTCGGCGCCTTGCGCGGAAAGGTCTCCTGCGTGCCCTGCGCACGCGCGATGCAATCCTCGCTCAGCGGGCACAGCGCACAGGCCGGCTTCTTCGGCGTGCAGATCGAGGCGCCGAGATCCATCAGCGCCTGCGCGCTGTCCCCCGCGCGAGACGTCTCGTCGCCGGCGCGAGAATCCGCCAGCAGCGTCGCCGCCAGTTGCTGGATCAGCGGCTTGGCCTGCGGCAGCTCCTCCTCGACCGCGAACAGGCGCGACACCACCCGCTCGATATTGCCGTCGACCGGCATGGTGCGACGGTCGAACGCGATCGCGGCGATCGCCGCCGCCGTGTAGGGCCCGATCCCCGGCAGCGCGCGCAAGCCCTCCTCCGTATCGGGAAAGACGCCGTCATGCTCGCGCGTCACTGCGACCGCGCAAGCATGGAGGTTTCGCGCGCGCGAGTAATAGCCGAGCCCCGCCCACATCCGCAGCACGTCGTCCTGCGAGGCCCGGCCCAGCGCCGTGACATCCGGCCAGCGCGCGACGAATTTCTCGAAGTAAGGCCCGACCGCCTTCACCGTGGTCTGCTGGAGCATGATCTCCGACAGCCAGACGCGATAGGGGTCCGATGTCTCACCAGGAGCCGCGCGCCAGGGCAGGCGGCGACGGTGGCGGTCGTACCAAGACAGCAGGAGCGTTGGGCGCGATGATGGTGTCGACGGCGCGGGTTCCGGCCTGGCCTTGCGGGCAGATCTGGGGCTCATGTCCACACTCTAACGAGGTCACGGCGATCTCTCCACGTCATGCCCGCGCTCGTCGCGGGCATCCACGTCTTTCTTCGCGCGGGATCGTGGATGGCCGGGACAAAGCCCGGCCATGACGGCGCGACGGGTATGTGGCTCCCTTTCGGAAGTGCTATAATGGCCCATGTCCAAATTCCCTCCCAAGCCCGGCCCCATCAGCGCCAAGCCGCTCGGCATCCTGCTCGACGACGTCTTTGCCGAGGCCTATGCCAAGCAGGGTTTTGCCGCGCGCGAACTGGTGACGCGGTGGGCGCAGATCGCGGGACCGGAGATCGCGGCCCATGCCGAGCCGCTCAAGATGCAATGGCCACGCCCGGTGGAGGGCCAGCCGCAGGAGCCGGCGACCCTGGTGCTGCGGGTCGAAGGACCGATGGCGCTGGAGATCCAGCACTCCGCCGATGTCATCCTGGAGCGGGTCAACCGCTTCTTCGGCTGGAACGCGGTCGGCAAGCTCGCCTTCCGCCAGGCTCCTCTGTCGCGCGCCCAGCGCCGGGTGCGGCCCGGCCCACCCGACCCCAAGAGCGTCGCCAAGGTGGCGGAGGGCCTGGGTGGCATTGAGGATGACGAGCTCAAGTCGGCGCTGGCCCGGCTGGGGGCCGCCATCAAGCGAAATTGAGCCTCATTCCGCGGCCAAACTGGACCCCTCCGTGCGGCCCGCCATTGCCTCAATCGACGTTTCAAGCTAGCGACAGGCCGTCCGGGCGGGAACCTCGGACGAACCTTGCCAATCCCGGGAGCCGACCTTGATCATCACCCGCCGCGCCTTCACCACGATGCTGTCGCTGACCGGGCTTGCCGCGCTCACCGGGCTCCCGCCGCTGCGGTTCGTCTCGGAAGCCATGATCCCTGAAGCCATGGCGCAGTCGGCCGCCGATGTGGCCAAGCCCGTGTCCCTGCCCGACATGGCGCTCGGGCCGAACGATGCCGCCGTCACCATCACCGAATACGCCTCGATGACCTGCCCGCACTGCGCCGCCTTCAACGAGCAGGTGTTCCCGAAGATCAAGAAGGAATACATCGACACAGGCAAGGTGCGTTACATCTTCCGCGAGTTCCCGCTCGACATCAAAGCCGCCGCCGGATCGATGCTGTCGCGCTGCATCGCCAATGGCGATGCGCCGAAATACTTCGCCGTCACCGACATGCTGTTCCGCCAGCAGAACGACTGGGTGTTGAAGAACACCACGGAGACCTTGACGCGGATCGGCAAGCAGGCCGGCCTCACCCAGCAGCAGGTCGAGGCCTGCCTGAAGGACCAGGCGCTGCTCGACAAGATCGCTGCCGACCAGAAATATGCCAGCGACGTGCTGAAGGTCGATTCGACGCCGACCTTCTTCATCAACGGCGAGAAGATCAAGGGCGAGGCCTCGTTCGAGGAATTCGCCAAGAAGATCAATCCGCTGCTCAAGAGCTGATTCGCACGCGACAATCCTGATTCGCGCATCTCAAGCCGCATTCTTCCCGACATAAATCCCTTGGGAAAAGCGGCTTTCGCTGGTTGCCCTCGCGGCGCACCGCGGCCATTGTCCAGCCGCATGAGCCGCCTCGCGCGACTCACCCAGACAGCGACATTGCCTTCCATGGTATTGTCCCGGCAGGGAGATTCGCGCCTGCCAACAGAGATGCGTGTTTATGAAAATCACCCGCCTGCGCCTTCACGGCTTCAAGTCCTTCGTTGAGCCCACGGACTTCGTCATCGAGCCCGGCCTGACCGGCGTGGTCGGTCCCAACGGTTGCGGCAAGTCGAATCTCGTCGAAGCACTGCGCTGGGCGATGGGCGAGACCTCGTACAAATCGCTGCGCGCCGCCGACATGGACGCGGTGATCTTCGCCGGCTCCGGCAACCGTCCTGCGCGCAACCACGCCGAAGTGACGATGACGATCGACAATGCCGATCGCACCGCGCCGGCGGCGATGAACGACAGCCAGCTTCTGGAAGTCTCCCGCCGCATCGAGCGAGAGGCCGGCTCGGTCTATCGCATCAACGGCCGCGACGTGCGCGCCCGCGACGTACAGATCCTGTTCGCGGACGCCGCCACCGGCGCGCGCTCGCCGGCGCTCGTCCACCAGGGCAAGATCGGCGAGATCATCCAGGCCAAGCCGGAACAGCGCCGCCGCGTGCTGGAAGACGCCGCCGGCGTCGCCGGCCTGCACGCCCGCCGTCACGAGGCCGAGCTGCGGCTGAAGGCGGCCGAAACCAACCTTACCCGCGTCGAGGACGTGATCGGCCAGCTCTCGGGCCAGATGGAAGGCCTGAAGAAGCAGGCCCGCCAGGCGGTGCGCTATCGCGAGGTCGCAGCCAAAGTCCGCAAGGCCGAAGCCACGCTGTACCATCTGCGCTGGATCGGCGCGCATGCCGACGTCAATGAGTCCGGGCAGACCCACGATCTCGCGGTGCGCGAAATGGCCGAGCGCACCCAGCACCAGGCCGAAGCCGCCCGCATCCAGGCCATCCGCGCCGCCGAGATGCCGGCGCTGCGCGATGCCGAGGCGCGCGCCGCGGCCGGCCTGCAGCGCCTGACCAATGCCCGCGAGCTGCTCGATCGCGAGGAAGAGCGCGCCAAGGAGCGCGTCGCCGAGCTCGAGCGGCGCCTCGCCCAGTTCGAAGGCGACATCTCCCGCGCCCAGCAGCAGACCATGGACGCCGACGTCGCACTGCAGCGGCTCGACGCAGAAGACGCCGAGCTGAAGGAAGAGATCAAGTCGCGCGTCGAGAAGCGCTCCGGCGTCGACGAACGCGTCGCCGAAGCCGAGGCGGTGCTGACCGAAACCGAGCGGAAGTTCGCCGAGCTCACCACCGCGCTCGCCGACCTCACCGCCAAGCGCAACCAGCTCGAGGCCAACGTCCGCACCCATCGCGACAAGCTCGCCCGGCTCGACCAGGAGATCGCCAACGTCGCCGCGGAAGAGCAGAAGCTTGCCGCCGAGACCGGTGGCTTCGGCGATCTCGACGAGCTGACCGCGCTGGTCGAGACCGCGGAGCAGACGCTGGCTGCGTCCGAAGCTGCGGCGCAGGCGAGCGAGGCTGCGCACGTGGCCGCGCGCCAGACGCTGGAATCCTCCCGCTCGCCGCTGGTCGAGGCCGACAAGCGCGTGCAGCGGCTCGAGACCGAGGCGCGCACGATCTCCAAGATCGTCAATGGCGAGACCAAGAATCTGTGGCCGCCGATCATCGACGGCATCAACGTCGACAAGGGCTTTGAAAAGGCGATCGGCGCCGCGCTCGGCGACGATCTCGACGCCCCGATCGACCCGTCGGCGCCGATGCGCTGGACCAATGTCGGACACACCGAAGGCGACCCGGCGCTGCCCGAAGGCGTCGTGCCCCTCGCCAATCACGTGCAGGCGCCGGCCGAGCTGGCGCGCCGCCTGGCGCAGATCGGCGTGGTGCCGCGCGAGCGCGGCGCGGAGCTGGTCTCCCAGCTCAAGACCGGCCAGCGGCTGGTCTCGCCCGAGGGCGACGTCTGGCGCTGGGACGGCTTTGTCGCCGCGGCTCACGCCCCGACCGGTGCCGCACGCCGCCTTGCCGAGCGCGCCCGCCTCGTCGACATCGAGAACGAGCTGGAGCAGGCCCGCATCGACGCGCAGATCAAGCGCCAGGCGCTGGAGAACGCCGAGTCCGAGCTGCAGATGGCGGCGAGCACCGAGGGCGCCAGCCGCGAAGCCTGGCGTGCCGCGCAGCGCGAGCTGAACGTCGCGCGCGAGCGCCACGCCAATGCCGAGCGCGAGATCAGCCGCCACGCCGCGCGCAAGGCCACGCTGTCGGAAGCGCACAGCCGCCTCGCCGCCGACCGCGCCGAGGCCGAGGCCGCCTACGAATATGCCGCAGCCGGCATCTCCGAGCTGCCGTCGAGCGAGGACACCGAAACGCGTCTCGCCGCCGTCCGCAGCGACATCGAAGGTCATCGCCGCATGGCCGCCCAGGTCCGCGCCGAGGCGCAGGCGCTGGCACGCGAGGCCGAGCTCGCCGACCGCCGCGTGCAGGCGATCCTCGCCGAACGCACCGAGTGGCAGAACCGCAAGGAGAGCGCGGCCTCCCACATCGACACCATCCAGGCCCGCATCGCCGAGCTCACGATCGAGCGCAGCGAGCTCGAAAACGCGCCGGCCGTATTCGCGGAGAAGCGCAGCGCGCTGATCACCGAGATCGAGTACGCCGAGAACGACCGCCGCATGGCTGCCGACGCGCTCGCTACCGCGGAAAGCGCGATGGCGGAGACTGATCGCGTCGCCAAGCTGACGCTCGAGGCACTGTCGAGCTCCCGCGAGGCCACCGCCCGCGCCGAGGAGCGCATGGAAGGCGCGCGGCGCCGGCTGGAGGACATCGAGCGCGAGATCCGCGACATGCTCGAGGTCGAGCCGCAGGCCGTCGCCGGCCTTGCCGAGATCGAGCCGGGCGCCGAGCTGCCGCCGCTGCACGAGATCGAGGAAGACCTCGAGAAGATGCGCCGCGACCGCGAGCGCCTCGGCGCCGTGAATCTGCGCGCCGAGGAAGAGCTGCGCGAGGTCGAGACCCAGCACACCGGCCTCGTCACCGAGCGGGACGACCTCGTCGAAGCCATCAAGCGGCTGCGCCAGGGCATCCAGAGCCTCAACAAGGAGGCCCGCGAGCGGCTCCTGACCTCGTTCGAGGTCGTCAACAACCACTTCAAGCGCCTGTTCGTCGAGCTGTTCGGCGGCGGCGAGGCCGCGCTGCATCTGATCGAGAGCGACGACCCTTTGGAGGCCGGCCTCGAAATCATCGCCAAGCCGCCGGGCAAGAAGCCGCAGACGCTGTCGCTGCTCTCGGGCGGCGAGCAGGCGCTGACCGCAATGGCGCTGATCTTCGCGGTGTTCCTCACCAACCCCTCGCCGATCTGCGTGCTGGACGAAGTCGACGCGCCGCTCGACGACCACAACGTCGAACGGTACTGCAACCTGCTGCACGAGATGACCAGCTCGACCGACACGCGCTTCATCATCATCACGCACAACCCGATCACCATGGCGCGGATGAACCGCCTGTTCGGCGTCACCATGGCCGAGCGCGGCGTCTCGCAGCTGGTGTCGGTGAGCCTGCAAGAGGCGGTGGACATCCTCGACCAGAACGTGGCGTGAGTCCGCAGTCGCGCCACACCCATTGCGTCATCATCCGCGAAGGCGGATGATCCAGTACGCCGCGGCTTCTCGGTTGACGGCACTGTCTCGGAGTACTGGATGCCCCGCCTTCGCGGGGCATGACTGCGGATGATGATAGCCCCCACCCTTCCCGCCGAATTGAAAGCCGCCCTCGACGGCAAGCTGCAGGGCTTCTCCCGCACCGACGCGGCCCAGCGCTCCCAAAAGATCTCGACCGCCTATCGCGCCGGCGGCACTTCCAGCACGATCAAGTCGGAGGCCGATGCGCTCGCTTATGCGCTGGCGCGCATGCCCGCGACCTACGCGGCGGTGGCGGCCAGCCTCAATGCGCTCACCGAAATCGTGCCTGATCTCGCCCCGGAAACGCTGCTCGACGTCGGCGCAGGCCCGGGCACCGCGAGCTGGGCGGCCGCCGAAGCCTTTCCGTCGCTGCAAGACTTTACCCTGCTCGACGCCAACGCCACGCTGAGCCGACTTGCGCTCGAACTCGCGCGCGACAGCACGCGCCTCGCGGAGTGCCGCTATCTGCCGGGTGATGCCGGCGGCACTCTCGCTGAAGTCTCGCAAGCGGATCTGGTCATCGCCAGCTACGTTATCAATGAGCTCGGCGAGGCCGATCAGCGCAAGCTCGCGGAAGCCATGTGGGCGAAGGCGCGCCACGCACTGGTCGTGATCGAGCCCGGCACGCCCGCCGACTATGCCCGCATTCTCGCACTGCGCCAGCAGCTGATCGCGGCAGGCGCCTACGTCGCCGCGCCCTGCCCGCACGAAAGGTCGTGCCCGCTCATCGCGCCCGACTGGTGCCATTTCAGCCAGCGCCTGCCTCGCTCGCAGGCGCACCGCCAGATCAAGGGTGCCGAGGTGCCGTTCGAGGACGAGCGCTTCATCTACGTCGCCTTGACCCGCACACCGCCCGCAACGCGCGCGGCGCGCGTGCTGGCCCCGCCGGATGTCGGCAAGGCCGAGATCACGGCAAAGCTCTGCAGCCAGGACGGCGTTGAACTTGCAAAGGTGGCCCGCCGCGATAAGACCGCCTATGCACGTGCCCGGCGCTGGCGCTGGGGCGATGCCGTCGTTGCCGAAAGTTAACCCTGTTCAGGGCTTTCGCCTTGAACTCGGATGGCTTCCGATTCGACCAAGTCTAACCTCCCTCTGCATCGGGCTCTCATCCTGCGCCAATCTGGTCTACCCTGGCGCCCGCCTTCTTCCCTCTTCAGGAGTTCTCCATGTCGACCGGCTGGATCGTTCTCGGCGTCATCGTCGTCCTCGTGCTGTTCGCCTTCAGCGCCTATAACCGCCTGGTGGCGCTGAGCCAGCGCGTCGGCCAGGCCTTTGCCGATATCGACGTGCAGCTCAAGCAGCGTCACGACCTGGTCCCGAACCTGGTCGAGACCGTGAAGGGCTACGCCTCGCACGAGCGCGGCACGCTCGACGACGTCATCAAGGCGCGCAATTCGGCGATGTCGGCGCAGGGACCGGCGCAGGTGTCCGCCGCCGAGACCCAGCTCTCCGGCGCGCTCGGCCGGCTGATCGCGCTGTCGGAGGCCTATCCCGACCTCAAGGCCAACGCCAATTTCCAGCAGCTCGCCAGCGAACTCTCCGACCTCGAGAACAAGATCGCGGCGAGCCGCCGTTTCTTCAACAACGCGGTCCAGGAATACAACACCGGCATCCAGCAGATGCCCGCCGCGCTGTTCGCCGGCATGTTCGGCTTCACCAGGAAGGACTTCTTCGATCTCGGCGCCAGCCGCACCGAGGTCGAGACGGTACCTCAGGTGAAGTTCTGATTGCCTGATATGTCGATTGTTCTTCTCCGTCATTCCGGGGCGTCGCAAAGCGACGAACCCGGAATCTCGATCGACATCCCCAATCTCTGGATTCCGGGTTCAGGCCTCCGGCCTGCCCCGGAATGACGGTGATGAGGAAACAGTCATGGCCGCGTATGGTCTCTACACGCACATCGCCTCGAACAAGTTTCGTTCGATGCTGCTGCTCGCCGGCCTGTTCATGCTGGTCTACGTGCTGGTCTATGCCGGCGCACTGGTCGCCGAGGTCGTCATCAACGGCAATGGCACGGTCGCCTACTATCTGAGCCGCGCCTTTACCGACCTGCTCAAGGCCGCACCGTTCGCGACGATCGCGGCGGCGCTCTGGACCGTGATCGCCTATTTCTTCCACCAGTCGATGATCGATGCCGTGACCGGCGGCCACGATGTGACCCGGCAGGAGGAGCCGCGGCTCTACAATCTGCTCGAAAACCTCTGCATCTCGCGCGGCATCACCATGCCGAAGCTGAAGATCATGGAGAGCCCGGCCCTGAACGCGTTCGCGACCGGCCTCAATCCGCGGCAATATTCCATCACCGTCACCACCGGTCTCCTCGCAACACTGAATGACAAGGAGATCGAGGCGGTGCTGGGCCACGAGCTGACCCACATCAAGAACGGCGACGTGCAGCTCATGGTGGTCGCCGTCATCATCGCCGGCGTGGTCGGATTCTTCGGCGAATTGTTCTTCCGCCTGTTCACGAACTTCAACTGGAGCTCCGGGGGCTCGGGCTCCTCCTCCCGGTCGTCCTCGTCATCGAGCGACAGCAAGAGCTCCGGCGGCGGCGCGGTGATCGTGATCATCATCGCGATCGTGCTGATCGTGGTAGCCTGGCTGCTGTCCCAGGTGGTGAAGCTTGCACTGTCGCGGTCGCGCGAATTTCTCGCGGACGCGGGCTCCGTCGAGCTGACGAAAGATCCTGACGCGATGATCTCGGCGTTGCGCAAGATCGAAGGCCGCGGCGAGCTGCCTGGCGCGACCTCGGCGGTGATGGAGCTCTGCGTCGACAATCCGCGCGAGGGCTTTGCCGATTTGTTCGCGACCCATCCTTCGGTGCAGTCCCGGGTCGATGCGCTGGTCAAGTTCGCTGGTGGCCACGACCCCGGTCCGCTGCCAGACCCCGCCGAAGAGACGGATCAACCCGCAACGGAACAACCGGAGGCACAGGCCAACCCGCAGGATGCGCAGCCGCCGCCGCCGCGCGGGCCGTGGAACGACGCAGGCAACCCGGCTGGACCGCCGCCCGTGCCGGCCCCAGGCCCCTCAGGAGCTCCGGCGGGCAATGCGATGGGACCTTGGGGCCGCCATTGAGCGCGTGATTTACCGCTACACGCGGCGGTTTTCGGGGTGCTCCGGAAAAACCACTGGAATTGCCGCAACTGCGGCCCAAGGAATTGAATTCTCCCTTGTTTCTGCCATGTTCGCGCCCAACAGCAGACTCGGGACATCGATTTGGGGCCCGGCCGATTGCGACCTCGCGATCGGGGGCGCGCGTTAGGGGACAGCAATGGCAAAGCCGGCAGTGGTTGTGGTGGGCGCGGACAAGGGCGGGGTCGGCAAGACCACGGTGTCGCGGACCTTGCTCGATTATTTCTCAGCCAACAACGTACCGACCCGCGCGTTCGACACGGAGTCCCCGCGCGGAACCCTGAAGCGCTTCCACCCTGATATCACCGAGATCGTCGACATGACGACGACGGCGGACCAGATGAAGATCTTCGACACGCTCAATGCGGTGAGCCCGTCGGTGACCGTCATCGACGTCCGCGCCGGCCTGCTCTCGCCCGCCCTCGCCTCGCTGCGCGACATCGGCTTTCTCGATGCCGCCAAGGCCGGGCAGATCACCTTTGCCGTGTTCCACATCCTGGGCCCCTCGATCGCCTCGCTGGAGGAGATCGCCGAGACCGCAGGCTTCATGGGCGGCGCGAAATATTTCCTGGTCAAGAACTTCATCAACGACACCCAGTTCTTCCAGTGGGACCAGGCGACCTACAATTCCTACTTCCACCGCATCAAGGACGCGACCGAGCTGACCATCCCCAAACTCAACGAAATGGCCTACGAGCAGGTCGAGGTCTCCTCCGTCCCGTTCCTGAAATTCGTCGCCAACAAGGGCATCAACGACGAGGCCGCGAACTATTCGTTCGTGCTGCGCGGCTATGTCCGGCACTGGCTGGCCAATGTCTGGAGCGAATTCGACCGCATCCGCCTGACCGACATCGTCGGTTCGAAGCCGGCGACCCGCAACAGCGAAAAATAGTTGCGCAGCCCGGGCGGATGCGGCTGGATTGGGTGGTGAGTTGGCCTGATATAGCTGTCGATGCCCGCGACACCCGTCTACATCATCTGTTCGCCCCGCCCGCAGGTCGGCAAGACCTTGCTGGCGCGGCTTTTGAGCGAATTCCTGCTGCTCAAGAACGGCAACGTCGCGGCCTTCGACGTCAACCTGAAGGAGCCGTCGCTGCTCGACTATTTGCCGAAGGTCACGGAAACCGCGGACGTGATCGACACCTATGGCAAGATGCAGCTGATGGACCGCGTCATCCTCGATGACGGTGTTGCCAAGGTGATCGACCTCGGCTTCCACGCCTTCGACGAGTTCTTCAAGATGACCGACGAGATCGGCCTCCTGAAGGAGGCGGCGCGCCGCCATGTCGCACCGCAGATCCTGTTCGTCGCCGACACCGACCGCGCCTCGGCCCGCGCCCATGAGATGCTGCGCGGGCAGATCCCGCGCATGAACCTGATCACCGTGGACAACGAATATGTCGTGCGCGGCGAGCTGCCGCCCGCGATGGAAGGCGGCCGGCTGTTCCGCCTGCCCGCGCTGCCGGGTTTCCTGAAGACCTATATCGACCGGCTGAATTTCTCCTTCACCGGCTATCTGCGCCAGGAAAAGGACTCTTCCACCGAGCTGCACCAATGGACCCGGCGGAACTACATCGCCTTGCGGGAACTTGAGCTCAGCCTGATCCTGCAGCGGTCCTGATCGCAATCCATCCGGGCGTATCCTCGCCCGCCCCGCTCAATGCCCCTCGAACGTCATCAGCGTGCGCACCGGCAGGTCCATGGCGCGCAGCTTGGCGGCGCCGCCGAGTTCGGGCAGGTCGATGATGAAGCAGGCGGCGACGATGTTGGCGCCGATCTGGCGCAGCAGCTTCACCGCGCCTTCCGCAGTACCGCCGGTGGCGATGAGGTCGTCGACCAGGATGACGCGTTCACCTGGCTGGATCGCGTCGACATGCATCTCCATCTCGTCGATGCCGTATTCGAGCGAGTAGGCGATGCGCACGGTGGTGTGCGGCAGCTTGCCCTTCTTGCGGATCGGCACGAAGCCGGCCGAGAGCTGATGCGCCACCGCGCCGCCGATGATGAAGCCCCGCGCTTCCATGCCGGCGACCTTGTCGATCTTGTTGCAGGCCCAGGGATTGACGAGCTCGTCCACTGCGCGGCGGAAGGCGCGCGCATCCGCGAGCAGGGTCGTGATGTCGCGGAACATGATCCCCGGCTTGGGATAGTCGGGAATGGTGCGGACGCTCGCCTTGATGTCGTGGTCAAAAGTCATGGTTATCTCGCTCTGGCTTTTCCACCGTCATTGCGAGCGAAGCGAAGCAATCCAGATCTTCTCCGCGGCAGCAGTCTGGATTGCTTCGTCGCCAGCGCAAAATTGCTTCGCAATTTTGTCGCGGGCTCCTCGCAATGACGGTCCTTACTCAATTCGCCCCCGCTTCCAGCCGGAACGCATTTTCGACAATACGCAAGCCCACCTCGCCGCCGAGTGACATCAGCGATTCCGGGTGGAATTGCACGCCCGCCACCGGCAGGGTCTTGTGCTCGAGCGCCATGGCGACGCCGTCCTCGGTGCTGGCAGTGACGGACAACACCTCCGGCATGCTGTCGCGCTCGACATAGAGCGAGTGATAGCGGCCGATGACGATCTCGTTCGGCAAATTGCGCATCAAGCGCCCGCCGCGCACCTGGACCCGCGACGGCCGGCCGTGGGCGGGATGGGCGAGCTGGCCGAGCTCGCCGCCGAAATATTCGCCGATCGCCTGTACGCCGAGGCAGACGCCGAACACCGGCAGCTTGCTCTCCAGCGCCGCATCAATGGTCTTCCTGATCCCGAAATCTTCGGGCCTGCCCGGACCGGGCGACAGCACCAGCAAATCCCACCTCTTCTGCTTGAGCATGTCGAGCGCATGCACATAGCGGACCACGGTGACGCTGGCGCCGACCTGGCGGAAATAGTCGGCAAGCATGTGCACGAAGCTGTCGTCGTGGTCGATCAGCAGCACCTGCTTGCCCGAGCCGGTGGCATCGGGTGCAAAGGTCGACAGCGGCTTTGGCGGATCGCCGCGCAGCGCCTGGAACAGCGCGGCAGCCTTGACCTGGCATTCGCGGTCCTCCGCCGCGGGGTCTGAATCGAACAGGCAGGTGGCGCCGACGCGCACCTCGGCAAGACCGTCCTTCATGCGGATGGTGCGGATGGTGAGGCCGGTGTTGATGCTGCCGTCGAAATTGACCGCGCCGATCGCCCCCGCATACCAGCGTCGCGGGGAGCGCTCGTGATCCTCGACGAATTGCATCGCCCAGAGCTTTGGCGCGCCTGTGACGGTTACCGCCCAGGCATGGGTGAGGAAGGCGTCGAGCGCGTCGAAGCCGGGGCGAAGCATGCCCTCGACATGATCAACGGTGTGGAACAGCTTTGAGTAGGTCTCGATCTGGCGGCGCGCCAGCACCTTGATCGTGCCCGGCACGCAGACGCGCGCCTTGTCGTTGCGGTCGACGTCGGTGCACATGTTGAGCTCGAACTCGTCCTTCTCCGAGTTCAGCAGCTGGCGGATCTGCTCGGCATCGCCGATCGCGTCGGCGCCGCGCGCGATCGTGCCCGAAATCGGGCAGGTCTCGACCCGGCGACCGTCCGAGCGCACGAACATTTCCGGCGAAGCCGAGACCAGAAACTCGCCCTCGCCGAGATTCATCAGCGCGCCATAGGGCGACGGGTTGATGACGCAGAGCCGCTGGAACACTTCGGCCGGCGAGCGGTCGCACGGCTCGGCGAAGAGCTGCCCCGGCACGGCTTCGAACAGATCGCCGCGGGCAAAGGCCGCGCGCGCGGTCTCGACGGTGGCCTGATATTCGCCAGGGGCGTGATCGGCGAAGCCCTGGCGCGGAGTCTTCAAGTACGGGCTGTCAGCCGTCTCGCGCGGCAGGCCCTCGGTGGATTGGCCCTTCCACGCGAAGTCGTAAGTGAGCACCACGCCGCGCCCGGTGGCGCGGTCATAGGCCAGCAAGCGATCGGGCACATAGAGCACGATGTCGCGCTGGTCCGCCTCGCGCGGGCGCTTCTGCACGAGATCCTCGATCTGGAAGACGAGGTCGTAGGCGAAGGCGCCGAACAGGCCGAGCAGCCCGTCATCATTGGCGAAGAAGGCGGCGACGATGTCGCGCACCAGCGACATCACGCTGGCGCGCCGCGTGCGCTGGTCCTCCTCGACCGGCGCATCGCCGCGGATGATGTGGCCGGCAAGGCGCGTGGCCGATTTCTCGGAGATCACCACGCAGGGCTCGCGCAGCACGTCGCCGAGAAAGGCGATCAGCACCTGCCCGCGCTCGTTCAGCGCTTCCAGCCTGAAATTGACGCCTGTGGTCTCGAGCTTGAGCGGCGGGTCGGAGAAGCCGAGATCGAAGCTCTCATAGCGGCCCGGCACGGTCGTACCCGAGGACAGCACCACGCCGCGGCGGCGGTCGAGCAGGTTGACGAGGTCGTCGAGCCTGTTGGCGCCGCCGGTAAACTGCTCCGCCACGCGCGTGATCGCAAGACCCGCACGGGTCACATAGTCGCTTCGGGCCGGGAGGGCAAAGACGGTCCTGTTCATGGGGTCCTCTTACGAGACTTGCCGAGGGAACGCCACACAGGACAAACGATCAGGCCGCCGCACCGCGTGGGCGACCTTCGACGATTTTGAGAAAAGAAATCGCATCGGCCACCTCTTCAGGAGGTGCGCCACCAAAGACGGGCTGGGCGGACGGCGGTGCTCATGGGCGGATACTCACCATGGCGGACGGACGACGTCAAGAGCCGCTTGTTGGGAGCCGAGTTGCCGACTATTGCACGCCGGGGTCAGGCTGACGGCCGAACTTGCGCTTCTTCCGATCCCATTTCAGGATCGAAAAGTCGTCGCACTGCATGCATGTCAAGACGACGATGCTGCTGTCCTTTCCCTTCTGCAAGACACCAAATTGACGGTCCTCGCGCACCGCGCTCACAAAGCGGATATTCGGCGTCCCAACGGTCGGCTGGTCCAGGATCAGGATGAACCTGCCCTTCGGACCTGCGCATTCCTGGAAGACGCCGACCAACGCGACCTGTCTGGTGGCCGTCCCGTCGAACTGGCCTTCGATCGCGAAGGACAGTTTACTCTCCTCCATCGCATCCGTGCCGTCCTCGAAGAGCAAGTCCCTGGGAATGAGGTCCTTGCGGAATTCGGTCGCCTTGCACCAGTTCTTGCGGATCTGGTTCGCCGGAATGCCGCGAACCTCGGTCGTGAACGGATGGAAATCCGCAATGAGCCACCAGGCCTCCTTCTTGGGATCGCCGTGCAGCGTCACGAAAGCCTGCTGCGCCATTGCGTGAGTCGCCGCCCCCAGGAGCACGCCGACAGCGGCCACGCTCGTTCGCACGATCCGGCCAACGAGGCGGTGCGAGAAAGACGAGGTCGACATGCCGGCTGCCTTCTTTCGCATCATCCCAAATGTTTCCGGAAAAACTCCGTCGCCCTGCCCCAGGCGAGCTCGGCGGCTTCGCGGTCGTGCACGGCCTGGCGCTGCTCGTTGACGAAGGCGTGCTCGGCGTCATAGCGGAACAGCTCAAGCGACTTGCCGGCGGCCTTCATGGCCTTTTCGAAGCCGTTGACCAGCTCCGGCGTACACCAATCGTCCTTGTTGGCGAAATGGGCCTGGAGCGGGATCTTGACGTCGGCGGGCTTGGCCGCCTGCTCCGGCGGAATGCCGTAGAACACGACGCCGGCCGCGAGCTCCGGGATCTTGGTCGCGCCGATGATGGTCACGGCGCCGCCGAGGCAGAAGCCGGTTAGCCCGACCTTGGCGCCGTTGCGCGACAGGTATTGCGTGGCGCCGCGCACGGTCTGCGTGGTCGCGTCCATGAAGTCGAGCGAGTTCATCTCCTTGTTGGCGGAATCGGTGTCGTGATAGGGCACCACCTTGCCCTTGTAGAGATCGGGCGCCAGCGCGTCGAAGCCGGCCAGCGCAAAGCGGTCGCACAGGCCCTTGATCTGGTCCGACAGCCCCCACCATTCCTGGATCACGACCACGCCCGGCGCGTTGCCGCGTGCGGCGTTGGCGAGATAGCCCGAGGCTTCGTTGCCGTCCGGGCGCTTGAACGTGATGGTGGTTCCCATAGTGTCCTCCGACGCATTTTTGGGGGAGCAGTTGAGGGTTATTGTGCCGTCTAGACGGATGCGACGCAATCCACACTCCCGTCATTCCGGGGCGGTGCGCAGCACCGAACCCGGAATCTCGAGATTCCAGGTTCGCGCTATCGCGCGCCCCGGAATGACGGAGAGTTGGGCCGACAAAAAAGCCCCCTTACGGGGGCTTTTCATTTCATTGAGTCTTGCACGGATCAGTGCGAGGCGGCCCAGACCTTCTTCTTGGTGAAGTACATCAGGCCCGCGAAGACGATCAGGAACACGAAGACCTGGAAGCCGAGGCGCTTGCGCGCTTCCATGTGCGGCTCGGCCGTCCACATCAGGAACGTGGTGACGTCCTTGGCGTACTGGGCGACCGTGGCCGGCGAGCCGTCGTCATAGGTCACCTGCCCGTCGCTGAGCGGCTTCGGCATCTTGATGGCATGGCCCGGGAAGTACCTGTTGAAGTAGGACCCCTCCGGGATGGTGACGCCCTCCGGCACCTTCTCCTCATAGCCCTGGAGCAGCGCGGTGACATAGTCAGGCCCCTGCTCCTGGTACTGAGTGAAGACGTCGAAAATGAACCAGGGGAAACCGCGCTTGTAAGAGCGCGCCTTGGTGATCAGGGACAGGTCGGGCGGCGCCGCGCCTCCGTTCGCGGCACGCGCGGCCTGCTCGTTCGGGAATGGCGAGGGGAAATAGTCCGCCGGCCGGCCCGGACGCTCGAACATGTCACCCGCATCGTTCGGACCGTCCTTGACCTTGTACTCCGACGCGAACGCCGACGCCTGCGCCACCGAATAGCCAGGACCGCCGGCCTCGGCGAGGTTGCGGAAGGCGATGTAAGACAAACCGTGGCAACTGGAGCAGACCTCCTTGTAGACCTTCAGGCCACGCTGCAGCGCCCCGCGGTCAAACGTGCCGAAAGGGCCCGAGAACGACCATTTGTTGCCGGGCGGCGTATCGCTGCCTTCAGACGCTTTCGCGCTGTCGATCGAGCCCGCGAACAACGAACCGGCGAGCGCCAGCACGATCGCGGTGGAGACCATCGGCGTCGACCGGCTGCCGGTCTTGGCCAGGACTGCATCCGAGATCGAGTTCGGCACCGGCCGCGGCTTCTCGATGCGCGCGAGCAGCGGCAGCACGATCAGGAAGTAGGCGAAGTAGCAGAACGTCAGGACCCGGCCGGCAATGACGTAGATGCCCTCCGGCGGCTGCGCGCCGAGATAGCCGAGCAGGATGCAGACCGCGACGAAGATCCAGAAGAACTGCTTGGCGAGCGGACGGTACTTCGACGACCTGGTCTTGGCGCTGTCCAGCCAGGGCAGGAAGCACAGGATGATGATCGCCCCGAACATCGCGATGACGCCGGCGAGCTTGTCCGGAATCGAGCGCAGGATCGCGTAGAACGGCAAGTAATACCATTCCGGCACGATGTGCGGCGGCGTCACGCCCGGGTTCGCCGGAATGTAGTTGTCGGCGTCGCCGAGATAGTTCGGCATGTAGAAGATGAACCAGGCGTACAGCAGCAGGAAGCAGGCGACGCCGAACATGTCCTTGATGGTGGCATGCGGCGTGAACGGCACCGTGTCCTTTTCCGTCTTCGGCTCGACGCCGTCAGGATTGTTCTGACCGGCGACGTGCAGCGCCCAGACGTGCAGCACGACGACGCCCGCGATCACGAAGGGCAGCAGATAGTGCAGCGAGAAGAAGCGGTTCAGCGTCGGGTTGCCGACCGAATAGCCCCCCCACAGCAGCGTCACGATGCTCTCGCCGACATAGGGAACGGCGGAGAACAGGTTGGTGATGACGGTGGCGCCCCAGAAGCTCATCTGGCCCCAGGGCAGCACGTAGCCCATGAAGCCGGTCGCCATCATCAGGAGGTAGATGATGACGCCGAGGATCCACAGCACCTCGCGCGGCTCCTTGTACGACCCGTAGTAGAGGCCGCGGAACATGTGGACGTAGACGGCGACGAAGAACATCGAGGCGCCGACCGCGTGCATGTTGCGCAGCAGCCAGCCGTAGTTCACGTCGCGGACGATCAGCTCGACCGACTTGAAGGCGAGATCGGCATTCGGCGTGTAGTGCATCGCCAGGATCACGCCGGTCAGGATCTGCATCCCCAGCATGAAGGAGAGAATGGCGCCGAAGGTCCACCAGTAGTTCAGGTTGCGCGGGGTGGGATAGGCGACGAAGGAGGAATGGATGAGACCAAAGATCGGCAGGCGCCGCTCGATCCATTGCAGGGCCGGATTGCTCGGCTGGTAGTCGGATGGTCCGCTCATGATGCGATCCTGAGGAAATAATACGACGAGACGGCGCGAAGCTTCGGACGAAAGTCCGAAGCTCAGCCGATCTGGATTTTGGTGTCGGAAACGAACTGGTACGGCGGCACTGCCAGGTTCGAGGGCGCAGGGCCCTGGCGGATGCGGCCGGACGTATCGTAAACCGAACCATGGCAGGGGCAGAAGAACCCGTCGTAGCTGCCTTCATGAGCGATCGGGATGCAGCCGAGATGGGTGCAGATGCCGATCACGACCAGCCACTGATCGTGACCGGACTTGACCCGGGCCTCGTCGGACTGCGGATCGGGCAGGCTCGCCACGTTGACGGCGCGCGCTTCCTCGATCTGCTTCTTGGTGCGGTGGCTGATGTAGATCGGCTTGCCGCGCCAGAACACCTTGATGTCCTGGCCCTCGGCGATCGGACTGAGATCGACCTCGATCGGCGCACCGGCGGCGATGGTCGAGGCGTCAGGATTCATTTGGGAGATGAAGGGCCAGAGCGCAGCCGCGCCCCCTACTGCTGCAGCTGCCCCGGTTGCAACGAATAAGAAATCACGGCGTGTCGGATGGTCCGCCGAAGACGCTGTCGTCACGATTCCAACCCTTTCTTCTTGTGCTACCGGTGGAACCGCTCCGAGGGGCGCCCAAGAGGTCCCCGGAAAGGCTGCCGGCGCCCGCGGCCCCCCGCGGCGGCAGAACTTCGCTTGTCCACCTCTAAACGGGTGAAACAGCAGTCCAGAATCGTTCTATTGGCACCCTTGCCGGGCGAGCGCAAGCCCGCTAACGGCGTGGGAGCGTGCCATGCACCAATTCCCGGGCGGGCGATGTTTTATTGAGACATTCCCGCCCGCATCGCCCCCCGAACACAGCCCATGCAGATAGCGCTTTTTCAGCCTGACATCGCTCAGAACACCGGCACGATTCTCAGGCTTTGCGCCTGTCTGGGCATGGACGCCCATATCATCGAACCTGCGGGCTTCCCCGTCTCCGACCGCTTGTTCCGCAGGGCGGGAATGGATTACCTCGACCATGTCCGGCTGACCCGCCACGACTCCTGGTCGAAATTCGAGGACTGGCGCGCCGCACAGGGCTACCGGCTGCTGCTGTTCACCACCAAGGCTGCGACCGACTACCGCGATTTTCGTTACCAGAGGTCGGACATCCTGCTATTCGGACGCGAGAGCGCCGGCGTCACCGATGCGGTGGTCGAGGCCGCCGATGCGCGGCTGGTGATCCCGATCGAGGCGGGGCTGCGGTCGCTCAATGTGGCGATGAGCGCGGCCATGGCCGCAGGCGAGGCGCTGCGGCAGATCCGGAACCCGCAAGTCTGACAGGGTTCAAGTCTGACAGGTTGAGGAGAGACGATTGAGTTACGCGGTCAAGGAAATCTTCCTGACCCTGCAAGGCGAAGGCGCCCATGCCGGGCGTGCGTCCGTGTTCTGCCGTTTTGCCGGCTGCAATCTCTGGAGCGGCCGCGAGGCCGACCGCGCCGACGCGACCTGCAAGTTCTGCGACACCGATTTCGTCGGCACCGACGGCACGCTCGGCGGGCGCTACGGCTCGGCCGTGGAACTCGCGGACACCATTGCCGCGCAATGGACCGCCTCAGGCGGCAATCGCTACGTGGTGCTAACCGGCGGCGAGCCCCTACTCCAGGTCGATGCCGAACTGATCGAAGCGCTCCACGCCCGCGGCTTCGAGATCGGCGTCGAGACCAACGGCACGATCGCTGCGCCTGATGGCCTCGACTGGATCTGCGTCAGCCCGAAGGGCGGCAGTGAGCTGGTCCTCCGCTGGGGCCACGAGCTGAAGCTGGTCTATCCCCAGGCGCTGGCTGCGCCGGAGACTTTCGAGGATCTGGCCTTCGAGCGCTTCTCGCTGCAGCCGATGGACGGGCCCGAGGTGATCGAGAACACCGCGCGCGCGATCGAGTACTGTCTGCGCCATCCGCAATGGCGGCTCAGCGTGCAGACGCATAAATCGCTCGGCATCAGATAGGACGCGCCCCACGAATGCTGATGGACGCCTCAACGATAGACGACCGCAAGGCCCGCGCCCGCGCCTGGTTCGAGCGATTGCGCGACGACATCTGCGCGAGCTTCGAGCGGCTGGAGGACGACGCACCGCCAAGCCTCTATCCCGGCGAAGCCGGCCGCTTCAAGCGCACGCCCTGGGAGCGCACCGATCATACCGGCGCGGCCGGCGGCGGCGGGGTGATGTCGATCATGCACGGCCGCCTGTTCGAGAAGGTCGGGGTGCACTGCTCGACGGTGCACGGCGAGTTCGCCCCCGAATTTCGGGCCCAGATCCCCGGTGCTGCGGAGGATCCAAAATTCTGGGCCTCCGGCATCTCGCTGATCGCGCATATGCGCAATCCGAACGTGCCCGCCGTGCACATGAACACCCGCTTCGTCGTCACCACCAAGGCCTGGTTCGGCGGCGGCGCCGACCTCACGCCGGTGCTGGAGCGAAGGCGGACGCAGGAGGATACCGACACGATCGCCTTCCATGCCGCGATGAAACAGGCCTGCGCGCAGCCGGATGGCGTTGCCGACTACGACAAGTACAAGAAGTGGTGCGATGAGTATTTCTACCTGCCGCACCGGAAAGAGGCGCGCGGCATCGGCGGCATCTTCTACGACTGGCACGACAGCGGCGACTGGGACGCCGACCTCGCCTTCACCCAGGACGTCGGCCGCACCTTCCTGAAGATCTATCCCGAGATCGTGCGGCGCAATTTCGCGACAGGCTGGACGGCGGAGGATCGCGAGGAGCAGCTGATCCGGCGCGGCCGCTATGTCGAGTTCAACCTGCTCTACGACCGCGGCACCATCTTCGGACTCAAGACCGGCGGAAATGTGGATTCCATCCTGTCGTCGCTGCCCCCGGAGGTGAAGTGGCCATGACGACGATGAAGCTCGCCGTGAGGCCGCTGCCGCGCGCCATGCTGATCGACATGGACGACACCATCCTGTCGGCCTATGGCCGGCCCGAGATCGCCTGGAACACGATCGCGAACGAGTTTGCCGAGGAGCTTGCGCCGCTGCCGCCGGCCGAGGTCGCAACCGCGGTGCTGGCTTTCGCGCGAAACTTCTGGGCGAACGCGGAAGCGGCGTGGCGGATGAAGCTCGCCGAGGCGCGGCACCTGACAGTCAAGGGCGGCTTTGCCGCGCTTGCGGCGGCCGGCCATCGCGCCCTGCCCGACGATCTCGCCGTTCGCCTCGCCGACCGCTTCACCGCCTATCGCGAGGAGGAGATGTTCGTGTTTCCCGGTGCGCATGAGGCGATCGACCGGTTCAAGGCGCTCGGCATCAAGCTCGCGCTGGTCACCAACGGCGCCGCGGACATGCAGCGCGCCAAGGTCGAGCGCTTCGAGCTGGCGCACCGCTTTCACCACATCCAGATCGAAGGCGAGCACGGCTTCGGCAAGCCCGAGGAGCGCGCCTATCTGCACGCCATGCAGGCGCTCGGCGTCACCGCGGAGGAGACCTGGATGATCGGCGACAACCTGGAATGGGAAGTCGTGACGCCGCAGCGTCTCGGCATCTACTCGATCTGGATGGACGTGCATGGCGACGGCCTGCCCGAGGGCTCGACGGTCAAGCCCGACCGCATCATCCGCTCGCTCGGCGAGCTGCTGCCTGACCAGGCGTAACCCGGCAAAACAAAACTGCGAAAACAACCCCATGCACAGTAGCCGGCTGCTGCAAAATCAAGGGCTTGCGGATTTTGCGAAATCCGCTTTGACCCGTCGGGCAAAACAGGGGTATGATGTCATCGTCGCGGGCTTGTGATGGACAGGATTCTGCGTGAGCCGCATCAGCAACCAGTGCCCGCCGATCACGCGCGAGCGGGCCTGAGACCGTAGCGCGACGCGCCGGCCGATTTTCCCACAACGCGCAGCCGGCGTGATCGGCATGTCATGACCGCCTGTTAGCCTCACGGCCGATCAACCCGAAAGGACAATCCATGGAATTGAAAGCCGGCGATGTGGTGATGCTGAAATCCGGCGGCCAGCCGCTGACCGTCGCGGAGGTGAAGGCGGACGAGGTGCTGTGCCTGTGGATGGGCATGGAAGGCGACCTGTTCCGCGAGACGCTGCCGCTGGCCGTGCTCGTGCAGGTGGAAGAGGAAGAGGATGAGGATGAAGAGGAGGACGACGACGAGGAGTAGGCGCGCCTGACACTGCATCCTCGTTGGATCGGAGCGTTCCGCTGCGACGCTCCGCTTCTGTGCCAACAGCAGTGCAGCAGGGGACATCGCTGGATGCCGCAGGAGGGTCAAAGACGGCGGTCCGCACCGGAGGCGAGGACTCCTACTCCGCCCCCGAGTCCAGACCTGCCGCTGGACTGCGTCCACCAACGCGATGGGCCAGAAGCAGACTAAACGTCCGCAAGCGAACGGCGGTGGGTTAGCCAATAGTCATTCTGCCACTCCTCGTAGCCAAGCAACTCGCCAAAGCGCCTTTCGCGGTTGTCGAACCAAGCTCCCGACTCGCTCAGAAGCGTAAGCATCGCATCAACCCGCCATTCGTGGCCCGGTAAGGCATAGAATAGCCTCCGGTATTTGAGCTGCGACAGGTCATGGCATGGCATGGCTCAATCACTTCGCGTCTTATCAGACGGCCAACTGCAACATGCCTATCGAACAGCCGCCAATATCGAATACAGATGTCTGGCTCTTGACCAATGACATCCATGAAGTATGCGAGGGGCTTTGCGCCCCTTAGCATCAAGCCGAGTTCTCTGTTGGTGTGGACCAAATAGGGCAGCTGACGAAGCCATTCGGGTTTCATGCTCGGCATCTTCACTGCACAACGTTAATTTCCGCTAAGGGTCGATATTGTTGCAAAAGTCATTGTAACCGACGAATGCCCCTTCGGCCATTGGGCAAAGTGGACCGGCTTTGATCCGCCGACCCTGACGCTCTCTACGCAACTCCTACGCTACGCGATGCAGAGAGCATGAGCGGGCGGAGGTCGTGCAACGAGCGACGCGAGGCGCCTCAGATTTTGCGCGATGGCAGCAAGAACAAACTCATCCTGTGCGCCTCGTGGTCCACGCAGTCGAAGCCGACCGAGCCTGAGAATGCGCTTCAGGTGTGCAAACCGCATCTCAATCTTCTTCCGCTC
>NZ_JACEGD010000026.1 GCF_016031635.1 Bradyrhizobium diversitatis
CAGCCCGCCGGTCAGCTTGAGGTCGCCGAGGCTCGCCAGGGCGTCCGGCGCGATCCAGCGGTAATCGTCGAGCTCATCGTTCAAGGCCGGTTTCCCGGCCGCCCAGCGGGCGGCAAAGGACATGATCAGGTAATGGCCGGCGCCGGGCGCGGCCGGCAGTACCTCGCGCCAGCCGGCGAGGCCAATGATCTCGATACGAAGGCCGGTCTCTTCGTCAACCTCGCGGCTCAGGGCCTGATGCAGCGATTCGCCGAATTCGACCCGGCCGCCGGGAAGCGAATAGAACCCCTTGGCAGGCGAACGGGCGCGTCGGACCAGCAGCACCTTGCCGTCGCGGAAGATGGCTGCGCTGACGGCGAGCTGGGGGTGGGTGGGCTGGACGACCGCGGGCAATCTCGTCACCTATCCGGCCGAGTTCGCCATGATGGTGTCGACGTCGGCTTCCGCGCCGCCATTGATGATCCCGCCGCAAGCCGCGATCAGCGGCTTGACCCAGAGGGTGGCCTGCTCGGCGAGGCGGACGCGGGTGGTGTCCTTCTCGACGTCGCGCATGGCCGAGCCGACCGCGGTCAGGATCGATGTCATGGTGTCCGTGATGTGGTCGAACTGGGCGCGCACGTTGGGATCTGCCTTCTCATAGGCCTCGATGGCCAAATCCCGTGCCTTGAAATTCGACGCCGTGAAATGCTCGGCATAGGACAGCGGCGTCCAGGTCAGGAAGTCGTCGGCGCATTCCGGCATGTCCGGGACCATTTCGAGCAGCATCACGGCTTCATTGAAATGGTTGAGATAGTCGGTGGCAAGCCCGGTCCGCGGGTTGATATTGGCCACGCGCAGGCGCTCGGCCCAGGCCTCGGCCTCGGGGCCCGTCTGTACATGCGTCCGCGCGGGTTGGGAGGCCGTTGAGCTCATCTGCCGCAGTGTTAGCATTCTGGGTTAAAAGGACCTGAACGGACCTTATATAGACGCGCAGGCATGTGTGGACGCTTCGTCATAACTTCGGCCCCCGCGGCTTTGCGGCAACTGTTCGGCTATGTCGAGCAGCCGAATTTCCCGCCCCGGTACAATGTCGCCCCGACGCAACCGATTCCGGTCGTGTTGGTCGAGAACGGCGCGCGGCATTTCCGGCTGATGCGTTGGGGCCTGTTGCCGGGCTGGGTCAAGGATCCCCGCGGATTTGCGCTCCTGATCAACGCGCGTGCCGAGACGGTGCTGGAGAAGCCCGCCTTCAAGAAGGCGATTCGCCGCCGGCGCGGCCTGATTCCGGCCGATGGCTATTACGAGTGGAAGACGGAAGGCGGCCGCAAGCAGCCGTTCTTCATCCACCGTGCCGACGGCGAGCCGCTCGGCTTCGCCGCGGTGTTCGAGACCTGGGTCGGGCCGAACGGCGAGGAGCTCGACACGGTCGCGATCGTCACGGCGGCAGCAGGCGAGGACCTCGCCGCGCTGCATGACCGCGTGCCCGTCACCATCAGCCCGCGCGATTTCGAGCGCTGGCTCGACATCGGAGGCGACGAGGTTGACGCGATCCTGCCGCTGATGACCGCCCCACGCATCGGCGAATTCGCCTGGCACCCCGTTTCCACCCGCGTCAACCGCGTCGCCAATGACGACGAGCAGCTCGTGCTGCCGATCAGCGCGGAGGAGATCGAGGCGGAGGCGGTGAAGCCGAAAAAGGCGGCGCGGAAGATTGCTGCTGCGCCGGCAGATGACGGGCAGGGCTCGTTGTTCTAATCTAGCCAAACACTCCGTTGTCGTCCCGGACAAGCGCGCCCGAAGCGCGCGCCGATCCGGGACCCATAATCACAGGGAGCAGCTTGGCGCGAGCTGGCAACTGCGAGTCATCGCAAAACATCGCCCTGTGGGTATGGGTCCCGGATCAGCGCTGACGCTTGTCCGGGACGACGATCGAGTGTGTAGCTACCAGCCGTCACACAACCTCCCGTGCCCGCAGCCGCGCGACCTCCGCCGCATCGAATCCCAGCTCGCCCAGCACCGCATCCGTATCCGCGCCCAGCTCCGGCGCCATCCGGTCCAGCCTGCCGCCGCCGTGTGCCAGCTTGAAGCCGCTGCCGGCGAAGCGGAGCCTGCCGTAGGGCGTGTCCAATTGCTGGATAGCACCTCGCGCGGCAATCTGCGGATGGTCGATGACCTCCTCAATCTTCCAGATGCTGGCACAGGGCGCGCCGGCGTCTTCCAAAATGGTCTCCCATTCACGCGCCGGCCTTTTCGCCAGCGCCGCCTCGATGATGGCGCGGAGCGCGCCCTCGTTGTCGTTGCGCGCGAACCAGTCGGCAAAGCGCGGGTCGGTGAGCGTGTCCTCGCGGCCGAGCGCGCCCATCAGCGCGCGGTACTGCTTCTCGTTGTTGACGGCGAGCAGGATGTAGCCGTCGCCGCATTTGAACAGGTTGGCGGTGGCCCTTCGGCTCACCGCCTGGTTGCCCGACAGCTGCTGGCGATGGCCGGCGACAGACCAGTCCGCGATCTGCCCTGAGAGAAACGCCAGCGTCGCCTCCAGCATGGAGACGTCGATCAGTTGCCCCTTGCCGGTGCCGTCGCGCTGGTAGAGCGCGCTCGAAACGCCGAACGCGGCCGTCGCGCCCGAGAGCACGTCGCACACCGCAAAGCCCGCGCGCGTCGGCCCCGTCTCGGGGTGCCCGGTGATCGCCATGATGCCCGACAGCGCCTGCATCTTGCCGTCATAGCCGGGCCGCAGGCGGTCCGGGCCGGTCTGGCCGAAGCCGGAGACCGCGCAATAGATCAGCCTTGGGTTGATCGCGGACAGCGCCTCGTAGCCGATGCCGAGCTTGTCCATCACGCCCGGGCGAAAATTCTCCATGACGACGTCGACCTGGCTCGCGAGCCTCTTCACGATCGCGATCGCGTCCGGCTTCTGCAAATCGAGCGTGAGGCTGCGCTTGTTGCCGTTGACGGCCTGGAACGCCGGCGCCAGCCCGCGCTCGGCCCATTCGCGGGAAAGCGGCGTACGGCGCATGTCCTCGCCCTCGCGCCGCTCGACCTTGATGACGTCCGCGCCCAAGAGCGCGAGCTGGTAGCTTGCATAAGGGCCGGCCAGCACTTGCGTGAAGTCCAGGATCTTCACGCCTTCGAACGGGCGCGTCACGTCTCTCTCCCTTTATTTGTTGTTGTCGGAGGACGTCAGGCGGCGCGGTTGCCGCGCGCGATCTCCTTCTGCTTGTCGAATTCGGCGCGCCGCCGCGCCAGCTCTTCAGGGCTGAGCTGCGCGACGTTGTTGTAGTCGAGCTTCCAGGAGGCGTCCTCGCTCCAGCGCAGCGGCGACTGCATCGTGGTCTGCGGACCGCTTGCAGTCTCCAGCAGCTTGAGCGCGAGCTCCAGCGTCTGCGCCTGCGAGGCGATGTCATGCGGCTTGCCGGCGGAATTGCCGAGCGGGAAGTCGCTGAACAAGAAGCGCGGCACCGCCGCGTGCTCGATGATGTCCTTGGCGCAGCCCATGATCACGGTCGCAATGCCGTTCCGCTCCAGATGCCGCGCCACCAGCGCCGTGGTCTGGTGACAGACCGGGCAGTTCGGCACCAGCACGGCGACGTCGACCGCATCAGCGATGCAGCGCGAAAGAATTTCCGGCGCGTCGGTATCGAGCGTGACGCGATGGCTGCGGTTGGTCGGCGCGCCGAAGAAGCGCGGCGCGACTTCGCCGATGCGTCCTGCGGCGCTGGCCTTCAGGAGCTGCGGCAGCGGAAACCAGGTGCCGCTGTCGGTGGCCGAGGTGTGCTTGCGGTCGTAGCCGATGTGCGAGATGCGCAGATCGTGCTGTTTCGACGTGTCGCCGTCATAGACCTGGTAGAATTTCGCACCGCCATTATACGCTGCGCCAGGGCCCTGGTCGCCCTTGGCCGGATCGAACGGCGCGGCCGTGGTGATGATGGTGACGCGCGACTGCGCCAGCGGCTTCTTCAGCGGCTGGAACGGCGCCGCGGTGTGATGCGCCCAGCGATACGGCGTGGTGTAGCCGATCGCCGCGTAATAGTCCCGCGTCCGCTGCATGTAGGGGACGGGGGAGTCGTAGTCGGGCGCAAAGCCGAATTCGTCGTCGCGCGGAGCGGACATGGGCGCGTCTCCTGGTTCTTGGTTGGGGCCAGACTAGAGATAGTTTTGGGGTTGCTCAACGGGGAGCGGAAGGACGCAGGACAGAATTGCAGCGCACGATAGCTCGCCCCGCTTGCGGGGAGAGGGTTGGGGTGAGGGGGAGTCTCGGCGAGGGCGCTGACAGTGAGACTCGCGGAGGCTCCCCCTCACCCGGAATTTGCTTTGCAAATTCCGGCCTCTCCCCGCACGCGGGGAGAGGCGAAGAAATCACCTACCTGAACAGATGCAGCGCCGCGTATTGCAGCAGCATGATCGCCTTGGCGTCGATGATGCGGCCGTCGGTGATCATCGCCAGCGCCTCGTCGATGGAAAGCTCCAGCACCTCGATGTCCTCGCCCTCGTGTTCGAGGCCACCGCCGTCGCTGACCCGCATCTCGGGCTCGTATTCGGCGACGAAGAAATGCAGCTTCTCGGTGATGGCGCCGGGGCTCATGAAGGCCTCGAAAACCTTGTGGACGTGGTGCAGGCGGTAGCCGGTCTCTTCCTCCGCCTCGGCGCGGATGCGCTCCTCGGGCTCGGCGTTGTCGAGCACGCCGGCGGCGGCCTCGATCAGGAGATCGTCGTAGCCGCGGATGAACGCCGGCAAGCGGAACTGGCGCACCAGGATCACCGTGCGCCGGGCGCGGTTGTAGGGCAGCACGGCAGCGGCATTGTCGCGCTCATAGGTCTCGCGGTGCTGCGTCTGCCACGCGCCATTGGCGCGCCGGTACTCGAAGGTCGTGGTCTTCAGCGTGGTCCAGCCGTCCGAGAGCACGCGGACGTCCTTGATGCGGACGCGGTCGGAAATGGTCATGGCTCGCTCTCAGTTGCTTGGCGTGGTGGTGCGGCCGTCGAGCCACTTCTGGAACATCACGGACGTCGATAGCTCGAAGCCCAGCGAGTCATAGAACGCATTGGCCTGCGCGTTCTCGCGGCGGACCAGGAGCTGGAGCTTTGCGATATCCGCACGCCGCAGCCAGTTCTCGGCGGCTGCCATGATCTCGCGGCCGTAGCCGCGCTTCTGGCAATCAGGATCGACCGCGACGTAATAGACCCAGCCGCGATGGCCGTCATGGCCGACCATCACGGTGGCGACGATCGCGCCGTTGTCGCGGCCGACCAGCACGGTGGAATTGTCGCGCCGCCGCGCTAGCGCGATGTCGGCATGCGGATCGTTCCAGGGCCGCGTCAGGCCGCAGCGCTGCCACAGCGCGACGACCTTCTCGACGTCGGCATCCGCGATCGCGCTGATCGCGAGCGCAGCAGGGGCCACGCTCACAGCACCTTCCCCGGATTCATGATGCCGAGCGGATCGAGCATCGCCTTGATGGAGCGCATCAGCTCGATCGCGGTCCTGTCCTTCACCTCCGGCAGCTCGTCGCGCTTGAGCACGCCGATGCCGTGCTCGGCCGAGATCGAGCCGCCCATGCGCAGCACGATCTCGAACACCACGGCGTTCATCTCGTGCCAACGCGCCAGGAAATCCGCCGTATCGGCGCCGATCGGCTGGCTGACATTGTAGTGCAGGTTGCCGTCGCCGAGATGGCCGAACGGCACCGGCCGCGCGCCGGGGATCAGCTTCACCACGGCGGCGTCGGCCTCGGCGATGAAGGCGGGCACCGCCGCGACGGGCACGGAGATGTCGTGCTTGATCGAGCCGCCCTCTGGCTTCTGCGCCGCGGACATCTCGTCACGCAGCTTCCAGAACGCACCGCGCTGGGTGAGGTTGGCGGCGATCACGGCGTCGTCGACGATCTCATCCTCCATGGCCCGGGTCAGGATCGTCTCCAGCGGCGTGCGGGCGTCCTCGCTCGGCGAAGACAATTCCATCAGCACGTACCAGGGATGCTTCGCCTGAAGCGGATCGCGCACGTCGATGCCGTGCCGCACCGAGAAATCGACCGCCATCTCCGACAGCAGCTCGAAGCTCGTCAGCGCATTGGCGGCTTCTCCTTGCGCGATCGTCAGCAGCTTCAGCGCCGCCGCCGGCGATTTCAGCCCGACGAAGGCGGTCTCGACCGCCCGCGGCTTCGGAAACAGCCTCAAGGTCGCCGCCGTGATGATGCCGAGCGTGCCTTCGGCGCCGATGAAGAGGTTGTGCAGATTGTAGCCGGTGTTGTCCTTCTTCAGCTTCGAGAGAGAATTGAGCACGCGCCCGTCGGCGAGCACCACCTCGAGGCCCAGCGCCATCTCGCGCGCGACGCCATAGGCGAGCGCCGCGGTGCCGCCGGCATTGGTCGAGAGATTGCCGCCGATGGTGCAGCTGCCCTCGGCGCCGAGCGAGAGCGGAAACAGCCGGTCCACCTCCGCCGCCTTCGCTTGCGCGATCTGCAGCACCACGCCGGCCTCGCAGGTCATGGTGTTGGAGGCGGTGTCGACCTCGCGGATCTTGTCGAGCCGGCGCAGCGACACCACCACCTCGCCATTGTGCGGCGTCTGCCCGCCGACCAGCCCGGTGTTGCCGCCCTGCGGCACCAGCGCGATGCTGTGCGCGGAGGCGAGCTTGCAGATTGCGGAGACCTCGGCCGTCGAGCCCGGGCGCAGCACCAGCGGCGAGCGGCCGTGGAACAGGTTGCGCTCCTCGGTGACGTAAGGCTCGATGTCGGTCGCATCGGTGATGGCGTGGCGGTCGCCGACGATCTTGCGGAATTGGGCGATCAGCTCGGGCGCAAGCGGCGGGGTGGCGGATTTATCGACGTTCATTCTCGTGTCTCTTCTCAGGCTTCTTATCGGGCAAACGCAGCCCGGCGCAGCCGGTCATTGATCGCCTCGCCAAGTCCCTGTTCGGGGATCGCCATCACCGCGATCGCGCGTGGCGCCCGGGCATCGAGGCTACGAAGATAGCCGAACAGATTGGCGGCGGCTTCATCGAGATCGCCGGTGGGCGACAGATTCATGACGGCCGCGGCAGCATCGACGCCCGGCAGCCGCGCGGGGCCGAACGCCAGCAGCGCTTCGCCCGGCGCGACCTCGCGCGCATTGAGCCGCACATGGGCGCGCGGCGCGTAATGCGAGGCCAGCATGCCTGGCGCCAGCGGCTGGCTGTCGCTGAGCTCGGCCTCCACGGGCGGCCGCGCCAGCGGCGCGCCCAGCACCGCCTCGATCCGTTCGCGTGACAGTCCGCCGGGGCGGAGCAGCATTGGCGCCTCGAAGCAGCCGACAATGGTCGATTCGACCCCGACCGCAACGGGCCCGCCGTCGACGATCAGGTCGATCCGCCCGGCGAGGTCGCTTTCGACATGGGCGGCCAGCGTCGGCGAGACGTGGCCGGAGATGTTGGCGGACGGCGCCACCACGGCGCCGCCGAACGCACGCAGGATCGCCTGCGCCACCTTGTGGGCGGGGATGCGAATCGCGACGGTATCGAGGCCCGCGGTGGCGAGATCCGCCACCGGGCAATCGTCCGTCTTCGGCACCACCAGCGTCAGCGGCCCCGGCCAGAACGCTTCCGCGAGCTTCAGCGCGCGCGCATCGAACCGCCCGATCCGCCGCGCGGCCGCGATATCGGCGACGTGCGCGATCAGCGGATTGAACGCCGGCCGCCCCTTGGCGGCGTAGAGATGGGCGATCGCCGTGGCGTTGGCGGCGTCGGCGCCGAGCCCGTAGACCGTCTCGGTCGGAAACGCGACCAGCCCGCCGGCGGCCAAGGCCCTGGCGGCGGCTTCCGCGCCGGCCTCGCCGGCCGGCAAAATCAGCGTTTCAAGACCCGTTTTCACTAGGGCAAAATTCCTCGGCTCGGCCGCTTGCAGTGCGTCAAACCCGACGCTATAAGCCGCCTTCTTGTCGGAGTGTGGCTCAGCCCGGTAGAGCACTGCGTTCGGGACGCAGGGGTCGCAGGTTCGAATCCTGCCACTCCGACCATTCTTCCAAAAGTCGACGTTTTCCAGAGACTTGGCGGACCGGCCGCCCGCGCCCCGTGGGCGCCTTTTAGCAACGATCTTCGCGGCGGGTCCACGGCCGATTTGGCGGGGCAGGGGCGCTTGCCGCGGCGGCATGGCTCTTCATTTGAAGCAGCAGCGGCGGGAATTAGGCGTTCATTCGTCATCCGCATTGTCTTTCAACCCGCAGTAGTGCGATGGTGCCGTCTCCTCTGGGGGGAGTGGTGTCGTGGCGAAGGTGGAGAATGATCCCGATGATCATCTGATGGTCGACGTCGTCGGGCCTTGGGTGACCGAAAAGCATCAACGGTTGAGTGAATACATCAAGCTGGCGCGCGGCGCTCGGGCCAACTTCGTGCCGCCCAAGGGGATAACGGCTGCCGTGCGCTTTATTTCATTCGAGCCGCTATTGGGGTCGGTAGCTGGCGCCAATCTCGCAGGGATTCAGTGGGTGATTGTGGGGGGAGAGAGCGGACCGCATGCACGGCCAATGGTCGAGGAATGGGTGGACGAGATCGAGGCTGCGTGTCGCAAAGCCAACACAGCATTCTTCTTCAAACAATGGGGCGGCGTTCGAAAGAAGGCGACCGGGAGGACCTATCGGGACTCCACTTTCGACGAAATGCCTGTCGTGGCCTAAGCACAGGGCGTGTTTTCAATCCTGGCGCCGAGACTACCTTCGCGCCACCAGCACACCCACCAGAAACGCCACCATCAGCGACGGCAGCGGGGCCTCGCGCACCATGCCGCGCACGACGTCTTGCCAGCGCTGCTCGGGGACCAGCCTCGGCGATCGCACGTTGGGCGCCGGTTCGATGCCCCAGCTTGATGCGAGCTCGGCGATCTCGCTTTGCGCCAGACGTACATCGTCACGGACCCGGAAGACGGCGGCCTCGGATCGCTCGCGCGGCGCGAGCAGCATCAAGGTCTCGACGGCCGTGCGCAGCGTCATCTCGCCGTAGCCCTGCAGCCGCACCGACTCCTCGGGGTCCGATGTCATGCGAAATCCCTTACAGCGCCAGATTCTTCATAACGCAAAGTCGCGTGCGATGGTGAAGGCGGCGGCCGCGCGCGAGACGGGCTTGCCTGCTCATGATCTGCCTCCATGCTCTGCATGGAAATGGCGGCGGCGGAACTTGGTTCCCTGCGCGCGATGCGAATCGCGGGCGCCAGCTACTTCCGCAACAGCTCGCTCAACGCCGCCGTGGCCTCGGCGCAGCGGATGTCGTCGATCTCGCGCGACAGGCTGAGCGCGATCGCCCTCAGCTCTTCCAGCGTCCCGCTATCCGAATGCTGGTTTTCGAGCTGGCCGAGACGCTTGTTCAGATCGTCCAGTCTCGATTGAAGCTGCCCGATGCTGGCGGCTCCATTCACTTTCCAAACGCGTTGTGCACGCATCGTCGTTCCCCTGATAGTCTCACGGCCTTGTGAGAGCGGTTCGTGGCCGGAATGGGAGTTTGTTTTGTCCGGCTTCAGATCGCGGGGAACCGTTGCAGATCAGCAACGAAGTTCCGGAACTAAGGCGCGCGCTCGCCCGGCGCCCCGCACGATGATACCCGCAGGCATGGAATTTGATTGTGCCATCAGGATGATGGGCCGAGGCGGCCCGCGTGGGCGGAGGCTCGAGCCCGACGCACCCGGAAAAACGAAGGAATGACGCGTGGCGAGATTTGTGACGATTGCAGCCGGCCAGCTCGGCCCGATCGCGAGGAGCGAGACCAGGACCGCGGTGATGGCGCGGCTGATGGCCCTGATGCGCCAGGCCCGGGCCTGCGGCTGCGACCTGATCGTCTATCCCGAGCTGGCGCTGACCACGTTCTTTCCGCGCTGGTATTTCGAGGATCAGGCCGAGATCGACAGTTTCTTCGAGCGCGAGATGCCGGGCCCGGAAACGCAGGAGCTGTTCGATCTCGCGCGCGAGCTCGGGATCGGCTTTTGCCTCGGCTATGCCGAGCTGGCGGTCGAGGCCGGACTTGTCAGGCGCTACAACACCTCCATTCTCGTCGACAAGAGCGGCGCGATCGTCCTGAAGTATCGCAAGGTGCATCTGCCCGGCCATGCCGAGCACGAGCCGTGGCGCGAGTTTCAGCATCTGGAGAAGCGCTATTTCGAGCCGGGCAGCGGCTTCGGCGTGACGGAAGCCTTCGGCGGCGTGATGGGCATGGCGATCTGCAACGATCGCCGCTGGAGCGAGACCTATCGGGTCATGGGCCTGCAGGGCGTCGAGATGGTGCTGATCGGCTACAACACGCCGGTGCACAATCCGCCCGCGCCCGAGCATGACGATCTCTCGCTGTTTCACAATCATCTGGTAATGCAGGCCGGCGCCTACCAGAACGGCACCTTCGTGGTCGGCGTCGCCAAGGCCGGCATCGAGGAGGGCGTCGACCACATCGGCGGCAGCTGCATCATCGCGCCCTCGGGCGAGATCATGGCCGCCTGCACCACCAAGGGCGACGAGATCGCGCTGGCGCGCTGCGATCTCGATCTCTGCAACTCCTACAAGCGCACCACCTTCAATTTCGATGTCCACCGCCAGCCGCGGGCCTACGGAATGATCGTGGAGCGGAAGGGCGTGACCACCATGGCGGATGGGACGCCGGTGCCGCGCAAGGGGTGATCGTTGTCTCGCCCGTCATTCCGGGGCGATGCGCAGCATCGAGCCCGGAATGACGCCGGGAAGCTCGGTGTTTCGCTCCCGTGTCAATCCTATCGCGCGAAAATATTCCACTTTACCGAAATTCGGAAATTGCGTATGTGTCGCCCATCCCGGCTCATTCTTGAGGGGCGATCATGAGGTCGTCATTGTCGCGAGCCGGGCTTGCGGTGGACGCGGCAGCGTCGGGCGCGAAAGGTGCGGGCAGGGAGGGTAGTCCCCGGTGAGCCCGTGGCCGCGCGCGGACGAACGGCGCTGCCAGGCTTCGTCTCGCCTGTAAGTTTCCGGCTCCGTCGACTGGGCTGGGAAAACTGCGGCGAAATGGCGGGCCGTGCGTACGGCAAAACCGTGTGGTCCTGGCCGTCGTTGCTACGGTCAAGCTCTTGCGGATGCGGCAGTCGCGTCAACCGGCGCGGCGCCGGTGAATTTCGCGAGGGTGAGGGAGGCCAGAGGGAATTCGGCTCCCAGGAGAGCGCGGCATAAGCCGTCCGACCATCGCGCAGGGAAGGCCGAGTGATTGGCACCACCTGTATGCTGCTGTGCGGTCTCTTTGCGCTACATCTTCGCGCAGCGGACCGCGGGTGCGAGGTCAGCACCCGGTCTTCCCTGCGCCCTCTTGGTTCGAGAGGGTGGAGCGACGAAGCAAAGCTCGGGCGAATTCCGCCGCGAGAACGGGAAAACGTGTCCGCAAGCGAGATGTAGCCGAAGAGCGTGCTGTTGCGTCGTACTCCGTCATTGCGAGCGGAGCGAAGCAATCCAGAATCTCTCCTCGGAGCAACTCTGGATTGCTTCGTCGCAAGGGCTCCTCGCAATGACGCGGAGGAGAGAGCGTGCGCCAAACTCCATTCTCGTGCCCCGGACGCAGCGCAGCGTCTCTTCGACGGTGCGCTGCTGAGCCGGGGCCCATGCTGAGGCATCGTGCTCTGGGTCCCGGCGCTGCGCCGCAACGCTGTCGCGTTGCAGCTTGTCCGGGACACGAGCGAGAGCCGCATCGCCAGAACCTTCGAATCCTGCTCCTCGACCCGCTCACAACCACGTGTCTTTATTCGGGAACAATCATTCCCTATTATGCCGCGATGCAAAAGACTGCCCGCCGATCCCGGTCTGCCCGTCGTCCCGGCCGCCCCCGGGAGTTCGACATGGACACCGCGCTCGACCGCGCCGTGCGCGTGTTTCGCGAGCGGGGTTACCATGCCACCTCAATCGGCGACCTCACCGCGGCGATGCGGCTCGCCACCGGCAGCGTGTACAAGGCATTTCGCGACAAACATGCGGTGTTCCTCGCCGCCTTCGAGCGCTACACGGCGCTGCGCCAGGAGCAGACCCGCAGCGCGGCGGCGCGGGGCGCAAACGGCCGCGAGCAGATCCGCAACGTGCTGCTGTCCTATGTCGAACACTCCCAGGGCGTCGAGGGACGGCGCGGCTGTCTCGTGGTCGGCAGCGCCGTCGAGCTGTCCGCGCATGACGCGATGGTCGCGGCCCGCGTCAGTACGCAGCTTGCGACCAACGAAAACTTCATCGCCGGCCTCATCCGTGACGGGCAGGCCGACGGCTCGATCCCCCGCCATGTCGCAGCTGACGACACCGCGCGGCTGATGCTCTGCATCACGCAAGGAATGCGCGTCGTCGGCAAGGCGCGCCTGCCGCTCGACGGGATACGCCTCGTCGGCGTCGCGATGAAGCTGCTCGCCTGAATTTTTTGTCATAATAGGGAATGGTCATTCCCTAAACCTATCTGGAGTCCATGCGAATGACGATGAATGCCACGATCGAGACCGCACCCGAACCGGGTGCGGTGTCGCAGCGCCTGACCTTCGTGCTTGCCGCGGCCTGTGGCATGATCGCCGCCAACATCTACTATGCGCAGCCGCTGATCGCCCCGATCAGCGCCGCGCTCGGCCTGTCGCATGCCGCGGCGGGACTGATCGTCACCATGACGCAGATCGGCTACGGCACCGGGCTGCTGCTGATCGTGCCGCTCGGCGATCTCGTCGAGAACCGCGCGCTGATCTGCTCAGTGATCACGCTCGGCGCCGCAGCACTGCTCGCCGCCGCGTTCGCCACCCATGCGCTGCCGTTCCTGATCGCCGCGCTGTTCATCGGCCTCGGCTCGGTGGCTGTGCAGATCATCATTCCCTATGCGGCGCATCTGGCGCCTGCAGCCATCCGCGGCCGCGTCGTCGGCAACGTCTCGACCGGCCTGATGCTCGGCATCATGCTGGCGCGTCCGGTGTCGAGCTTCGTCACCGCGGCGCTGTCGTGGCACGCGGTGTTCTTCTGCTCCGCCGCGCTGATGATCGTGCTCGCGATCGCGCTCTGGATGACGCTGCCGAAGCGCAAGCCGGTGACGCGGATGCACTACGGCGAATTGCTGCTGTCGATGCCGCATCTGGTGCGGGCCACGCCGCTGCTGCGGCGCCGCGCGCTCTATCAGGCGAGCCTGTTCGGCGCCTTCACCCTGTTCTGGACGGTGGCGCCGCTCCAGCTCGCCGGCGAGTTCGGCTTCTCCCAGCGCGGCATCGCGCTGTTTGCGCTGGCCGGCGTCGCCGGCGTGTTCGCCGCCCCGATCGCCGGCCGCCTCGCCGACCACGGCCATAGCCGCGTCGCGACGCTGGTCGCGATGCTGCTCGCGGCCGGCGGCTTCCTCGTGACCTATGTCGGCGCGCCCGGCTCGATGCTGAACCTCGCCTGTCTGGTGGTGGCCGCGATCGCCATCGATATCGGCGTCCAGGGCAATGTCGTGCTCGGCTTCCGCGCCATCTTCGCGCTCGGGCACGAGCACCGCAGCCGCCTCAACGGCCTCTACATGGCGACGTTCTTCGCAGCCGGCGCGGCCGGCTCCGCGGTCGGAGCCTTCGCGTTCGCGCAAGGTGGCTGGGCACTCGCATCGGCCATTGGCCTTGCGTTGCCCGTCATGGGACTGATCTATGCGGCGACCGAATAGAAGCCGGCACGGCCCACAATGGAATGGTGCGATGCGGCCTGTTTACCAACCCCGCGCCGACGCAATCTGCAGTGCGACGGTGACGATCGTCAGAAGTGGCGGGCTGAATTTTTCGGACGAGAGCGCGGCAACGAATTCGCAATAAATCGGCCTGGCAGGACCGCGCGCGTTGCGGACGGGCAACAGTCCGGCAACCATCCGCGAACTTGCCGCGCGCCGCTAACTTTTCGAAAAAGATTTGGCCGCAGTTTCTCCCGCGGGATTGACGAGGGAGTTTTCGGACATGAACGGTCACGCCATCTTGGAGAACGTGCGCCGCTACCGCGGCATCGCATCGCTCTATCGCCAGACCGCAGCATTCCGCCCGGGCCAGAGCTGGTCGCTGCTGGAGCAGGCGAGGGAGTGGGAAGCGCGGGCGCTGTCGGAGCTGGAGGCCTATTTCGCGGCACGCACGGACCGCACCGCCCAGCTCGCGGCCTGATCGCCGGCCATCGGCGCGGCCGGCAACCGGCTCGCCGAAGGTGCGATCGCCCACGGGACAATTACGGAGTTGTCTCCGCATCCTTGTGTGCTAGCAACGGGCCGATCGAGATCTCCTTCACGTCGGCCGGGGCAAGCGATGACCACCTTCAACCGCATCTTCACGACCGAGCGTCTGCTCCAGATCATTGTGATTCTGGCGGCGACCGTCGCCATGAAGCTGATGAGCTGAGCGCCGGCCTTCTATCGCCCGCCGAGTTCGGGCACGTCGGGCAGATAGTTCGACCCTTCCGACCCCAGAAAATCGAACATCGCCTGCGCGGGCGGCAGCAGCACCTTGTCGCTGCGGCGGATCACGTACCATTGCCGCACGATCGGCAGGCCCGCGACATCAAGCACGACGAGCCGGCCCTCGGCGAGCTCATGCGCCACGGTGTGGGCCGAGATGAAGGCGATGCCCAGCCCGGCGATGACCGCCTGCTTGATGGTCTCGTTGCTGCTCATCTCCATGCCGATGATCGGCTCGAGATCCGACTTCTGGAACAGGCCCTCCATCAGCGTCCGCGTGCCCGAGCCGGGCTCACGGGTGAGGAAGGTCTCGTGCACGAGGTCGGTGAGGTTGAGGCCGGAATCCTTCTCCAACCAGTGGCCCTTGCGCGCGACGATGATGTGCGGATTGCGCCCGAGCTGGCGGACGTCGACGGTGACGTCGGCCGGTGGCCGACCCATCACCGCGAAGTCGAGGTCATAGCCGTGCATGGCCTCGCGGATCTCCTCGCGATTGCCGATGGTCAGCTTGATCTCGATCTTGGGGTAGCGCTTGGAGAACGCCGCGATTGCATGCGGCACGAAATATTTCGCGGTCGAGACCGCGCCGAGCTTCACGGTGCCTCCGGTCCGCCCCGCGAGCAGGTCGAGCGCGCCCTGGCAATCCGTGATCGCGGCCTCGACCCGTTCGGCCAGCGCCAGAACCTCCTTGCCCGCTTCCGTCAGCAGCATGCCGTCGCCGGTCCGCTGCACCAGCGGCAGGCCGGCGAGGTCCTGCAGTTGCCGGAGCTGCTGGGTCACGGCCGGCTGGGTCAGCCCGAGATGGCTGGATGCCGCCGTCACGCTGCCCTTGGCCGAAAGCGCCGCAAGCGAGCGCAGCTGCCGGATCGTCAGATGCCGGAACTGGGCCGCTGCATGGCCGGGGCCATTATAAGAACATTCTTTGAGGCTCATTATAAATAGAAATTTTCCTTATTAACTCGCCCCTGTCAATCTCCTGATGCCGGGACTGACCGCACCGACCTCCAGCGGGGAGGAAACTGGATGCGGCGCCGACGGAGGGGATGGACGCAGATGACCGGGCAACTCAGGCTGGACGACCACCTTCAACGGTATTCGGAGACCGCACCCCACGCGCTGGCGGTGGCGGGTGCGGTGGATGCCATCGCGGCAGCGGCGATCGAGATTGCCGATCTCATCGCATCCGGCGATCTCGCCGACGCCTCGGGCCTGACCACGGGCCGCAACAGCGATGGCGATCTCCAGCGCGATCTCGACGTCCAGGCGGACGCGATCCTGCGCCGCTGCCTCAGCCGGCTGCCGATCGCGGCGCTGGCGTCGGAGGAGATGCGCGAGGCTCAGATCGTTGATCGTCAGGGGCGCATCTGCATCGCGATCGATCCCCTCGACGGCTCCTCCAACATCGACATCAACATGACCGTCGGCACGATCTTCTCGATCCTGCCGGCGCCCGATGACCTCTCGCTCGCCTTCCATCAGCGCGGCTCGGCGCAACTCGCTGCCGGCTTCGTCACCTACGGCCCGCAGACCTCGCTGGTGCTGACGCTCGGCGACGGCGTCGACATCTTCACGCTCGACCGCAAATCCGGCTGTTTCCGCCTCGCGCGCAGCGTGGTGCAGATCCCGGAGGCCTGCGAGGAGTTCGCGATCAACGCGTCGAATCGCCGGCACTGGGATCCGCCGGTGCGCGCCTTCGTCGACGAGTGCCTCGCCGGCGTCGACGGGCCGGCCAACCACGATTTCAACATGCGCTGGATCGGCTCGCTGGTCGCGGAAGCCTATCGCATCCTCACCCGCGGCGGCGTGTTCCTGTATCCTTCCGATGCGCGCCCCGGCTATGGCGACGGCCGCCTGCGCCTCACCTACGAGGCGCATCCGATGGCCATGATCATCGAGCAGGCCGGCGGCTCGGCCTCGACCGGGCGCGAGCGCATCCTCGAACTGTCTGCGCAGAGCCTGCACCAGCGCGTCCCGCTGATCATGGGCTCGAGCAACGAGGTCCGGCGCGTCGAGGAACTGCATTGCGATCCGCTGCTGGTCGCCAGCGTCTCCGCGCCGCTGTTCGCGCGCCGCGGCTTCTTCCGGCTCTGAGCGAGGCGCGCCATGTCCAGGAAGCATCCGATCATCTCCATCACCGGCTCCTCCGGCGCCGGCACCACCTCGGTCAAGAAGACCTTCGAGCAGATCTTCTTCCGCGAGAAGGTCAACGCCGCCTACATCGAGGGCGACGCCTTCCATCGCTACGACCGCGCCGAGATGCGCGCGCAGATGGCCAAGGAGGCCGAGCGCGGCAACAAGCATTTCAGCCATTTCAGCCCCGAGACCAATTTGTTCGAGGAGCTGGAGCGCGCATTCCGCGATTACGGCGAGACCGGCACCGCGGTGACGCGGCACTACGTCCACGATGCCGAGGAATCGGCGCTGCACGGCGCGGCACCCGGCACCTTCACCGACTGGAAGCAGCTGCCGGAGAACTCCGACCTGCTGTTCTACGAAGGCCTGCACGGCGCCGTGGTCACGGACAAGGTGAATGTCGCGCGCTATGCCGATCTGAAGATCGGCGTCGTGCCTGTCATCAATCTCGAATGGATCCAGAAGCTGCACCGCGATCGCAGCGCGCGCGGCTATTCCACAGAGGCCGTTACCGACACCATCCTGCGGCGGATGCCGGACTACATCCACTACATCTGCCCGCAATTCACCGAGACCGACATCAACTTCCAGCGCGTGCCGACGGTGGACACCTCCAATCCGTTCATCGCGCGCTGGATCCCGACGCCGGACGAATCGATGGTGGTGATCCGCTTCAAAAACCCGCGCGGCATCGACTTCCCCTATCTGCTCTCGATGCTGCCGCAGAGCTGGATGTCGCGCGCCAATTCGATCGTGTGTCCGGGCGCCAAGCTCGACCTCGCGATGCAGCTGATCCTGACGCCGCTGATCATGCAGCTGATCGAGCGCAAGCGAAACCTGAAGTGAACGAGGAGAGAATCCGATGAACATCTCCGTCCACGCCGAAGCCGACGTCACGGCGGTCACGCACCACGATCTCGCCAACGCTGTCCGCTTCCTCGCGGTGGACGCCATCGAGACCTCGCAGTCCGGCCATCCCGGGCTGCCCATGGGCATGGCCGATGTCGCGACCGTGCTGTTTTCGCGCTTCCTGAAATTCGATTCGGCGCATCCCAATTGGCCGGACCGCGATCGTTTCGTGCTCTCGGCGGGCCACGGATCGATGCTGCTCTATGCGCTGCTGCATCTGACCGGCGGAGACGTCAGCCTCGACGACATCAAGGCCTTCAGGCAGTGGGGCTCGAAGACGCCGGGCCACCCCGAATATGGTCACACGCCCGGCGTCGAGACCACGACGGGCCCATTGGGGCAGGGCATTGCAACCGCGGTCGGCATGGCACTCGCCGAGCGCATGGCCAATGCGCGGCATGGCGATGGGCTCGTTGACCACTTCACCTATGTCATCGCGGGCGACGGCTGCCTGATGGAAGGCATCAGCCAGGAGGCGATCTCGCTTGCCGGCCATCTCGGGCTCGGCCGGCTGATCGTGCTGTTCGACGACAACGGCATCTCCATCGACGGTCCGACCTCGCTCGCGACGTCGGACGATCAGCTCGCGCGCTTCGCCGCCTCCGGCTGGTCGGTGCGCCGCGTCGACGGCCATGATCCCGAAGCGGTGGCACAGGCGATAGCGGAGGAGCGGGAGACCCCGAAGCCGTCGCTGATCGCCTGCCGCACCATCATCGGTTATGGCGCGCCTGATAGGCAGGGCACGGAGAAGGCGCATGGCGCGCCGCTCGGCACCGAGCAGACGGCGGCGGCGCGCCGGAATCTGGGTTGGGACTACCAGCCCTTCGTGGTGCCGCTCCCGATTCAGAAGGCCTGGCGGATGATCGGGCAACGCGGGCAGGTCGACCGGCTCGCCTGGCTCGATCGCTATGAGCGTGCGACGCCGGAGCAGCGCGACCTGTTCGTTGAGGGCAAGGCCGTCGCTTTGCCCGCTGCCTATGCACTGGCCGCCGCAAAATTACGCGAGCGTTTCGCATCCGAGCGTCCGAAGCTCGCGACGCGGCAGGCCTCGCAACAGGTGCTCGACGGCATCGCCGGGACCATCCCCGGCCTGGTCGGCGGCTCCGCGGACCTCACGCATTCGAACCTCACGCATGCCAAGGCGCAGGCTCCCGTCAAGCGAGGAGCGTTCGGCGGCGATTACATCCACTACGGCATTCGCGAGCACGGCATGGCCGCTGCGATGAACGGTCTCGCATTGCATGGCGGCTTCATTCCCTATGGGGGCACGTTCCTGGCCTTCTCCGATTACAGCCGGCCCGCGATCCGCCTTGCCGCGCTGATGCGCGTGCGGGCCATCCATGTGATGACCCACGATTCCATCGGCCTCGGCGAGGACGGCCCGACGCATCAGCCGGTCGAGCATCTGGCGGCGTTGCGCGTGATTCCGAACCTCCTGGTGTTCCGTCCCGCGGACGCCGTGGAGACGCTGGAGGCCTGGGACTGCGCGCTCAGCTCCGAGAACCGTCCATCCGTGCTGTGCCTGTCGCGCCAGGCGCTGCCGACCTTTCGCAGCGATGCGCGCGGCAGAAACCGTGTCTCACGCGGTGCCTATCTCGTCGTCTCGCCGGAGGGCGGGCGCGACGTGACGCTGATCGCAACCGGCTCGGAAGTGGCGATAGCCCTGGACGCCGCCCGCCTGCTCGCGACCGAACACATCCGTGCGGCCGTGGTGTCGGCGCCGTGCTTCGCCCTGTTCGAGGAACAGCTGGACGATTACCGCGCCGCCATCCTCGGCACCGCGCCGCGCGTCGGCATCGAGGCGGCGGTGCTGGGCGACTGGCCACGCTGGATCGGCACCGACGGCGAGTTCGTCGGCATGCGCGGCTTCGGCGCCTCGGCGCCGGCACCAGTGTTGTACCGCGAATTCGGCATCACGCCGCAGAGCATTGCGGAAGCCGCCCGCCGGGCGATTGCCCGCAAGAGACAATAAGGAGGACGTCCCGTGGCCCGTATCACACTTCGCCAGCTGCTCGATCATGCCGCCAGCCACGGCTATGCCGTGCCGGCATTCAACATCAATAACATGGAGCAGGGCATCGCGATCATGCAGGCGGCGGCCGAGGTCGATGCGCCCGTCATCATCCAGGCCTCACGCGGCGCGCGCAGCTATGCCGGCGATCTCATGCTCTCGCACATGATCGACGCGCTGGAGCGGACTTATCCCGACATCCCGCTCTGCATGCACCAGGACCACGGCAATGACGAGGCGACCTGCGCCTCCGCGATCGCCCACGGCTTCACGTCGGTGATGATGGACGGCTCGCTCAAGGCCGACGCAAAGACGGCGGCCGACTACGACTACAACGTCGCGATCACCCGCCGCGTCGTCGATCTCGCGCATTGGGTCGGCGCGTCCGTCGAAGGCGAGCTCGGCGTGCTCGGCTCGCTGGAGCACGGCGGCGGCGAGCAGGAAGACGGCCACGGCGTCGAGGGCAAGGTCAGCCACGACCAACTGTTGACCGATCCTGATCAGGCCGTCGATTTCGTCCGCGCAACGAAGGTCGACGCCCTGGCGATCGCGATGGGCACCTCCCACGGCGCCTACAAGTTCAGCCGCAAGCCCGATGGCGACATCCTGGCGATGCGCGTGGTCGAGGAGATCCATCGCCGGCTGCCGAACACCCATCTGGTCATGCACGGATCCTCCTCGGTGCCGCAGTCGCTCCAAGACATGTTCAACCAGTTCGGCGGCGAGATGCCGCAGACCTGGGGCGTGCCGGTGGACGAGATCGTCCGCGGCATCAAGAGCGGCGTGCGCAAGGTCAATATCGACACCGACTGTCGGCTGGCGATGACTGCGGTGTTTCGCAAGGTGGCGGCGCAAAGCCGCAGTGAGTTCGATCCACGCAAATTCCTCAAGCCCGCGATGGACGCGATGCGCGAGCTCTGCCGCGAGCGCTTCGAGCAGTTCGGCACCGCAGGTCACGCGAGCAAGATCAAGGTGGTTCCCTTGAACGAGATGGCGCGGCGCTACCGCGCCGGCGAGCTCGATCCGCGCGTCGACGCCCGCGAGTCCGTGGCGGCCTAGTTAATCGGAAAGAGCAGAGAAAAGAGCAGGAGAGAGACATGAACGCACATGCAGGCACGGTCCGCGGCAAAGAGCGCTATCGCTCCGGCGTGATGGAATACAAGCGCATGGGCTATTGGGAGCCCGATTACACGCCAAAGGACACGGATGTCATCGCGCTGTTTCGCGTCACGCCACAGGAGGGCGTCGATCCGATCGAGGCCTCGGCTGCGGTGGCCGGCGAATCCTCGACCGCGACCTGGACCGTGGTGTGGACCGATCGCCTCACCGCCGCGGAGAAATATCGCGCCAAGTGCTATCGCGTCGATCCGGTCCCGGGCTCGCACGGCTCGTATTTCGCTTATATCGCCTATGACCTCGACCTGTTCGAGCCGGGCTCGATCGCAAACCTGTCGGCCTCGATCATCGGCAATGTGTTCGGCTTCAAGCCGCTGAAGGCGCTGCGCCTGGAAGACATGCGCTTCCCCGTCGCCTATGTGAAGACGTTCCAGGGGCCGGCGACCGGCATCGTGGTCGAGCGCGAACGCCTCGACAAGTTCGGTCGGCCGCTGCTGGGCGCAACGGTGAAGCCGAAGCTCGGTCTATCCGGGCGCAACTATGGCCGCGTGGTCTATGAGGCGCTGAAGGGCGGGCTCGACTTCACCAAGGACGACGAGAACATCAACTCGCAGCCCTTCATGCACTGGCGCGACCGTTTCCTCTACTGCATGGAGGCGGTGAACCGCGCGCAGGCCGCCTCGGGCGAGGTGAAGGGCACCTACCTGAACATCACCGCGGGCACGATGGAGGACATGTACGAGCGCGCGGAGTTCGCGAAGGAACTCGGGTCGTGCATCGTCATGATCGACCTCGTGATCGGCTACACCGCGATCCAGTCGATGGCGAAGTGGGCGCGCCGCAACGACATGATCCTGCATCTGCACCGCGCCGGTCACTCGACCTATACGCGGCAGAAGAGCCATGGCGTATCGTTCCGCGTCATCGCCAAATGGATGCGCCTTGCCGGTGTCGACCACATCCATGCCGGCACGGTGGTCGGCAAGCTCGAAGGCGATCCCAACACCACGCGTGGCTACTACGATGTCTGCCGCGAGGACTTCAACCCGACCAAGCTCGAGCACGGCCTGTTCTTCGACCAGTTCTGGGCGAGCCTCAACAAGGTGATGCCGGTCGCCTCCGGTGGTATCCACGCCGGCCAGATGCATCAGCTGCTCGACCTCCTGGGCGAAGACGTCGTGCTGCAGTTCGGCGGCGGCACCATCGGCCATCCCATGGGCATTGCCGCCGGCGCGATCGCCAACCGCGTGGCGCTGGAAGCCATGATCCTCGCCCGCAACGAGGGCCGCGACTACATCCACGAGGGCCCGGAGATCCTGGCCAGGGCGGCCGAGACCTGCACGCCGCTGAAGGCGGCGCTCGAAGTCTGGAAGGACGTGACCTTCAATTATCAATCGACCGACACGCCGGACTTCGTGCCGACCGCGCTCGAAACCGTTTGAGGAGATTTGACATGAAGCTGACTCAAGGCTGCTTCTCGTTCCTGCCCGATCTCACCGACGATCAGATCACCAAGCAGGTGCAATATTGTCTGACCAAGGGTTGGGCGGTGAACATCGAGTTCACCGACGATCCGCATCCCCGCAACACCTATTGGGAGATGTGGGGGCTGCCGATGTTCGACCTTCAGGACGCCGCCGGCGTGATGATGGAGCTCGCCGAATGCCGCAGGGTGTACGGCGACCGCTACATCCGCATCAGCGGCTTCGATTCCAGCCATGGCTGGGAATCGGTGCGGATCTCCTTCCTCGTCAACCGGCCGCCGAAGGAAGCCGAGTTCGAGCTGGTGCGGCAGGAAGTCGGCGGCCGCGCGATCCGTTACACCACGATGCGCAAGCCGGCCCCCCACGCCGCTCAATAACCATTCTCCTCCGCGCGGAGCTCTCCCTGCTCCGCATCCTTGGCGGACCACTGCTTCGCCGCTCCCGGCGGCGAAGCTCTTTTCTTCGAGGTGCCGATGCTCGATGTTCCCCATGCAACGACGACTGAACAGAACGAGACTCGTTTCGATCTCCGCAAGGAGGCCGAAGCGGCCGGGATCACCGATACGCTGCAACAGCTCGATCAAGAGCTGATCGGGCTCAAGCCGGTGAAGGACCGCGTGCGCCAGATCGCCTCGCTGCTGCTGGTCGAACGTATCCGGCAGCGGGCGGGACTGGCCTCCGCGCCGCCGACGCTGCACATGTCGTTCACGGGCAATCCCGGCACGGGCAAGACGACCGTGGCGCTACGCATGGCCAAGATCCTGCACGGCCTCGGCTTCGTGCGGCGCGGTCAGGTGATCTCCGTGACGCGCGACGACCTCGTCGGCCAGTATATCGGCCACACCGCGCCGAAGACCAAGGAGATCCTGAAGAAGGCGATGGGCGGCGTGTTGTTCATCGACGAGGCCTATTACCTGCATCGTCCCGACAACGAGCGCGACTATGGCCAGGAATCGATCGAGATCCTGCTCCAGGTGATGGAGAACCAGCGCGAAGACCTCGTGGTGATCCTTGCCGGCTATGGCGAGCGGATGACGAGCTTCTTCGCCTCCAATCCCGGCTTCCGCTCGCGCATCGCCCATCACATCGAATTTCCTGACTATGCCGAGGCCGAACTGCTCGTCATCGCCGAGCTGATGCTGAAGGAGCGCGGCTATCGCTTCTCGGCGGCCGCGCGCGAGGCTTTCGAGAAGTACATCGAATTTCGCCGGACCCAGCCGTTCTTCTCCAACGCCCGTTCGATCCGCAACGCCGTCGACCGCATTCGTCTGCGGCAGGCCGATCGCCTGGTGTCCGATCTCGACCGTATGCTCGATGTCGCCGACCTCGAGACCATTGATCCCGCGGACGTCCTTGCGAGCCGCGTCTTCAGCGGCGGCACTGAAGCGCGGAGTGCAAAGCCATGAGCGGAGACATCCTTATCGCCCCCTCGATCCTGGCCGCGGATTTCGCCCGTCTCGGCGAGGAGGTCGCGGCGATCGATGCGGCCGGGGCCGACTGGATCCATTGCGACGTCATGGACGGGCATTTCGTGCCGAACATCAGTTTCGGTGCTGACGTCATCAAGGCGATCCGGCCGTTGACGAACAAGGTCTTCGACGTGCATTTGATGATCGCGCCGACCGATGCCTATCTCGAGGCGTTCGCGAGAGGCGGAGCGGACCTCATCACGGTGCACGCCGAAGCCGGCCCGCATCTCGACCGCTCGCTCCAGGCGATCCGCTCGCTCGGCAGGAAGGCTGGCGTCAGCCTGTGTCCGTCGACGCCGGAGGCGACGATCGAATACGTGCTCGACCGTATCGATCTCGTGCTGGTGATGACGGTCAATCCGGGCTTTGGTGGCCAATCATTCATCGGGTCGCAGATCGAGAAGATCAAGCGGATCAGGACCATGATCGGCGAGCGGCCGATCCGTCTCGAAGTCGATGGCGGCGTCACGCGCGACAATGCCGCTGCCGTGGCTGCAGCGGGCGCCGATACGCTGGTCGCGGGTTCCGCCGTGTTTCGCGGCAGGGGCGCTGCCGATTATGCCGCCAATATTGAAGCCATTCGCGCCGCCGCCGAGGCCGGCCGAGTTCCGCACCTGCAAAACAGTTCTGCGCAGCGGATGCGTGTGAGCGAGGGAGGCCTCATCCGGTAGACTACAGGAGACCGAGGTCCCCCTTGGCGCCATTTGGAACTTGACCCGCGTACGCATTTTCCAAGAACGAGCCGAGATCAGGCGCGGGCGGGGCGCAGCAAATCTTTTGCACAATCGCCATCGGCCTGACGTAAATTAAGACAATAACCTCGGCAGATGCGAGGGAGGGTCTCATGGAGAACGTACGTCGCTACCGGGCGCTGGCGTCCCTCTGTCGTCAGCAGGCGGCCTACCGGCCGCTCCAGACTTGGGAACTCCTCGGCCAGGCCGAACATTTCGAACACCTCGCCGAAGTCGAACTCAAGGCGCATTTCGACGCGTGCAATGTGCAACGCGACGGGGACGCTGCCGCATCCCCGCCCTGGGAGGCTCCCGTCGCGGCGTAATGGCGCCAAGCCGGCTCGGCTCAATGCGACATCAGCGTCGGCACTGTCATGGCTTCCAGCATGGCGCGGGTGACGCCGCCGAGAATGCGCTCCTGCAACCGCGAATGGCCATAGCCGCCCATCACCAGGAGATCGAGGCTCTCGTCGGCCGCCAGCGACAGGATGGTCGGCTGAATGTCGGCGCGCGTCGCCGACAGGCTGACCGTGCGGGTCGGCAGTCCGCGCCGGCCGAGATGTTTTGCCAGACTGCTCGCTGAAGCTTCGCCGGAGACGGCGTCGGCCTCGTTGATGGTGATGATCACGATCTCTGCGGCGCGCGCCAGGAACGTCGCTGCGTCGCGCACGGCGCGGGCAGCGAGGCGGCTGCCGTCCCAGCAGATGCCGATCCGGTTCGCCTTGAAGGCTCCACGGAAGGTGTAGGGCAGGAACAGCACCGGGCCGCCCGCCTGAAACAGGATCTCGCTCGGCACGTCGTTGTCGAACGCGCCCTGAGCCGGATCCGGCTGGAGTACGATGCTGAGGTCGTGCAGTCGCGCCATCTCGCCGAGCGAGACGGCTGCATCCGCCGGGATCGCGCCGAGCGCGTGGCAGGCATAGGAGATGCCGGCGTTCGCCGCTTCGCTCCTGAACACCGCGAGCGCGGCCTCGGCCCGCTCCACGGCCCGCTCGCGCTCCAGTTCGAACACGGCCGCCACCGCCGCGCCGCCCTCCATCACGTAAGCTGCACTGGTTGCGACATAGCCGACCGCGACCGCGTCGAGATGAGCGTTGAGGTGCGCCGCGAGCGAGATCGAACCCTCGATCGCGGACCGCATGGGACGTTCGGTGGGAATGTGGACGAGAATGTCTTTGTACATGGCGCGCCTCCGGTGGACCTCATAGGCGCAGTTTTTCACTGCGCGAAGCGCCCGTGTTGAGCTGCATCAAATGGGCGGCGACGATCTGCCTGCTGCACCTGCTCTCCCGTTCTTTGCCGAGATTTAATCGGATGGACGGGACGCCGTAAGGTGGAAGCGACCATGTTGGGGGCAAGGCGACACCAGCTCAACATGGATATTTCGACATGAACGATCGCGTCAATTCCGACACCACCACGTCCCGCAAGATCTTGAGGCCGCGCCGGCTCGCGCTGCTCGGCACCGTGGCCGCGCTGGGCGTGGCCGCCCTGTCAATGGCGCCAGGCTCCGCGCCGTTCGGTACGAACTCCTTCATTGCGCCGGCTCACGCTGCGGAAGCCGCCGTGACGCCGCCGGGCTTCGGCGATCTGGTCAGCAAGGTCAAACCCGCGGTGATCTCGGTGCGGGTGAAGATCGACCAGGACAGCGACAAGACCGCGATGCTGCAGCAGAACCGGATGGACTCGGACGAGAATACGCCGTTCGACCAATTCTCGCGACAGTTCGGCTTCCGCTTCCCGGGCGGCATGAACGGCATGCCGCGCCAGCGCCATCAGGTGATCACGGGCGAAGGCTCCGGATTCTTCATTTCCGCCGACGGCTATGCCGTGACCAACAACCACGTCGTCGACCACGCCGAGTCCGTGCAGGTGACGATGGATGACGGCACGACCTACACTGCGAAAGTCGTCGGCACCGATCCGAAGACCGATCTCGCGCTGATCAAGGTCGATGGCAAGAAGGACTTTCCGTTCGTCAAATTCTCCGACCAGAAGCCGCGCATCGGCGATTGGGTGGTCGCCGTCGGCAATCCCTTCGGTCTTGGCGGCACTGTGACCGCGGGCATCGTCTCGGCCAGCGGCCGTGATATCGGCAATGGTCCCTATGACGACTTCATCCAGATCGATGCGCCCATCAACAAGGGCAATTCCGGCGGCCCGGCCTTCGACATGAACGGCAACGTGATCGGCGTGAACACTGCGATCTTCTCGCCCTCGGGCGGCTCGGTCGGCATCGGCTTCGACATTCCGGCCTCGACCGCCAAGCTCGTCGTCGCCCAATTGAAGGACAAGGGCGTGGTCACCCGAGGCTGGCTCGGCGTGCAGGTGCAGCCCGTGACATCGGATATTGCCGACAGCCTCGGCCTCAAGGAGGCGCGCGGGGCGATCGTCGACAATCCGCAGGACGGCAGCCCGGCGGCGAAGGCCGGCATCGAGGCGGGGGACGTCATCACCGCCGTCAACGGCACCACGATCAAGGACTCCCGCGACCTCGCCCGCACCATCGCCACCTTGGCGCCGGGCACGTCCGTGAAGCTCGATGTCTTCCGCAAGGGCGACAGCAAAACGGTGACCCTCGCGCTCGGCGAGCTGCCGAACGAGCGGCAAGCCAAAGGAAATGGCAATTCCGACGAGGGCAAAGGGCAGCCGAATGCCGGCACGCCGCGCCTCGGCCTCAGCTTGGCGCCGGCAGGTGACGTCCAGGGCGCGGGCCAGAAGGGTGTCGTCGTCACCGAGGTCGATCCGCAAGGGCCGGCGGCACAACGCGGCATTCAGACCGGCGACGTCATCCTCAATGTCGGCGGCAAGGCGGTCGCCAATGTCGGCGACGTCCGTTCGGAGCTGGCGCAGGCCAAATCGTCGGGCAAGCGCAGCGTGCTGTTGCAGGTCAGAAGCGCGGAGGCGACGAGATTCGTCGCAGTTCCGCTAGCGTAGAGTCGCGCGCATCGATCGACCCACGTCAAAAAAGGCGGCCCTCGGGCCGCCTTTCCTGTTCAGCCTCGAAATTCCCGTTGGGCTATTGATAACATTCTCGTTAACCACAGGAATGGTGACGCAGTTCGTCCGAAAAAGCCGTGTTCGTTCATCACAGTTCCAACATCTGCGGCAAGGAGGCCGCAAAGGTGGATTGCAGGCGTGGAACTTCGAGCCTGCCGCCGCTTTGTGGAACTTGCTGGCGGTTCGCATTTTGATCGGTGCCGACATGGTTCGATTGAAGCTCTCGCGGAGGAGTGCACTGCTCGCAGCGTCATTGGTGCTCTGGGGCGGAAACGCGCTCGGGCGAGATGACGGCCGCTACGCGAACTCACCCCTGAAGCCATGGTTCGACAGTCTGCGCAGCCAGCTCGGCCCGTGCTGCTCGGATGCGGATGGATTTGCCGTCGCCGATCCCGACTGGGAGTCGCACAACGGGCGTTACCGCGTGCGTCTGGACGGGCAGTGGATAGATGTGCCGGACGAAGCCGTCATCACCGAGCCGAACCGGGCCGGCCGCACCATGGTGTGGCCGGTGAAGACGGCGTTCGGGATTTCGATCCGCTGCTTCATGCCGGGCAGCATGACCTGAGACGGGTCAGCGTCAGCGCTTGCTGGATTTGCGCTTGGACGACTTCTTTGACGACTTGCTTGACTTAGACGATTTTCTCGACGTCTTCTTGGCGCTGTTCCGCTTCGATGCCTTCTTCGGGACCTTCTTGCCCTTCTTGCGTGCCTTCGACAGTCCGATCGCGATTGCCTGCTTGCGGCTCTTCACGCGGCCGCCGCGTCCTCCGCGCCCGCTCTTCGCGGTACCCTTTTTGTAGCGCCGCATCTCGCTTTCGACATCGCTGCCGGAGCTGCGCGAGTAGCGACGTTTCTTTGCCTTGCGTGCCATGCATGCTCTCCCTTGGCGAGGAGAACCATTCGGCTCAGCCATGGTTCCGGCAGCGCATACACAACGTGCAGGCGCGCGCCGCAGTTAGAAGGAGTTCGCCAAGTCGATCTCCGCCTCCAGCGCCTGGATGCGCCGTGCGGCCTCACCGAAGGACAGGTCCCGTGCAAATTGGGCGGGTTGATAGGCCTCTTCGCTCAGCCGCTTCAGCCTGAGACCCTGTGCCCGCGTCATCTGCTCGCCGAGAAGAACCCTGGCGTCGTATTTACCTTGAACCTGCATCCGCGTTCTCCGTTCTGAAATCGTGACTTGACTATATGTTCTTATTTTGTTCTAACAAGCCATGGACAACAGAATTAATGAAATTCGACGTAAAATCAGAGTCTTGAGGCTCGAAATGGCCGACGTCGAGGCGTCGGTGCGCGATCTCGTCGAGCGCGGCTGCGATTGCACGGAAAGGGCCCTGGCGCAGATGGATCTGCGCCGGAGAATCAACCTCCTGATCGGCGAATGGAAGGCAGCTGGCGGCAGCGACGTTCTGCCTGACGTCCGCGACCGGGTCCGCCTTCGTCCCGCGAAGACGGGCAATCCTGCGCGCGCGAGCGGGCCCCGCTGAAATCGGGGAGCGCGCGGTGGAGAAGGGACCCGGACGCGTACCGGATTTGAAACTGCGCACGAGCCCCAAGAGAAAGGGCCCCGCAACGGGCGGGGCCCTCGATGGATTCCAGGGAGTGGCCTATTTGGTGTTGGTCATGCCGCCTTTGTTCGTCATGGTGCCGCCCTGATCGGAGCCGGGGCCGGAGCCGCCTTGGCCGGAAGGATCAGCGCCCTTGGAAGACTTGGTGTTGGCGCCGGTGGTCTGTGACGATGACATCGAGGATCCATGCTTGGCCTTGTGTGACTTGGCCTGCACGGCGAACGGCGCGGCGGCAAGGCCGGTTGCCAACATTACGGCGAGAGCGAGCTTGGTCGTCTTCATGCGGGAAACTCCCTGAGTTAATTTGACGCAGGCAGCCAACCGTTCTTCGCCGCAGGAGTTCCCGACAAAGCACCTCCCGCGGGTCACGCGCGCTTCAAGTTTGCTTGTCCTCCTCAATGATGAACACGACGCCGGTGAGCGTCGCACCGATCGCGAACGTCGTCACCAAGGTGAGAGTGAAGACCAGAATGGCCTGGCTTCCGCCGTTATTGAGCAGGTTGGCCACGGCTGGATTGGACAGGACGAGCGTAAGGCTGAAGGTGAGGCCGAGGGCCGCGCCCATCATTGCATGCGTCATCAGCTTTATAAGTCCGCTGGCAGAGATCAGGTCAGACGACTTCTTCGTGCGCATGGGAGTGCATCCCGAATTGGCATGCAAACACCCGCGCGGTTGTCTGGTTCCATTCGGTTGAAATAATTGTCATCGCCCGCTTCATCCGACGTTCATGCCGGGCTTGCAAGGATGAGCGCCATCAAAACGGGAACATGGATATGGGTAAGGTAGTCTTTCTTTACCGCTCGCTGGCCTATCGCAACGCGGCTGCAGACATCCTGCGCAAGGCCCGCAGGCTGCCGCGCGGAGCAGAGCGAAGCGCGGCGCGTCGCTACGCCAGGGCCCTGCGCGATCTCGCCCGAACGGAAGCCTGGCTGGAAGGGCGAGTCCCGCGCGAACCGCGGGTGGCTCAGCGCATGACGAGCGCAGCCTCCGGTTAGCCGGACGCGCGCTGCAACTCTGCGGAGCCGCCGGTGTCGAACTTGCCGGGTCCGGCGGTGGCCGTCCGGCGCTTCAGCGGCACCTCCAGGCGGCACAACAGGCCTTCAGCGCGCCAATCGAACTGCGCCTGTCCGCCAAGCTGGGACTCGACGCTCGCAAGCAGGCTTCGCGTTCCAAAGCCGCGAGATTTCGGTGTCATGACCAGCGGACCGCCGGATTCCTCCCAGCTCAGCGTGAGCAGCTCGTCCTCGACCCGCCAATCGATCGCGAGCCGCCCCGATCGAGTCGAGAGCGCGCCATACTTGGCCGAGTTGGTGAAGAGCTCGTGCAGCGCGAGCGCCAGCGTCTGGGCCGTCGCCGGCAGCAACTGAACTTCGGGACCGGCCAATCTGATCTGGTCGCCGAGCGAATAGGGCGCAAGCTCCTCGTCAATCAGCCTGGAGAGCTCGGCGCCCTCCCAGCTCGACAGCGACAGGATGGTGTGCACGCGCGCCAGTGCATTGATACGTCCCTCGACGGCGTTGACATAGTCCTTGACCTCGTCCGCCCGGGTGAGGCGCACGATCGATTGCGCCAGTGCCAGCGCGTTCTTGGCGCGATGATCGACTTCTCGCGCCAGGAGATTCTGCCGCTCCTCGGCACGCTTGCGCTCGGTGATATCGACGGTGACGCCGCTGACGCGCACCACGCGCCCGCTCTCGTCGACCGTCGCCGCCGCCGTGCCGACGCACCAGCGCACCTCGCCGTCGGGCCGCACGATGCGGAACTCAGTTTCATAGGCGCGCGTGCCCTTGTTGAATTCGGCGATCGCCTTGCGCAACTGATCGACGTCATCGGGATGCAGCAGCGCCTGGACGTTGGCCGGATTGACTTCGAAGCTCTCGGGGCCGACGCCGAAGATTCGGTATTGCCCCTCGTCCCACATCCAATCGCCGCTGATCCAGTCCCAGTCCCAGGATCCCATCTTGCCGGCAGCGATCGCCATGCTGCGCCGCTGCTCGCTCTCGCGCAGCTTCGCGGTGGAGCTCTCCAGTTCCGCAGTGCGTGCGCGGACGCGGTCCTCGAGCTCGTGGTTCAGCCGTTCGAGCTCGCGCGTCTTGCGGTAGAGCTCGGCAAATACCCTGATCTTGGCGCGCAGCACTTCCGGCACGACCGGCACCGGCACGTAGTCGACCGCGCCCATCTCGTAGCCGCGCAACCGGTCGATGTCGCTGACCTGGATGGCCGAGATGAAGATCATGGCGGTCTTCTGGAAACGCGGATGCTCGCGGATCATCGCGGCGAGCTCGAAGCCGTCGAGTTCGGGCATACAGACGTCGACCAGGATCACCGCGATCTCGGTCTTGAGCAGCACCTCCAGCGCCTCGCGTCCCGAGGAGGCGATCACGAGGTTCTCGCCGAGATCCTTCAGGATCACCTCATAGGCGAGCAGCTTGGCCGGCTGGTCGTCGACGAGCAGGATGTTGACCTTTTCCTGGTCCATACGCGGGCCCAACTCAGCGGTGCAGCCACATGCGGATCGCAAGCAGCAATTGGTCGGTGTTGACCGGCTTGGCGAGATAGTCGGACGCGCCGGCTTCGAGGCATTTCTCCCGATCGCCCTTCATCGCCTTGGCGGTCAGCGCGATGATCGGAAGACGGGCGAAGGCCGGGTTCTCGCGGATCACGCCGATGGTCTGATAGCCATCCATCTGCGGCATCATGATGTCCATCAGCACGATCGCGATCTCCGGATTGGATTCGACCAGTGTCACAGCCTCGCTGCCGGTCGTCGCCGTCAGCACTTTCATGCCGCGCCGTTCCAGCACGCTCGACAGGGCGAATATGTTGCGGGCATCGTCGTCAACGAGCAGGGCTGTCTTGCCGATCAAGTCCTCGTCGGAACTGTTCAGCTTCTCCAGCATACGCTGCTTCTCGATCGGCAGCTCCGTGATCACGCGGTGCAGGAACAGTGCGGTTTCGTCGAGCAGGCGTTCCGGCGATTCCACGCCCTTGACCACGATGCTGCGCGCCATGGTGTGGAGTTCCGCGTCCTCCTCCGCCGAAAGCTCGCGGCCGGTGAAGACCACGACCGGGATGTTCGACAGTCGCTCGTCGTTGCGGATCTGGTCCAGCACCTCGAAGCCGCTCATGTCGGGCAGCCGGAGATCGAGTACCACGCAGTCACACGGCTGCTCGCGCAGCGTCGAAAGTGCCGCCGCGCCGGTGGCCGTCGACACGATCTCGATGTCGTCGTGGTACAGCAGCTCGCGGATCGAAAGCTGCTCGGCTTCGTTGTCCTCGACGATCAGCAGCCGCTTGCGCCGCGGCCGCGCATATTCCTTGATTTGCGTCAGCGCGGCTGAGACGCCTTCAGGCGTGGTCGGCTTGTTGACGAATGAGAACGCGCCACGCGCCAGCGCATGCTGGCGGTCCTCATCGAGCGTGATGATCTGCACGGGGATGTGGCGGGTCAACGGATTGTGCTTGAGCTGGCTCAGCACGGTCCAGCCGAGCATGTCGGGCAGGAACACGTCGAGCGAGACTGCTCTCGGCTGATACTGCTTGGCGAGCTCCAGCGCCTCCGCGCCCCGCGCGGCGACCAGAACCTTGAAGCCCTTGTCGCGCGCGAGGTCGACCAGCACACGCGCGTAATGCGGGTCGTCCTCGACGATCAGGAGGATGCTGTCGCCAGGCTCGAGGTTCAAGCGGTCGTCGGGAAGCTGCTCGATGACGCGCTGCTGCTCCGGCGCGGCCGGCTGCAGCGCAGGCGGCTGGCTGTATTGCTGCGGCGCCGGCGCGGCCCGCGGCGCGAGCGTCGGGCCGGAATATTTCAAGGGCAGATAGAGCGTGAAGGACGAGCCCTTGCCCGGTGTGCTGCGGAGATGGATCTCGCCTCCGAGCAGGCTCGCGAGTTCGCGGCTGATCGCGAGCCCGAGGCCGGTGCCGCCGTATTTCCGGCTGGTGCCGGCATCCGCCTGCTGGAACGCCTCGAAGATCAGCTTCTGCTTCTCCAGGGGAATGCCGATGCCGGTATCGGACACTTCGAACGCGATCACGGCCGGCGCGGAGTTCAGCACCGGGTGATCCGTCCCCCAGCCGCCGATCGCGCCGGCGACCTTCAGGCGCACTTCGCCTTCGGCGGTGAACTTGAAGGCGTTGGAGAGCAGGTTTTTCAGGACCTGTTGCAGGCGCTTGGAGTCGGTGACGATGCTGCGTGGCAGGTTCGGATCGACGTCGATCTTGAACGACAGGTTGCGGTTGTCCGCCTCGTGCCGGAATGGGCGGCCGACGGTCTCGAGCAGGTTCGCGGTCAGGATCTCCTCGGCGTCGACCGTGACCGTGCCGGACTCGATCTTGGAGAGATCGAGAATGTCGCTGATGAGGTTGAGCAGGTCGGTGCCGGCGCCGTGGATGGTGCGGGCAAATTCGACCTGCTTGGCCGAGAGATTGCCGTCCGGATTGTCGGTGAGCTGCTGGCCCAGAATCAGGATCGAATTCAGCGGCGTACGCAGCTCGTGGCTCATATTAGCGAGGAACTCGGACTTGTATTTCGAGGTCAGCGCAAGCTCGGTCGCCTTCTCCTCGAGCGCGCGGCGAGCCTGCTCGATCTCCTGGTTCTTGCGTTCCACCTCGACGTTGCGTTCGGCGAGCTGCTGCGCCTTCTGCTCGAGCTGGTCGTTGGTCTGCTGCAATTCGCGCTGCTGGGTCTGCAGCTCGCCGGCGAGCTGCTGCGACTGCTTGAGCAGGCCTTCGGTCTGCATCGTCGCCTCGATCGAGTTCAGAACGATGCCGATGGAGTCGGTGAGCTGTTCCAGGAACGTCATCTGCGACGTCGTGAAGGAGACGAGGGAGGCGAGCTCGATCACCGCCTTGACCTGGCCTTCGAACAGGACAGGCAGCACGACGAGGTTTTTCGGTGCGACGCGGAACAGCGCCGAGTTGATCGGCACCACGTCGGATGGAATGTCGGAGACCATGCGCGGCCGCTTGTCGAGGGCGCACTGGCCGATCAGGCCTTCGCCGAACTGGAGCACGCGCTGATAGGGATAGATGCCGTCGCTGGCGTAGGATGCGAGCAGCAGCAGCTGGGAATTGTCCTCGTTCTCGACCTGGTAAATCACGCCGGTATGGGCGTTCACCAGCGGCGACAGCTCGGTGAGCAGCAGCCGGCCGACCGTGGTGAGATCGCGCTGGCCCTGGAGCATGTTGGTGAACTTGGCGAGGTTGGTCTTCAGCCAGTCCTGCTCGGTGTTCACGTCCGTCGTCAGACGGAGATTCGTGATCATCGTGTTGATGTTGTCCTTCAGCTCCGCGACTTCGCCGCGGGCGTCGACCTGGATCGATCGCGTCAGGTCGCCCTTGGTCACGGCAGTCGCCACTTCCGCGATGGCGCGCACCTGAGAGGTGAGGTTGGCAGCCAGAAGGTTCACGTTGCCGGTGAGATCCTTCCAGGTGCCGGCAGCACCGGGCACGTTGGCCTGGCCGCCGAGCCGGCCTTCGACGCCGACCTCGCGTGCAACCGACGTCACCTGGTCGGCGAAGGTCGCGAGCGTCTCGGTCATGTTGTTGATGGTGTCGGCGAGAGCGGCGACCTCGCCGCGCGACTTCATCGTCAGGTTCTGCTTGAGATCGCCGTTGGCGACCGCAGTCACCACCTTGACGATGCCGCGCACCTGCTCGGTCAGGTTCGCAGCCATCAGGTTCACGGTGTCGGTGAGGTCCTTCCAGGTGCCGGCGACGCCGGGCACTGCAGCCTGGCCGCCGAGCTTGCCCTCGGTGCCGACCTCGCGGGCGACGCGTGTGACTTCGCCGGCGAAGGCGTTGAGCTGATCCACCATCGTGTTGATGGTGTTCTTCAGCTCGAGGATTTCGCCCTTGACGTCGACGGTGATCTTGCGGGAGAGGTCGCCGCGCGCCACGGCCGTGGTCACTTCGGCGATGTTGCGGACCTGCGTGGTGAGGTTCGCCGCCAGGAGGTTGACGTTATCGGTGAGATCCTTCCAGGTGCCGCCGACGCCGGGCACGACGGCCTGACCGCCGAGCCGGCCTTCGGTGCCGACCTCGCGCGCCACGCGCGTGACTTCGGCGGCGAAGGAGCGGAGCTGCTCGACCATGGTGTTCAGCGTGTCCTTCAGGAGAAGGATCTCGCCGCGCACGTCCACCGTGATCTTCTTCGAGAGGTCGCCGCCGGCGATCGCGGTCGCGACCTCGGCGATGTTGCGGACCTGGGCCGTTAGGTTCGAGGCCATGAAGTTGACATTGTCCGTGAGGTCCTTCCAGGTGCCGGCGACGCCGGGCACTTCGGCCTGGCCGCCCAGCTTGCCTTCGGTGCCGACCTCGCGCGCCACGCGCGTGACCTCGCCGGCGAAGGCGTTGAGCTGGTCCACCATGGTGTTGATCGTGTTCTTCAGCTCGAGGATTTCGCCCTTGACGTCGACGGTGATCTTGCGGGAGAGGTCGCCGCGCGCCACGGCGGTCGTCACTTCCGCGATGTTGCGGACCTGGGCGGTGAGGTTGCCCGCCATCGAATTGACGCTGTCGGTGAGATCCTTCCAGGTGCCGGCGACGCCGGGCACGTTGGCCTGACCGCCGAGGCGCCCTTCGGTGCCGACCTCGCGCGCCACGCGCGTCACCTCGCCCGCGAAACGGTTGAGCTGATCGACCATCGTGTTGAGCGTTTCCTTCAGCTGCAGGATTTCGCCGCGGACGTCGACCGTGATCTTGCGCGACAGGTCGCCGCCGGCGATTGCGGTCGCGACCTCGGCGATGTTGCGGACCTGGGCGGTCAAATTGCCGGCCATCGAGTTCACGGAGTCGGTCAGGTCCTTCCAGGTGCCGGCGACGCCGGTGACCTGGGCCTGACCACCGAGCTTGCCGTCGGTGCCGACCTCGCGCGCGACGCGCGTGACTTCGCCGGCGAAGGCGTTGAGCTGGTCGACCATGGTGTTGAGCGTCTCCTTCAGCTGAAGGATTTCGCCTGAGACGTTCACCGTGATCTTCTTGGACAAGTCACCTTTCGCCACCGCGGTTGCGACCTCGGCGATGTTGCGGACCTGGCCGGTGAGGTTCGAGGCCATCGAGTTGACGCTGTCGGTGAGATCCTTCCAGGTGCCGCCGACGCCGCGCACGACGGCCTGGCCGCCGAGCTTGCCTTCGGTGCCGACCTCGCGCGCCACGCGCGTCACTTCGCCGGCGAAGGCGTTGAGCTGGTCCACCATGGTGTTGATGGTGTCTTTCAGCTCCAGAATCTCGCCGCGCACGTCCACGGTGATCTTTTTCGAGAGGTCGCCGCCGGCGACCGCCGTCGTCACCTCCGCGATGTTGCGGACCTGCGCTGTCAGGTTGGAAGCCATCGAGTTGACGCTTTCGGTCAGGTCCTTCCAGGTGCCGGCGACGCCGAGCACGTTGGCCTGGCCGCCGAGCCGCCCTTCGGTGCCGACCTCGCGCGCGACGCGTGTCACCTCGCCGGCAAAGGCGTTGAGCTGGTCGACCATGGTGTTGAGCGTCTCCTTCAGCTGAAGGATCTCGCCGGAGACGTTCACCGTGATCTTCTTCGAGAGGTCGCCGCTCGCGATGGCGGTGGCGACGTCGGCGATGTTGCGGACCTGCGCCGTCAGGTTCGAGGCCATGAAGTTGACGTTGTCGGTGAGGTCCTTCCAGGTGCCGGCAACGCCAGGCACCTGGGCCTGGCCGCCCAGCTTGCCCTCGGTGCCGACCTCGCGGGCGACGCGCGTCACTTCCGAGGCGAACGAGTTGAGCTGGTCCACCATCGTGTTGATGGTGTCCTTCAGCTCCAGGATCTCGCCGCGGACGTCTACGGTGATCTTGCGGGAAAGGTCGCCGCGCGCCACGGCGGTGGTGACGTTGGCGATGTTGCGCACCTGAGCGGTCAGGTTGCCGCACATGGCGTTGACGCTGTCGGTCAGGTCCTTCCAGGTGCCGGCGACGCCCGGCACGATCGCCTGGCCGCCGAGCTTGCCGTCGGTGCCGACCTCGCGCGCGACGCGCGTCACTTCCGAGGCGAAGGAGCGGAGCTGGTCCACCATCGTGTTGATGGCTTCCTTGAGCTGCAGGATCTCGCCGCGGACGTCGACCGTGATCTTCTTCGACAAATCGCCGTTGGCGACCGCGATCGTCACCTCGGCGATGTTGCGAACCTGGTTGGTCAGGTTGTTCGCCATCGAGTTGACGCTCTCGGTCAGGTCCTTCCAGACGCCGGTCACCTCGGGCACCTGGGCCTGACCACCGAGCTTGCCCTCGGTGCCGACCTCGCGCGCCACGCGCGTCACCTCGGAGGTGAACACGCCGAGCTGCTTGATCATGGTGTTGACGATGTTCGCCGACTGCAAGAACTCGCCGCCGAGCGGACGGCCATCGACGTCGAGCTTGACGGTCTGGAGCAGGTCGCCTTGTGCGACGGCGGCGACCGCGCGCGTCACCTCGCGCGTCGGCCACAGCAGGTCGTCGATCAGAATGTTGACCGAACCTTCCATGTCGGCCCAGGAGCCTGACGCGAGGCCGAACTTGACGCGCTGGCGGGTCTTGCCTTCGCGCCCCACCACCTGGCCGACCAGCTCGAGTTGGTGCGCCATGCGCTGGTTGGCGGCGATGATTTCGTTGAGCGTGTCGGCGATCTTGCCGTCGATACCGAGGTAGTCGCCGCTCATGCGCACCGAAAAGTCACCGCTGCGCATCGCCTGCAAGGCGAGCAACAGTTCCGCCCGGGAATCCGACTCCGACGTACCGTTGGTTTTGGGCTTTGGGACGCGACGACCGGAGCCTGATGCAGTTCCGGGATCGAGGTCGCTCATACTGATTCCCCCGCAGGCGTTCGCCGAATCCGCGGCACGACGCGTTTGGTCGAAATGAAATAGAGCGTCAGCCAAATTCGAAATCAAGCGCCAAGGTGCGGCGCGAGGAATTGGAACCCGCTTTGCTCAGCCCGACTGAACTAACGAGGGTCCCCGGAATTGGTTCCATGCTTTTCAGAACGATCGTGGGGCCGCCGCTTTGCTCGTCCCGCGCCCGGCATTCATCCTTTGGCACGGAGCCAGCCCACGCGCGGAAACACCGACCACCGGAACGGCCAGCCGGTCCAATCCGAGCGGCAGCGGCACGTCATCTTCGGGCGGCAAGGACGACAATGGCGAGGCTGGTCGTGACAAGATGCCGGAGAGCGATCGCACCGTGCGGTCGCAGAGCCAGCAACGTCATCCCAACGACAAGTAGAAGCGGCTACTTGTCCGCCATGGTACGCTCGGCGTCCCTGACCTGCGAGCGCAACATCGGGAGCTGTTCGCGCGCGAACGCTGCGAGCGCTGCATTGTCGGGCGCCTTCAGATAGCGCTCGAGCAGTCCGATGACCGATTCATACTCGGGAATCTGCGCGGCATAGAAGCTCCTGACGTAGGTCGGACCATCCGACATCTCGGGCTCGACCAGGCTCGCGGTTGAGGATGTTGCCTTGCCGACGCGCGGCTCTGCGCCAATGGCCTCCTGGACCTTCTTCAGGCTCTTGTCGCGCTTGGCCGCTTCCTCGGCGCGCAGGGCGGCGAGGTTCTTGACCTCTGCATTGCCCTTGAGGTCGGTATTCTCGAGAAGACCCTGTTGAAATCGGCTGAAATTGTAGACGCCGCTGATAACCTCGATCGCGGTCGGTGGCCGTTCGCCGGGCTTTCGCTCGCCGGTGCTGTCGGCAAGCGCCGCAGTGTTGATGAACGCCAGGATGAGGACGGCAAGAACTCGCATCGGTATCAATGATGAACACCGTGCGAAGTTCCCTGACCATTACGATCCGGTAAGCGGGTTGCGGCGCGAGAGTTCCGTCCCCACGTCCTCCACATGAAACAGTCTGACATCTACAGGGATAACGCCGACAATTGTCTCCAGCTTGCCGAGCGAGCCGAGGGACAACCCGCCCATAAGCGCTATTCGCGCATGGCCGACGCCTGGACGGCGCTCGCCAACGAGCAGGATTGGCTCGACGGCGAAGTCCCGCCCGTTGCGGTCCGCGCTCCTCCAAAGCGGAAGGCGTGAGCCGCTCGTTCTCGTGAATCTGCGTGTGAGACCGCTCACGGAAGGCAAGCGATAGATTTGCGATCATCCGGGAACATTCGATCGCGTCGATTTCCAGTTCAGAAGGAGGTTTTGGCGATGGCTCCACGTCTGGCTCTTCTCTCCCTCATTCTCGCCTTTGGCGTCTCGGTCGCGTTCGCGACGGTGACGACGTTGCGGCAGGTGCATCTCGAGAACGCATCTGCTGCGGTCCACGCGGTGCGCAGTTAGCACTGCGCCGGAACATTCGACGTCGCGGTGCGTAAGCGTTCCAAGACACGAGAACAAGCGAGAGCCCCATCATGGCCCATCCCGACCAAGGCATCGTCAAGGACAAGCGCGGGGAGGAGCAGCCGCGTGACAAGGAGCGTGCACAGTCCGTGCACAAGACGAACCAGAAAGGCTCGCCTTCGCGTGAAGCGACGCGCGACCCCAAGCTGAACGACAATAGCAAGACGCCAGGCTCCGGCGTGATGCCGGATGGCTCGAGCGACGCGACAGGCTAGTTCTCACGAGGAACGAATCCGCGCGGGAAGAGTCGAAGGATTGCTTCCGGTTGTCATGCCCCCGGTGCGCCGGAAGCAATCTCCAAGGACGGCCCTGGCACGCACCGTGCCAGGGCCGTTTGCTTATGTGCGTCAGCCGCCGGTGCCACTCTCTGGATCGCCCTGAGTATGTCCGTCAGGTCCGCGGCCGAACACGCCAAAGCTGCTTGACTTCACGCCCACGGCGGCATCGACGCCGGCGGCGGCCAGTCCGAACCTGAGGAGTTCGCGGACTGCGGCTGCCCGCGTCGGCATTCGGTGCTTGAACCGGAAATCGTCAATGGCAGCCAACTCTTCCGGCGAGAGCATGACCTGAAGGCGCTCGGCGCGAAGGTCGTTCATGGCGATCACGCAAATTGAGTAGTTTGAGTAGTTTACTCAACGAACCAACTTGGCGGGAGTTCCGCCAGAGTCGACAAAGCCTCTCAATGAGTAAAAATACTCAATAAAATCAATACGTTAATTTTGGAAACATATCCTGCCATGGCGCATTCTTCTCGAAAGGGAGGAGAGGTCATGACGGTCGAAGTCAGGTTACCTCGCAAGCTTTCCGAAGAGCCGGAAGCGTCCAAGGAAGCGTCCAAGCCAGTGCGGCCAAGCCACCAGAAGATCATCGATCAGGTCGAGCGCTGGGCCAACAGCCCGGGGCTCCAGCCGCCGCAATCGCAGACGTCGACGACGTCGAACGCGGGCTAGTTCAAGGGCTTCACGAAGCGGGAGCCCTCTGCCGATGGCGAGTGGAGTGGGCACTGCGATTGTGCGAGACGATGCGAAGCTTGCGCCTGAGCCACCAGGCCGTCACGGAAACGCTGGCCCAGACCGTCAAGGCGGCGATGAAACCGAGTGCGACACTTGCACCGATGGTGGCATGGAAGACGACAGCGAACGCCACGAGGCCGATGCCGCCGAGTGCTGCACCTGCGGCATCGAGCGCTGCGGCCTGCTGCCCGCGACGCCGCCCGCTCAGCCCGGCCTTCTCCTTGGCGTGACGCTCGTGGCTTTCGATCAGGGTCGCGCTCGCACAGAAGATGGCCGGGAGTGCAAGAAAGAGCCCGCCGACAGAAACGCCGAAATGCGCGCCGATGACTCCCGCGAGCACCGTCGCGCAGCCGCCGAGCAGGAAGCGAACGGCGTATTCGTACCACCGCGTCTGTTTCAGCGCCGATGACGACAGCTTCACCAGCATCAGGCGGAACCTCCCAGACCCGCGAGCAGACCGAAGGCAACCCCGAGCCATACGACAAAGGCAAGGACCGTCGCGGGGAGCGCGCCGAGACGGATCCTCATCAGGAGATGGCAGACGACGAGGCTGTAGCAGGCGAGCGCGATCGCGCCATAGATCATCGTCCAGCTCGCGGACGCGGCATATTGCGGGCCGTGCTGGACCACGGCGATGCCAAGGGTGGCCAGCGCGACCGACGGTGCCGCGCCGAGAAGCCCGGCAAAGCTCTTTGGCCGCAGCATGTCACCGAGGATTGCGAAGATGGATACGATCAGCCCGCCGGCGACGAAGCGCACGAGATATTCCGTCATGGCCGTACCCGCGAGGCTTCGGTCCGCTGCTGCGGTGATTTCGCCAGCGTGAGCGGCCTGAACAGTCGCTCGACGACGATGCCGAGCGTGAAGCCTGCCACCACGTCGCTGATCCAGTGCGCCAGCAGCGCCACGCGCGTCAGCGACAATGCCACGGCGAGTGAGCGTGCCACGCGGCGCGAGGCCGGCGGCAACAGGCCGGCCGCCGAGGCGAGGGCGCCCATATGCATGGCGTGACCGGAGGGAAACGCGTCGTGGGGGCGTCCTGAATAGGGAATACCGTGCCGGTGGCCGCTCACGGTGAGCCGGTCAGGCCTCGTCTGGTCGAATACGGATTTCAAGAGATGCGGCACTATCGCCGTGACCAGCGATACCATCAGGACGTGATCGGCAACGGGACGCCGCTGCGGATGCCGGAGGCAGGTGTAGAGCCATCCGGCAGCAGCGAGCGCGAGCAGCACATGCTCGTCGGCGCCCCAGGTCATTGCCTGGGTGGCATGCTCAAGGCCTGGGTTGGCATTGCGTGCGATCTCGTTGGCGATCGCCGTATCGATCCGGGTGGGTTTCACCGTTACGAGCGCCATCGGTCCGCCGGCGAGTTTTCCTCCATGACAGTTCTGTAAAGCCCGGAGACAAAGAAGGTTCCTGAACCTCAATGCGCGGAGACGGTCGTCGTTGCCAAGTGAAGGACGCCGGACGCGCCGGCGTCCTTCAGCAATGTGTTACTTGGTTTGACCGACGCTCGGCGCCTTGCCGAGCTCCTTGGCCATGTCGAGGTGGTGCTTCAGTGCCGGCAGGGTCTTGCCGGCCCAGTCCTTGAGCGCGGCATTGTCGCCGCCCTTGGCATAGCGTTCGAACAGGGAGACGGCATCCTCATGGGCGCTGACCTGATAGGAATTGTAGTCCGAGCTGAAGTCCTTGCCGGTCGCGCTCTTGAGCTTGTCGAGCTTGCTCTGATGGGAGCTGTCGAGCGCGGTCGGTAGCGTCGCCTGCACCTTGCTGCCGTTGACAAGCCCCTTGAGCTCGGTGCTGGTCTTGGTGTGATCGGTCACCATCTGTTGCGCGAAGCTCTTTTCCTGCGCGTTGCCCTTTTGCTGGGCGAGCTTGCTCGATTCGATCTCGAACATGTCGCTGATCGCCACCTGCTTGACGAAGTCGGCAGTGGATGGCGCGACGCCGAGCGCCGAGTTGACGCCGGTCTTTTCGCCGAGCGACTGGGCGAGCGCGGGGCCCGCGAGAGCCACGCAGGCAAGTGCGATGATGGTTCGCTTCATGGTCAGATACCTCCGATAGGTCGCGGGCCGTTTGCCGGCGAATGTGCGCCGACCAACACGTCGCAACAGCCGAGGTTCCTAATCACCGGCCCGCAGGACGGCGACCGGTGCGCGGATTGAGCGGATCGGTCGCCTTTCGCCGCAGCCGCTCCGGAAGGAAAGGCTCCGCCGGCGTGGGGGTCGCATCAGCGCGTACGTCCGCGTGGTGCTGCGCCCGCTCATGCGGCGTGCGGTTGTCGTTGATCTGCCGCTTGACGTCGAGGCCTCCGACCGGATCGTTGACGCCGTGCTGGATGTCGCGGAAGTCACTCATTGTTCACCTCATTGCCTCCCGGGCAGGATCGATTCGAACATCTGGCGCGCCGCTCCCTTGATCATCCCGCTTTCGTTCGGATCGCCCTTCATCAGGGCGAGCGAGAAATTCTTCGCCTGCTGGAGCGTGATGTGCGGCGGCAGCGGCGGCACCTCGGGATCGGTTTTCACCTCCAGCACGACCGGCATCTCGCTCGCCAGCGCCTGCTCCCAGGCCGGGCCGAGCAGCTCTGGGCTGTCGACGAAGATGCCGGTGAGGCCGATCAGCTCGGCGAAACGCGAATAGGAGACATCGGGAATGCGCTGCGAAGCCTCGAATTTGGGATCGCCGTTGATGATGCGCTGCTCCCAGGTGACCTGGTTGAGGTCTTCGTTGTTGAAGACGCAGACGATGAAGCGCGGATCCCGCCACGTGCGCCAGTATTTCGCAGCCGTGATCAGTTCGGCCATGTTGTTCATCTGCATCGCGCCATCGCCGACCAGCGCGATCACCGGCCGGTCCGGCTGGGCGTATTTCGCGGCGAGCGCATAAGGAACCGCGGCGCCCATCGAGGCAAGACCGCCGGACAGCGAAGCCGTCATGCCGCGCCGCATCTTCAGGTCCCGCGCGAACCAGTTGGCACACGATCCGGAATCGCTGGTGATGACGGCGCGGTCGGGCAGGCGCGGGGACAGTTCCCAGGTGACGAGCTGCGGGTTGACGGGCGCCGCGGGCTGATGTGCGCGGTCGTCCAGCGTCTTCCACCATCTCGCAACATCGTCCTCAATGCCGCGGCGCCAGGCGTCGTCAGCCTTGGGCGCGAGTCGCGCCAGCAATGCGCGCAGCGTCTCGGCGGCGTCGCCGACGAGACCGACCTCCATGGGAAAGCGGATCGACAGCATGCTGGCGTCGATATCGATTTGAACGCCGCGCGCGCTGCCTTCCTTGGGCAGGAATTCGGCGTAGGGAAAGGCCGAGCCCACCATCAGTAGCGTGTCGCATTCCATCATCATGTTGTAGCTGGGCTCGGTGCCGAGCAGGCCGATCGAGCCTGTGACCCACGGCAGGTCGTCGGGCAACGCGGCCTTGCCGAGCAGTGCCTTGGCGCAGCCGGCCGACAGCCGCTCGGCAACCGCGATCACCTCGTCGGTGGCGTGAAGCGCGCCGGCGCCGACGAGCATCGCGACCTTCTTGCCGGCGTTGAGCACCTCCGCGGCGCGGTCGAGATCGGCCTCACGCGGCGTGATGCTGGGTGGGCTGTAGCCAATGCCGGAATGCAGCGTGCCGTGTTCACGGGGCGGATCCTCGTAAGGCTCCTCCTGCAAATCGTTGGGCAGGATGATCACGGTCGGGGTCCGCCGCGCCAGCGCAATCCGCACCGCGCGGTCGATCAGGTGTCGCACTTGCGCAGGCGAGGATGCCTGCATGACGTAGGCGCCGGCAACGTCCTTGAACATCGAGAGAAGATCGAGTTCCTGCTGATAGTGGCCGCCGAGGGCGTTGCGCGCCTGCTGGCCGACAATCGCCAGCACCGGCTGGTGATCGAGCAGCGCATCGTAGAGCCCGGTGACGAGATGCGAGGCGCCGGGGCCGGAGGTCGCGATGCAGACGCCGAGTTCGCCCGAGAATTTTGCGTAAGCGGTCGCCATGAACGCTGCCATTTCCTCATGCCGCGCCTGCACGAAGCCGATCTTGCCGCCGGCCCGGTTCATCGCACCGAACACGCCGTTGATGCCGTCGCCGGGATAGCCGAAGATGTGGCGCACGCCCCATTGATGCAGACGCTGGACGATGAAGTCGGAGACGGTCTGGGACATTGCGCGTGGCCCTTGGTTTGTCTGGTGCATGAAACTCAGAGAACGGCTCGTTTGGTGCGATGTTCCTGACCGCTCGCGGAACATGCAACGGAACGATCCCGTGCCTATCCGGTTGGTTTTGCACGTGGCCGAGTGGAGAATTGCGATGTTGAACCAAGACGAACTGGATCGCAGTGAGACGGGCCGTTTGATCGGCAGCGACAAGGTCGAGGGAACATCGGTCTATGGCGCCGATCGCAACCGGATCGGTTCGATCGAACGCGTGATGATCGACAAGATCAGTGGCCAGGTTTCCTACGCCGTGCTCGGTTTTGGTGGATTCCTGGGATTAGGCAACGACCACTATCCGTTGCCCTGGCAGTCGCTGAAATACGACACCGAGCTCGGCGGTTATGTCACCGGCATCACCACCAAGGAGCTGGAAGGCGCGCCCAAATATGGCTCACGAAGCGATTGGAACTGGAGTGATGACGCCGCCGTGCGTGGTATCAACTCCTATTACGGCGTCCCCTTCGCTTGAAGTTTCAGGAAAGTGAGATGATGAGCAAGGAACGGCCCAACGACGATCCCCGGCAGCAGAACGACTGGGGTTCGCATCGACAGACGGACAAGCCCTGGAAGGGCAACCCCGAGAAGGAGCAGGGATCGGACGAGGTCAAACCCGATCTTGAGAAGTGGCACGAGGCCAAGACGCACTGAAGGTGCGTGTGCCCATGGCGACCTCTTGAGCAAGCGCGGCGTCCATGGTGCCGCGTTGCTCCTTTGAGCGGTGCGTTCACGAATGACAGCGCTGCTGTTGCAGGGGCCGGGGAACGCTGGCGCAGACTATCTGGCGCAGCGCCAGCAATTTCACCAGAGCCGCCTGCTCACCCCACCGTTTGGTCCCGCCCCGGCCCCGCATGCACATGCACCTGCCTGGCGTCCAGCGGCTCGCCGCATTCCGGGCACACCATCACGGGATCGAACACCTTGCCGCAGCAGCCTAAGGGCGCCTGGACCTTCGAGATGGAGATCCGCCCGTTCGGAGAGAAATGGTGACCGCGGCGCAATAGTCCGGCTAGACTGATCTGAACATCAAGCAAATTCCGGGAGGACCTTAAGTGAAGACCGCGATCACCGAACTGTTCGGCATCGAGCACCCCATCATTCAGGGCGGCATGCATTTCGTCGGCTTTGCCGAACTGGCCGCCGCCGTCTCCAATGCCGGCGGGCTCGGCATCATCACCGGTCTCACGCAGAAGACGCCGGAATTGCTCGCCAAGGAGATCGCGCGCTGCCGCGACATGACCGACAAGCCGTTCGGCGTGAACCTCACCTTCCTGCCGTCCTTCTCGGCGCCGCCCTACCCCGAATACATTGCGGCCATCGTCGAAGGTGGCATCAAGGCGGTGGAGACCGCAGGCCGCAGCCCGGAAGCCTACATGCCGGCCCTGAAGGCGGCCGGCATCAAGGTCATCCACAAATGCACATCGGTGCGTCACTCCCTGAAAGCCGAACGCATCGGCTGCGACGCCGTCAGCGTCGACGGCTTCGAGTGCGGCGGCCATCCCGGCGAGGACGACATTCCCAACATGATCCTGCTGCCGCGTGCGGCGGAAGAGTTGAAGATCCCGTTCGTCGCCTCCGGCGGCATGGTCGATGGGCGCAGCCTGGTCGCGGCGCTCGCGCTGGGCGCGGCGGGCATGAACATGGGCACGCGTTTCATCGCCACCAGGGAAGCGCCGGTGCATCAGAACGTGAAGAATGCACTCGTTGCTGCGACCGAGCTCGACACCCGCCTGATCATGCGGAGCTTGCGCAACACCGAGCGCGTGCTGAAGAACGCCAATGTCGACCGTCTGCTCGAGATCGAGCGCGATAAGGGCGACAAGCTCACGATCGACGACATCCACGACCAAGTCGCGGGCGTCTATCCCAGGATCATGCTGGACGGCCAGATGGACGCCGGCGCCTGGAGCTGCGGCATGGTCGCAGGCCTGATCCACGACATCCCATCCTGCAAGGAGCTCATTGATCGCATCATGGCAGAGGCGGAGACCATCATCCGCAACCGCCTGCTAGGGTTCCTGGACGGGACGGGAGCGACACGAAAGGTCGCCTGACACCGTCAAACTTCTTAACCACGGCGGCATTTGACCGCTGGAATTGCGCGCGGCGCCTCCTAAATAGGGGTAAATTAGCCCTTTAATAAATCGATTTCAGGAGGCGTCCGTGGTCCTGAAAAACGTTCCCTTCGCAATTGCCCTTGCCCTCGTGATCGCAGGGGGCGGCGTTGCGCGCGCTGACGACTACAAGCCTGACGAATATCTCGGCCTCGATCTCTCCAAGGCCGTTCTGTCGCCGAAGCGTCTCGGGCCGGAGACGCGCTTCGCGCCGCTCGCACTCGAAGCGCGTGGCGGCAACGAGGCGCAGGCTCGGGCTGAGCCTGTCGACGTGCCGAAGAAGGTGGCGGCCGAGCGCGTTCGTGTGGCCGAGCCGAAGGCCGCGCATACCAGGAGCGCACAGGCGCGCGGGGCGGCCCGTGCCAAGCTTGCGCGCCGCCACGGCAATCCGCTCGACGCGCAGGCAATGGATACCCGCATCCAGACTTGGCCATGCCGCTCCGGCGGTATCTGCAACTGGAAGCGTTAGTCGAGGCCAAAGCCGTCATCGCCACGTCGCAAAACCGTAGGCGCAGAGTCAAGAAACCGTAAGCCGGGAGTCAAGGAGCGCAGGCACCTTCCGTCGTGATTCGACGAAGGTTTCCTGAATGGCAACGCTCCGCGCCCCGCGCGCATGGACCCGGCGGCAGTTCCTGGTCCGCTCCGCCTCCAGCCTCGCGATCGCCTCGCTTGCGAAACCCTCCATCAGTCGTGCCGCCGACCGCCCGCAGATCGCGGGCGGGATCCAGTCCGGCGACGTCTCGGACGGCTCGGCCGTGATCTGGGCGCGCGCCGACCGGCCCGCGCGGATGCAGGTAGAGTGCTCGACCGTCGAAAGCTTCAAAACCATCATTGCGTCGGCTTCCGGTGATGCATTGCCCGACGCCGATCTCACCTCAAAACTGCTGCTGACCGATCTGCCACCGGGCCAGGATATCTTCTACCGCTTGCGCTTCGACGACATTGCCACCGGTCTCGCCGGCGAAGGCCGCATCGGCCATTTCCGCACCGCGCCGGCAGCTAGCCAGTCGATTTCGTTCCTGTGGTCCGGCGATACCGCGGGGCAGGGCTGGGGCATCGACGTCTCGCGCGGCGGCTATCGCAGCTATCGGACCATGCTCGACAACCGTCCGGATTTCTTCATCCACTCCGGCGACCACATCTATGCCGACTGCCCGATTCCTTCCGAGTTGAAACTGTCGAACGGCGAGACCTGGCGCAATGTCGTGACCGAGGAAAAGTCCGAAGTCGCGCATACACTGGCGCAGTTCCGCGGCAACTACAAATACAACCACCTCGACGAGCACTTCCGTGCCTTCCACGCTGAGGTGCCGATGTTCGCGCAATGGGACGATCACGAGGTGACCAACGACTGGTCGCCGATCGGGACCTATGACGAGACCGGACACGAGGACGACGGCACCCCGCGCCTGGTCGCGCGGGCCCGCCGCGCCTTCTTCGACTTCATGCCGATCCGGGACATCGGCGCGCGGCAGGGCCGGGTCTGTCGCAAGATCGCCTACGGCCCGCTGCTCGACGTCTTCATGATCGACATGCGCAGCTTTCGCGACGAGAGCTGGAACAAGGGCGACGACCATCGCGGCTGGATCCTGGGCGCCGAGCAGCTCGCCTGGCTCAAGCGGGAGCTCGCCGCCTCGCGCGCAACCTGGAAGGTGATCGCGGCCGACTTGCCGATCGGCCTGGATGCCGTGGCGCTCGGCAACGGGCCGCCCGACCGGCGCGAGCACGAGATCGCGGATCTGCTCTCCTCCATCAAGCGTGCCGGTATCCGCAACATCGTCTGGCTCACCGCCGACATGCACTACACCGCCGCGCACTATTACGATCCGAACAAGGCGCAATTCCAGGATTTCGAGCCGTTCTGGGAGTTCGTCTCCGGCCCGTTGCATGCCGGCAGCTGGGGGCCTGGCGAGCTCGACGACACCTTTGGCCCGGTCGCGATGTATCAGCAGGGCTGCAGCGCAGCGCAGGGCGAGAACCTCGCGCCATGTTTCGGACTGCAGTTCTTCGGGCGGGTCGACATCGATGGCCGCAGCGGTGTGATGACCGTGACCTTGAAGGACGTGGACAATCGTCACCTCTGGTCGGTCGATATCGTGCCGCAGCCGCAGGGGCGGCCGGCCGTGGTGGCGCAGCATTCCTAAGCGCGAACCCGATCTTGATGATTGGCTGGCCGGCGACTCGCGCGCTATAGTCGCTACTCTCGCCGCCTCTTTCCATCACCGAAGAGTCTGCTCACGCGGCATTGCTGCGCGCATCGGCGGCCTGCGATATCTCAGGAGCCTGTTTCATGGACCATCTGAAAACACAGGGCATCAGCCTGCCCAAGCTTGGCCTCGGTACCTTCCGCATGCAGGGCGATGCCTGCCGCGCCGCAGTCGAGAGCGCGCTGTCGATCGGCTACCGCCATATCGATACTGCCGAGATGTATGCCAATGAGGAGCCGATCGGCTCGGCCATCGCGTCGTCCCGCGTGCCGCGCGGCGAGCTGCACGTCACCACGAAAGTCTGGCACGAAAACCTCGCCCCTGACGCGATCCGGCGCGCCTTCGATGCCAGCCTGAAGAAGCTCAGGCTCGACCATGTCGATCTCTATCTCGTGCACTGGCCGTCGAAGGCTGCGGACTGGGGTGCGGTGTTCGAGACCCTGATGAAGCTCAAGGAGGAGGGGCGCACGCGAGCCATTGGCGTTGCCAATTTCACAACGGCACTGCTCAAGGTCGCGGTCGAGGACATCAAGGCGCCGATCGCCTGCAACCAGGTCGAATATCACGCCATGCTCGATCAATCGAAGGTGCTCGGCTATCTCCAGGCCAAGTCGATTCCGCTCGTCGCTTATTGTCCGCTGGCGCAGGGGCGTATCGCCTCGGATCCGGTACTGGCCGAGATCGGCGCCCGGCACGAGGCGACCGCCGCGCAGGTCGCGTTGAAATGGCTGCTCGACCAGGACGGCGTCGCCGCAATCCCGAAGGCTTCGCGCCGCGAGAGCCAACAGGCCAATCTCGACGCGCTCAAGATCACGCTCGACGATTCCGACCGCAAGAAAATCGCCGCGCTGTCGAAGGACAGGCGTTGCGTCAATCCCGGCTTCGCGCCGGCGTGGGATTAGTTCGAGTGCTTGGGCAATAGAAATGGCCCCGTGAGGGGCCATTTTCATTCGCGTTGCGCATTAGTCCCAGTGATGGTGGCGGTGGCTGCGCTTGATCACGACCACGCGGTCTCCGCGATGGTGGCGGTGCCAGCCGCGGTCATGATGGTGCATGCGATATTGGGCGCGGGCGCCGTGCGGACCGTGATGGTGATGACCGCGCTTGATCACCACCGTCTCTGCGCTTGCCAGGGTCGGCGCTGCGATCACGAGCGCACCGAGAGCTGCAACCACATAACCAAGCTTCTTCATGATGTCCTTCTCCAAATGAATGCACATCTAAACCGTGTATTCACGCGAACGTTCCGGAGAAACGGGGAGAGAATTCTGAATGGATGTTCAGGTGAGCATGATCCCGACTCAAAGGGCCACGTCAGCGCAAAGTGTGCGGCGGTTTCCGATCAGATCATGCTTGGGAATGACGGCTAATCGCAGCGTTGCTGCGCGGGCGTTGGTGCGCCGGTGGCGACGTACTTGCCGTCCTTGATCGTGTACTCGCCGCGCTCGCTGCGATTGTAGATCGCGCGCAGGCTGCCATCCTTCTGCAATAGAAGTCCGAATTCGCGAGTCTGATGCAGCGAGGGGAAGAACACCATCACGTCGAGCAGGCCCTCGGCGTCGACTGTGGCCGACACCACCTCGTTCTCGTCTTTGGCTTCGCCGAAATTGCGCCGGTAAATCACCCGGCCATCCTTCCTGATCTCGTAGCTCAGGAGCGCCCCCTTGTCGCGGTCTGGCCGGGCCGCGCAATCCACCGCCCACGAGCCGAGCAGGCCCCATTGCTCGACGGTCGCGGCCAGCGTCTCGGCACCGGCCATGGAGGTGAACGCAACCCACAGCACTACAGCCGCGATCCAGCGGTTCAAACGTCGCATCATGTCCTGAAAAACCCCGCCTCGAAGACTTCCAAACTGTACCATCGCGCCCGCGGCCGTTCCACGGCGGCCGGCGATCACTCGTGAATTTGATCCGCGTCAATGAGGCAGCGCATTTCGAGGGTAGGATGGCATTCCCGAAGGCGAACGTGGATAGACCAATGCTGAATCAAGTCGTGGATTTTGCGGGCGAAGTGCTGCCGGGGAGCTGTGCCGTACCGCCTTATTCCGAGGCCGCGTTTCTGACCGAGCTGGGCGATCGCTTGCGGTCCTCGCGCATGCGCTGCGATCTCTCGCGCCGCGAGCTGGCCCGCCGCTCCGGAATCTCCGAGCGCTATATCGCCCAGATCGAGGCCGGCAAGGGCAACGTCTCGATCGTCCTGTTGCTGCGGCTGGCTTCCGCGATCCACGGCAGCCAGCCCCAGGCGGCCTGATATCAGGCCCGCTTCTCCACATTGGCGCTGCGGGCCGGCACGCCGAACTCCTTGCGGCAGACCTCGGCCAGCACGGCGACGCCCTCGCGGATCTGCTGATGCGTGGGGCTTGCAAAGCACAGCCGCAGTCGCGAGCTGGAATGGCCCCTGTTGGTCGACCATTCCGGCCCCGGATTGATCGAGACGCCGGCGGCAAGCGCGGCCTGATACAGCTTCAGCGTATCGACCTGGTCGGGCAGCTTCACCCACAGGAAGATTCCGCCCTTGGGCTCCTCGAACTCGGCGGCCGTCCCGAACTGCTCGTTGAGCGCTTCCATCAGCGTGTCGAGCTTGGTGCGCAACGCCTTCGTCAGGGCCGGTACGTGGGTCGAAAAATGCGGCCTGCAATAGGTGGCGAGCACCATCTGCTCGAGCGCGCCGGACCCGGCATCTGTCTTCAGCGACAGCATCCGCGACATCACCTCCCAGGGCGCGACGATGAAGCCGACGCGCAGCGCCGGCGCGATCGACTTCGAGAACGAGCCGATATGGATCACGCCGCCGTTCGGACTCATCGCGTAGATCGCCGGCGGCCGCTGCCCTGACCACACGAGGTCGGCATAGCAATCGTCCTCGAAGATGGGGACGCCGTATTCGGCCGCGAGCCGCACCAGCTCAGTGCGCCGGCTCTCGGGCATGATGCTGCCGGTGGGGTTCTGCACCGTTGGAATTGTGTAGATGTATTTCGGGCGGATGCCGCGGCTCTTCAGGTCGGCCAGCGTGGAGGCCAGCACGTCCATGCGCATGCCGTCCTTGTCGAGGGGAATGCCGACGACGTTGACACCGAGCCGCGCCAGGCGGTTCAGCGAGCCCTGATAGCTCTCCTGCTCGAAGATCACGGTGTCACCGCGTGCCAGCAGCGCGGCGTTGACGAGATCGAGCGCCTGGAGGGAGCCCGAGACGATCAGCAGATCGTCCACCGTGCAGGTGATACCGGCATCGCGCTTGAGCTTCGTCACCAGGAATTCGCGCAACGGGAGGTAGCCCTGCGGACCGTGTGCCAGACCGTAAGTGGCGAGCGAGCGGCCCTCGCGCCGCAGCACCGTGTTGGTCGCTTCGATCAGCTCGTCGAGCGGCACCTGTTCGGAATCATTGTTGCCGCCGACGAAGCTGTATTTGGCAAGGCCCGTCCAGCGCGCAGAGGGGGCCGGCAGCCCTGCCGGAAACAGGGGTGCGAAATCGAAGCTGGACGTCATGGGAGCGTTCCTCGTTTTGTTCTTGTTGAGCGGCGGCTTTGCACCGGCCGCCTTACTTCTTGCCGGCCGTCCTGGTTGGGCGGCCCTGGCTGATGAAAGCGTAATGCGCATTGGCGATGCCGCCAACCATGAGGGCCTCGACCACCGGCTCGGCGATCTCCCCCGTGGCGGCCCAGTCGACCAGGAAGTTGGCCCCGGTCCCGCCGCGCACGTCATCGGTCGGAATGAAGATCGAGACGGTGGCGAGCGGCCTCAACGCCACCGGCGCCTTCAAATAGCTCTCGACCTGCTTGCCTGCGGTGTCGAAATAGGCGATGCGTTTGACGACCAGCGGCTGGGTCTCGGAGGCGTTGTGCACGCTCAAGGTCACCGAGAAATCGACGCGCAGCTTGCCCTGGCTCATCGCGACGCTGGAATAGGCGGGCACGTAGAACCCACCGGAAACGGCGAGGTCCTCCTTCGGCAGAGCGGTGAGCGAATCGGCAAAGTTTTGTTCGATATTGACCTTGGATTGCGCTGTGAGCGAATCGGCGAAGGCGAGGGGACCCAGCAGCATGGCTGCGACGAGCCCTCTCCGCATGTGACGAATTGCTCGCTTGCCGCACCGCAACCCGCCTCTAGGGTGCGGCAAAACGGACCAATTAGGCATGCACGAGCTCATTCGCGACATCACTCTCTCAATCCTGTTTGCCTGGATGCTGGGCCTGCTCGCCCATTTCTCCCGGCAACCGCTGATCCTGGCCTACCTTATCGCCGGCTTCTGCATAGGTCCATTCGGCGCCGGCTGGGTCCATTCGCAGGAATCGATCAGCGTCATCTCCGAGCTCGGCCTGATTTTCATGCTGTTCATGATTGGGCTCGAAATCGACCTGAAGAAGATCGTGCGGGCAGGGCGGGTGATCCTGTTCGCGGCGGGCAGCCAGCTGCTCGGCGGCTGTCTGCTTGGCGTTCTGTTCTTCGTCGGCATCGGCCTGTCGATCGGCGGCGGGCATTTCGATGCGGTCTATCTCTGCGTCGCCTGCGCGCTGTCCAGCACGGTCATCATCGTCAAGGTGCTCTATGAGAAACGCGAGCTCGATACGCTGCCGGGCCGCATCACCCTCGGCGTCCTGGTGCTCCAGGACATCTTCGCGATTCTATTCCTGGCAGTGCAGCCGAGCCTGGCCAATCTGCAGGTCACCGTCATCCTGCTCTCGATCGGCCGCGTCGCTGTGCTGGTTGCCGCCGCGCTTCTGGTCAGCCGCTACGTGCTGCCGCGCCTGTTCCACCAGATCGCCCGGCGGCCCGAGCTGATCCTGCTCGGCGCGCTGGCCTGGTGCTTTCTCGTCGCCGAAATGGCCGAGCGGCTGTCGCTGTCGCGCGAGATGGGGGCACTGATTGCCGGCGTGTCGCTCTCGACCTTCCCTTACGCCCTCGACGTGACCGCCAAGGTCACCACGCTGCGCGACTTCTTCATCACGCTGTTCTTTGTCGCGCTGGGGATGACCATCCCCGTGCCCGGCCTCTCGGTGATCGGACTTGCCTTGATGATCGCGGCGTTCACGGTGGCGAGCCGCCTCGTCACTACCTTCACCCCGCTCTACCTGATGAAGCAGGGCCTGCGAGCCAGCCTGTTGCCGGCGCTGAACCTCGCGCAGATCTCCGAGTTCTCACTGGTGGTGATCCAGACCGGTATCGCCGACCACCATATCGCCGCGGAGACGGCAAATGCCGCCTCCTTCGCCTTCGTGGTGCTGGCAGTGCTCTCGACCTTCGTGATGACCCGCAGCGACGAGATCACCCGCTGGGCGATCGGCCCCCTGAAGCGGATCGGCCTGCGCGACCTCGACCATGGCAACGGCCATGCCGAGGACGGGCACGAGGGCGGCCATGGCGAAGCCCGCCGCGTCGTGATCCTCGGCTTTTTCCGCGCCGCGAGCGCGCTGCTGGCCGAGATCGAGCGGCAGGCGCCGGTGCTGCTGGAGCAGATCACGGTGGTCGACTTCAACCCCAATGTGTACCAGACCCTGCTTTCGCGCGGCCTGCACGTGATCTATGGCGACATCAGCAATGTCGATACGCTGCTCCATGCCGGCATCGGCAAGTCCGAGATGATCATCCTCAGCGTGCCGGATTCGCTGCTGAAGGGCGCCACCAACGAGAAGCTGGTCCGCCACGTCCGCGCGCTCAATCCGACCGCGCTGATCGTCGCCACGGCCGACCTCCTGGCCGACGTCGGGGCGCTCTACGAGGCCGGCGCCAGCTACGTCACCGTGACCCGGCTCAGCGACGCCCATGAGTTGTTTACCGTGATCGAAGCCGCCCAGGCCGGCCTGCTCGCCGACAAGCGTGCCGAACTCGATCAGCGGCTCGGCGAGCGGCGCGAGGTGCTGCCCTGACGGCGTCCGGCCGCCTTCCTTGCGGGCCCTGCGCGCCTATATCCCTGGTATCTTCGGTGCAAGCCTGAAACCGCGTGGACGGGCCTGTCCCGGGGCATATGCGGTTGCGTCCAGGACACTAGCGCCCCGGGCCAAGTCCAGCTAAGGCGTCCGGCTGAGCCTCCGGCCCATAACCGATAGAGATTGGGAATGCCCGATACCGTCCAGGAAGTCTTGCAGGCCTTTGCCCGGGGGGAGCTCGTGGTCGTCACCGACGACGAGGACCGCGAGGGCGAGGGCGATCTGATCGTCGCAGCCTCGCTCTGCACCGCCGACAAGATGGCCTTCATCATCCGCCATACCTCCGGCATCGTCTGCGCTCCCGTGACGACCGAGGACGCGCGCCGCCTGCGGCTCGATCCGATGGTCGCCCACAACGATTCCGCGCACACCACCGCGTTCACGGTCTCGATCGACTACAAACCCGATGGCGGCACCGGCATCTCCGCCGAGGAGCGCGCCTCGTGCTGCCGCGCGCTCGCCAATCCCAATGTCGGCGCCCACGACTTCGCCCGGCCCGGCCACATCTTCCCGCTGATCGCCAAGGACGGCGGCGTGCTGCTGCGCTCCGGCCATACTGAGGCTGCCGTGGACCTCTGCAAGCTCTCGGGCCTGCCGCCGGTCGGCGTCATCAGCGAGCTCATGAACGACGATGGCAGCGTGATGAAGGGCGAGCAGGTCGCCCGCTTCGCCGCCCAGCACAAGCTCAGGCACGTCACCATCGCGGATATGATCGCCTACCGCCAGGCGCGCGAAAAGCTGATCGAGCGGGTCTCGACCTTCGTCACCGACAGCCCGATCGGCCCCTTGCAGGGCTATGCCTACCGCTCGCCGTTCGATTCCATCGCTCACGTCGCCTTCGTCTATAACGGCGTCGGTGACGGCAAGAACGTGCTGACGCGCTTCCACAAGCCGAACATCGTCAAGGACACCTTCACCGGTCACAAGCGCATGGCGGCCGTGCTCGAACATTTCAAGAAATCGGGCCGCGGCGTGCTGGTCTACTTGCGGGATGGTGCGGCCGGCGTCCCCGTGGCGCCGCTGCCGGACGAGTCGTCGACGGAAGCCGACCGCAACCGCCAGTGGCGCGAGGTCGGCGTCGGCGCGCAGATCCTGCGCGACCTCGGCGTCACCTCGATCCGGCATCTCACCTCCTCGGTGCACGACTACAAGGGTCTGTCCGGCTTCGGCATCGAGATCGTCGCCAACGAGCAGCTCGAAAGCTGACCACAACGTTTCCAGGTTCACGCCGTGGCGCGAGCCGGAATGAACGAAACCAGGATGCAATTGAACTTGTTGCCGCGGCGCTTTAGTTTGTCGGGCAATTATTGACGGAACCAGACGCGAAAGGACGTTTCATGAGCGTGCGCCCTCAGGCCAAGGACAAGCCGGCTGCGGCTTCTTTCCAGTGGGACGATCCATTCCTGCTCGACGAGCAGCTGACCGAAGACGAGCGCATGGTGCGCGATACCGCCCGCGCCTATGCCCAGGACAAGCTGTTGCCGCGGGTTGCCAAGGCCTATCTCGAAGAGAAGACCGATCGCGAGATCTTCAATGAGATGGGCGAGCTTGGCCTGATCGGCATCACGCTGCCCGAGGAATATGGTTGCGCGAATGCGAGCTACGTTGCCTATGGCCTCGTCGCACGCGAGATCGAGCGGGTCGATTCCGGCTATCGCTCGATGAACTCGGTGCAGTCCTCGCTGGTGATGTACCCGATCTACGCCTATGGCGACGAGAACCAGCGCAAGAAGTACCTGCCGAAGCTCGCCAGCGGCGAGTGGGTCGGCTGCTTCGGCCTGACGGAGCCTGACGCCGGCTCCGATCCCGCCGGCATGAAGACCCGCGCGGAGAAGGTTTCGGACGGCTATCGCCTCACCGGCAGCAAGATGTGGATCTCGAACGCGCCGATCGCCGACGTGTTCGTGGTCTGGGCCAAGTCGGCCGCGCACGACAACCAGATCCGCGGCTTCGTGCTGGAAAAGGGCATGAAGGGCCTGTCGGCGCCGAAGATCGGCGGCAAGCTGTCCCTGCGCGCCTCGATCACCGGCGAAGTCGTGATGGATGGCGTCGTCGTTCCGGAAGACGCCCTGCTGCCCAACGTCTCCGGCCTGAAGGGCCCGTTCGGCTGCCTCAACCGCGCCCGCTACGGCATCTCCTGGGGTGCGTTGGGGGCCGCCGAGGACTGCATGCATCGCGCCCGCCAGTACACGCTCGACCGCAAGCAGTTCGGCAAGCCGCTCGCCGCGACCCAGCTGGTGCAGAAGAAGCTCGCCGACATGGAGACCGAGATCGCGCTCGGCTTGCAGGGCTCGCTGCGCGTCGGTCGCTTGATGGACGAGGGCAAGTTCGCGCCCGAGATGATCTCGATCATGAAGCGCAACAATTGCGGCAAGGCCCTCGATATCGCCCGCACCGCCCGTGACATGCACGGCGGCAACGGCATCTCGATCGAATATCACGTGATGCGCCACGTCCATAACCTCGAAACGGTCAACACCTACGAGGGCACCCACGACGTCCACGCCCTGATCCTGGGCCGTGCGATCACGGGCATTCAGGCGTTTTTCTGATTTGGTTCTCCGTCATTCCGGGGCGCGCGAAGCGCGAACCCGGAATCTCGGGCCGCATTATTCCTGTTCAATCGAGATTCCGGGTTTGGCCCTGACGGGCCATCCCGGAATGACGTCAAAGAACAAAGAAGAAGCCATGTCCGATAACGACGACGTCCCGTTCAATCGCAACTTTCCGCTGAAGCCCGGCATCGTCGAGGAGGTCCGCCCCGGCGTGCGGCGCGTGCTCTGCAACAATCCGAGCCCGTTCACCTTCACGGGCACGGTCAGCTACATCGTCGGCGAGGGCAATGTCGCGATCATCGATCCCGGTCCGGACGATGAGGCGCATGCGGCTGCGCTGCTCGATGCCGTGCGCGGCGAGACGGTGAGCCATATCTTCGTCACCCATACCCATCGCGACCATTCGCCGAACACCGCGCGCATCAAGCAGGCGACAGGTGCGCCGGTCTATGCCGAAGGCCCGCATCGCGCCTCGCGCCCGCGCTTCGAGAGCGAGAAGCACAATCCGGAATCCGGCGTCGACCGCGATTTTGCGCCAGACGTCAACCTCGCACACGGCGACGTCGTCGAAGGCGACGGCTGGCGGCTCGAGGCCGTGGCGACGCCCGGCCACACGGCCAATCATCTGGCATTCGCCTGGCCCGAGCGAAAGTTCAACTTCGTCGGCGATCACGTGATGGGCTGGTCGACCTCCATCGTGGCGCCGCCCGACGGCTCGATGATCGACTACATGGATTCGCTGGAGCGGCTCGCGGCGCGCGAGGAGGATCTCTATTTCTCAGGCCACGGCCCCGAGATCCCCGAGGGCCAGCGCTTCGTGCGCTTCCTGATCCGTCACCGCAAGGCGCGTGAGGCCTCGATCCTGCACCGCCTCGCCAAGGGCGAGACCGACATCCCGACGATGGTCCGCGCGATCTATATCGGTATCGATCCGAGGCTGACGACGGCCGCCGGCTACTCCGTGCTGGCGCACCTCGAAGACCTGGTCGCACGCGGCGTGGTCGCGACCGATGGCGATCCCGTGATCGGCGGGACGTATCGGCTGGCCTAGGGGCGAATGGCGAATAGGGAGTGGCGAATTGCGTTTCTCTATTCGCCACTCGCCAATTCGCTATTTTTTCACCGTCTTCGCCGGCGCCTTGGGCGGCGCGACCGGCGTCTTCTTCACCGGCTTGAGCGCGTCGGCATCGGCGGCGGTGTTGAGGTCGTCGATGAACTTCTTGACGCGCGCGGCGTTGCTGCCGAGATCGCTGTCGAAATTGCGCGAGGCGGAGCGCATGTCGACCCGGGAATAATCGCCATCCGGCACGACCCTTATCGAAACGTCCTCGCGAAAACCCATGATCGGCGTGCGCGCCACCGCCTCGATGCGGCCGATGCGGCGCGGCGGCTGCGGCGCGCGCTCGTCGATGACGATCCATTTGCGCTTGTGCACGAGCTGGAGCGCGATTGCATAGGCGCGGTCGACGGAAATCTCGAGCTCGACGGGCACGATTTCGGGATAGAAGCGGCGCTGCTGCTCCGCCGAGTAGAGGCCGGCATAGACCGCGGTATTGGTGCCCTCGCCGGTGCGCAGTCGCGCCATCGCGTCGAAGCGCGGCGGATCGATCGGGTCGGTGGTGATGTCGTAGATGGACGGCAGCTTGCGATATTGAAAGGCCAGATAGGCGGGATAGGCGAGGATCGCGCCGTCGATCAGGAAGGCGAGCAGGATGCGCGCCATGCCCCGCGAGCCGTTCTGCCAGATCGCGGCAAAGCCCGCGAGCCCGAACAAGATCGAGAGGCCTGATATCGCGAGCCCCCCGAAGAAAGTCGCAAGCGCCGGTTTCGGCTCCAGGAAATCGAAGCGGACGACGATGACCGACACCACCACCGCCACCACCGCGAACACGGCCAGATTGCGCGCCCAGCTCGCCAGGCTGGACACGGGCTCCGACTGGTAAGGAGCGGAAAACCTGCGGGCCATCGGGTGAGCTCTGCCGGGGTTGGCGATGCCGGCCGATCTGGCGCGACGATGGTTTGTTGAGACCACGGCGCGGCGGCAAATTCAAGGGAGACCGGACTGTTACTGCCCGTCATTCCGGGGCGATGCGGAGCACTCGAACTCAGGTGCGCCCTCGCGCACCTGAGAATCTCGAGATTCCCCGGTGCGCAATTGCGCACCTGAGGTCTGGTCCTTCGGACCATCCCGGAATGACGTAGCTTGCTGTGCCGCTACGCCGCCGCGTTCGGGAAGCGATAATCCTTGAACTGGTCGCGCAGCGCCGTCTTCAGGATCTTGCCGGTGGCCGTATGTGGGATGCCTTCGACGAAGGCGACGTCGTCGGGCATCCACCATTTGGCGATCTTGCCATCCATGAACTTCAGGATGTCCTCACGTGTGGCCTGCTGGCCCTGCTTGAGCTGCACGATCAAGAGCGGCCGCTCATCCCATTTGGGATGGAATACGCCGATCACCGCGGCTTCCGCCACGGCCGGATGGCCGACTGCGAGGTTTTCGAGGTCGATCGAGGAGATCCACTCGCCGCCGGACTTGATCACGTCCTTGGAGCGGTCGGTGATCCGCATGTAGCCGTCCTCGTCGATCGTCGAGACGTCCCCGGTGTCGAAGAAGCCTTCTTCGTCGAGGATGTTGGTGTCGACCCGGTAATAGGCCTTGGCCACGGCAGGGCCGGAGACCTTGAGGCGACCGAAGGTCTTGCCGTCCCAGGGCAGCTCCTTGCCGGCATCGTCGGTGATCTTCATCTGCACCGCGAAGGGCGCATAACCCTGCATCTGAAGCACGTCGAGCTTGGCATCGCCCGTCGCATTGTGGAACGGAGGCTTCAGCGCCGCGACGCTGCCGATCGGGCTCATCTCGGTCATGCCCCAGGCGTGACGCACGTTGGAGCCCATGTCGAGGAAGGCCTTGATCATCGAGCGCGGCATCGCCGAGCCGCCGCAGATCACCATCTTCAGATCCGGCAGCTTGAGATTGTTGGCGGCCATGTGCTGGAGCAGCATCAGCCACACCGTCGGCACGCCGGCGGTGTGCGTCACCTTCTCGGTCGAGAGCAGCTCATAGACCGAGGCGCCGTCGAGCTTGGCGCCCGGCATGACCAGCTTGGTGCCCTGCGAGGGCGCCGAAAAGGCGATACCCCAGCTGTTGGCATGGAACAGCGGAACCACCGGCAGCATTGTCTCGGACGCGCTGGTGCCGAGCGCGTCGACATTGTTGGCCATCAGCGCGTGCAACACGTTGGAGCGATGCGAGTACAGCACACCCTTCGGATCGCCGGTCGTGCCGGAGGTGTAGCACATCGCCGCCGCCGTGTTCTCGTCAAAGTCCTTCCATTTGAATTTGCCGTCGGCCTGCGCAATCCAGTCCTCGTAGGCGACCGCGTTCTTCAGCGTGGTCTCCGGCATGTGAGCCTTGTCGGTGAGCACGATGTAGCGCTCCACGCTGGGCAGCTTGTCGGCGATCTTCTCCAGGATCGGAACGAAGGTGATGTCGGTCATCACGATGCGATCCTGCGCATGATTGATGATCCAGGCGATCTGTTCGGGGAAAAGGCGAGGATTGACCGTGTGGCAGATGGCACCGATCCCCATGATGCCGTACCAGACCTCGAGATGGCGCCAGGTGTTCCAGGCGATCGTTGCGACCCGGTCGCCGAGCTTGATACCGTCGCGCTCCAGCATCTGCGAGACCTTGAGCGCGCGCTTGTGGATCTCGGCGTAATTGGTGCGATGGATCGGTCCCTCGACCGAGCGCGTGACCACCTCCTGCTTGCCATGAATCCTGGCGGCGTGTTCGATGATCCGGTGGCAGAGCAGGGGCCAATCTTGCATCAAACCAAGCATTCTCACGTTCCTCCGAGAAGTCGCTGGGCGCGTTATCGCTCTCAGCTTGGGCCAAAGAATTGTCATGACTTTTAGCCTGCCGGACTTTCGCCGCAAATGGTCTTGTCGCGGCTATATGTCCGTCGGCGCGGCAATGGTTACCGCCGCGCTGGGGTTGCTGCTCGTGCCTGTCGAGAGGGCAGAGGCGCGGAAATATCCTGCGCCACTCGATATCTTCGGCCTTGGTACACCACGGCCGCGCGCGGCCGTTCGTACCACGAAGATTCCCCTGCCAAAACCGCGGCCAGAAGAGGCCCCCAAAGCGACGGACCAGGCTCCGTCCGAAGCAGAGACAAGGCCATCTCCCGACAAGGCGGGCGCGGACAAGCCCGCCGAGGCCGCGCCGCCACCCCAGAAGCTGGCCTCAGACTGCCGCGTCGCGCTGACGGAGGACATTGCGATCGCGCCCTCGATCCCGGACATCCGCGGCCCCGGCGCCTGCGGCGGCGAGGATCTGGTGCGGCTGGAAGCGGTCGTGCTGCCGGACAAGCGCAAGGTGACGGTCAAGCCGGCGGCCATCCTTCGCTGCACCATGGCGTCCGCGATCGCCGATTGGCTGCGCAAGGACATGGTGCCGCTGGCCACCAGCCTCGGCTCGCCCATCAGCGACCTCGACAATTTCGATTCCTTCGAGTGCCGCGGTCGCAACCGCGTCGCTGGCGCGCTGCTGTCCGAGCATGGAAAGGCCAATGCCATCGACATCCGCGCCATCAAGCTCGCCAATGGGCAGTCGATCGGCCTCACGGACCGCACCCTGTCGCGCGACGTTCGCGAGCGCGTGCTGCACTCGGTCTGCGCGCGCTTTTCCACCGTGCTCGGTCCTGGCTCGGACTGGTACCATGAGGACCACATCCATCTCGATCTGGCGCAGCGCCGCAACGGCTACCGCATCTGCCAGTGGAACGTCTGGGATCCTCTGCCGCAGGTCGCCCCGCTCCTGCCGGTGGAACGCCCCGAGGAGGCGCCGCCGCGCGAGGTCGCGGCCAAGCCTGAGGCGAAGGAAGGTGCTGACGACGAGCCGGCGGAGAAATCGTCTTCACCTGAAGAGAAATCGCCCCCTGCCAAGAAGTCTCCATCGTCCAAGCAGGCAACAAAAAAGCGCCGGTAAAACCGGCGCCTTTTGTTGTCCAGAGATCGTTGGCGATCAGTAGCTGGCCGCCTGGCCGGTTTGGCTGTTGCCGAGCGCCAGTCGCGAATTGTACGGCGAGTCGCCGTGCTTGGGCTCGAGCACCACGACCAGGGTCCCAACCTTGACGCGATCATAGAGATCGATCGCGTCCTCGTTGGTCAGGCGGATGCAGCCTGACGAGATCGAGGCGCCGATATATTCCGGCTGGTTGGTGCCGTGGATCCGGAACAGCGTGTCCTTGCCGCCCGAATAGAGGTACAGCGCGCGGGAGCCCATCGGGTTGTCCGGGCCGGGGGCAACATAGGTCGGCACGCCCAGACGCGAAATTTCGCCGGGGGTGGGGTGCCAGGCCGGCCACTCGGTCTTGCTGCCCACCTTGGCGATGCCCGACCAGGCCATGGCTTCTTCGCCAACGGTGATGCCGTAGCGGATCGCCTTGCCGCCCTCCAGCACGTAATAGAGGTAATGGTTGTCGGAATCGACCACGATCGAGCCCGGCGATTCCTTGCGGTGGTATTCGACGATGGCGCGGCGGAACGGCTCAGCGACCGGGGTGTTCTCGTATTTGACCTTGGCGAGCAGTTCCTTGTCCTTCGGCTTGAAGGACTTGGTGTCGGTCGCCTCATAATGAGTGGCCTGCATGCAGCCCGACAGCATCAGGCCGGCGGCAAAAATCCCCAACATAACTTTCAGCGACGACATGGTTTGGTTCCAATCAAAACAATACCGCACGGACGGCTTGAGCTTGGCGCCCGAGTTCCTCGACTCCGTTAAGCCCATTATCGTTGAAATCTGCCACAATTCCAGCTCTGAAGGTCTTTTCCCGCGCTACGAGAGCCCGGCTGTGGCTTTTCTGCCGCAAATTTTGCGCTGCTATGCGGGTTTTTCGGCAGGAGGCGCCGAACTGTCGATTCCGTGCCACAGTTGAGCCTCGGATCGCCACAGGTCCAAACGCTCCGTTAATGTTGTTGTCATCGTGAACCTGCCAGAATCGCGCTAAGGGCTGGCTGTCGCAGGATCTCTGGAGCTTTTCATGTTTTCGGTGTTTGTTCCCTCCGAGTCCGCCCTCAAGAAGGCTGTCATCGAGGATCTTGCGGCCGTGCCGGAGAACGCTGTCTGGATCGACCTCGTCAATCCGAGCGCGGCCGAGGACAAGGCGGTGGAGCGGCTCGCGGGCATCGCCATCCCGACCCGGGAAGACATGCAGGAGATCGAGATCTCCAGCCGCCTCTATATGGAGAACGGCGCGCGCTACATGACTGCGACGCTGATGTGCCACTCCGATACCGACATGCCCCGGACCACGGCGGTGACCTTCATCCTCGGCGACCATCGCCTGGTGACGGTGCGATATGACCAGCCGAAGCCGTTCGCGCTGGTCGAGGCCAAGCTCGCCCGCTCCTGCACGCCTTCCGTCACGGGCGAGATGGTGCTGATGGAACTGCTGGATGCGGTGATCGACCGCTGCGCCGATATTCTGGAGCGTTGCGGCGCCGAGATCGATCAGGTCAGCCACGACATCTTCGAGCCCGAGAGCGAGCGCCATGGGCAGGCAAAGAGATACTCCCAGATCTTGATCTCGATCGGCCGCAAGGGTGATTTGACCTCGAAGGTTCGCGAGAGTCTGGTGTCGATCGGTCGCGTCGTCACGTTCCTGTCCGCGGTGGTCGAGGGCGTGAAATGGTCGAAGGACATGCGCGAGCAGCTCAAGACCATGCAGCGCGACGTCGCTTCGTTGACCGACCACGCCTCCTATCTCTCCAACAAGATCACCTTCGTGCTCGACGCCATGCTCGGCGTCGTCAATCTCGAGCAGAACAACATCATCAAGCTGTTCTCGGTGATGGCCGTCGTCCTGATGCCGCCGACGCTGATCGCCTCGGTCTACGGCATGAACTTCAAGGTGATGCCGGAACTCGAATGGGTGCACGGCTATCCGATGGCGCTGGTGATGATGCTGGCCGCCGCGGTCGTCCCGTACTGGATCTTCAAATGGAAGAAGTGGCTGTAGGAGTCGCGCTCGAGCGAAGATACCTACCGAGACCTTACGCCGCTCGCGGAGACACAATAGAACGTGTCGCAGAATAGATCGGGATTGAGGCGGTGCCGTGATGTCCGCGCCGTGCCGCAATTCCTCCGGTAAAATTTGAGCGGTGGGCTGAACGTTTGCGCGAAACTTGTCTGCGATAAGCAGTGCGTAGCCGCGAGGAACAGCCATGGTTGAGAAACACATAACGACGCCCCGCAACGTCATCGATCTGGCGAACTATCGCCAGGCGATGACGAGCGGCAAGGCGCCGTCGATGTCGGCACGCATGTGCCGGCACTGTGGTGCTCCGCTGCTCGATGGTGAGAACGACGACGACTGCTCGACTGCATTCAGCACGGCCGCTCCGCGGCCGCGCGAGAGGTCGCGTCGGATTCGACTCGATTGAGGAACGGAAGGTAAGGGCGATCCAGGCCTTGCGGCGGCGTTGTCTGGATCGCCTTGCTTCCACTCTTCGGCAAATCTGCTAGGGCTTAACTATCTGCGCCGTCGAGACGATGGTCTCTTCGATCGCATAGTCGCGGCCGCTTCGCCAAATCGTGCAGGCCGACCAGATGGCTGGTCTCGACGGTGACAAGCTCGGCGAACTGCAACGGGCTGCCGTGGAAGAACGCGGAAAGGTCGCGATGTGTCCGCGTGCCCCGTCCTGCCTCCTCCCAGAGCTGCGAAGGCGACCAGCGACGGCGAATTTCGTTGTAACCATCGAGCCATGGGTTACGGCCGTCGGTAGCCGAGAACGAAGCGCAGATCGCGATCGCGCCCCCGTGTGCAACCAGCTGGCCGAGTTGGGCAACCGTCGCATTGCGATCCATCCAATGCAACGCACGGCCGATCGTGACGATGTCGAAAGTGCCGATATCGGGTGGAAGCGTCTCTGCCTTGCCTTCAATCAGCGTGACATGTCGACCCGCGCCCGAAGCGGCAAGCCGCGCGGCGTCGAGCATCGCAGGCTCCGGATCGACTCCGACGACACGGCCGACATAGGGGCCGAAGCCGAGCGCCAGCAGCCCGGGTCCGGTACCGAGATCGATCAGGCTGCTCTGGTTGGTGAGACCGAGTTTTTGCGCGACGCAGCGGAAGAATTCGCGCGGATACGGCGGCCGCAAATGCTCGTAGAGTGAGGCGGTGCTTGCGAACCGGCCCATGCTTTCGTGCCCTGCCTACACGTGCTGGCCGCCGTTGATGTGAATCTCGGCGCCGTTGACGTAGGAGCTGGTATCGGTGCACAGCACGTAGATGATCTTGGCCACTTCGTCGGGCGTGCCGAGGCGGTGCATCGGGATCTGCTGTTCGACGATCTTCTCGGTGCCCGGCGACAGGATCGAGGTGTCGATCTCGCCCGGGGCGATCGCGTTGACGCGGACGCCGATACGGCCGAAATCGGACGCCATCTCGCGCGTCAGCGAGGCGAGCGCGGCCTTCGAGGTGGCGTAGGCGGCGCCCGCGAACGGGTGCACGCGCGAGCCCGCGATCGAAGTGACGTTGACGACCGAGCCCTTGGCCGCCTTCAATTCCTCGATCAGCCCGCGTGCCATCATGATCGGCGCGAAGAAGTTGACATGGAAGACATGCGTCCAGGTGTCGAGGTCAGTGTCGACCGAGCCGAGCCGGGAGCCGCCCGGGCCCTTCGGCGAGATCGCGGCGTTGTTGACCAGCGCATGCAGCATGCCGCCCTCCAGCCGGTTGCGGATCTCGGAGATCGCGCGCGCCGTATCCTGGGGATCGCCAAGGTCGACCTGGATGTGGTCCTCGGGCCCTGCGTCCCACGGGCAGTCCTCCGGGAAAGGATGCCGCGAGCAAGTGATGACGCGCCATCCCGCCGAGGAAAAGCGGATCACCGTGGCGTGGCCGATGCCGCGGCTTGCTCCGGTCAGGAGCAGCGTGCGGCGCGGCGTATTGGACGAATGCGGCATGGACATCTTTCAGGTCGACCCAAAGCTCGAGACTAGGTTGAAGACAGGGATCAAGGGTACATCCGCGTCTTGGACCATTTCTGGCCAGCGGCGTCGCGGCGAAATTCGATGCGGTCGTGCAGGCGGAACGGGCGGTCGTGCCAGAACTCGATACGCATCGGCGTGATGCGCCAGCCGCTCCAGCCCGGCGGCCGCGGCACTTCGCCGATGACATATCTGGCCGCAACCTTGGCGATGGCCTGCTCGAAGGCGAAGCGGCTCTCAAGCTCTTGCGACTGCTTGCTCGCCCAGGCGCCGATCTGGGCCTGCTTGGGGCGGGTGGCGAAATAGGCGTCGGCTTCAGTGTCGGTCACCGGCGTCACGTTGCCGCGGATGCGGACCTGACGGCGCAGCGACTTCCAGTGAAACAGTAACGCTGCCTTAGGATTTGCGGCGAGTTCGCGGCCCTTCTGGCTGGCGATGTGGCTGTAGAAGACGAAACCTTCGGTATCGAAGCCCTTCATCAGCACCATGCGGACGTCCGGCAGTCCGTCAGGGTCGACGGTTGCGAGCGCCATGGCATTCGGGTCGTTCGGCTCGCTCTTGGTCGCCTCGTTCAGCCAGACCTCAAACAGCGCAAATGGCTCGTCGGCGGCGGTGAAATCACCGGATGTTAAGGGTGTCTGGTGTTTCATCGAGGTCGTGTCGGTCATGTCTGGAGTCCGAGTTGCGTCCCGCGGCCCAAAATGCGTCCTTGTCCGCTACCGCCCTATATAGGGCATGGGATCGCGTTGGCCTATCGGCGATCCGGCCCTCCGGCCTCGCCGTGACGATGATTCTGGTCGGGCTCGGCGCCGGCGGCTGCAGCTTTTCCCGCAATGACACGAGTGCCTACGCCAAGACCGACGACAGCGATCTCACCGGCTCGATCGCGCGGTCGGCGAGAGACGCGGCGCCCACCGAGACCGATCTCGCCTTCGCGCGTAATGCCGCCTCCGACGTGCTCAGCAAGGGCGACAAGGATTCCAGCCAGCACTGGGAGAATCCGGAGACCGGGGCGCGCGGCTCTGTGACGCCGATCGCCCAGTCCTATGCCGCCGAGGACGGACGCAGATGCCGCGACTTCCTGGCGAGCTATGTCAACGGCACCACCGAAAGCTGGCTTCAGGGCGCCGGCTGCCAAAGGAGCCGTGGCCGTTGGGAGATTCATACGCTAAAGCCGTGGCGGAGCTAAGTTCAACACGCTGCTAGTTGCAAAAATGCCACTCTCTTCCCACATGGTCCGCAGGTGGGGCGGGGAGCCCTTTGAACAATTCGATTTCTTGAAGGAGACGTGACGAATGCGCGACCCCTATGAGGTCTTGGGGGTGCCGCGGAGCGCCAGCGCTGCCGCGATCAAGAGCGCCTATCGCAAGCTGGCCAAGAAGCATCATCCGGACAGCAACAAGGGTGATCCGAAGGCTGCCGAGCGCTTCGCTGAGATCAACTCGGCCAACGAGATCCTCGGCGACGAGGACAAGCGCAAGCAGTTTGACCGCGGCGAGATTGATGCCGAGGGCAAGCCACGCTTCCAGGGTTTTCCTGGCGGCGGGGGGCCGCGCGGCCGCGCGGGTCCCGGCGGGTTCGAGAGCTATACGTTCCGGAGCGGCGGGGCGGGGGGCGGCGCGGGCGGCGGCGCGTTCGAGGATATCCTCAACAGCATGTTCGGCGGCGGGGTGCGCGGCGCCCGGCCTGGGGCCGGTGGCGGCGCCCAGTTCGAATTCGATACCGGCGGCATCGGGCTCGATCTTGATGTCAATGTCGCCATGTCCGTCTCGCTGGAAGAGTCGGCCAAGGGTGGCGAGAAGCGCGTCCGGCTGCCGACGGGCAAGGAGCTCAACGTCAAGATTCCGGCCGGCGTCACCGAGGGCCAGCAGATTCGGCTCCGGGGGCAGGGCGAGAGCGCGCAGGGCCATCCGCCCGGCGATCTCCTGATCACCATCAACATCGCGCCGCACCCGTTCTTCAAGGTCGAGGGCGCCGACCTCAGGATCGACCTGCCGGTGACGTTGTATGAGGCGGTGCTTGGCGGCAAGGTCCGTGTGCCCACCCTCGGCAATGCCGTGGAGCTTTCGGTCCCGAAGAACACCTCCAGCGGCCGGACCTTCCGCCTCAAGGGCAAGGGCTTGCCGAAAGCTGGTGGAACCGGGGATCTCTTCGTGACCATCAGGATTATGCTACCGGACGGGAACGACGCCGAGCTCGAAGCATTGATGGAGAAGTGGCGGGACCACCACCCCTACAATCCGCGTAGCGGGCTCGGCTAGGGCGCTATCCGAGGCCACCTCGACGATCGGAGCATTCTCTTCCCGAAAGGATGATGCTCAACTTGGGTCTGAAGCGCAGCGCGCTTCGGCGCTGACTTCAAGACATGTCGGCTGTCCGGCGGGCAGCCGAGAATAAGGTGCGGCCTCGAGAGGGGGACCAGCGCGGTACCAAAAGCCCCAATCGAGGCCGCCCGCGTCGATCGGCGGATCGAACGCTGCTCATTTTCGCGTGAGCATCCGGTGCGATAATGAGACGCGCCGATGTCTTGATTCCAAATTTTCAATGTCGGAATCTGGGCATCGCGCTTATGCGCTTGCTCAGGTGCCGTGTTTCTCCGCTTGGTCGTACACGGCCTGCGCCACCTTGTTCAGCCGCTCGCGATCGCCGCCGCCGCTGACGACGTAGCCGACGCCGCGTTCGGCCCAGAACAGCGCTCCGTCCTTGTCCGTCCTGGCGTAGCGCATCTGCGTCGCACCATTGTCGGTCTTGGTGGCGTAGATCGTGTACCGCTCACCCGAAGCGCCCTCATACATCAGGAACGACGCCGGACCGTTCGGCCCGGGCAGAAGCCGGCCGCCGACGAGCTTCAGACCGCTCGCCTCCAGGTTCGGAGCGAACACCGTCCAGCCGCAGCGCCGGGTCAGCCAGGCCTGCAGATGGTCACGCTCGTTGCCGCCGACTTCGACGGGATGGCGGACCTCGACGACGTAGAGGCGGTGGGCATCGAGCGCGTCTGCCGTAAGGCTCTGAAACGTGGAGGGCGCGTTGGCGGCGCCATGTGCCACCCAGCCGGCCGTGCCGCCGGCAACGAAAGCAGCCAGCACGGCTGCGGCGGCGCCGTAGAACCATTGCCGCGGGCGGCGCTCCAGCCGCTCCAGCTCCAGCCGCGCCGGCACGGGCTCCTGCGCGACGGAATCGTAGCGGGCGTGCAGCATCTCGGCCATGCTCCGCCAGGATTGGACCCGCTCGGCCTCGTCAGGGTGGGCGGCGAGCCAGGCCTCGACATCGGCGCGACGTTCTGCCGGCAGCTCGCCGTCGACATAGGCGTGCAGCTCGTCTTCGGTCACTGGGATATTGCGGTCGTTCATATCGGTCGTCTCTGGCTCTGCGGCCCAAAAAATCGTTCGTGGCTCAACTTCGCTCGCGTCCTCGGCTGGCTGCGGGCGGACGATGTGCGATGCATCACGCTGTCCTCATTTCACCCGCCTGAGCGCCGGGCGCTCACCCTCCAGCGAGGCTTTAACGTGGGCCCGTGCGCGTGCCAGGCGCGACATCACGGTGCCGATCGGCACGCCCTGGATGTCGGCGACCTCGCGATAGCTCATGCCTTCCAGCATCACCAGGAGCAGCACCGAACGCTGTTCCTCGACGAGGGTGGCCAGCGCCTTCTCGATGTCACGTCCTTCGGCCTCGGTCCCGCTGGCATCCGGGTTGTTCTCCGTCAGCGGCATGAATTGCGGCCGCCTTGCCAGTGAGCGCCGCCGGTTCTTGTTGAGGTTGGTCAGGATCGTATAGAGCCAGCTCCTGACGTCGCCCCCGAGAAACAGGCGTTCCGAACGCAGCGCGCGCACCAATGTATCCTGCACCAGATCGTCGGCCGCATCCGCATCGCGCGTGAGCGCGCGGGCGTAACGCCGCAACGCCGGGATCATGACTTCCACACTCTGGCGAAACGCGTTCATTGCAGTCTTGAAGTCCTAGCGTTCGGCGCGAGCGCCTCAACGATCATAACACCCGAGTGGAACGGCTATTCCGACACTCGAAACAGCGTTAACGCCGCGTATTAGGGCTGTACCGCAGGGGAGGGCTGGTGTACCTCCAGACCTCAACGAGAGCTTCGACGGGACGTTCAAAATGGCGCAGAATTCAGGTCTGATGCAAGGCAAGCGCGGAGTGATCCTCGGCGTTGCCAACAACCGCTCGATCGCCTGGGGCATCGCCAAGGCATGCCACGCCGCGGGCGCCGAGCTCGCCTTCACCTATCAGGGCGATGCGCTGAAGAAGCGCGTCGAGCCGCTTGCCGCCGAGATCGGCGGTCTCGTGCTCGGCCATTGTGACGTCACGGATGCCGCGACCATCGACGCTGCCTTCGCAGTGCTGAAGGAGAAGTGGGGCAAGATCGACTTCCTGGTGCACGCGATCGCCTATGGCGAGCAGCTCGACGGCCGCTACGTCGACACGACGCAGGAGAATTTTTCGAAGTCGATGCTGATCTCCTGCTATTCATTCACCGCGGTGGCGCAGCGCGCCGAGAAGCTGATGACGGATGGCGGGTCGCTCATCACGCTCAGCTACTACGGCGCCGAGAAATGGATGCCGCATTACAACGTGATGGGCGTCGCCAAGGCGGCGCTGGAGGCCAGCGTGCGCTATCTCGCCGCCGATCTCGGCGAGAAGAACATTCGCGTCAACGCCATCTCGGCGGGACCGATCAAGACGCTCGCGGCATCCGGCATCGGCGACTTCCGCTATATCCTGAAGTGGAACGAATACAACGCGCCGATGCGGCGCAACGTCTCGACCGAAGACGTCGGCGGCAGCGCGCTGTACTTCCTCTCCGACCTCTCGCGCGGCGTCACCGGCGAGGTGCATCACGTCGATTCCGGCTACCATGTGCTCGGCATGAAGCGGCCGGATGCGCCGGACATCTCGCTGGGCGGGAAGGACTAGCCCTGAGCCGGAATGCCCGTGCCCACGATCTACTTCCTTCGCCATGGCGAGACCGAGTGGAACGCGCTCGGGCGACTCCAGGGCACCAGGGACGTCCCGCTGAATGCGCGTGGCCGGGCCCAGGCCGTGCAGGCGGCCGGCATTCTGGCCGATCTGTTCAGGCGCGAGGGCAGGGACAGGGCGGCGCTGCCTTACGTGTCGAGCCCGCTCGGCCGTGCGCGGCAGACCATGGAACTCGCGCGCGAGACGCTTGGATTGTCGGCTTCGGACTATTCGCTCGACGATCGCCTGCGTGAGATCGGCTATGGCGTCTGGGAGGGGCTGACGCTGGCCGAGAGCGAAGCCTCCGATCCGGATGTCTATGCGAGTCGCCTCGCCGACAAATGGACCGTCGCGCCCGCGGGCGGGGAGACCTACGCGGCCGTGCAGTTGCGCATGCTCGACTGGTACGAGTCGCTTCTGGTCGATACGGTGGCCGTCGCCCATGGCGGCACCTGCCGGGCCCTGATGGTGGCCCTGGGCGTCGAGACCCCTGTCAGCGCTGCGGAGCTCTTTATCGAGCAGGGCGCGGTCTACGTGTTCCGCGACGGCCGGCTGGAGAAGTTCAGTTAACGGCAGCGCCACATCCTCCGCCGTCATGCCCGGGCTTGTCCCGGGCATCCACGCGCTTTTTGCCCGACGTGACCGAGACCGTGGATGGCCGGGACAAGCCCGGCCATGACGGCTGTGGGGACCATTTGACCCCCAATTCAGATCGCGTTACGTCACGTTGACATTCAACATAGTTGTTGCAAGTCAGCGTTAGGCGGCATCCGCGATGTCCTTCAACACCTTCGGCCACATGTTCCGCGTCACCACCTTCGGCGAGAGCCACGGGGTCGCGATCGGCTGCGTGGTCGATGGCTGCCCGCCCATGATCCCGCTCACCGAGGCCGACATCCAGCGTGATCTCGATCGCCGGCGGCCGGGCCAGTCGCGCTTCACGACGCAGCGTCAGGAGCCGGATCAGGTGAAGATCCTGTCCGGCGTGATGGCGCATCCGGAGACCGGCGTGCAGGTGACGACGGGCACGCCGATCGGACTCCTGATCGAGAACACCGACCAGCGCTCCAAGGACTATTCCGAGATCAAGGACAAGTTTCGTCCGGGCCATGCCGACTTCACTTATGAGGCCAAGTACGGTCTGCGCGACTATCGCGGCGGCGGGCGCTCCTCGGCGCGCGAGACCGCGATGCGCGTTGCCGCCGGCGCGATCGCGCGAAAAGTCCTGCCCGACGTGAAGGTGCGCGGCGCCTTGGTGCAGATCGGCCCGCACAAGATTGATCGCGACAAGTGGGACTGGGACGAGATCGCCAAGAATCCGTTCTTCTGTCCCGACAAGGACAAGGCCGCATTCTTCGAGACCTATCTCGACGGCATCCGCAAGAGCGGATCCTCGATCGGCGCGGTGATCGAGGTCGTCGCCGATGGCGTGCCGGCAGGTCTCGGCGCGCCGATCTATGCCAAGCTCGATTCCGATCTCGCGGCCGCGATGATGAGCATCAACGCTGTGAAGGGCGTCGAGATCGGCGCCGGCTTCGGCGCGGCCGAGCTCACCGGCGAAGAGAACGCCGACGAGATGCGCACCGGCAATGACGGCACGCGGTTTCTGTCCAACCATGCGGGCGGCGTGCTGGGCGGTATCTCCACCGGACAGCCGGTGGTGGTGCGCTTCGCGGTGAAGCCGACCTCGTCGATCCTCCAGCCGCGTCTCACCGTCGATCGGCAGGGAGCCGAGACCGAGATCTTCACCAAGGGCCGCCACGATCCTTGTGTCGGCATCCGTGCCGTCCCGGTCGGCGAGGCCATGATGGCTTGCGTGCTGGCGGATCACTTCCTGCGCGATCGCGGGCAGGTGGGACGGTAGTTGCTTCACCTCTCCCCGCTGGGGAGAGGTGAAGACCTGCCGCGAGCGTTCATGTCGCGGTACTAGCCGACCGCGCAGCTTGACGACTCCGCAACTTCGTTCGCAAATGCGCCCATGAACAGCTCCGAGCTTCAGCGCATCTGCGACTGGCTGATCGACGGCACCTGGGCGGCCCAGGAGCCGGCGGTAGGGATTGCCGATTTCTGCGAGCGTCTGGTCGCGGCCGGCCTGCCGCTGTGGCGGTTCGGCATCTTCATCCGCACGCTGCATCCCGAAGTCTTCGGCCGCAACTTCATCTGGCGGCAGGGCCAGGGAGTTGAAATCGGTGCCGTCGATTTCGAGGTTCTGGAGACGCCCCAGTTCGCACGCAGCCCGCTTCGCGTCGTGTTCGAGCAGGGCATCGAGGTCCGGGGACGCGCAAACGACCCCGACAGCAAGCGATTTCCGTTCCTCGGGGACATGCACGCAGAAGGCGCGACCGATTATATCGCGGTGCCGGTGCCTTTTCTCGATGGCTCCATCCACGCGACGAGCTGGATCACGCAGCGTCCCGATGGCTTCAGCGACGACGACATCGCGGCCATCCGAGCTCTCATTGCACCGCTTGCGCGCATCAGCGAGATCATCAGCCTGCGCCGCACCGCCGAGATGCTGCTCGACACCTATGTCGGCAATCGCGCCGGCGCGCGCATCCTCGGCGGCCAGATCCGCCGCGGTCACAACGACACCATGCAGGCCGCGATCTGGCTGTCGGACCTGCGCGGCTTCACCGCGCTGTCGGACCGGCTGCCGGCCGAGACGGTGGTCGAGATCCTCAACCAATATTTCGACTGCCAGGTCGCCGCGATCCGCGGCCATGGCGGCGAGGTGCTGAAATTCATGGGCGACGGCCTGCTCGCCGTGTTCCCGATCGACGAATATGTCGGCGATGCCGCCCATGTCTGCGCGCGCGTGCTGGAGGCCGCGCGCGAGTCCCGCGCCAGCGTCGAGGCGCTGGCCTTTCCGGTCGGCGAGGCCGTCGAGCGATTCCGCTTCGGCGTCGCGTTGCATGTCGGCAACATCCTTTATGGCAATATCGGCGGCGGTAACCGTCTTGATTTCACCTGCATCGGCCCGGCGGTCAATCTCGCCGCAAGGCTGGAGAAGATCACGGGGCGCCTGGGGCGGACCGTCGTCGCCTCGGAAGGTTTTGCCAATGTCTGCCGCCATGATTGGCACCAGCTCGGCGAGTTTCCGATCGCGGGATTTTCCAAGGCGCAGCGCGTCTACGGGCTCGCGGAAGAAGCGCACGTGCAGGCCGGCTGAACCGCTACTCCTCCGGCTCGGTCGTGAACAGCAGCGGATAGCCCTTGGCGCGGCCGGCGTCGGTGGCGCGCGTCGCCTTGGTCTCGGCAACATCCTTGGTGAACACCGCGACGACGCAGGCACCCAGCTTGTGCGCGGTGATCATCACCTTGTAGGCCTGATCCTCCGTCATGCGGAATTCGGCCTTCAGCACCATGGTGACGAATTCGCGCGGCGTGTAGTCGTCGTTGATCAGGATGACCTTGTGCAGCCGCGGCCGCTCGACCTTGGTCTTTGTCCTGGTTTTCGGCTTGGTGACGGTGTCGTTCATCGTTTCCTGAAACCCGGCCCTGATGAGCTCCAGCCCTCTGATCATATTGCAGGCGCCCGGGCTTCTCCAAGGTGGTCGGCGCGCCGCCATCATGTCGTTGCAGACGGGCAGGGATGCGCTGGTCGCGCTGAGCCCCTACGGAAGAGTGCGAACAAACTGCATTGCGGCGATCAGCGCCCCCACGGACAGCACTACCGATGCAATCATGTAGACGGCCGAGGTGACGGTCTGACCGCGCTCGATCAGATACCAAGCATCCAGCGAGAACGTCGAGAATGTGGTGTATCCGCCACAAATCCCCACCGTCAAGAACATCCGGGCGGTCTGCGGCAGGTTCCATCTCGTCGCGAACAGCGCGGCGAAAATGCCGATCAGGAATGATCCCGTCACGTTGATGATCAGGGTGCCCCAAGGAAAGTTGGTGCCGAAAGCGCGGCCCGAACCGATTGCAACGAGGTAGCGCACGACCGCGCCGAGCGCTCCGCCGGCGGCTACAGCCAGAATGTATTGGATGTTCAACGTCTCGTTCCCTGGTTTGTGACCTGCACTATCCGTCCTTTGCCGCCAGCCCGTTGCCGACCGTGAGCAGCCCGACGAGCGAGACCAGCGCGAAGCCGAGCCCTGCGAGGAACGTGCCTTGGGGACCATATGCGTCCCAAAGCGCGCCGGCGATCACGCTCGCGGCCAGCAAGGCAAGTCCCGTGAACAGGTTGAAATAGCCGAATGCAGTGCCGCGCAGGCTCGCTGGCGCAGCGTCGGCGACGAGGGCCGAGAGCAGCCCTTGCGTCAATCCCATATGCAGCCCCCATAGCACGACCCCGAGCGCAAGGCCGGCCAGATTCGGCAGCAGCGCCAGCGCGAGGTCGGCGCCGGCGAGGAAGACGAGGCCGAGGGCGAGCAGGCCGGTCCGGTTGATCCGGTCCGACAGCACGCCGGCCGGATAGGCCGACAGGGCATAGGCGATGTTCATCAGCACCAGCACCGCCGGCACCCACATCACATTGAGTCCGATGTTCTGCGCGCGCAGGATCAGGAAAGCCTCGCTGAAGCGCGCGAGGGTGAAGACGATTCCGACCGCCACGACACGCCAATAGACCGCTCCGAGCTGCCGCATGGCGGCGAGATTGAGCGGGTTTTTTGCACGTGTCCGGCTTGGATCAGGCTCCGGCTCGTTCACCGCGAAGGCGATCAAACCAAAGGACAGGAACGCCGGCAGCACCGCCACCCAGAACACGAGGGCAAAATTGTCCGCCGTCCACCACATCAGGCCGATCGCCACGAGCGGTCCGACGAAGGCGCCGATCGTGTCGAGCGATTGCCGCAGGCCAAAGCTCGCGCCGCGCAGGCCGACCGGCGCGATGTCGGCGATCAGCGCATCGCGCGGTGCGCCGCGAATGCCTTTGCCGACGCGGTCGATGAAGCGCGCCGCCACCAGCCATTCGACGCTGGGCGCGAGCGGGAACAGCGGCTTGGTGAAGGCGGCCAGCCCGTAGCCGAGGGCGGCGAGCAGCTTGCGGCGGCCGAGCCAGTCCGACAGCGCACCGGAGAAGATCTTCGTGATCGAGGCGGTAGCCTCCGCAATACCCTCGATGAACCCGACGGTGAGCGTGGAGGCGCCGAGCACGGTGACGAGATAGATCGGCAGCAGCGCATGGATCATCTCGGAGGAGATGTCCATCAGCATCGAGACGAAGCCGAGCACCCAGATTCCTCTGGGCAGCATCGTGCGCGCAGCATTCGGTGTCGGCATCGTCACGTCGTCGTCTTCTCCTGGCCTTCTCCGGCTGGCCTTCGTTACAAGGCAACAAAAAACCCGCCATCGGCGGGTATGTCCATGCTCCCGCCAAAGGCAGAGGCCTTGAGATTGCCTCTCCTCGAGCAGGAGTCATCAGCCAAGCACGGTCATCGACCGCCGGGCGGTTGTCGGGGGACTCCATCCCCATCTGTGCGACCAACCCTAGCATGGAAATCGTGCCGGACAAGTAGGCGCGGCGTGCACTCCAGGCTCGCCGCCGCCATTCCAGGGGCTCGCGAAGCGAGAACTCCGGCGCGCCCTTGCACGCCTGAGAATCTCGCCATTACGGCTTCGGCTCTTCGAGCCGCCCCGGATTGATGAATCCTGTAATCGCGCGTCTTCCGGTGACGCAAGCGCGGCGACACGGCGGCGGTTTCGCGCTGGCACGCAAGTTCTTAACTCGAATGTGAAGCACAAGCGATCTTCGGCCTTTGCGGCAAGGCAATTGCATGTCACCATCGCGTCATACGACGGGAGACTGCGATGCGTTTGCTGTTCTCGATCGGGGCTGTGCTGGTGGCCGGCATGCTTGCCGGAGGGGACGTCGCGAGCATCGCGGCACCGGGACCCAAATTCGAATCGCCCGGCAGTCGATCTCAATCGCAACGGCTGGCGGCCGACAAGGACGCGCAGACGGTCGACGTCGAATTGATCCTCGCGGTCGACGTGTCCTACTCCATGGACATGGACGAGCTCGCGGTCCAGCGCGAGGGCTATGCGCAGGCAATCCAGTCGAAGGAGTTCCTGCAGGCGCTGAAGTTAGGTCCGAACGGCCGGATCGCAGTGACCTATTTCGAGTGGGCCGCCTCCAGCGACCAGAAGATGATCATCCCCTGGCGCCTGGTCGACGGACCGGAGACGGCGGACGCAGTTGCCGCCGAGATCATGAAAACGCCGATCCGGCGCGCCTCGCGCACATCGATCTCCGGTGCGATCACGTTCGCGATGCCGCTGTTCGACGAGGATCCCTATCGGGGCTTGCGCCGCGTCATCGACATTTCCGGCGACGGTCCCAACAACAATGGCGGCCCGGTCACGGTGGCGCGCGATGCTGCCCTGGAGAAGGGCATCGTCATCAACGGCCTGCCGATCATGGTCAAGGAGCCGTCCTATTCGACCATGGATATCGACAATCTCGATTTATACTATGAGGACTGCGTCATCGGAGGTCCCGGCTCTTTCGTCATCACGATCAAGGATCGCGACAAGTTCAAGGAAGCGATCCGCACCAAGCTGCTGATGGAAGTCGCCGGCCGCACGCCCGAGCGCCCCGTGATGCGCGTTGCCGACAAGGAGCCGCGCGTCAACTGCCTGATTGGCGAGAAGATCTGGTCGGACCGCTGGGGACGTTAACGTCCCGGCTGAGACCTTTTGCCCATCCCAACCGGCAGTTGAATTTAACTGCCCGTTAACCGGTGCATGGCCCTAATCAGACTGTTTCCTTCTGTTTCCAGCCGGCATCCCGGCATTGCTGGAGCGAACGAAAGCGGGTTTTCCAACCTGCCTTTGAGCAAGCCATGGCCATCGTCACGTCGAGCACCAACCAGATTTCGCCCGCCAACGAGCGGATGTATCGCCAGAGTGCTCTGGTCGGTGACTGGAAGGGCAATTGGGTGGGCAACAACCAGCCGGTCGGCTTCAAGGTTGTGAACATCCGGGGCGCCCGGGCGCAGGTCGAGTACACCCATAACGGTCGCACCGAACGCGGCTTTGGCGAGGTCAACGGCACGCTCATCACCTTTGGCGGAGTCACGGTCGGCACCAAGGATGGGAAGAGCATGGTGCTGCTGTTCTCGGTGGGCGGCGCTGGCAAGCAGACCGCGAATCTCGAGAAGCAGGAGCCGCCGGCTTCCGACAGCCGTCTCATGGGAAGCTGGGGTGGCTATTCCAGCGACAACGGCAAGAGCGCGAGCTTCAAGGTGCTCTCCGTCAACGGCAAGGAAGCGCAGGTCAGCGTCACCACCGACGGCATCACCCGCCAGGGCACTGGCATCGTCTACAAGAACGTCATCATGTTCGGACAGACGCAGATCGCGACCGATGACGGACAGAACGGCAAGGTCATCTATCAGGTCGGCACCAAATCCTTCATGGTGCCGGTGACGAAATATCCGCCGGCGGATTCGTCGTCATCCGTCGACAAGACGGCATAGCCGTTCACAGCGGCGTCCCGCCGGATCGTGTCAGCGCCTTCAATTGCTGATCGACCTGCCGCAGGATCGCACAAGCCTGCGCCAAATCGCCATCCCCGATCAGCCGCCAGATTTCGTCGGACTGTTCCACCAGACGGGGAATCGTGAGGGGCAAGCCGGCCGTCTCGATGAGTGCGCCCTTTTCGTTGATGAGATATCGACGGTTCAATGCAAACAGCACCTGCGCGATGCACGCGAGCGCTCTGTAGACGCAGCCCGCGACGTGGGTCCGCTCGTCGCGAGCTGTCGCAAGTTCCGCATTGTCGATGCTGAACAGGATTTCCCACTGAAAGCGCCGCAACAAGGCGCGGCCCAGATCCTCCGGATAGGGGAGCGCGATTGCTTTGAGCCGCGCGATCAGGCCCTTCGGATCGTGCAGAGGCTGACAATATGCGATCTCGCCCATCCAGATTGCCGAGCAGAAGCCGTGTGGATGGCCGGGCTGGTAGGCCATGAGGACTGTACCGTTTCGGCAGTCCATCATGACTCTCTCGACATCGTCGGCGTGACGGTAGAGCAGATCGACCTTTTGTCCCTCGACCGACAGCCATGCGCCGCCGATGATCCATGGCCCCCATTCGCCATATCTCGTTACGGTCGCAGTGCCGGGATCGTCGGCGATTTCCGCCACGACGGTCAGGAGCCGATCCGTATCGAGCGGGGCCGCGCTCGAACAATACAGCCCGATGTCGTAGTCGGACGAGGGATGCGCGCTGCCCCGCGCGCGTGAGCCGCCGAGCACGACGGCGTGAACACCCGGTACGTCGGCAAGAACGGATGTCAGGCGGGTGAGCAACGGATCGTGCGGCATCAGGTGCAGTTCCCTGGGGACCTGCAGCCGTGACACCGACGCGGTCGCTCCGCTGGCATTGATGATGTTCGCGGAGTATAGTTTGCGAAATTGTCGACGGTAGTCTGAATGTTCAAGCCTGCACTTTCATGTGCTCTTGCAGCTCTCGCAGCGCTCTGCCTCGGCGGAGAGCCGGTTCATGCGCAAGTCGCGCCGCTGAGATATTGGATTCCCGGCGGACCTTTCGGCCTCGGCGGCAGTGCCGGCCAGAGCTCGGACAGCTACGGCAACTTCGCGAGCTTCAATGCCGGCGATGCCGATTGGCGCGCCAGCTCTGCGAACGGTTTCTTCGTCGGCAGCCAACGCGGCAATCTTGGTTTGAGCGGCTTCAGTCAGGCGGGCGCGATCGGCAATTTCAGCGCGCTCTCTTATGACAGCACGCAGTTCGGCTATAACATGAAGACTGCGGGTGGCATGCCCGTCACGTTCTTTGCCGGTTTCGATACGCTGAAGTTCGGCAACGGCATCGGCAGCTCGCTGGCGCCGCTCACCTCCAGCGCTGCGCCCGGCTATGGCGGGTTTGCGGGTGTCGAATTCAAGCCGACCTCCAACCTCAGCCTGTCGTTCGGGGCCGGGTTCATCCAGCAGCAATCGGGACTCATGGACAGTGACATCAACTCGTCGATGCTGCCCGGCGAGTCTCCTGCGCTGGGCGGCCTTCGGCGCTAGGATTGGATCACCAGCTCCGGCGGACGCCGCAGCGATTTCGGCAGGTCTGGACCGGTTCCGAAACGCATCACGATATCGGGATGCCGTTCGCCGAGGCCGAGTGAGGCCCCGAATTGCTGCCTCAGCGCCGCCACCTCGACCGGCTGGTTGATGAAGGAATATTTGAGTCCGAGCGCGGTCGCCTGCAATCCGAAGCGCTGGCAGGCGCGTCCGACCGCGATCCAGTGCGACTTGTCGCTGCGATCGGCAGCGAGCACGACGACGCCCGCAGAGCTGTCGAGTTCTTCGCGGTATTTCTTATTCTCCCCGCTCTCGGTGAAGAAGAGCTTGAGAAGCGGCCGCGCCACCCACGAGGGCAGCGAGGGGTTTCCGGACGCGGGCGAGAACAGCCCGTCCATGGTTGCGAGTGCCTCCGCCTCGTTGAAGCGAATCCAGCTGACGAGCTCGCGCATGAAGGCCTTGTCGCGCATCTGCGCCGAGTTGCCTTCGAGCACGTAGTCGGTGACCCCGGCGATCGCGGTGCGTTCGGTCATCAGGATCGCAGCGACGTTCGATTCGCGACAGGCCTCCTCGAGCCGACGCAATGTCTCGGGTGCGGCCGGCCTGCCGTCGAACGCTGCGCGGGTGCATTGCCTGATCGGAATCGCGGCCGCCAGTGCCGATGTGCTCTGCGGGGCCTCCTCGAGCGTGATCACGATGCGGTTGCCGTCGACGGCGGCATCGGCGTGCCAGCCCAGCGTGGACGCGGCGAGGATGAGATTTTCGGCGGCACAGCCGAGACTGACGAAGAGATGATGATCGTCCGGATCGACGGCGGGACAGCGGCGCTTGAAGTCAGGCGCAATCGCGATGACGTTGCTGCGGACCGAGAAGATCCACGGCTGGGTGTTGTGGCTGTTGGCTGCGAGGGTGGCAAAGCGCACGAGTTCGCGATCCCGCGGCACGGCTTGCAGCGGAGCCCGTGACGACTTTACCGTCTCGTCATAGGTGTTCGCCGCCGCTGCGGCAGAGGGGCTGGTGATGGCCGCCGCGGACAGCCCCAGCGAAGTCGCGATGAATTGTCGTCGGTCGAGCACGAACGTCCGCTCCGCGTCTCACGGCACGGAACGCTTTTAGCGGCAGCGGAGGGCAGAGCGATTGACCGGTATCAAGGTTGTCGGCTCGATGGGGATTTCGCAGCCTATCGCGCAAACCGCGCCACCAGCTCGACATGCGGCGTGTGGCGGAACTGATCGACCGGCACCACCGCCTCCAGCCGGTAGCCGCCGTCGACCAGCAGCCGCGCGTCGCGGGCGAAGGTCGCGGCGTTGCAGGACACTGCGATCACGACGGGCACCTTGCTTGCGGCGAGCTTCAGTGCCTGCGCCTGCGCGCCTTGGCGCGGCGGGTCGAACACCACCGCGTCGAAGTCGCGCAGCTCCGGCGGCACCAGCGGGCGGCGGAACAGATCGCGCGGGTCGGCCTTGATCGGCTTCAGGCCCGGTGTGCGCGCGGCCTTCGCGAGGGCCGCGACGGCGCCGGCGTCGCTGTCATAGGCCGTGACGCGGGCCTTCTCGGCAAGCCGCAGGGCGAACGGGCCGACGCCGCAGAAGAGATCGGCGACCTCCTTGGCCTTGCCGACGCGCTCGGCGACCAGTGCGGCGAGCGCCTCTTCGCCCGCCAACGTCGCCTGCAGGAACGAGCCCGGCGGCAGCGTCACCTCCGCGCGGCCCATCTTCACCGTCGGCGGCAGGCGCTGCAGCACCAATTCGCCGTGCCGCGTCAGTCGCGCCAGGCGATGCTGCTCGGCGACACGCGACAGCGCCGTCACCAGCGGGGTCGGCAGCGGGCCGGAGCCGCGCACGTCGACATCGAGGCCGTTGGCGGTGGCCGTGACCTGGATGTCGAGCGGCTTCGTCACCGGCATCCTGGACGTCAGCGGCTCGGCCAGCGCCCAGGCCGCGTCGAGTGCGCCGTCGAGTCCGGGATCGAGGATGGGGCAGCGATGGATCGGGATGACGTCGTGCGAGCTCGTGGCGGAGAACCCGACCTTGAGGATGTCATGCGTGCCGAACCGGCCGTGCAGGGTGATACGGCGGCGGCCCGCGCCATGGGCGTCGACCAGCGGCGCCACCTCGCAATCAATGCCGGCCTGCGCCAGCGTTTCCACCACGATGTTGCGTTTCCAGGCGCGATACGGCTCAGTCGCCCAATGCTGGATGGCGCAGCCGCCGCAGACGCCGAAATGCGGGCAGAACGGCTCGATGCGTTCAGGGCTTGCGACCTCCACCGCGAGCAGCTTGCGGCGGTCGGGATGGTGGCCCAAGACGTGATCGACCTCGACGGTTTCGCCGCCGAGCGTATAGGGCACATAGATGGCTTCGCCGGCGTCGAGGCAGACGCCGTCGCCGCGATGGCCGACATGATCGATCTTGATGCGCTCAACCACGGCGCGCGCCCAGGAAGAATTCGATGTTGCCGTCGCCGCCGGTGATCGGCGAGGGGAATATCTCGATGTTGGTGCAGCCGAGCGAAGCGGCGAAGGCCGCGATATCGGCGCAGACCTCCTGGTGCACGGCGGCGTCGCGGACGATCCCTTTCTTGTTGTGCTTCCGGTCCGCCTCGAATTGCGGCTTGATCAGCGCCAGCAGGCTCATCGGCGCGGCCGCCAGCGACAGCGCCACCGGCAGCACCGTCTTGAGCGAGATGAAGCTGACGTCGATCACGACGACATCGGGCCGCGCCGGCAGGCGCTTGCCCTCATAGCTGCGGATATCGGTCTCTTCCATCGACACGATCCTGGGATGATCGCGCAGCGAGGGATGCAGCTGGCTGCTGCCGACATCGATCGCGAACACCAGGCTCGCACCGTTCGCCAGCAGTACCTCGGTGAAGCCGCCGGTGGAGGCGCCGACGTCGAGGCAGACATGGTCCTCGATTTCGATCGGGTAGCGCTCCAGCGCCCCGGCGAGCTTGACACCGCCGCGGGAGACGTAGGGATATGCCGGCTCGGCCTGGATCATCGCGTCCTCGGAGATCGTCTCCGACGGCTTTGAAACCTGCTTGTCGTCGGCCGTGACGAGGCCGGCCTCGATCGCCGCGCGCGCCCGAGCCCGGCTCTCGAACAGGCCGCGCTCGACCAGCAGGACATCCGCGCGCTTGCGGGGAGGGGGCATCGAAACTCCGAAGGACGACTGAAGAGCTTATGTAGCGATCAATCGCGCGGCCGCCATCCGGACGCAAGCCTCGAACGCGGCGAGGTCGTGCCAGACGTCGATTGGCATCTTGGCCGGTGTTACCAGCGGGCAGCCGCGCAGCTCCAGCGCATGGATCATCATGAGGTTGTCGACGAGGCCAAAGTCCTCGACTATCAGCCCCTGTGCATCGACCAGCCGTCCCTCTTCGGAGGTGACCTCCATGAAGCGCGAGACGCGGTCGGCATAGGCGGCGCCATCGTTGGAATAGGCGAGACAAAACTTGCCGCGCCCGGCCATGTAGCCAAGCTCATAGACGGTGCCGGGATCGGCGCCGGCGCCGCGGAACGGCGTGAGATTGGCGATGATGGCATCGGCCGCGTCCATCATCGCCTCGTTGCCACAGAAAATCTGCCGCGAGGCATCGCGCGCGGTGAGGTCGATCGCGTTGTCGAGGGGGTAGAGCCCGGTGAGGCCATGAGCGGCACAGATCGCAACCTTCTGCCGACCGATCTCGACGGCATCCGACAGGAATACGTCGGGGCCTGCCAGATAGATATTCATGGCGTGAGTACCGGAAAATTTGGGTCGAGGTGCAAGCAGCAGCCTGCAGTCTGCTCTCTCCCCCGCCTGCGGGGGAGAGTTGGGGAGAGGGTGTCTCCGCAAGCGAGAACCCCCAAGAGGCGAAAGCCCTCACCCGACGCTTCGCGTCGACCTCTCCCGCAAGCAAGCGAGAGAGGTGAACCAGCTCAAGCCAGCTTGACCGTCTCGGTCTTCACGTCCTTGCCGAGCGCTTCGAACACTTTGGCAACAATACCCTTGGCGTCGAGGCCGGCGCGGGCGTACATCGCGGCCGGGGTGTCGTGATCCTGGAACACGTCGGGCAGCACCATCGTGCGGAACTTGATCATGCCGGTGTCGAGCGCGCCCTGGTCGGTCAGGAACTGCGCGACATGCGAGCCGAAGCCGCCGACCGAGCCTTCTTCGATCGTGATCAGGATCTCATGGTCGCGCGCGAGCTTGAGCACCAGCTCGGTATCCAGCGGCTTCATGAAGCGAGCATCTGCGATCGTGGTCGAGAGGCCGTGGGCGGCAAGCTCGTCGGCGGCCTTCTCGCATTCGGCGAGGCGCGTGCCGAAGGAGAGCAGGGCGATCTTGCTGCCCTGACGGATCACGCGGCCCTTGCCGATCTCGAGCGGAACGCCGACGTCGGGCATCTCGACGCCGCGGCCTTCGCCGCGCGGATAGCGCAGCGAGCTCGGACGGTCGTCGATCGCGACCTGAGTCGCCACCATGTGCACGAGCTCGGCCTCATCCGCCGCGGCCATGATCACCATGTTGGGCAGGCAGCCGAGATAGGCGTTGTCGAACGAGCCGGCATGGGTCGCACCGTCGGCGCCGACGAGGCCGGCGCGGTCGATCGCGAAGCGGACGGGCAGGCTCTGGATCGCGACGTCGTGCACGATCTGGTCGTAGCCGCGCTGCAGGAAGGTCGAGTAGATCGCGCAGAACGGCTTGTAGCCTTCGGTCGCAAGGCCGGCGGCAAAGGTCACCGCGTGCTGCTCGGCAATGCCGACGTCGAAGGTGCGGTCGGGGAAGGCCTTGTTGAAGATGTCGACGCCGGTGCCCGACGGCATCGCCGCGGTGATGGCGACGATCTTGTCGTCCTTCTGCGCTTCCTTGACGAGGCTCTGGCCGAACACGTTCTGGTAGGCCGGCGCATTCGGCTTGGCCTTGGCCTGGGTGCCGGTCGCGACGTCGAACTTCACGACGGCGTGGTACTTGTCGGCGGAAGCTTCCGCCGGGCCGTAGCCCTTGCCCTTCTGCGTCACGACGTGGACCAGGATCGGGCCTTCTTCCATGTCGCGGACGTTCTTGAGCACCGGCAGAAGATGGTCGAGGTTGTGGCCGTCGATCGGGCCGACATAATAGAAGCCGAGCTCCTCGAACAGCGTGCCGCCGTCCATCATGAAGCCGCGGGAATATTCCTCGACGCGGTTGGCGCGGTTGGCGAGGATCTTGGGCAGACGCTTGTTGATCTGCTTGGCCGCATCGCGCAGCGTGCGATAGGTCTTGCCGGAATAGAGCCGCGACAGATAGGCGCTCATGGCGCCGACCGGCGGGGCGATCGACATGTCGTTGTCGTTGAGGATGACGATCAGGCGCGAGTTCATCGCACCCGCATTGTTCATGGCCTCATAAGCCATGCCGGCCGACATCGCGCCGTCACCAATCACGGCGATAACGTTGTTGGTGCCGCCGGAGAGGTCGCGCGCCACGGCCATGCCGAGGCCGGCGGAGATCGAGGTCGAGGAATGCGCCGCGCCGAACGGATCGTAGTCGCTTTCGCTGCGCTTGGTGAAGCCGGACAGGCCGCCGCCGGTGCGCAGCGTGCGGATGCGGTCGCGCCGGCCGGTGAGGATCTTGTGCGGATAGGCCTGGTGGCCGACGTCCCAGATCAGCCGGTCGCGCGGCGTGTCGAAGACGTAATGGATCGCGGTGGTGAGCTCGACCACGCCGAGGCCCGCGCCGAAATGACCGCCGGTCACCGAGACGGCATCGATGGTCTCCTGCCGCAGCTCGTCGGCGACCTGGCGAACCTGCTCGACCTTGAGCTTGCGCAGGTCTTCCGGCGTCCGGATGGTGTCGAGAAGCGGCGTCTTACTGTATGCGTTCACGGCGATTTCCAATTTGTCAGCGCCCGAAGGTCATTCCGGTGCGCGATGGGTTTGCACAATATCGGCGCAGCGCGAGTCCTCAAACCGTCGGAGCCACCTGCATGGGGCAAGGCCCCCGTCTTCAAGCTTAGGTAAGCTTAAGTGCGCTCCGGTTCAGTCTCTGTGATCCCTGTCACTCAGATCGGCTTCGTCCGTCCCAAGCCAATTTCATTAGCAGTTTGAAGCGCTTGTCGTCGGCAATCGGTGCCCACGCAAGGCTTGCAAAAAGCCACACTCCGCGCAGCTTTACACCAAAGCTTGGGCCAAAGCCAACCCGCCGCACCGATGAGTGGTATGCAGGTGCAACTTGCGGGCCGGATTGGTTAACCTTGGCCCGGGATGAGGGGTTCCGGCCTTGCTCGGTTCCGCGGCATGCTTTTTTGCCTGAATGAGAGCCTTTTTGCCCTCAGCGGCCGAATCTCGAACGGGTTTGGTATTGGCCCACCCGCCCGAAACTGCGGAGTTCGGTGGAAACAGCCGTGCGATCATGAAAGCGACACAGGAACCACGCCCCGCGAAGACATTTTGCGGGGCGCCGGTCCTCAGGCGACCGAGCCGGGAAAGTTCCCCGCGGACTTACTGGACGTCGAGCGGCGCAGTGCCGGTGGCCTGGCCGCTGGCATCGGTGGTGATCTTGTCGACGCGCGCCTCGGCCTGACGCAGCAACTCTTCGCAGCGCCTCTTCAGGGCCTCGCCGCGTTCATAGATCGTCACGGATTCTTCGAGCGGGACCTTGCCGTCTTCGAGCCGCTTCACGATCGTTTCGAGTTCCTCGATCGCGCGCTCGAAGGTGAGCCGGGAGACGTCGACTTGAGTATTTTCGGCCATATCCGTTTCCGATTGCCCGATTCGCTTGCCTTACAGTGAAGGCTGGTTTTGCGGGCTTAATGTGGCGGGCGTCGTCAGGCGCCCATCAAGGCGCCGACATGCGCCGTAACAGATTCTTTCAGTCCTTGCAGGTCATAGCCGCCCTCGAGCACCGAGACAACGCGGCCGCCTGCGGTCCTGTCGGCGAGGTCCATCAGCTTGCGCGTCACCCAGGCATAATCCTCGGCGCGCAGGTTCAGCGAGGCCAGCGGGTCGCGGTAATGCGCGTCGAAGCCGGCGGAGATGACCACCAGCTCGGGGCTGAATTTTTCGAGCTGCGGCAGGATCAGGTTCTCGAACGCGGAGCGGAATTCCGGCCCGCCGTCTTCGGAAGCGAGAGGCGCGTTGACGATAGTGTCGTGATCGCCGCGCTCGCTCTTGGCGCCGGTGCCTGGAAATAGCGGCATCTGGTGCGTCGAGCAGTACATCACGGTCGGGTCCGACCAGAAGATGTCCTGCGTGCCGTTACCGTGATGCACGTCGAAGTCGACGATGGCCGCGCGCTTGATGCCGTATTTGCGCTGCGCGTGGCGCGCCGCGATGGCGACGTTGTCGAAGAAGCAGAAGCCCATCGGCTTGCCAATCTCGGCGTGATGACCGGGTGGGCGGATCGCGACGAATGCGTTGCGGTGCTCGCCCGCCATCACCGCCTCGGTCGCCGCGACTGCGCCGCCGACGCCGCGCATCACGGCTTCCCACGTGCCCGGTGACATCGAGGTATCGCCGTCGATATAGATCTGTCCGCTGGACGGGGCGATGTGGCGCAGCTCGGTGACGTAATGCTCGTTGTGGCACAGCGTGACGAGATCGAGATCGCCCTCCGGCGCCTCCTCGCGCACCAGGAACTGGAAACGCTCATGCGACAGCGCTTCTTCCACCGCGCGCAGACGATCCGGCCTCTCAGGGTGTCCCGGCGGCGTGACATGGTCGAGGCAGGCCTTGTGGGAAAGGAGAAGCGTGCTCATCAGGTCGGCCTCATGGGATGCGGACTTTTGACGTCGTTGGCGCATCCAGCGCCAAAACGCAATGCAAAACCCAATCTAAGCGCTTGGCCGGGAATGGCAAAGCGCCGGCGGTTTGATCCGGATCAATTCACGCGCAGGATGCGGATCGGCGGCAGCGGACCGATCGGGCCGTGTGCCCGGAAGAACGCGAACAGCGCGTCCGCATCGTAGCCGCCATATTGCGGCGCCGTGCCCTGTTTGGCGACGGTAAACCCGTCCCCGCCGACGGCGAGGTAATCGTTGAGCGTGACGCGGTAGCCGCTTCCAGGTTCGACCGGCCTGCCGTTGAGCGTGATCTTCTCGAGGCCGACGCGCTCGCCGAATGGCTTCGATGCGTCCCAAGTATAGCTGAACCCGTTCGACACCTGGAGAATCCGTGGCCGCTTCGGGTCCAGCCATTGCTGCTCGAGCAAGTCCTTGAGCTGGCTGCCCGTCAGCGTCATGGTGACGAGGCGGTTGCGGAACGGCTGGCTGGCGAAGACATCGCCGAACGTGATCGCGCCATTCTCCTTCGGAACGATGTCGGTGCGGATGCCGCCGGGATTGGTGAGCGCGATGACAGCGCTGCCATCTTTCGCGTCGCGGGTTGCGAGCAATTGCGCGTCGGCAATGATATCGCCAAGCGCGCTCTCGCCGGCCTCGTTCGGCACGCGCGACAGCGTCTGCGTCACCGAACCGGCCGGCCGATTGGCGATCGGCGCGGAGAGCTTGTCGTAGGCGTCGATCAATGCGGTCTGCTCGGGATCCTTGGCCAGCGAAGCGTTGGCGACGATCACATTTTCGGCTTCGGCACTGACGATGTCGCGCGTTGCGGGATCGAGCTTGAGGTCGATCGCGGTGACCAGCGTGCCGTATTTGTCGCCGCTGGTGACGAGCCGCCCGTCGATATCGCAGACATAGGCGCGGTGGGTGTGGCCGCTGACGACGACGTCGACGGCACGATCGAATTTCTTGACGATGTCGACGATCGGCCCCGCGATGGCAGGGCATTCGTTGTAGTCGCCGGCGGGCTCGCCGCCCTGGTGGATCAACACCACGATCGCTTCGACGCCGCGCGCTTTCAGCTGCGGCACCAGCGCGTTCACCGTCTCGGCCTCGTCGCGGAATTCGAGCCCGGCAATGCCCGCTGGCGAGACGATGCCCGCGGTCTCCTTCAAGGTCAGCCCGATGAAGGCGACGGGGATGCCGTCGAATTCCCGGATCTCGTAGGGCGGCAGCACGCTCTTGCCGGTTGCGGTCTCGACCGTGGACGCCGCGAGGTAACGGAACTTGGCGCCTGTGAAGGAATGCGGTCCCTGGCAGCCGTCGACCGGATGGCAGCCGCCGTTCTGCATGCGCAGGAGCTCGGTCTTGCCCTCATCGAATTCGTGATTGCCGACCGAGCTGATCGCAAGGCCCATCATCGAGAGCGACTCGATCGAGGGCTCGTCGTGGAACATCGCCGACAGGAAGGGGCTTGCGCCGATCAGATCGCCGGCGGCGACGAAGATGGTGTTGTTGCGCCCCTCGCGCAGCTGCTTCACCAGCGTCGCCATGTACTCGGCGCCGCCGGCCGCCACCATTACCTTCTTGGTCTTGTCCTCAGGGTCATTGATGCGGATGCCGCCCGGTGGCGGGCGCAGATTGCCGTGGAAATCGTTGATCGCGAGCACGCGCAGCTCGACCGGAGCGGCGGGCTGCGCCGAAGCAGGGACGGCGGCGAGGATGGTCAGGATCAGAAAGACGTATCGCATGGGACAAGACTAGACGCCGCGCGCGAAGATTTCACGATGCTTTGTCGTGAACACGCGTGTCGACACGTATGAAATCCTTGATGTCGGCCGTGCAGACGCCGGAGCCGCCGGGGATGATCATGCCGCGGATATCGTGCGCCGCGACGCTCGCGGGTCTTTGCGAAGCATCAGCCCACATCATCTCGCAGGCGTGCCAATGCGCCGCTCAACCTTTTCGACGCGGGCGTCCCACAATTCTCATGCATGGTACCCGCTGCCGTCACGTGTCGCAACAATTAGCTACAACGTTTCATTTGAATAACCTTTGGTTGTGGTGCATGATCTCGTGCCGTTCCATGGCCGACCGCCCGATTGATGATTGCCGCAACCCGGATTGACGAATCCTCGCTGCACTATCGTGGCTGGCGTGTCGTGCTGGCCTGCTTCCTGATGGCCTTCTTCATGTTCGGCTTCGGTCTCTACGGCCAAGGTGTCTATCTTGCCGAGCTTCAGCGCGCCCACGGCTGGCCGGGCACGCTGGTCTCCGCGGCAAGTACCTTCTCCTTTCTCCTGAGCTCCGTCCTCGTCATCTTCACCGACGATCTGCTCGAGCGCATCGGGCTGCGCTCGCTGATCCTGAGCGGCCTGACGGCGCTCGGCGCTTCGACCGTGCTGCTGGCGTTGATGCAGACGCCTTGGCAGCTCTATCTCGCCTATGCGCTGATGTCGGTCGGCTGGACCGGCATGGGGACCGTGGTGATCGCGACCGTGCTCAATTCCTGGTTCGAGCGACGCCGCGGGCTCGCGCTCAGCCTTGCCTTCAACGGCGCGACCTGCGGCGGCATCATCCTCGTCCCGCTGCTGCTGTCGCTGACCGGCAGCATCGGCTTCCGTTCCGCCATGTTGGCGGCCACGCTCGCGATGATGGTGCTGCTGTTGCCGGTGGTCGTGACCTTCATCGGCTGGCCGGCCCGGATGTCACCGGCATCGGACGGAGGCCGGACCGCTGCCGGCGCGGCCGCGCGAGGCCATTCCCGCAAGGCGCTGCTCGCCAACGCGGCGTTCTGGACCATGGTGCTTCCGATCGCGATGGCGCTGCTGGCGCAGATGGGCTTCATCATCCACCAGGTGACGTTTCTCGAACCGCTGATCGGCCGCTCCGCGGCAGGGCTCGCGGTCACCATCATGGCGGCGATGGCGGTGGTCGGGCGCCTGTCGCTTGGCCTGTTCGTCGACCGGCTCGATCCGCGTCTCGCCTGCGCTGCGTCGATGACGAGCCAGGCGGCGGCGTTGTTCGTGCTTCTCCAAAGCACGAATCCGACCGTACTGCTGGCCTGCTGCGCCGTCTACGGCTTCTCGATCGGCAACATGATCACGTTCCCGCCCTTGATCATCCAGCGCGAGATCGGCTCTACCGCCTTCGCCGCCGCGATGGGGTTGGGCACATCGATCAGCGGCATCGTCAGCGCCTTTGGCCCGGGCATCGTTGGCGTCGTGCGGAGCTTGACGGGCAATTACACCACGGCGTTCGCGCTGTGCGTCGTGCTCGATCTCATCGCGACGGGCATCGTGCTGTGGCGGCCGGGAAAGAGCGCAGCCTGAATCTCCGCAAGCCAAGGCCAGACTAAGGGGAAGGCTCGCGCAAGGTATTCGAGGTCGTGGCGAGCCGATCCGACTTACCCCAGCAGCACCGCATCCGCCGCCGCGACCGACTCTGCGCTTGCTGTCACCGTGCGCTCGAGCGCTCCCGCCTGCACCGTGATGTTCTCGGCAAAGAAGCGCGCCAGCGCGACGTAGCGCGCAGCGTCCGCGTTGCCGTCGGCCTTGGCGGCGAGCGCCTCGGAGGCGAGCAGGCAGCCGCCGAGCGTGGCGCCGAACTGCTGCAAATAGGGCGTCGCGCCGGCGAGCGCGTCGTTCGGTGCGGAGGCAACGCGCTCCAGGAGCCATTTGCTGGTGCGCCTCAAGGCGTCGAGCGCCTCGCGCAGCTTTGCACCCGTGGTGCCGAAGCCGGGATCGTTGGAGGCTTCGACCTGGCTGATGGTCGCTGCGAGCTCGTCGAGCAGCGCCCACACCGACGCGCCGCCATTGGCTGCGAGCTTGCGCGTGACGAGATCGATCGCCTGGATGCCGTTGGTGCCCTCGTAGATCGCGGTGATGCGGGCATCGCGGTAGTGCTGAGCCGCGCCGGTCTCCTCGATGAAGCCCATGCCGCCATGCACCTGCACACCGAGATAGGCGACCTCGTTGCCGATGTCGGTGGAATAGGCCTTGGCCATCGGCGTGAGCAGCGCCGCGCGTGCGGCCGCTTCAGTGCGCACCTTCGGGTCCTTGGCGCGCGTCGAGACGTCGATCGCGACGGCGGTCGCATAGCAGATGGTGCGCGCGGCCGCGGTCTGTGCCCGCATCCGCATCAGCATGCGCTTGACATCGGGATGCACGAAGATCGCATCGGAGCCTTCGCCCTTCTTGCCGACCGCGCGGCCCTGCTTGCGCTCCTGCGCATACGACAAGGCCTGCTGGTAGGCGCGGTCGGCAACGCCGACGCCCTCCAGGCCGACGCCGAGGCGGGCCTGGTTCATCATCGTGAACATGCAGCGCATGCCCTGGTTCTCTTCGCCGATGAGAAAGCCGATCGCGCCGCCATGATCGCCCATGGTCATGGTGCAGGTCGGGGAGGCGTGCATGCCGAGCTTGTGCTCGACGCCGGAGGCGTAGATGTCGTTGCGCTGACCCAGCGAGCCGTCCGCATTCACCATGAACTTGGGGACGAGAAAGAGCGAGATGCCCTTGGTGCCGGCGGGCGCATCCGGCAGACGCGCCAGCACGAAATGCACGATGTTGTCGGTCATGTCGTGCTCGCCATAGGTGATGAAGATCTTGGTCCCCTTGATGCGATAGGTGCCGTCGGCCTGCCTTTCGGCGCGGGTGCGCAGCGCGCCGACGTCGGAGCCGGCCTGCGGCTCGGTCAGCTGCATCGTGCCGGTCCATTCGCCGGAGACGAGCTTTTCGAGATAGATCTTCTTCAACTCGGCGCTGCCATGCGCGTCCAGCGCCTCGATCGCCGAGGCTGTCAGCAGCGGGCAGAGGCCGAAGGCGACGTTGGCGGCGCTCCAGATCTCCGTGCAGGCGGCGTTGATCGCGAGCGGCAGGCCCTGGCCGCCAAAATCTTCCGGGCCGGACACAGCGTTCCAGCCGCCCTCGGTCCAGCGCTTGTAGGCGTCCGGCCAGCCGGGTGCGGTCGTGACCTTGCCGTCGCTGAGCTTGATGCCGTGTTCGTCGCCGATCTTGTTGAGCGGCGCCAGCACGTCGGATGCGAACTTGCCGGCTTCCTCCAGCACGGCGGCCGCGAGATCGGCATCGAAATCGCCATAATGGCCGGCCTCCACGGCGGCCTTGAGGCCCGCGCCATGGTTGAGCGACAGCAGCATGTCAGAAATCGGCGCGCGGTAGGTCATGGCTCACTCCCGGGGGGACAAATATTGACGCCGTATTCTCACGAAACGGAGGCAGTCTCAATGGTCGAGAGGTGGGCAGAGGCCGGCCGGAAACGGAGCCGATGCGGGTCATAGAGCATCAAGCGCGGCCGATCCCGGGCTGCGGTATTTTGCCCCTCCAGACGGTTGAAATGCTGCCCCGCTCCCTATAGACCGGCTGCGACTGGAGAGAATTCGCGGTAGCCCGATCTTCCGCCATTCCGTCAGTCGCCTGGTGGGGCGTAGCCAAGCGGTAAGGCAGCGGATTTTGATTCCGCCATTCGGAGGTTCGATCCCTCCCGCCCCAGCCAAGCAGTCGCGTCCCCGGAGGTGGTGTAGCTCGGTAGAGCAAAGCCGCCCGGACATGCGCCTTCAACAGCGCCGTAGCGGGCGGGCGGCTTTGCGGTGGTCGCCGGCAGTTCGCCGGTAGGGTCGGGTTGCTGACACCAACCTGATTCGAGGAACCACCGCTGACCGATGAGATGATGAAGCTTCGCACGTTCACGTTCGTGGAGAAGACTCCTGGCGCCGATCTGTTGCGCGAGATGATTGGCCTTGCTGCCCAGCGCCTGATGGAGCCGGAAGTCGAAGGCCAGACCGGCGCGGCCTATGGCAAGAAGAGCCCTGAGCGCCTGACGGTGCTGAGCTCCCACCCTGGCGCTCACATCGATCTGCACCTGACGAACGTCCTCATCCGCTCCTACTCGCTGCTGAACGACCAGCGCGAGCGGCATCGTTACGCGGTTGCGGTCAACAAGGATACGGCAAGTCGCGGCGGCTCCACTTTCATTCACGACCAGATCCGTGCGGGATACGGTCACCGCGTCCGGTCCGCGCAACAACTTCGCGCTCGTCGAGCACGGGGATCATTCGATCCTGATTGCGGGCGGGATCGGCATCAGCCCGCTGCTCGCCGCGAGCTCTTCCTGCATGGAAGGCGTCTGCGGCACCTGCGAGACGCGCGTCCTGGAGGGCATACCCGACCATCGCGACCCAGTTTCTCAGCAAGGAGGAACAGGCGACGAACAAGACGATGATGATCTGCTGTTCGGGCGCGAAGGCAGCGCGACGGCATTTTTGCTGAGGACAAGTCAGGAGCAACGCGCACCAAGCGCGAGGGCAGCTGTGGATCACCGGCCGAACGATTCTGCTTGTCGGATGCCTCGCTCAGCGCGAGTCGCACGGTGCAGGTGCAATCTGTCGTCCTCCAAGGTCGCCAAAGCCTAGTCTTTGACAATTGCAAATCGGACGCTTAAAAATCCAACATATACGAACAATCGTTCGGTAATCGAACGATGAGCTAGTCGTCCGTTAAGAAGCCGAATTGAGCGGGGCCGGACAGGCGCGCGTGCGCCAGAGCTGGATCAGGAACAGGCACAAGAGTTCTCTGATCCAGGCGAGGATGCGGCGGAAGTTGTGGCCGACGGCTGAGAGGATGACGTTGGCCGCATCGCCGGCGCGGCCTTTGAGGTAGCAGCGGCCGAGGTGGCCATCGGTCTTCAGGTGTCCGATGATGGGTTCGATGGCGGAACGGCGGCGCAGCTCGCGCTTGATGACACCGAAGACGCCGCGCTTCTGGCCAGAGATGAAGATTCG
>NZ_JACEGD010000027.1 GCF_016031635.1 Bradyrhizobium diversitatis
TCGCGAAGACATACCCTACGATCAACATCCGGATCATCAGCTCCGGATCGATCGACGGGCGACCCATGGACGAATAATGAGGAGCAAGTTCGCTGCGAAGCCAGGATAGATCGAGAGCAGTGTCGATCTTCCGCACCAGATGATCTTCGGGAACTACATCGCTGAGATGAAACTCGTAGAACAGTTGACCTTGGTCACCCTTCAGACGGCCCATCATGGATCGACCTCGTCGCGATTCGCGTCAACACAACGGAATCACGCTTGCTGGCTCGTCTCAACTGACTTTTGCAACAATATCTGCCCATCTGCGACCTGCGAGACCATTCGCTCTTCGGCGTAGGCGGCAGACCGGACATCAGGCGGCCATCGCTTGTTGAGGACATGCCGTAGTCGTGTCTCGAGCGAGCGGCTGGTCCCGAGCCAGCGAGTTGCGAGATTCGTCGCAGGATCGGACAAGGCATGTCCGCTTTGGGAAAGATTTTTCGGCGCGCCCTGCGCCACAAACAAGCCCATCGTTCGAATCCAAAGGTTCGGTTCTGCCTCAGTTCCCGAGCGGCGCAGCCATACCGATGTCCGTTGTCGATGTCCTGAGGGCGGCTGCCGGTCTTCAGCCCAAGGTGCGCGCGAGCTTTTGCTGGGGCCGATGCGTTCGCGGCACCTATGCCCCCTCGGATCAGGCCAAGGAGATCACCAGGTCCCGCAGCTTCACCATGCCCTCCCGGGTGCTGGCGCGTTTCTCGGCGGACGGCGTCTCCGCGAACGCGGTCGACATCGACGGGTGCTCGCTGCGCGGCTTCAGCTTCCGGCTCGGCAGCGGCGATCAGCTCTCCGATATCGTCACCCAGAGCGTCCCGGTTCATTTCGCCAGAACGCTCGACCAGATGCTGGCTTTCCTGCAAGCGCGCATGCCGGGACCGGACGGCAAGCCGGACATGGCTCGAGTCGAGGCATTCTCCGCCGCCAATCCGGAGACGCTGCGTCAGGCAAGCTATCTTGCCGCGAATCCGCCGCCGGCAAGCCTCGCCTACACGACCTATTGGGGCGTGCACGCCTTTCCCGCAACGAATGCGAGGGGTGAGACACGGTTCATCAAGTTCAAGGTCGCGCCGGTGGGCGACGAACGCAGGCCGAGCGAGCACGCCGCCACGGCCAAGTCCACCGGCTTGCTGCGCGATCTCGACTCCCGGATCGCGGCGCGCGATGTCAGGTTCAGCGTGATGGCGCTGCTGGACCGTCCCGGCGATCCCGTCATGGACGTGACCATCCGTTGGCCCGACGAGGATGGACGCGAGGCGGTGCGCCTCGGAACGATCGTGATAACGGGCACTGAACCAAACGGAGCGTGCGAGGCGTCGGTGTTCAATCCAGCCAATCTTGCCGAAGGCATCGGCCATCCGCCGGACGAGATATTTGCGGCGCGGCGCGACGCCTACGCCATCTCCCAGACCGAGCGCCGCTGAACGGTGGGATCACGTTTCGCCGTCCGGCACGCCCTGCGCCTCACGGCGCCACATTCCCGGGCTGATGCCGACCACCGAGGAAAACACCCGGGTGAAGTGGCTCTGATTGGCGAACCCGGCCGATATCGCGATCTCCGCCAGCGACAGGTCGCGCACCGTCATCAATTGCTTGGCCGTGTCCACGCGCTGGCGCAGCAGCCATTGGTGCGGCGGCAGGCCGGTCGAGACGCGAAATGCGCGCGAAAAATGACTGACCGAGAGATCGAACTCGGCTGCGATCTTCTCCAGCGAAAGCTTTCCGCGGAGATCGGACTCCAGCCTTTCGCAAGCCCGCTTCACCTGCCAGGGGGCAAGGCCGCCGCGCGCCGGCTCGGCGGCGCGCCGCAATCCGCCGTAGGTCGTCGCAACATGTGCGGTGAGCGCGAGCATCATGTGGTCGATGAAGAGCTGGTTGGCCTCTTCGGGCTGCCGCAACGCCGCCAGGAACGACGCGCCGAGATGACGGATGGTCATATCGTCGTGGCCGACGCCGGGCTGATAGGCGAGCTCACCGATCCGCGGCGCGCCGCTTTGCCTCGCCATGTCGTCCAATGCCGAACGGGGCAGATGGAAGAACAGAGAATGGAAGGGCTTGTCGATCACGTAGCGCGGATCGCGTTTCAGGTCGTAGAGATAAGTGGCACCGGCGCGGATATCGCGCTTGGTCACGCATCGGCCGTGCTCCCAGCACTCACAATCGGCGAAATCACGGAATTTGAGGCTGACGAGATAGGCGTCCTCCGAGGGCATCGACTCGGAGAGACGCGGAATCGGATGGTCATCCCGTGTCTCGGTGACGGCGAGCTCGGCGCTGCGCAGCGAACGCGTGACCAGCGTTGGCGGCGCATCCCTCAAATGCAAGAACCGTTCGAGCTTCTGCGCGAAGGCGCGCGCCTGTGCCATGGCGTGTGTCTCAATAATGTGAGAAGCCTGGGGAGCGGAGGCGCCACACCAGATCCACGCAATTATCCGACATCGGCAACCGACGGTCCAGATTTACGCGTTGGAACGCCAGCCGTGTGACCGCTCGCCGCAGCTATCGTTCACAAGATGTTTTCACATGAGATTTCAACGGATTCTGATGCCTCTCGCACGATCTCCGTTCAGTGCCTCGACTACTCGTCGTCCGCCCATCGTGCATTTGTGAAAGCGTGCGCCTGCTTGGAACATCCGTGACCGGCCGATCGATGCCGGCCGACAGCTTCTTGCGCGCGATCACGGTTGCGGCGTCGGACGGGATCGGCGTCGCATCAGAACCTGTGCCTTCAATCGCCGCGCGGCATATTTGTCGCGCTTCAAATGCGGTCCCCTCGCTACTTCTTCTTCGCAGGTCCGAAATCCGGCTGCCAAGCGGCTTCCTTGCGGGACGGCGCCGCGGCGATCACCTTGGCTTTGTCCTTCTTCGGTTTCTTGGCTTCGCGGTTGCCGCGTTGCTGGCCCTTTGCCATGTCGCTCTCCCTTGCTGGTTTGAGTTCGTCGAATTCACTCGGCTGCAGGACCCGGCCGCGCGGGGTACAGACCCTGACGTCCATGTAGCCCTCGCGCAGCAGTTTTTCCGCAAGACGCAACGCGACCGCCGCAGTTCCCCGGCCGAGATTAGAGCTGCCGTATTCGTTGGTTCCACAGACCAGATACGGCACGCGTATTGTCCTAGCCATTGAGGACCACGGCTCCGCACACGAGAAGCAGAAGAAACAGCGGAACGATCACCGGCGGCACGATCCATTCCGAAATGCGATCACCCGACATCGAACGCTCCAGCGCAGCCTTCGGCGGGAGCACATTTGCCCACAGTCACCGGTCGAAGCCGTCGAGACGCGCGGTGATGGTTGCGAGCCTACGCCCGCGCCGAACCAATAGCGAGCGTTAAGTGCCTTCTGTCGTCGCACCGCGACGTGACCGTTCGCCCGTAAGGACACGATAGTGCTGGCTATTGCCGTGCCAAAGGCGCATGCTCGCAGCAGCCGGCACCGGTTGGGGCTTCACTTGCGAAAGGCAGGCGTGCGCATGACCATCCGCTCGCGGCGAGAGACCGTCACCTTCAGGCATCCGTTCCACATCCGCGGCATCGAGCGCATCTTGCCGGCCGGCGCCTATGAGGTCGTCACCGACGAGGAGACGATCGAAGGCCTGACCTTCGCCGCCTATCGCCGGGTCGCCACGATGATCACCGTGCCCGCCGAAGGTGGGGGCGGTACCATGGAGATGCTGTCGATCGGCTCTGTCGATCTTGCGAATGCGCAAGCTGCAGACGCGAGCATCGCCAATGACTGACCAGCCGGTCGATCTCGACAAGCGTCGTGGCATGGCCGCGCAAAAGGCCACCGACCTGCGCCGCGCGCTGGCAGAGGTCGAGGCCCATGTCAGAGAGCTGCGCGAGCGCGAGGCCGATCTCGAACACCGCATGATGACGGTTCCCGCTGCGTCCTGGCCGGAGGCCGCTGTGAAGGCGCGCCATCTGCTCAACCTCTATGCTGCGGGCCTGCCGGCCGAGGACACGCGCCATCGCGCGCTCGTCTCGGCGCTGTTCGACGATTTCGCCCGGCTGTCCGGAGAGGGCTGAGCGAGGGCCACCTGCATTCTCGACGTGCATATTCGGCGGGAGCCGGGAAGCGGGCGCGCGGTACCAGTCAATGATTGGAGGGCGCGAACTCGCAAGGAAGCCAACACGTAACGGAGTGAGCCATGACACTGACCAGCACACTGACCAGCGGTCGCTTTATCGACCACGAATACGACCGGATGATCGTCCGGTTCTCGATGCATGACGGCGCCCGGGAGATTCCTTGCGCGATCTCGACCTCAGCGATGGATGATCTCGAGCACGGTGCACACGTCAAGCCCGAGCAGCGGGAAGCCCAATTCGCCCGTCTACGCGATCGCATCGAAGCATGCGCCGAGAGCAAATATCGCGCCACCGAGTTCGAAGGCACCCCGCCGGGCATCGTGCTTCGAGGCATCGATTTCAGGCCATAAGGAAGACAGCCGCCGGGACAGCCGGGCCCGGCTTTTCTGCGACCTCAGCGGTGGCGCGCCGTCATGATATCCGGAATCAAGATCGCTTCTACTCCGGCCTTGCTTTGATCTCCGGCAGGGGCGGCTTGCGCTCGAAGGGCTTCTTCTTCGGTGGCGCGGGCAGCAATCCCTCCCTGATCGCCTGCTTCCGGGCGAGCTTGCGGGCGCGGCGAATGGCCTCGGATTTCTCGCGGGTCTTTCTCTCGGACGGCTTTTCGTAGGAACGGCGCTGCTTCATTTCCCGGAAGACGCCCTCGCGCTGCATCTTCTTCTTGAGAACACGGAGTGCCTGCTCAACGTTGTTGTCTCTGACGAGTACGTGCAATTTGTTCCTCCTGGCCCGGGCTGCGAATGCGACACGTCCTGCAGGGCAGCCAATTGCGCAGGAGCTTCATTGCGAATTTTTGAGGATAGTGATGGCGACATCGTCGCGGCTTCGGACGAGCCGATCTGCCTGTCACGGCGAGCACCTTGGTGACGTCAACGTGACCACTGTCGCGCGGCGCTGTCAATCGATAACGTCCTGCTTGAAGCTCGACGGACACACGCAAAGCGCCTCGACGGACCGGAGGAAGTGGCCTGCAGAAAACAAACCGGCTTCGCTCCTTGCAAAACCGCGAAAATCATATATGTTGAGGCCGTTCGATTAGCCGCTGTGCCTTGTTGAATGCGCCCGCGGGCTCCTTTTCCAATGTCATCGACGAAGTTGAAGATAGCTGCGTGATTGTCGCGCGGGATGCGCTTGTGCGCTTTGGAGAAGAGAATGACGACAGGTACAGTCAAGTGGTTCAATGGCCAAAAGGGCTTCGGTTTCATCCAGCCGAGCGATGGCGGCAACGATGTGTTCGTTCACATCAGCGCGGTTGAACGCGCTGGTCTTGCTGGTCTCGGCGAGGGCCAAAAGGTCAATTTCGAGATCAAGACCGACAAGATGCGAGGCAAAGTCAGCGCTGAGAACCTCTCGCTGGCCTGATATCGTGGCGCCGTTTCACGGATGTACTGAAACGGTTGCTTCGCCCGCTCAATCCCGGGATTGAGCGGGTTTGGCCGTTGCGGATCCGGGTGAACGATGAGCACCAAGAAACCGGTAGAGCCGTCACCCGAAAGCATTGCGCGTTCCGATCGCAAGCGCCTCGCCGCTGAAGAGGGAGCCCGGGCATTGGCAGACGTCGAAAGACAAGCCATCGAGGTTCGCAAGAACATGGCGCGGCTTCGAGAGGTGCGCGAGGCGAAGGAAGCGGCTGACGACGCGCTTCGAACAGCTTTGCCGGCGCCTACACTGAAGAGGCGTTCAAGAAAGCCGGCGCGATAGTCGACTTCAACGCCGCCGGCCAAACTTGAAGTGCCGATCTCATTGCCGGAGAGTGCAGATCGTGCCTAGAATCAAACCAGACCACGGAACCATCACCTTCTTCCTCGCATCCGGCGCAAACCGCCAGATGTGCCGGCTTGCCACGACATTCAACACCCAGAAGCAGGCCTTCAGCTATCTGCAGAAGCACCGAACGGAGTTCGAGCGTATGGCGCGGGCGCGCCTTGCTTCAGGGGAGCTCGAAGACGGGATTGTCGTGCTTCCGATGCTCTAAAGCATGATCGGGAAAAGTGCGCGGCGGTTTCCGAGGATTCACCATCCCAGATGTCAAAGTAGAACAGCGGCACTCAATTCGTCTTCTCGGATTGGCTTCGTCGTTCAGCTTCCCTCGCCAACCGTTCAGCCTTGAGTCGTTCACGATTTGCGTGGAAGGTCTGTTCCGCCTTCTCGTAATCGGTCGCGGGCTTCGTCACGGTCTGCTTGAAGAGACTGTTCGCCTCCTTCGCCGCATGCGATTGGGAATACCGTCTCATCGCTTGTCCTCCATATCGCTGGTGGTTCGAACTGCTTCGGTATCGGCGACGTCCTGGTGCCCAGCCTTATGCGGTTTGATGCGTTCCTATCGGCCGGAAATATCGCTCGAAGGCAGCTACGCCGACCGCTTCACCGCATCCTCGCCCGCCGGCGTGATATCAAGCCGCCGCAGCATCGCGCTCGCCTGCTCGGCGCAGTGGTCGATCAGCCAGCGCTCGAAGGCGACAGGAGGCAGCGCGGGTGAATAGAGGAAGCCCTGGACGATGTCGCAGCCGAGCTCGGCCAGCGTCCTGCGCTGCCCCTCGGTCTCGACGCCCTCGGCGACCACGGTCATGCCGAGGCCCTGACCGACGCGGACCACGGCGGTCGCGATCGCGAGCGCGCCCGGGTCTTTCTCGATGTCGCGCATGAAACTGCGGTCGATCTTCAATTCGCGGATCGGCAGATGCGCGAGCCGGCTCAGGCTGGAATAGCCGGTGCCGAAATCGTCCACCGAGAGGCCGACGCCGAGCTCGCGGATCGCGTTCATCGTCTCCAGCGCTGCGACGCCGTCCTGCATGAACGCGCCTTCGGTAATCTCCAGCATCAGCGCGTCCGGCGGCAGATCGTATTCGGCCAGGATGTCCTTCAGCCGCGCCGCCAGCGCGACGTTGCGGAAATTTATCGGCGACAGGTTCACCGAGACGCAGGGAATGTTGAGCCCGGCGTGGCGCCAGCTCGCGATCTGCCGGCAGGCCTCGCGCACAGACCACAGGCCGATCTGCTCGATCAGGCCGCATTCCTCGGCGAGCGGGATGAACTTTGCCGGCGAGACGTCGCCGAGCACGGCATCGCGCCAGCGCGCCAGCGCTTCGACGCCATGGATCGCGCCGTCGCAGCTGCGGATCTGCGGCTGGTAGCTGAGACTCAGTGCGCCTTCCGCGATCGCGCGGCGCAGTGCCGCGATCAGGGCCAGCCGCTGCTCGGCGAGCACGTTCATCTCGGCACTGAAGATGCGATGGGTCGAGCGTCCGGCCTGCTTGGCCATGTACATGGCGGCGTCCGCCTGCTGCATCAAGGTGTCGATATCGGTGGCGTGATCGGGGTAGAGGCTGATGCCGATGCTGGCAGACATCGGCATCAGCTTCGACCCGAGCCGGAGCGGGCGCGCCAGAGCTTCGGCGATATCGGCCGCGACGCGCTCGGCGCTCTCGACGTTGCGTTGCGGCAGCAGGATGACGAACTCGTCGCCGCCGAGCCGACCCAGCATGTCGCCGGGACCGATATGCTCGCGCAGGCGTTGCGCGAGCTGGACCAGGAGCTCGTCGCCGGCCGCGTGACCAAGCGTATCGTTGACGTCCTTGAAATGATCGACGTCGAGGAAGGCCAGCGCGACATGGCTGCTGGTCGGGCAGGCATCGATGGCCGTGGTGATCAGGTGCCGCAACTGGGCCCGATTGGGCAGGCCGGTGAGGATGTCGTGATAGGCAAGCCGCGCGATCTCGGCGCGCGCCTCCTTGCGCTCGATCGCGAAGGCGCCGAGGTTGACGCAGGCCTCGACGATGCGCCGGTGCCAATTGCTCGGCGCGCGCGGCTCGCGATAGTAAAAGGCGAAGGTCGCGATGACGCGGCCGTCCTTGGCCTTGACCGGGGTCGACCAGCACGCACGCAGGCCGATCGCGAGCGGCATCGCCTTGTAGGGCTGCCAGCGCGGATCCGTGTCGAGGTCGGTCGCCAGAACCGGTGTACCGTAGAAGGCCGCGGTGCCGCAGGAGCCGACATTGGGGCCGATCGCGATGCCGTCCAGCGCGCGGGAATAGTCCTCAGGCAGGCTGGGACCGCCGAGCGGATGGATCAGGCCGGCGGCATCGACGTGAAGCAGCGAACAGACCACGTCGGGCGCGATCTCCTCGACGCGGCGGCACAGCCGGTCGGCAATCTCGCCGATCGGCACCTCGTCGGCGAGCGCGCTCATGATGAGCTGCTGAAGCGAGCGCAGCTGCTTGGTCTCGGTGATATCCTCGAGCAACGCGAAGATATGCTTGACCCGGCCCTTGCTGTCGCGGAACGTGTCGATCCGGGCGGAGACCCAGATCTCCTCGCCGTCCTTGTCGTAGACGAGCAGCTCGGCCTCGCCGCGATGTCCGCCACGCATCAGGCGCCTGACGAGGTTCGCGAGGGCCTTGCGGTCAGTGTGACGACCGGCAACGAGCCCGTCGGCGCTGCGACCTACGGCCTCCTCGCTGGTGTAGCCGAACAGCGCCGTGAACGCCGAATTGACGTAGACGATGTTCTGCCCGACGTCGGTGATGATCACCGCGCGGTTGGTCTGGTCGGCAACGGCGTGGAGAAGCGCGATCCTGACGCGCCGATCCGCATCAAGAGTGACGTCGCGAGCGAACACGATGCGATGGGTCGCGCCGCCAATCGTCGTTGATGACATCGACACCAGCGCCTTGATGCGGCTGCCGTCGCGCCGCACGAGGCTGATCTCCTCGCGGAACTCCGCGGTCGCGCCGGCCTCGAGACATTTGAGGGTGAGCACTGCGGCGTTGCGGCCGAGCACTTCGGTCGCAGCGAGCTTCCAGATCCGCTCCGCGGCAGGGTTGAAGTGCGTGATGCGATGCGCGTCATCGACGATGACGACGCCATCCTCGGCGCGTGCGAGTGCGGCGCGCAGCACGTCCGGCATTTCGGTCGTGGGACAATCGGAGGCGGACATCGTTGGAACCGGACGGCGTCGGGAAGAAGTGGTACTGAACCGACGCTAGTGCTCCGATGGTGTCCAAGACGTTTTTGCGGGCCCGTGGTGTCACGCCAAGACGCGATATGCTTAACGCTCTCCGAAGAGGAAACGTCCAATGCGATGCTTGAGACAACCTACCGCGCAATACCGCCGGGGAGCTTGTGCAGCCGGCCGGCGACGGCCCGCACCTTGCGCGGCGCGGCCCGCCAGATCGAGAGCGCCGACAATCCGCTCATGACGATCGCGATGGCAAAGGCAAGCGTGTAGTCGCCGGCACGATCATAGAGGAAGCCCGTCACCCACGGTCCTGCCGCACCACCGGCCAGCGCCGCCAGCATGATCGTGCCGAAGATGCTGCCCTGGTGCCTTCCCTGGAAAATCTCGAACACCACCGCCCCCATGATCGAGGTGAGACCGTAGCCGAGCGCGCCTTGCGTGAGGACCATCAGGTAAACCAGCCACAGCGACGGCTGGAACTTCAGCGCCATCAGCGCCGCAAAACAGATCGCAAAGCCCGCGCAGCTGATCGCCCACACCCATTCTCGCCCGATCCGGTCAGAGACATGGCCGAGCAGGATCTGGCCGGGAATTCCGAGCAGGCTGACGATGCCGAGTGCCCACACCGCAACATTGGCGCTGAAGCCGATGTCGAGCAGGAATTTGGTCTGATGCACCTGCACCGCGTACCAGATGTAAAGGCCGCAGAAATAGCCCAGCGCAATCCACCAGAAGCGCGCGGTCGCGACGGCGCGTTTCAGCGTCCAGTCGGTACTGACCCAGACGGCGTCGACCACATTGGAGATCGGTTTTGGAGCGCCTGCGGCCGGGGCGGCATCGCCGTCCGGCTGAAGGCCGATGTCCTCGGGGCGCTTGCGCAGCAATAGATTGATCGGCGCCAGCACGATCAGGACGAGCAGTCCCATCGCGGTGCAGGCGGTGCGCCACCCGGTCTGCTCGATCAGGTGCTGCACCCAGGGCAGCAGCGTCACCGAGCCGATGCCGACGCCGGCGAAGGCGATACCGATGGCGAAGCCGCGCTTGCGGATGAACCAGTTCGGCAGGAACAGCGACTGGCCGGAATAGCCGAGGCACACCGAGCCTGCACCAACCATGACGCCGATGGTGACATAGAGATGCCACGGCGCGCTGGTCAGCGGTGCCAGCAGCAGCCCGCCGCCCATCAGCACGATGCCGAGCTCCATCACCGCGCGCGGCCCGGCGCGATCCATCAGGCGGCCGATCAGCGGGCTGACCACGCCCGACACCACAAAGCCGAAGGAGAAGGCGCCCGCCGTGACGCCGCGCTCCCAGCCGAACTCGGAGATGATGGGCGGAAAGAACAGCGAAAAGGCGGTACGCGCGTTGACGCCGATGGCCATGGTGACGAAGGTCACGGCGACCACCACCCAGCCGTAGAAGAACGGAAGCCGCATGTTGTGCTTGTTTCATCCCTAGACGTTCCTTCGGATCATCCGGGGATGCTCTGGTCAAGCGCTTTTTCGCGCATGCCCGCTGAGCGAGGACGAGGCTTCCACGGCGTCGGACCGGACTTCGTCCCGGCCATCCACACCTCGCCGAGGCGCGTTCAGGCGGCGTCGCGCCGCGACGGCTTGGCCTGCTCGTCGAACTGGATCCCTTCGATCGGTTGCGGCCTGCCCAACAGATAGCCTTGCGCGAAATTGACGCCGAGCACCTTCAGCCGCTCGAACTCCTCGCACGTCTCGACGCCCTCGGCCGTGACCGACATGTCCAGCCCGCGCGCCAGTGTCACGATCGCGGAGATGATGGCGGAGCTGCGCGGCTGATGCGTGAGGTTGCGGATGAACGACTTGTCGATCTTGATCTTGTCGAACGGGAACGCGGTCAGGTAGCTGAGCGACGAATAGCCGGTGCCGAAATCGTCGAGCGCCAGCTCGATCCCGATGCTCTTCAGCCGCTCCATGAAGGCGTGGTTCTCGACCGCGCGCTCCAGCAGCACGGATTCCGTGATCTCGATCTCCAGCCTCTGCGGCGGCAGGCCGGAATCGGCGAGCGCCGCGCAGATCATGTCGAACAGCTCGGCCTCCTTGAACTGGATCGGCGACAAGTTGACGGCGACCATGAGATCGGAGGGCCAGCCGGCGGCGTCAGCGCAGGCGCGCCGCAGCACGAATTCGCCGAGCGGCACGATCAGACCGGTCTCTTCCGCTAGCGAGATGAACTGGTCCGGCGGGATCAGCCCGCGCGTCGGATGCCGCCAGCGCACCAGCGCCTCGAAGCCGCGCCGTACGCCACTGAGGGCATCGACGAACGGCTGATAGTGCACCTCCAGCTGGCACTGTGCGATGGCGTCGCGCAGATCTCCTTCCAGCGTATTGCGGGCCTCCAGCTCGGCCGACATCGCCTCGTCGTAGATGGTGAAGCAGTTGCGGCCCGCCGATTTCGAACGATAAAGCGCGAGGTCGGCTTTCTTCAGGAGCTGCTCCTGATCGCTGCCGTGATCCGGCGAGATCGCGATGCCGATGCTGGTGCCGATCTCGACGCGGTGTCCCGGCAGCAGGAAAGGTCTGCTCACGAGCTTGGCGATCTGCGCCGCCAGCTCGGTCGAGCAGGCGCGCTGGTCCTCGCAGGCTTCCTGGATGATGGCGAATTCGTCGCCGCCGAGCCGCGCCAGCACGTCGTTCGCGCGCATCGCGGATTTCAACCGCTGCGCCACCTGGCGCAGCAGCGCATCGCCGGCTGCGTGACCGAGGGAGTCGTTGACGTTCTTGAAGCGGTCGAGGTCGAGCATCAGGATCGCGAAGGGCAGACCCGTCACGCCGGATTGCCGGTGCATCTCGTCGAGCCGGGTGAGGAAGTAGGCGCGGTTCGGCAGTCCGGTGAGTATGTCGGTCTGGGCAAGTTCGAGCACCCGCCGGTTCGCCTGCGACAGCCGCCGCGAATTGCGGCTCGCGAGCATCAGATAGGTCGACAGCGACATCGTCAGCAGCATGCCGACGATCAGCACCGCGCCGGCGCGATCGTAAGTCGTCGCCAGCGGACCGCCGGCGGTTGGAACCGCCCGCACCTGCCAGGCGGTATCGCCGATCTTGAGACTGCCCGACCAGTGCACGGCCTGTGCGATGTCCCGCATCGAATGCGGCGCGGTGGCGGCCGACGAGTAGTCCGGCAGCGCTTCCTCTTCGTTGGCGACCTGCGCCGCGAAGGGCGGGTACACGTTCATGCTGACTGCCGGGCTTGCTCCGGTGGTCACGCGAATGGACTGGATCAGCAGCGGCAGGTCGAAGATGCCGACCACGAAACCGGCGAGATTGCGGCGCCGGTCCGCGATCTCCTCGCGCGACGTGCCCTTGGCGTAGACGGGAATGGCGACGAGAACGTCGGGCACCCGGCTGCCCCCCTGCTTCGGCTCGAAGAGGCGGGTGCGAATGGCTGCGACGCGATCGTTGTCGCGCGCGCGCTGCAGCAGCGCCCGGCGCTCCGGAACGGTCGCGTAGTCCATGCCGTAGACCGACGAGGTCTTCGGCTGAGTCGAGTAGAACACCGGAAAATATTCGTCGCCCTGCGTTGCGGTGACGAATCTCTCACCCTGCAGCGACTTGATCCGATAGCCGGACACGCCGTCGGCGATCGCCGCAGCTTCGTATTCGGCGCGCTCCTTGCTGTTGACGCGCGGCAACCAGGCAAGGCGCAGCATGCCGGGATGGCGCTCGAACAGGCGGGCGCTGAAGGTCTCGAATTCGCTGCGAGTGACTTCGTCGCTGGTCGATTCGAACAGCGTGCGCAGCGCGAGAAGCCGTGAGATATACTCGTTCATGCCGTTCTGCATGACGATCGACTGGGTCTCGGCCGCGTTCTCGAACTCGCCCCGGTTGACGCGATCCTCCCACCGCGCCACGGCGGCAGCGCCCACGATCGAGAACAGCAGGCCGATGCCGACCGCCACGAGCGCAGGGCGATAAAGCCCGAGCAGCGGCGCGGCACGCCACCATCCGCTCATATGCCTCCGATCCTGATCGTTCTGATCGCGACCGCCCATCTTGATCTGCAAGTCCCCATCGGTACGGCGGCACGAACTTCTGGTTGAGCCGCCGGCGCGACTATCGGACCAGGATCGGGGTTAAGAACTGCCCAATTTCGCAAACCGCACCGCCGCGCATCGCGCGGCTTAGTTAACGATTGCCCAGAAAGTTCCGGCAGAGTGGCAGTAACTTGCCGATTTTGCCCGGAGTCTTACGGACCGTCGACGCGGCACAAATTAGCGTCCTGTTCAGCCCGCAGGATTTATCGTCTCCGCAACCCATCCTGTATTCGGCAAGCATCCTCATGTCACGATCGCCGTTCGCGACCTACGTCGGCTTGACCATCGCATTGTTGGCCGCAGCGATGCTTTCCGCCAAGGGCGACGAAGTCGGCGTCGGCGAGGACGCGATCCTGTTCGGTCAGGCGGCAGCGCTCGAGGGCCCCTCCTCCGCGCTCGGACAGCGCATGCGGCAAGGCATCGTCGCGGCCTTCACCGAGATCAACGCCAAGGGCGGCGTCCACGGCCGCAAGCTCCAGCTCATCAGCCGCGACGACGGCTACGACCCCGATCGTTCGGTGACGCAGACGCTGCGCCTGATCGAGGACGACAAGGTGTTCGCGCTGATCGGCGCGGTCGGCACGCCGACTGCCATCGCGACAATTCCGATCACCAGCACCAGGAACATTCCCTTCATCGGCCCCTTCACCGGCGCCGAATTCCTCCGCGACCTCGAGCTTCCCAACGTCGTCAACATCCGCGCGAGCTACGGCGCGGAGGCCGAGGCCTGGGTCAAGCACCTCACCGAGGATCGCCGCTTCACCCGCATCGGCATCTTCTACCAGGACGATTCCTTCGGCCGCGACGGCCTCCTCGGCGTCAAGCGGGCGCTTGCGAGGCGCGGCCTCGAACTCGCCGCCGAGGGCACTTTCGAGCGCAATACCCGCGCTGTCGCCGCGGCCTTGCGGATGATCAAGCGAGCCGAGCCCGAAGCCGTCGTCATGGTCGGGACCTACGGCCCCTGCGCCGAATTCATCAAGCTCGCGCGCCGCAGCGGCTTCTCTCCGACCTTCGTCAACGTCTCCTTCGTCGGCGCCAACGCGCTCGCCGGGGAGCTTGGCCCGGACGGCGAAGGCGTCGTCGTCTCGCAGGTCGTGCCTTTTCCCTGGGACCGCTCGCTCAAGCTCGTCGCCGACTACCAGAGGGCGCAGCAGGCGTTCGATCCGACGCTGACGCCGGACTTCGTGTCGCTCGAAGGCTATATCTCCGGTCGCCTCGCGGCCGCGGCGCTGGAAAGGGCCGGACCGCAGCCGACGCGCGCGAGCCTATTGCGCACCATCAACGATATCGGCCGTTTCGACATCAGCGGCACCATCGTCACCGTCGGCCCGCGCATGATCGATACGCCGCCGAAGGTGTTTTTGACGGTGATCCAGAAGGACGGATCGTTCAGGGCGGTGGATCGGCTGTAGGGCCCTTCACGGCCGCCGCATCCAGCGGTCGGCGTTGACCGCACCTGGCGGCACCTCGCCTTTGACGATGGCCTCGACTTGCCGCACGGTTTCCAGCGACTGATATTCGATCGCCTGCGGCGTCAGCCCGCCGACATGCGGCGTGGCGATCACATTGGGCAGCTTCGCCAGCTCGGGCGTCGGCATCTGGTCGGGTGCGCGGCCGACATCCATCGCCGCGCCGGCGATGCGGCCCCCGCGCAGTGCGCGCGCCAGTGCGGCTTCGTCGACGAGATTGCCGCGCGAGAGATTGACGAAGACTGCACGCCTCTGCATGCGCGACAGCGCCGCTTCGCCGATCAGGTTCTCGGTCTGCTCGTTGGCAATGGCGAGGCAAACGACGTAGTCCGATGCGGCGAGCAGCTCGTCGAGACCGACCTGGCGGATGGCGCTGTCGCTGACGTTCGCGAAGGGATCGGCGACCAGCACCTCCATGCGCAGCACCTTTGCCACTTCGGCAAGATAGCGCCCGATGCTGCCATAGCCGATGATGCCGATTCGGCTGCCGGCGAGCTGGCGGCCCATCCGCGCCTCCGCCTTGCGACCGGCCTGATAGTCGGCAGTGGTCCGCGACACCCCGCGGGAGAGATCGACCATGAAGCCGAGCGCGAGCTCGGCCACCGCCTGCACGAAGCCGGGTCCGGCGCGGGTCACGAGCACGCCGGCCTCCGAGGCCGCTTCGACGTTGACGTTGCGGATGTCGACGGCGCAGCGGACGAAGGCTCGCAGGTGCGGCAATTGCGCAAAGATCTCGCCGCAGCCCTCGGTCATGCGATCGGCGACGATGATGTCTGCCTCTTTGGCGGCGCGTACGAGGCCGGCTGCGTCCAGCGGGTCATCGCCCTCGTGCAGGATCACCTCGGCGGCCGCGCGCAGGCCGTTCAGGCTGCGATCACCATAGTAATTGCGCCGCATCTCCGGCGTGTGAGCCAGCAGGACCTTCACGGCAGCCCCCTTCAGTAGCCGAATGCCCGCGGCAGCGCGGTCGAGAGCCACGGCACGAAGGCGATGACGAGCAGGCAGAGGAACAAGAGACCGAGATAGCCCATGATCGGCTTCACGGTCTGCTCGATCGGCACGTTGCCGATCAGGCAGGCGCCGTAGAGGCCAAGTCCCAGCGGCGGCGCGAACAGGCCGATGCCCATGGCGATGACGAGCACGACGCCGAAATGAAGGGGATCGACGCCGAGCTGCACGGCGACCGGCAGCAGCAGCGGCCCGAAGATGATCAGGGCGGCCGCGCCTTCCAGCACCGAGCCCATCACGATCAGCACTGCGATCGCCAAGAGGATGAACAGCCAGACGCCCGAGGTCTTGGACAGGCCGAGCATGAAGTCGCCGACCGCATGCGGCACCTGCTGCAAGGTCAGCATGAACGCCAGCGACTGCGCGGCGGCGACTATGAACAGCACCAGGCCTGCGCGCGTCGCCGCCTGCACGAAACTGTGCGCGGCCGATTTAAAGCCGAGCTCGCGGAACACCACGCTGCCGACGACGAGCGCATAGGCCACCGCGAAGGCCGAGATCTCGGTCGCGGTGGCAAAGCCGCTCTTGAAGCCGAAGAAAATCATGAAGATCAGGCCGAACGAGGCGATCGCGCCGCTCCACAGACCCGACACCGGCATTTGCGGCTCGACATCCTCCGCCTCCGCCGGCCGCGTGCCGAAGATGATGGACACCGCGATCAGCACCAGCGCCATCAGCGCCGACGGCAAGAGACCCGCCACGAACAGGCCGCCGATCGAAAGGTTCGCCACGAAGCCGAGGATGATCAGGTTGATGCAGGGTGGAATGGTCTCCGCCATCACTGCGGAGGCTGCGAGCAGCGCCACTGCGCCGCCGGGGTTCTGCTTCGAGCGTCGCGCCGCCGGGATCAGCACCGAACCGACCGCGGCGACGTCGGCCATCTTCGAGCCGGAGATGCCGGAGAACAGCACCATCGAGGCCACCATCACAACGTTCAGCCCACCGCGCATCCGGCCCACGGCGCGCTGCAGCAACTCGATCAGCCGCACCGACATGCCGTTGGCTTCCATGAGATAGCCGACCAGGATGAAGAAGGGGATCGCGAGCAGCACGAAGTTGTCGATGCCGCGTGCCATCTGCTGCGCGAAGATGACGCCGGGCAGCGCGCCCTCGACCCAGATGAAGATCAGTGCGGCGAGCGCCAACGCAAATCCGATCGGCAAGCCGCCGAACAGGGTAGCGAAGAAGCCGATCAGCATCAGCATGCCCGCCGACGGCACCGACGACGGCGACAGATAATCCCAGGCGAGATAGAGGCCGGTCACCGCGATGATGGCAACAAGGCCCCTGACGATCTCGGGGAACGGCCTCGCGCAGAGATGATCAATCGCGAACACCGTCATGAACAGCGCGCCGATGCCCATCGGATAGAAGGTCAGCTCCAGCGGCAGGCCGGAGCCGGTGGTCTGCCCCGACGTCAGCGAGCCCAGCTTGATGGCGTTGTAGGCGACATAGCCGGAGATCACCACGATCAGCAGCGCGCTGGCGGCATCGACCAGTGTGCGCAGCCGCACCGGCAAGAGATCGCGGAAGAACGACACACCGATATTCTCGCCGCGCGCGAGCGCGCTCGCCGCGCCGAAGAAGGCCGAGCCGACCATCAGTCCGCGAGCAACGTCGTCGGACCATTCGACCGGCGCGTTCAAAAAGAAGCGCAGCAGCACGGAGGCGCACACCACCACGAGATCGGCGGCCAGCAGAATGGCCGCGATCGCATCGCTGAGCCGAAGCAGCAGCACGATGCTGCCGTTGCGGCCGCCCGAGAGGGGCACGGCGACTGTCATCGCCATATCAGGCTTGCGTCGCGCGGATGATGTCGATGACGGCCTTGGAGCCAGGCCGCGCCTTGATGAAGTTCTTGGTCTGCGGCTCCACGCGTTTCTTGAACGCCTCGCGGTCGCATTCGGCGACCGTCACGCCCTTCTCAGTCAACGCCGCAAGCGCCTCCTTCTCGACCGCGAGTCCATGGGCACGGGTGTCGGCCGCGGCCTTCTTGGCGGCATCGAGGAAACCCTCGCGCAGCTTCGGATCCATGCGATTGTAGGTCATGTCGCTGAAGTAGATCGCGAGCGGCGAGAAATTGTGCTGCGTCAGCGCGTAGAACTTCGCCGTTTCGAAGAACTTGCTGGCCAGGATGGTCGGCGGGTCGTGCTCGAGCCCATCCAGCACGCCGGCCTGCAAGGCCGTGTAGATCTCGCCGAAGGCAAGCGGCGTAGCGGCCGCGCCCATCAGGCGCAGGCATTCGGTGATGACGGGATTTGGCAGGGTGCGGATCTTGAGGCCGGCAAGATCCTCCGGCGTCTTCACCGGCTTCTTCCCCAGCACGCTGCGAGAGCCGAAATTGTAGGCCCAGGCGATGATGCGGATGTTGCCGCCCTTGAGCAGCGCATCCTCGATCGGCCTGGCGGCGCCGGCCTCGAACGCCTTGGTCTGCTGCGGGAAGCTCGAGAACAGAAAGCCGAGGTCGAAGGTGCCGACCAGCGGCACCAGATTGGCCGAGATCGACGAACCCGACACCATGAGGTCGATGACGCCGAGCTTCACCGAATTGATGACGTCGATCTCCTGACCGAGCTGATTGTCGGGAAAGAAGGCGACCTCGATCTGCTCGCCGAGGCCGTTACCCTTCAGATTCTTGATCAGGTTGTCGTAGTAGACGCGGCCATTGGCGTATTTGGGATCGTTCGGCAGCGAGGAGGAGCACTTCAGCTTCAGCGTCGCAGCTTCGGCTCGGCCGATGATAGCGGGGGAGAGCACAATGCCGGCGGTGACCGCCGCCGATGACTTGATGAACGCGCGACGGTTCACGGGCACGATGGTCATGGTGCGGCTTCTCCCTGCTCTTTTTCTTCGCCACGATCGTTGCCGCAGCCTGTTGCGCGGACTGTATGGCCAAAGCGACGGCACAGGCAAGGGATGCGGCCGGCAACGTCGCGATGACACGAGCGACGGGCGCTCCGCGGAAATCGCGACGGAACGCCTCCGTTTGTCGGTGTTTTCGCACATGCCGCACGGCAGCGACGAGACCTGCCATGCAGGATTGGGGGAGATCGATCCAATTCAGGTATGGATCGATGCTGAACGCAGATTGATCGGATTGCAACGAAGCAAACGACGAAAGCCGCGGGCATCGTGATCCCGCGGCTCCAGAGGCTTGAGCGAATGCGGTGACGTCAGCGCGAATGTGCGCCGCTGAGCTGGCCGCCCGCCGCCGCGACATCGCGCGAGGGACGCAGCGCGTAGGCGCCGTCGCCGAGCAGGGCCTGCGCCGCGAGCGCGATTGCCCAGAAGGCGGGGAATTCCCAGCCGCCCTTGGGATTGGTGAAGAAAAAGCCGGCCGCGCCGTGCACCGTGAAGATCGCGCCGAGCAGGATCGGGATTCCTGCCAGCGCCGCATAGCGGGTCCAGACGCCGAGGATCAGCGCGACACCGCTGAGCACTTCCACGGTCATAATGAGATAGGCGAGCTCGGGCGGAAAGCCGAGGCTACCGAAGAACTTTGCGGTACCAGCCGGCGTGAACACGAACAGCTTCAGGCTGGCATGAGCCAGGAACAGCGCGCCCAGGGTCACGCGCAGCACCAGCGCGGCGTAAGGGGCGGTACGGGAATCGATCATGGCGGTCTCCTTTGCGCCTCAAGATGATCTATTCTCATATCGGTGATAATCTGGTATTTTTGAAATATACTTCACACCAACAGAGCGAGATCGGCTTGCTTGACCGCCTGACCAGCCTGGAGGTCTTCGCGAAGGTTGCCGCGGCCGGCAGCCTCTCCGGCGCGGCCCGGGCCATGGGGCTGTCGCAGACCATGGTGACCAAGCATGTCGCCTCGCTGGAGGCGCGGCTCGGCACAAAACTGTTCCACCGCACCACGCGGCGGCTCTCCATCACCGAAGCCGGACGGAGCTATCTGGAATCCGCCGAGCGCATTCTCGCCGACATGGAGGCCGCCGACTCGGCGATCTCGCGTGAACGCGTCGAGCCGCGCGGGCTGCTGCGGGTCAACGTCCCCGTCGTGTTCGGTACGAGGCAGATTGCGCCTGCAATCGCGGAGTTCTCGGCAGTCCATCCCGAGGTCACCGTCGAGCTCGGTCTCAACGATCGCCTCGTCGACCTCGCCGAGGAAGGCTGGGACCTCGCGATCCGCATCGGCAGCTTGCGCGACTCCAGCATGGTGGCCCGAAAGCTCGCGCCGAACCGCCTCGTGGTCTGTGCCGCAACTTCCTATCTTGCCAGGCACGGCACACCGCGCACCGTCGCCGACCTCGCCCGGCACAATTGCCTCGGCTACACGCTTTCGCAGCAGGCGAGCGCGGCGGAATGGCTGTTCGGCGTCGAGGGCGAGATCCGCGTCCAGGTCAGCGGCACCTTGCGTGCCAACAATGGCGATGCGCTGCGCGCGGCGACGCTGGCCGGCCTCGGCCTTGCGCGACAACCCACCTTCATCATCGCCGACGATTTGCGCTCAGGCGCGCTCGTCGCGCTCCCGCTCGACCAGCCAGAGATCCAGACGTCGGCCGTGCATGCGGTCTATCTGCCCGATCGCCGCCCGCCGGCCAAGGTGCGCGCCTTCATCGACTTTCTCGCCGCGCGCTTTGCGCCGGTGACGCCCTGGGACCGCGGACTGCCGTGACGGCGCACGGCCTGAGGCGCAGCTCCGGCCAGATCCACTGCCCGATTTGTCGCCCGCGTAACGTGATCCAGCGCACAGACGCTCTCATGGCGCGGACTTAGGAAAAGTGACATCATCGTGCGCATTGCCGTTGGAGGTGACATCATGCGCCGTCCAGTCTTTTCGAATTTTCTTCTTGCGTCCGGTCTTCTCGCCCTTGCTCAATTGGCGACTCCCACGGACGCGGCCGCCGAAACGCGGCTTGCGCTGGTGATCGGCCAATCGGCCTATCGCACCGTGCCGGAGCTGCCCAACGCCGCCAACGATGCCAAAGGCATGACGGAGCTGCTCGGCAATGCGGGCTTCACCGTCACCACCGCGGCCAACCTGTCGCAGAACGAGATGCGCGCGGCGATTTCGGATTTCGCCGGCAAGGTCGGTGCCAGCGGCGCCGATACCGTCGCACTGGTGTTCTATGCCGGCCATGGCCTGCAGATCGACGGCGAGAATTACCTGGTGCCGGTTGATCTCGACCCCAAGCGCGAGGCCGACATTCCGCTCCAGGGCGTGCGGCTGAACGACCTGCTCAACACGCTCGGCGCGCTGCCGACGCGGGCGCGCATCTTCATGCTCGATGCCTGCCGCAACAATCCGTTCCCCGCGCTCAGCGGCGCCGGCCACGGACTTGCGATCGTCGACACCAAGGCCGGCGCGCCCGGCTCCTTCATCTCCTATTCGACCTCGCCCGGCGCCGAAGCCGAGGACGGCAACGGCATCGACAGCCCCTACACCGCGGCCGTGCTGACGGTTGCCAAGCAGCCCAATCTGGCAATCGAGGAAATGTTCAAGCGCATCCGCGTCGCCGTGGCGCAATCGACCGACGGCCGGCAGATCCCCTGGGAGAGTTCGTCGCTGACCACCGACTTCAGGTTCTTCGGCGAGAGCAGCGGCAGCACGCCCGCTCTTCCCGGCGCATCCGCGATGGCGCTCGCCGGCGGCACGCGCAGCCTCGAAGACTGGCGCAAGGAATTACGAGGCAAGCCTGCCATGGTCGCCTATGAACTCGTGATCACCGAGGACACGGTGCCCGCTTATCAGGCCTATATCGAACTCTACGCACAGGACGCCCGCACGCCGCGCCTGCGCACCGTGCTCGAGCGGCGGCGGCAGATGCTGGCCTGGGAGCGCGCGACCGCGATCAACACACGCGCCTCGTTCGAGGCCTATCTGGCGAACTGGGACAACAGCGATCTCGCGGCAACCGCGCGCCGGCTGCTGCTCCGCGTGCAGAACCGCAACTACGCCTTGCCCGTGGCCGCCACGGCGACGCCCGTCGCGGTCGCGATGGCGCCGACCTGCCCGTGCTCGACGCCGTCGCCGGCGACGCCTGTCAATCCGAGCGTTCCGCCCACCATCAAGAAACGCGTCGACACCCCACCGAAGCGCAAGGTGGTCGAGACGCCACCGAAGCCGCGTCGGCCGCCACCGCCCGACGAAGTGGTCGTCTACGAGCGTGCCCCGCCGCCCCCGCCCGCAGCCGTGGGTGTCGGCATCGGAATCGGAATTGGCATGGGCCGCGGCGGCTACGGCGGTGGCTATGGCGGCTCGGCACGCGGCGACTACCGCAGGTATTGAACCGATCCGGCATGAACTCGCACCGGACCGCGCCCATCGCGCGGGCCGCATCTATTGCGCCAGTGCCGGGACAATCGCGCTGAACGGCTTCCCGCATCCAGCCGGCCTGGATCGCGCGGACTGTGCGCTAGGCCTCCGGCACGATCTTGCCGGGGTTGAAGATGTTGAGCGGATCGAGCGCCTTCTTCAACGCCCGCATCGCATCGAGCGCCTCGGAGCCGAGCTCGGCCTTGAGATATTTCTGCTTGCCCTGTCCGATGCCGTGCTCACCGGTGCAGGTGCCGTCCATCGCCTGCGCGCGCTCGACCAGCCGATGCATGAACTCCTCGCCGCGTGCCATCTCGTCGGCATCGTTGGTGTCGCAGACCAGCGAGCAGTGGAAATTGCCGTCGCCGACATGGCCGACGATCGGCGACAGCAAATTGAGGCGCTCGAGATCCTGCTCGGTCTCGCTGACACAATCGGCGAGCCGCGAAATCGGCACGCAGACGTCGGTCGCAACCACGCCGATGCTGTCGCCGGGCCGCAACGCCTTCACCGACCAATAGGCGTCGTGCCGCGCCTGCCAGAGCTTCGTGCGGTCCTCGGGCTTGGTGGTCCAGGAGAAATCGCCGCCGCCGCAGTCCCTTGCGATCTCGCCGAACGCTTTCGACTGCTCGCCGACCTCGATCTCGCTGCCGTGGAATTCCATCAGCAGCAGCGGCGTCTCCGGCAGCGTCAGCTTGGAATAGGCATTGCAGGCTTTCACCTGCGCGGCATTGAGCAGCTCGATGCGCGCGACGGGAATGCCGGTCTGGATCGCCAGGATCACGGCCTGACAGGCGCCGTGCACGGTCTCGAACGACACCGCGCCGGCCGCGATTGTCTCGGGGATGCCGCGCAGGCGAATGGTCAATTCCGAGATGATGCCGAGCGTGCCCTCGGCGCCGACGAAGAGATGCGTGAGGTCGTAGCCGGCCGACGACTTCTTCGCGCGCGTGCCGGTGGTGATGATCTCGCCGTCGCCGCGCACCACTTTCAGCGCCAGCACGCTGTCGCGCATGGTGCCGTAGCGCACCGCATTGGTGCCGGAGGCGCGGGTCGAGGCCATGCCGCCGAGCGAAGCATCCGCGCCGGGATCGATCGGGAAGAACAGGCCCTGGTCGCGCAGATGCTCGTTCAGCGCCTTGCGGGTGACGCCGGGCTGGATCACGCAGTCGAGGTCTTCGGCATGCACCGCCAGCACCTTGTTCATGTCGCGCAGGTCGATCGAGATGCCGCCCGCGGGCGCGTTGACCTGGCCCTCGAGCGAGGTGCCGGTGCCGAAGGCAATGACCGGCACGCGGCTTTTCGCGCAGATCCGCACCACGTCCTGGATGTCGGCGGTCTCCTGCGCCATCACCACGCCGTCCGGCGGCTGGTTGGGGATCCATGTGGTGGTATGGCCGTGCTGCTCGCGCACGGCCTGCGAGGTGATGAGGCGGTTGCCGAAGCGTGCGGCAAGCTGCTCCAGCGTGCTCGCGAGGGCTTTCGGCTCCGGCCGCGGCGGATTATTGGTGATGGTCGTACCCACGGAATTCCTCCCGAAAGAAGAACCGTGGCAAAGGACATAAAACCGGTCAAGTCAAGCGACCGGACGCATAGCTTGGGAAGGAAACATGCCGGAGACTGCCGCCTCAAGGCCCGAAGCCGCGCCGTTCCGCGCCTCGATCATGCAGATCGAGCCGCAATGGATCGACTATAACGGCCATCTCAACATGGCCTATTACAACGTGATGTTCGACCGCGCGATCGACCAGCTCTGGCTGGAGCTCGGGATCGGACCGACCTACATGAAGGAGCGCGGCGGCTCGACCTTCACGGCCGAATGCCACGTGCGGTATCTCCGGGAAATCCATTTGGGCGATCCCGTGCAGATCCTCGTCTGGCTGCTCGAGGCCGACGACAAGCGGCTGCACACGTTCGAGGAGATGCGGCACGCGACCGAGGGCTGGCTGTCGGCCACGTCCGAGAACATGTCGCTGCACATGGACATGAATGCACGACGCGTTGCGCCGTTTCCGCCGGATATTCGCGAGCGCATCGCTGCGGTCACAAGGGCCCACAGCGCGGTAGCACGCCCCGAGGGCATCGGCCGGAACGTGGCGATGCCCTCGAAGCGATAAGCGCTATACCCTGTTGCGGCCGCGCGCCAGGCCGACCACGGCCGAGACCAGGAACAGGACCACCGCGATGAAGAAGATGATCTTGGCGATCTCGATCGAGGCGCCGGCGATGCCGCCGAAGCCAAGGATGCCGGCGATCAGTGCGATAACCAGAAACGTCACAACCCAGCCTAGCATGGTCAAACCCTCGTCTTGATGTTGTCTGCGATCGACGCGGCTGGCCGCGCCACCTGTCCTGACAATCTCGACGCGGGAACGATAGTTCCGATCCCGGCGGGAGCGAAATTCGCGGCCCGTGCTGGAACAAATCGGCCTGCCGCGCACGTGGAAAACCCGGCCCGGCGCCCCATATACGCACCAATCCCTGTTAAGAAGGCTCCCTTCCACCACCCCGCGGTGCCATCGTGGGGCCGATGATTCGCATGACCGAGCCGAGCAAGATCACGTCCCAGAATGTCCCCGACCACCAGCCCGCAGCCGGCGGCATCGCCGCGCGTGCGCGCGCCTCGGTGGGCCCGAAATACCTCGCCGGGCTCAATCCGGAGCAGCGCGAGGCGGTGGAGACGCTGGACGGCCCGGTCCTGGTGCTGGCCGGCGCCGGCACCGGCAAGACCCGCGTCCTGACCACGCGCATAGCGCACATCCTGAGCCAGGGCCGCGCCCGCCCCGCCGAGATCCTGTCGGTGACCTTCACCAACAAGGCCGCGCGCGAGATGAAGCACCGGCTCGGCCAGATGCTCGGCCATGCCGTCGAGGGCATGCCGTGGCTCGGCACCTTCCACTCCATCGGCGGCCGCATCCTGCGTTTCCATGCCGAGCTGGCGCAGCTCAAGTCGAACTTCACCGTGCTCGACGTCGACGACCAGGTCCGGCTGCTCAAGCAGCTGCTGCAGGCCGAGAACATCGACGACAAGCGCTGGCCGGCGCGCATGCTGGCGGGCTTGATCGACGGCTGGAAGAACCGCGGCCTGATGCCCTCGCAGGTGCCCTCTGGCGAGGCCGCTGTCTTCGCCAACGGCAAAGGCGGCAAGCTCTATGCGAGCTATCAGGAGCGGCTGAAGATCCTGAACGCGGCCGATTTCGGCGATCTCTTGCTGGAGAACATCCGGATCTTCCGCGAGCACCCGGATATCCTGCGGCAGTATCAGCAGCGCTTCAAATACATCCTGGTCGACGAGTACCAGGACACCAACGTCGCGCAATATCTATGGCTCCGGCTGCTGTCGCAGGCGCCCTCTTCTGCTTCCTTCGCCTCTCCCCGCGTGCGGGGAGAGGCCGACGCACGCAGCGCTGCGGGTGAGGGGGACTCTCCAAGCACCGCGCTCGTGGAGACTCCCCCTCATCCCGACCTTCTCAGCGCGAGCGAAGCTCGTCGCGCCCCCGCATCCGCCTTCGCCAAGGCTTCGGCGGACATGAGCGGGGAGAAGGAGAAAACCAAGAACATCTGCTGCGTCGGAGACGACGACCAGTCGATCTATGGCTGGCGCGGCGCCGAGGTCGACAACATCCTGCGCTTCGAGCACGATTTTCCCGGCGCCAAGGTGATCCGCCTCGAGCGCAACTATCGCTCGACCGGCCATATCCTCGCCGCCGCCTCGCATCTGATCGCGCACAATGAAGGCCGGCTCGGCAAGACGCTGCGCACCGAGGATCAGGACGGCGAGAAGGTCACGGTGACGGGCTCCTGGGATTCGGAAGAGGAAGCCCGCGGCATCGGCGAGGAGATCGAGCAGCTCCAGCGCCAGGGTGAGAAGCTCAACGAGATCGCGATCCTGGTGCGCGCCTCCTACCAGATGCGCGAGTTCGAAGACCGCTTCGTCACGCTCGGCCTGCCCTATCGCGTCATCGGCGGCCCGCGCTTCTACGAGCGCGCCGAGATCCGAGACGCGCTGGCATACTTGCGCGTCATCAATTCGCCGGCCGACGATCTCGCCTTCGAGCGCATCGTCAATACGCCGAAGCGTGGGCTTGGCGACGCCACCGTGCAGATGCTGCACGACCATGCCCGCAAGCGCCGCATTCCCCTGTTCGAGGCCGCGCGCGCGGTGGTCGAGACCGACGAGCTGAAGCCGAAGGCGCGCGGAAGCTTGCGCGACCTCGTCGCCCAGTTCGACCGCTGGCGCGCCCAGCGCGAGGTCACCGCGCATACCGATCTCGCCCAGATCGTGCTCGACGAGAGCGGCTATACCGAGATGTGGCAGAAGGACCGCTCGGCGGACGCCGCGGGCCGGCTGGAGAACCTGAAAGAGCTGGTGCGCTCGATGGAGGAGTTCGAGAACCTGCAAGGGTTCCTGGAGCACATCTCGCTGGTGATGGACCGCGAGGGCGGCGCCGAGGACGACGCGGTGTCGCTGATGACGCTGCATTCTGCCAAGGGCCTCGAATTCGACAACGTATTCTTGCCGGGCTGGGAGGAAGGCCTGTTCCCGAGCCAGCGCACGCTGGACGAACAGGGCCGCGCCGGCCTCGAGGAGGAGCGCAGGCTCGGCCATGTCGGCCTCACCCGCGCGCGCCGCCGTGCAAAGATATACTTCGCGACCAACCGGCGGATCCACGGCACCTGGTCGACCACGATCCCGTCGCGCTTCCTCGACGAATTACCGGCGGCCAATGTCGAGATCACGGAATCCAAGGGCGGCTCTGGATGGGGCGGCACCGGCGGCTACGGCGCCTCGCGCTTCGACGACATGGAGGCGTTCGGCTCCAGCTATTCGACGCCGGGCTGGCAGCGCGCCCAGGCCAATCGCAACCGCGGCAGCGGCCGCAATGGCGGCGGCAGAAGCGGCTTCGAGGAAGAGACGTCCACGTTCTCGACCTCCTCGTCATCCGGCCCGGATTTCGGCAGCTTCTCCTCGCGCCGCCGCGGGCCTCTGACGATCGAGGGCGAGCTGGTCGCCAAGTCCACCGGCACGACCTCGGAGTTCTCGCTCGAAGACCGCGTCTTTCACCAGAAATTCGGCTACGGCCGCGTCACCAGGATCGACGGCAACAAGCTCACCATCACCTTCGACAAGGCCGGCGAGAAGAAGGTCGTGGACAGCTTTGTGCAGCGGGCGTGAACAGCCTTCCGCTCAGCCGTTCAGGATGATGGCGCCCTGATCGTAGATTTGCTGATCGACGTGCCCGGCGCCAGGCGCGATTTCGAGCTTCCAGCCCAGCGTTCCACTAAGACGCCCGGCTAACTCCTTGCAGTGTTCGAAATGCCAGAGACCACGCGCAAGACGGTGAGGCCCTTGGGCCATCGCCTCGTCCCAGCGCGGCAGATCTGGGGCGTCCGGATCGTTGTCGGCAGCGCCCAGCAGGATGACAAGCGGACGCGCCAGATACCTGCGCAGATGACCTTCGTCGAGGCCAATCCCTCCCATGCCGACCGGATAGTCCTTGGTGAGGTTCGGCAGCATGTAGCATCCGCAATTGGCGGCAACGGCGAGATCGACGGACGCGGCCTCGTTGAGCGCGAGATAGCGCAGGACAAACTGGGCACCCGCGGAGTTACCGAACAGGCCAAAGGTGTCCCGGCTCGACCCGATCGCATGTCGAACATGATGAAATAGCCGGTCGATCACCCCGAAATTCCAATGATCGCGCGGCAGAACCGTGTTGTCGGGCGGCGGCAGCCGCACGCCCCCGAAATTGTAGGCGTGGACACCCGGAAACTGATCCGGATCAAACTCCGGAACCAGCACGATCTGCCCATTGCGTTCGGCCTGAGGTGCGAGCAGATCGCGAAACTCCTCGGCAGCGCGGTCGACGCCGTGCATCGCCACGATGATGCGCGTGTGCCGATGGCTCGATCTGGCGCAGAACGAGGAGATCCGAATCGATCGTGGCGATGGGACCGCACCATCATCGTGAAACACGAACGAGCCGGCGCCTTCCGCCATAGTGAATTTGCTCAATTGCCTGCCTCCCCGGATCAGGTATTCATTATCGACGCAAACCCAGCCGGACAACCTTCGAGGCCACCAATCCTGCCATGGCTCAGTACGTTGCCATCATCGAGGACGCCGATCCGGACTCTGTCAGCCTGTGGTTTCCCGACCTGCCCGGCTGCATTTCCGGCGGTGACGATCTCGAGGAGGCGCTGGAGAATGCGCCCGAAGCGCTCGCGTTCTTTGCGCAGGAGCTGACCGCGGACGGCCGCCAGCTGCCCCCGCCGCGGACGTTGGCCGAGCTCAAAGCCGATCCTGATTTTGCCGACGATCTCGGGAAACACACGGCTGTCCTGATCGAATGGCCGCCGCTCGATGCCTCGGAGTGAGGACTGTTCGCCGCACTCGCCGAACTCTCGACGGTTCTGGTCCGAACAGGCCTTGACCATCGCGAACTTCCCCGTATCAGATAAACCCATGTTCCGGGGCTCCATCACATTGATCGTGCTTGCATTGGGGATGCCGTCGCTGGCGGCGGCGGAGACCATGAGCTTTGGCGATTCGATCGGAAAGCTGGCGGCGAGCTGCGGCGCGGAAATCGTCGCCAATTGCCGCGGCGTCAACCCGGATTCGAACCGGCTGAAGGAGTGCCTGTCGCGCAATCGCGACGTGCTGTCGCCGCAATGCACGAGCGACTATTTCGGCGTGTTCGACGCCATCCAGAAGCGCGTCGCCGCGCGTGTCACGGTGGCGAACGCCTGCCAGCGCGAGATCGTCAAGGTCTGCGGCGGCTCGACCAAGGAGACCAGCAAGTCGGTCCCCTGCCTGGTCTCGACGCCCAAGGGCATCAGCAACAACTGCCTGAAGGCCATCGACGACGCGGGGTATCGCTGATGCGCGCGACGGGGCTCGCCATCGCACGAACAGGCATCGCGCTGGGCTTCGTCCTGCTCGCGGGCACTGCCGGCGCGCAAACGGCAGCGCCGACCCGCGACGACATCGTCGGCAAGCTGAACCATTTCGAAGAGGCCGCCGAGGTCGATCTGTCCGCGCTGAAGCAGCAGGTGATGGAGCGCGCCAAGACCAGGATCAAGAACGATCCGGGACCCGTGAACCGGCCGCTGATCGCGCCCGACCTCGCCAAGCTGCCGGCCTTCAATGCGCAGATCCAGTTCGACACCGACACGCCGATCATCCAGCCATCGTCCTATCAGACCGTCGGCCGGATCGCGGATGCGCTGGTGCACGCCTCGCTGCTGCCCTACACGTTCCTGATCGTCGGCCACGTCGAATCCAATTCGAAGACGCGCGAGGCCAACGCGATCCTGAGCCAGCGGCGGGCAGACGCGATCCGCGACGTGCTGGTGAACACGTTCAAGATCTCGACCAAGCGGCTGCATCCGATCGGCCTCGGCGAGGAGCAATTTCTCGACCGGGCGAAGCCGACCTCGGCCGTCAACGGGCAGCTGCAGATCCTGACCTATGCCAAGCTGCCGGAGGAGCCGCGTCCGGCTGCGGCCCCTGCGCCTGCGGCGAAAAAACCCGCCAAGAAGCGCTGAGCGAATGCGGTTCCGCGGCGAGCGGAACCCTTTGAAGCGGCGCCGTTTTGCAGCCCGTCCCCGGGGCGCATCAGCACGGCTTGGCGCGACAAAAGCGCCGGTTTGTGCACCGCCGGGTCCGGTGCTATAGCCTCTGTTCGCCCTTCCTGACCCCGTGCAGCATGAGACCGAAATGGGTGGCTTTTTTCAGCGCCAACTTGCCGTTTACGTTGAGTACCATCGCGATCCCCGGAACACGGCGATGCATGTGGTCGGCATTTTGTTGCTGTTCACCGGCGCCGTGCTGCCTCTGACTCTGGTCAAGCTTCCGCTGCTCGGTTTCAACGTCAGCCTGGCGGTGATCCTGGCCTTGCCGGTATTGGTCTATTGGCTGCTGCTCGACATGGCGCTCGGGCTCGGCATTCTGGCCGTCTCCGTCGTACTATTTTCGGTTGCGACGACGACCGCCGCGCAAGTCAGCACTGCGGCCATGTGGGCAATTTTCGCCACGCTGGTGGTGCTCGGCCTCGCCGCGCAGACCATCGGCCACAAGGTTTTCGAGGGCCGCGAGGCCTCCTTGTTCACTTTTCCTTCGCATCTTTTGCTTGGACCGATGTTCGTGATGGCAAAATTGTTCATTGCCTTGGGCTTCCGTCGCGACCTTGCCGCGATTCTGGCGCCTCTTCCGACCAATTCCCTTTCGACCCGATAACTCCAAAAGCGAAACAGCAACCTTCTGCATGGCTCTCGTCCTGGTTACCGGTGGCAGTGGCTTCATCGGACATCATCTCGTCGAAGCGCTCCGCGCCCGCGGGCAGCGGGTCCGTGTTCTCGATGTCCGGGTGCCGGCCGCAGCGAATGCCGACGTTGAACATGTCCACGGCTCGGTGCTGGACGGCGCTGCGGTCGATGCTGCGATCGCCGGTGTCGATCAGGTCTATCACCTCGCCGGCCTGCCCGGCATGTGGGTCGCCAACAAGCAGGACTTTCACGACGTGAATTGCCGCGGCACCGAGATCGTGCTCGCGGCTGCCATGAAGCGCGGTGTCTCGCGCTTCCTGCACTGCTCGACCGAATCGATCCTGTTCCCCTATTCCGACCTCAAGGGCGTTCCCGCCGAAGAGGCGCTGCAACCGGCCAATGCGATGCCCGGCGCCTATACGAGGTCGAAGTCGCTCGCCGAGCACCATGCCGCAAAGGCGGCGGCCGCGGGCTTCCCGCTCGTGATCGGCACACCGACCATGCCGATCGGCGCTGCCGACCACAATCTGACGCCGCCGACCGCGATGCTGTGGTACTTCCTCCAGAAGAAGGTGCAGCCGCATCTCAACTTCCTGGTCAACCTGGTCGACGTCCGCGACGTCGCGATGGGCCTCGTGCTGACCATGGAACGCGGCCGCCTCGGCCAGCGCTACATTCTCGGCGGCGATTGCGTTCCGCTCGGTCGCATCCTGCGCATGATGTCGGCGATGAGCGGCCGCCGGCAGTTTCCGGTCGTCGTGCCCGGCAAGATCGCCGAGCTCTCCGCGATCATGCTCGAATTCATCGCCGATCACGTCACGCGCCGGCCGCCCAACGGCACCGCCGAGGGCGTGCGCATCGCGCTCGCCGCGAGCGATCTTTCGATCGGCAAAGCCCGTAACGAGCTCGGCTATTCGCCGCGTCCGATCGAGCCGGTCTTGCGCGAAACCATCACCCATCTGCTCGCCCGCAACGGCCAGCAGCCCTCCGGCGCCATCGAGCATCACGCGCTCTCCTCGCGCGCGAGCTGATCGCTCCGCCCAACGCAAAGAACCTTCATGTCCTTCGATTTCAGCAAGATTCTCTCTGTCGCCTGGGGTGGTTGGACCACGACTTGGCCGACCGAACTTCTGGCTCTGCTTTGGCTTGCCTTTCTCGCCAGCTGGGTCGGCGCCTCGTTCTGGCAGGGGCGGACCAAGAAGCAGGTCATGACGCGGGAGTCGCAGCGCTATCGGCTGCCGATTCTGGTCGGCGGCATCCTGTACACGCCGTGGGTTGCGGAGATCATGGGCTGGAAGCCGCTCTGGGTACTCGACAACACAGGCATCGCCGTCGCAGCGGTCCTCTCGGCCGCTGGCATTGCCTTCGCCTGGTGGGGCCGGCTGCATCTCGGGAAATTCTGGTCCAACACCATCACCCACAAGGAAGACCACCGCGTCATCGACACAGGTCCCTACGGCATCGTGCGCCACCCCATCTACACGGGGCTGATCTTCGGCATGCTGGTGACCGGCGTTGCGATCGGCTTGGTGACGACGATCCTCGGCGCGATCCTGATCTCGCTCGGCATGTGGCAGAAGGGCCGGATGGAAGAGGTGTTCCTCTCCAAGGAGCTCGGCGAGGACGCCTACGGCGCCTATTGCCGCCGCGTTCCGATGATCATTCCGTTCCTGTCGCCGCGGTGAGGCGGCTTCCACCTACTGCGTTCTCCGCGCAACGCTACTGCTGATCCCGTCATCCCCGCGCAACGGCAAAGCCGTTGTCGCTGGAGGTGCGAGGTTTGCGATGCGAATGTATCGCAAGCTGAGCCTCGAAGGATGACGGGGAGAGAGAACGCGCGGATCTCGCAAGGAACCGCCGCTCCCTGCGCCCGTTACCCTCTCGACAGCTGCTACCAGCCGCAGAGCATCGAGCCATGTCGGACGCCTACGATTATTTCCGCGCGCACGCGATTGCCGCGCTCCGCAAGGCGCGGGCGCTGCCGCCCGGGCGGACCAAGCAGAAGCAGCGCACGGTCGCGCGGGTGTATCATCTGTTGTCCAGGGAAGCCGCGCTGGCGCCGAACATCCAGCACCTGGGTGATTTTCGCGCGGCACGGCGGCTGGAGCGACAGATCGGCCGCTGATCTCCGGCGTAAACGCCACGCCCCTCCCATGCAAATTCGATCGGCTGCCATTCCATGGGAATAGGCCCGCGCGGCCCGCCGCACAGGTTGACGTCTGCCCCGCCAGCCAGTTGGATGCGCGCGCACACAGGGGCTTCTCATGACGTTTTCCAGCATCTTCGCGCAGTTCGTCGCGTTCATCGGCGGCATCGCGCTGCAATGGCGAAAACTGTCGGGCACGGAGCCCGCACCTGCCTGGGGCGAGAAGCCGGCCATTCCCGAGGCGAAACCGCAAGGCGCGATCCCGACCTTGAAGATGCCAACCGCACGCGGCTGGCGCGAGGGCCAGAAGCCCACGGTCGCGCCCGGGCTCAAGGTCAATGCGTTCGCGACCGGCCTCGACCATCCGCGCTGGATCGAGGTGCTGCCCAATGGCGACGTGCTGATCGCGGAAGCAACGCAGATCGCCGGTCCCCCGCGCTCCATGTTCCACTATGCCATGCAGGCGACGATGCGGCGTGCCGCGGCGCTCGGCGTTTCCGCCAACCGCATCACGCTGCTGCGCGACAAGGACGGCGACGGCGTCGCCGAAGTTCGCGGCGCCTTCATGGAGAATCTCAGCCAGCCCTTCGGCATGGCGCTGGTCGGCGACACCTTCTATGTCGGCAACACCGACGGCGTGATGGCGTTTCCCTACGCCGCGAACGCCGACCGCATCACCGCCCCGGGCACGCGGCTCACCACGTTCAAGCCGGGCGGACACTGGACGCGCAGTCTTCTGGCAAGCCCCGACGGCAAGAAGCTCTATGCCGGCGTCGGCTCGCTCAGCAACATCGCCGAGATGGGCATGGAGGTCGAGGAAGGCCGCGCCGCGGTCTACGAGCTCGACCTCGTCGCCGGCACGCATCGGATTTTTGGTGCCGGCCTGCGCAACCCGGTTGGATTGGCATGGGAGCCGAACACGAATGCGCTCTGGACCGTCGTCAACGAGCGCGACGGCCTCGGCGACGAGACCCCGCCCGATTATCTCACTTCGGTGCGCGACGGAGGCTTCTACGGCTGGCCTTATTGCTATTGGGGCAGGACGGTGGACGACCGCGTGCCACAGGATCCGGCGATGGTCGCCAAGGCGATTCAACCGGACTATGCGCTCGGCGGCCACACGGCTTCGCTCGGCCTGTGCTGGATGCCCGCGGGCACCCTGCCCGGCTTCGGAGACGGCATGGTGATCGGCCAGCACGGCTCGTGGAATCGCAGCAAGCTGTCCGGCTACAAGCTGGTGTTCATCCCGTTCGTGAACGGCAAGCCCTCCGGCCCCGGTCGCGACATCCTGTCGGGCTTCCTGTCTCCGGACGAGAAGGAATCCTACGGCCGTCCGGTTGGCGTCGCGATCGGGCCGGACAAGAAGTCGCTGCTGATGGCGGACGACGTCGGCAACGTGATCTGGCGCGTGACGGGGGCGTAAGTAGGCGCTACGGCGCATATGCGTTCCGTCATCCTGCGGTGCGAGTGATGGGGCGCTCAGCGCCCCAATCGGGAGCCTCGAAGGATGAACGGCCGAGATGCAGACGGGCCGTCGCCCTTCGAGGCTCGCCGAAGAGGCGAGCACCTCAGGGTGGCGGGGATAGAGCGCGCCACGTCTGGACTAGTTAAGCCTCAACCCGTCACGTCCCCACGCACAGCGTGGCGCGCTGCTTGCGGAGCAGCGCGATCACCGACAGCGCCGTGATCAGGCCGGTCTTGGGATTATCGGATGGGATGTTCTCGATCGACATCGAAAACCGTGCCGAATCCGCCTCGACCTCGATGCGGTGAACGTTGCGCGTCACGGTCGGGTCGGCCCAGATCTGCACCATCGTGCGGTCGGGCCCGACGCCCGCGAGCGACAGCGCAACCGCGACGTTGAGATTGGCCGGAAAGCCCTTCGCGGCCTCGCGCGCCGTGCCTTCGAACAGCTTGAGCGGCTCGCGCAGATTGTCGATGTCGATATTGTTCTGCACGATGAACGGCGCGCCCTTCAGCCCATCGATCGGCTTGCGCGTCACCATCTTCACCGAATGGATGGTGCCGACCGCGGCGGCGTTCACGGCATCGAGCCCGATCAGTGCGCCGGTCGGCACGAGGATGCGGCCGCCATTGGCGCGGGCGAGATCGACGAGATCGAAATTGTCGAGCAGTCCGCCGACACTGACGACGACCGCGGCCTTGCCGCGCTTCACCGCGGGCTCGACGATCGCGCGCAGCTGACTGCTCGGCGCGCACTCGACCACGATATCGGCGGCATCGCCGAGCTGGTCGAGAGACAGAACCTGCGGCGGACGATTCAGGCCGTCAAGGAAAGCCTGATGCTTGGCGGGATCACGCACAGCGACGGCGGACAGCGCCAGTCCTTCGATGCCGTGGTCGAGCGCGGTCGCGATCTTGGTGCCGATCGAGCCCAGCCCTGCAATGGCAACCCGCAACTCACTCTGGCCCCTCTGATCGGTCATCGCATCCCACTTTCCCACCGGATTGATGTCATAGCGTATCATTTTCGGTATAAGCCAGCGTCAATTGAATTGGCCCTGCGGCCGGCAAGGACTCGCTGCCGCCCGGACCGTGATCCTCGCCGCAATCTCACTGATACGGAGCATTCCCATGCGCACCCATTCGATCGCAGCCATCCCCGCCGACGGCATCGGGCCCGAGGTGATCTCGGCCGGTGTCCGCGTGCTGGAGGCTCTGGCAAAGCGCAGCGGCGATCTCGCCTTCAACGTCACCACGTTCGACTGGGGCTCGGACTATTACAAGAAGCACGGCGTGATGATGCCGGCCGACGGCCTCACCGAGCTGAAGAAGTTCGACGCGATCTATTTCGGCGCGGTCGGCGCCCCTGACGTGCCCGACCACATCACGCTGTGGGGCCTGCGGCTGCCGATCTGCCAGGGCTTCGACCAATACGCCAATGTACGGCCGACAAAAATCCTGCCGGGCGTCGCTTCGCCGCTGCGCAATGTCGGCGTCGGCGATCTCGACTGGGTGATTGTGCGCGAGAACTCGGAAGGCGAATATGCCGGCATGGGCGGCCGCGCCCACAGGGGCCTGCCGGAGGAGGTCGGCACGGAAGTGGCGGTTTTCACCCGCGTCGGCGTGACGCGGATCATGCGCTACGCGTTCCAGCTTGCGCAGTCGCGTCCGCGCAAGCTGCTGACCGTCGTGACCAAGTCGAACGCGCAGCGCCATGGCATGGTGATGTGGGACGAGATCGCGGCCGAAATTGCCGGTGAATTCCCCGACGTCAGCTGGAACAAGATGCTGGTCGACGCCATGACTGTGCGCATGACGCTGCATCCAAGGAGCCTCGACACCATCGTGGCGACCAATCTCCACGCCGACATCCTCTCCGATCTCGCCGGTGCGCTGGCAGGAAGCCTCGGCGTTGCGCCGACCGGCAACATCGATCCGCAGCGCCGCTTCCCCTCGATGTTCGAGCCCATCCACGGCTCGGCCTTCGACATCACCGGCAAGGGCATCGCCAACCCGGTCGCGACGTTCTGGACCGGCGCGCAGATGCTCGAGCATCTCGGCGAGAAGGATGCCGCCTCGAGGCTGATGGCGGCCGTCGAACGCGTCTGCGCGGCCGGCGTGCTGACGCCGGATGTCGGGGGCAAGGCGACTACCAAGGAAGTGACCGATGCCGTGATCGACGCGATCAACGGATCGAATGTGTAGGCAAGCTGGTGCCAGGACGCCAGTGTGCTCCCTCGCCCCGCTTGCGGGGAGAGATGAAGGAGCTACTTCTTCCCTGCCGCCGGCGCTGGCGGTGGCAGTGCCATCGCGGCGGTCGGCTCCGGCGGCGTCAGGTGACGCGGTACGATGATGGTCTGGCCCGGCGTGAGCTGCGCGTTCTCCGGCAATGAATTGCTCTGCGCGAGCGTCCACAGCGGCACGCGATTGGCTGCGGCGATGCTTTCCATGGTGTCGCCGCGGCGCACCGGCACCCGCACGCCGCTGTCCCACAATTCGACCAGCGCGTCCGCCGGCACCAGATAGCGCAGCGGCACGGCATCGGCCTGGGCTTGCGGCGGGATGCGCGGGAGCTGCGTCACCATCTCGACGATCTGGCGGTGGATGTCGTCGGACTTCTCGATGTTGATGTGGCTGACGCGCGAGTTTTCCTTCAGGTCGTAGCTCGCATAATGGCCGCGAAAGCCGGGCACGGCCACGACGTCGCCGCCGCCGAGCACGCTGTCGGAGAGGAAGATGTTGATGAAGCGCTCGACGTTGAGCGGCACGTCGCCGGTCGCATGCGCAGGATCGATGACGATGACGAGGCTGATCGGGATGTTCTCCTTGGCCGCCATCTCGGAGATGACGATCGAGCACAGGCCGCCCATGGAGTGGCCGATCAGCACGATCGGCGCCGGCGATTCCTTGTAGCTGGAGATCGCGCGATCGCCGATCCACCGGCAGATGGTGAATTCGTAGACGCTGGCCGAGAAGCCAGCCTTGGTCAGTTTCTCTTCGAGCCGATCCATGCCGGTCGAGAAGATCGGACCCATGGCGCCGCGGAACAGGTAGATTTTTGGCGGCGGCAATGGCTCGAACGGCGCAGGCGGCGGCGCCGCGGCGGGAGCGGCCGCAGTGGTCTTGGACTTGGCTGGTGTGGCAGCGGCCGTGCCGGTGCCGAAGGCGAGCAGCGCAATCGCTGCCAGCGCGACGATTCGCCTTGGATCAAGCATCAATCCAGCAGTCCCACTACAGGAGGCAGAGGCTCCCCCGGCGCGCTTAGTGACCGCCGATTGGGTGGAATTTGGGGCACGGAACCGGGACCGTGACGCCCGCGGCATCGTGGCATCATTGGAGGGAACCGACTTGATTGAAGGGTGTCCATGCCTCGGCTTCGCAGGCCTCGAGAATTACCGAAGTCTGGACACCCTTGTAGGTATCATCGTCGAAAAAGACCGAATAGGCGGGGCGCCTGCTGGCTGATGGGCCACTCTGCCTCAGGCAGACGAAATACGATCCCGGCCCGTGGTCGGAATGGCGGACGGCAGATGTCTCCAGTCCCCCGCTCAGCTTGGCTTCGGCAGCCGCTTTCGTGACGCCGTCTTTCACCGCCTTGGCACTGGGCGGCTGCGGAGGTTGATACGCCGGAGGAAGATCGAAGCTCGACCCGCAGCCCGCCAGCAACAGTGTCAAGACCGCGGACAAGGCCGCCGCGCTCGATACGCGCCTCATCTTGGGCCTCATCCTTGGGTCAGAAAGAGATAGAAGCAGCCCGCGACCGTGGGCAGGAACGCAACCACGGTCGCCATCCAGAAGCCGGATTCCAGGATCGAATCCTGGTCGTCCGTCTCGCCGGCCGAACGACGATCCGCGTTGGTTCGGCTCCACACCTCATCGGCCGTGAACAGGGGCGCGCTCGTCGCGTACACGCGCGCATCGGCGCGCGCTGCATCTTGGCGCAAGGGACGGATCGTTGCTTGGGTCATGTCATCTACTCTGGTGAGCCACGAATGTTGTTGAAGTCGGATGTGACGGCAACCGCATCCGGATCATTGCGTGAGCGTCTGCTCTGGATTCGCCTGGGTTGCCGGGGCCGGATTCCCGGTCGGACTGGCCTCGGCGCCGGAATCCGTCCAGGCCGGCGGCAGGCCGAGCCCCTGCCCCGCGAAGCCGGTGATGCCGGGAAACCGCCCGAACGCCTCGCACGCGACATATTTGGGAGCGCCGCCGAACCGCACGGGGATGCTGTCCATCGGAGGCAGCGCAGGGATGCCGCCGAACGGCGACTCTCCGGTCGCAACCAGCTTGGCGAAGTCGGCGCCGAAATCGGCAGCGAGATCGTACGCATCGCCCTCGTTGGCGACCCGCGGAGAATTCGTGATGGAGTTGGCGCTCCGCCCCCAGACCATGGCCGCCTTCTGAAATCCAGCGAAGTCGCGCGCCTCCGCCTCGACCGACAGGCTGCCGAGCCCGACCGGGAGTCGCGGCACCGGCACAGGTACGCCGGGCAGCGCAACGGTCTTGGCGATCGACAGCGCTTTCGACGCGCCCGAGGCGGTCGGGCTGGTCGGCGCAGCATGCGTCACCGTCGCCTGCACCGTGAGGTCGGCATCATCATCGGCGGCAACGATGCGGAAGCGCTCGCTCAGGCGTAGACAAAGCTCGCGGCTGACGGCATTTGCGACCAGGCGCCGCTCCTTTTCGTTCAACGCGACGTCGGAACGCGCGGGAAAGACCGTCGTCGCGATCCGGATCGTCTTCGCCGCCAGCAAATCCTTCTTGTTCACGCGGATCTGCGATCGCGTCACCAGCCCATTCGCATCCGACATCCGGTCGTAGCTCCTGAGCAAGCCGCCCCGTTCGAGCGGCGCGGTCGCGCAACCGCCGATCGCGAGCGTGACAGACACCAGTGTCACCCATCGAACGCGCATGGTTCCGCTCAGGCCCGGACTCTTTACTAGAGAGATCACTCTATTAACATTCTCAACGCCGGTTGCTGCCCGTCAGCATAAATAGATGGAACTCTCTAATTTTGAATTTCTCGTGACCGACCGGCATGCTAAATTGGGCCTTCACGAAAAGGAGAACGGGCCTTGAGGAAGGTGGACCCCGTCAAGCATGAGCGAAAGCGCGGGGAGATCCTCGACGCGGCGATCCGCTGCTTCACCAGGGACGGCTTCCGCGGCGCCAGCACGACCGACATCTGCACCGAGGCCGGGATCAGTCCGGGGCACCTCTACCACTACTTTCCAAGCAAGATCGCGATCATCGAGGCGATGATCGATTTGGGTCTGTGCCGTTCGGCGGAGCGTTTCGAAAAGATTCTCACGGCCACGGACGTGATCGAGGCGCTGCTCGCCGACATTGAGGAAACCAGCCTGCGGTTTCGTCCTGCCCAGATCCTCAATCTCGATGGCCTCGCGGAGGCCGCACGCAATCCGGAATTCGCCAAGATCATCGAACGGCACACCGAAGCGGTTCGCCGCATGTGGGCCGACTTCCTGCGCCGGGCGCAAAGCCAGGGGCGGGTGGATCCGGGACTGGACCCGGAAGCGACGGCGAACATCCTGATCGCGATCATCGACGGATCGCGCGCAATGCCGATCCGCAATCCGAAGCTGGATATCAAGCAGAGCACTGCGCATCTGAAGACGATGCTCATCCGCTTCCTGAGCCCGCCCGAAGCCGGGAGCGCAGCGAGCAAGCCCCGCGATCAAAGGGCCAGCCGTCCCCTCACGCTGGTCAGGAAGCGATAGGGCGTCACTTGCTACAAAGCGCTCTATCCCGCCTTCCAGGACTATTTCTGCAAGCACACGCCGCCGTTCCCTGCGGTCTGGGCAAGAACGATCCGTTCTTCCCGACCGCGCTGTTCCCGCGATCGCCGAAGGGTGGCTGCGCGACGAGTCCGTCGCGCAAGGAAGCTCAGTTCCTGGCGGGAGCGGCCGCCGCCGCCGAGCGTGCCCGTCGCGGCGTACCGGGTTCGGCGACCGGCGCTGCCGGTGCGCGCGAGCGCATGATGGCAGCATCGATCTCGGCAATGACGCGACGCTGGATCGCCTCGTTCTTGTCGATCGAGATGTGGCCGACGCCGGTGCCGCGGACGTCGACATTGTCAAGCTTGCCGCGAAAACCCGCAGCGGCCCGCACCGGCTCACCGGGACCATCGCCGATATAGATGTTGATGTACCGCTCCGCGCCGGTCGAGAGCTTGGTCTTGAACACGGAGTCGAGGCCGATCGCGAGCTTCACGGGCACGCCGAGCTGATTGAGCTTGGCGATCATGTCCGGCAGCGCCGTCGCTCCGGAGGAATGGCCGACCAGGACGATGGTCTTGAGCCGGCCGGCCCTGTAGGCGGCCGCCGCTTCATCGGCGAGCGAGGACCAGGACACGAAGTTGGCGACGGTCACCGGGATGCCCTGCGCCTGGAGCCGGGCGCCGATCGTGTCGAGCCCGAGCGAGAAAATGTTGAGCACGCCACGGAGCAGGTAGACATGCGTGGTTGCCACAGCGGCCTGGCTCGGCGCGGCCTTGGCGGTGGTCGGGCTGATGGCAACAGCTGACAGCAGGAGCAGGCCCATCGCCCACACACGCAGTGTGGACAATTGGCGGGCGCCGGCGGTGTGACGGCCGTTCGGTCTCATCGATTTTTTCCCTGGAGACAATACGCTTGGCGATTGGCCGGAATCGTAGCCACGGCCCGCTCGCAGACGCAACAAAGAGACGCGTGAGCGACAATCTTCGCAGCAAGCCGTGGCCATCGCGCAACACCTGCCCGGAACACTGCCATTGAACGGCCTGTTTTGAGACCATTTTCCTCCGGGGAATTGCGGGCCGATGACTGCGTTCCTATTTCAGGGCTCCGCCGACCCGCCTTTCCGAGTGGGTCCGGCGTTCCCCTTTCCCTCCCCAGCCCGCCGGCCATCATGTCTTCCATCATTTCCGTCGCCAATCTGTCGAAGACCTATGGGTCCGGCTTCAAGGCGCTCAAGAACGTCAATCTCGACATCAAGCGTGGCGAGATTTTTGCGCTGCTCGGCCCCAACGGGGCCGGCAAGACCACGCTGATTTCGATCATCTGCGGCATCGCCAACCCGAGCCAAGGCAAGGTCTTGGTGGGCGGCGAGGACATCCAGACCTCCTACCGCAAGGCGCGCTCGCTGATCGGCCTCGTGCCGCAGGAATTGCACACCGACGCCTTCGAGAGCGTGTGGGCGACCGTGAGCTTCTCACGCGGCCTGTTCGGCAAGCCGAAGAACCCCGAACATATCGAGAAGGTGCTGAAGGATCTCTCGCTGTGGGACAAGAAGGACAACAAGATCATCACGCTCTCCGGCGGCATGAAGCGTCGCGTGATGATCGCCAAAGCGCTGTCGCACGAGCCGCAGATCCTGTTCCTGGACGAGCCCACCGCTGGCGTCGACGTCGAGCTGCGCAAGGGCATGTGGGAGGTGGTGCGCGGGCTGCAACAGTCCGGCGTCACCATCATCCTCACCACCCACTACATCGAGGAAGCCGAGGAGATGGCCGACCGCATCGGCGTCATCAACAAGGGCGAGATCGTTCTGATCGAGGACAAGACGACCTTGATGCAGAAGCTCGGCAAGAAGCGCCTGACGCTGCATCTGCAGGGCAAGATCGCCTCGCTGCCGGAGAGCCTTCGCCATTACGAGCTCGAGCTCTGCGATAGCGGCGCGACGCTGGTCTACGACTACGACACCAAGGGCGAACGCACCGGCATCACCAGCCTGCTCGGCGATCTCCGCGCCGCCGGCATCCGCTTCAACGACCTCGACACGACGCAATCGTCGCTCGAGGACATCTTCGTCGACCTCGTGAGGACGTCATGAACCACCGCGCCATTCGCGCCATCTATCTGTTCGAAATGGCGCGCACCTGGCGCACGCTGCTGCAAAGCATCGTCTCGCCGGTGGTCTCGACCTCGCTCTATTTCGTGGTGTTCGGCGCCGCGATCGGCTCGCGCATCAGCCAGGTCGAGGGCGTCAGCTATGGCACCTTCATCGTGCCGGGCCTGATCATGCTCTCGGTGCTGACCCAGAGCATCGCCAACGCCTCCTTCGGGATCTACTTCCCGAAATTCACCGGCACGATCTACGAGATCCTGTCGGCGCCGATCTCCTATTTCGAGATCGTGCTCGGCTATGTCGGCGCCGCCGCGACCAAGTCGATCATCCTGGGCCTCATCATCCTGGCGACGGCCGGCCTGTTCGTGCCGCTGCACATCCAGCACCCGGTCTGGATGCTGGCCTTCCTGGTGCTGACCGCGGTGACGTTCAGCCTGTTCGGCTTCATCATCGGCATCTGGGCCGACGGCTTCGAAAAGCTGCAGATGATCCCGATGCTGGTGGTGACGCCGCTGACCTTCCTCGGCGGCAGCTTCTATTCCATCGACATGCTGCCGCCGACCTGGCGCACGGTCGCGCTGCTCAACCCGGTGGTGTACCTGATCTCGGGCTTCCGCTGGAGCTTCTACGAGATCGCAGACGTCAGCATGGCCGTCAGCATCGGTATGACGCTGGCGTTCCTGGTGATCTGCCTCGTCGTGATCTGGTGGATTTTCCGCACCGGATACCGGCTGAAGAACTGATTGCCGCCGTCATTCCGGGGTGCGCGTAGCGCGAGCCCGGAATCCATCGTGCGGCAGAGTTCGTGGACAAATGGATTCCGGGCTCGCCCTTCGGGCGCCCCGGAATGACTACGGTCGACTCACCGATAACAGCGGAAACGGTGATGGCTGTCGTAATATCCGCGACAGCGGTGCCGGTAATGGCGGTGGGGAACGCCGAGCACGCCCTCGACTGCACCGACAGCCCCGCCAACGCCAGCGCCGACGACACCGCCGACCGCGCCGCCCACGGGCCCGGCGATGCGGTTGCCTTCATAAGAGCCCTCCTGTGCGCCGCGCACGATGCCCTGGGCGTGACTGACTTGCGGCAACGACGATAGCGCCAGCAGCGTGGCGGCGGCGAACAGCAGGCGGATGGGCAGACTGGCCGGCAAAGGCGCAGCGGCGAGACGGGCTTTGTTCATTTTCGGGTCCCCAGGGAAGGTAAAGAGGTAAACGGCGGCGGACGTGCCGCCAGTCGAGAGAGGCCATCATCAACGCGCCGCGCGGCGGAATGGTTGCGCCTTTGTGACGAATTGTCGGTGTTGTGAACGCGCCTCTGCTCGCGAAAATGTCAGCGCTGCCGCGCGCGGCGCGGCACGAAGCGGCCTTGCTTACATCAGGCATCGCGTTAACGATGGGCCGGCAGCTCGCTGGAACGAAAGCCGGATTGCAGGCATATTGCACGCCGGGGACGGAGAGCCGCGGCGCCTAGCGTGAACAGGCCGGAGGCCGAGATTGATATGCGTTTCCAGATGCGTTCGTTTTTCATTGCTTTCACCTCATCGCTGCTGTTGAGCGCGGGCGCCGCGCAGGCCAAGGTCGAGATCACCGTCGACAAGGACAACCAGCAGATGACCGTCGCCGTCGACGGCGTCGCGCGCTATCACTGGCCGGTGTCGACCGGCATCCCCTCGCGCGAGACGCCGAACGGCGCGTTCCGCGCCTTCCGCATGGAAGAGGATCACTACTCCAAGGAATTCGACGACGCGCCGATGCCGCACGCGATCTTCTTCACCAAGGTCGGGCATGCCATCCACGGCACGGACTCGGTCGGCCGGCTCGGCTCCCCCGCCTCCCATGGCTGCGTGCGGCTGTCGCGCCAGAATGCCTCGACACTCTATGCGCTGGTTCAGCAGCAGGGCGTGCTCAACACCACGGTGACGCTGACCGGCTCGGCGCAGGTGGCGCTGGCTCGCAATCCGCGCGGCCGCAATGCCAATGCAGTGGCGCGCGCACCGCAGCCGGCTGAGGAGCAATACGCGACCGCCGGTGATCCCGTGAACCTGGCGCCGCCGGCACAGCCCGCGCGCCGCTACATGCCGCAGGACGACAACTACATCTATCCGGCCGACGGCAGCGACACCGGCGCGCGCTATCCGGCGCCGCGCCCGGCCACCCGCCCGCTCTACGACACGCAGGTCTATCAGCAGCAGCAGCCGCGGACCTATTACGACCAGGGCTACGGCCAGCAGGGCTACTACTATCAGCCGCAGCCGCGGCAGTATTATCAGCCGCGCGGCTATTACTATCAGAACTGACGCGACCGCCATCAACCGCCCCTCGGCGGCCGAGGCACCATGAAGCCACGTGCCACGACCATTCTGATCGTGCTCTGCGTTCTGATGGCGGGACGGGCCATGGGATCTGATGTGGGCTTCGATCTCGAGGCGCATCGCGGCGGGCGGGCGCTGTTGCCGGAAAACACCCTGCCCGCCTTCGCCAATGCGCTGTCGATGGGCGTGGACACGCTGGAGCTCGACGTCGGTGTCACCGCCGACGGCGAAGTCATCCTGTCGCATGAGCGCAGGCTCAGCCCCGATCTCGCCCGCGGAGCCGATGGAGCCTACATCGCTCCGCCCGGCACGCTTTCGTGAAGATGCGGCTCGACGAGGTCAGGACCTATGACGTCGGCCAGATCCGGCCGGACAGTGCCTACGCAAGACAGTTCCCCGACCAGCGTGCCGTGCCGGGGACGCGCATTCCCACCTTGCGCGAACTGTTCGCGCTGGTGCGCAAGTCCGGCAACGCGCAGGTGCGCTTCAACATCGAGACCAAGATCGATCCGAACCATCCGGATGAAGCGCCTGATCCGCAGGCCTTCGTCGCGAAGCTGCTCGGAGTGATCGAGGCCGAAAAACTCTCCGACCGCGTCATGATCCAGTCGTTCGACTGGCGAACCCTGCTTCTCGTCCAGCAGCAGGCGCCGAAGATCCCGACCGTGTACCTGACGCTCCAGCGCGGCTCGCGCCCGACGGTGGCACGCGACAAGGCGACCAACTGGACGGCGGGTTTCAATCCGGCCGATCACGGCGGCTCGCTGCCAAGGACGGTCAAGGCTGCGGGCGGCGCGATCTGGTCGCCTTACTTCGGCGATGTGACCGCGTCACTGGTCACCGAGGCCCATGAACTCGGATTGCGTGTCGTGGTCTGGACGGTCAACAAGCCCGAAGACATGGCGCGCATGATCGAGCTCGGCGTCGATGGGATCATCTCGGACAGGCCGGACCTGTTGCGCCAGATCGCCGGCGGGAAGGGGATCGCGCTGCCGGCAGGGACGCCGGTAGCGCCATAGCTCCGATCTCGCGTCCCGGACGCGACGTAGCGCGTAGCGGTGCGGCGCAGAGCCGGGACCCAGAACGCCGCGCCATGGGCCCCGGCTCTGCAGCGCATCACTTCGTGCTGCGCTGCGTCCGGGGCACGAGATCACTTGAGGCGCGAAGCCTACTCCCCGTCCCGCAAACGCCGATACAGCGCGCCCAGGATATTCGAATAGTCGTCGGTCCAGACCCGCACCCTGTCGTCGGATTCGGTCTGTACCCATTGCTTGGAGGATGCGAGCCTGCCGATGTCGGCCTCCTCGCGCGCGGAGATGACGACGTCGGTCGAGAAGATGTAGTCGGAATCGCGCCCGGAATCCTCGTTGAAGACCCAGCTCGTGAGATCGTTGGCATCCGCAATGCCGACAACGACCGTCTCGAGATCCAGATGCCGGTTGGAGACGTGCATCACGACCGCGCCGTGGGGCGCGAGCTTGTCCTTGTAGATCTTCATCGCCTCTTCGGTGGCGAGATGAATCGGGATCGCATCGGACGAGTAGGCATCGACGATGACGAGATCGTAGGCGCCATCGGGCTCCTTCGCGAAGGTGAGGCGCGCATCGCCGATGACGGGCTTCATGTCCGGCATGCAGCTCGAGATGTAGCGGAAATTCCTGGGGTCACGCGCCGCGTCGACCATGGACTGGTCGATCTCGAAGAAGGTCCAGTTCTCCCCCGGCTCGGCGGCGCAGGCGAGCGTGCCGGAGCCGACGCCGATCGCGGCGACCTTGAGCGGCGCGCCCTTGCGCTCGCGGATGGCGCTGACGGCCTGACCGATGCCGCCGTCCTTGTGATAGTAGGTGATCGGCTCCGGCCGGCCGATGACCGGCGTGCCGTCATCGTTGCGGAAGCGCTCGGCGCCGTGGATGGTGGTGCCGTGCATCAGCACATGGAAATAGCCGCCCGGCGTCACCACGATCTTGTGCACGCCGAAGAAGCTGCGCACCGTCGTGACGCGGCCCTCGTCCGCGGGATAAACACGGATCAACGCCAGCGCGAGCGCGACGGTGGCAAAGATCTTCCAGCGGCCGGCATTGAGGATCAGCGCGAGCAGCGCGGCGAGCACGCCGACGGCGCCGGCGACCCAGACGCGGTGATCCTCGAGCCAGGTCGAGAGGTCGCCGGTCGTATAAGACGGCGCGACGAGCGCCACCGCGAGCGCGGCGAGCGCCAGCCAGTACCATTTGACGATGCCGGCGAGGCGTTCGTTCGCGGAGGGGCGGCACAGCGCGGCAAGCGCAATCAGGATCGGATATTCGGCGATCCACGAGAAGGTGAATGGAGCAACGAGCCCTGCGAACAGGCCGCCGACCATGCCGCCGAATGACAGCGCGACGTAGAAGCCGGTGAGATATCTGGCGGGCGGCCGCGTCCGCGCCAGTTCGCCGTGGCAGGCCATGGCGATGACGAAGAAGCACAATTGATGACCGCCGAGCGTCAGCAGCAGATTCTGCTCGCCGCCGAACGCCAGCAGCACGACGACGCCGGCAATGGCGACCGGCTGGAGCATCAGCATCCATTTGTGCGGCAGCAGCGGACGCGACTGGAACACGACGACCCAGGTCAGCAGATACAGCGACAGCGGCAGCACCCACAGAAGCGGCGCTGCGGCGACGTCGGTGGAGATGTGTGCGGTCACCGCGATGAGCAGGCCGGACGGCACCGCGGCCAGGAAGATCCAGCGCAGCCGCGTGATAAGCCCGGGCGCCGGTGCGTTCACCTCCTCGTCTCGCGCTTCGACCTCAGCCAGCCTCGGCGAACGCAACAACAGCGCGCCGCAGGCGGCGATGAGAAGGATCAACAGGCCATAGCCTGCCGTCCAGAACCGGTTCTGCAGGTGCAGCGTGAACATCGGCTCCAGCAGGAACGGATAGGACAACAGTGCGAGGAAGCTGCCGATGTTGGAGGAGGCATAGAGGAAATAGGGATCATGCCCGTCGGGGTGGCCGGTGCGGACGAACCAGGCCTGCAGCAGCGGATTGTTGGCGGCGAGCGCAAAGAACGGCAGCCCGATCGAGACCGCGAACAGGCCGAGCAGCCAGAACGCATAGCCGGAAGCAGGCGGCTCGCCATAGGCGGAGGCGATGCCGAGCGGCAGCGTGGCGAAGGCCGCGATCAGCAGCACCAGATGCACCGCGACCGGAACGATACGGCTTTTGGCCTGCATCAGCAGATGCGCATAGGCGTAGCCCGCGAGCAGCAGCGACTGGAAGAACACCATGGCCACCGACCACACCGCCGGCGAGCCGCCGAGCCGCGGCAGCACCATCTTCGTGAACAGCGGCTGCACCGAGAACAGCAGCAGCGCGCTGACGAAGATCGCAGCCGTGTAGACCGCCAGCAGCAGCCGGTTGCGCGACGACGAAGGCTGCTCCGTGGCGGCGGGTTGCACGATGGAATCCATGGATGCTCCGGCAAGACTCCGGCGGGCGCCGGACGCGCGCAATGGAGCACAAGGCGCCTGATCGGGCAATAAAGTGTGACGTGATGTTGCGGCAAGGAATGCTTGATATAAGGAGGTCGTTCCGGGGCGATGCAAAGCATCGAACCCGGAACCTCAAGATTCCGGGTTCTCGCTTCGCGAGCCCCGGAATGACAGCAGACTGGGCCTTGCATTCTTCATGAGCGAAACCGACGTCGTCATCATCGGCGCTGGCCATAACGGCCTCACCTGCGCGGCCTATCTTGCGATGGCGGGCCTGCGGGTGCGCGTGGTCGAGCGTCGCAAGGTGGTTGGCGGGGCCGCAGTCACGGAGGAGTTTCATCCGGGATACCGCAATTCGGTCGCAGCCTACACCGTGAGCCTGCTCAATCCGCGGGTGATCCGTGACCTCAAGCTCGCCGAGCACGGCCTGCGGATCGTCGAACGGCGCGCGCAGAATTTTCTGCCCGCGCCAGATGGCAGCTATCTCCTCACCGGCGAGGGGCGGACGAAAGCGTCGGTCGCCCGGCTCAGCGCGCATGATGCAGAGGCCCTCGACGGCTTCTCGCGCGAGCTGGAGGACATCGCCGACGTGCTCAGGCAGTTCGTGCTGCGCGCGCCGCCGAACCTGCTCGACGGATTTGGCACGAACGCGATCCGCGAGGCCGTGAACGCGCTCCAGAGCGCCAACATCCTGCGCGGCCTCACGCTGGAGCAGAGCCGCAGCCTGCTCGATCTCTTCACCCGTTCCGCCGGCGAGATGCTGGACGAACGTTTCGAACATGATCTGGTCAAGGCGCTGTTCGGCTTCGACGCCATCGTCGGCAACTATGCCAGCCCCTATGCCGCCGGCTCGGCCTATGTGATGCTGCATCACGCCTTCGGCGAGGTGAATGGCAAGAAGGGCGTCTGGGGCCACGCCATCGGCGGCATGGGCGCGATCACGCAGGCGATGGCGCGCGCGGCCCGCGACCACGGCGTTGTCATCGAAACCGATGCCGGCGTCCGTGAGATCATCGTCGAGCGCGACCGCGCCGTCGGCGTCGTGCTGGAGAACGGCTCGGCCGTCCGCGCAAGATATGTCGCGGCCAATGTCAATCCAAAGCTGCTCTACACGCAACTGATCGCGGCCGACGCTCTCCCTGCGGACTTCCTCGCCCGCATCCGGCACTGGAAGAACGGGTCCGGCACCTTCCGCATGAACGTGGCGCTGGACCGCCTGCCGTCCTTCACGGCGCTGCCGGGCGAGGGCGATCATCTCTCTTCCGGCATCATCCTGGCGCCGAGCCTCGACTACATGGACCGCGCCTGGCTCGACGCGCGCGCCCAGGGCTGGAGCCGCGAGCCCGTGGTCGAAATGCTGATCCCCTCGACGCTCGACGACACGCTGGCGCCCGCCGGCAAGCACGTCGCGAGCCTGTTCTGCCAGCATGTCGCCCCCGCGCTTCCCGATGGAACGTCGTGGGACGAGCATCGCGAAGGGGTCGCCGATCTCATGATCGCGACGGTGGACAAATACGCGCCCGGCTTCGCGTCAAGCGTGCTCGGCCGCCAGATCCTGTCCCCGCTCGATCTCGAACGGCAGTTCGGACTGTTGGGAGGCGACATCTTCCACGGCGCGCTGACGCTGAACCAGCTGTTCTCGGCGCGGCCGATGCTGGGACATGCCGATTATCGCGGACCGCTGAAGGGCCTGTACCATTGCGGCTCCGGCGCCCATCCCGGCGGCGGCGTCACCGGCGCCCCCGGCCACAACGCGGCGCAGGCGATCCTGCGGGATCACCGCTCGCTGTTCGGAATCCGTGGATAGGTCTGTGGATTGCTTGTGGACAGCCCGTCGAAAGGTCTGTGGTCGGGCGGTGGATGCCTGGGCCAGACCGCCGCGCCGAAGCTGGGGAAGGTCGGTGGAAAATCGCAGGGACAATTGCGGGAAATGCGGTGGATAGGGACCCGGCAAGCCGGCAGATAACCTGTTGAAGATCCGCAGAACTGACGCCGCAAAAACGACCTCGCCCGCCAGGGAAATCCCTGGCGGGCGGTGATCGGAACAGCCTCTGAAGAAAAACAGCCCCCGCTGGGAAATGCAGGCGGAAATTACTTCAAGGAGGTGCTAATCGAAGTGAACTTCTCATTCATGGCGGTGCCCAGGCCGTTCACCACGGTGATGATCGCCAGGGCGATACCCGCGGCAATCAGACCGTACTCGATCGCGGTTGCACCGGACTCGTCCGACCAGAACTTCTGCATCATGCGCTTCAAGACTCGCCTCCGTTTCAACTCCAAGCTGTGCTAGCTGGATCCAACATCTGAGAATGTATAGGGCGGAACCTTCGTCCCAGTTAACCCGGGAACCGTAACTTGACGGGAAATTGGTCCCAAAAGTTCCAAAAATTGAACTCAATGGAACCCTGAATGCAGCCTTCGCCCACCCATCGTGCCAGCTTTTCAATCGGCAGCGAGCCCGACGCCAGGCGCGTCGTCGACGTGCTCACCGAGGTGTTTTTCGACGGCGATGCCGCTGTCGCCGCCTTCGAGCGGCCGGACGGACAATGGGACGTCACGCTCCATTTCGCCGAGGCGCCGGATCAGGCATGGCTGCGCGAACTCGTTGTAACTTCAGCAGGAAATGAGATCGCCGCAACCCTCGCCTTCGACACCGTCGAGGCCAGGGACTGGGTCAAGGCCAGCCTTGAGGATCTCGTGCCGGTCCCGGCCGGGCGCTTCGTCGTGCACGGCAGCCATGACCGTGACCGTGTCGCGCCAAATAAGCTCTCCATCGAGATCGAGGCGGCGCTCGCCTTCGGCACCGGTCACCACGGCACAACCCGCGGCTGTTTACTGCTGCTTGACCATGTCCTGAAGAGTTCCCGGCCGCAGAACGTGCTCGACCTCGGCACGGGGACCGGCGTGCTGGCGATCGCAGCGGCGAAGGCGCTGCATCGCGCCGTGCTTGCCTCCGACATCGATCCGCCCTCGGTGCGGGTGGCGGCTGAGAACGCCTCCCTGAACGAAGTCGGCAACCAGGTCCGGGTGATCCGCGCCACCGGGTTTGCGGCACCGGATTTTGCGCGCGCCGGCCCGTTCGACCTGGTGCTCGCGAACATCCTTGCCAATCCGTTGCGGCAATTGGCGGGCTCGATGGCACAGCACCTTGCGCCCGGCGCCCGCGTGATCCTTTCCGGCCTGCTGACTCACCAGGCCCCTGCCGTGATCGCCGCCTATCGCGCACGCGGCCTCGTGCCCCTGAAGCATCTGCGGATCGAGGGGTGGAGCAGCCTGTTGCTGCGGATGGTCGGGTGAACTGGGGCGAGGTGATGACGCCGCCACCGCTGAGGCTACTCTGCCGGCTTCTCGTCGCGGCGCATCGCGCGCTGCTGCTGCAAGGTGCGCCTCGCGCGGCGCTCGGCTAAACGGTCGATCATTTGGCTGATGAGGCCGCGCGGCTTCTTCGGTGGTGTTGCAGCCGGGCCGCGGCGTACTGGCGGCGAAATCTTCTCAAACGTGAACGCTGGCATCGTGTGTCCCCTCGCCGTTGAGATGAACCACTTGCTCGAATTTCCCTGTTATCCGGACGAAGCGCAACTGCCGCATCCTTACTCCACTCGATTCGAATAGAACTTTTCAAGCACAGTCCATGCCACATGCGACGTAAATGCGTCGAGATTGCGGACCGATCCTCATGATCCTAAAGTGATCCACCATGTTCGAAGCACACTTCCAGACATTCGAGGAGCCGGAGGCCGGTGTCGCATTAACGGCACGGCTGGCCGCACTTCGCGAAGAACTCGCCCGTCGCAAGCTGACCGGCTTCGTGATCCCGCGCGCCGATCAGCAGCAGAACGAGTATGTGCCGCCATCGGAAGAGCGGCTGGCCTGGCTGACCGGCTTTACCGGCTCGGCGGGACTAGCGGTGGTGCTGTCCCAAGAAGCTGCGGTGTTCGTCGATGGCCGCTACACGCTTCAGGCCGCCAAGCAGGTCGATGCAAAGGCCTGGGCCGTGGAATCGCTGATCGACCCGCCGCCGGAGAGCTGGGTGGCGGCGCATCTGAAAGCCGGTGACCGCCTCGGATTTGATCCGTGGCTGCACACTTTTGCGGCAGCCGAGCGCCTGTCCGCAGCCTGCGCCAAGGCTGGCGCCGACCTGGTGGCCGTCGACAGCAATCCGATCGATGCGATCTGGCAGGACCGGCCGCAGCCGCCGCTCGCTCCCGTCGCCGTGCACGGCCTCCAGCATGCCGGCGTCACTGAAGCCGAGAAGCTGACGCAGATCAGGGGCGAGATCGCCAAGCTCGGAACCGATGCGCTGGTGCTGTCCGACAGCCACGCGGTGGCCTGGACCTTCAACATCCGCGGCGCCGACGTCGCGCACACCCCGCTGCCGCTGTCCTACGCGCTGGTGCCGAAGGAGGGACGGCCGACCATCTTCATCGACCACCGCAAGCTCTCCAACCTGACGCGCGACCATCTCGAGCAGTCCGCCGACGTGCGCGGGCCCGATGCGATGGCGCCGACACTGATGGCGCTCGCCAAAAGCGGCGCGGCGATCGCGCTCGACAATGCCACCGCGGCCGATGCGCTGAGCCGGCTGATCGCGGGCGCCGGCGGCAAGCCGGTGCGCGGCAACGATCCGGTCGCACTGCTCAAGGCGGTCAAGAACGCAACCGAGATCAAGGGCACCAAGACGGCCCATGTGCGCGACGCCGTGGCGCTGGCGCGCTTCCTTGCTTGGATCGATCGCGAGGCGCCAAGCGGCAAGCTGACCGAGATCGATGCGGTGGAGGCGCTGGAAACGTTCCGCCGCGATACCGGCGCGCTCAAGGACGTGTCGTTTCCGACCATCTCCGGCACCGGCCCGAACGGCGCCATCGTGCATTACCGCGTCACCCGCAAGAGCAACCGGCGGATCGCGCCCGGCGACCTGCTGCTAATCGATTCCGGCGCGCAATATGAAGACGGCACCACCGACGTCACGCGCACCATGGCGGTCGGCGAGCCCACGGCAGAGATGCGCGACCGCTTCACCCGCGTGTTGCGCGGCCATATTGCGATCGCGCGCGCGGTCTTCCCCGACGGCACCACGGGCGCGCAGCTCGACACGCTGGCGCGGCAATATCTCTGGGCCGCCGGCGTCGATTTCGAGCACGGCACCGGCCACGGCGTCGGCAGCTATCTCTCGGTGCACGAAGGCCCGGCGCGGATCTCGAAGCTCGGCACCACGCCGCTGAAGCGCGGCATGATCCTCTCCAACGAGCCCGGCTACTACAAGACCGATGGTTTCGGCATCCGTATCGAGAACCTCGAGCTGGTCGCCGCCGCCGACATCAAGGGCGCCGAGAAGCCGATGAATGCGTTCGAGACGCTGACCCTGGCGCCGATCGACCGGCGGCTGATCGATGCGGCGATGCTGAGCCGCGATGAGCTCGACTGGCTCAACGCGTACCACGCGCGGGTGAGGGACGAGGTGCGCCCGGCGCTGGACCAGGCGACGAGGACCTGGCTCGATCAGGCCACGGCGGAGCTGAAGGCGTAGAGTCTCACTGCCGCAGCGCGCATGGCGCTACGCCACCGACGCAACGCTCCTTCCTCAACAACGCTGTCATGGTCCGCGAAAGCGGGGCATCCAGTATTCCAGAGACAGAAAACGTAGCACGAGACGCCACCGTGTACTGGATTCCCCGCATGCGCGGGGAATGACAGCGGAGGCTGGCGCGACCATCGTGCCATCATCAGCACCCTCCCGAAATCCGTATAGCCGCATTCCGAAACGCCGATATCCGTCTTGCGCGGGCGCGCTACAGTCGATTCGAATTCGAGAGACGGACACGCATGCACGGCATGATCAGCAAGCCGCCGGGAGCGGCCACCAGCATCGCGACATCGCGCGTCGTGTTGCTGCTGCTGGTCATCATGACCGGGATCGCGCCGATCTCGCTCTACATGCTGGTTCCGGCGCTGCCGGTGCTGGCGACGAATTTCGGCAGCGACATCTCGATCGCGCAGATGACGGTCTCGCTCTACATGGTCGGCATCGCGCTGTCGCAGCTGATCATGGGACCGCTGTCGGACCGGTTCGGACGGCGCCCGGTGCTGCTCGGAGGGCTGGCGCTGATGGTCGCGGCCAGCATCGCCTGCATCTTCGCGCAGAACCTGCCGCAACTGATCGCTGCGCGCTTCTTCCAGGCGCTGGGCGGCGCCGCCGGCATGGTGGTGAGCCGCGCCATCATCCGCGACATCTACGAGCGCGACCGTGTCGCCTCGATGATCAGTCTCGTCATCGCCGCGCTGATGATCGGACAGATGGTGTCGCCGCTCACCGGCGGCCTGATCGAGACCGCGTTCGGCTGGCGCGCGATCTTCTACGCCATCACCATCGCCGCGATCGTCGTCGCCGTGGGTATCGCGGTGGCGCTGCCCGAGACGCGCCGCAGCCGCGCCGCCGGCAGCGGCTTCCGCGGCGACGTCGGCATGCTGATCCGCAATCGCGCCTTCGTCGGCTATGTCATGTGCCAGGTGCTGGCCTCGCAGATCATCTTCACCTTCGCCGGCGGCGGCCCCTACATCGTGGTGACGCAGATGGGACGGACCAGCGCCGAATACGGCGCCTGGTTCGCGACCACGGGCTTTGCCTATCTGGTCGGAAATCTGCTCTGCGTGCGCTTCGCGCCCCGGCACTCGCTGGAAAAGCTGATCTGGTTCGGACTCGGCCTGCAACTCTGCGGCAGTCTGCTGAACCTGCTGTGGAGCTTCACGGGCTGGAACGAAGCGCCCGCCTGGCTGTTCGGAACGCAGATGATCGTGATGGTCGGCAATGCGTTCGTGATGGCGAATTCCGCCGCCGGCGCCATCAGCATCCGCCCGGAGGCCGCCGGCACCGCCTCGGGTGCCATGGGTTTCCTCCAGCAAGGCGTCGGCGCGCTGATGTCGCAATTCGGCGCCTATCTCGGCGGCCATTCCGCAACGACGCTGCCGCTCACCGCCGCAGTCCTCGCGATCTCGCTGCTCTGCGCCTGCACGATGATCTTCGTCGTCCCTCGGCGCGAGGTGATGGTGAGCGAGACACTGATCGAGAAGGCGGAGGAGGAAGAGACAGGGATGATGTAGGGGGCGCGGTGCTCTCTCCCGCGTCATTGCGAGCGGAGCGAAGCAATCCAGACTGTCACTGCGGAAGGATTCTGGATTGCTTCGTCGCTACGCTCCTCGCAATGACGGAGAGAGACCTCACTCCCCGATCAGCTTCAGCCACTCGTCCTCGGTCAGCACCTGGACCCCGTGCTTGTTGGCTTCCGCGAGCTTCGAGCCCGCGCCGGGGCCGGCGACGACGAGATCGGTCTTCTTCGACACCGAGCCCGACACCTTTGCCCCCAGACGCTCCGCCGTGGCCTTGGCTTCATCCCGCGTCATCTTCTCCAGCGAGCCCGTGAACACCACGGTCTTGCCGGCGACGGCCGAATTGCTCTTCGGCTTCTCGGCATCGACGATCTCGACCTCCTTGGTCAGCCGCTCGACGATGCCGCGGTTGTGGCTCTCGCCGAAATAATCGGCGATGCTCTTGATCACGGTGTCGCCGATCTGGTCGAGCGCGTCCATCTCCGCGATCGCCTCCTCGTCGCCCTTGGCGACCTTGAGGCAGGCGTCGTGGAAGGCCTCCCACGAGCCGTAGCCGCGTGCCAGCGCCAGCGCCGTGGTCTCGCCGACATGGCGCATGCCGAGCGCATAAATGAAGCGTTCGAGCGCGATTCTGCGCCGGCTCTCGATGGCACCGAACAGGTTGCGGACCGAGGTCGTGCCATAGCCCTCGATCTCCTCGAGCTTGAGCTTCGCGTTGCGCTTCTCCAGCGTGAAGATGTCGGCGGGCTCCTTCACCCAGCCCTCGTCGAAGAAGTACTGGAGCTGCTTCTCGCCGAGGCCGTCGATGTCGAAGGCGCGCCGCGAGACGAACAGCTTGAGATGCTCGATCTTCTGATAGGGACAGGCGAACTCGCCGGTGCAGCGGGCGCGCGAGCCCTCCTCGCCCGTCGCGGTCTCCTCGCGCACGACGTCGGTGTGGAGCGGACACGGGCACTTCTTCGGGAAGTGGAATTCCCTGGCGGATTTCGGCCGCTTGTCGAGGACGACGTCGACCACCTGCGGGATGACGTCGCCGGCGCGCTGGATCACGACGGTGTCGCCGATCCTGATGTCGCGGCCCTCGCGCAGCACCTCGCCCTTGTTGCCGATGCCCTTGATGTAATCCTCGTTGTGCAGCGTGACGTTCTGCACGATCACGCCGCCGACGCCGACCGGCTCGAGCTTGCCGACCGGCGTGAACGAACCGGTACGGCCGACCTGGATCTCGATGTCGCGCAGCACCGTCATGGCGCGTTCGGCCGGGAATTTGTGTGCAATGCCCCAGCGCGGCGTGCGCGAGACGAAGCCGAGCCGCTCCTGCCAGTCGATGCGGTCGACCTTGTAGACGACGCCGTCGATGTCGTAGTCGAGCCGCGCGCGCTGCTCCTCGATCGCATGATGAAAGGCGAGCAGTTCCTCGACGGAGTGACAGAGCCTGGTCAGCGGATTGGTCTTGAAGCCGCAGCGCTCGAACCAGTGGATCATGCCGCTCTGGGTCCCTTCCGGCATCGCGCTCATCTCGCCCCACGCATAGGCGAAGAAGCCGAGCGGGCGCGAGGCGGTGATGGTCGGGTCCTTCTGCCGGAGCGAGCCCGCAGCCGAGTTGCGCGGATTGGCGAAGATGGTACCGCCTTCGGCCTTCTGCCGCTCGTTGAGGGCAAGGAATGCCTTCTTGGTCATATAGACTTCGCCGCGCACCTCGCAGATATCGGGAACGTTGCGACCCTTCAGCTTCTGCGGCACGTCCTCGAGCATGCGGATGTTGGCGGTGACGTCCTCTCCGACCGCGCCGTCGCCGCGCGTTGCGGCGGTGACGAGCTCGCCCCCCTCGTAGCGCAGCGACATCGAGAGGCCATCGATCTTCGGCTCGGCGGAGAAATCGACCTTGTCGTCGTCGAGCTTCAGGAAGCGCACGATGCGGCCAACGAAGTCGCGCACGTCCTCCTCGGCAAAGGCGTTGTCGAGCGACAGCATGGGAACGGCATGCCGGACTTTCCTGAAGCGGCCCGACGGCGCCGCGCCGACCTTCTGCGAGGGCGAGTCCGCGGTGACGAACTCGGGAAAGCGCTTCTCGATCGCGTTGAAGCGCTGGCGCAGCGCGTCGTACTCGGCGTCGGTGACGGTGGGCGCGTCCTCTTGATAGTAGCGCTCGTTGTGCCCCTCGATCTCGAGCGCGAGCCGCATGTGCTCGACCTTGGCCTGCGCCTTGGTGAGGTCGGCGACGTCGCGAAGCGGTGTTGCTTTGGATCTTGCTGCTCTGGCCATGGTGCTTGGATACGACGGAGCGGGCGGAAGGGTAAAGGCTTGTGGAAATCTCGTGCCCCGGACGCAGCGCAGCGCCTCTTCGGCGATGCGCTGCAGAGCCGGGGCCCATGCGACGGGAGCTCTGGATCCCGGCTCTGCGGAGCAGCGCTACGCGCTGCACCGCGTCCGGGACACGAGAGTCAAGCCGTTGCCGCCTTGAGCAGCCGTTCCGCAGCGGCCCTCGCTTCCGCCGTGATCTCGGCGCCGGCGAGCATGCGGGCGATCTCCTCGCGGCGGTGGTCGGCGGCGAGCGCATTGACGCGGGTGGCGACGCGCTTGCCCTTGTCGAGGGCGTCCTTGGAGATCAGGAGGTGCTGGTCGGCGCGGGCGGCGACCTGTGGGGCGTGGGTCACGGCCATGACCTGGACCTTGCCGGCAAGGCGCGCGAGGCGCCCGCCGATGGCGTCCGCAACCGCACCGCCGACGCCGGTGTCGATCTCATCGAACACCAAGGTCGGCGCCGAGCCGCGGTCGGACAGCACGACCTTGAGCGCCAGGAGGAAGCGCGACAGCTCGCCGCCTGAGGCGACCTTCATCAGCGGGCCCGGCTTGGTGCCCGGATTGGTCTGGACCCAGAACTCGACACGGTCGAAGCCTTGCGGACCGGGTGCGGCCTCATCGGTCTCGACCTGGGTCATGAACTTGGCCCGTTCGAGCTTGAGCGGCGCGAGCTCGGCATTGACGGCCTTGTTGAGCTTCTCCGCCGATTTCTGCCGCGCCAGCGACAGTTTCTTGGCGGCGGCGGCGTAGCGGCCGTCGGCCTCGATCGCGGCCTGCTCCAGCTTCTTGAGCCGCGAGGCGCCAGCATCGATCAACACGACGTCAGCGGCATATTTGGCAGCAAGCGCGGCGAGGCCGTCGACCGGCGTCGAATATTTGCGCGAGGCGGCGCGAAGGGCGAACAGCCGTTCCTCGATGCGCTCGAGCTCGGCGGGATCGAAATCGGTCGCGGCCAGCGCCGCCTGGAGATGCTGATCGGCTTCCTCCAGCGCGTTGATCGCAGCGTCGATCGCCTTCACCGCAGGCTCGACCAGCGCCGGCGAGTTGACGCCGCGGCGCTCCAGCCGGCGGACCGCCGCCGACAGCGCAGCGACCGGCGAATGATTGCCGCCGACCGCCTCCTGCGCCTCGCGCAGGTCGGAGGCGATCTTCTCGCCCTGCATCATGGTGGTGCGACGCGAGGCCAGCGCGGTCTCCTCGCCATCCCTGGGCGCGAGCTGCTTCAGCTCGTCGGAGGCATGGCGGAGATAATCGGCCTCGCGCGCGGCGCTCTCCATGGCGGCGCGATGCTCCTCCAGCGCGGTATTGGCGGTGCGGCGTGCGTCCCAGAGCGATTCGACCGCCGCGACGTCCTTCTCCAGGCCGGCAAAAGCATCGAGCAGGCGGCGGTGGGTGGCGGCATCGACCAGCGCGCGCTCGTCGTGCTGGCCGTGGATCTCGACCAGGGCGGCACCGACCGCCTTCAGCGTCTGCACGCTGATCGACTGGTCGTTGATGAAAGCGCGGGTGCGACCGTCGGCGAGCTGCACCCGACGGAGAATCATCTCGCAAGACTCTTCGACACTCGTATCGTCGAGGCCGTTCTCGGCGAGGATCTTCGCCGCGGGGTGATTCTTCGGGATATCGAACACGGCAGTGACCTGCCCCTGCTCCGCGCCGTGGCGCACGAGGCCGGCATCGCCCCGGCCACCGAGCGCCAGTGCAAAGGCATCGAGCAGGATGGATTTGCCCGCACCGGTCTCGCCGGTCAAAACCGCGAGGCCCGAGGCGAATTCGATATCGAGCCGTTCGATCAGGACGATGTCACGGATCGACAGACGCGCCAGCATGGAACCAAATTTCCTAGCCGAGACCCATCTTCTTGAAGGTCCGGCTGATCCAGGACCCCTGATTCTCGCTCGGCTCGAGACCGCCGGATTTTACAAGATTATAGGCGTCCTTGTACCAGCGGCTGTCAGGAAAATTGTGCCCAAGCACGGCCGCCGCGGTCTGCGCCTCACCGACGATGCCGATCGCCATATAGGCCTCGGTGAGCCGGAACAGCGCCTCCTCGACGTGGCGGGTGGTCTGGTACTGCGTGACGACGGTCTTGTAGCGGTTGATCGCGGCCGTGTAGTCGCGCTTCTGCGCGTAGTAGCGGCCGACGTTCATTTCCTTGCCGGCGAGCTGGTCGCGCGCACCCTCGATCTTGGCCTTGGCCGAAGTCGCATATTCGGACGTCGGATATTTGCGCACCACCTCTTCCAGAGCGGCGATCGCCTTCTCGGTGCGGGCCTGGTCGCGGCTGATGTCCGGGATCTGGTCGTAATGGGAGGCGGCGATCAGATATTGCGCATAGGCCGCGTCCGGGCTGCCCGGATGCAGCGTGACGTAGCGGGTGGCAGCGCCGATGCAGCCGTCATAGTCGCCGCCCTGATAGGACGCATAGGCCGACATCAGCAGCGATTTGCGGGCCCAGTCGGAATAAGGATGCTGGCGGTCGACCTCTTCGAACTTCTTGGTCGCCGCCTTCATGTCCTTCTTCTCGTTCATGAGGTACAGGCCCTCATTGTAGATCTTGTCGGCGGGCTCCTCGACGAAGGTGTCGTCCTTGGCAGTGAACTTGTCCCAGAGCGAGCCCGTGCCGCAGCCGGCGAGCGGCAGCGCGAGCATGATGAAGGTGACGGCCTGCAGCAGCCCACGGGCTCGCGACGAGACCGAGAAATATCCGCGCGTCATACGCTGTGCCGACATGAGTTTAAGCCCTGACGCCCTGTGATGCGGTGTCCGCCAGCCCACGAACCCCGTCCTGGGCGCGAATTGTAACCGTGGTGCCTGCCATGCGACCACGCCAATGTATCCGACAAACGATCGTAAACCACCGGATAGGCAGGCATTTCGCCCGGATTAAGGCGAACGTGCCGCAATCCTAGCCGATCTTGGTTACCAGGAGTTTCCCGGGTGGGGTCGCCAACCGAACGCCGAGGCGACGGGTCTTTTTCAGGACACGTCCGGTCCGAACGCCGCGGCAACCCGGCCACCGACGATACCGCGACCGACTTCGCCCACGGGACGCGGGGTGCGGCGGGCAGCCTCGCCTTCGACCACGCGCCAAGCGGTACGGTCGGCGAGCAGCGCGGTCAGGACAGCGTGGTTGAGCTTGTGGCCGCCACGCACCGAGCGGTAGGCGCCAAGCAGCGGCAGGCCGGCCAGCGAGAGGTCGCCGATCACGTCGAGCACCTTGTGGCGGGCGCATTCGTCGGCGTAGCGCAGCCCCTCGGGATTGAGCAGCCGCTCATCGTCGAACACGACGGTATTGTCGAAGGAAGCGCCGAGGGCATAGCCCGCGCTCCAGAGCCGCGCGACGTCGCACATCAGACCGAACGTCCGGGCCCGGCCGATTTCGCGGCGGAAACCTTCAGGGTTGAGGTCGAAGACGTAGCTCTGCTGGCCGATGACGGGATTGGTGAAGTCGATCTCGACCTCGACGCGGAACCCGCTGGCGTGCGGCCTGATCTCGCCGAAGGAGTCGCCGACCTTGACCGAGATCGGCTTCAAAACCTGAATGAGGCGGCGCTGCGCCGGCTGGGTAACGATACCGGCCTGGTCGATCGCCGCAATGAAGGCGGCGGCGCTGCCGTCCATGATCGGCACTTCGGGACCATCGATCTCGATGGTAGCGTTGTCGACGCCCATGCCCCGCAGTGCGGCAAGCACGTGCTCGGCAGTGGATACGAGCGGCCCGCTGCGGTCGCCGAGAACGGTCGCGAAGTCGGTCGCCACCACCTGCTCGGCGGTCGCCTGAACTTCGCGATCACTTCCCTCGAGGCCCGTACGGACAAAAATAAAACCTGCGTCGACAGGCGCAGGCCCAAGGGTGACAGTGACGGGAAGACCGGAATGAACGCCTACGCCTGCCACAGAGGCTTGCGCACGAAGCGTTGTTTGCCGGTTGAGTTTCATCAGGAACCGCCCCACTACGACCATCGCGACTTATACAAACCCGCTTCGCCGGCCAGTGCCGACACCCCGCGAATCCGTATCCCCAAGTCACGGCAAACCATAGTCACTGCCTCAAACAGCGCCAACTCACGCTTTTTTACCGATTGTTACCCCAAACCCGCCGTATTCGCGCCAAGGCTTAACCAAATTGAGCCCCGGCTCGAGGCGGTTATCGGCAGTTTTACTGAACCACCGAATGTGTAATTAATGATTTAAAATCAGTTGCTTGGTAGAAAAATCCAGGTCTAGGCGGAAGCAAAGGAAAGGTCCCGGCAAGCTTGCTGCCGGGACCTTTTTCCGTCTGCCTTATTGTAAAAATCCTCAGGTCGCCTGCCGCCGCAGGAAGGCCGGGATATCAAGATGATCGTCACCCTGTGGCGCTGGCGCAACAGGCGCGGGGCGGCCGTGCATATCCAGGCCCTGCGGCGCGGGACGACGGGCATACTCCGATACCGGCTCACTGGATGCGATCTGCTGCGCCACGGTCTTCTGCGGGCGCCGCTCGGGTAGCGGCGGCATGGCGGGGCCGGCGGTGCGGGCGGCGACCGGCGGCTCGCTCTCCTCGTCGCGACGGCCGAGGCCGACATTGGCGAGGCGCTGCAGCAGCGACAGGCGGGTCTTCTGCGGGGTCTCTTCCTCGGCCTCGCCGCGGGCCTGACGAATCTCGGCCTGGGCCGGCATCGGCAGTTCCTCGATACGCGGCATCCGCGGCGCGCGGACCGGCGGACGTTCCGCCTGCGGCGGAATGAAGTTTTCCGGCGTCATTGGCTCCTGCATCGCGACCGGGGCCATGTCAGGCTCCGGAAACAGGGTCGGTTTCTGCGCGATCGGCCGCACGGTGACGTCGCCATAGGTCTGCGTCGGCGCCGGCGGGGCTTCGGCAACGGCAGCGGCGATGGCGGCGAGCGCAGCGCGCTCGACGTTGGGACGGGGCGCGGCAGCACCCGGAGCCGGCGCGGCGGCCGGGCTCTGCGCTTCCAGCTTCTGGGCGCGTTCGGCCAGACGCTGGTTGTCGGCACGGAGCCGCGCGGTCAGGTCGGCGAGACGGCTCTCGGCAACGGCGGCAGGTGCGGCAGCCTGCTGCGCCTGCGGTGCGGGGTTTGCGACGGGCGCGGAAGTCGCCTGGCTGTTGCGGGCGATCGCGGCCTGCTCGATGCCGGTGGCGACCACCGAGACGCGGATCAGGCCGTCGAGGGCTTCGTCGAAGGTCGCACCGACGATGATGTTGGCGTCCTGGTCGACTTCCTCGCGGATGCGGGTCGCGGCCTCGTCGACCTCGAACAGAGTGAGGTCCTTGCCGCCGGTGATGGAGATAAGGAGGCCCTTGGCGCCCTTCATCGAGCTATCGTCGATCAGGGGGTTGGCGATCGCGGCTTCCGCGGCGGTCAGCGCGCGCTTGTCGCCGGAGGCTTCGCCGGTACCCATCATCGCCTTGCCCATCTCGCGCATGACGGCGCGGACGTCGGCGAAGTCGAGGTTGATCAGGCCTTCCTTGACCATCAGGTCGGTGATGCAGGCGACGCCCGAATAGAGCACCTGGTCGGCCATCGCGAAGGCGTCGGCGAAGGTGGTCTTCTCGTTGGCGACCCGGAACAGGTTCTGGTTCGGGATGATCAGGAGCGTATCGACGACCTTGTGCAGCTCGTTGATGCCGGCTTCGGCGGTGCGCATGCGGCGGCCGCCTTCGAAGTGGAACGGCTTGGTCACGACGCCCACGGTGAGGATGCCCATGTCGCGCGCGGTCTTGGCGATCACGGGAGCGGCGCCCGTGCCGGTGCCGCCGCCCATGCCGGCGGTGACGAACACCATGTTGGCGCCCGAGAGATGGTCGCGCAGCTCGTCGATCACCTCTTCCGCCGCCGCGGCACCGACGTTCGGCTGCGAGCCGGCGCCAAGGCCTTGCGTGACCGCCGTGCCCATCTGCACGATGCGCTGCGCCTTCGACATCGTCAGCGCCTGCGCGTCGGTGTTGGCGACCACGAAATCGACACCCTGCAGGCCCGCCGTGATCATGTTGTTGACGGCGTTGCCGCCGGCGCCGCCGACGCCGAACACGGTGATCCGGGGCTTCAGTTCGTGAATATCAGGAACATTGATGCTGATGGTCATGGTTGCTGCCTCTCGATCACGCGCGCGTGGGTTCGCCCCGGCCGGCGGCCGCGGGAGTTGGTGAAAATCGAAGATTGCGGAAAGCCGTCATCAGAAGCCCTCGCGTAGCCATCGTCCGACCTTTCCGAAATATCCGCCGGTCCCTGTCCTGACCTGCTGCCCCGTATGCCGCGGTTCGACATGTTCGAGGTGAACATATTGCGGGTAGACCAGGAGTCCGGCCGGCACCGCGAACGCGGCGTTCTTCGCCTCGTTGGGCAGCCGGCCGAAACCGAGCGGACGACCGACCCGCACGGGCCGGCCGAGAATCTGGGTGCCGAGCTCGACGAGGCCGGTGAGCTGCGAGGCGCCGCCCGACAGCACGACGCGGCCGTTGGGCTCCGAGGCGAAGGGCGAATCCTTCAGCTTGTCCCGAACCATTTCGAAGACTTCCTCGGCACGGTGCTTGACGATGTTGGCGATGGTGGCGCGGGAGACGATCCGCGGCAGATCCTGCTCGTCACCGGCTGTCGGCACAGACATCAGCTCACGCGAGTCCGATCCGCCGGTGATGACGGTCCCGTATAACGTCTTGATTCGCTCGGCATCGGCAATGGTCGCGGAGAGTCCGCGCGCGAGATCCATCGTGATGTGTTGCCCGCCGACCGCAAAACCCGCCGCATGCACGAAACGGCCGCCGGCATAGACGGCGATCGTGGTGGTGCCCGCGCCCATCTCGACGACGGCGGCGCCGAGATCGGCCTCGTCGTCGGTCAGCACGGACAGGCCGGCCACATAGGGGCTCGCCGCCATGGCTTCGACATTGATGTGGCAGCGTTCCACCGCCAGCATCAGGTTCCGCGCCACGGTGGCATCGCAGGTGACGACGTTCATGTCGACGCCGAACTGGTGCGCGACCATGCCGCGGGGATCGCGGATGCCCTTGACGCCGTCGAGCGTGTAGCCGACCGGCAGCGCGTGCAGCACGGTGCGGCCCTCGCCGGTGGCGTGGCGCATGCCGGTGGAGGTGACGCGGTTGACATCGGCCGGCGTCACGGCGCCGCCACGGATGTCCGCGGCGGCTTCGACCAGCTGGCCGGAGAGCCGGCCGCCAGAGACCGACAGCAGCACCGACTCGACCCGCACCTTGGCCATCTTCTCCGCGAGCCCGACGGCCTGGCGCACCGCCTGCTCGCATTCGCCGAGATCGATCACCGCGCCGGCCTTCATCCCGCGCGACTGGATCTGGCTGTAGCCGATCAGTTCCACCGCATGAGTACGGCCGCGCAGCGCATCGCTCGGGGGCGACGGCTTCAGCCGTGCGATCATGCAGGCGATCTTGCTGGTGCCGATGTCGAGGCAGGCGACGATGCCGCCGCGCTTGTGCGGCATCGGGCGCGTCTTCGGCGTCTGGGTACGATCGAGACCGGTCATGCGGAATCCCCGGCCTTCTTTTTCTTCTTGTCCTTGAACTGATCCTCACGCGCCTTGGCGGCGTCCTCCGACAGCTGCACTACCAGCCGATCGGGCAGGCGCATGTCGACGGCGACTATATCGCGGGAGAACAGCCTGTCGTCCTTGTCGAGCTTCGACAACATCGCAAGCGCGTTGCCGACGTCCTGCTCGGGCAGGCGGATGTCGAGGCCGTCCTTGAGCCTCAGGTTCCAGCGCCGCTCGCCAACGAAGATCGCGGCTTTCGTCACCGAATTGACCTGCGGATAGCGCGCCAGCAGCGCCAGGAAATCGCGCGCCTGCGTGTCGGCACCCTTGCCGACCACGAGCGGCAGCGACAGGAAGCGGCGCGAGACGTAGGGTTCGAGCACCGCGCCGTCATCGGCGATGACGGAGAGCCGGCCGGCCTCCTGCCACAGCGCGAACGCCTTCCGCTCGGTGAGCTCGATCATGAGCTGGCCCGGATAGAGCTTCAGCACGGTCGCATCCGCGATCCAGGGATTGGCCTTGAGCTTGTCGCGCACCGCTTCGGCGTCGAGGAACAGCAGCGAGGAGCGGCCGCTGACGCCGCCGATGGCGAGGATCTCGTCCTGGGTGAGCTGCTTGCGGCCGTTGATCACGACCGAGGTGATGCGGAAGCCGGCGGAATTGGCCAGCGCGTTGCGGGCGTTGCTGACCGCGGTGACGAAGTCCTGGAGATGGCCGCCCTTGACGATGCCGAAGCCGCAGCTTCCGATCAGCAGCAGCACGGTCATGCCGAGTCCGACCCGGTGCGGCAGATAGCGCTCGACCAGCGCAACGACGCGCGGTGTCGGCTCACGCTCGACGACGGCCTTGGCCCTGCTCTTGATCTTGTCCTTGGCGGCGGTGCGCGCGGCCTGGAGTCTTTGCTGGCGCTTGTCCTGCACCCACTCGCGCAGAAGCACGACCGCTCCGACAGCGGCCGCCTTCAGGTCAGCTTGGGGCCTCAGCGATCTGAAAAGCGATCGGGTGAGGCTTCCTGCTCCATCCATTGCACGAGCTCGTCAACAGTTTCCCCGCGACAGCGCGCGGATCCTGGCGAACATGACGTCTCGGACCTGCCGGGCCGGGTGCTGGTCTTCAGCAGAAGAAAACCTCTCCCCTTCAAAGCGTTCGCTGGAGGTGACATCACCCGCGACAGCTCACGCGCCGGCAGCCAAAGCGCCATATGCGCCGCCAGCGTTAACCTTCGGACGTCCTGGTAAACAAAAGGTAAAATTCGTTAACGACATGCGCATTTTGCCCCGCGATATCCGGCATTTGTGGCGCGATGTCCGGCATTTTACCGGTTTTGGCCGCCAAACCGGGCGATTTCGCCGATCCGGCCGTTAACCAGTCCCGACTATTTCCGCACGCGCTGCCCGGCGAGCTCGACCAGGCCGCGCAGGAAGTCGACGAACTCGATCCCTGCGGCTTTCAGCGCCTTGGGGTAGAGCGAGGACTTGGTCAGCCCGGGGAGCGTGTTGGTTTCGAGATAGACGAGGCCCTTGTCGGAGACGATGAAGTCCGAGCGGGAATAGCCGGTGCAGGACATCGCGCGATGCGCCAGCATCGCCTGCTCCTCGAGCGCGGCGGTGATCTCGGGTGCGAAGCGGCCGGGACAGATCTCCTGGGTCGACTTCAGGAGATATTTCGCGGCGTAGTCGAAATTGCCCTCGCCCGGAATGATCTCGATCGGCGGCAGCGAGACGATCGAGCCATCGGTGCGCTCCAGCACGCCGCAGGTCGCTTCGACGCCGGCAATATAGGGCTCGATCACATACTCTTCGTGCTTGGCCGCATTGCGGACGGCGACGAGGTCCTGCTTGGCGTTGACGAAGATCAGCCCGTAGCTCGAGCCGTCGCGCGCCGGCTTCGCGATCAGTCTTCCGTATTCGGCGAAGGCCTCGTCGACCTTATCAAGCACAACGTTCGATGGCGGCGTCACGCCGCCGAGGGCGGCGAATCGCTTGGCCGCGAGCTTGTCGAAGGCCAGGTGCGAGGAGGCCGAGCCCGAGCCGGTGAAGGGCACGCCGCGCACCTCGCACATCACCTGCAATTCGCCGTTCTCGGCCCGTCCGCCATGCAGGCCGAGCACCAGCACCCGCCCTTCCGCCTTGGCCTGGTCGAGCGCCTGCTCCAGCGGAATGCCCGATGTGCCCGGCTTGAACTCGTCCTCGAACGGACGGGTGTGTTCGAGCAGCTGCTTCGACTGGACGACATGCACCTTGTCCTCGACGTCCCACCACCAGAGATCGGCCTCGGGCAATGCCTGATGCAGGGCCTGGGCCGACGCGACCGAAACCAGACGCTCCCGGTTGGAGCCGCCGAAAAGAATGGTGATGCGCATTCGCTGCCTCTGTTTCTTTGTCATTCCGGGGCGCGCAAAGCGCGAACCCGGAATCTCGAGGTTCCGGGTTCGGTGCTTCGCACCGCCCCGGAACGACACTCACGCGGACATCCCGATCCGCTTGATTTCCCAGTGTAGCTCGATTCCGGAATTTGCCTTCACCCGTTCGCGCACGGTCTCGCCGAGCGTCTCGATATCGTGCGCGGTGGCATCGCCGGTGTTGATCAGGAAATTGCAGTGCATCTCGGAGACCTGCGCGCCGCCAACGCGCAGGCCGCGGCACCCGGCGGCGTCGATCAGCTTCCAGGCGGAGTGCCCCGGCGGGTTCTTGAAGGTCGAGCCGCCGGTCTTTTCCCGGATCGGCTGCGCAGTCTCGCGATGGCTTTGCACCTCCGCCATGCGCGCGCGGATTGCTTCCGAATCCCTGATCTCGCCGCGAAAGCGGGCGGAGGTGAAGATGATGGAGGCATCGACGCCGCTGTTGCGGTAGACGAACTTCATGTCGGCGTTGGAGAAGACGTGCTTCGTGCCGTCGCGCCCCACACCCCTCGCCTCGATGAGGACATCCTTGGTCTCGCCGCCATTGGCGCCCGCATTCATGCGCAGCGCCCCGCCGATCGTGCCGGGAATGCCGAAGTAGAATTCGAGCCCGCCGATATTCGCGGACGCCGCCACCTCCGCCACGCGCTTGTCGAGCGCGGCCGCGCCGGCGGTGACGACGTCTCCGCTCGCGCTCGCCTCGCCGAAGGCGCGCGGCGCAAGCCGGATCACGACGCCCGCAATGCCGCCGTCGCGCACGATCAGGTTGGAGCCGACGCCGACGACGTAGACCGGAATGTCGCTGTCGAGATGCGCGAGGAAATAGGCGAGATCGTCCTCGTCCGCCGGCGTGAACAGCGCTTGCGCCGGGCCGCCAACGCGAAACCAGGTGAGCTCGGCGAGCGACTGGTTGGCGAGCAGCCGGCCGCGCAAGTCTGGCATCGCGGCTTTGAGAGCGGGTGTGATGTCGGGGAAGCTCATGCCGCCTCCGAGAGTGAGGTAGGCAAGCTGCTTCCGTTCCCTCCTCCCTTGTGGGCAGGCCTATCGCATATGAGCAGTACACCTTCGGGCACGACAATCTCCACATCGTCATGGCCGGGCTTGTCCCGGCCATCCACGCCTTGCCACGCAGCACAAAGAACGTGGATGCCCGGGACAAGCCCGGGCATGACGACCTCTGGTGAAGGCGCAAATGCGATAGCCCTGCCCTTGTGGGGGAGGGTCAGGGAGGGGGGTAGCCCCAAGCGAGAACGGAGTTTGTGGCTACCCCTCTCCCCCACCCTGCCCCACAAGGGGGGAGGGAGCGCAGTGTGCCGCGTGGCGGCATAGGAGCTGCACAAGTGCATGCTCACCCCAGCGCCTTCAACTGGTCCGGCAAGGCGTAGGCCCATTGCGTGATGTTGCCGGCGCCGAGGCACACGACGAGATCGCCGGGCTTTGCGAGCCCCTTGACGATGCCCGCCAGCTCCGATGCCGCCGGCAGCGGGATCACCTCGCGATGGCCGTGGGCGCGCAGGCCGGCGACGAAGTGATCGCGGTCGATGCCCTCGATCGGCGCTTCGCCTGCGGAATAGACATCGGCCACGATCACCGCATCGGCGTCGTTGAAGCAGGTGCAGAATTCCTCGAACAGCGATTGCAGGCGGGTGTAGCGGTGCGGCTGCACCACGGCGATGACCTTGCCGGTGTAGGAATCGCGCGCCGCTTTCAGCACCGCCGCGATCTCCACGGGGTGATGGCCGTAATCGTCGATGATGGTGACGCCGTTCCATTCGCCGGTCTTGGTGAAGCGGCGCTTGACGCCACCGAAACCTGCGATGGCACTGCGGATCGCCTCGTCGGACACACCGAGCGCGTGAGCGACCGCAATCGCCGCCGTCGCGTTGGAGGCGTTGTGCCGGCCCGGCATCGGCAGCGCGAGGTCGGCGATCTCGTGCGTGGTGCCTGCCTTGCGGTCGCGGATCACGACCTTGAACTTCGAGCCGCCGCCGCCCGCGGTGAGATCGACCAGGCGCGCATCGGCCTGCGGATTTTCCCCGTAGGTGATGATGCGGCGGTCCTCGATCCTGCCGACGAGGCTCTGCACCACCGGATGATCGATGCACATCACGGCAAAGCCGTAGAACGGCAGATTCTCGACGAAGTGACGGAAGGCGTCCTGCACGGCCTCGAAGGTCTTGAAGTGGTCGAGATGCTCGGGGTCGACATTGGTGACGATCGCGACATCGGTCGGCAGCTTCAGGAAGGTGCCGTCGCTCTCGTCGGCCTCCACCACCATCCAGTCGCCGGCCCCCAGCCGCGCGTTGGAGCCGTAGGCATTGATGATGCCGCCGTTGATCACGGTGGGATCGAGCCCGCCGGCATCGAGCAGCGTTGCGACCATCGTGGTCGTCGTGGTCTTGCCGTGGGTGCCTGCGATGGCGACGCAGCTCTTCAAGCGCATCAGCTCGGCCAGCATTTCGGCGCGGCGCACCACGGGAATGCGCCTCTCGCGCGCCGCCATCAATTCCGGATTGTCGCGCTTGATCGCGGAGGACACGACCACGACCTCGGCTCCATCGACATTCTCGGCCTTGTGGCCGACCGAAACCTTCGCGCCCTTCTTGCGCAGACGGTCGAGATTGTAGTTGTCGGAGGCGTCCGAGCCCTGCACGGCATAGCCGAGATTGACCAGCACCTCGGCGATGCCGCTCATCCCGATCCCGCCGATCCCGACGAAGTGGATGGGTCCGATCTCGCGCGGCAGTCTCATGGCTGTATCTCTGTCTAGTCCGGCTGCGGCCGCGGCATTACCCCCGTCGTGGCCGGCCAGCGGCGAATCTCCTCCACTTCATGCAAGACCGGACGGATCGGGACAAGCCCGGTGCGGCCTCCAAACGAGGTAATTTCCCGCTTGGATGCCCCATTTTGGCCGGTTTCGCGGGCCGCGAGACCCGCATTCGGAGCACGGGGACCATGTCGCCGCTGCGGTCAGAGGGAGCCGGTTCGCGCGACCGCCTCATCCTGGAGATCGAGCACGTGAAGATAGTTGCGCAGGCGATTGGCCTCGAGCGCGCCAATGAGCTTGTTCTGATGATACGGCAACAGGAGATCGGCGAGCGGCGCGCTCCAGGGCGCGTCCAGATCGAAGATCACCCCGAGCCCGAATACGGCCGGGATCTCGGCAAAGCCGAGCTCGCGGCCGCCCCTGAGCGCGTCGGCCAGAAAGTCGTCGATCGCCGTCATCACGCCGTTGCGCGCACCGCCGGAGACCTCGGCAAACGCGAACTGGCCCATGCCGCGAAAGCCGCGCCCTTTGACGAGGGCTGCCTGACCGGGAACCGCACCGGCGTCAAAGCTGTAGGCGTGGCGATACTCGGCTGGAATTCGCTCGGGCGCATAGTAGAAATCGCGCCGACCACACGGCCAGCCGATGTCGTGCACGAAGACCAGAAGCGGCTTGCCGGCGCGACGGCTGATCGCATCGATGTGGCCGAGCTCGTTGTAGACCGTGTACCAGTTGTGATCGCCATCGACGACCCAGGCATCGGCCTCGTCAACATCGGCGAACGCCTCCAGGCTCGTTTTTGCGAGATGGCGAACGTCCGGGCTGATCTTCAGCCACTCCATGAATTCGTGCTTCGGCGCGGGATCGACGGCGGTGAGGTGTCCGCCGCGCTCACGACAATGCGCGGCAAGGAAAGGCGACATGCCACCATATTCCGAGCCGATCTCGACGATCTCGCGCGCATCCGCGAGCCTGAGTGCCTCGAGGACCAGATCGGAAAACTCCGCGAGGGAGTGAATCAGCAGGCCTGCCACCAACAAATCCTCCACCGGGCACGATTGAACCTGCCGCGCGTGCGACCATCGAGCCGAGCGACCCATGTGCAAGCTTGAACGGCGCGGAGGCTAAATTCCGGCGGTCTTCACCACGAGGTCCGCGAGCCTCTCGGCCGCGTCGAGCCGCCCTGCCCCCTTCGCGGCCGCGGCCATCGCGGCGAGGCGCGCGGGCTCGGCGGCCAGGCCGGAGATCTCAGTGGCGAGACGATCGGAGGTGAACTCGGTCTGCGGGATGCGGATCGCGCCGTCGACCTTGGCCAGCACGCCGGCATTGGCGAACTGGTCCTGGTCGATCGAGCCGGGCAACGGCACCAGGATCGAGGGCCGGCCAATCGCCGCGAGCTCGGCGACGGTACCCGCGCCGGAGCGCGACACCACGAGATGGTTGGAGGCGAGCCGCGCCGGCAGATCCGTGAAGAACGGCGCGAGCTCCGCCTTGATCTTGAGCTTGTCGTAGACAGCGCGCACGCGGCTCATGTCCTCTTCGCGCACCTGCTGGGTGAGAACGAGGCGGCTCCATAACGCAGGCTCGAGCCGCTCGATCGCACCGGGTACGATGTCGGCCATGATGCGCGCGCCTTGGCTGCCGCCGACGACGAGCAGGCGCAGCGGACCATTCACTTCGGGGGGGCTATACTTTACCGCAGCGGCGGCGAGAACCGCCGGCCGCATCGGGGTGCCGACAGTCGTGGTCTTGCCTGCCAGCGCCGGATCGCGGTCGAGCACGCCGGGCAAGGACGTTGCGATGGCGCGCACGTGCCGCGACAGGAACCGGTTGGCGCGGCCGAGCACCGCATTGGCGTCATGGATGATGCCGGGCACGCCTGCGAACCTGGCTGCGACGAGCGGCGGCAGCGTCGGATAGCCGCCGAAGCCGACGACGGCGACGGGCTTCAGGCGCTTGATCAGGGTGTAGGCAGAGAACGTGCCGGCGGCGAGCGTGAAGCCGGCATAGGCAAGCTGAAACGGATTGCGGCCGCGCGCGGTCTCGCTTGCCACGACGTCGATCATGTCCTTGCTGAACAGCCCGCTATAGCGCAGCGCGCGCTCGTCCGTGACGAGGCGGACGCGAAAGCCGCGCCGGATCAACTCAACGCCGAGCGCCTCGGCCGGAAACAGATGGCCGCCGGTGCCGCCCGCGGCGAGAAGAATCAGGGGGGACGTGTCCATGATGAGGGGGTTTTACAGGGAGTTTCCCGTCATTGCGAGCTGGCTGCGCGGCGCTCGTGCCCCCGGGCGTAGCGCAGCGCGTCGCTCTCGGCGACGGGGTGCGCTGCTGAACCGGGGCCCACGCCGCGGCAGTCTGGGTCCTGGATCTGCGCTTCGCTTGTCCGGGACACGAGGGCGGTTATGCATAACTCCGCATCGCCTCGGCGTGGCCGCTGGCTTCGACCTCGGTACGCGGGCGCAGCCGCGTCAGCGCCAGCATCATGCCGACGCCATAGGCCAGCGACACAATCGAGGAGCCGCCATAGGAGATGAACGGCAGCGTCATGCCCTTGGCCGGAATCAGCTGCAGGTTCACCGACATGTTGATCGCGGCCTGCACGCCGAACAGGATCGCAAGTCCCGAGGCCGCAAAGCGCGAGAACATGTCCTCGTTGGCATAGGCCCGCGACAGCGTGCGGATGACGACGAAGGCGAACAGCGCCAGCATCGCAAGGCACAGGATGATGCCGAACTCCTCGGCGGCGACTGCGAACACGAAGTCGGTGTGGCTGTCCGGCAGGCTGCGCTTGGCGATGCCCTCGCCCGGCCCGAGGCCGAACCAGCCGCCGTTGTAGAAGGCTTCCATGGCGGTATCGACCTGGAAGGTGTCGCCGGAAGCCGGATTCATGAAGCGCCTGATGCGGCCTGCGACATGCGGAACGAACAGATAGGCGCTGAACAGGCCGGCCGCCCCCAGACCCGCGAGGCCGAATACCCAGATCATGCGCATCCCTGCGATGAAGAACAGCGAGCCCCACACCATCAGGACCAGCATGGTCTGGCCGAAATCAGGCTCCATCACCAGCAGCGCGACCAGCATCAGGAGCAGCACCACAGCCATCGAGGTCGCCGGCATCTCCGGCCGCCTGGTCGATTCCGCGAACAGCCAGGCGGCGATGACGACGAACGACGGCTTGGCGATTTCGGAGGCCTGGATGTTGACGCCGAGCAGCGTGATCCAGCGCCGCGAGCCCTTCACCTCGGGGCCGATCGCGAGCGTGAGCACGATCAGGATGATGCTGATCGCGAAGATGATGAGCGCGCTGCGGCGGATGGCGCGCGGCGACAGGAAAGACACGCCGACGAGCACGATGCAGGACGGCACCAGGAACAGCACGTGGCGGCTGAAGAAATGGAAGGGATCGAGCCCGATGCGGGTCGCAACCGGCGGGCTCGCCGCCAGCGACAGGATCACGCCGGTCAGCATCAAGGCCAGGATGGCGCCCATCAGCGGCTTGTCGACGGTCCACCACCACTCGGAAAAGGGGGTGCGTTCTTCACGGGAGAGCATGGGCGGCCGCTTTCGGACGGAGGTCGGTCCATTGGTCGCCGAGGTTGGTTACCGGAGGGTTAAGGAAGTGCGGATGTTTGGAGATGATCTTGGCCTCGCCACAAGACACACTGTCATGCCCCGGCTTGACCGGGGCATCCAGTACGCCGCGGCTTCTCGGTCAATCACAAACGTCTCTGGAATACTGGATCGCCCGCCTTCGCGGGCGATGACGGCGGAGCAAGGAGTAGCGGCGCGCCCTACACCACCGGCTTCACACCGGGCAGCGCCTGCACCAGCTCGCGGAACTTGGTGCCGCGGATCTCGAAATTGCGGTACTGGTCGAACGATGCGCAGGCGGGCGACAGCAGCACGACGGCGTCGGTGAGCCCCGAGGCCTCTGCATCGCGCGCGGCGTGCTCGACGGCGACGTCCAGCGTCTGGCTGATCTCATGCGCGACCTGCGTGCCCAGCGTGCCCGAAAATTCCTGCGCGGCCTCGCCGATCAGATAGGCGTTGCGGATGCGCGGGAAGAAACCGGTCAGGCCAGTGATGCCGCCGGCCTTGGGCTTGCCGCCGGCGATCCAGAAGATGTCGGCAAAGGACGACAACGCGTGGGCGGTGGCGTCGGCGTTGGTGCCCTTGGAATCATTGACGAACAACACGTTGCCGCGGCGGCCGACCTGCTCCATGCGATGGGCGAGGCCCGGAAAGCTGCGCAGGCCATTCTGAAGCACGTCGAGGCTGATGCCCATCGCAAGCGCAGCGGCAGCGGCGCAGGCCGCGTTCTGCGCGTTGTGGAGGCCGCGGAGCGAGCCGATGCCGCCCAGCGCGGCGACCTCGCTGCGGGCGCCGCCCGCGGCGCGCACGATGGTGCCGTGCTCGACATAGATGCCGCTCGCCAGCGGGTTCTTGACGGAGATGCGCACCACGTTCTTGCCGGCGCGGTCGAGCCGGTCGGCGACATCGCGGCAATAGCCGTCGTCGACGCCTACGATCGCGGTGCCGCCCGCCTGCACGCCGGCAACGAGGCGCTCCTTCACGGCGGCATAATGCTCGATCGTACCATGCCGGTCGATATGATCCTCGCTGACATTGAGCAGGATGCCGACGGAGGGATCGAGCGAGGGCGTGAGGTCGATCTGGTAGGACGACATCTCGATGACGTGGACGCGGCCCATGCGCGGCGGCTCCAGCGACAGGATCGCGGTGCCGATATTGCCGCCCATCTGCGTGTCATAGCCGGCGACTTTCGTGAGGTGCGCAATCAGCGCCGTCGTGGTCGACTTGCCGTTGGTGCCGGTGATGGCGACGAACGGCGCGTCCGGCGCGTGCCGGCGCCGCTCGCGGCAGAACAGCTCGATATCGCCAATCACCTCGACCCCGGCCTCGCGCGCCTTCAGCACGCTCCAATGCGGCACCGGATGAGTGAGCGGCACGCCGGGCGCGAGCACGAGCGCGGCGAAATTGGTCCAGGAAACGTCGCGCAGATCGGCGGTGATGAAGCCGGCCTGCGCGGCCTTGGCGACGTTCTCGGCATTGTCGTCGGCGGCGATCACTTCAGCGCCCCCCGCCTTCAGCGCGTGGCAGGAGGCGAGCCCGGAGCCGCCGAGGCCGAACACCGCGACCGTCTTGCCGGCGAAGGAGGTGACGGGGATCATGATCCCTCCTCTGTCATTCCGGGGCGCCCGGAGGGCGAACCCGGAATCTCGAGATTCCGGGTTCTCGCTTCGCGAGCCCCGGAATGACGGTGCTGGGCAGTCATCCCCATCACCGCAGCTTCAGGGTGGAGAGACCGGCCAGCGCCAGCATCACCGAGATGATCCAGAAGCGGATCACGATCTGCGGCTCGGTCCAGCCGAGCTGCTCGAAATGGTGATGGATCGGCGCCATGCGGAAGATGCGCTTGCCCGTCAGCTTGAATGACACCACCTGCACGATGACGGAGACCGCCTCCAGCACGAACAGGCCGCCGATCACGGCGAGCACGATCTCGTGCTTCACCGCGACCGCGATCGCGCCGAGCATGCCGCCGAGCGCGAGCGAGCCGGTGTCGCCCATGAAGATCGAGGCCGGCGGCGCATTGAACCAGAGGAAGCCGAGGCCGGCACCCAGCAATGCGCCGCAGAGCACCGCGAGCTCGCCGGTACCTGCAACATATTTGATCTGGAGATATTCGGCGAACACGGCGTTGCCGGCGAGATAGGCGATCATCGCAAAGCTCGCGGTCGCGATCATCACCGGCACGATGGCGAGGCCGTCGAGACCGTCGGTGAGATTCACCGCGTTGCCGGAGCCGACGATGACGAAGGCGCCGAAGATGACGAAGAACCAGCCGAAATGCAGCACGGTGTCCTTGAGGAACGGGATCGTCAGCGCGGTCGAGGCGGGATCGCGGTTCAGCCGCACCAGCGCGTAGCAGGCAACCAGCGCGATCACCGCCTCGATCAGCAGGCGAAGCTTGCTGCCGAACCCGGTCGTGGTCTGCTTGGTCACCTTGAGGTAATCGTCATAGAAGCCGACGAAGCCGAAGCCGAGCGTCACCGCCAGCACGATCCAGACATAGGGGTTGAGCGGATTGGCCCACAGCACCGTGCCGACGGTGAGGCCGGACAGGATCATCAGCCCGCCCATGGTGGGCGTGCCCTTCTTGGCGAGATGCGATTGCGGGCCGTCGGAGCGGATCGGCTGGCCCTTGCCCTGGCGGATGCGCAGATGGTCGATGATCCAGGGCCCGAACAGGAACACGAACAATGCGCCGGTCACGACCGCCCCGCCGGTGCGGAAGGTGATGTAGCGGAAGACGTTCAGGAAGGTGCGAATGGCACCGAAGCCCGGAAATGTGTTGGAGAGCTCGATCAGCCAGTAAAACATTCAGACGGTCCTATGGCGCCTTTGCACACGCAGCCTTGGCCTTGTTCGTGGCCGTTATCCTGGCCTCGATGTGCCTCACGGGCATTCGCTGGTCTTCGTCATGGCTCGCGCGACCTCTGGGAAAACGGACGGCTTCGCGCCACAAAGGGTGGGATTCGGGAACAGCGCCTTCCAAGCAGTTTACGCCTTCGCCTGCAAGGCGGTCATCAGGCCCGGCACGAACTTGTTGACCCAGAACATCTTTTTGCTGCCCTTGACAACCACGACATCCCCTGCCTTCAGCAGGCTCGCAACCTCGCCCGGCTTCAGCGTGGCCGGATCATCGTGCCAGCCGAGGCCCTTGCCTGATGGCAGCACGTCGTAGAGGTGGCGCATCAGAGGACCGACGCAGTAGACGCCGTCGATGCCTTCGAGATATTTGGCGAGGCCGGTATGATAGTTCGGTGCGTCCTCGCCCAGTTCGAGCATGTCGCCGAGAACCGCGATGCGGCGGCCTTCGCTCACGTGGCGCGCCTGCAGGCTTTGCAGCGCAGCCGCCACGCTGGCCGGATTGCCGTTGAAGCTGTCGTCGATCACGGTGATATCGCCGACCGCCTGCTCGACGCCGCGGCCGGTCATGATGCCGACGCGGTCGAGCTTGATCGCCAGCGTCGCGACGTCGAGATGCGCAGCATGAACGGTGGCGAGCGCGGCCAGCGCATTATGGACCCGGTGCGGCGCGCCCGGGGTGAGGCTGAAGGCGATCTCCTTCTTGCCGATCGCGGCCACGACCTGCCAGCTCTCGCCGTGCGGCGCGTGCGCGACCTCGTGCACCTCGGCATGCTCGCCGCCGAAGCGCACGACCTTGCCCTTCCACTCGGGCGCCTTGATCCCGGCGGGCAGCACCAGCACACCATTCTCGGGCAGGCCGAGCGCGATCGACACCTTCTCGCGCCGGATGGCTTCCAGCGAGCCGAGCTTTTCCAGATGCACGGGCTGCACGTTGACGACGAGCGCGACCGTCGGGCGCGTCAATTCGCTGAGCCGCGCGATCTCGCCTTGCTGGTTCATGCCCATCTCGACGACCCAGAGGCTGGCATCTCGCCTGGCATTGCACAGCGTCAGCGGCACGCCCCAGAAATTGTTGAAGCTCGAGGGGCTCGCATAGGCGTTCGGATAGGCGGCGAGAAATTCCTTGGTGCTGGTCTTGCCGGCGCTGCCGGTGAGCCCGATCACCGGTCCGGCAAAGCGCGCGCGTGCGGCACGTGCAAGGCCCCAGAGACCGTCGATCAGCGTGTCCCCGACGACGATCTGCGGGATGCGGATGCCCGCGATCTCGTGCGGCACGATCATCGCGACTGCGCCCGAAGCTTCCGCCTTGTCCGCGAACTCCCAGCCGTCGCGCGCGCTGGCGAAGGCCGAGACGAAGCCGCCGCTCGGCGTGCCGCTGAGCGCGACGAACAGGCTGCCCGGCTTCACCAGCCGGCTGTCCTGCGTGACGAAGTCGATTCCCGTGTCCGGGAACGATCCGGTGACGCCCAGCGCACGCGCGACCTCGGCAACCGTCCATATTGGCGCGCTCATGCAACCCTCGACGCTAGTGCGGCGGCAACCGCCTCGTGATCACTGAAGGGCAGAACTTCTCCGCCGACGATCTGCCCGGTCTCATGGCCCTTGCCGGCGATAAGCAGCGCATCGCCTTCTTCCAATTGCTCTATCGCGGCGCGGATCGCAGCACTGCGGTCGCCGATCTCCCGGGCGCCCTTCGCGGTGGCGAGGATCGCGGCGCGGATCGCTTCCGGCTTCTCGCTGCGCGGATTGTCGTCGGTGACGATGACGCCGTCGGCATTCTCGGCCGCGATCTCGCCCATGATCGGACGCTTGCCTGCATCGCGGTCGCCACCGGCGCCGAACACGACGACCAGCCTGCGCTTTGCATAAGGCCGCAGCGCCTGCAGCGCCTTCGCCAGCGCATCGGGCTTGTGCGCATAGTCGACGAAGATCGGCGCGCCGTTGCGCTCGCCGACGCGCTCGAGCCGGCCCTTGGCGCCCTCGAGATGTTCGAGGCTCGCAACCACGTTTGCTGCATCGCTGCCGGTGCCGATCGCAAGGCCCGCCGACACCAGCGCGTTCTCGATCTGGAATTCGCCGACCAGCGGCAGCCGGATGGCGAAGCGCTTGCCGCGATGTTCGAGCGTGAGCTTTTGCGCGAAACCTTCGACCACGGCCTCCGTCAGGCGGATGCCCTCGCCTGCACCGTCGCCGTTGCGGCCGACCGCCATGACGCGCAGGCCACGCGCCTTGGCGGCCTCGATCGCTTCGGCCGAGCAATCATGATCGGCCGAAATCACCGCGGCGCCACCCGGCGGCACCAGCTCGCGGAACAGGCGGAGCTTCGCCGCGAGATAATGTGCAACGCTCGGATGATAATCCATGTGGTCGCGCGAGAGGTTGGTGAAGCCGCCGGCGGAGACGCGCACGCCGTCGAGGCGATACTGGTCGAGCCCGTGCGAGGAGGCCTCGAAAGCGAGATGGGTGACGCCCTCGCGCGCGATCTCGTCGATCTGCCGGTGCAGCGCGATCGGATCGGGCGTCGTCAGCGAGCCATAGACGGTGCGTTTGGGCGAGACGAGACCGATGGTGCCGATGCTGGCGGAGGCATACCCCAGCCGCTCCCAGATCTGACGCGTGAAGGCCGCAACCGAGGTCTTGCCGCTGGTTCCGGTCACGGCGGCGATCGTCGCGGGCTGCGCGGGAAAGAACCTTGCCGCGGCCAGCGCCAGCGTGCGGCGCGGATTGGCCACAGTGACAAACGGCACCTTGGTCGCCGCAGGCGCATGGTCGCCAACGACCGCGATCGCGCCCGCGGCAATTGCCGCATCGATGAAGCGCGCGCCGTCGGTCTTGCTGCCCGCGATTGCGACGAAGAGATCGCCCGGCCTGACCACGCGGCTGTCGAGCGCAATGCCGCTCACGTCGAGCGCCGCAACAGCAGGCTCGATCGCGGCATCATTGCCCAGAACATCCTGACCTAAGAGGTCGCACAGCTTCATGGTCTTCCAGTCGACATGCCTGCCGGAAAGCCGAATCCCTTTGAAAATCCCGACTCGGCACCGGCGATGGCGCACCCGATTGATTACTGGGTTGTCCTGGATGCTGCAAGAATAAGGCGGTCGGACGGCGGCAGGTCGAACCGCGGCTCGACGCCCAGGAGCGGCGCGATCCGCTCGATCACCTTGCCGCCGGTCGGCACCGCGTTCCAGCCCGAGGTGATGAAACCATGCGTTTCGGGCAGCGCCTGCGGCTCGTCCAGCATGATCAGGACGTGATATTTGGGATCGTCGCAGGGCAGGATGGCGGTGAAGGAGTTGAGCACGCGCTTCTTGGCGTAGCGCCCGTTGATGACCTTCTCGGACGTGCCGGTCTTGCCGCCGACGTAATAGCCCTTGACGTCGGCGGTCTTGGCGGTGCCGATCTCGGCATTTAGCCGCATCAGGTACCGCATCTTGTCGCTGGTCTCCGTCTTGATGACGCGCTTGGCCATCGCCATGGCTTCGGATTCGCTGCGCTTCATGAATGTCGGCGGAATCAGATAGCCGCCGTTCACCAGCGCGTTGATGCCCATCACGGCTTGCAGCGGTGCCACCGACAGGCCCTGGCCGAACGCGGCGGTGACCGTGTTCAACTCGCTCCAGCGCCGCGGGATCAGCGGCGCCGCGCTCTCCGGCAGCTCGGTGCGCAGCCGCGTCATCTGACCCATCTTGGCGAGGAACGCCTTGTGCGCCTCGACGCCCTGATTGAGCGCAATGCGCGCGGCGCCGATGTTGGACGAGTAGGTGAACACTTCCTTGGTGTTGATGAAGCGCCCGAGCGGATGACTGTCGTGGATGGTGAACTTGCCGTAGTGCAGGTTTCCACGTGCGTCCCACATCGAATTCAGGTTGATCTTGCCGGAATCGAGCCCCATCGCCAGCGTGAACGCCTTGAAGGTCGACCCCATCTCGTAGACGCCGGTGGTCAGGCGGTTGATGCGATCGGGGTCGTGCGCTTCCTTCGGATTGTTGGGATCGAAATCCGGTAGCGAGACCATCGCCACGATCTCGCCGGTCTTGACGTTGGAGACGATGCCGGAAGCGGCCTTGGCGTGGAACTTGTCCTTGGCCTTGAGGAGTTCGTCACGCAGCGCATGCTCGACGCGCAGATCGACCGAGAGCTCGATCGGCTTCTGCAGCCGGTCGGTTGCAAAGCCGGCGCGGTGGAGATCGGCGAGCCCCTGGTTGTCGAGCCACTTCTCCAGGCCGGCGATGCCCTGGTTGTCGATGTTGACGAGACCGATGATGTGGGCGACCTCGTTGCCCGTCGGGTAGACGCGCTTGTTCTCGCGCAGGAAGCCGATGCCGGGAAGGCCGAGCTTGTGGATGGCCTGCTGCTGCGCCGGCGTGACCTCGCGCTTGAGCCAGGCGAAGCCTTTGCGCGACTTCAGGCGCTCGCGCACCTCGGCCTCGTCGAGGTCGGGAATGGTCGCCGTCAGGAGCTCGATCGCCTCATCCTTGTCGATGATGCGGCGCGGCTCGCTGAACAGGCTCGCGGCCTTGACGTCGGTCGCAAGGATCGCGCCGTTGCGGTCGACGATGTCGGGCCGCGCGGTCGCGACCACCTCCTGCGCCGCGGCGCGGCGCGCCCCGTGGGCGTCCGCGCCGATCGCGAACATCACGAGCCGCCCGCCGATCAGGGCATAGACCGAAGCGAAGGCGAGTATCGCAAGCCCCACGCGCGCTCGCGCCTTCACGGCGCGATCGACATTGCGCCCGTAGAGCAGGCTGCGGATCAGCCGCTGCCGCCACGGTTCAGCCGGCTTCTCGGTCGGTTTTGCAGGCGTTGCCGCGCTCATTGCTTGTCCTCGGGCTGAGGCACGGAGCCCGTCACGGTATCGGGATCGCTCGCGGCTTCGATGGCGTTCAGCATGGCCCCGATCGGATCGGGATCGCCCGGCCTGAACAGCCGCGGCGGGCGCTCCGGCAGATTCTTCAGCGAGTCATATTGCGTACCATTGACCGGCTTGAGGTGCAGATGCCGGTCGGACAGGCCTTGCAGCCGCAGCGGGGCATCGAGCTTGGCCCACTCGGCCCGCAGCGCCGCGATCGCGTCGCGCTCCTCGCGGATCTCTGCACGCAGCCGCAGCACCTTCTCGGTGCGCGCCGTGGAGTCCATCTTGATCCGGTAGACATGGGCCGCCGCGAAGATCAGCGCGCCGATGACGAGGAGGTGGATGATGCGCATGCGCTAACCGCCCCTCATCACGTCGGAGAGTTTCGGCCAGGGCGATGCCTCGTCGGTCTCGTGCGCCGGCGCCGCGGTGCGCTCGGCGGCGCGCAGCTTTGCGGAGCGTGCGCGCGGATTATGCGCAACTTCGTCTTCGCCGGCGACGACGGGCCGCCGCGTCAGAACCCGGAAGCTCGGCGTCACTTGCGCCACTTCCGGCAGATGCCGCGAACCGCCGCCGGTCCTGGAGCGCTCAGTGAGAAAATTCTTGACGATGCGGTCTTCCAGCGAATGGAACGAGACCACGACGAGGCGGCCGCCGGGCTTGAGCATGCGCTCGGCCGCAGCGAGCGCGGCCTGGAGCTCGTCGAGTTCCTCGTTGACGAAGATGCGCAGCGCCTGGAACGTCCGCGTTGCCGGATGAATGTCCCCCGGCTTTGAGCGGACCACCCTTCCGACGAGATCGGCAAGCGCGCGCGTGGTGGTGAACGGGGTCTCCTGGCGGTCCGCGACAATGGCGCGTGCGATGCGGCGCGAATGCCGCTCCTCGCCGAGGAGATAGATGATGTCGGCGAGATCGCCTTCCGACGCACGCGCGACCACGTCGGCCGCGGTCGGGCCCGTCTGCCCCATCCGCATGTCGAGCGGACCGTCGAGGCGGAACGAGAAGCCGCGGCCGGCCTGGTCGAGCTGCATCGAGGACACGCCGACATCCATCACGACGCCGTCGATCGCCTCGACGCCCTGCGCCGCGCAGATCTCGGCAAGATCGGAGAAGCGGCCCTCGACCAGCATCAGCCGGCCTGCGGAACGTTCGACCAGCCCGGCGCCGCCGGCAATCGCCGTGCGGTCGCGATCAATGGCGATGAGTCGGGTTCCCGGCACCTCCAGGATCGCGCGGCTATAGCCGCCGGCGCCAAAAGTGGCGTCGACATAGACGCCGCCCTCGCGCGGAGCGAGATGCGCGACGGCCTCCCGACCAAGGACGGGGATGTGCGGAACCGAGCTCATGCGAAACGCCTGCCGACCGACCGGCCTGACATCCAAGCAAGATCGGGGACGAACAAGCCCATAACGCCTCGAATCATTACGCGTCGCGGCGGTTCCACGACAAAGCCCTCGTCCAGCATGGTTACCGGGCCCGGTCGTCCCGCGCCGCAAACCCAGTGTTCCCAGTGGAATTTGTCGGGCAGCCATGGGATTTCAAGCCAAAATACGCTTTGGCCGCCTCCGGACGCGGGTCGGCACTTCATCCCTCAGTAACGGCCCTTAGCGTTAAGAAAGCGTTGCTCGACTCGATACAAGTCGTAAAGGTGACGAGCGGGGTGATGCCTCATCCACACACGTCGCCGAAATGCATCCGTTAACCGCGCCGCGCGATTGCGTGCGGTGGACGGTAAAGGAATAGTAAAGAGAAGGGCTTGCCCTACTCTCCGTTCGTTCGAGCTGCTCATGCCCTCCGGTTCGTCCACACCGTCTGGATCTGATTCGAAGCGCCAACGCGTTCTCCCGGTTCCCAAGACCGTGGCGAGCCTGCGGACGTTCGAGCCCGACTCGTCGATCGTCTCGGACATCATCCCCTCGCCCAATCATGGCGAGCGCAACAAGGGACGGCAGCCGGACATGATCGTGCTGCACTACACCGGCATGCCCGATGTCGAGGGCGCGCTGGCACGGCTGTGCACGGCCGGCAGCGAAGTGTCGGCGCATTATGTCGTGCTGGAGGACGGCCGCATCGTGCAATGCGTGCCCGAGGCCAAGCGCGCCTGGCACGCAGGTGTCTCGTCCTGGGCCGGCGAGGACGACATCAACTCCTGCTCGATCGGCATCGAGATCATCAATCGCGGCCACGACTGGGGCTATCCCGAGTTTCCGTTGCGCCAGATCGCCGCCGTGATCGCGCTGTGTCGCGGCATCATGCTTCGCCGCAAGGTGCCGGCGCACCGGGTGCTCGGCCATTCCGACGTCGCGCCCGCGCGCAAGAAGGATCCCGGCGAAAAATTTCCATGGCATTCGCTGGCCAATTCCGGCGTCGGCCACTGGGTTACGCCCGCTCCGATCGTGCGCGGCGAGACTCTGATGCTCGGCACCATCAGTGACGCCGTGCTGAGCATGCAGCAGGCGCTCGCAAGGTACGGCTACGGCGTGCCGCTCACCGGCAAATACGACGCCGCGACGCTGGAAGTCGTCACCGCCTTCCAGCGCCATTTCCGTCCGGCACGGCTCGATGGCGTCGCCGATCATTCGACGCTGTCGACATTGCAGGCACTGCTGGCGAGCCTGCCGGCGGAAGGGACGACGGTGGCGTCGAAGTGACGGCGTAGGCCACATCCGCCGTCATTGCGAGGAGCTCTTGCGACGAAGCAATCCAGTATGTCTCTGCGGAAAGACGCTGGATTGCTTCGCTACGCTCGCAATGACGGAATGTGTGGCGACTACTCCATCTCCCTCATCCTTCGCGCATAGAGCCTCCGCAACGGCTCGAGCTGCGTCGCCTCCATCGCCGCATGATAGGCCTCGCGCGCCTGCTCCGTCCTGCCGAGCCTCCGCAACAGATCCGCGCGCACTGCCGGCAACAGCTCATAGCCGCGAAGCCCGCCGCGCGCGGTGATCGCATCGACGAGATCGAGCGCTCGTGCCGGCCCGTCGACCATCGACACCGCGGCGGCGTGGTTCAGCTCGATCACCGGCGACGGGTTGATGCGCAGCAAAACCTCATAGAGTCCCGCAATCTGCGGCCAGTCGGTTTCCTCAAAGCTCGGCGCTCTCGCATGCAGCGCGGCGATCGCGGCCTGCACGGCATAGGGCTGCGGCCGGCCGGGCACGCGCAGCGCATCGTCGACCAGACGCAGGCCTTCATCGATCTGCCCACGATCCCACAGCGAGCGGTCCTGCTCTTCGAGCAGCACGATGTCGCCGGCCGGCGTCTCGCGTCCGGCGCGGCGGGCGTCGTGCAGCAGCATCAGGGCCAGCAGCCCCTTGATGCCGGCGCGATCGGGCATCAGCCGATCGAGCAAGCGGCCGAGCCGGATGGCTTCGGCCGCAAGATCGGGCCGCATCAGGTCCGTGCCCTCGGTCGCGACATAGCCTTCGGTGAAGACGAGATAGATCACGGCGAGCACGCCATCGAGCCGCGGCACCAGCGCGTCGCGTTCGGGCACCTCATAGGGGATACCGGCAAGCCTGATCTTCTGCTTGGCGCGGACCAGCCGCTGCGCCATTGCCTCCTCGCCCACGAGGAACGCGCGCGCGACCTGCGCTGTCGAGAGCCCGCAGACGGTGCGGAGCGTCAGCGCGACCTGGACCTCGGGCGCGAACGCGGGATGGCAGCAGGTAAAGATCAGCCGCAGCATGTCGTCGTCGAGCGTTGCCGGCGGCTCGTAGGAGCCCAGCGCGTTCAGCTCGAGCTCATGCACCAGCGCCTGCTGCTTGCCGCGGAAGACGGCCTGGCGGCGGATGCGGTCGATCGCCTTGTGCTTGGCGACATTGACCAGCCAGGCGCGCGGATTGCCGGGGACCTCAGACCCCGCCCAGCGTTCCAGCGCGACGGCAAAGGCATCCTGGAGCGCGTCCTCGGCGAGATCGAAATCGCCGACGAGACGGATCAGCGTGGCCAGCGCCCGCCCCGTCTCGTCGCGGAAGATTTTGTCGATCTCGCCAGGGGCCATTGAACGCGATCACTTCCCTCTCGTCATTCCGGGGCGCGGCAAAGCCGCGAGCCCGGAATCCATAACCACGATTCGGGGATATGGATTCCGGGCCTGCGCCTTGCGGCGCATCCCGGAATGACGAAGGTGAGAGTTGTCACTTCTCATACACCCAGATCGGCCGTACCTCGATCGAGCCGATGCGCGCGCTGGGAATCCGCGCCGCGATCTCGATCGCGGCATTGAGATCCTTGGCCTCGACGAGATAGTAACCGCCGAGCTGCTCGCGCGTTTCCGCGAACGGACCATCGGTCGTCAGCGTCTTGCCCTCGCGCACACGCACGGTCGTTGCAGTCGTGGTCGGCTGCAGGCGGTCGCCGGCCTTGAAATTGCCGCCCTGGATGATGGATTGCGTGAAGGCCTGGTATTCGGCCAGCATCTTCTGGCTGGTCGCCGCGTCGTTCTTCGCGTACTCGACCTCGTTCTGATAGATCATCAGCAGATATTGCATTGCTTCACTCCTGTTGCCCGGCTGTGTTGCCGACATTCAGTCGAACGGAACACGCACCAAACGACATCTTCAGGATAGATTATTCGCCGGCGAGGCGCGCGTCGCGATATCGGCTTGACGAAACCGTCACAAATGCCCCATGCGTAATCCGTCAGTCGGCCGGACGGCCGCTCCGGCACGTGCCGAAAGGCCGCCGGGGAGGAAAGTCCGGGCTCCCTTGACATGCGGTGCCGGATAACGTCCGGCGGGGGTGACCCCAGGGAAAGTGCCACAGAGAACGAACCGCTTCCTCCTCGGAGGAAGTAAGGGTGAAAAGGTGCGGTAAGAGCGCACCGCGGTTCCGGCAACGGAGCCGGCATGGCAAACCCCACCGGGAGCAAAACCGAATAGGGACGGCTTAAGCGGGCTGTTCGCTTTGAGCGATAACGCCGCGGGGCGATGTCAGGCCCGCCGTCCGGGTAGGTTGCTCGAGGCCATGTGCAAACACGGTCCCAGAGGAATGGTCGTCACGTATCGTTCGCGCAAGCGGACGGTGCCCTACAGAACCCGGCTTACAGGCCGGCTGATACTCTAAAGCGTTTTCGAGCGAAGTGGGTTTCCGGTTCGCGTGAAGAAAGCGCGTCTTGCTCGGTAAGCGACGAGGGGTTCGGTGCCAACGCATCGGACCCCTCACCATTTTGGCCGGGCGCCCTGCCATTCAACCGGTGTCATTCCGGGGCTCGCGAAGCGAGAAGCCGGAATCCATCGAGCGGCGGAGACGGAGGAAAAATGGATTCCGGGCTCGTGCTGCGCACGCCCCGCAATGACGGCGAGAACTAGGCAACGATCTCGTTCAACACCGCCATCAGCGCCTCCGGCGCCGTCACGTTCGGCGCATGGCTGGCGTCGAGCTCGACATAGCGCCAGCCGTCCTCGCTCTTCGTCCGCTTGGCGAACTGCCCGAACACGTCGCCCGGCGGGATGCGCGTGCAATAGATGTAGCTGCGCGGCATCGCCGGCTCGCCGTGCTCGAGCCTCAGCCTGGTCTCGAAGCACTTGATCGGCATTGGGACCCGGCGTTCATTGAGCCAGTCGAGATCGGCTTGGGGCGTGTCCGGCGGCGGCGGATTCGGCGGGATGCGATAGCCGTCGCCCGAGCTTACCGCCCTTCGCATCGGCTCGCGACCGCCCTCATTGAGATCGAACAGCGACTGGCCATCGCGCGGCACGAAGGCGTCGAGATAGATCAGCTGCGTCACGCGCTCGCGCGCGCGATCGGCGACGCCGGTCGCGACCATGCCGCCATAGCTATGGCCAAGCAGCACGATGTCGCTGAGATCCTCGAAGCCGATGACGTTGAGGATGTCCTGGATGTGCGTCTCCAGATCGATCGTGGGGCTTGCGAGATGCGCGCGCTCGCCGAGCCCGGTATAGGTCGGTGCCACCAGGCGATGGCCGGCCTGCGCCATCAGCGGATGCATCTTCTTCCAGGCCCATCCGCCGGACCAGGCGCCATGACAAAGCAGGAAGGTCTTCGCGCGTGCGGCCATCGGCGTTTCCATCGTTCTTGTTGGTACGACGGAGTGTACTGGCCGGCCGCGCGATGTAAACGCCGCTCAGGCCGCGCGCGTATCCGCCTTCACCAGGACCGGTGCAAGCCCGGCGGCTTCGCGCCGCAGCTTGCTCGCCTCGAAACCGTGCATGCCCAGCTGCCATTGCAGCCCGACGATGGCGCCCTTGGTCGGTTGCAGCAGCGCGAGCGAGGCGAACAGCGTCACCGGCAGCCACACCGCGAGTTGCAACCATTCCGGCGGCGCATAGGCGGTCTCGACCGCGAGGATCGCCGGCACCACGAGATGGCCGACCACGACCATCACGAGATAGGCGGGAAAGTCGTCGGCGCGCTGGTGGAACAGTTCCTCGCCGCAATGGTCGCAAGCGTCGGCCACTTTCAGGAAACGGCCGAACATGTGCCCTTCCCCGCAATTCGGACACTTGCCGCTGAAACCGCGCCACATCGCCTTAGCCAGAGAGACCGGCGCCAGAGAGACCGACATGACCAAACCTCTTCCTTTTCGACGATCCATACAATAGTATCTTGCATCCATACATTCAAAGGATACGGGGCTAGATTGCATGGATTGGACCCCTACAATCTCGGAGCTGAGCGGCCCGCGCTATCAGCGCATCGTCGATGCGATGGAGGCCGACATTGCTGCGGGCAGGCTGGTGCGCGGCCAGCAATTGCCGACGCAGCGCGCGCTCGCAAAAGCCCTCGGCATCGACCTGACCACGGTGACGCGCGCCTATACCGAGGCGCGGCGCCGCGGCATCATGGAAGCCCGCGTCGGACAGGGCTCGTTCGTGTCGGAGACCAGCGCGCGCCGCGCGGTCGACCTGCCGCATCCCGTCGCGATCGATCTCTCGATGAACGTGCCGCCGCATCCGCTGGAGGCGCAGCTCGACGAGCGCATCATCGCCGGCATGGAAGCCATCCGCGCGCAATCGGGCCTCACGGCGTATCTCAACTATCAGCCGCCCGGCGGCAGCACGCATGAGCGCGAGGTCGCGGCGCGCTGGATGCGCGCACGCGTTCCGCATGCGCAGGCCGACAGGCTCCTGATCTTCCCCGGCGCGCAAACCATCCTGTTCAACCTGCTCGCCCATCTCGCGCGGCCCGGCGACATCGTTCTGACGGAAGCCCTCACCTTTCCCGGCATCAAGGCCGCCGCGGCCCGGCTCGGCGTCAAGCTCGTCGGCGTCGCCATGGATGACGGCGGCATCCTGCCCGATGCGCTGGCGAAGGCGTGCCGCGCGCACCGGCCACGGGCCGTCTATCTCATTCCGACGCTGCACAATCCGACCACCGCGACGCTGTCCGCCGAGCGGCGCAATGCCGTCGCAAAGATCATTCGCGATGCCGACACGACCCTGATCGAGGACGACGCCTACGGCCTGCTCGACCGCTCGGCATCGCCGATCGCGAGCCTCATTCCGGAGCGGACTTATCTCGCGACCACACTGTCAAAATGCATCGCGCCCGCGCTGCGCGTCGCCTACCTGGTGACGCCCGACAGCAGCGCGCAACGGGACATGCGCACGTATTTGCAGGCGACCGTGCAGATGCCGGCGCCATTGATGGTCGCGCTGGTGACGCATTGGATCGAAAGCGGCATTGCCGATCGCATCATCGCCGCCATCCGCAGCGAGGCGGTCGGCCGCCAGCAGCTCGCGCAGCGCACGCTGAAGGGTTTTCAATTCCTGGCCAGGCCCGCCGCCCATCATCTGTGGTTGCGGCTGCCGGAAGGCCGGCCCGATATCGCGGCACATCTTCTGCGGAGCGGACTTGCGGTCGTCGCCGGCGATGCCTTCACGGTCGACGGGGCGCCGCCGCATGCGGCACGTGTCTCACTGGGGGCGGCGCGGAACAGATCGGAATTGGCAGAGGCGCTACGCATCCTGGTCGGCGCGCTGCAGAAGCCTTCCGACACCAGGCAGATCGTCTAGATCATCGGCGATGACGGCGATGGCCGGAGCGCACGGGGGGTGCCACAGGTGACGGATAGGCCTGCGATGCATACGCATCGCCCGGTGTTCCCCGCTGACCGAGAGCCGCGCGCGCCGCAGGCGTGAGCTGGCCTCCGTTGAGCACATCGCGATCCGGATGAGCGGCCTGATAAGCCGCAGGCTCGGAAAACTGTGCCTGGGCCATTGTCGGCGTCAACGCGACCGCCAGCAGCGCGGCTGCAACGGCAATCTTGGTGCGGGTCATGGTCATTCTCCATCATCGCATTCAGGACTGACCGATCCGGGCGCATGATCGCGTCGGGCGGCCCCCCGGATTGAAGTACGGCCATCATGTAGGCGTGTCTTCCGCGAAAGCCCGACACGGCAGATCACGCTTGCGTGCAGCATGGATTGACCGGAACGGCGGCAAGCATGTTATGCGAGCGATGGCGATCAGCAATCCGGGATCGCCCCTTGCGACAAGGCTAATCTGTTGGAAACGCTCACCTACGTCCTGCTGCTGTTCGGCGCGCTGGCCGGTGGCTTCGTCTCGGGACTGGCCGGGTTCGGCACGGCGCTGATGGCGCTCGGCATCTGGCTCTACGTCCTGCCGCCCTCGCTCGCGGTACCGCTGGTGCTGATCTGCTCGGTGATCGCACAGACCTCGACGCTGCCCTCGATGTGGAAAAGCTTCGACCTCTCGCTGGTCTGGCCGTTCCTGATCGGAGGCCTGATCGGAGTCCCGCTGGGAACCATGATGGTCGCCACGGCCGATCCGAAGGTATTCAAGCTGAGCGTCGGTGTGCTGCTCCTGATCTTTTCGAGCGCGCTGTACCTCAACAAGAGGCCTCTCTCCTTCAAGTTCGGCGGCAGGATCGCCGACGGAGCGATCGGCTTTGCCGGCGGCATTCTCGGCGGCCTCGCCGGACTCTCGGGGCCGCTGCCGATCCTCTGGGCCAACATCCGAGGCTGGAACAAGCACGAGCGTCGCGGCATCTTCCAGCTCTTCAACTTCACGGTGCTCGCCACCGCGCTGGTGCTGCAGACGGCATCAGGCCTGGTCGAACTGAAAGTGGTCTGGCTCGCACTGGTCGCGTTTCCGGGCACACTGATCGGCGCATGGGCCGGCGCCCGGGTCTATCACGCCCTGAGCGACAAGCATTTCGGCGATGTCGTGCTCGGCCTGTTGTTCCTGTCAGGCCTTGGCCTCGTCTGGAACAGTGTTGGCACGCATTAGTTAGCCCGCGGACTCATCAAGACGCAGCCATAACCTGATTGACGCAAGTTGAACGAAGGCAAGGTAGTTGGCGGCAAGCCTGTCGTAGCGCGTTTATTCGTCAGAACTTCCTCTCCTCTCCAGCAGCTGATCGCGGACAGTGATTGCCCAAAACTGACTAGGCTGGGTGGGCGGAGCGCATCGTTCGGCTTGTCGATCGAACAGGTCTCGTCTGCATCCGACGACAGCAATGCAGCCATTCATCACCAGCGTGCGTTGGCGGACGGTCGCCGGCGGCACGCTAAGCCATGTCGGCCGGCTCTTATTTCGTCACAATCCGCCGCGTCGGCGCGACTGTGCTCGTCGGCGCCATTGGCGAAAGCGAGAAAGTCAGCCAGGTATTCCAACCTGCTGGACGGTTTTCAGCAGCAAATTCGCCGTATCCCTTTAGGTTCAAATATCCCTGCCAGTCTCCAACTGGAAACAGGTATCCGATCTGAGGGCCCACTCCCACGACGCGCGACCGGAAACCACCCAGGATCGGATGCTGACCAAAATCGTCCGTGATCTGTTGGTAATAGTAGCCGACCGCCCCGACGAAGAGTTGCTTCGAGAGGAACTGCGAAGCCCCCCAATCGATGTGGAAATCGATGCCGCTTTGGTATTGCGTATCCGGGTTCTTGAAATTGTAAGTGAGCCCAGCGACCGCTGAAAATTCGTGCCCCAACTTCTCATTGAAGTACGTGTAGCCGCCGCCGCCGTCGATCGCGCCGTGGCCGATGCCAAGGTTTGCAAGACGCAACGGATCGTAGGCGCCGACCGGAATGTCGCCGGTCAGATAGGTCATGAAGTTGTGGACGCCCGCGTTCCACTTCAGTGTCATCTGCGGATATAGGTCTCCAATGGAGGTGACTGAATCAGAAAGCGTGCCCGTGCGGGTTGTCGCAAACGGCCCGACTGCCGTCGTTAGTGTTCCGTCGAGCGTTGCGGCGGATCGGCCAAACAAGCCGGTGACGCCGATTGCTAATTGTCCGCCGAGTACCGGCGTTGCAAATGTGTAGGTTGGGTTGAGCAGGAGAAGGTCTCCCTGCGCGTTCAAGCGCAAATTCAAATCGACATTGACGTTGGCGGGGATTCGGCCAACACGAATTTCTCTTGCCGCCGCGGCGCTACCGAAGGCCGAGACGCTCGTGTGATAATAGACCTCGGCCATTGACCAGCCAGGGACCGCAGGCACTGCCGCGAGGCTGCTGAAGCGCCCCGGAAGCCAGTATGAAACACCGTCTTCATCAGCATATGCGGCTTCGGACACGAAGCCGGCCATTGCCACAGCTACCCCGATCGTTGCCCGAATAAGGCAACGAGACCTGGGTTCGGGTATGCCCTGCATCATCTGTTGTCCTCCCGCCAATAAATAACAGTGTATCAAACCGTGATTCTATGTGTCGCTCCAAGGTAGCGATCTCCTCAAATTGCGCTCGGCCTGTTGCGCTTAAGTCACGTAGGCTCGCCGCTTTTCGGGCAACCATAAGAACACTGTTGAGGGACGATGCTTTTCGCCATCTACCGGGCGTCACTACCGGCAAGACAGCAATGCTGCCACAAGTGCAATGAATGGTATCATCCTGCTCATTGTGATGGTGACGCCGATTCTCGCGCGTCATTTGCATTGATTTGGATCAACGCTCGACGATCGGATGCGATCTGAGGTGGAGCGGTTGTGCGTGGGGAGTGTATTTGCAATGGATATTCGCAAAATTGCTGATCTCACTGCCTTTATCGTCAACGCTCAGGCATTTGAGCAGCAAACATAACGACGGACGAGCCGGTCGAAGCACTGCACGTCCGCGAACGGCCCTTGAGTCAGACTAAGTCCGAAACAGCCTCGCGTTGCAGATGGGGCGACGTACTGCTTTCTAGAAGAGGGGATCCGGTTTCCAGCCAATTCAGACCAATTTGGTCTTCGGGAGGAGCCAATGACGAGTGTCTCGAACCTGCATCACCGAGTTACCTCACGCATTCTAGTCGGTTCTCTCTTGCTGTTACCATTGACAGCACTTAACGCGTACGCTCAGCAAACCACCGGCGTCGCGGGTTCGCCGGGAGCGACGACTACCATCGACGGCAGATACCTGCCGAATCCCCCACAGCCGTCAAAGGCGAGATCAGTCCCAATGCGGTGCAGTCGAAGCCGTATTGGCCCGCGCTCGTGACGCCGCCGAAGGGCGCGCCCAACGTGCTTTTGATCATGACCGACGACGTCGGATTCAGCGCGCCGAGCACCTTCGGCGGCGTCATCCCGACACCGGCCCTGGATCGGATCGCTCAAACAGGTCTGCGCTACACGCGCTTCCACACCACGGCGCTCTGCTCTCCAACGCGAGCCGCTCTCCTTACCGGCCGCAACCATCACTCGGTGGCCACCGGCGTTGTCGTCGATCAGGCCACCGGCTATCCCGGCTACAACAGCGTCATCCCACGCGACGCCGTCGCCATCGGCGAGATCCTTCGGCAAAACGGCTACGATACATCCTGGTACGGGAAGGACCACAATGTGCCGCAGTGGGAGGGGACGCAAGCGGGCGGCACGCATTCGCCGCATCATCCAACGCCCGAGTGGACCAAGAAGATCAGCGACATGCATCTGTTCGACAAGGGCTGGAACGATCTGCGCGAGCAAACCTTCGCCAACCAGAAGAAGCTCGGCGTGATTCCGCAGAACGCTCAGCTCACGTCCTGGCCAGACAGCATCCCGAAGTGGGATACGCTTTCCCCAGAGGCGAAGAGGCTCTACATCCGCCAGGCCGACGTCTATGCGGCGTATCTCGCCTACACCGACCACGAAATCGGTCGCGTGATCCAGGCCATCGCAGATACCGGCAAGCTCGACAACACGCTCGTCATCTACATCAGCGGTGATAACGGCGCGAGCCCGGAGGGCACGCTGCACGGGCTGTTCAACGAGTTCGCTGTCGCCAACGCCGTACACCCGACCGTCGAACTGAACACGAAGTTCTACGATGCCTGGGGCTCCGACCAGACCTACCCACACTACGCGGTGGGATGGGCGTGGGCCTGGGACACGCCGTACAAATGGACAAAGCAGATCGCATCCTATTTTGGCGGCACCCGGAACGGCATGGCGATGGCTTGGCCGGCGCGGATCAAGGACGCGGGCGGCATTCGCCACCAGTTCCACCATGTGATCGACGTCGTCCCGACGATCCTCGAAGCAGCCGGTCTTCCGCAGCCGGCGATGGTGAACGGCATCGCGCAGAAGCCAATCGAAGGCGTTAGCATGGCCTATACGTGGGGGGACGCCAACGCGCCGGGCCAACGGACGACGCAGTATTTCGAGATGTTCGGCAAGCGCGCCATCTATCAGGACGGCTGGGTCGCCGCGACTCCTCCATTGAGCCCGCCATGGGACCTCAGTTTGGCCGAGCCGCCCTCGGACGTCATGAACGCGTACCGTTGGGAGTTGTACAACATCAATGAAGACTGGACGCAGGCCAACGACCTCGCGGCCAAGATGCCCGACAAGCTGCGCGACATGGAGCAGCTGTTTGCAATGGAGGCCACAAAGTACCAAGTCTTCCCGCTCGACGACACCCGCCTGACCAGGTTCATCTCGCACAAACCAAGTTACTCTGCAGACCGGACGCTCTTTACCTACACCGGCGAGCTGAGCAACGTGCCCTTCCCGGAAACGGGCTCCGCACCGAGCCTGCTGAACCGGTCGTACACGATCACGGCCGAGGTCGATATTCCCCAAGGCGGCGCCGAGGGGATGCTGGTCACCGACGGCGGCCGATTCGCCGGCTATGGCTTCTATCTGCTAAAGGGCCGGCCGGTGTTCACCTGGAATCTGGTCGCCCTCGAGCGCGTCAAGTGGCAGGGCAAAGAGGCACTTGCTCCGGGCAAGCACACGCTGGAGTTCGACTGGAAGTATGATGGCCCCGGCCTGGGCAAGGGCGGCACCGGCACGCTGAAGGTAGACGGCAACGTCGTGGAAAGTCATCCCATGCCACGCAGTCTGCCCATCACTCTGATGTGGGATGAGACCTTCAACGTCGGTCTCGACACCGGCACGCCAGTGGACGATCAGGACTACCAGGTGCCCTTCAAGTTCACCGGCAAGATCAACAAGCTGAATGTGAGGCTTGGACCAAACAAGATGTCATCTGCGAACTAACGCGAGTCGCAAGGTGGGGCGGGTTTACGCGCCCCACCTTCTCGCCTGATCTTGGTATTGCCTGTCATTGATAGAAGGTGGAGGCATCGTGAAGGCTCGGAGCTTCATCATTTTCTCAGCTTGCCTGTCTTTCGGCATTCTGCCCGGCGGATCCGAGTCCTTTGCGCAAACCGCCGGCGAAACGCCTCAGGGTATGCTCGCGGCCCAGATCCGCCTGCAGGGCTTTGCGTGTGACAAGCCGCTCGGCGCCAGCAAGGACACAAAGCGCTCGAAGCCGGATCATGAGGTCTGGGTTCTCAAATGTAGCAATGCGACCTATCGGGTCAGCCGCTTTCCCGACATGGCCGCAAAGGTGGAGGTCCTTCGATGACCCTGTCACGGCGACGCTTTTGATGTTCTGCCTCCGGTGAGCGAACGTGGCAAAAGGTTCGCGAAAGAACCGCAAGCGCGAAAATGCCGGCACGAAGGCGCACACGCCTGAATCTGCTCATCCCGCGCAACGGTCCTCGGCCACCAGGCTGAAGGCCGCTGTACTGCTGGGCGGTTCGCTGCTCGTTCTGATCGCGGGGGCACTACTATGGCCCAGAGTTTCGAAGGTCCCAGCCAAACCACGGCAAATCGCCGAACGGACATTTGTCGGTAGCGAAGCGTGCAGCGGCTGCCATGCGACGCAGGCAAAGCTCTGGCAGACCTCGCAGCACCGACACGCAATGGATCATGCGACCAACCAATCCGTTCGCGGCGATTTCAACGACGCGGTGCTTGAATACGCCGGCACGCGCTCGCGCTTCTTTCGTCGCGATAGGAAATTTCTTGTCGAGACAGACGGGCCGGACGGCAAGCCTGCGACGTTCGACATCAAGTACACGTTTGGCCTCGACCCGCTGCAGCAATATCTGATCGAGTTTCCGGACGGCCGCATCCAGGCTCTGTCGATCGCCTGGGACACCAGGCCGAAAGACCAGGGCGGACAGCGCTGGTTTCATCTCTATCCGGATGCCGCGATCACCAGTAACGACCCCTTGCACTGGACCAGGCTGAACCAGAATTGGAATTTCATGTGCTCCGAGTGCCATTCGACCGGCGTGCACAAGAACTACGATGCGGCCGATAACCGCTTCGCAACGAAGTTCGCCGAGATCAGCGTAGGTTGCGAGGCCTGTCACGGTGCAGGTTCGCGCCATATCGCCTGGGCCAATCAGAAGCCGGCGTGGCGCGGTCCGGACGACGGTTTGTTGGTGAGGTTCGACGAGCGAACGGGCATCACCTGGTCAACCGAGACCGGAACGTTGAGGCCGAAGCGCAGCGTGCCCGCAACGGCCTTGCGCAAGGAGGTCGAAACCTGCGGACGCTGCCACGCGCGCCGTGATCAGCTTTCGGAGGACTGGACGCCCGGCCGTCCGCTCTCGGAAACCCACCGAGTGTCGCTGCTCGACCGGCAACGATTCCATGCCGACGGTCAGATGCGCGACGACGAGGAGACCTACAATTACACGCCGTTCAGGCAGAGCAAGATGTTCGCCAAGGGCGTGACCTGCAGCGACTGCCACGACCCGCATAGCGCCGCATTGAAGGCCCCTGGGGACGGCATCTGCGCGCAGTGCCATGCGGCGGCGAACTATGAATCCGCCGCACACCGGCACCACGTCGAGGTCTCGCCCACACCAAGTTGCGCGTCCTGCCACATGCCGGAGCGGCGCTACATGGTTGTCGACCGCCGCCACGACCATGGCTTCCGCATCCCGCGCCCCGATCTCTCGATGCACACCGGCGCACCGAATGCGTGCAACGATTGCCATCACGACAAGCCCGCGGCGTGGGCGGCCCAGCAGATCGAGACCTGGTTCGGTCCGGAGCGGCACGACCATCAGACCTATGCTCGCGCTTTTCACGCCGCCTGGAGCGAAGCTGCCGACGCGCAGTCGCTGCTGGCCGCCATTGCCGGTTCCGGCGACGTTCCCGGTATCGTTCGCGCCAGCGCGCTGGCCGAGCTCCCGGTGCCTGACCTAATTCTGATCCGCCGCGGGCTCTCGGATCCCGATCCGCTGGTGAGATTGGGATCGCTCGATGCGCTGGAGGGGGTACCAACCGATCAGCTCTGGGCCCTCGCATCTGCGCAACTGGCCGATCCGATTCGCGGCGTGCGCATTCGCACCGCCGAGGTGCTCGCCTCCGTGCCTCCCTTTCAACAGCCTGCCGCCGACCGCGATAGGTTCGCGCAAGCCGTGGCCGAGTTTGTGGCTGCGCAGAAATTGAATGCAGATCGTCCGGACGCCCGGACAGCGCTCGGCAATTTCTATGCACGACAAGCCAGCGCCGCAGGGGCCGAAGCAGAATATCGGGCTGCCCTTAGGCTTGACCCCTCGTTCTCGCCCGCGGCCGTCAATCTTTCCGATCTGTACCGGCAACTCGGTCGCGAAAGTGATGGCGAGCAACTTCTTCGCGAAGCTCTGTCCAAATCGGGGCAAAATGCCTCACTTCACCATTCGCTCGGCCTCGTCCTTGTACGCCAAAAGCGCGCCAATGAGGCTCTCGACGAATTGCGCCAGGCGGCAGTCCTGGAGCCAAGTCAACCGCGCTATGCTTACGTTTACGCCGTGGGGTTACATTCCTCTGGCCGCCGCGACGACGCCCTTGCTGTTCTGAGGAACAGCTTGCTAATGCATCCCAATGATCGTGATACCCTTTCTGCGACACTCGCGCTGAGCCGCGAAAAAGGCGATTCCGCATCTGCGCTGGGCTATGCTGAGCAACTCGCGCGCCTGATGCCCCACAATCGCAAAATCGAAGACCTCATCAAGCAACTCAAGCAGTAGAGAGCTGCTTTAGCCTCGAGATAAGTGCCTCGCGGGATCCGCAATTTGACCATGGCTGCGGCGAGACCCGCTTTGCGCAAAAAAGACTGCCAAGCTCGGTTCTTGCCATTCCGACCTTTGCTGCCGTTGTACGAAAGCGGTCGGTATCGGATCGAAGCTGACAGTGACGAAGATTTTTGAGTCGCCCCCTAAAGCGCGGGCACGCGTGCAGGAGGCACGACCGGCTCGGACCCCGCCTCCTCCATACCTTGCTCCGGAGGAGGCAATACCAGCCGCCTGCCGAATTCGCGACGCAACAGCCACAGGCTCAACGCGGCCTGGAGCGTCGTCGCCGCGATCGACAGATACCAGACGTGCTCCATTCGGAAGCCTGGCCGCGTCGACAGCCAGATTGCCGGCAGCGAATAGGTGAAGACGCGCGTCGCCGAACTCAGCAGCACCGGCTTGGTGTTGCCGAGGCCCTGAAACATGCTCGAGCAGGTGAAGATGAGACCCTGCGCCACCATGTTGAGCGAGATGATCCGCAGGAACAGGTAGGCGATCTCCATCGTCTCCCGATCGTTCGAGAATCCGGCGAGCAGCAGCTCCGGCTTCAACTGCGCCAGCATCATGAAGCCGACCATCACGGCGCTGGTGATCAGCGCCGACTTGACGAAGGTTTCCCGTACGCGCGCGCCATTGCCGGCGCCGACATTCTGGCCGGCGATCGGTCCGGCCGCCAGCGCCACCGCAAGCGCCGGCATCTGGATCAGGCCGAGCACCCGCTGCCCGATGCCGAATCCGGCCTGTGCCGCCGCGCCGAAATCGCGCAGCACGTAGTAGACCACCGCCATGAAGATGAACATCATCGCGAACTCGCCGCCAGCCGGCAGGCCGACATTGAGAATGCGCATGAGATGACGCGGCTGCGGACGCCACTGCGCCGGATTGAAGACGACATAGCGCTCGACCTTGCGGAAATAGACAAGCAGCATCAGCGCGCCGATGGCGACCGCGATCGAACTCGCCAGCCCCGCGCCGGCAACGCCGAGCGCGTAGCCGGTGCCCCAGCCCGAGATCAGCACCGGCGCCAGCGCGATGTTGATGACGACCGCGATGACCCGCACCAACATGGCCGGGCGTACGATGCCGGTCGCGCGCAGGGCGGATGCCGTCACCTGCATGATGAATTCCAGCGCGAGCGCCGGCATGAACCACAACAGATAAGTGGTTCCCGCCTCGATCGTGGCCTCGTCCGCGGCGACCGAACGCATGTAGGCGCGCGACAGCACCGCTCCCGCGACCAGGGTCAACACGCCGAACAGCACCGACAGCGCAACCGCCTGGTTGAAGATCAGATTGGCGTCGGGTCGATCCTTGCGCCCGACGGCGTGTGCGATCAGCGCCACCGTGCCGACGCCAAGCACCTGTATCAGCGCGTTGACGAGAAAGCCGGCATTGCCGGCCGCGGCGACGCCTGCCACGGCGGCATCGCCCAGGCCCGACACGAAGTACAGGTCGACCAGCTGGCAGACCATGATCGAGACCATCCCGGCCATGATCGGCGGCGTCATGGCCAGGATGTGTCTCACGATGGAGCCGTTCGCCAGGTCTTTCATGTCATTCACCTATGGCGGCGTGACGTCGGGACCTTCGCCCCGCCGCCGCGCGCCTCACTCCGCTGCGATCTGTCCGAGCTCCACCACCTGGCGCTCGAACAGGCCGCGATAGACGCCGTCTTGCTTGGCTGCGAGCATCGCATGCGTGCCTTGCTCGACGATCTCGCCGCGGTCGAACACCAGGATGCGATCGAGGCTCCTCACCGTCGACAGGCGATGCGCGATCACGATCGAGGTGCGGCCCTTCATCAGGCGCTCCATCGCCTGCTGGATCAGCGCTTCCGATTCCGAATCGAGGCTCGACGTCGCCTCGTCCAGGATCAGCACCGGCGCGTCCGCCAGGAAGGCGCGCGCCAGCGCCACACGCTGCCGCTCGCCGCCCGACAGTTTCACGCCGCGCTCGCCGACCAGCGTGCCATAGCCCTTCGGCAGGCGCAGGATGAAATCGTGCGCGTTGGCAAGCCGCGCCGCCTGCTCGATCGCCTCGAGGCTGGCGCCCGGCCGGCCATAGGCGATGTTCTCCGCAAGCGTGCGGTGGAACAGGATCGGCTCCTGCTGCACGATCGCGATCTGGCTGCGCAGCGATTGCTGCGTGGCGTGCGCGATGTCCTGCCCGTCGATCAGCACGCGACCGCCGGTGACGTCGTAGAGCCGCTGCACCAGCTTGACGAAGGTGGTCTTGCCCGAGCCGGAGCGTCCGACCAGACCGACGCGTTCGCCGGCGCGGATCTTGACCGACAAGCCGTCGTACAGCGGCGCGCGATGGCCGCCATAGTGGAACGTGACGTCGTCGAACACGATCTCGCCGCCCTCGATCGCGATCGGTCGTGCGTCGGAAGCATCCGCAATGCCGATCGGCTCGTCGTGGATCGCCACCAGCTCGTCCATGTCGTTGACCGAGCGCTGGAGGTTGTTGATGTGCATGCCGACGTCGCGCAAGTACGCGTGAATGACGTAGTAGCTCGTCAGCACATAGGTGACGTCGCCGGGCGATGCGTGATCTGACATCCACAGCAGCACCGATCCGCCGATCACGGACGCGCGCAGGCACAGCAGCAAGGCAAGCTGCGACATCGCCGTGTAATTATAGCGATACCAGGTCCGCCGCACGCGCACGCGCCAGCGGTTGATGACACGGGCAAGCCGCGTGTCCTCGCGCGCTTCCGCGCCGAACGATTTCACCACGGCATTGCAGGTCAGCGCGTCCGCCAGCGTGCCGCCGACCTTGGTGTCCCAGGCATTTGAGACGCGCGCGGCCGGCGCGATGTAGCGGGTCGAGAACACCACCGTGATCGTGACGTAGAAGATCGCCCCGACCGCGATCACGAGGCCAAGCGAGGTCCAGTGCGCGCCGATCAGGATCATCGAGCCGACCAGCACCAGCAGCGACGGCGCCAGAGCCATCAGGATGGTGTCGTTGAGCAGGTCGAGCGCCCACATGCCGCGGGTGATCTTGCGGACGGTGGACCCGGCAAATGAGTTCGCGTGCCAGTCGGTCGAGAAACGCTGTACGCGCGTGAACGCGTCCTGCGCGACGTCGGACATGATTTTCAGCGTGAACGGCACGATCGCCTGGAGACCGACGAGACGCAGCACCATCGAGGCCGCGCCCAGCGCCACGATGGCGCCGAACGCAACCAGCGCCGCGTGGCGCGCATCGGGATCGGACGGACCGCGGGTCAACGCATCGACCAGATGTCCCGAGAATACCGGCATGAACAGGTCGGCAACGGTCGCGCCCAGCAGCCCGCCGGCCACGATGAGGCCGCGCCCCGGCTGCTTCAGCCAGTGCTGGAACACGAAGGGCAGCACCACGCGAATTGCGGCGGGCTTCTTGGACAGAGCGGTCATGACATCATCCGGCCGCACACGCGGGCCGGCTCCATCGATGGACGCAAGCCGGCCGCGAAAGGCCGGAACGGCGTCACTCAAAACTGATTTTGACTTGGGAAGCGGAGCGATCGGGACGCTGGGTCGAAACCTTGGCCCAATCGAAGCTGGCGGAAGAGGCCTCTAACAGGCCGCGTACATACCGAGCCAGAACGTGATCGAGGTCATCATCGAGCGCGGGCGTACGATCTGCGAATGCGACGAAATCATGCAAATCCCTCCCGGTTCGAATGAATGAGGTGCGCTTTATAGATGTGCCGCGCGTGGATTGCAACGGGGCTCGCGCGAGATCACGCACGAGTGTTGCAAATTAGTGCGCGTCGCCGCCGGCGCCGAACGGCGAGGCCGGCTTGCTCAGCAGCGCGACCAGCAGGCTGAGGCCGAGATAGAACAGCGTCAGCATGAGGAAGGTGTCGCCGAAACTCATCACCACGGCCTGGCGATGCACGAGCTGGGAGAGCTGCTTCATCGCCATCAGCGTGGAATCCCCTAACCCCTGGAATTTCTGCATGAACATGCTCAGGGTTTCGATCGCGGTCGCGTTGCCCCAGGTCACGCGCTCCTGGAGGCGGGCGATGTGCAGGTCGGTGCGGTCGTTGAGCACGGTGTTGATGACGGCAAGACCCACCGCGCCGCCGAGGTTGCGCATCAGGTTGAACAGGCCGCTCGCGTTCTTCACCCGGTCGGGTGGCAGCGTGCCGAGCGCGACGTTGTTGGTCGGCACCATCGCGAACATCATGCCGACGCCGCGCAGGATCTGCGGCACCAGCAGCTCGTAGAAATCGTATTCGCGGGTGATCCAGGTCATCTGGTAGGAGCCGATCGCGAACACGATGAGGCCGAACGCGATCATGTAGCGCATGTCGAGCGTGGCCATCAGCCGGCCGACCAGCGGCGCGACCAGGAACATGGTGATGCCGGACACGAACATGGTCTCGCCGATCATCAGCGCGCTGTAGCCCCGCACCTGGGCGAGATAAAGCGGATAGATATAGGTCAGGCCGTAAAGGCCGATGCCGATGCAGAACTGCAGCGTGCAGCCGACGGCGAAATTGCGATCGGAGAAGGTGCGCAGATTGACGATCGGCTCGTCCACCGTGAACACGCGCCAGAAGAAGGCGATCGCCGAAATCGCGCAGATCCAGGCGCAGATCGCGACCGACGTATCCTGCATCCATTCATATTGCGGGCCTTCCTCCAGCACATATTCCAGCGTCCCGAGGAAGCTGGCCATGAACAGCAGGCCCCACCAGTCGAAGCGGTCGAGCAATTCGAACTGCGGCTCGTCGAAATCGACCAGCGCCAGGACGCCGATGGTGATGCCGATGCCGGGCACGACGTTGATGAAGAACAGCCAGTTCCACGACATCAGGTCGGTGATGTAGCCGCCGACCGTCGGCCCGATCGTGGGTGCGAGGGTCGCGACCAGCCCGATGATGGGCCCGACGATGTGGAATTTCGTCCGCGGAAAAACGGTGTAGGCCGAGGCGAACACCGTCGGAATCATGCCGGCGCCGAGAAAGCCCTGAAGCGCGCGCCAGACGATCATCTCCTCGATGGTGGTGGCGAAGCCGCAGAGCAGGCTCGAAGCGGTAAAGCCGGCCGCCGAGATCGCGAACAGGAGCCGCGTGCCGAAGGCGCGCGATAGGAAACCCGACAGCGGAATCGCGATCACTTCGGCGATGAGATAGGCGGTCTGAACCCAGGAGACCTCGCTGGAGCTCGCCGACAGTCCGGCCTGGATCTCGCTGAGGGAAGCCGAGACGATCTGGATGTCCAGGATCGACATGAACATCCCGAACACCATGATGATGAACGCGAACAGCCGCTTCGGCGCAATGCGCTCCGAAGCGGGATCCGCCGTCATGGCCGGTGAAGCGGTGGTGGCATTTGCCATGGTGTCAGCTCTGACTGGAGCAGGCTGCGAGTTGGGTACACCTCTCCCGCTTGCGGGAGAGGTCGCCGCGCTCAAAGAGCGCGGCGGGTGAGGGCTCTATCCTCTTGGGGAATCTCCCTGGCGGAGACAACCTCTCCCCAACCCTCCCCCGCAGGCGGGGGCGGGAGCGCACCTGCGCTCGGGGTAAGAGTGCGTCGAGGCTCATGTCACCGCGCTTACTGCGGATGGACCGCGGGATCGTCGAGATCGACCTCGCTTTCGGCGTCGGCGGCGCCCTTGTTGGTGTCGACGGTGGCGTAGACCGACATGCCGGCACGGAGCAGGTTCTGCTTCGCCACCGATTTCGGCACGCGGATGCGGACCGGCACGCGCTGCACGATCTTGGTGAAATTGCCGGTGGCGTTGTCCGGCGGCAGCAGCGTGAACACCGAGCCCGCACCCGCCGCGATGCTGTCGACGACGCCGGAGAACTTGCGCATGCCGTAGGCGTCGACCTTGATCGTCACCGGCTGGCCGGGCCGGATGCGCTTGAGCTGCGTTTCCTTGAAGTTGGCGTCGATATAGACGTCGTCGAGCGGCACGATATTGCCGAGGCGCTGGCCGACCGCAACGAAGTCGCCGGTGTTGACCAGGCGGTTGGAGAACGTGCCGTTGACCGGCGCGCGCACCGCGGTGAAGGCGAGGTCGCGCTCGGCCTTGGCGAGCGTGGTCTTGAGCTCGGCGAGCTGGGCCTGAGCCTCGGCCTGCTGCGCCCTGGCGACATCGACATTGCTGACGGCAACGTCGTAGGCAGCCTGCGCGGCCTTGACCGCGGCGGCGCCCTGATCGCGTCCGGCTTCCGAGCTCTCGAAGGTGGCGCGCGAGGCAAAGCCCTTGCTGCTCAGCGCCTGCTGGCGCTCATAATCGAGGTCGGCGCGCTTGAGGCCCGCCTCCGCGGAGACGAGTTGCGCCTTGGCCTGCGCGACCTGGCTGTCGAGCGCGGCGACCTGTCGGCCGATGCGATCGATGGTGGCCTGCTGGGTCGCGATCTTGGTCGCGGCGGCTTCGACCGCGATCTTGTAGTCGCCGTCGTCAATGCGGAGGACGATGTCGCCGGCCCGCACCGGCGTGTTGTCGCCGGCGAGGATCGAGGAGATATGCCCGGCAACGCGCGCGCCGAGCATCGTATTGTTGGCGCGGACATAGGCGTCGTCGGTGGAAACATAGAAGCGGCCGACCAGCGTGTAATAGCCGGCGTAGCTCGCGGCCGCGAGCGCGAGGACGAGGCCGACGCCCATCAGGACGAATTTGCGCTTGCCCGATTTGGGCGCACCGGCGGCGGGCGCGCCTGGCGCGGGTGCGGCCGGCTTGTCGGTCACGGGCTTTGGCGCCTCCGGGGCCGGATGTTTCGCTTCGTCGGCCACATGAGCGCGCAACTGCTCGGCATGGGGTGCGGCTGTCTCGGACGCAGCATCATCGCCCGACTGCAGCTCCACCGCGTCCTGGCGAAGGACGCGAGCAGTCTGGTCTCTCGATACGGCCATAAAGGCCTCCCCCAAATATGTGCGATCGAGGGCGGCCGCCGCGCAGCCGGTTCCCTCTCGCTGACTCCAAGTACCATTGACCGAACCGTTCGGTCAATATAGACAATCTTCGCGGACAGACCATACGACCTTGAAGGCTTTATTCGGGTTTCATGGAACTGATCCGGTCCAAAAACCTTCCGAGACACTAAACCAATGGTTGTAGCTGCCAACGAACATCCGCAGGTTGTCCATGAAGAGGACAGCTCCAAGCGCCGCCAGATCCTCGACGGCGCCCGCAAAGTGTTCATGGACCTCGGTTTCGATGGCGCCAGCATGGGCGAGATCGCGCGCGCCGCTCAGGTCTCGAAGGGCACACTCTACGTCTACTTCGCCGACAAATCCGCGCTGTTCGAAGCCATCCTCGAGCAGGAAGCGCTCCAGCACGGCCAGGTCGTGTTCAATTTCGATCCCACCCGTGATGCCAAGACCACGCTGAAGGAGTTTGGCCTCGCCTACCTTCACCTGGTGTGCCGGCCCGGTGGCGGATCGGCGATCCGCACCGTCATGGCGATCGCCGAACGCATGCCCGATGTCGGCCGCCGTTACTATGGGCGCGTGCTCGACAAGTCCATCAACCGCCTATCCGGTTATCTCAAGGCCCGCGTCGCCGCGGGCGATCTCGAGATCGACGATTGCGATCTAGCCGCCTCGCAGTTCATGGAGCTGTGCAAGGCCTCGCTGTTCCTGCCCTTTGTCTTCCAGGCCGCGCCCGCGCCATCGGAACAGCGCATGACCGAGGTGGTCGGCAGCGCAACGCGGATGTTCCTGGCGGCATACAAGACGAAGTAGCAGCGCGTTGCGCAGACGGGCTGGGCGGCACTATATTGCGGCCATGTCTCGTGATCTTCGCCCGCCGGTCGACATCCTCCACTACGAGATCGTTCAGGAACAGGCCTCGGCGCTTGGACGGATGGGCCGCGCGCTCGAACAGAGTCTTGCGCGTTTGCGCGAATTCGACGCCGCCCACGCCCCCTCGGAGGTTCCGGCCTCGATGCAATCGGCCAGGCGCAAGCTGGTGATGGAAGCCGGCCACGCGCTTTGGATGTTCGTCGTCCAACGTGAGGCGTCCGGCTTGCGCGACAGCCGCCACATCATGCGCACCTACAACGTTCCGGGTGAGGTGCAGCGCTGCATGGGGCTGGCCCCGGCACCGTCAAGCCGGGCTCGTAGATCGTAGCATGTATGGAGCGAAGCAGGATACGGTAACGATCGCGCCACTACTCGTCGATGTACTCGTCTTCTTCGCGCTTGTGCATCGTGCTCCTGCGCGCACCGAGTGAACCGGTCACCGATGGCTCGCGCGCACTCGCATAGGGTCTGCGCGACTGCGCGCGCGCGGCGACCTCCTCGCCGGACGCGGCGGCGGGCTGGCAGATCAGGCGGCGGCTGGCGCGGCGCATCAGGTCGACGTGAATGTGATCGTAGTGAAAGACGTTCGAGCCCGGCGCGAGCACGGTGGTGAAATGCGCACACGCTCCCGATTGCACGTCGCGCAGGAAACCCTGTTCCTCCGGCATGCCGCGCCAGCCGTCCTTCACCGTGACGCGGCGGCCGTCGGCCAGCACGAAGGCGGAGATGTCGAGCGCGTTGCCGAAAGCGTGCTCGGAGATGTGAGCACGCGAATTGCCGTTCATGCCGCGGCACGAATAGGCGGAGATCTGCTTGATCTCGGCGACGCGGACGCCGAACCAGCGCATCGCCGAGGGCTGCACCGTGTCGGCGAGCCAGCGGTCGAGCTCGGACACGATCGGACAGGCCAGCGTCGCCGTCGGCTTGATCGCGACGGGACCGACCGCGGTGACGGGATTGCCCTGCGCCGGACCAAGGCGCGGGAGTGGCTGCTGCGCGGGCGCCTGCGAGTAAGGCGCCGGCCGTGCCGGATAGCTCGGCGCATTCATGTAGCGCGCAGCCCCGGCGGCATCGGTGCCTTCGGGCGGCAGATCGATCTCGTCCTCCTGCGGCGCCACGCCGGGCGCGTTCAGCGACATCGGCCCGGTCGCGGCCCCATAGCCGGACGGCTGGCGCGTCGCGCTCTCGGGATAGTTCGACCGCGGCGGATAGGAGGAGGCCGGGTAGTTCTGACCCTGCGGATAGTTCGATTGCGGCTGTGTCACGGGCCAGCGCGGCTGGTTACCGATGCTCCCCGGCGGACGCAATGGCTCGTCGGCAAAGCCATAAGTGCTGGAGGCTTCGCCGATCGCTGCGACCTTGAGTGGAAACTCGGCGCCGCACTGGCCGGGGCCGGAAATCGGGTCGATGCGGACGATGTCCGCACTCTCCTTCACCGCGCCCGATTTCAGGCATGCGGCTTCTGCCTCGGCCCGCCACGGTTCGCGTTCGGCCTGGAAGAAGCCGCGTCCGCAACCCGCTAGCGAAACAAGGACGATGGAGCCGACGAGATACAAACGAACTCCGCGCGTCATGCACGCACGTTCGGTGAATTTACTTAAAGACTCTTCAACACGTTGATTTCAGCCTTCCTTAACCATGGCGGCCGCGCGCGCCCGGATGCACGGCCCGATCGACAGCAAGCCTGACTTTTTCGGAAGGAGACTCTCTGTTAACCATGATGCCCGCGCGCAAAGTGGCGCGCCTGGGGAGAGCGACCTCATGACGTTCGCCTGCAAACTGAGCGTTGTCGCCGCCTACCTCGCCATGGCCTTCGTCGGCGCTATCGTGCTCGGCGTGATCTAGAGGCTTCAGACCGCGACATCGAACGCTGGCACGTTGCCGTTCCCTTCTCGCCCTGCGGAAGTGGCATAGGCGAGCTTTGGCCGCCGTTCCTGGGAACTCCGACTGCCATCGCGCGATCCATCTGCGAAGGCGCAAGCCGCGGCATCGGCGTCCGGCCCAGCGTCGCGGCGACCCTATGCAGAAAAGCGACCTGAATGTGCGCTGCCTCACCCAGACGCGCTCGCCGGTCGTGACGTTCATCACAGAACGCCTGCCCGCCCCGGCGTAGGGTCGAACCACGCTTCATCCACCAGCGACACCTGTCATATCGCGACCACGCCATTTTCGGAGGTTGTCATGAACAAGCTCTCCATCGCCGCCACCGCGCTGTTGCTCGCTTCGACTGCCGCCGCACATGCCGGCAATTCGATCTCGTTCCAGATCGAAGGCCAGCGCATTCGCATCGAGACGCCGCGCAACTGCGCCTCGCTCGATTGCGTGACCATCGTCGCGCCGGGCCTGTCGGACAAGCCGATCAAGCTGAACGACATCAACCTCAAGGGCCTTGGCGGTTTCAAGGACGATGACCTCGACGCCACGCCGGCTCCCGCCCCCACGACGGCGCAGCCTGCGCCGGCTCCGGTGCAGGCGGCTGCGCCCACGGCACCGGCCGTGACCACGCCCGCCGCCCCGGCAGCAACCGTCGCCGCCGCTCCGTCCGTCGGCGTCGACGCCACGCAGCCTGCGCCCGCTGCCCCGCCCGCTCCGGTTGCCCCGCCCGCTCCCGTCGTTGCGGCTCCCGCGCCGGCCCCGGCTCCTGTTGCCGCCGCGCCCGTGGCGGCGCCGAACTCGCCGATCGGCCTGTGGGCAACCGAAGGCAACAAGGGCAATGTCCGCGTCGAGCAGTGCGGCGCCAATCTCTGCGGTTACGCCGAGAAGACCAATGCGCGCATCCTGATCAACATGAGGCCCGACGGCTCGAAGTGGAGCGGCCGCATCCACGATCCCGACTCCGGCCGCAACTACGATTCCACGATCGCCATGAAGGGTCCGAACGCGATGCGCGTTCAGGGCTGCGCCTTCGGCGGCATGTTCTGCGGCGGCCAGACCTGGAAGCGCGTGAGCTGATATTACCACGGTCATCCCGGGGCGATGCGAAGCATCGAACTATGGTGCGCAATTGCGCACCTGAGGATCTCGCGCCGCAGACACCCATTCCAATTTCGAGATTCCGGGTTCGCGACTTCGTCGCGCCCCGGAATGACGAGCAAGAAGGCGACGCCACATTCTGGGCGAACGTGGCTTTCAAACACTCCTTCCCCTGCGAAACATGTTCATCCGCCATTCAGCCAAGCCCGGCTCATATCCGCAGCTCTCGCCTCGCGTTCTCACCGGAACTTCCTCGTGACTTCATTGGTGGCTTGGCGCCGCTTCGCGCTCGCGCTTGTGCTGCTGGCCTTGCCGCTGGCTGGCAGCAACGCGGCTCGTGCATTCGAGGCCATCGAGTTCGCCCAGGCGCAGCCGCAAGTGCAGCCGATACCCGCCCCCTCCCCGACGCCGGCGGCCTCACCGACACAAGCTGCAGACGCACAGCCCGCCGCCGTCGAGCCGATCGGCAACGTCGCGACGGTGACGGGGATCGCGACCGTGATCCGCGACAAGAACTCCTATCCGCTGCGCGTGCGCGACGACATCTATCTCAACGACGTGGTGCAGACCTCGTCGAACTCCGCGCTCGGCATCACCTTCAACGACGCCACCACGTTCAATCTCTCGGCCAGCGCCAGAATCACGATCGACAATTACGTCTACGAGGACAGCGGCAGGCAGAATTCGGCGATCTTCGACGTCGGCAAGGGCACGGTTGCCTTCGTGGCGGCAGCGGTGGCGAAGACCGGCGACATGAAGATCACCACGCCGACGGCAACGCTCGGCATCCGCGGCACCACCGGCGTCGTCGAGGTGCCGGAAGGCGCGGCGGCGAGCAGGGCCAGCAACGTCAACATCAAGCTCTATCCCGACGCCGACGGCCGGGTCGGCCACATCGATGTCGACGACCGCAGCAGCGGCACACGGCTCGGCGCGCTGACACAGCCGTCCAGCGGCTTTGCGATCCGGCCGGGTGCGGGCGGCGCCGGCGGCGTCATGCGCTTTGCCGCGGTACCGATCACGATTCCCGCGCAGCAGATCGCGCGCGACCGCGGCTTCGTCAGCCAGGTGCATCTGGCACAAACCACGGGCCGGCAGATCGTCACCGAGCAGCGCGACTTCCGCCGTGCCAATCCGGGCGCGCTCAGCCGCATTCCGCGACCGGTCCAGCCGCAGCAGCAGCAATTGCGGCCGAATACGCCGACGGGACAACAGCGACCGAACGGCCAGCCCGGCCAGAACATCCGTCCGGGTCGGCAGCAGCCGGGTACGCCTGACCGGCAAGGCGCGCCGCCGCCGCGGCGACAGGGACAAGGCGGCGCCGTGCAGCCGGGTGGCCGGCGCGCAGGCCAGGGACAGCAGCAGGGCCAGCAGCAAGGCGCAGGTCGCCCGACAGGCGCGCCGCGCCGCGGAGAAGCAACGCAGCCGGGCGCCGCGCCGCAAACCCGGCCGCAGCGCGGTGGACGGATGCAACCTCAGCCCGGCGGAATCGTGCCGCCGCAGCCGGGCCAGCCGGCCGCGGCTCAACAGCCAGGCATGCAGCGCCCCGGTGGATTCCAGCAACGCCTCACACCGCCACGAAGACCGGCGCCTTCTCCGAAGGAAAGGAAAGAGCGACGGTGACGGCGCCGCCCCTCCGTCATTGCGAGCGCGGCAGAGCGGCGTGAACAGGTCTCACGCCTCGCCGCGCAGCCACGCCTTCACCTTCTGCAGCAAACCGTGGCGCAGCTCATCGACAGAGGCCGCCTCGGCCGGCGTCAGCGTCTGCAAGGCGGCATCGATGTCATCGGCCGCTTGCGCCGGCTCGGGCGGCAGCAGCGGCGCTGCCGGCCCCGCCGCCGCAAGCGCGATCGGACCGACCTGGTTGAGAAACGCGCGCTCATATTCGCGCGACAGGCGGGCAATCGCATCGTCCAGCGTCAGCCAGTCGACCGCCTTGATGTCGTTCATCAGCTTGCGGACCGGTCCGCCGTCAGCTTCCATCCGCCAGAAATGCACGACCTTGGAGCGCCCGCCGGACTGATAAACGAGGGTGCCCAGAAATTCGTGCACGGCAACCTCGTGGCCGGTCTCCTCCAGCACCTCGCGGTGCGCGGCTTCCTTCGGCGTCTCGCCGTCGTCGAGCTTGCCCTTGGGGAGGACCCATTCGTTGCGCTTGCGCTGGCGCACGACCGCGATCAGCGGCGCCGAGCCACGCCGCAGCACAATACCACCCGCGGCCATGACCGGCTCCCGCGCCATCGCTCACATCCGAAATCGTCGTCCCCGACAGACGATATAGCCAGCGGGACGGCAGATTGAAGGCTAGTTTCTCCTCAAGAGCGCTTGACCCGCGCGAATGCGCGAACCCTCGGCGATGCCGTCGCAAAAGTTGAAATCGCCGGGCGCCAGGATGATGATGGTCGAGCCGTGCTCGAACCAGCCGAGCTCCTCGCCCTTGGCTACGTTGACGTCACAGGGGAAATTGACCGGCCCCTTCGTCTGCGCGTTCAGCACCATGTCGAGGAAGTGCAACCGGATGCTCGCGACCAGGATCGCCGCAACGGGCACCAGTGTCACCGCCTCGCCGGTGGAGAGGTGGGTGCGGATCACCGCGCGCTCGTTCTTGCAGAACAGACGCTCGACGCGCTTGAGCGCGATCGGGTTGACGTTCCAGACGTCGCCATGGATCAGCGTGACGCGTTCGATATGGGCGTCATAGGGCGCGTGGAAGCGGTGATACATGCTCGACGTCAGCCGCAGCGTGACGAAGGAGCCGTTGCGGTGCTGGTCGACCAGCGCGGAATCGCCGAGCAGGTCGAGCAGCGAATAGGGCGCACCCTTGACCTGGAACAGCTCGGTGTCGGCGATCTTGCCGTGGGCGCCGACGATTCCATCAGAGGGACTCGCCACCACCGCCGGATCCGGATCAAACGGGCGCAGGCCCGGCTTCAGCTCCCGGGTGAAGCAGTCGTGCAGGCTCTTGAAATGCGTCTTGCGCGCCTCCGACAGATCGAGGTCCGAGAACAGCTTCCACAGCGCGATCGAGAAGTCGCGGACGAGCGGATTCTCGACCTTGGAGAACCAGCCCATGAAGCGGGTCAGGGCCGCGCGGGGGATGCGGTTGGTCAGCAGGAAGTTGAGGTCTTCCTGCTGGGTGAAAGAGGCGATGAGGGCTTTGACTGTCATGAATCTGTCAGCTCGCAGGGTTAGCGCTTGTTGTCATGGAAACGACACTCCCGATTCTCTCGATGTCCGTGGCCGCCGCAGCGTCCGCTGCCGCCGCCTTCCCGAAGCTCAAGGCGCGCATCGAACTCTCCCGCGCCAAGCACCGGTCGCTCGCCGGGCACTCCAAGATGTCGCGCCGGGTAGCGCGGCTGCTGCCGTTCTACGAGTACGGAGAGAACGACTATTTCTCCTGCGACGGCGCGCCCGCGAACATCGCCGCGCGACGCAAGGACGGCTTCTTCCGTCTCGCCCGCCTCTACGCCGAGCGCTACCCCAAGGGCCGCGCGATGACGAAGGAGGCGGCGGAGAAGATCTCCGACCTGAACTTCACCGAGAGCTACCGCGTGCCGTTCCAGTTCTCGCGTCTCGTCCGCGAGCACCTGGGCACCTCGACCTTCATGGAGTCCTCGCGCGGCGTCACAGTCACCGACGTCGACGGCAACACCTCTTACGATCTCACCGGCTCGTACGGCGTCAACATCTTCGGCAACGACTTCTACAAGGAATGCATTGAGGGCGCCGAGAAGCGGGCGCATGCGCTCGGACCGGTGCTCGGCCCCTACCACCCCGTCATCCTGGAGAACGTGCAGCGGCTCTGCCAGATTTCCGGCCTCGACGAAGTCTCGTTCCACATGTCCGGCACCGAAGCCGTGATGCAGGCGGTCCGGCTGGCGCGCTACCACACCAAGCGTACCCATCTGGTCCGTTTCGCCGGCGCCTATCACGGCTGGTGGGGCGACGTGCAGCCCGGCGTCGGCAATCCCATCCCCGCGCACGAGACCTACACCCTCGCCGAGATGTCCGAGAAAACGCTGCACGTGCTGAAGACGCGCAAGGACATCGCCTGCGTGCTGGTCAATCCGCTGCAGGGCCTGCATCCGAACGCCAACGCGCCCGGCGATTCCTCGCTGGTCGATTCCTCCCGCGGCGGCAATTTCGATCGGGCCGCTTACACGGAGTGGCTGAAGAAGCTGCGCGAAGTCTGCACCGAACGCAGCATCGTCCTGATCTTCGACGAGGTCTTCGTCGGCTTCCGCCTCGCCGCCGGCGGCGCCCAGGAATATTTCGGCGTGCGCGCCGACATGGTGACCTACGGCAAGAGCCTCGCCGGCGGGCTGCCGGTCGGCGTGGTCTGCGGCAAGAAGGAATTGATGCGCCGCTTCCGCGACGATCGTCCCGCCGACATCTGCTTCGCCCGCGGTACTTTCAACTCCCACCCCTACGTCATGACGGCGATGGACGAGTTCCTGAGCCGCCTCGCCAGCCCGAACTTCCGCGCGGTCTATGAGGGCCTCGAGGAAACCTGGAACGGCCGCGTCCAGAAGCTCAACCGGATGATGGAGAGCGCCGACCTGCCGGTGCGGTTCGCCAACTTCTCCTCGATCTGGACGGTGAAATACACCATGCCGTCGCGCTACAACTGGATGCTGCAATATTACCTGCGCGCCGAGGGCCTGGCGCTGAGCTGGGTCGGCACCGGCCGGCTGATCTTCAGCCTCAACTACACCGACGCCGACTTCACCGAGGTCGCCGAACGCTTCGTCCGCGCTGCCGAAAAGATGAAGGCCGACGGCTTCTGGTGGCACGACGGCGTGCTCACCAACAAGCAGATCAAGCGGCAGATCCTGAAAGAGATGCTGGCCAAGCGCCTCGGGCGCTGAGGCTTTCTGACACTTGGCCCCGATCACCGCTCGCCCTTCTCCCTCGCCCCGCTTGCGGGGAGAGGGTCGGGGTGAGGGGGACTCTCCGCGCGTGCGGTGAGCGTTGACGCACGACCATCTGGCAGCCCCCCCGCGAAGAGCCCCCCTCACCCGAATTTGCGCTCCGCGCAAATTCGACCTCTCCCCGCACGCGGGGAGAGGTGAAGGAAGCACCGCGTTCGCAGCCCCCAAGACGTGGATGCCCGGGACGAGCCCGGGCATGACGTAACCATCAGACATCGGAGTGCGTCGTGCGAGCAGCGCGCTCAGGCGTGTTGCTCTTCGAGCACGGGCTCGTCGATGAAGCCCAGCGTATGCTCGGGATTGAGGTGCAGGCCGGGATCCATCAGCTCGCCGCGCATCAGCGCCAGCGGCGCCTTGTGATAGAGCATCAGGTCGTGGAACGGATCGGTCAGGATTTTGGTCATCCAGACGAGGCCGGTCTCGACGTCGCGGATGAAGAACAGGTGCACGGTGCGGAACAACAGGCCGCCGCCGCCGACCACGAGCCAGATCTTCGCCACCTGCCGCATGAAGTCGGTCGCGCTCTGCCAGGGCGTGAAGATGCCGAACAGGGTGGGATCGACGACCAGCACCAGCGGCGACAGCGCCCAGATCGCCATCAGCACCACCTTGCGCTGAAGGTTGTAACCGACCTTGATCTCTTCCTTGTATTCGTGCGTCGCCTGGTTGACGTGATCGTAAGTATGCGGCTCGAAGAAGAAATGTCCGGCCTGGCGCGAGGTCATCGACACCAGCCAGCCGACCAGCGCCGAGACCACGGGGTCGATGAACAGCCAGACATAGGCGAACAGGAAGCTCAGCGCGCTGACGAAGTGCAGGCTCTGGTTGATGCGGCTGTGGTGATAGTAGCGATGGTCGTCCCAGCGCTGGATCCGCAGCTGCTCGAGATAGTTCTTGATCATGCTCTCCCCCAAAATGCTTTCGGGTACGGGATTACAGGGATTCGATGTAGGCCGTGTGACATCATCATTTTGTCATGTGACGATGCGCAGCGGCGCGATGACGCACGGGTTACTCTCTCCCCTCATCCTGAGGAGCGCGCTCTTGCGCGCGTCTCGAAGGATGAAGGCCGAGGAACTCAAGCCGCCTTGGCGACGTCGACCTTGCGGAAGCGCACCAGCGAGAAATGACCGAGCGGCGGGATCAGGCGGCGCTCGGCGAGCTCAATACCGTTCGCACCGGAGAGCCACTTGGCATAGCGCGACCAGGCGAATTCGGCCGTGCGGAAGCCGAGCGGGCGCACCACCGGCTGCAGCTTCTGCTCGATGAAGCGGCGCATGCCGGTGTCGGCGCTGACGCGGGTGAGGATGATCAGCTCGCCGCCGGGGCGCAGCACGCGGGCGAATTCGTCGAGCGCCTTCTCCGGGTTCGGCACGGCGGTGACGACATATTGGGCCATCACGACGTCGAAGGAATTGTCAGGGAATTCGAGCTTCTCGGCGTCCATCACCGCGAGGCCCTCGACGTTCTTCAGCTTCTGCTCCTTCACGCGGCGGCGCGCCTTGTCGAGCATCGCTTCCGAAATGTCGGTGCCGAAGATGCGAACGTTGGGGGCATAGAGCGGCAGCGAGATGCCGGTGCCGACGCCGACCTCGAGCACGCGGCCGCCGATCTTGTTGGTGGCCGCGATCGCCGCCTGCCGGCCCTTGGCGAACACGCCGCCGAACACGAGATCGTAGACCGGCGCCCAGCGGTCATAGGCCTGCTCGACCGTGCCGCGCGTGAGGTCGAGCTGCTGGGTGCCGTCAAGGTTCATGATCTTAGCCATCGATGGGGTTCTCGCTGTGGTTCGAATGGACGGTCAACCGCGCACCGGCCGCCGCGCCATGCGAGGCGAGGCGCGCAGGACGCGGCTGGGCTGCAGTGAGGTGAGATTGCCGACGAACTGGCGCGCGCTGTTCTCCCAGGAGCGCTCCAGCGCGAAATTGCGGCAGGTCTCGCGCGACATGGTGAGCGCGCGCAGGCAGGCGGTGCGCAGATCGTGGTCGATCGCGCCGATCGGGTGATCGGCAATGACGTCCTTCGGTCCCGTGACCGGAAACGCCGCGACCGGCGTGCCGCAGGCGAGCGCCTCGAGCTGCACCACGCCAAAGGTGTCGGTCAGGCTCGGAAACACGAAGACGTCGGCAGCGGCGAGATGCGCGGTCAGATCCGCGCCCTTCTTCTCGCCGAGGAAGACGGCGTCCGGGTACTTCTTTTCGAGCGCCGCCTTCTGCGGCCCGTCGCCGACGACGACCTTGGTGCCGGGCAGGTCGAGCGAGAGGAATGCTTCGAGATTCTTCTCCACCGCCACGCGGCCCATCGTCATGAAGATCGGGCGCGGCAGGTCGAGCTCGGCCGGACTATCGGGATGGAACAGTTCGGTGTCGACGCCGCGCGTCCAGAAACCGAGCCGCTTGAAGCCGCGCTCGGACAGCTCCTGCCGCAGCGAGGGCGTCGCCACCATCGTCATGGCGGCGGCATCGTGGAAGTGGCGCAGCACGGCATAGCCGATTGCGGCCGGGATGCCGGTCCGCACCGCGACATATTCGGGAAAGCGCGTCGTGTAGGAAGTGGTGAAGGCAAGCCGGCTGCGGCGGCAATAGGCCCGTGCCGCCCAGCCGATCGGGCCCTCGGTCGCGATATGCAGCGCATCCGGCGCGGCCTTCTCGATCCGCCGTGCGATCTCCTTGCCGCCCGGCAGCGCAAAGCGCAGGCCCGGATAGGTCGGCAGCGGCCAGGACGGAAAGCCGTCGGGGGTGAGGAAGTCGATCTCGACGTCGAGGGCCTTCGCCGCATTCGCCAGTGAGGTCAGGGTGCGGACCACACCGTTGACCTGCGGATGCCAGGCGTCAGTCGCGATTAATACCCGCATGGGAAGATCCCGAGAGTTTGATGATTCTCAGGCATCGACCATCAACGAAGGATATTTCAGGCGTGTGACGTCACAGAAGTGTCGGCGTGCTGTTTTGTTCGTTAACGGGCCGTCGGGGCCACGAAACCGTCATGAAACAATCCTTTCCGCGACGAAACCGTTTTCGGTTTTCCGCGCAAATGTCCCGAAACGTTTCGCCGTTAGGACTTGAGGCAACGGAGCACCGAAATGGTGCCGCGGTGAGCAGAAACACCGAGCAAACAGGGGCGACCAATGTTCAATCTGGATATGTTCAAGACGTTTTCGCGCGCCGCTGCGTTCAGTGCAGCCGCGATCTCCGCAATCGCGTTCGCTAGCGCAGCCAAGGCCGCGCCGGTGCAGATCTTCCCGTTCTTCCAGCCGCTGCCGCCGATGACCGCGCCGCAGCCGCTGCAGCCCTATCAGCCGTATCAGCCCTATCAGCCGCCGACCTACCAGACAGAGCCGTCCGAGGATCAGGACGCAGTCGAGCTGCCGGCCCGCTTCCGCCGCCAGACCGTGTCTTATGCAACGCGCGAAGCGCCGGGCACGATCATCATCGACACGCCCAACACCTATCTCTATTATGTGCTCGGCAACGGCCAGGCGTTGCGCTACGGCATCGGCGTCGGCCGCGATGGCTTCACCTGGTCCGGCATCCAGTCGGTGAGCCGCAAGGCGGAGTGGCCGGCCTGGACTCCGCCGCCGGAAATGATCGCCCGCCAGCCCTATCTGCCGCGCCACATGGCCGGCGGCCCCGGCAATCCGCTCGGCGCCCGTGCGATGTATCTCGGCGGCACCATCTACCGGATCCACGGCACCAACGCGCCCGAAACCATCGGCAAGCGTGTCTCCTCGGGCTGCATCCGCATGACCAACGAGGACGTCACCCACCTCTATTCCCGCGTGAACGTCGGCACCAAGGTGATCGTGCTGCCGATGACCGAGCGCAGGGCCGAGCTCGGCACGGCAACGCGCTGAGCGACCGGACATTGTGACGCAAGCGGCCCCGGAACCCGCCGGGGCCGTCTTTGTTTGCCCTCGACATCCCGACGCGCTTGCTGCGGCGCGATCCCCGATGGAGGCGCAAATGCGACCCCGCCTGCAACCTTCGTCAAAAGCGTGGATCGGCGCCGGGGCACTGACGCTGCTGTTGTCCGCACCCTTCTCACTCGCGCAGCAACCCGCGAGTGACGATAAAGGCCAGCAAGCCTTCAACAACTCCTGCCGCACCTGCCACTCCATGAAGGAGGGCGACAATCGGCTCGGTCCCAACCTCAACAAGATCGTCGGACGCAAGGCCGGCTCGCTGCCGAACTACAACTACTCCTCGTCGATGAAGGAAGCGGGCTTCGCCTGGGACCAGGACAAGCTCACCCGCTTCATGGTCAAGCCGGACGAGGTCGTCTCCGGCCACAAGATGCAGCCCTATGGCGGCGTCTCGGCAGAGGAAGCGAGCAAGGTGTTTGCGTATCTGCAGGCGGCGGGCGGTCAATAGCGGTGCCCGCGCCGGGCGGTTTCAGGTTTGCTTTAGAACTCGCGGCGCATCCTTCGAGACGCCCGCCTACCGGCGGGCCCTCAGGATGAGGATTGAGTGTGCGGCCGCAGTCTCTCCGCCCTACTTGCACCAGTCATCAAATGCCAGTTAGCCTCATCCCGAGGAGCGCGCCCTTGCGCGCGTCTCGAAGGACGAGGCGTGCACGATGACCGAAGGCGCGTGGCTCTACATTCTCAGATGCGCCGACGGCAGCTACTACATTGGCACGACGCGCACCGAGCTCGAGGTCAGGGTCGCACAGCACAACGCCGGCACGTTCGAAGGCTACACGAAGTCGCGACGTCCCGTGACGCTGGCCTTCTCGCAATGGTTCGATCGCATCACCGACGCGATCGAATGCGAGCGCAAGCTCAAGAAATGGAGCCGCGCGAAAAAGGAAGCGTTCATGCGCGCCGACTTCGCCGAACTCCATGAGCTGGCAAAGCGCGGATCGCATCATCCTTCGAGACGCCCGCCTACGGCGGGCCCTCAGGATGAGGACTGAGTGCGGGGCAGCTCTCTAGCCGCGGCGACGATGTCGATTAGCCTCATCCTGAGGAGACCGCGAAGCGGTCGTCTCGAAGGACGAGGCGTTCGCACCGGCGGCGCGCTTACCGGCTGACTGGGCGTCGCCATTCTGCGATCAATCTCAGCCACGCCGATGCATGAAACGCGCTCATCAAGACATACATCGGCACCATTCCGCCGAGCAGAGATCCCTGCCCGGCGGCACACAGCAGATCTGCCGGCCCACCCCCGGTCATGGCCGTCAGCGCGGCCATGATCGCGAAGGTCGGCGTGGCCGCCAGAGTGAGCCATCGGGCGACGTGACGTGCGGTCGCCGCGCCGTCGCGGCCGGCGCCGACAGTTGCGCTGACGGGACTAGTCACGTCCTTCCGCAGCCTCTTTGCGAAAGGCCTTCTCGCCGGCGTCGGAGATCTCGACCCATCTTTTGTCGGGCGCGGCGCCTTCGGTGTAGCTGTCGTGCCAGTTCCACCATTTGTAGGTCGGGGTCTGCGGATAGCCTTGCGGCGAATCCTCCCACACCTCCTGGCGGCCGAGCGGGGTGATGTCGAGATAGTTCCAGGTCCCGCCCATCTGCTCGTCGCCCCGGCTCTTGACGAAATAGGTGCGAAAGATGCGGCTGCCGTCGCGGTAGAACACATTCGTCCCGTGCCATTCGCCGACGCCGAAATCGGCATCGAAGCTGTCGGTGATGGTGACCCACGGCATGGTCCAGCCCATCCGCTTCTTCAGCCGCGCGATGTCGGCCTGCGGCGCGCGCGAGGCGAAGACGAGCGTGGTGTCGCGCGCGTTGAGGTGCGCGACATGGGCAACCTGGTCCGCCACCATGGAGCAGCCGCGGCAGGCATGATCGGGCCAGCCGAACACGCCGGGCTCGAAGAACGCGCGGTAGACGATCAGCTGCCGCCGGCCCTGGAACAGGTCGAGCAGACTGAGCTTGCCGCCGGGCCCCTCGAACGCATAGGTTTTGTCGACAGCCATCCAGGGCATCCGGCGCCGCGCGGCGGCCAGGGCATCGCGGGCACGGGTATGCGCCTTTTCCTTCACGAGCAGTTGCTGACGGGCTGCCTCCCAGTCCTGCGGCGACACCACCGGCGGTGTCTGCATGGCGGTCTTTCCGTGCGTCGCTGCGTTGTCTGCTGAACTCATCATGGTCCTCCAATTCCCTTGCCTGGGCGAAGCTCCGCCGCACCTTGACGGTCGCGGAACCGATCGTCCCTCGCCGCACATCGTCGGCCGTCAACGATTTCTGGCACCGGACAGCCGCGCGGTGGGAGTAACAAGTGTGGCGGGATTGACATGGAGTCGCTGATCACCGCCGCGGCGCGCGCGCTCGAAGCCGGCGATCCGCTCGGCGCGCTGAACCGCGTTGCGTTGCGCAACGATGCGCCGTCGCTCGCGCTGCGCGGCATCGCGATGGCGCAGCTCGGCGATCTCGCCAAGGCCAAGACGCTGCTGCGAAGCGCCGCGCGCGGCTTCGGTCCGCGCGAGGCGGTGGCACGCGCAAGATGCGTGGTGGCCGAAGCCGAGATCGCGCTGGTCTCGCGCGATCTGAGCTGGCCGGTGAAGACCCTCGCGGCGGCACGCGCGACGCTCGAAAACCATGGCGATCTCGCCAATGCCGCCCATGCAGGCCACATCGAGGCGCGGCGTTTGCTTCTGGTCGGGCGCCTCGACGAGGCCGAGCGCACGCTGGCCGAGGTCCGTCCTGCGCCGCTCCCGCCCGCCTCCCAAGTCGTCCGCGAGCTCGTGGTCGCCGGCATCGCCATCAGGCGGCTCAGAACGAAAGACGCGCGCACGGCCCTCAGCCGCGCGGCTCACGCGGCGCGCCTGGCGAAAATCCCGGCGCTGGTGGCCGAGGTCGACAGCGCGAGCCTCATGCTCGACACGCCGGCAGCGCGCCTGATCACGCGCGGCAGCGAACATCCGTTGCTGCTCGGAGAGATCGAACGACTGGCGACCTCGACGGCGCTCGTCGTGGACACCTTCCATCATGTCGTGCGCAGGCAAGGCGTCGTCGTGCCGCTCGGAACGCGCCCCGTGCTGTTCGCGCTCGCTCGCCTGCTGGCGCAGGCATGGCCCGCCGACGTCTCGCGAGAGGCGTTGATATCAGGCGCCTTTCACGCAAGGCACGCCGATGAATCGCACCGCGCGCGATTGCGCGTCGAGATCGGACGGCTCCGCACCAAGCTGAAGCCACTGGCCGAAATCAGCGCGACGAAGCCGGGCTTTGTGCTGACGCCGCGGAAGACGCGCGACGTCCTCGTGCTGGCGCGGCCCCTCGAGGAGAAGCACGCGGCCGTGCTGGCCTTTCTCGCCGACGGCGAGCCATGGTCGAGCTCGGCGCTCGCAGTTGCGCTTGGGATCAGTCCGCGCACCGTGCAGCGGGCGCTCGACGAGCTGGCGCGGTCGCACAAGGTGCAGTGCTTCGGACACGGACGGGCACGCCGCTGGATGACGCCGCCTGTTCCGGGTTTCCCGACAGGCTTGTTACTCCCCACGCTGCTCCTGAAGACGTAGGATGCGCGCAAGCATCAGGGAGCGAGCACATGAAACGTTCAGCCACCGAGATCGTCACCGAGTATGGGCCCTTTCCTGGCGTGGAAGCCGTGCATGGCGTCAGCTACGACGGCAAGCATGTCTGGTTCGCATCCGGCGACAAGTTGAACGCTTTCGATCCGGCGAGCGGCAAGATCGCGCGCTCCATCGACGTCGCCGCGCATGCGGGAACGGCGTTCGACGGCCGGCACCTGTTCCAGATCGCCGAGGATCGCATCCAGAAAATTGATGCCGCCTCGGGCGAGGTGCTCAGCACCATTCCGGCACCCGGCGGCGGCGGCGATTCCGGCCTTGCCTGGGCCGAGGGCTCGCTCTGGGTCGGACAATATCGCGAGCGCAAGATCCATCAGGTCGATCCCGACACGGGAAAGGTCCTCCGCACCATCGAGAGCAAGCGTTTCGTGACCGGGGTGACCTGGGTCGACGGCGAGCTCTGGCACGGCACCTGGGAGGGCGAGGAGAGCGATGTGCGGCGAATTGACCCTGATACGGGCAAGGTGCTGGAGCAGCTCGACCTGCCCGCCGGAACGGTGGTGTCGGGGTTGGAATCCGACGGCGGCGACCGCTTCTTCTGCGGCGGCGGAGATCGCGGCAATGTGAGGGCGATCCGCCGTCCTCGGCGCGGCTAAAGCATGATCCGGAAAAGTGCGCGGCGGTTTTCCGAAAAGATCATGCTTAAACGACAGCCTGGAGCGCGATGCCGATTCATCCCGATCGCATCGCGCTTTAGCCCGCAATGCTTGAAGGCCTGGTAACGGCGCGTTCGCTTCCGTTAACCTGTTCGCCCCAATTCCACCCCACCGGTGCGCTCTAGCGCCCTCTTCGCCCGCCCTGTAGAATCCCACCGGGGCTGCTTGGGGGATTGATGCGACCGACGTTGAATCTGAAGACCATCCTGATCGGCCTGGCAGTGCTCGCGGCGTCGTTCTTCATCAGCCTGAAGGCGATGGATCTCCTGTCGCCGCACGCGCCGAACTCGGCGCCGCCGGTCGCACAACTGCCGCCGCTGCCGCCGGCGTCGAAGAGCTCCATCGTCATCGCACCGGTCGCCATCGCGCTGTCGGCGATCCGCGAGCAGGCCGAGAAGGCCGCGCCGCGCAATTTCGCCGGCAAGGCCGACAACCCGATCTCGCAAATCCTGGAGAACGCCGATATCGGCTGGTCCGCGGCGCGCGGCCCGATGGCAGCTAGCGGCGACAAGGACGTGCTGACGATCTCGACGCCGCTCAGCGGCAAGCTGAACGTGACGGGGTCGCTGTCGTCGAAAGCCACGGGCGCGCTCGGCGACGCGCTCGGCAGCGTGCTCGGCGGTGACGCGGCGAAACGGATCGGCGCCGTCAACATCAAGAACCTGAACGCCAGCGCCGAGATCAAGGGCAACGTGGTCGTCACCTCGCGCCCGAAGCTCGCGGCCGCCTGGCATCTGGAGCCCAATCTCGGCGCCCAGGTCAATCTCGGCGACACCAATCTCGCGGTCGCCGGCGCCAAGGTCAACGTGCCGGCGCAGGTGAAGCCGCTGATCGACAAGACGGTCGGCGAGCAGATCAACGCGGTCGCCGAACGCATCCGCAACGATCCTTCGCTGCGAGAGAACGCTAGGGTGCAATGGGCCAAGGCGTGCCGCTCGATTCCGCTGCAAGGCTCGGGCTCCTCGGCCGCGCTGCCGCCGCTCTGGCTCGAGATGAAGCCGGTGCGCGCGATCGCGGCGCAGCCGCGCGTCGATGCGCAGGCCGTGACGCTGCTGCTCGGCCTCGAGGCCGAGACACGTGTCACCTCGGCGGCGACCAAGCCGGAGTGTCCGTTTCCCGACAAGATCTCGATCGTGCCGCCGACCGGCACCGGTGTGAGCATCGGCGTGCCGATCGACGTACCGTTCACCGAGATCAACAAGCTGATCGCAGCGCAGATGGTCGGCCGCACCTATCCCGAGGACGGCTCCGGCCCGGTCGACGTCACCGTCAAGAGTGCCAATGTGACCCCTTCGGGCGACCGGCTGCTGATCTCGCTTCTGGTGCGCGCCAAGGAGAAGAAGAGCTGGTTCGGGCTCGGCGCCGAGGCGACGGTGCACATCTGGGGCCGGCCGATTCTCGACCAGGCACGGCAGACACTACGGCTCGACGACATCGAGCTCGCGGTGGAATCCGAGGCCGCCTTCGGCCTGCTGGGCGCCGCCGCGCGCGCGGTGGTGCCGCAGCTGCAGCAGGCGCTGTTGCAGAGGGCAACGCTCGATCTGAAGCCGATCGCTGCGAACGCCCGCGAGAAGATCGCGGCCGCAATCGCCGACTACCAGAAGAGCGAGGACGGCCTCAAGGTCGAGGCCAAAATCGACAGCCTGACGCTCGCCGACATCGCCTTCGATTCCAAGACCCTCCGCGTGGTCGCGGAAGCCGGCGGAACGCTGAACGTGTTCGTGACGAAGCTGTCGGGAATGTAGCGCCCCTACAGAGCTATCGCATTTGACTTTGTTGCGCGACCTGCGCGCACGCCTCGTGCTTCGAGACGGCGCTTACGCGCCTCCTCAGGATGAGGCTATTCGGCCTCAGTGCCCTTTGAACTGCAGCCACGCACTCCGTCCTCATCCTGAGGAGCCCGCCCAAGGCGGGCGTCTCGAAGGATGGCCGCAGGAAAGAGCTCTGAAATGCAATAGCCCTGCCACTCACCGGACCCGCACACGTCCTCGTCGCTTGCGCCGCTGGCATTCTCGCTGCACGATGCTAATCTCGCATGGCATTGGACGGGACAACGCGAGGACGACATGGAAGCCGGCATGGTCACACCTGCGCCGGCACTGGTACGCTTTTCCGGCATTCAGAAGACCTATGATGGCGAGCATCTCGTGGTGAAGAACCTCGATCTCGACATCAGGAAGGGCGAGTTCATCACCCTGCTCGGCCCCTCGGGCTCGGGCAAGACGACGACGCTGATGATGCTGGCCGGCTTCGAGGTACCGACCCATGGCGAGATCTATCTCGCGGACCGCCCGATCAAGAACGTGCCGCCGCACAAGCGCGACATCGGCATGGTGTTCCAGAACTACGCGCTGTTTCCACACCTGACGATCGCGGAAAACATCGCCTTCCCGCTCTCCGTTCGCAAGTCGAGCAAGGCGGACGTTCAGGACCGCGTGAGGGCGGCGCTGCGCATGATCAAGATGGAAACTTTTGCGCACCGGCGGCCGGGGCAGCTGTCCGGCGGTCAGCAGCAGCGCGTGGCGCTGGCCCGCGCGCTGGTTTTCAATCCGCAACTCGTGCTGATGGACGAGCCCCTTGGCGCCCTCGACAAGCGCCTGCGGGAGCAGATGCAGCTGGAGATCAAGCAACTGCACGAGACCACGGGCATCACGATCGTCTACGTCACCCACGATCAGAGCGAAGCGCTCACCATGTCGGACCGCATCGCCGTGTTCAACGACGGCATCGTGCAGCAGATCGACAAGCCCGATGCGCTGTATGAGCATCCGGTGAACAGCTTCGTCGCTCACTTCATCGGCGAGAACAACGTGCTCCCCGGCACCGTGGAAACCGTCGAAAGGGACTATTGCCGCGTCGCGCTGGCCGGTGGCGGCACTGTCGCCGCAAGGGCGGTCAACGTGTCAGGCGCGGGCGCATCGACCTCCCTGTCGGTGCGGCCGGAACGTGTCGCGATTGTTCGGGATGGCAGCGCCAGCGAGGGACCGAACCGGCTGCCGGCAAAAGTGCAGAACACCATCTATCTCGGCGACCACGCGCTGGCCGTGCTCGACGTCGCCGGCAACGGCGAGTTCATGGTCAAGCTTCAACCGGGAGCGCATCACGGCCTCCCACAGGGCGAATGCGTCTTCATCACCTTCCGCCCCGAGGACTGCCTGGCCCTCGATCCCGTCTGATCAGGACCCGCATCGATCAACCTCAACGCAACTCACATGTAGAAGGAAAAGGAACCATGTTGAAGCGCAAGATTGGCAAGATCGCTCTGGGTTTGGTCGCGGCACTGAGTGCCAGTGCTGCGCTGGCCACGGTTGCAGAAGCGCGCGACCTCACCGTCGTGTCGTGGGGCGGCGCGTATCAGGATGCGCAGAAGAAGGTCTATTTCGAGCCGTTCAAGAAAGCTTCCGGGATTCCCATGAACGACGAGTCCTGGGACGGCGGCGTCGGCGTGTTGCGCGCCAAGGTGCAGGGCGGCGCCGCCACCTGGGACGTCGTCCAGGTCGAGAGCGACGAACTGGCGGTCGGCTGCGAGGAAGGCCTGTTCGAGAAGCTGGATTATTCCAAGATCGGCGGCGAGGCCGCCTATATCCCGCCATCGGTCAACCCTTGCGGCGTCGGCGCCATCCTCTACGATTTCGTCCTCGGCTACGACAAGGACAAGTTGAAGCAGGCCCCCGGCGGATGGGCCGACTTCTTCGATACCAGGAAGATTCCGGGCAAGCGCGCCTTGCGTCAGGGCCCGAAGACCACGCTCGAAATCGCCCTCATGGCCGACGGCGTCGCGCCGAAGGACGTCTACAAGGTGCTGGCGACCGACGAAGGCATCGATCGCGCCTTCAAGAAGCTGGACACCATCAAGGGCGACATCGTCTGGTGGAAGGCCGGCGCGCAGCCGCCGCAATTGCTCGCCTCCGGCGAGGTGGCGATGACCTCGGTCTACAATGGCCGCATCGACACCGCGAACAAGAACGAGAAGAAGAATTTCGGCATGGTGTGGGACGGCGCGCTGTTCACCCTCGACAGCTGGGTCATCCTGAAGGGGAGCCCGAACAAGGACGCGGCCTACAAGTTCCTGGACTTCGTCGGCAAAGCGGAGAACCAGTCAAAGCTGTCGGAGAACATTGCCTATGGCACGTCGAACAAGGATGCCGCCGGACGACTCCCAGCCGCCGTCCTGAAGGATCTGCCGACCGCGCCTGACAACATCAAGAACGCGGTCGAGATCAACGTTGCCTTCTGGCTCGAGAACATCGACCGCCTGACCGAGCGCTTCAACAAATGGGCGGCGAAATAGCAAGCGACCGAACCGTTGTATGGCGCAGGCGGAGGGAAAAACGTGGCGGATAGCTCGCCCGCGGCGCATCCTTCGAGACGCCCGCCTACGGCGAGCCCTCAGGATGAGGTCTAAGTCTGTGGCAACGATTCTACAGGCACCGATCTCGAGGAGCCTCATCCTGAGGAGGCCGCGAAGCGGTCGTCTCGAAGGACGAGGCGCCTGCTCAGGCCGCGCCGAAAGGCCACATGCAATAGCCCGCTCCGAATGGGCGAGTGATGTCCGTTCAAAAGGGCTCATGCCATGACGGATGCACTCTTGACCGGCGCCGATGCGTCGACCGAGGTGCCGCTCAAGCGCCGATTGAGGCGCACCGAGCGGACACGCCAGCTCAAGGCGTTGGCGCTGGTAGCACCGCTTCTCGTCTTCCTGCTCTTCACCTTTGCCGGGCCGATCGCCGGCATGCTGTGGCGTGCGGTCGACGACCGCGAGGTCCGTCAGGTTCTGCCGAACACCTTGGCTGCGCTCGCTGGGTGGGACGGCAAGGACCTGCCGGACGAAACCGCCTACGCTGCGCTGGCAAGCGACATCCTGGCGGCGCGCGCCTCCGGCACCATCGCCATCGCAGCCAAGCGGCTGAACTACGCGCTGAACGGCTTCCGCACGATCCTGACCAGCACGGCCCGCAACCTGAAGTCGGAGCCGGAGCGAGGGACGGCCAAGGAGACGCTGGGCAGGATCAATCCCGCTTGGCGCGACCGCGCCACCTGGACGACGATCAGGGACGCCGGCGGTCCAGTGACCAGCTTCTACCTGCTGGCGGCGCTCGACCTGACGCGGAACGTGGACGGCGCGATCGTCGCAGCCCCGCCGGACCAGGCCATCTATCGCAGCCTGTTTGCCCGCACCTTCATCATCAGCCTCAGCGTCACCGCACTCTGCCTGATCCTCGGCTTCCCGGTGGCTTATCTCCTGGCGACGCTGCCGCCGGCCCGGTCGAACCTGCTGATGATCTTCGTCCTGCTGCCGTTCTGGACGTCGCTTCTGGTCCGCACCTGCGCCTGGATCGTCCTGTTGCAGAGCAAGGGAGTCGTGAACGACAGCCTGCTGTGGCTCGGCATCGTCGACGAGCCGTTGCGCCTGATCTACAACCGCTTCGGCGTCTGCGTGGCCATGACCCACGTTCTGTTGCCGTTCATGATCCTGCCGCTATACAGCAGCATGAAGGCGATCTCGCCTGCCTACATGCGTGCCGCCGCTTCGCTCGGCGCGCCACCCCTCACCGCCTTCCTGCGGATCTACCTGCCGCAGACCCTGCCCGGGATCGGCGCGGGAAGCCTGCTCGTTTTCATCCTGGCGCTCGGCTACTACATCACGCCGGCCCTCGTCGGCGGCGCCGCCGACCAGATGATCAGCTACTTCATTGCGCTCTACACGACCGAGACGGCCAATTGGGGCCTCGCTTCGGCTTTGGGTGCGGTGCTGCTGCTGGCCACCGTTCTGCTCGCCCTTGTCTACGGCAAGCTGGTGCAGGGACAGCAGGTCACGGGAGGCATGAAGAATTGAGCGATAGCCCCTCCCTCCGCACGCCCAGCCAGCGCATCGCGTGGACCGCGACGATCATCGTCTCCACGCTGGTGTTCGTCTTCCTGATCGCGCCGATCCTGGCGATCATGCCGCTGTCCTTCAGCTCGGGCTCGTACCTCACCTATCCGCTGCCGGGCCTCTCCTTGCGCTGGTACGACGATTTCATCAGTTCGCCGCGCTGGATGAACTCGCTGAAGAACAGCATGATCATCGGCGTCGCCTCGACGGCGCTGTCCATGGTCCTTGGCACGACGGCCGCGCTGGGGTTGGCGCAGTGGAAGAGCCGGTTCAAGCCGCTCGTGCTGGCCTTCGTGCTGTCGCCGGTGGTCGTGCCGGGGGTCATCACCGCGGTCGGCCTGTATTTCTTCTTCGCACCGATCGGGTTGACCGGCAGTTATCTCGGCCTGATCCTGGCCCACACCGCGCTGGCGACGCCCTTCGTGGTGATCACGGTCGGTGCGACGCTGCAAAGCTTCGACACCAATCTGGCACGCGCCGCCGCCTCGCTCGGCGCCTCGCCGCTTCAGGCGTTCCGCCGCGTGATCCTGCCGCTGATCCTGCCGGGCCTGGCGTCGGGTGCGCTGTTCGCCTTCGCGACCAGCTTCGACGAGGTCGTGATCGTGCTGTTCATGGCAGGCCCCGAGCAGCGCACCCTGCCGCGCGAGATGTTCAGCGGCATCCGCGAGAACATCAGCCCGACCATCACGGCAGCGGCGGTGATTCTAACGACGGTCTCGGTCATCCTCCTCGCCACCCTGGAAGGCCTGCGCCGGCGCAACGAACGGCTCAAGGGCACCGGGGCCTGACCGGCGGCGTCGCAATTTCGTGGCGAGCTGCTCGCGATGGCGAAAAGACACGACAGCGCGCCCAGTGAGAACCGGGCGCGCTTCGTTCAGGCAGTTACGCGAGCCGCATTACTCCGAGTACTTGAACTCGGGCATGTTCTTCAGCTCGTCCTTGCTGGCGTTGAACACGGCGTGGTCCGGATACCATTTCGACGTGGACGACGTCGCGGTCGCAGCGGGCCTGTCGGTCGCAGCGCCGGTGGTGGTGGTGGTGGTCGCGCCCGGCTTGGCGCTCGTGCCGGTATAGGCGACGGCCTCGTTGACGAACTTCAGCTTCTCATAGGGCACGGCGACCAGATGCTCGCCCACGCCGAGGAAGCCACCGACGCCGATCACGGCGATCTTGATGTCGCCGTTCTTGTCCATCAGCAGATCATTGATCGTGCCGATGTTCTCGTTGGCTTCGTTGTAGACCTTCAGGCCGTCCATCTTGGACGTACGCCACTGGCCCGACGCGGTCGTGGATGTCGTGGTGGCGGCCGCGGTCGGCGCCTTGTCGGTGGTGGCGGTCGGCGCTTGCGCGAACGCGGCGGTTGCAAGAAGTGCGGTGCCGGCAAGGCCGGCGGCGATCGATTTCGTCAGCATGTTTGTCCTCTCCTTCACAGAAAACTCGTGCGGGGAAAACAGCGCTGATCACTTGCAGTTCCTTGCGCGCCGCAATTTCGTCGCGCAATGCGCGAGCGGGAGCCACAACTATTGTTCCTGCGTCACTCAGGAACATTTTGCGATGCACGGTTCCCCGCCGACAATCATGCGCCCTGGGCGACGCATGACCGCGGCGAGGACTGCGCCGACCTCAACTCGCTCAGGTCAGCTCTTGAAGTCGATCAGGAGCGCGGAGAAATCCGAGCTGCTCGATGAGCTGCCGTTGGCGCCGTAGGACGATGCCGACGATTGCGACTGTTGCAGCGCCTGCAGGAACTGCTGGAGGATCTCGGCCGTGGTCTGGTCCGTCGAGCTGTTGCTCGAGTCCGTCGTCGTCGAATCCGAAGAGTCGTCGTCCGGCGGCGGACCGGGCGGCGGGCCGCCTGCGCCACCCGCGCCGCCCGCGAAGGCGGATTGAAACACGCTTTTCAGCTCCTCGGCCTGGTCCGAGGTCAGCGTCCCGTTCGACACTTCATTCGAGATGAGGTCGTCGATCTTCGACTGCATCTCCTCCCTGGAGGGAGGCGCACCGCTCGACTGGTCGCTCGATCGGCTCTGCTGGAGCGCCGTGTCGATATCGGTCAGCGCCGTCGAGAGCGCGGACTGGTCCGACGACGAGATCGTGCCGGCGGAGACTTGCGATTGCAATTCCTGCTGAAGCCGCTGGAGCGGCGATTGATAGCTGCCGGCGGACGCCGCCGAAATCGAGGTCATGATGGCTCCGTGGTTGTTGCGGGGTTTCGTCGCCGACCACGCCACGGTATGGTTAACGGCCTTAACGCAGTCTTGCCACTCCGCCATCCGTCGATTGCCGCTCGTTTCAGGCAACCGAACAGAAACAAATCGAAACAAAAATATTCGCCATTTGGCCCGAATCTTGGTCAAACAAATCGCATGGCCATCCCCAATCCCAACATCCTGGTCGTCGAGGACGACCGCGAAACCCGGGCGTTGATTGCGAAATATCTGCGCAGCAACGCCTGCAACGTCACCGCCGTGAGCGATGGCCGCGAGATGTCGCGGGCGATGGCCGACCATCGCGTCGACCTCATCATTCTCGACGTCATGCTGCCCGGCGAAGACGGCCTCAGCCTGTGCCGCAAGGTGCGCGCCGAATCGCAGACGCCGATCATCATGCTGACCGCGCGCGGCGAGGACGTCGATCGCATCGTCGGCCTCGAGATGGGCGCGGACGACTATCTGCCGAAGCCGTTCAACCCGCGCGAGCTGCTCGCCCGCATCAACGCGGTGCTGCGCCGACAGGCCGCGGCGCAGGCGGCGAGCGCGGTCGAAGGCGCGAGCACGCTCGCCTTCGAAGGCTGGCGCATCGATCTGCGCCTGCGCGAATTGCGCAATCCCGAGGGCGCGCGCGTTGCGGTGACCAGCGCCGAGTTCGATCTGCTCAGGACGTTCTGCGAGCGGCCGGGCCGCGTGCTGTCGCGCGACAGCCTGCTCGACCTCACGCAGGGCCGCAACGCCGGCTCGTTCGAGCGCTCCATCGACGTGCTGGTCAGCCGCATCCGCCGCAAGATCGAGCCCAATCCGGCCGACCCCACCCTGATCAAGACGGTGCGCTCCGGCGGCTACTTGTTCACGCCGAGGACGGAAGCGGTCGCGACGCCTCTGAGCGGCTGAGCCTGCCGAAGATGAAGCCGCCCGGGTTCTTCCACCTCAACGGCATCGGCGGGCAGATCGCCGCGCTGGTGCTGGCGTCGACTGTCGCGCTCCATCTCGTCGTCACCACCGCTTTCCTGATCGGCCGGCCCGACCGCCAGGAGACGCCGCCGGACGGCGCCCATCAACTGACCGATGCCGCACAGCTGCTCGGCGCGGCCGAGGCGAGCGAGCGGCCGCGCCTCGTCGCCGATCTGGCGCGCGCCTTTCCCAGGCTCGGCATCGAGATGCTGGCACCCGGCACCGCGGCCGTCGAGACGAGCGACAGTCCGCACCTGCGCGAGATGCGCCGCCACCTCCCCCCGGGCTTCAAGGCGGTGCAGCTCGCCCCGGACGGGAATGCGCGCCGCGTCGGCATCGAATTTCCCGACGGCACGGTGATCGCAGCCCGTGGCGATGGCGGCCCGCGGCCGATGTTCTGGGGCGCGCCCTGGCTGATGGCGCTGATGACCGCCTTCATCTGTGTCACCGTGCTTGGCCTGTGGGCGGCGCGTACGCTGACGAGGCCGCTGTCGTCCTTCGCCAAGGCCGCCGAGAATTTCAGTCTCGACCGCACCTCCGAGCCGCTGCCCGAGCGCGGGCCGGAAGAGATCCGCCAGGTCGCGCGCGCGCTCAACCGCATGCAGGAGCGGATCGCGCGGCTGATGGCGGATCGCACGCGGATGCTGGCCGCGATCAGCCACGACCTGCGCACGCCGATCACGCGGCTGCGCCTGCGTGCCGAGTTCATCGAGGACGAGGGCAACCGCAGGCGCATGCTGATCGATCTCGACCAGATGCGCTCGATGCTGGAATCGGTGCTGTCGCTGCTGCGCAACGATCGCAAGATCGAGGCCTTGACGCTGGTCGACATCGCCAGCACGCTCCAGCTCATCGCCGACCAGTTCGGCGACATGGGTCATGTCGTGCGATACGACGGACCGGCGTCCGCGACCGCCGCCGCGCGGCCCGACGATCTGCATCGCGGCGTCACCAACCTGGTCGAGAACGCGGTCCGCTTCGGCGCCGAGGTGACGATCCGTCTCGTCGTCTCGGGCACGACGCTCGTCATCGACGTCGAGGACGACGGCCCCGGCATTTCGGATGCGCGCAAGCAGGAGATGCTGGAGCCGTTCGTGCGCGGCGACGACGCACGCACCATGGACGAGTCCACCGGCTTCGGGCTCGGCCTCTCGATCGCGCGCGCGATCGCAATCACCCATGGCGGCGAGCTGTCGCTGCACGACCGCGAGCCACATGGCCTGATCGTGCGGATGCGATTGCCGATCTGGCAGGAGCCGCGGCTCGCGGCTTGACGCACCTCACGCCGCGAGCGGCGGGTGCTCGACGGCCTCATGCGGGAAGATGGCCACCGCCTCGAAGCGATAATTGCAGGCGCGGCAGGTCCAGAGGTAGGAGACGCGCCCCTCGCCCGGCTCGATCCAATCGGGCTGCGCGATCGGCGTGCCGCACTGGGCGCAAGGGTTGTGTCTGGGGATGTCGCCGGTGTGTGCACTGACGAGGCTGGCTTTTGTCATGGCACCTCTCCCGATTTGCAGCGCTTGCGTGCTCGCTTTCGCGAGCCGGCACGAATAGACAGGCGTGCTGTCGCGCGGGGGTCATCCGCCCCGGAAGCCCAACTACGCCAGCTTTGAGTCGTAACGGCGGCACGGCACCGCAAAAACGTCAGCGGCGTCGTTTGGTCACATCATCGCCGTGTTCGGGGGCCTAAAGCATGATCCGGAAAAGTGCATCGCGGTTTTCCGAGCAGATCATGCTCAAACAATAAGGCAGCCAGACCCAGGCAAGTCGGGAATAAATGATGAAAATTTTACGCGTTGCCGCGCTGCTCGCGGCCGGATCGATTTTGCCGCAGGCCGCTATTGCCGGCGAAGCCGAATATGCCGAGATGGTCGCAGCCCATGCCCGCGCCAACGGCGTGCCGGAAGCGCTGGTGCATCGCGTCATCATGCGCGAAAGCCGCTATCAGCCGCACCTCGTCGGCCGTGGCGGCACGATCGGGCTGATGCAGATCAAGCTCGCGACCGCCCGCGGCGTCGGCTACACCGGCGATGCCGCCGGCCTGCGCGATCCCAACACCAACCTCACCTACGCGGTCAAATACCTCGCCGGCGCCTATCGCGCCGCCAATGGCGATCATGCCCGAGCTGTGCGTTATTTCGCGGGCGGCTATTACTACGCTGCAAAGCGCCAGCGCCAGGAAGCCGTGCAACTCGCCAATGCGGGCGAGACCGTGGGTCAGCCCTGGCTCGAGCCGAACGGCAACCCGCAGCCGATGGTCGGAACCGCGCCGACGCACAGGAAGCTCGCCCAGCGCGTCCGAAACGCGCGGGCGCAGGCCCCGCGCTAACCACCGTCATTCCGGGGCGGTCCGTAGGACCGAACCCGGAATCTCGAGATTCCGGGTCTGGTGCTTCGCACCATCCCGGAATGACTGGCCTTGCGCCAACACGCGTTGACACTGCCCGCCACTGGCATACATTAGCACCGTTCCGAGGGGTGCTCCGAGGAGGAGCTGAGATACCGCTAAATGGGCAATAACGCCCAGGACCGCGGTGACCCTTTGAACCTGATCCGGGTCATGCCGGCGAAGGGACAGGGATGTTGCAGACCACCAAGCGACCGGATTCCCCGGTATCCATCATCGGCGCAGGCATCGCAGGCGCCTGGCAGGCTTTGCTGTTCGCACAGGCGGGTCACGCCGTGACCTTGCACGAGCGCGGTGACGAGGCGATGACGGACGCCACCAGCCATTGGGCCGGCGGCATGCTCGCACCCTATTGCGAGGCCGAGGTCGCAGAACCCATCATCAGCCGCCTCGGCCTGCGCTCGCTCGACATCTGGCGGCGCGAGCTGCCGGATACGCCCTTCAACGGCTCGCTCGTCGTCTCCCATCCGCGCGAGCGCAACGATTTCGAGCGCTTCGCCCGGATGACCGAGGGCCACGAGCGGCTCGACGCCGCCGGCCTCGCCGCGCTGGAGCCCTCGCTGGAGGGCCGCTTCCGCGACGCGCTGTTCTTCCCGGCCGAGGGCCATGTCGAGCCGCGCCGCGTGCTGCCGAAGCTGCACGAGCGCATCCGCGCCGCCGGCGGCACCATCAGGTTTTGCAGCGACGTCACCGCAAACGATCTCGCAAAGGATCCCGAGGGCATCGTGATCGACTGCCGCGGCATCAGTGCCCGCGACGAGCAGGGCGAGCTTCGCGGCGTCAAGGGCGAGATGATCCTGATCGAGACGAACGAGGTGCAGCTTGCGCGCCCGGTGCGGCTGATCCATCCGCGCTGGCCGCTCTACGTGATCCCGCGCGAGGCCGGCCTGTTCATGCTGGGCGCGACCTCGATCGAAACAGAAGACACCGGCGTCAGCGTGCGCTCGGCGCTGGAGCTTTTGGGCGCGGCCTATACCGTGCATCCGGCGTTCGGCGAAGCCCGCATCCTCGAATTCGGCTCAGGGCTTCGGCCTGCCTATCCCGACAATTTGCCGCGTATCGGCATCTGTGGCGGCAGGATCAGCGTCAACGGGCTCTACCGCCACGGCTTCCTGATCGCGCCTGCGCTCGCCGAGCTGACGCTGGCCTATGTCCAGCGCGGCCAGATCGACAATGAGGTGATGCAATGCGCGTGATCGTCAACGGAGAGCAGCGCGAGGTCAGCGCGGCCAGCGTCGATGCGCTGCTCAACGAGCTCGACTACGAAGGCAACCATTTCGCCATCGCGCTCAATTACGACGTCGTGCCGAAAAGCCGCTGGGCCGAGACCGCCCTGAAGGCCGGCGACGAGATCGAGATCATCACGCCGCGGCAGGGAGGGTGAGCGGGATGAGTGAAGCTATCGCCGTCCTTCGCCTCTCCCCGCCTGCGGGGAGAGGCCGGAATTTGCAAAGCAAATTCCGGGTGAGGGGGACTCTCCGCGAGTCCAACTCTCACCGTCCCCGCGGAGGCCCCCCCTCACCCATAGCCGATGCTGCGCATCGGCGTTCTACTAAGAAGAGCGGCGGCCGCAGGCCGCCGATGCCTCTCCCCGCAAGCGGGGCGAGGGAGCGCACTGAATTCGAGGAGACACCTTCAACATGGTGACCTTCTACGGCAAGACCTTCGCCTCGCGCCTCCTGATCGGCAGCGCGCTCTATCCCTCACCCGCGATCATGCAGGACGCAATCCGCGCCTCCGGCGCCAACATCGTCACGGTGTCGCTGCGGCGCGAATCCGCCGGCGGCAAGAGCGGCGATGCGTTCTGGAAGCTGATCCGCGAGCTCGACGTCACCGTGCTGCCGAACACCGCCGGCTGCCGCACCGTGCGCGAGGCGGTGACCACGGCCAAGCTCGCGCGCGAGCTGTTCGGCACGAACTGGATCAAGCTCGAAGTCATCGCCGACAACGACACGCTGCAGCCCGATGTCGTCGGCCTCGTCGAAGCCGCGACCATCCTGATCAAGGACGGCTTCGACGTGTTCCCCTATTGCACCGAGGATCTTTCGGTCGCCAACCGCCTGGTCGACGCCGGCTGCAGGGTGGTGATGCCCTGGGCCGCGCCGATCGGCAGCGCCAAGGGCATCACCAACCGCGATGCGCTGACGCTGCTGCGCGAGCGGCTGCCCGACATCACGCTGGTGGTCGACGCCGGTCTCGGCGCTCCCTCCCACGCGGCCCAGGCGCTCGAGCTCGGCTACGACGCCGTGCTGCTCAACACCGCCATCGCCAAGGCCGCCGATCCCGTCGCCATGGCCGACGCCTTCCGCCTCGGCTGTGATGCCGGCCGCACCGCTTATGAAGCCGGGCTGATGAACGCCCGCGACTTCGCCTCTCCTTCAACCCCTGTCGTTGGGACCCCGTTCTGGCATGCCGTATCCTGATCGATTTTATCCCGTCGTCGACAGCCTCCAATGGGTCGAACGCCTGACCAGGCTCGGCGTCGGCACCATCCAGCTGCGCGCGAAGGAGCTCGACGACTCCCAGGCGCTGCAGATCGTCACTGACGCGCTGGCGATCACCAAGGGCACGCAGGCCAAGCTGGTGGTGAACGACTATTGGCGCGCGGCGGTCGTCGCCGGCGCAGAATATCTGCATCTCGGCCAGGAGGACCTCGCTGAGGCCGACCTCAAGGCGATCCGCGAGGCCGGCCTCAAGCTCGGCATCTCCACCCATGACGACGACGAGCTTGCGGCCGCGCTCGAAGCCCAGCCCGACTACGTCGCGCTTGGCCCGATCTTCTTCACCACGCTCAAATCGATGCGCTTCGAGCCGCAGGGCATTCCAAAAATCACAGAATGGAAGAAGCGCATCGGCAACATCCCGCTGGTCGCCATCGGCGGCATCAAGTTCGAGCACGCCGCGGAGATCTTTGCGGCCGGCGCGGATTCCATCGCGGTGGTCAGCGACGTGACGCAAAACCCCGACCCCGATGCCCGCGTGCGGCAATGGCTCGGCCTGTCGAAGGAGGCGGAGTGATGCGCACACTCTCTCCACACCGTTATTGCGAGCGTAGCGAAGCAATCCAGGATCTTTCCGCGAAGGCAGTCTGGATTGCTTCGTCGCAAGGGCTCCTCGCAATGACGGAGCAAGAATTCATCGCCGTGGCTCAATCGCACGCACAACAGAATTAACCGGAGGATCCCATGAACATCCGCTCCAATCCCGACAAGACCGTGCCCGCCGTCACCACCGGCCCCCTGCCCTCCTCGCGCAAGATCTTCGCGACGCCCGACGCCGCGCCCGACCTGCGCGTGCCCTTGCGCGAGATCATCCTCTCCGAGGGCGCGGGCGAGCCGAACCTGCCCGTCTACGACACCTCGGGCCCCTACACCGACCCGTCCGTCACCATCGACGTCAATGCCGGCTTGCCCCGCAACCGCAAGGCGTGGGTGCTGGAGCGCGGCGGCGTCGAGGAATATGAGGGCCGCCAGATCAAGCCGGAGGACAACGGCAGCGTCTCCACCGACAAGGCCGCGCGCGCCTTCTCGGCCTATCACAAGCCGCTGCGTGGCCTCGACGGCCACAAGATCACGCAGCTCGAATTCGCTCGCGCCGGCATCATCACCAAGGAGATGATCTACGTCGCCGCGCGCGAGAATCTCGGCCGCAAGGCACAGCTCGAGCGCGCGGAAGCCGCCCTTGCCGACGGCGAGAGCTTCGGCGCCTCCGTCCCCGCCTTCATCACGCCGGAGTTCGTCCGCGACGAGATCGCGCGCGGCCGCGCCATCATCCCCTGCAACATCAATCATTCCGAGCTCGAGCCGATGATCATCGGCCGCAACTTCCTGACCAAGATCAACGCCAATATCGGCAACTCCGCGGTGACCTCGTCGGTCGAGGAAGAGGTCGAGAAGATGGTGTGGGCGATCCGCTGGGGCGCCGACACCGTGATGGACCTCTCGACGGGGCGCAACATCCACACCACCCGCGAATGGATCTTGCGCAACGCGCCGGTGCCGATCGGCACCGTGCCGATCTACCAGGCGCTGGAGAAGTGCAACGGCGATCCCGTCAAGCTGACCTGGGAGCTCTACAAGGACACGCTGATCGAGCAGTGCGAGCAGGGCGTCGACTATTTCACCATCCACGCCGGCGTGCGCCTGCAATACATCCACCTCACCGCCAGCCGCGTCACCGGCATCGTCTCGCGCGGCGGCTCGATCATGGCGAAGTGGTGCCTGGCACATCACAAGGAGAGCTTCCTCTACACGCATTTCGACGAGATCTGCGACCTCATGCGCAAGTATGACGTCTCGTTCTCGCTCGGCGACGGCCTGCGCCCGGGCTCGATCGCCGACGCCAACGACCGCGCCCAGTTTGCTGAACTCGAAACGCTCGGCGAGCTCACCAAGATCGCGTGGGACAAGGGCTGCCAGGTCATGATCGAAGGCCCCGGCCACGTGCCGATGCACAAGATCAAGATCAACATGGACAAGCAGCTCAAGGAGTGCGGCGAGGCGCCGTTCTACACGCTCGGGCCGCTGACCACCGACATCGCGCCGGGCTACGACCACATCACCTCAGGCATCGGCGCTGCCATGATCGGCTGGTTCGGCTGCGCCATGCTCTGCTACGTCACGCCGAAGGAGCATCTCGGCCTGCCCGACCGCAACGACGTCAAGACCGGCGTCATCACCTACAAGATCGCCGCCCACGCCGCCGACCTCGCCAAGGGCCACCCCGCGGCGCAACTGCGCGACGACGCCCTCTCCCGCGCGCGGTTCGAATTCCGCTGGACCGACCAGTTCAACCTCGGCCTCGATCCGGATACCGCCAAGAGCTTCCACGACGAGACCCTGCCGAAGGAAGCCCACAAGGTCGCCCATTTCTGCTCGATGTGCGGCCCAAAATTCTGCTCGATGAAGATCACGCAGGACGTGCGGGATTACGCCGCGACGCTGAACGACCCGAACTCGGTGGGAATGTCGATGAGCGGCACTGCCGAGGACGGCATGAAGCAGATGAGCGCGAAGTTCAAGGAGATGGGGTCGAGCGTTTATCTGGATGCGGAGAAGGTGAAGGAGAGTAATCGGGTGTTGTGAGGGTTAGCTCTGCCCGTTATTCCCGCCCCACTCCATTTTGTGGAAATTAAGCAGGCCAGCGAGAGCCGGCCTGCTTAATTCGGCAGGATTCTCGTCGTCCCCACTATCACTTAGACGTGGGGATCGAGGCAACTTTTCATTGAAGTATCCGACGTCCGGGCAGCATCTCGCGCAAGAAGCCATTGAAAGCTTCGGCGAGCAGAACACGACGAGCCGCCCAAAACTCCTCGGCTTTGTCGACGTCCCAAAGCGATACGTCGAGCGGAATACATTGGCTCTCCAGCGTTTCCCGCTTGAGTTTCCTTAGATAGACGTCCGGCGAAGCAGCACCGACGTTTCTGTTAGCTTCGCCGCTAATAAAAGCAATGTTGGCGACTGCATCTGCTTTGCCTCTACTCGATTCTTCAAACTGCGCGCGAGGCAAGATATGATGCCGATCCACATTCGCCTGCAATAAAATCGGAGAACCGGAGAATAGATCGCGAAGCCCTCGGTGTCGGCAGGCGATATAGGCTGCGAATAGAGCCCCCTTATCGTTGAGTGCACCTCTAAAATCATTTGCAATTGCACCGAACGCTCCAGCATCTCTACGAACGTTAGTTAGCAACTTTCCAATCGGATCGTCGGATCGGCACGCGCGTAAGTCTTGGTCTAATGCTGTTTCAGACGACTTACTGTAGCGGTGCAACAGGGCTGCCATGGCCAGCCATCCCGCCACGCCTCTTGGGTCCCTATTACGTACGCCGCGCGATGCGCACAATGCGATGACAGGGACAAGAAGCGCGCCGCTCCATAGGATGTCCATATTGACCAGGCCAAACTCATTCCGAATGAGCGCCATCGCCTCCTTTGTTGCCCGTTTTGTTGCAGACCAAGCACTTGCGACCTCGGAACGGCTTAGCTCATGGAGAGGAGTTCGACTTCGGCCGTCTGGAAGCGCAACGAACGCACATGCACGAAATAAGTGCATAACGTTCAAGCGGGAAAAACCCTCACCTTTGAGTTCGGCAACGAACGGCGCCACCTCATCCGCAATGAAACCTGTATGCTTTGCAGCAACGCGCGCGCTGGCGATATCCTCTGTCTTTAACTTAACCCCCAAGGTATTGATGCGGGTAAATGCCTCCACAGCCTGATCGAAGGAGAAATCCCGCATATGAACCGCTGGAATTTCGTACTGCATCAATCTACGCACATTCTCAAATTTGGCCTCACGACGCTCACCCTTCAACCCGTCAGGTAGAGATCTCGTGATCAACTCCCACCGCCTCCCCGACCAACTCCGCTCCAATCTCCGCCTCGTCTTCGTCGGCACCGCCGCCTCGACGCGCTCGGCCGAGCTTGGGCACTACTACGCCCATCCCGGCAACCGCTTCTGGCGCGCGATCCATGAGGCCGGCATCACGCCGCGGCGCTATCAGCCGGGCGAGTTCGCATCGCTCATCGCGCTCGGGATCGGCTTCACCGATCTCTGCAAGACGGACGCCGGCATGGATCACCAGATCGCGGCGGAGACGATCGACGTGCCGGGGTTCAGGGCGAAGATCGAGAAGTACCGGCCGCGGACGATTGCGTTCACGAGCAAGAAGGCGGCGAGCCTGTTCTACGGCAGGCCGTCAGCTGCGATTGTGCTGGGGCGGCAGGCGCGCGATGCAATGTGGCCGGAGATATTCGTGCTGCCCTCGCCCTCGGGTGCTGCATCGGGGCATTGGACACTAGAGCCGTGGCGCGAGCTGGCGGCGTGGATCGCCGCGTAGGTTCAGCGAACAATAGCGCGTCACATTCCGCTGTCGTCCCCGCGAACGCGGGGACCCATAACCCCAGGGAGTAGTTTGGCGGAGACTCGGCGTTTCGGTACTGCCACCAACCGCAATAGATAGATCTCGCGGTATGGGTCCCGGCGTTCGCCGGGACGACACCGTTGGTTTGGCGGCACGCGTATAAAAAGGAACGTTGTCGGAATCCGCGCAGCCCATTCGTCCTCTGGACCAGGCGCGACCACCCGGAGCCCCCAGATGCCTCCCACCATCACCGCCTTCGAATCCTCGCCCGATCGCGGCCGCGGGCAGGCCCGCGACATGCGCGTTCGTTGGGCGCTGGAAGAGGTCGGCCAGCCCTACGACGTTCGCCTCGTCTCGTTCGAAGAAATGAAGCAGCCCGCGCATCGTGCGCTGCATCCGTTCGGGCAGATCCCGACCTATGAGGATGGCGATCTCGCGCTGTTCGAATCCGGCGCGATCGTGCTCCACATCGCCGAGCGTCATTCCGGGCTGCTGCCGCTTGATGCGAACGCGCGGAGCCGTGCGATCGCGTGGATGTTCGCGGCTCTGAACACGCTGGAGCCGCCGATCGTCGAGCTCGGCATGGCCATGCTGGTCGAGCGCGACAGGAGTTGGTACGCGGAGCGCTTGCCCCTGCTGCAGGACCGCGTCCGTGTCAGGCTCGGCGAACTGTCCCGCCGCCTCGGCGGTGCCGACTGGCTCGACGGCACCTTCAGCGCCGGCGATCTCATGATGGTGACGGTGCTGCGCCGGCTGAATACATCAGGGCTGCTCGCCGAATTTCCTGAGATAGCCGCCTATGTCGCGCGCGGCGAAGCGCGGCCGGCGTTCCGGCGCGCGTTCGATGCGCAGTTGGCGGTGTTCACCGCTGCATCGCGTTCGTAATTCGTAGGGTGGGTTAGACGTGCGGCTGCGCGAAGCGCAGACCGTGCGGCGTAACCCACCACTTCTGTCGCCGTGGATGGAGAAGAGGTGGGTTACGCCACGGGACTGCGCTTCGCGCAGCCCGCGGCTAACCCACCCTACGAGAGCTGCGCCGCACGGCTACCATTGCGTCCGTCACCACACCACTTCATGCTGGGCCCACCACGCCAGAGGAGCCCGCCGATGCTGACCCTCTACTCCTACCCGGAACTCTTCGGCGTCGCCGACAACAACGGCTACGGCCTCAAGGTCTATGCCTTCCTGAAGCTCGCGGGCGTGCCGTTCGTGCAGGAGCATGTCTTCGATGCCTCCGCCGCGCCGCGCGGGCAGCTGCCTTACATCGTCGACGACGGCGAGACCATCGGCGACAGCGAAGCGATCATCGCGCGTGTCGTCGCGAAATACCGGCTCGGCATCGATGCCGCGCTGACGGCCGCGCAGCGCCGCACCGATCATCTGGTCACGCGCATGCTCGACGATCTCTACTGGGTGATGTCCTATTCGCGCTGGAAGGACGAGCGCTTCTATCCCGCGTTCCGCGACGGCTTCATCGCGCAGCATCCGCAAGTGAGTGCGGAAGGCTTCGAGAAGGCGAAGGCGTACAACGCGCAGCGCTATCACTTCCAGGGCATCGGCCGCTACACGCCCGATCAGGCCTACGCGCGGGGGCTTGCCGATCTGCAGGTGCTGGCCGAGATCGTGCCGGCCGCGGGCTTCGTCCACGGCGCGGCGCCGTCCAGCGTCGATGCCGGCATCTACGGCTTCATCGCCAACATCTATTTCGTTCCGATCCCGACGCCGCTGAAGGCCTTCGTCGATACGCACGAAAATCTCGTCGCGCATTGCGAGCGGATTCACGGGATGGTCGAGAAATCGTAGGGTGGGTTAGCTTCGGGCGGCGCGAAGCGCTGTCCGAAGCGTAACCCACCGCTGTTCGTCTCCGGAGACGCCAAAGAGGTGGGTTACGCCCCGCGGATTCGCTTCGCGCATCCGCAGGGCCAACCCACCCTACGCGACCTCCCCTACCGCATCGTGATCGCAAGCCCCGAGAGATCCGCATTCGCCATCAACCCGACCTGGTGACCCGTCAGCTCCAGCACCGCACCCTTCTGGTTGGTCAGCACGATGGCGCGGGCGCCGCGGCCGACGGCAAGGCCGGCACCGGCGGCGCCGTAGACGCCGGCGACGTCCGAGGGGCGGTTGATGTTGGAGACGCGCCCGCGCAGCACGGTTTTCGAGCCGCCGAACACGAGGCCGTAGTCGAGGCCGCCGGTGGAGAGCGCATAGGAGCGGCCGCGGAAGTTCAGCACGCCCGAGCCGCCGGAGCCGCCGATGATCCAGCCCGCCTTGTAGATCGTCAGCGTCACGAAGCCGCTGTCGGCCCGCGCGGCGGTCGAGAGGCCGGCCAGGGCGGCGATGGCGACCAGCGCGGCGCGGAAGGTGGATGCGAGCTTCATGGGTGTCTCCGGGGGCTATTTTTCAAGAGTGGATTCGAATCAGACGCGGCGAATGTATCCGATCGATCGCGGCGGCAACATGATGGGGCGGAGGATGTGGGTTGCGAGGTGCAGCAACACCCTCAACCGTCATCGCCCGCCTGGTGCGCAATTGCGCACAGGGGCGGGCGATCCAGTATTCCAGAGGCCTGCGTTGGGAAGCTCACTCTCGCCACGTCCGCCGCGGCGTACTGGATGCCCCGGCCAAGCCGCAGCATGACAGCGGAGATTGGGGCCGCGCACCGACCTTCGCCAGCATGCCATAATGCCCCTGTATTGCCCGACGGAGCAAGCGAATGCTTCGCCTTTCACGAATTCTGGAAAACATCAATGATTTCCGTGCGGCGTCTACTGTGCATGGGGTTGTTTTCGCACTTTCGTTTTGCGAGGCTCCTCCCTCGCCACCGTCCATGTGTCCCGCGACCGTCCTTGAGGTGATCCCATGCCGATCCAGCACTTCGCGCCGCCGCCGCACGTCAAGGCGCCGCCGCTGTCCTTTGCGACGCGCGTCGGCGATCTCCTGTTCGTCTCCGGCATTCCCGGCTTCGACGCATCGGGCGAGCTGCCCGACGGCTTCGAGGCCCAGTTCGCCAACGTCGTCGTCAACATCCGCCGCGTGCTGGACGAGGCCGGCGCCGGCATGCAGGACCTCGTCAAGGTCAACGTGCTCCTGACCCGCGCCTCGGACGTTGCCGCCATGAACGCGCTCTATGCCGGCGCCTTCGGCCCGCCGCCCTATCCGGCGCGGACGACGTGCGTGGTGCAGGCGCTGCCCAGGCCGGAGATGCTGATCGAGATCGAGGCGGTGGCGTCACTGGCGAGGTGAGCGTGTGGCCTGCCGGGCACGCGGCCGAACCAAATGCGAGCGGAACGACTGACATGTCCGTGAGCGGCTGCGCCCCGGCTTGCAAAGATCCTGCTTTTACCGCACGAACTCTAAGATCCACTTTCCCACAGGAGATAGTTCATGCGTCGCGTTCTCGCCCTCTGTGCCGTTGCCGGCATCGCCAGTTCCGTGTTCGCCGTGCCGGCCTCGGCGGCGGTCGGCTATTACGTGATCCGCTGGGACAACACCGGCATCTGCCAGGTCTGGAACGAGGACCTCAAGTACAAGCCGTTCCAAATCGGCGCGTCGACCTACAAGGTCGTCAGCAAGCCGTTCCCGACCTTCCAGGAGGCGTCCGACGTCCAGATCAAGTTGCGCGCCGAGCGCCGCTGCACGCTCTGAGCCCCGACGCGACGGGTCGCGCATACGGATAAGTTTTCACGGGCGGACCGCGCGAACGGTCCGCCCTTCTCTTTTGCAGAATCTGTTCAAATTGCGTATTTCCCGCAACGGCTGTTTTGAACCTGACCGGCCGGCGGAACTACTCACATCTTGTCCGGGGCGCATCTCCAAAGGCGTCCCGCGCCAACCCCTCCCGTCATTGTCGGGAGGCGCATCACGTCTTTCATTTTGAGGAGCTGATCATGCGTCGTATTTCCGTGCTGTGCGCTGCCGTCGGTCTTGCCGTCACCGCCTTCGCCGCCGCGAGCCCTGCCGAAGCCAGCTATCATCTGATCCGCTGGCAGGACAGCGGCTTCTGCCAGATCTGGGACGAGAGCATCCCGACCACGCCGTGGCCGGCGGGCTACCACCGCGCCAGCGCGAGCGTGCCGACCTTCATCGACGCCCTCGTCATGAAGGACGCCGCCCTCAAGAACGGCCAGTGCACCTGGTAACAATTCGATCGGCGAACGAAGAGCCGGGCAGGACGCCAGCGTCCCTGCCCGGTTTTTTTCCACTCCGTAGCCCGGATGAGCGAAGCGATATCCGGGACGCGACTCGTTCTCCCGTCAGCCTTCCTCGGCACGCTCACCAAAGGCATCCCCACTTTCGCTCACCTCACCGGACCAATCCCCCGGGAGCAGCCCAGTCTGCACGTATCGGTGAAAGGACGAATGCGGCCAATCACCAACACGCCGAACGTAGCCGTGCTTGACGGGATTGAAGTGAACGTAATCGATATGACGTGCAAAGTCGTCTTCGTTGCGGATCGTGTGCTCCCAGTATCGCCGCTGCCATAGCGCCAATTCTCCATTGGAGTGGCGGGCTATGTCGACACCGGCATGCAGCGGAGCACTGCTGAAGTGCCCCTTGATCCGACGCCACCGTCCTGCAAAATCAGAGTCGTCCAGCGGCAGTTTCATGACCGCATGCAGATGATCCGGAAGGATCACGATGGCGTCGAGCTCAAATGGTCGCTCGTTCCGAGCGGTTCGGAAGGCGTTGCGAAGAACATCGATGTTGTCAGTAAGGACGCTCGACCGACGGTCGAAAAGCGTCACTGTGAAAAAGTAAGTGCCGCCGGGAATGAAATTTCTGCGGTACAGAACCATGGCGAGACCTTCCCCGGATATCGCTTCGCTCATCCGGGCTACAGTCTAGCACATTGATACTCACGCGTCCTTGTGCGCGCCGGGGTGGATCAGGAGATCGCGCGCGGCGGCGAGGTCGATGAAGCCTTGCGCGCTGCCGCCCCGGTCGGGATGCATGCCCTTGGCGGCGCGGCGATAGGCCTGGTTGATGTCCTCGCAGGTGAGCTGCACCGCGAGCGGGAGGCCGAGCACCTTGCGGGCGCGGTCCTCCCTGGACATCTGCTTCGGCATGGCGTTGCGGCGGCCGAAGCGCGGGGCGGAGAGATCGTGGACGACCTCGAGCACAACGCCGAGACGGCGCTGGGCCGCCAGCGTCACACTGTGATCGTCATTGTCGACGGCCTGGCGCAGCACCGGCAGCGCCTGCTCGGCGGCCTGGCGCAGCGTGACGTCGCTGCTCATCCGCGCGATCTCGGCGACGAGCCGGGCCGCCTCGGCCCAATCGGGCACGTGCGCCGACCGCAGCCGTTCGATAGCGAGTTTCCAGGAGTCCAGCCGTTCCATCATGCGCGCAACGTTTAGCAATCAGGATCAGTATGCCAAGGCCGCCGTTTCCGCCCCCTTAATTTCGAGTTAGCTTTTCGTGAAACTTCGAAAAGAAACCGGGAGGAATATGTCATGGCATTGCTCGCAAACCACATCGCCGTAGTCACGGGTGCCGGCTCCGGCATCGGCCGGGCGATCGCGGCTGGCTACGCGCGCGAGGGCGCACAGGTGGTGCTGCTCGACGTCAACGCCGAGACGGTGGCGGAGGCCGCGCAGGAGATCCGAACAGCGGGCGGCAAGGCCGAGAGCTTTCCGCTCGACGTTGTCAGGCGCGAGGACTGCTTTGCCCTGGCCAAGCAGGTCGACGCCAAGATCGGACAGGTCTCGATCCTCGTCAACAATGCTGGCATCACCCGCCGCAACGCCTTCACCGCCGAGACCGAGACGGTGGCGAAGGACTGGAACGACATCATCTCGCTCAACCTCAACGGCGTCTTCAACATGACGCAGGCGTTCCTCGCGCCCTTGCGCGCGAGCAAGGGCCGCATCGTCAACATCGGCTCGATCCAGTCCTTCATGCATCTGCGCACGCCGAGCTCGGCGGCCTACACGACCTCGAAGCACGGCGTGCTCGGCTTCACCAAGGCGCTCGCCGCCGAGCTCGGCAAGGAAGGCGTGCGCGTCAACGCGATCGGTCCCGGCTTCATCGAGACCAACATCAACGCCAATGTGCGCGCAACCAATCCGGCGCTGGTGCAGGCCTTCCTCGATCACACCCCGCTGGCGCGCACCGGCAAGCCCGAGGACATCGTCGGCCCTGCGATCTTCCTGGCATCGGACCTGTCGGCCTATGTCACCGGAACGATCGTGATGGTGGACGGCGGGTACCGCACGGTGTGAGGGAGAACGCTTTCACCACATACACGGTGTCATCACCCGCCTTGTGCGCAATTGCGCACTGGAGCGGGTGATCCAGTATTCCAGAGACGCCAAACATCCCACGAGGGGCCGCGGCGTACTGGATCGTCCGCTTTCGCGGACGATGACACCGTACTTGTCGCGCGAGATAGGTCCGCATCGCGATGCATCCTGCGCCAATCGCGGCGGCTTCGCGGCATTCCCGGGGTCAATTGGTGGGCTCGCTCCCGATTAACCCTTCATTAACCAAACAGGACCACCGTGAAATTACGGCTTGGGGTCGTTGTTCTCGATCCGCTTCCAATGATGGAAGCGGGCGTTGATCGGGGAGTGTGTTGATGACCACTGTTCATGTCGCTGCGTCCGAACCGGGCGCGCAATTCCTAGCCCCTAATCAGATCGTTCCGATGCTGATCGGCGCCACGGTCGACGAGGTCGAGCGTGAGCTCGTGCTCCAGACGCTCGCACGCTGCGACGGAAACCGGACGCGTGCAGCGCGCGTGCTCGGCCTGTCGGTGCGCACGCTGCGCAACAAGATCAGGATCTACGCCGCTTCCGGCATCGAGGTGCCTGCCTATCAGGACTGACGGGTGACATCAGTCCGCCCGCGACGACGCGCTGCGCCGCAAGCGGCGCAGCTCGTGCCGCAGATGCACGCCGGCGATGACCGCAAGCGCGATCATCGCGACCGAGATGTTGATCAAGCCCGACACGGTGCGCGGGCAGAATTGCTGCTGTCGTCAAAGGCCGCTAAGTAGCTTGCTTCCGGTCAAGGGAGCAGTGGCGTGGCAGACGATCAGGGACGACGGCAGGGACCTCAGGGCCCGCGCGGGCGGCAAGGCGAGCCGGGGCGGCCGGGGCCGCAGGGCCATCCGGGCCGGCGTGGCCCGGACGGGGCGCGCGGCAAGCCCGGACCGCAGGGCAAGCCGGGGCCGGTCGGAAAGGCTGGCCCGCCCGGCAAACCCGGTCCGCAAGGCAAGCAGGGCGAAGCCGGCCCGCGCGGCGCAGCCGGCGCACCGGGACCTGCCGGACCTCAGGGACCGGCAGGGCCGCAAGGCCCGCGCGGCGAACCAGGTCCGCCCGGCCAATTGCCGTCGATCGAGCAAGTGCTGCCCTGGCTCGACCAGCTCTTCGACGCCTGGGACGAACGCCGCCGCCAGCGCGAGCGCGAAGCCGCTGAGCGCGAAGCGCTCGCGGCCGCCGTCCAGGAGCCAGACGAGACATTCGTCGATGACGAGAGCGATGACGGCGACGACCACAAGAAGAAAAAGAAAAAGAAGAAGCACGGCGACAAGGCCTAGCAGACGGGTCTATTTCGGCCGATCCTCGTCTCGCGGCAACATGCCCATACGCTCGAACTGCCAGCGTATCGCGCGATACCAGAGGTAGCCGACCGCCGCGCCACACAGGGCGAGGATGATCATGTTCGCGCTCGAGAACGAGCCGCTCCACCACATCATCCACGCAGTCCACAGCAGCGTGAAGACGATGGCACCTGCTTTCAAGGGAAGAAGGGCGCGGCTCATGGTCGTGCTCCGGGCGGTCAAAACCCCGGCCGACACCATCGCAACCTGACGCAGCAGATACCGTGAGCCAGGTCACGGAGTGCGCCGTTCGAGCTCACGAACCGAAGCGCAGCCGCGAGCGCTCTTTCGCCTTTTCCGCCTCGACCTCGCGGTCGCGCGCCGGCGCATGGGTATGCAGCGACGTCAGGAGTTTTCGTGCGGCCTCCGCGACCTCCGCCACCGCACGCTCGAACGCCGCCTCGTTCGCCTGCGACGGCCTGTTGAAACCGGACAGTTTTCGCACGAACTGCAGTGCGCTGGCGTGAATCTCGTCCTCCGTCGCCGGCGGCTCGAAATTGAACAGCGTCTTGATGTTGCGGCACATGCACTCTCTCCCGACGTTTTCTTGAAGACGAAGGTCTGGGCCGAAATCCTACATCGGCCTTCGCGCTTCTGCGAAGTTCCATCGCGCCCTGCCGATCAACTCCGTGGCTGCGCACCGCCACAAGCTGTCTCATCTCGCAACGCATCATGTGCGGCGCCCCGGCGCAGCGCATTATTTGAGCATGCATTGCGCCGACAGCTCGGGCTTAATTGCGCCGAGGATACGAATCGACGCGCGGGACAATCGCGCGCCGATGGCACGATACGCGATGAGGAGGATCGCATGCACAGGCTGGTACTGTGCGTCTGGCTGGCTGCAACGACAGCGCTGACGAGCGCGGCGTTCGCGTTCGACAACGGCCAATACGACCACGTCCCGCCCGATATCCGCGCCTGGTTCAAGAGCGTGATCGCTCCGAACGGAGTGCCCTGCTGCGATATCTCCGATGGCCATCGCACCGAATACGACGTGCGCGGCGGCGCCTATTGGGTGCCGATCGACGGACAATGGATGGAGGTGCCCGCGCGCGCCATCATCCGCGACCGCGGCAATCCCGTGGGCCAGGCCGTGGTGTGGTACGTCCACCATCGCGGCGCCATCATCATCAGTTGCTTCGTGCCGGCGGATGCAGTCTAGCGCGCCGGATTTCGTTGGCTGGGGGCGCCTGATCGGCTTGCTTGAGGACAAGCTGATACGGAGGCACGCCGTTGACCGATCTTAGCGCCGAAGACCTCGCCACCATCTACGCCAAGCCGACCCCGCGCGTGATCGCGAAAGCGCGGCCGGCGATCGATGCGCATGCGAGGAAGTTCATCGAGATGTCGCCGTTCTGCGTGCTCGCGACCTCGGGCGCGGACGGCAGCGTCGACGCCTCGCCGCGCGGCGGCGGCATCGGCTTCGTCCACGTCGCCGGTCCCAACCAGCTGTTGATGCCCGACCGCTCCGGCAACAACCGCATCGACAGTTTTCGGAACGTCGTCGAGGGCTCGGGCTTCGTTCAGCTGCTGTTCTTCGTGCCGGGGATCGACGAGACGCTGCGCGTCGGCGGACGCGGCACGCTGTCGGCCGATCCGGATCTGCTCGCCGCCATGGTGGAGTTCGGCAAGCCGCCCCGCGCGGTGCTGAACGTCGCGGTCAGCGAGGTCTATTTCCACTGCGGCAAGGCGCTGATGCGCTCGAAGCTGTGGTCATCCGAGAAGGTACAGCGATCGGTGATGCCGAGCATCATCGAGGTCATTCACGACCAGACGGGCTTGGGAGAACCGGAGAGCCAGGAGATCGTGGAGGCTCGGTACAAGACGCAGCTGTAGGCGAGCGACAATCGCGGTGTCGTCCCGGACAAGCGAAGCGCAGATCCGGATCCATAGCCACAGGACATCGTTTGGCGAAGCCTCGTCGTTCGGTACTGCTACTGGCGACGATCGATAGATTCCGCGGTATGGGTCCCTGCTTGCGCAGGGACGACACCGGGTGCGCGGCTGGCGCCGGAGCTTAATGCCCCTCGCCCTCGAGCCCGCCGACGTGCTTCTGGGTGTAGAGCTCGAGACCGATGCGACCAATCAGGTCGAGCTGGGTTTCGAGGAAGTCGATGTGGTGCTCCTCGTCGCTCATCAGCTTCTCAAACAGGTCACGCGTGACGTAGTCCTTGGCGCCGTGACAGTAGGTCGCCGCTTCCTGGTAAAGCGCACGCGCGCTCATCTCGGCGGCGAGATCGCATTCGATGATCTCCTTGACGTTCTGGCCGATGCGCAGGGGATCCAGCACCTGCATGTTCGGAAAGCCGTCGAGGAACAGGATGCGCGCGGTGAGCTTGTCGGCATGCTCCATCTCCTCGATGGACTCCTTGCGCCAGACCTTGGCCATGTCCAAGAGGCCCCAATTGTCGAGGAAGCGGTAGTGCAGCCAGTACTGATTGATCGCAGTCAGCTCGTGACGCAGTGCCTTGTTGAGATAGTCGATGACCTTCGCGTCGCCCTGCATGGTTCACTCCAGCTTTGCAGTCCAAATCGGCCCTAACCGAGTTTAGAATGCTTCTAAATGAGTTTGCGCATGCCGGCAACCGGCTATGCGGACGCAGCCGGGGAAAAGGTCAGCTGAGGATGCGGAAGTTTTCAGCAGGCCGCGAGGGCGAATTGGGCGGGTTCGGCCGTCTCGTCATTGGCGGCGACGGTATGGCCATGGGGACAGCCGGCGCAGCAAGACTGGGCGCAGGGGCCAAGCGCTTCGTCGATGATGGTCTTGATGGTCCGGGCACAGCGGCCGCATTCGGCGCTGCAGCCGAGACATCCATAGACCTGCTTGGCATGGCGCACGGCGTCGTCGGAGTCGGCGACGGCGGCGCGGATGTCCTCATCGCTCAGCACGTTACAGGAACAAACGATCATGGAAGCGGCAGGCCCTTCGGTGATGCGCCATCATCGATATTTAACGGGCCGGCCGGATGCAAAAGGAAAAAGCGGTATTTGAAGCTATTCCAAACTGGCCCGGCAATCAGCCTAGAACGGCTCTAAAATCAGGTGTTGCGGTTGATCAAGCTTCTGGCGGAGCTAATCGCCGCCACCGCCTCCACCACCATCGCCGCCACCTCCGCAGTCCCCGCCATTGCTGCCGCCATCGCTGCTGGAACAGCTGCCGCCGTCGGTTGAATTCCCCGAACGGTCGCTGGAGAACCAGCTTCCCAACGACAAGCCGTCGCTTGTCCCCATGTAGGTGTCGGCGCCACTACCACCGCTATCACCGCCGGCCCCGACACGCGTGCGCCGCCGGCCCCGGTTCTGGAGGTGAGCGATCCAGCCGTAGCCGATCGCGAAGACGACCCCAGCAGCAATCAATGCATTGACCATCGCGTTGCCCATCATCGTCTCCTGATGAAACTGGGGGCCATGCCGGTTGGTCGTCTCCGGCAAAAGTGCCGTTCATTGATCATTCAAACGAAATATGGAACCTTACGCTCCAAAGAGTTCCCGCGTGTGATAAGGTCGAGCGCATGAAGAAGTCGTTCCTGGCAGTCGCTGCCGTCCTCACTCTGGCCCTGACGGCCGGTACACCGGCCCATGCCCAGCGCGGTGTCGCAGCGGGCGTGGCAGCCGGGATCATCGGCGGCGCCATCGTCGGCGGTGCGCTGGCCTCTCCGTATTATTACGGACCAGGCCCCGGCTATTACGAACCGGGCTATTATCCGCCCCGCTACTACGCCCCCGGTCCGGGCTATGTCGCCGACGACTATTACGGCAACTGCGTCTGGCAGAAGCAGCGCTTCTGGGACGGCTATGCATGGCGCGTCCGCCGCGTCAGAGTTTGTGGCTGAGGCGCGCTTAACCGGTTCACTACGGATGCGCCGTTCATCTCGGAGCCCGAAAAAGACCGCTTTTTCTCGTCACAGCTCCGTGTGCGTTTACCGTGGATTGACCATTTGCGCGCTTCCTAACCGCAAGGCCAAATTCCATCAGAGTGTGCGTGAACCTTTGAAACCCGGGCCGTCCCTTACAGGGGAAGTCCATCTCCCAGGAGAGCAAAGAGCATGAAGAAGACTTTGGTTGCTGCCCTCACGGTTGCGACGGTCGCCGGATCGCTGGTGACCGCCACGCCGCCCGCCAAGGCCGGTGACAACATTGGCGCCGGCATCGCGGCCGGCCTGATCGGCGGCGCGATCGTCGGCGGCGCCATCGCGTCGAGCCGACCGGCCTATGGTGGTCCCGTTTACGTGGCCGAGCCCGGCCCGCCGCCCCCGCCCTGCTACTGGCAGCGCCAGCGCTATTGGGACGGCTATGGCTGGGTCGTTCGCCCGGTTCGCGTCTGCTACTGATCTGATCGCACGGCGCTCGCAAGCGCTGCGATCGAAGCCCGGCCGAGACCATCGGCCGGGCTTTTTCTTTGGTCCTGCGCTATCGCCCCGCCTGGATCGAGCGCAGCACCTCTTCGCTCGGCCAGCAATCGACCTTGAGGCCTGCCGACTTCTGATAGGCGCCGAGCGCTGCGCGCGTCTGCATGCCGGCCTTGCCGTCGATCTTGTCCTTGTAGAGCCCGATGCGCGTCAGCTCGCGCTGCATGGTCTCGACGTCTTTCGTGCGCAGCTGCTTCGAAGCCGACCACGGCGTTGCAAATGGCAGCGGGCTGGTCATCCGGTCGCTGAGATGGCCGACGAACAGCACGTAGAGGTCGGAGAAATTGTACTCCTTGATCACGAAGTAATTCTTCGTGGTCAGGAACGACGGGCCGTAGATGCCTTCGGGCTGGAGCAGCGAGGCCTGCTGCGCCTGCTCGGCGGCGCTGAGCCTCGCGCCACGCACCGGCACAAAACCTTCGCGCAGCCATTGACCGATCGGCTTCGTCACCTCCGGTACGCCCGTGGTGCAATCGACCTTCGCGGGCGCCTGCACCTCATAGGCCCAGCGGAGGCCACTCTGCCAGCCCTTGTTGACGAGCTGCTGCGCGGCGGAGGCCAGCGCATCCGGCACGGAGTGCCAGATATCGATGCGGCCATTGCCGTCGAAGTCGACGCCATGCTTGTAATATTCCGACGGCAGGAACTGCGTCAGCCCGGTGGCGCCGGCCCAGGACGAGCGCATGTCCTTGCGCGTCACCACGCCCTCGCCGAGAATCTTGAGCGAGAGGATGAACTCGTTGCGATACTGGTCCTTGCGACGTCCGACATAGGCTTGCGTCGCCAGCACGCGCACGAGATCGTAGGGCAGCGTGTAGCGGCCGTAATCGGTCTCACGGCCCCAGATTGCGAGCATCACGGTGGCAGGCACACCGGAGCTTTTCTCGATCTCGGTCAGCGCGGTGCGATATTTTTGCAGCAGCCGCTGCCCCTCGCCGGCGAGCCGCGCGATCGAAGCCTCCTTGACGTAGTCGGCAGGCACCTGCACGAACTCGGCCTGCGACGGCGCACCTAGCGCAGGCCGGCCCGGCAGAAGCAGGTCGGGCAGCTTGTAATCGGGCTCGAGCCCGCGCGTCTCTCGCTCGAACGTCGCGCGCGAAACGCCGGCCTGTTGGGCTTCCGGCCACAGCGAGGCGATGAACTGCGTGAAGGCGGCGTCGGCAGCACGGGCGGACGACCAGCCGCAGGTGACCACGATCACCGCAGCGATGAGCGCCCGCCGCATCATGCCGCCATCACCGCGTCAGCTTCTTGTACTTCACGCGGTGCGGGATGATGCTGTCCTGGCCGAGCCGGCGCATCTTGTCCTTCTCGTAGTCCTGGAAATTGCCTTCGAACCATTCGACGTGGCTCTCGCCCTCGAACGCCAGGATGTGCGTCGCGATACGGTCGAGGAACCAGCGATCGTGGCTGATGATGACGGCGCAGCCGGCAAAGTCCTCCAGCGCCTCTTCCAGCGCGCGCAGCGTGTCGACGTCGAGGTCGTTGGTCGGCTCGTCGAGCAGCAGCACGTTGGCGCCGGACTTCAGCATCTTGGCGAGATGGACGCGATTGCGTTCACCGCCCGAGAGCGCGCCGACCTTCTTCTGCTGGTCCGCGCCCTTGAAGTTGAAGGCCGAGCAATAGCCGCGCGAATTGACTTCCTTCTTTCCGAGCAGGATCAATTCGTTGCCGCCGGAGATCTCCTCCCACACGGTCTTCTTGCCGTCGAGCGCATCGCGCGACTGGTCGACATAGCCGAGATGCACGGTCTCGCCGACCGTGATCGTGCCTGCGTCCGGCTTCTCCTGGCCGGTGATCATCCTGAACAGCGTGGTCTTGCCGGCGCCGTTGGGGCCGATCACGCCGACGATGCCGCCGGGCGGCAGCTTGAAGGTGAGATTGTCGATCAGGAGGCGATCGCCAAAACCTTTGCTGAGGCCGTCGAAATCGACCACGTTGGCGCCGAGCCGCTCGGCGACCGGAATGATGATCTGCGCGGTCTGGGTCTGCTTCTCACTCGCCTTCTTGAGCAGCTCCTCGTAGCGCTGATAGCGTGCCTTCGACTTGGCCTGGCGCGCCTTCGGCGAAGATGCGACCCATTCCTGCTCGCGGGCGAGCGTCTTCTGGTGTGCCGCGTCCTCGCGGCCCTCCTGCTCCAGGCGCTTCTGCTTCTGCACCAGCCAGGACGAGTAGTTGCCCTCGTAGGGAATGCCGCGGCCGCGATCGAGCTCGAGGATCCAGCCGGTGACGTTGTCGAGGAAGTAGCGGTCGTGGGTGACGATCAGGATCGCGCCGGGATAGTTGCGCAGATGGCCTTCCAGCCACGACACGGACTCGGCGTCGAGATGGTTGGTCGGTTCGTCCAGCAGCAGGAGTTCGGGCTGGTCGAGCAGCAGCTTGCATAGCGCGACGCGGCGGCGCTCGCCGCCGGAGAGCTTGGTCACGTCGGAGTCATCGGGCGGGCAGCGCAAGGCATCCATGGCCTGGTCGACCTTGCTGTCGAGATCCCACAGGCCCTGGGCCTCGATCTCGTCCTGGAGCTTGGTCATCTCGTCGGCGGTCTCGTCGGAATAGTTGACCGCGAGCTCGTTGTAACGGTCGAGGATCGCCTTCTGCTTGGCGACGCCCTGCATGACGTTCTCGCGCACGGACAGCTTGGGATCGAGCTGTGGCTCCTGTTCGAGATAGCCGACGCGGGCGCCCTCCGCGACCCAGGCCTCGCCGGTGTACTCCTTGTCGAGGCCAGCCATGATCTTGAGCAGCGTCGACTTGCCCGAGCCGTTGACGCCGAGCACGCCGATCTTGGCGTCGGGGTAGAAGCTCAGGTGGATGTTATCGAGCACCTTCCGGGTCGGGTAGCTCTTGGTCAGGCCCTGCATGAAATAGATGAACTGGCGCGCCATCGGTCCCGTGACACCTTCGATTTGAGGAAATTTTGCTTGCCGCCGATGTAACGATCCCGCCCTAAAAGGGCAATGTTTTCCGTCCGTTCACCACGGATGAATACGGAATGGACACCATCCCGACGCCAATCCGGACAATTGAAACTATCTTTTAATAAATCAGGCCGAAAGCTCGGTTTCGCGCGGAAACAGCGCCACCCGCCAGAATGAACGGGAGCACAGCGAGGCCGCATCATGGCTCTGATTGAGACGCATTCTCATCCTGTTCCGGCAGGAGCCGGCCACGTCTTCGGGTTCGTTTCGGAGGTCAAGGGCTTCTGGAAGCGCTTCTTCACCACCGCCTTCAATCCCTACCGGCCCGAACTGCACTACATGCGTGGACCCGGTCCCGCCTGGCGCGCCAAGCACGGCATGGATGCGCCGTTCCGCCTGAAATCCCGCGATCTCTGAGCCTCTCCTTCCTATCGGACTTTTGAAGTCGTCAGCTGCTTGCGCACAGGTGTGATTGCGCGCAACCATGGCCGGGCTCCCTCGACGGTGCCCGCCTGCGCCGTCATCTCTTGCCATGGATGAACGCTGATGAGCCGGCTGCGCTGTGCAATTCTCGACGATTATTTCAACCTCGCGCTCGACGTCGCCGACTGGCAGAAACTGTCCGACCGGGTCGACGTCACCGTGTTCAGCCATCCCTTCGCTTCGGAGCAGGCCGCGGCGAGCGCACTGGCGGACTTCGACGTCATCTGTGCGATGCGCGAGCGCACCGCCTTCCCCATGAGCCTGTTCGAGAACCTACCGAAGCTGAAGCTGCTGCTGACGTCGGGCATGCGCAACGCTTCCATCGATATGGAAGCTGCGAAGGCGCGCAATGTGGCCATCGGCGGCACGCAATATTCGCGCGATCCCACGGCGCCGCTCGCCATGGGCCTGATCCTGGAGCTGACCCGCGGCATCGGCCGCGAGAATGCGCGCATGCATGCGGGCGAGCCCTGGCAGACCTTTGCCGGCGTCGAGATCGAGGGCTTGACGCTCGGCATCGTCGGGCTCGGCAAGCTCGGCAGCAAGATGGCTGGGATCGCGAAAGCGTTCGGCATGAACGTGATCGCCTGGAGTCCGAACCTCACGCCGGAGAAGTGCAAGGAGGCCGGCGTCGGCTACGCCAGCAAGGAGGAGCTGTTCGCCAAGGCCGATATCGTCACCATCCATGTGGTGCTGAGCGATCGCTCGCGTGGCCTCGTCGGCCGCGCCGATCTCGCGCGGATGAAGCCGACCGCCTTCCTCGTCAACACCGCGCGCGGGCCGATCGTGGACGAGCAGGCGCTGCTCGAGGCGTTGCAGCAGCGGAATATCGCGGGCGCGGGGTTGGACGTGTTCTCGGTCGAGCCGCTGCCGGTCGACCATCCCTTCCGCAAGCTCGACAACCTCGTGCTGACGCCGCACCTCGGCTACGCCACCGCGGACGGCTTGCGCATCCATTACGGTCAGATGGTCGAGGCGATCGACGCCTTCACCAGGGGCGGCGAGCTGCCGCGCAGGCTGGCCTGAAACGAAAAGGGCGCGCCGACGGCACGCCCTTTCTGCAATCTGGTAGGGGACGAAGCGCTCAGCGCACGGTGACCGGCGCGGGCAGCGGCGGCACCACGGTCGGCTGCGTCCCCGGGACGGGACCAGCCTGGGCGGAGATCGGAGCCGGCCCGGCAGCGCCCTGCGTCGGCGCAGCGGAGGCAGTCGCCGTTCCCGGCGGCGGGCCGCCCGGCAGCACCACCACGCGGGTGCCGACCTTGACGCGATCGAACAGGTCGGAGACGTCCTCGTTGAGCATGCCGATGCAACCGGAGGAGACGAACTTGCCGATCGTCGAGGGCTGGTTGGTGCCGTGGATGCGGTAGACGGTCGAGCCGAGATACATCGCGCGGGCGCCAAGCGGATTGCCCGGGCCGCCGGCCATGAAGCGCGGCAGGTAGGGCTGACGCTCGATCATCTCGGTCGGCGGATGCCAATCCGGCCACTCGGCCTTGCGGGTGATCTTTTGCACGCCGGTCCAGGTGAAGCCGTCGCGGCCGACGCGGACGCCGTAGCGGATCGCGCGGCCGCCTCCGAGCACGTAATAGAGGTAGGTGTTGGGCGTATCGACCACGAGCGTGCCGGCCGGCTCCTTGGTCTGGAACGCGACCTCCTGGCGGCGCAGGTTCGGCGGCAGCTGCACCGGCGCAGCATCGGGCTGCTCCTCGGGCGGCAGCGCGGCCAAAGTCATCGGCCGGCCATCGGCGCCGACGGGCGGCTGGGCGGCATCGACCGTTCCGGTCGCGGCGGGACCACCGACCGCCTCGGGCGGACGCAGGCCGTCACTGGCGGGCGCCTGCTGTCCCGGACGATTGGCATAAATCACCGGCGGCGGACCGGCGGGCCGGCCGTAGCGCGGATCGTCGGGCGACATCACGGGCCCCTGGGGCGCCGCCGAATAGACCGGCGGAGCGCCAGCCGGACGACCGTATCGGGGATCATCCGGCGACATCACCGGCCCCTGCGGGGCGGCCGAATAGACCGGGGGCGCGCCGACCGGGCGACCGTAGCGCGGATCGTCGACTGGGCCGGGAGGCGGCAGCGAGGCCTGCGGCATCGCCTCGTCGTCTTCGTCCAGTGCGTCGAAATTCGGTGTGCGGTCACCGGGCCGATATTCGGCCGGGGCGCCATAGCTCGGCGCCTGCTGGACCGGATAGCTCTGAGCCTGAGCGAGCGAGGTTCCCGCCGCAGCGACTGTTGCGGCAGCGCATATCGTCAGAAAATGTTTGATCATCATCGCTCTTGTATAGTCCCGAAGCCCGATCGGACCGTTAACGGCCAGATGACGGAAGATAGCGGCACATTCAAGACATATCAGGCCTATTTGCGCCGGATTTGCCGATTTGTGATCCGCAAGACGACCGTTGCCCCGTTGCATCACGGGGTTGAAATCGTATTGCGCCATCAATTGCCGCGTTATTCGGCCGCGATTTTAGCGGAACGGCGCGGGATCGTTGCGATATGGTCGAATCAGCCTGATTCGCCACCTTTCCGAGCTCCGATCCCGCGTGGCGAACGCGGCAATCAGTACCGTCACCGCGTTCAGATGGCTCTTTGGCCCAGGCCTCCTCGCCGCCGGGGCGGAAATTCGCAATCGCTCGATGCTTCCCGGCTTTCGCTTCCTGTTTGCCGCGATCCTGTTGTCAACCTCCATCCTGGTGTTCGGCCTGGGAGCCGCCGCGCTGCTGCGGGCGACCCATCAGCAATATGTCAGCAACCCCTCCTGGCGGAACGGCCCGCAGGAGCAGGTGTTTGCGCAAGTGCCCGAACCGGCTCAACCGGTGCTCGCGGTGCTGCGAGCGGAGCCGGAGATCGCGCCCGCGCCCGCACCGTCGCTGCGGGACCGGGTGCCGACGATCGGGCTGCCGGCGAGCGGGCCCGAGCAGGTGGCCGCGCTGACGAGCGAGGCTGACCCGCAGCCGCAGGTCACTGAAGCCGCGCCTCCGGCCCCCGAGCCGGCCAAGCCCGAGACGATGACGGAAGCTGAAGCGCCAGCGCCCACCGACACGCTCACTCAAGCCGACACGACGGCCTCGATTCCCGACGCCAAGCCTGACTCTCAACCTGCCGCTGTCGCGACCGCCAGCGAGCCGGCACCGGTCGATCCCAGTGCCGCCCTCGCCTCCTCGGCGCCCGACGTCGCTTCGAGCAAGCTGGCCGCGCTGAACAATCCGGCGACGACGGCCGTGAAGGATGCGCCGGCGAAGGCCAAGGTCGAGAGCAAGGCCGACGACAAGGCGACCAAGCGCAAGGCGAAGGCGAAGAAGCCGCACCGCGTGGTGCGGCGTCCGCCGCCTCAGCAATTGCAGCAGCAGCTGGATCCGTTTGGACAGCAGACGTTTGCCACGACGACCACGCGTACGCGGTGAGGCGCCTTCCTTGCGGCCCTGCAATCGTTTCGACGATCGTCATGCCCGGGCTTTGTCCCGGGCATCCACGTTCTTTGTGCCGCGCCTCAAGACGTGGATGGCCGGGTCAAGCCCGGCCATGACGATGTGGAAATAGCGAGGCTACGCCGGACCGGTTGCGATGGCCGGGCCGCCGGCCTGGCCCCATTCCGACCAGGAGCCGTCATAGAGCGCGGTGTCGGTGATGCCGAGCCGATAGAGTGCCAGCGTCAGCACGCCGGCGGAGACGCCGGAGCCGCAGCTCGTGACGATCGGCGCGTCGAGCTTGACGCCGGCGCCCGTGAAGGCAGCGCGGAGGTCATCGAGCGGCTTCATCGTGCCGGTCGCGGCGTCGAACAGGAGATTATACGGCACGTTGCGAGCGCCTGGGATGTGCCCGGAGCGGATGCCCGGCCGCGGCTCGGGCGCGCGGCCCTCGAAACGGTCGGCGGCGCGCGCATCGATCACCTGCTCCTTGCGGCTTTCGACATTGGCGATCAGCTGCTGCATGCTGCGCACGCGGTTTGAATCATAGCTGGCCTTGAACGTCGCCGGCTTCGGCTTGACCTCGCCGCTCTCGACGGGGCGGCCCTCGGCGCGCCACTTCTTCAGGCCGCCATTGAGGATTCGCACATTGCCGTGGCCGTAGGACAGGAACATCCACCAGGCACGAGGCGCTGCGACCCAGCCACCGGCATCGTAGATCACGACGGTATCGCTATTTCCGATACCGAGATTGCCGACATCGCGGCCGAACTGCTCGGCGCTCGGAAACATGTGCGGCAGCGGATTGGAATGATCCGACACCGCATCGACGTCGAAGAACACCGCGCCCGGCAGATGCGCGGCGAGATAGTCGTCCTTCGGCAGCGGCAAGACGCCCGGCAGCTTGAAGCTGGCGTCGAGGATCTTGACGTTGGCGTCGCTCATGTGCGCGGCGAGCCATTCGGTGGAGACGAGGGGGTCGGTGGCGGTCATTGGCATGCTCCGGCAATTGTCTCGGTCGTCATGGCCGGGCCTGTCCCGGCCATCCACGTTCTGTCCTGTGGCGAAGACGTGGATGCCCGGGTCAAGCCCGGGCACGACGGAGTATGTGAGGCGAGGGAGGTGCCCCCTCACCCCTTCTTCTTCGGCTCCCACTTCTCCGTCGGACCGCCAGCGTCGCGCCAGGCGGCGTAGCCGCCGGCGATGTGGGCGACGGGCTTGAGGCCCATGTCCTGCGCGGTCTTGGCCGCGAGCGCGGAGCGCAGGCCGCCGGCGCAGTGGAAGACGAATTTCTTGTCCTCCTGGAAGATCGGCTTGGCGTACGGGCTCTGCGGATCGATCCAGAATTCGAGCATGCCGCGGGTGCAGGCGAAGGCGCCGGGGATGCGGCCGTCGCGCTCGATCTCGCGGGGGTCGCGGATGTCGACGATGACGACATCGCCGTTCTTGGAGATCTCGATGGCGTCCTTGGCGGTGAGAGTCTCGATCTCGGCATTGGCCTCGTCGATCAGCGCCTTGATGCCGCGGGTGATGGTCTGGGGCATATATGTCTCCCTCTTGTTGTCATTCCGGGGCGCGCGCAGCGCGAGCCCGGAATCCATTCCTCTACATGCGCTGCGGCCCGATGGATTCCGGGTTCGCGACTTCGTCGCGCCCCGGAATGACAGCAACCATCAGTGCGTCAATTCCTTCATCGCACCTTCCAGCCCCTCGATGGTGATCGGGTACATCCGATTGGCGAAGATGCGCTTGATGATGGTGGTGGATTCCGAATAGTCCCAGTGCTTCTGCTGCACCGGGTTCAGCCACACCGCGTGCGGATAGGTGCGGATGATACGGTCGAGCCAGACCGAGCCCGGCTCCTCGTTGACGTGCTCGACCGAGCCGCCGGGCACCATGATCTCGTAAGGCGACATCGAGGCGTCGCCGACGAACACGACCTTGTAGTCGTGCGGGTATTTGTGCAGCACGTCCCAGGTCGGCGTGCGGTCGGTGAAGCGGCGCTTGTTCTGCTTCCACACGCCTTCATAGAGGCAGTTGTGGAAGTAGAAATACTCCATGTGCTTGAACTCGCTCTTCGCCGCCGAGAACAGCTCCTCGACCTGCTCGATATGCGCGTCCATCGAGCCGCCGATATCGAAGAACACCAGCAGCTTCACCGCGTTGCGCCGCTCGGGGCGCATGTGCACATCGAGATAGCCGTGATTGGCGGTCTCGCGGATCGTGGTGTCAAGATCGAGCTCGTCCGGCGCGCCGGTGCGCGCGAACTTGCGCAGCCGGCGCAGCGCCACCTTGATGTTGCGGATGCCGAGCTCGACATTGCCGTCGAGGTCTTTGAACTCGCGCTTGTCCCACACCTTCACGGCGCGGTTGTTGCGGTTCTTCTCCTGGCCGATGCGCACGCCCTCGGGATTGTAGCCATGGGCGCCGAACGGCGAGGTGCCGGCGGTGCCGATCCACTTCGAGCCGCCCTGGTGCCGGCCCTTCTGCTCCTCGAGGCGCTTCTTCAGGGTCTCCATGAGCTTGTCCCAGCCCATGGCCTCGATCTGCTTCTTCTCTTCTTCCGTCAGGTATTTCTCGGCGAGCTTCTTCAGCCACTCCTCGGGGATCTCCGCCTTGTCCATGGCCTCGAGCAGGCTTTCCAGCCCCTTGAACACCGTGCCGAAGACGCGATCGAACTTGTCGAGGTTGCGCTCGTCCTTCACCAGCGAGGCACGGGACAGATAATAGAAATTCTCGACCGTGTAGTCCGCAAGGTCAGCGTCGAGCGCCTCCATCAGCGTGAGGTATTCGCGCAGCGTCACGGGGACCTGCGCGTCGCGCAGAGAGGTGAAGAATTGCAGGAACATGGCTGACAGATTGCCCGTCGGGGGGCGAACGTCAAGGGGCGCCGCTCCACCTCTCCCATCGGGAGAGGTGAACCACGCGCGTCGGCGGACCAATTCAACGTGGACCCGAGGCCTTTTTGCTCTAGAATTGCCCTTCTCACGGGGTTGTTTTGGGGACGTTTGCAATGGGAATTCTCGCAGCGCTCATCATCGGCGCGATCGCAGGCTGGCTCGCGGGCAAGATTGTCCACGGGGCGGGATTTGGGCTGGTCGGCAACATCGTCGTCGGCATCATCGGCGCACTGGTTGCGGGCTGGGTGCTGCCCCAGCTGCACATCCAGCTCGCCACCGGCACGGTCGGTGCCATCGTGGACGCCACGATCGGCGCGGTGATTGTGCTGGTCATCCTTTCGCTGATAAAACGGGTCTGAAAGCCTGACCGAACCAGGAACGGCCGCCATGCGCGGCCGTTCGCTTGTCGTGACCGAGGCAACGAAATCGGCATTGCCTCACGACGACGACCAACAAGGACGCGCGATGAAATTTACCGGCACCAAGGACTATGTTGCGACCGACGATCTCAAGGTCGCCGTCAATGCCTCGATCGTGCTCGAGCGCCCGCTCCTGGTGAAGGGCGAGCCCGGCACCGGCAAGACGGTGCTGGCGGAGGAAGTGGCGAAGGCGCTGAACGCGCCGCTGCTGACCTGGCACATCAAGTCCACCACCAAGGCGCAGCAGGGCCTCTACGAATACGACGCGGTCTCGCGCCTGCGTGACAGCCAGCTCGGCGACAGCAGGGTCTCCGACATCAAGAACTACATCAAGCGCGGCAAGCTGTGGGAGGCCTTCACCGCCGAGCAGCGCCCGGTGCTGCTGATCGACGAGATCGACAAGGCCGACATCGAATTCCCGAACGATCTGCTGCTCGAACTCGACCGCATGGAATTCCATGTCTACGAGACCGGCGAGACGATCAAGGCCAAGCAGCGCCCGATCATGATGATCACCTCCAACAACGAGAAGGAGCTGCCGGACGCCTTCCTGCGCCGCTGCTTCTTCCACTACATCAAGTTCCCCGACGCCGACACGATGGGCCGCATCGTCGACGTCCACTTCCCCGGCATCAAGAAGCGCCTCGTCGAGGAAGCCCTGCGCATCTTCTTCGAGGTGCGCGAGGTGCCGGGCCTGAAGAAGAAGCCCTCGACCTCGGAGCTCTTGGACTGGCTCAAGCTGCTGCTCAACGAAGACATGAGCGCCGAACAGCTGCGCGAGCGTGACCCGCGCAAGCTGATCCCGCCGCTGCACGGCGCGCTGCTCAAGAACGAGCAGGACGTGCATTTGTTCGAGCGGCTGGCGTTCCTGAGCCGGCGGGAAGTGTAGGCGCGAACTTGCTTGCGATAGCGTCCGCTATCGCTTCCATCACCGGTGTCATTCCCCGCGAAGGCGGGGAATCCAGTACGCCGCAGCCTGTCGGCTCACTCACAACGGCCTCTGGAATACTGGATCGCCCGCCCCTGTGCGCAATTGCGCACTAGGCGGGCGATGACAGCGATTGTGTAGATACAGACACAGCTTCGCAGCCTCGCGGCGCATCTCGCCCGAGCTTTGCTTCATTGCCTGCCCTCAAAGAAAAGGGCGCAGGGAAGACCGCATAGGCGTTAAGGTAGTGCGAGCATCGATTGATACCGACGTTTTCGAGGAGGCTCGCGCAGGTGCCGCCCAAGCGCTCGTTTTCTGCGGCGGAAGCAACGGATGGTTGGTTGTGGAATGATCGCTTGTAGCAAGGATGCAACGAGTTGTTGCAGAATGCGCCAAGCGCCAGGTGTCGTCAGGCGGCCTGCATCCAGTGGGGAGAGTCCTCGAAGTCGCGGGCAAGCGGCTCGAGCAGCAGGATGATCAAGAGGTGGGCCAGCAGGTAGGGCTTGGCGGAGCGCGGATCGGTTCCAGG
>NZ_JACEGD010000028.1 GCF_016031635.1 Bradyrhizobium diversitatis
CGCCCAAGAAGCTGCTTGCGCGCAACCAGCAGCGCTCGAATTTCTTGAGCCCCTATCGACTTCGCGTGCACCGGGCTGAACCATCCCATCCGGATCAACTGGGCAATCCCGCGTGCATCCTTGCGATCAGTCTTCACTGTCATCGCTGACAATGCTGCTTTCACATGCCGTGTTTCCAGCAGAACCGTCTCGAAGCCCGCTTCTTTCAGCCCCGCATGCAGCCATTGCGACAGCGGCCCAGCCTCCAGCCCGATCCGCTTCACTGCAAAGCCAAGCGTTTCAAGGAACTCAACTAAGGCGTCGGGTTCGCTCGCGACCTTCGCTTCCTTCAGGATCTTACCCTGGGCATCCACGACGCATACGCTCGACAGTTCCAATGACACGTCAATTCCGGCATAGTTCTCCACGGCTGTCCTCCGTCTCCAGATGCTTGGGGCCGACTTAAGTCGTGACCCCGTTTCATCATCTATCGGGGGACAGCCACCATCATCACCCCTTGCTCGGAGCCGGGCCCATTACGGCATCTAGACGAAGCGAATATCTTCCAAGGGCAGAAGGGGCAACTATCGCGATGTTGCGCGGCCCAAGAAGTCGGTCAACGCGCGTCGGTCCTCGGCCGAGCCGATGCGCTGCTCCGGCATCTTGGTTCCGGGGGTGTAGGCATTCGGCCCGATTTCGAACAGTCTTGCGACCGTTTCCGGCGTCCAGACGATGTCCATCGTCTTCAACGCATCGGAGAAGCGATATCCCGGTAGCGAAGCGATCCTGCGGCCGTAGAGTCCCGCAAGTGTCGGACCCGCACGCTGCACCTCCTTGTCCGACAGCGTGTGACAGGCAACACACGCCCGAAAGACATCGGCGCCATGATCGCCGGCATAGGCGGCGAGCGGATCGGCGGGTGTGCCGATCAGACCTAAGCCGATGGGATCGCCGGTGCGCGCATTCCAGCGCCTGATCCTGCCGTCCGCACCACCCGTCATCAATGTCTCGCGATCCGAAAGGAAGACGACCGACCACACCGGCGGCCCCGGCCCGACCAGCGTGCGCAGCAGGTTGCGCGACTTGCGATCGATGATCGCCACTGTGCCGCCGATGCCGGCCGCAGCGATCAACGCGCCGTCCCCCGACATCGTCAAGGCCACCACCGGTGTCGGGCTGGCCGCGACCTCACCGCTGACCTTGCCGTCCTTGGTCAGCATGCGCAGCCTGCCATCGACCGCGCCTGTGACGATTTCACCATCCGGCGCCACCGCCACGGCGTTCAGCGGCGCCGGCAAAGTCACGATTTCAGGCTGGCCATCCGGCAAACGCCAGATGCGCAGCGCAAGATCGTAGCCAACGCTGACAAGCCCGCCGTCCGGCGCGAAAGCGACGCCGTTGACGTTCTGCGTATGCCCTTCGAGCACGCGCGACGTGCCGTCCGACAGCGACCAGAGCCGCACCGTCCGGTCCCATGACGCCGATGCGAGCAGCGCCCCGTCGGGCGACACAGCAAGCGCCGCGATCGGAGCGATATGTCCCTCCAGCACCCGGTCCGGCTCCACCCGGCCCGCCGTCCATACCGCAATGCGTGCGTCGGCGCCGGCCGTGATCAGGCGGCGGTCCTTCAGAAAGGCAACGGCATTGACGCCACCGGCATGATACCGCAGCACTTGCTCTGCAGTATCCGTCTTGAGCGACCAGCGAATGACTGCCGTGTCGAAGCTGCCGGAGAGAAGGTCCTCCCCATCCGGGGAAACGGCAAGAGCCCGAATTGGGCCACCGTGTCCGACCATGTCGGCGTGCACGGATGATCCGGCAAAGATGGCCCACAACGCTACGGCCACCTTCGCGCACAAAGGTGATCTGTTCATTTCCGGCCGGCCCTGCTTGACGTTCGCATTCTCAAGACTGCCAGAACAGGCGGCCGAAATGAACATCCCGGACCGGTCTACTTGGCCGGTTCCGTGGTGGTCTTGGAGGATCCCGCCGGCGCGGCCTGCATTCCAGGCGGACTCTGGCCTTGGGGACTTTCCGCCGGCGCACCACCCGAACCTGTATTGATTGGGCCCGTCCAACCTTGCGGCTGTGCCTGGCCCTTGTCTTCGGGTGGAGTTTGCCTCGCCGGTGAGTTGGTTTGCGCAGGCTGGGCCATGGCGCTTTCAACAAGGCAAAGTGCTGCGAAGCACAAAATCGCTCTCGATAATGTCACGCAGGGTCCTCCGATACGCTCACCAGGCTTGCAAGAAACTTGCAAGGCCTGCTTCCGTTCCGAACCGTGCACCGCAACAGCCCACCTCGTACGTCCGCCGCTTGAATGCCGACAGGCCGAACACTAGACTCTGCCTGCTCACGTCAAGGAAGACCGCATGCAGGGGCGAACGGGGCCAATTCTGCGGATGATTGCGCGGCTACGCGTTCTTGGCGGCATTGATGGCCTGCAAGATCCCGCCGCGCGAGAAGCCTCCCGTTTCCTCCTCCTCGTTGCCGTCGTGCTCGCGCTGCTGCTCGCAATCCTGGAAGTCGATTCGAACAGCGCCGGGCTTCAGTCCCTTGGCTTGATGGGCAATGCGTTTTCCGCCGATCCCGTGTTCAAGAGCCCATAGGATCGCGGATGCCTTGCCACGGATGCCTTGCCACAGATGCCTTGGCGCGATCGACGCGCTTGCTCGCGATATGTCGCGTCGTATAGATGGCTTGATGTTCCAAATCGGGGAGGCTGAGGATGAAGGCTTTTTTACTTGGCTGCGTCGCGGCTCTGGTCATCGCGATTGCGGGAATGGAGATCCTGAATCGAGTCCAGGAGCCCGTCGCTCAGGCGTTTGCTACGTCCGCGGTACGACTCTGAGATGCGCTCAGTCGCGCTTGAGCCCGATCGACTTGACGATCGGAGCCAGGCGGACGAGTTCGTCCTCGACGAGGCGCTGGAATTTGTCGGGGCCTGAATCGATGTCCGGCTCCAGACCTTGCGAACGATAGCTTTCCTGCAACTGAGGATCAGCCATCGCCGTGCGGGTCGCCGCAGCGATCCGCCCCACGATCACATCCGGGGTTGCTCTTGGGGCAAACAGGCCAAACCAGCCGGCATATCTGAGGCCGGGCATGCCGGATTCGATGACCGTCGGTACTTCCGGCGCGCCGCTCAGCCGCCGGTCGCTCGTCACGGCGATCAGCCGCAGCTTGCCTGCAAAGTGCAATTGCAGGTTCTGGCTCGAGACCACCGCAATGACCGAGTTGATCTGGCCACTGACGAGGTCGTTGGTAGCGGCCGCCATGCCCCGGTAAGGGACGTGGATCAAATCTGCCGCCAGACCCGATTGCTGCCTGAACATCTCTCCGACGAGATGATTGCCAGTGCCGACCCCCGGAGTGCCATAGGAAAGCCCGCCCGGATTCGCCTTGGCGAACGCTGCCAGCTCCCGCAGGTCCTTCACCGGCAGGGACGGATGAACCGCGAATGCGAGCGTGCTGGTAATCAGCCGATAGATGGCACGGAAATCGCGAATCGTGTCGTAGGCAGGCTGCGCCGAGGACAACGGAATCGTCACCTTCGTGCTGCCATTGCCGAGCAGAAGCGAGTAGCCGTCGGGAGCACTCTGCGCCACCGCGGCGGAGCCGATCGCACCGCCGGCGCCCCCGATATTCTCGACATGGACCGGGCCGAGCAGCGGCGCGACCTTGTCGGCCCAGGGACGGCCGATCAGATCACCTGCGGCGCCAGCCGTATAGGGAATGACCAGCTTGATGGAGCGGGAGGGATAATCGTCGGCGGTCGCACCGCCGGGCCAGGCAGCCAGCGCCGTGAGACGCGCCGCCGCATCGAGCAGTTCTCGCCGTGAGAGAAGGGACATCGTCTGCGTATTCGGGACCGGGCTCGCTATCTTGCACGAATGAGAGGTCCCGAAAATCCACGCGGAGAGATCGCTGCCCTGCACAATGCGGGCAGCAGTGGCCGCGCCGGCCCTGCGATCACACGGTCAATCATGACACAGGTGACAGGTTCGCGTTTCAGCGTTCACGCCTTCAGAATTGCACACCGCGCGTCAAGGCACCGTCGACGACGAGGTTCGTTCCTGTGATGAAGCTGGCGGCGCCACTTGCGAGAAATACGACTGCGTTCGCCATCTCCTGCGGCGTCCCCATCCGGCCGGTGGGATTGAGCGCAAGCGCCGCCTTGTAGAGCTCGGGGTTGTTGTCCTTGATGGTGTTCCAGACACCGCCTTCGAAATAGGTGTTGCCCGGCGAAACCGTGTTGGCGCGGATGCCCTTGTGTGCGAGCTGATTGGCGAGACCCTGCGTGTAGTGGATGATGGCGGCTTTGAACGTGCCGTAGGGGCCGGCCGCGAAATCGACCTCGCGCCCGGAGACGCTGGAGATGGCGACGATCGCACCGGCACGGCTCTTCTCCAGATAGGGCATGGCCGCATTCACCAGCCGGACCGTGCCCATCATGTCGGTCGAGAATTCCTTGGCCCAGCTTTCATCGTCCTGCCCAATGGCGAGCGCGCTCACATTGGCCACAACGACGTCAATTCCGTCCAGCTTGGTCGCCATGTCGACCACCCAGGCCTTGAGCGCCGCACCATCTGATACGTCGACCGCAGCGCCGAAGGCCGCGACGCCTTTGCTCTTGAGCGCTGCAACGGTGCTGTCGACGTCCGCCTGATTGCGCGCACAGATGCCGAGATTTGCGCCCTCGGCGGCAAAGGTCTCCGCGATCGCACGGCCTATCCCCTTGGTGCTGCCGGTGACGAGAACCCTGGCGCCCGCAAGTCCTAGATCCATGATCGGCTCCTTCTTCCCAGTAGATTCACGCGTTCAATGGTTGTTTGCCGTTGCCTTGACCAACCCGCGATAGCTGTGTGGCATCCGCATCGAAACGAGGTCCTTTCGTCGCACGACGTTGGTCGGATACACGCTGTCGAGATTGGTGGTGTCAACGAGAGCAGTAGCAAGGTTCGTGCCGTCAGCTGCAATCGCTTCGCGGCGCGGGAATTCGAACGTATCGGGGCCGAACACACCGCTCAGGCCGGGATAGCCGTGTTCGGGATCGAAGACATTGGCAAACGCCAGGAATACGTTGTTCTCGCCGGCGCGGACCCGGAAGTGGTGCCAATGATGCGGATCGGCGCCGGTCGGGATTGGGGCCGGCTGCACAACGGATGTCCCCGGATGCGGCGAACCGAAGGGACCCTTGACCGCCGCGCAGCACGCGATGATGTCGCAGCCGCGAAGTGCGAGCACCCTCCCCGCTTCCGGAAACGCCGCATCGTGGCCGATCAGGAGGCCTACTCGCCCGATCGGCGTGTCGACCACGGCCCAGTCGTCGCCCGCCGCAGCCCAGCTCCGCTCCTCTTCCGTCAAATGCGTCTTGCGATAGAGCGTGATCTCTCCATCCGGCGCGATCAGGCAGGCGCTGTTATAGACGGCCTCGCCCGCGCGCTCGGCCATCCCACAGACGATGTGGATCTGGAGCTGCGCAGCGAGCGCGTGCAGGCTCTCCGTGGCCGGGCCCGGTATCGGCTGCGCCGATCTCGCCGGATCTGCGAGGCCGGTGACCGCGAGCTCCGGGAATACGACGAGCGCCGCGCCGTCCGCCTTGGCCTGCCGCGCAAGGTTCGCGATCGCCTCGAGATTTCGCGCAACATCGGCACTGGGTGCGAATTGGGCCGCGGCAATGCGCGAGCGCAGGCCTTCCGGCCAGGGCTCGTGGCCATAAAGGCCGAAGAAATCGCGCGGATTCCAGCTGAAAGTGTCGGTGAGCAGCTCCGGATAGAGCTCGGGCCGGCGTTGACGGAAGACAGGCTCGCCCAGCACGCGGCGCGCACGCGCGATATCGAGATCGATCTCGGCCAGTGCGACCCCGTCGCCCTTGTCGAGGACCGTGATCACCTGGCCATCCGGCGCGATCACGCAGCTCCCGCCGCTGAACTGGACGGTGCGCTCGAGACCCCAGCGGTTGCTCTCGATCACGTAGCAGCCGTTCTCGAACGCGCGGCTGATCCAGTAAGGCGCCGGCGTTCGCTCCGCGAGCCAATTGGAAATATGGCAGATGACGTCCGCGCCCCCCAGCGCCATCAGCCGCGCGGTCTCCACAAAGTGGATGTCCATGCATATGAGGAGCGCGATCCGTCCGATCGGCGTGTCGAAGACCTGATTGTGCAGGTCGCCAGCCGCCGCCCATTTCGGTTCGGAGATATAGGGATGCGTCTTGCGATGGCGACCGACGATGCCATCGGGCCCGACGAGCACGGCCGAGTTGAAATAGATGTCGTCCTCGTCGACTTCAGGCATGCCGACCACGATGTAGCAGTCATGCTTGCGTGCCAGCGCCGCAAACCGGTCGGTGGTCGGCCCCGGAATCCTCTCGACAAAGGGCCGAACCTCGGCACGGTCGAACCAGCAATAGCCCGTGGTTCCCATTTCCGGCGTGACGATGAGCTTCGCGCCGGCCACCGCCGCCTGCTCACAGAGCTCGAGCAGTCGCGCGATGTTGCGCTCCTTCTCGAACATGATCGGCTCGAACTGGACGGTGGCGACCTTGTGCACGGTGGACATGAGCTGGCTGGCCTCAACCGAGATAGGACTTCTTGATGGAAGCGCCGAGCGTATATTTCGGATCGACCATGTTGCCGAGACGCACCCGGCCGGCCTGGGTCAGCAGCATGTAGGCATCGATCTCGTCGAAACCGTAGTCCGCGGCCATCCAGCGGCAGAGCTCGCGATAGGCGATGCGGGCTGCATCTTCCATCGGACGGGCCGAGCCGATGGTCATGATGAAGTCCTTGGTCTCCAGCCGCGGCCAGGCGATGGTCCAGCCCTTGATCAGGTCGACCTGCACCGTGGTCACGGTCGGATGCTCGATGGCGACGCCGCAGAGCTCGCCGTCGCCCTGCGCCGCATGGCAGTCGCCGAGATAGAGCAGCGCGCCCTTTGTGTTGACGGGCAGGTAGATGATGGCGCCGACGCCGACGTCGGGCAGATCCATGTTGCCGCCATAGTAATCCGGGACCAGCGACGAGATCGCCTCGATCTCCGGCGAGGTGCCGATGGTGCCGATGAACGGCTCATAGGGCAGCGTGATCTTGTCGTTCCATTTGGTGCCGGTCTTGGCGTCGATCTCCAGCTTCTTGACGCGCTCGGGCAGCGCCGGATTGAGCAGCGCCGTGTTGCCCGTACTGACCAGCCCACCGAATTCCGGCATGATCACCGTGGTGCCACGCGGCTGCGGCCCGCGCGGCACGATGCTCTCGATATAGACCGCGAGCGTATCGCCCTTCTCGGCGCCGTTGACGTGGATCGGCCCGTTCTGCGGATTGAGGAACGGGAAGTTGAGGATCTTCGACGGGCTGTCGGTCTCGTTCTTGATGGCGCCCTCGAACGCGTCATGCGTTTCGGCGGCCACCACCGCGCCCGGATCGACCGTCAGCACCGGCTTCACATAGGGGCCGTAGACATAGTGGTACTTGCCCTGCTCGCTTTCCGTGATCGTGTAGCCGGTGCCGCGCTCGCCCTTGGCGACGCCCTTGCGGGCCATGATGGAGTCTTTCTGCCAGGACATTTGCTTTTCTCCTTCTGTCGTTGGCGTAGGTCTTCAAACCGCGAGGTGACGGCGCATCTCGGCCGCATCGTCGAGCGCCGCGCGATCGAGGTTGGCGACGATGCGTCCCTTGTCCATGACGTAGCAGCGCTGCGCCATGGCGCGGATCATGTCGAGATTCTGCTCGACCAGGATGATAGTCACCCCGGTCCTGCGGTTGAGCTCGACCATGTTGCGCGCGATTTCCTGGACGATGTTGGGCTGGATGCCCTCCGAGGGCTCATCGAGCAGGATGAGGTTCGGGTCGGCGATCAGGACCCGTCCGATCGCGAGTTGCTGCTGCTGGCCGCCGGACATGGTGCCGGCGCGCTGATGCCAACGCTCTTCGAGGATCGGAAAGGCTTCGACGATCTTGCGCCGGCCCGCTTCCGGAATGCCGCCGCCCTTGATCGCTGCGCCGACCGCGACGTTCTCGCCGACGGTCAGCCGCGGAAACACGTCGCGCCCCTGAGGCACATAGCCCATGCCGAGGCGCGCCCGCTTGTGCGCGGGAAGAAGCTCCACCGCCTCGCCGCGATAGACGATCGAGCCGCTCATCGCCGGCACGAGCCCGATAAGGCTCTTCATCAGCGTGGACTTGCCGACGCCGTTGCGACCGATGACGGCGACGATCTCCCCTTCCCGCACCTCGATCTCGAGGCCCTGGAGCACTGGCTTGCCGCCATAGCCGGCGCGCAAGCCCAGGGTCGACAGGATGACTTCCTTGCGCGGCTGATCAAGCATGGGCCTGCCCCAGATAGATCGCCGCCACGCGTTCGTCGGCAACGATCTCGTCGATCGAGCCTTGCGCGAAGACCTGCCCGAGATGCAGCACGGTGACGCGGTGCGCGACCTGCCGGACGAACGCCATGTCGTGCTCGATCGCCAGCACCGTCATGCCGTCGGCATTGAGCCGCTGCACCATCTTGCCGGTCATATGGGTTTCCTCGGGCGACATGCCGGCGGTGGGCTCGTCCAGCAGAAGAAGGCGCGGCTTCAGGCTGACCGCCATGCCGATCTCGAGCCATTGCTTCTGGCCATGGCTGAGATTGCCGGCGATCTGCGCCTGCTCCGATTGCAGCCCGAGGAAGGTCAGCAGCCGGCCGATCTCCGCTTCGAGCTCAGCGCCGCGATGCCGGCTCTGCAGGGCGATCTCGAGGTTCTGGCGGACCGACAGGCCCTTGAAGACGCCGGGCACCTGGAACTTGACCGAGAGACCGCGGTGAATCCGCGCAAAGGATTTCAGCGCCGTGATGTTCTCGCCGGCGAAGAGAATGTCGCCGCTGCCGGGATGATGCTCGCCGAGGATCAGGCGGAACAGCGTGCTCTTGCCGGCGCCGTTCGGGCCGATCAGGCAATGGATCTCGCCGGCCTGCAGCGTGAGATCCACGGAATTGGTGACGTGCAGGCCGCCGAAATGCTTGTTCAGCTGACGCAGTTCGAGCAGCGACATCAGCCGGCCCTCTGCGTGAAGCGGGCGGCGATGCGGCCGAGCCAGTTCATCACCCCGAGCACGAGACCGTTCGGGGCGATCAGGACCGTGAGCACCAGCAGCACACCCATGAAGACCAGCGCGTACTGGCTGCCATAGATCGTGAGCGCCTGGAACGCTGCGAGCACCACCAGCGTGCCGATCACGGTCGACGTCAGGTCGCTGCGGCCGCCGACCGCGACCCAGATCAGCGGCAGCGCCGCGGCCGTATGACGTTGCCGAAAGACGAGTTCATCAGGATGCGCAAGGCGAGATAGACGAAAACGAGAAGGCCGAGCACGAGGTAGTAGAGCCCGACATCGGCGAACAGCACGATCGGCTCGCCTGGCCAGGGGATGGTCAGCGGCGGCATCGCGCTCATGCCGTTGAAGCCGTTGAGCCGCGCGCTGCCGATGTGCCATTCCGGCCCCGCGGTCTGTGCCATGAAGCGCTCCAGCATCAGGGTCACCGCGAGCGTGACGATGCCGAGGAACACGCCGGCGATGCGGCCGAAGAACATGAAATAGCCGAGCAACACCGCGAACAGCGCGGCGATCGCCACCGCCATCACCAGCGCCAGCAGCGTGAAGCCGTAGGCGGAGCCGAAATTGATGGTAAGGACGCCATAGCCATAACCCGCGATCCCGAAGAAGGCGGTCTGGCCGAAGGAGAGCGAGCCGCCATAGCCCCAGATCAGGCACAGGCTGAGCGCGATGAAGACCCAGACGAAGAAGTAGACGGTGTTGCCAACCGTGTAGCCGTCGCTGAACAGCGGATAGGCGAGTGCGGCAGCGAGCACGAGTGCGAACAGGCCCCAGAAGGCCGGACCGCGACCGACGGTCTGCGGGCCTTCGAGACGGCGGAACATTGCGAGAAGACCGGTCACGACGCCATCACTCCGTCAGGTGCGCTCGCGCAGCACGAAGCCGGAAATGCCTTTCGGCAACACTCGGACGACGATGATGACGGCGACCAGCAGACCGATCTGGCCGAACAGCTGTCCCTGCCATGACGTCATCACCGACTTCACCACCGCAAGCACGCCGCCGGCCGGTGCGGTGCCGAGGAAGACGTCGGCGCCGCCGATCACCACGGTGACGAAGGCCTCCATGATGAAGGTGGCGCCCATGGTCGGCACCAGCGTCATGGTCGGCGCATAGAGGCCACCGGCAAGACCGGCGAGCCCTGCCCCGCAGGCGAAAGTGAGGCTGTAGACCAGGCGCGTGTCGACGCCGAGCGCGGCCGCCATGTGCGGCACCTGGATGGTGGCGCGTGCCAGCACGCCGAACCGCGTCCAGTTGAACAGCGCATAGAGGGCGGCGAGCACGCCGAGTGCGGCACAGAACAGCACGATGCGATAGATCGAATAGGAGTAGTCGCCGACCTGGAAGCTGCCGAACGGCGTACCGACGCCCGCCATGGTCGAGCCGACCATGATCAGCGTGCCCTGCGTGGCGATCAGGCTCAACCCCCAGGTGGCGACGATGGTGTCGAGCGGCCGGTCGTAGAGATGACGGATGACCGCGAGCTCCACCACGACCCCGACCAGAGCCGAGACGAGCGTGCCGGCCAATATTCCCAGCGGCAGTGGCAGGCCCGCATGCACGGTCGCGGCGGTGACGTAGGCGCCGCACATGATGAACTCGCCATGGGCAAGATTGATCACGCCCATCATGCCGAAGATCACCGCGAGCCCGCAGGCCGAGAGCACCAGGAATGCGAAGGCGTCGCCGAATTGATAGAGCGCCGAGAATACGTGGGTCGCGATGTCCATGAATCAACCAGGATGTGGGAGGATGCGGCGTCGCCGCGCAGATGTCCGTGACCGCCCCGGCGCGCCGCAAGCGCCGGGGCGATCAGCCGCCGGTCAGGGCTTCGGCGGCGGATTCGATGGCGTGTACTGGGCCATCGGATCCTTCTTGGTGAGATCGCAGCCGGCCTCACCCAGCCAGTACGGCTTGATGTCCTCCCAGACCTTCGGGAAGGAGATCGAGTGATCGGCGCCGACCTTGGCGAGATAGATCGTGTGCGACATGTGCTGGCTCTTCGGGTCGATGCAGACCTTGCCTTCCGGCGCATCCATGCAGACGTCGCCCAGCGCGATCACCTTGCGGATCTCCTCGCGCTTGGTCGACTTCGCGCGCTCCACCATCTGCTTGTAGAGATAGACGGCAAGATAGGAGTTCTCCGCCTCCTGGTTCACATAAGGCTCGCTCGGGAATTTGGCCTTGAACTTGGCGTAGAACTCCTTGCTCTTGGGCGAGTCGATCTCCTCGATGTAGTTGGTGGTGACGAACATGTCCTTCAGGCTAGGCGGCTTGAAGCGCTTGTGCTCGTAGCCCTGGCCGACATTGACCGAGGAGGCCATCGGCAGGTTGACGTTGGCGGAGGCCGCCTGCTCGTAGTAGGAGGCCTGCGCGGTGCCGACCAGCAGCGTCACCACGAAGTCCGGCTTGGCCTTCTGGATGTTCTGGATGCTCTGCGAGAATTGCGACACGCCGAGCGGGATGAACTCCTCGCCGGCCATCTTGCCGCCGTTCTCCTTGACGATCTTGCGGACCCACTCCGCCGAGATCTGGCCGAAATTGTAGTCGGCGGCGAGCGTGTAGACGTTCTTGCCGTACTTCTCCATCATGTACGGAATGAGCGTCGAGAACTGCTGTTCGGGCACGGCACCGGTGACGATCATGTGGCCGTCGCAAACACCGCCTTCGTACTGGTTGTTGTAGAAAGCAAAGCCGTTGAACTGGTCGACGATCGGGCGGTACGCCTCGCGCGAGGCCGAAGAGAAGCCCGCAAACACGACATCGACCTTGTCACGCTGGAGCACGCGCCGCATGAACTCCTGGTAGCGGGTGTTGTCGGACTGCGTGTCGTAAGCGACGAGCTCCAGCGGCCTGCCCATGATGCCGCCGGCCTTGTTGATCTCCTCGGCGGCGAGCTGGATGGCGTGAACCTTGCCGATCGTGGCCGCTGCGAAGTCGCCGGACTGATCCTCGAGCACGCCGAGCTTGATCGGGTTTTCTGCCGCGAGCGCCAGGTGTGATCCAAGGGGTGATCCGAGGACAAGCGTCCCCGTGAGGGCCGCGGCGCGCAGCCCCCGCAATACAGACTTGCTCATTTTGCTTCTCCTAGATGGCCTGCTTGTTGCCGCCTTGCAGCGTAATGCCGGTCGTGCGGCTGGACGTGTCGGGCGGCTTCGCCCGCCTGCTCAGAAACTCCTCGCAATAGAGTTCCATGTTCTGCCGCGCGCGCATGCTCTCGCGGCGGAGCTGGGAATAGGCACCCTCCTCGTCGAGGCCCTCCTGCCGCATCAGCAGGATGACTGCCCGGATCACCGCGCGGCGGCCGCGGCGGCGCTCCTCAAGACCCTGCAAGCGCTCATACATCTCGGCGCGCAGCAGGAACTGGTTGATGCCCATGAACAGGGACGTGTAGACCGCGCCGCCATGCACCGGCTTGCGCAGGAATGAAGTCGCGCCCAGATTGACCAGCGCCTTGAGCCGGCTCGGCGCTTCGACGCCAACGAGGCCGATCACCGGCGCCGGCGGCAATCGCGAGGCAGGATTGACCTCGATGGCGACGGCGCCTTCGAGATCGCCGTCGATGAACAGGATGTCACGGTCGGCCTGCAGACTCGCGACATCGATCTGGGCGCGACCGTCGATGATCTCCGGGTACTCCGTGGAAACGCCGAGCTTGGCCAGTGTCGTTTCGAGCGCGCTCTCCCACCCTCCTCGCCTGGTGACGACGATGGCACGGCCGCCCTTGAAGTTCTGCAGCAGTCGGGAGCTCATGATTGCACCACCTTCAAATGTGGAGAGCGCATTGCGCTGGCAAAGCGCGGCGACGACTGAACGAGATAGGGATCCGGCGCGATCGGCTCGCGCGATTCCAGCAGCACTTCGAACTGTCCGTTGGCTGTCGACCGGCCGATCCGAGGCGTGAGCCAGGCATGGAAGGTCTGGCGATCGATGCGGACCTCGCCTTGCGGCGCATGTAGCCGCTGGTCCGCCACGGCGGCGCGGACCGTCCGGGCGTCGTCGGTGCCGGCCTGCGACAAGGCCGCTCCGAGCAGCTTGACGGCGATGTAGGACGCTTCGGCATCCGCCGACGAGGCCGGTCCGTCCGGAAAGGACGTCGTATAGGCGCGAATGAAGGCGCCGTTTTCCGCCGAGTTCAGCGAAGAAAAATAGACACTCGAGGATAGATGCCCATCGATCGCATCCGGGCCGATCTCCGGCAATTCCGGCTCCGACAGCGTGCAGCTCGCGACCGGGATTTCCGCGGCCTGATCGATGCCGCGCGCACGGCAGGCGGCCCGGAACGCCCGGAAGAACGCGTAGGCGCTGGTGCCGATCAGATTGTTGAAGACGAAGTCGGGGCGTTGGTCGATGATTGCGGCGATCACCTGATCGACCTCGGTGTCGCCGACGGAGAGATAGCGTTCGGCGAGCACGGTGCCACCGCGCGCAGTCAGTGCCTCTCGAAAGATGCGGTTGTTTTCCCAGGCCCAGATGTAATTCGAGCCGACGCAGAAGGCACGCGAACCCAGGCGGGATGCCAGGTAGTCGACGAGTGGCAGCACGTGCTGGTTCGGCGCGGCGCCGGTGTAGATGACGTTATCGGAGCTCTCGAATCCCTCGTAGTGAGAGGGATACCACAGCAGTCCGTCGAGCTTCTCGAAGCACGGGATCACCTCCTTGCGGCTCGACGAGGTGTAGCAGCCGACCACATGCCGGACCCCCGAACCGAGCAGCTCGAGGCTGAGCGAGCGATAGCTCGCGAGGTCGCCGGACGGATTCACGACCACCGGCTCGAGCGCAATATCGCCACCGCTCGCGTTGATCTCGCGAAAGGCGAGCAGCGCCCCATTCAGCATCGATCGCGCCACGACGCTATAGGACCCCGTCGTCGAGAGCATTACGCCGATCCGGTATGTCGTCCGCGCCATCACTCGTCCCGAAATGAAAAAGGCGCCCATCGGCCGTTAAGCCGAGGGCGCCCTCGCCGCCAACCGAGCACGCGAAATCCGCGCGATGTTGGAAATGGTTGAAACTCGCTGCGTTGACGGGCTGAACTGCCCAACGCTTGTCCAGCACGGTCGTTGAGATCAGTTACGAAGTCAAGCGCGTTATTGCAGCGAAAGCTGCTACGATTCGTATCGTGGTGCAGCAAAACTGTGCATCCGATCCGAGCCCACGCGTCGATGCGCCGTCGACATGACGGTACGCCCGAAGTCCTGCTTTCAGGCCTGACGTGCGCTATCCAAGGTTGCGCGGTCGAACCTGCCAATGGATCCGTGCCAAGCCAAGTCGTCGGCACTTCCCGCTACGAGCGACAGGCATCTCTGCGGGCGCTCGAATTCGCCGGTGTGAATTCCGGCCGGCTGAGCATCATCTGGCATCGAGCCGGCCGCGCTCGATCTCATCCTCAGCCCCCGGGTCCATGCACCTCCGGCATTTTAAGAATTTGGTAACGATACGAACGTCGCTGAACGCATTAATGCAAATCGCACGCTGCCGGTGTCTGCCCCGTAACGACCTTGCTATAAGCCCGGCCAGGCGCGATCGACGCTCGCGAAATCGACCTGGTTTCATTGATTGCTCATGAACAAGCTTAGCAATACGTTCGACATCGTCGTCGAGCAGTCGTTCGACTTTCTGTCTCCGGAATATGCAGAGCTGTTTGATCGCTCGGCCGCCACTGCGTTCCAGCATCCGGTCTGGCTGCATGGCCTCTACACCAGGCTCGCGCCGGAAACGGGCGCAACCCCTCTGATCGTCGTGGTCCGCCACCGCGCGACGGGCGCCCTTGCGATGGTGCTGCCCCTGCTCCGGATCCGGCGCGGTCCGTTACGAACCGTCGAGTTCGCCGACCTCCGCGTTTCCGACTATTTGGCGCCGGTTTGCAGCCCGGACGTGTTCTCGCAACTGCTCGACGACGCGGCTGCGTGCGCGCAGATTCGGCGCCTTGTCCGTCCTTTCGATCTGCTCCGAATGGTCAAGCTGCCCGACGGACGGCTTCCGATCGAAGACCTCCTGGCTGCATCCCGCCGCGTAGCGATGGACACCAATGCCTACGCGACGGTTCTCGTCGCGCCGTTCGAGCAATGGCGGGCCAGCACGCTCGATCGCTCCTATCAGAAGGAGCTCGCAAAGAAACGCCGTCAACTCGAGAAGAAGGGCGCGCTGAGCTTCTCGTGCTGCGCCGACAGCGCGTCCGTGCTCGAGGCGCTGGACATCATGAGGAAGTTCCGGGGTCCGCGCTTTCGCGCACAGGGCGACGGAGACCTGCTGCAGCGCTCCGAATATTACGACTTCTATTCCGCCGTCGCGCTTGGCGGCCTCGGCTCCTTTGTCCGCCTCTACGCCATGAAGATGGACGGCGAGGTGATTGCCGCCGTGCTCGGCCTATGCCATCGGGGCGACTTCCTCGTCATCATGAGCGCCTTCGACATCGCCGGCTACAAGAGCCAGTCCCTCGGCGCGCTGATGTTCGAGCAGGTGGCGCGGGACTGTATCGAGCGCGGAGATCAGACGCTCGATTTCACCATTGGCGACGAGCCATACAAGAAATTGTTCGGCGGGCAGCCCTCGCCGATGTGGGCGGTCACGCAGGCCGGCAGCGCTGCAGGCGCCATCGCCCTCTTCGCGCTGAAGCAGGCTCCCTGGCTCAAGCTGGCGGCCAAGCGGCTATCGGATTTGAGGCTCCAGCCCGCGCGCACCCCCACTCCCACGCGTTGACCGACGGCAGACGAAGGGGCAGAACTAGGCGCGCAACGCGCCGCGGACACGCCCGAGCCAACCCGGGCGCATCTGATCGACGCGATGTGTCAGACTGCGCCGCAGGAAGTGCAACCGTCGCCGTACGTCCCAGCCGATGTCGCTGCGGGACGTCAGAGCCTCGCGGAAGCGCGCCATCTTCAGCGACTGCTGGTCAGCCGCGATCTTGTCGCGATCGGAATAGAACTGCGAGATCTTCTCCAGGCCCATGCCTGGGGTCATGAGCCACCGCGGCGCGTACTCGGTGCAAAGACGGTCGATGTCCACCAGCAGGCGGGCGACACCCGTGCCGGCGGCGGGACAGTTGGTCTGGAACGCATCGCCGATGAGCACGACGCCGGGCTGGAGATGCCCCTCGACGACAGTCAGATCCATCACCCAGTTCTGGACCCGGTCGATCACGCGGAAATCGCCGAGGTAGTCCCGCAATCCCGGCAGCAGGCGCAAGAGCGTCGCCTCCGGCTCGCGACGCAACTCGCGCATGATCGGGTCGGTCGGATCGCGGAACATGAAGAGATTGGCCCGCATGCCGGCACGGACCGGAAACAGGCTGAGATAGTCGATGCCATCCGCCGTACGTTCGCCGTAGCAGGTCAACGCCTCGAAATCGAACGGAGTGCCGTCGTGGCGGGCGATCGTGAAGCCGAACGAGACCGAATGGCGCTCGGCCAGCACGCGCCGCCTGATGCCGAGCTTGTAACCGAGAACTCCCGCCATGCCCGTGGCCAGAACAACGAGGCGCGCGGTGACGCGCCGTCCGGAGGCCAGCTCGAGATGCTGGACATCGTCGCTGCTGCTGATCGCAGTGACCTCGTCGACGATCAGGTGGGATGGATCGGGGATCTGGCGACGCGCCATGGCGACGAGATCGGTATAGGGGAATCCGTAGGCCTGGCCGACGCTGACATCAACCACCTTGCCCTCCCGGATATTGAGCACCTGGTCATATCGACAGGCGACGCCCTCGAGCGCGTTGAGAAAGCCCAGCTTGCGAAACAGCTCCAGCTGATGGCCGCCGATCTTTTCGACCCTGAATTCGTCCGGATAGATCGCGCGCTTGTCGACGAGAGCAACGCGATGCCCTCCCCGCGCCAGCACGGCCGCCGCAAGCGATCCCGCAAGGCCACCGCCGACAACGACGATGTCGGAGACGATCGTTGCCGTCTCGCCCTCATCGATTGGCTCGGTCACGGCTCCATCCGTCGTCATGGCTTCGGCTCCCAGGTTAACGGCGGTTCCAGTGCAACTCTCCCGCCTGATGTCGCATCGCGGAGCCAAGTGCGATCATTTCCGAGGATTGAGGTTAATGACCGGAAGCGGCGGGCGCGCTGTTGCCGTTCCGGCACGCGTCTTGCTCGAGTTGCTCCGTAGATTCCGGGTTTCGACATCCCGGCGACCGATCCCGCGCGCCATTCCGCACTCGAAAGGCCGATCTCGTCTTCTTCGGTCGTCGATGCGGGGCCAGGCCGTCAGTCGGTCGAGCTGGACTTTGCACCAACCGGGACAATGAGGACGACGATGTTCCAGAGTGAGGCAGCCGACGTAGCCGCAATATCGTCGCGGCCGGCGAGATCCTGCATCTCGTCCATTAACACTCGCGCCGTTGCAGCATGCTAGGTTGTCGCCGGTATCTGAACACGTCTCTTCAGGGGAGCGTAGCCCCTTAAATCTCCATGATCGAAGCCATCCTCCAGTTCATGCGGCGCGATGTCACGCGCGGAGTTGCCGGGACCATCCTCCTCAAGGTTGGCAGCGGCGTGCTCGCGTTTGCATTGTTCTCGCTGGCGGCACGGACGATGTCGCCCGACGGCTTCGGCATCTTTGCGACCTGGCTCTCGGTCGCCCAGATCGCAGCCGTCCTGGGACTGGTCGGCCAGGAATCCCTGCTGGTGCGCTTCCTCAACGAGTATCAGGTCAGTGAGAGGCCGGACCTCACCAAAGGTGTCCTCCTATCGAGCTTCAAGATTGCCTCGGTCGCAATGCTGATCGTGATCGCCGGGATCGCCATCGCGGCAAGCATGAGAGGCGACTGGTGGCTGCTGATCCTCGCGGTGTCGGCCTACACGGCCGTCAACGCCGCGGTGATGCTTGGGAGCCAGATCGCTCGCTCGCTGGTCAGCATTCTCATGGGCGAAGGAAATCGCGAGTTCTTCTGGCGTGTCATCGTCGTCCTGTTCCTGCTCGCCATGCTGCTCCGCCATCGGCAGCTCGATCCCGCCGAGTTGTTCGCGGTGATGACAATGGCGATGTCGGTGGGCCTGGCGGCGCAGATCATTTCGATCGCGCGAGTGCTGCCGGATTTGCGCGGTACGCCGGCGCGCACCGAGACGTCCCGCTGGCGATCGAGCGCCCTTCACTTCTGGCTCGCATCCATCCTTGAAGCCGCCAATCAGTATTTCGACGTCATTCTGGTCTACTGGATGCTGGATCCGGCGACCGCCGGAATCTACTTTGCCGCCTCGCGCCTTGCCAACATCTTCGCCATGCTGTCCGCAGCGCTGTACACTTTCGGCGCGCGCCGGCTGCCGTCGCTGTATTTCAGCAAGAACCACCGGGAGTTCGAGCGGACCTTGCGGTTGATGGCGGAAGTGACCGCACTTTGCGTGATCGCCGGCCTCGTCACCATCTGGATCGGCGGCCCCTATCTCCTCAACCTGTTCGGACCTCATTTCACCGCGCAGCATTCGGTCTTGATCGTGCTCGCGATCGGAACCGCCATCCAGGCGGCAGGCGGCCCGTCTGCTGCGATCCTGCAGCTGACCGGCCATGAACGAATCTATGTGCCGGTTGTTGCGGCCAACGTCGCGCTGCGGCTCGTGGGATTTATCGTCCTCATTCCCTGGCTCGGGGTGCTTGGCGCGGCGATTTCGGCGACGGTGTCGCTCGCGCTCGCGACCATTGCCCTGAATATCCTCTGCCGCCGGCGATCCGGGGTGGATCCCTCGGTCCTGGTGCTCTTGCGCTTCTCTGCTTCGAGGCGCGGCAACTATGCAGTTCGCGGCGCGGACTCGAGCGATTAGATGCCATCAGGCCGCGGCTCGGGAAATCCGCAGTCACGCGCCGGCAGCGTGCAAGACGGATTGGTTAACGCACTCGCCGCGCACCCTCGGGGAAACAGCTGAAATGCCGCGCGAACGATGTGGTTGCAAAGGCCTCGCATTAACTCCGTTTGTCGCTAGCCGATGTCCGGGCGATACCCGCATGATAGGTACGGAGTTAAGAAGGTGAAGATTTCGTTTCTTTAGCGGGTCGGGATTCGTGCTCCACTATCAGCCAAACAAGCAATTGGGCGAGACGAGCGCGACGGCTTTGGCGCGGCCGGACAACGGCGGGCCGAAACTGCACGTGCTTCTCGCGCAAACCCAGGCCGAGAACGCCGGTGCGCAGGAAATCTCGCGGCTTCTCGGCGCCGGGCTCACCGCTCGCGGCTACCGGGTCACCAATCTATTCTTCTTCCGCAAATCGGACTCTTTCGATGAACCGCCGGATACGCTCTACTGCGCGCAGAGCCGGCCGGGCAATCCGGTGACGCTGCTGCAGATGCTGCGGACGCTCGGCCGCCATATCAGGGCCACGAGGCCCGACGCCGTCCTGACCTTCCAGCATTTCGGCAACGTCATCGGCGGTGGCGTGACGCGCCTCGTCAGCCGTGCACCGGTTGTCGCAAATCAGGTTTCATCGGCAATGTCGATGAGCTGGCCGGTCCGCACCGCCGACATCGTCATGGGCAGCCTCGGCTTCTTCGACTGCATCACGCTCAATTCGAAGGACATGCAGCGCGAATATTCGCGCTACCCCGCGGCCTACCGGTCGCGCATGGTGCATGTGCCGCACGGCTTCGACGACAAGGCCCTCACGCTGTCGAAGGAGGCTGCACGACAGAGGTTCAACCTGCCGCCGGACTGCGTCCTGCTTGGCTGCGCAGCAAGGCTGCATCCGCACAAGCGGCTCGATCTGGCGATACGCCTGTTGCCGGATCAGCCATCCTGGCGCCTTGCGCTTGCCGGCCAGGGCGCCGACGAGGCCCGACTGAGACAGCTCGCGAACGACTTGAACGTCTCGGACCGACTGCATTGGCTCGGGGAGATTCCTCCCAGCCGGATGGCGGACTTCCTGGCCTGCCTGGACGTGTTCGTGTTTCCGACACAGGCCGAAACCTTCGGTCTCGCCGCTGTCGAGGCTGCGAACGCCGGTGTTCCCTCGGTCGTGACCGATCTTCCCGTCCTGCGCGAAGTGTTGTCCTACGAAGGGAGACCGACTGCGCTTTTCGTCGATGCCTCCGATCATGCGAAGCTCTCCGCAGCCGTCTCCACGCTGTTGACGGACAAGCACCTGAGCGACGAACTGCGACAAAACGCCAAAGGCCTGCGACTGCGCTATTCGGTAGATGCGATGGTTGACGAATACGTTCGTATTCTCGAGCAGGTCATTTGACATGATCCGTTGAAACAGATTGGCTCGACATGATCATCGAGTTTCGCTGTGAACGCGAGTACGCGCGGCAATGGATGGCCCGCGAGACGCTGTCGATCGACGGCCGGGACGTGCCGGTTCAAATCGTATGGGCGCCAACGGCGGAGCCGCGGCCCGCAGGCCTCGACGCCCTGTTCGAGCTCGAACGCGCGGTGCTGCGCAAAGGCAAGCATGGCGGCGCAGACAGGCTGAAGATCGTTCCCGAAGGGGCGCAGGCTTGCAGCGCAGCCGACGTGATCGTCGATTTTACGGGCGCCGAGCGGGATCCGGACTGCTCTGCCCGGCTGTATCTGCGTCCGCTGTTCAACGGAGCTGCGGGCGAAAATGCCGCCCTCGCCGCCATTCTCGCCGGCGACCTGCCCGTGATCGACATCGTCAACGAGGTCGACGGTTCGGTCCTCGACCGCGGCCATCCATCCGGAGAGATTGCCGCGGGCCTCAGTGGCGCGCTCGAAACCGTCATGGCGCGAACCCTGACCATGGTGGTGGCGGTCCTGTCGGGAAGACCGCGAATTGTGCCGCAACTGGCGCGCCCCGCCGGCGATGGCTTGCGCCGCGAACCCGTCGGCTATGTCGCTCGCGGCCTTGCCGCATCGATCGCCAAGGAAATCTATCGCCTCTGCTGCTATGCCCCGCATTGGCATGTCGGATGGCGCTTCAATGACGGCGGAGGCGTCTGGCAGACCGCAGATCTATCCGGCCCAGGCTGGAACGTGCTGGGAGATCCTGGAAACCACTTCTACGCCGATCCGTTTCCGATCACGTGGCAGGGACGCACATTCGTCTTCTTCGAGGATCTCGATCACCGCGTCGGAAAAGGCATCATTTCGGCGATCGAGTTCAGTGACGCGGGGCCGGTCGGCGAGGTGATGCCCGTGCTGGAGGAGCCCTGGCACCTCTCCTATCCGTTTCTGATCGAAGACGATGGCGAGCTATGGATGATCCCGGAGAGCTCGACGCGCGGGGACGTCGCCCTCTACAAATGCGTTCGGTTTCCGGACAAATGGGAGCGATATGCGACGCTGCTTTCCGGCCTCGAGCTGGCCGACGCCACGATCACGCGGCACAATGGCCTGCACTATCTGTTCGGCGCCTGGCGCGACGGAGCGGGTGGCTATTCGGATTCGCTGGCGATCTACTACGCCGACCGCCTCTTGGGGCCCTGGTTGCCCCACGCCAGCAATCCGGTCTTGATCGACCGCGCAAGCACGCGGCCGGCGGGGAATTTCGTCACCCTCAATGGCAAATTGTGGCGACCGGTCCAGGATTGTGCCGACGGATACGGCGCGGCGCTCGCACTGGCGGAGGTGGTCGACCTGTCGCCGACGGCGTTCAAGCAGATCGTCCGCCACTCTCTGAAGCCCGGACCGCTATGGCCCGGCAGGAAGTTGCATACCTTGAACCGCTGCGGCCGGCTCGAAGTGATCGACGGATCGCGCGTCCAACCCAAGACGCGCGCGTTCGCGAGTCACTTTCCGTCGACGCTCGTGTCTGCGCGAACCAGCCCGAGTTCGGCTGTTTGATCTGCGTTTCGCTCGCCGATCCGCCCACGGCGACCCGAATTCTCGGGTTGCCCGCTCACTTCGCCGCGTCGATCCAGATGCCGGGCTGCGAATGCTCGCGGATGTGGCTGACCAGGAAGTCGGAAAAGACCCTGATCTTGGCGGGCAGCCTGACGCGGTTTTGATAGGCGATGTTCATGGTGAGCAGAGGCAGCTCCCAGCCCATCAGGACCGGCACCAGCCGGCCGGCCGCGATATCGCTCTGCACGATATAGAGCGGCTGGATCAGGATGCCTAACCCGGCACGGGCTGCGCCACAGATGATCTGGCCGTCATTACTGTCGAGCGTCGGCGCGATCCGAATGGTCTGCGTCGTGCTGCCCTGGCTGAGCCGCAGCGAATAGGGATCGTTGGCGAGATTGTAGATCAGCATATTGTGGCGTGCGAGATCGGCCGGGTGCTCCGGCCGGCCATGCTTCTCCAGATAGGCCGGCGACGCCGCGAGCACGCGGTGCATCTGGCCGATGCGGCGAACGACGATGTTTGAATCCGGCTCGTGCTCGCGCGTGCGGATCGCGACGTCGATGCCGGCCTCGATGAAGTCCAGATAGCGGTTTGCGCTGATGATCTGCACGCTGAGATCAGGATAGAGCGCGCGGAAGGCAGGCAGCATCGGCGCGAGGTAGATCATCGCGAAGGACAGCGAGCTCGTCACGCGCAGCATGCCCTTCGGCGACAGCGCACGGTCGGAAACCGCGTCCTCGGCCTCGGCGAGCTCGTTCAGGAGCGTGCTGCAACGCTGCAGCAGCTCCTGTCCTGCTTCGGTCAGCCATTGCCGGCGCGTGTTGCGCTCGATCAGCCGCACCGCAAGCCGCTCCTCCAGCGCACTGAGATGACGGCTCGCGGCCGCGTTCGACATCCGAAGGATTTCGGCAGCTTTGGAAAGGCTGCCGAGCTCAGCGGTTTTGGAGAAGACCTCGAGTTGGAGCAGCCGGTCCATTTTTGCGAAATAAGGAAAAGAGACTTACAAATTTTGACCTTTATTTCCGCTTTCTGCAAGGCAAAATGGCACCAACAAAGCACAATTGCAGGCGAGGAAATCAGGAAATGTCGGGCCCGATCAGGCACATCGTGATGTGGCGGCTGCGCGGGGACACCCCCGAGGAGCGCACCGCGGCGCGGGTCAAGGTCAAGTCCCTGTTCGAGGGCCTCAAGGGCCGGATCGATGGCCTCACCCATATCGAAGTCGGCATGGATGTCAGCGCTGTCGACTACGCCTGCGACGTCGTCCTGTTCTCCGAATTTACCGACCAGGCGGCGCTTGCCGCCTACGCCAACCATCCGGAACATCTGCGCGTCCGCGAGGCGCTGGGCGACTTGCGGATCGGGCGCTTCCAGGTCGATTATCCCATCAAAGAGACCGGCGCATGATCGGCTCGTTCACCTACGAAAACCTGCCCTGCCGCGTCGTGTTCGGCAGCGGAACGCTGGCTTCCGCCAGGGCCGAGGTCGAGCGGCTCGGCGGCAGACGCGCGCTGGTGCTGACGACGGCGCAGCAGGAGGCGCAAGGCAAGAGCTTGGGCGCCGCGCTCGGCCCGCTCTATGCCGGCCTGTTTTCCGGCGCGACCATGCACACGCCGGTCGAGGTCACGGAACGGGCGCTCGCGGCGCTGAAGGCGTGCGAGGCGGATTGCGTCGTCTCGCTCGGCGGCGGCTCGACCACCGGCCTCGGCAAGGCGCTGGCCTTGCGCACCGGCATCAACCAGCTCTGCATCCCCACCACCTATGCCGGCTCCGAGATGACACCGATCGTCGGGCAGACCGAGAACGGCCTGAAGACCACGGTCCGCGATGCGGCCGTGCTGCCGGAGACGGTGATCTACGACGTCGAGCTGACGCTGACGCTGCCGGCGAGCCTCGCCGCAACCTCCGGCATCAACGCGATCGCGCATGCGGTCGAGGCGCTCTACGCGCGCGATGCCAATCCCGTGACGTCGCTGATGGCGGAAGAAGGCATCCGCGCGCTGGCGCGAGCCCTGCCCGCCATTGCCGCGAAAAGCGACGATCGCGAGGCCCGCACCGAGGCGCTCTACGGCGCGTGGCTGTGCGGCGTCTGCCTTGGCACCGTCGGCATGGCGCTGCATCACAAGCTCTGCCACACGCTCGGCGGCACTTTTGACCTGCCGCACGCCGAAACGCACACGATCGTGCTGCCGCACGCGCTGGCCTACAATGCACCGGCCGTGCCCGATGCGATGGCGCGCATCTCGCGCGCGATCGGCGCTGCAGACCCGTCGCAGGGGCTTTTCGAGCTTGCGGAGCGGCTGGGTGCGAAGGTCGCACTGCGCGATATCGGCATGCCCCAAAGCGGCATCGACAAGGCGGCCGACCTCGCCGTCACCAATGCCTACTGGAATCCGCGGCCGCTCGAGCGAAACGCCATCCGCGACCTGATTGCACGCGCCTGGGCCGGCGAGCCGCCGGGCACTGCAAAAGCGGCGGCGTGAAAGCGATGCGGCGCACATTGATCAAATCGGCCACCGTCATCAGCATGGATGACGCGATCGGCGACCTTTCGAGCGGTGATGTGCTGGTCGAAGGCAGCCGGATCGTCGACGTACGCCCATCGATCGAGCTCGGCAGCGGTGCCGCCGAGACCGAAATCGTCGACGGCGCCGGGCGCATCGTCATCCCCGGCCTGATCAACGCGCACATGCACACCTGGCAGACGGGCTTGCGTGGCTATGCCGCGAACTGGACGCTGCTGGAATATTTCCGCCGCATGCATGCCGGGCTTGCGACCGTATTCCGGCCCGAGGACATCCATATCGCGACACTGGTCGGCGCGCTGAACCAGATCCACCACGGCGTCACCACGCTGGTCGACTGGTGCCACAACAATCCGACGCCTGCTCACACCGATGCCGCCGTGCGCGGCCTGATCGAGAGCGGCATCCGTGCCGCCTTCTTCCACGGCTCGCCCAAGCCAGAGCCGAAACCGGGCGAGCCGCATTTCTCGGAGATCCCGCATCCGCGCCGTGAGGTCGAGCGGCTGCTCGCAGGTCCCCTCGCCGACCGCGACGGCCTCGTCACGCTCGGGCTCGCGATCCTGGGTCCGCATTATTCGACGCTCGACGTCGCCATGCACGATTTCCGCCTGGCGCGGGAGCTGAACCTGATCGCATCGATGCATCAGGGCGGCGGTCCGGCCAAGACGCCCGGCGGCTGGGAGAAGCTGATCGAGGCCGGCCTCGTCGGCGCGGGCGTCAACATCGTCCATGGCAACGATCTGCCCGATGAACTCCTGGACCGGATGATCGATCTCGGCGTGTCCTTCTCGGTGACGCCTGAGAACGAGATGATCCAGGGCCACGGCTTCCCGATCACCGGACGCCTCCTCAAGCGCGGCGTTCGGCCGACGATCGGGATCGATCTCGAATCCGTGCTGGCAGGCGATCTCTTCTCTGCCGCCCGCCTCGCGCTCTCGATGCAGCGGGCGCTCGACAATGCGGCGTCGCGACAAACGAGCGGCACCATTCCGGCAACGACCACGATCCCCGCGCGTGAGGCGCTCCGCTGGATCACGACGGAAGGCGCGCGCATGCTCGGCCGCGAGAGGCAGATCGGTTCGGTGACACCGGGCAAGCTCGCCGACCTCGTCATCATCAACGCCTCCGATCTCAATCTTGTCCCGGTGCACGATCCCGTCGCCACCGTCGTGATGCAGATGGACCTCGCCAACATCGAGGCCGTGATGATCGGCGGCGCCTGGAAGAAACGTAACGGCCGGTTGCTGGCCGATGGACTGGAGACGAAGAAGGAGCTGCTGGCGCAATCCGGCCGGCGGCTGGTGCAGGACATCGAACGACAGGGACGCGCTGCCTAGCAGCGCCATTGGACAAGAACAATGACTAACGCTTCGAGGAATGTTGCTTTCATCGGGATCGGCAAGATGGGTCTGCCGATGTCGGCGCTCGTTATCAAGGCCGGGTATGCCGTGACCGCTTTCGATCAGAGTGCCGCACGGCTCGACGAGGCACGCGCACTCGGCGTATCGGTTGCAGCTTCGCCGGCCGCCGCCGTGAGCGGCAAGCCGGCCGTTGTGACGTCCCTGCCCGATGACGCGGCGTTACGCGGCGCGTTGCTCGGCCCCTCCGGCCTCATCGCCGCGATGGCGCCCGACGCTGTCTTGATCGAGACCAGCACCGTGAGCGTCGAGGCCTCGACCGAAGTTGCCGCCGCGGCGCAGGCGCGCGGTATTTCCTATCTCCGTTCGCCGGTCTCCGGCAATGCCAGCATCGTCCACACCGGCGCGCTGACCTGCTTCGTGTCGGGGCCGAAGGACGCCTTCGAAAGCGCGAAGCCGCTGTTCGCCGCCTTCACCCGCGCCCAGACCTATCTGGGGCCGGCAGAGGAAGCCCGCTACGCAAAACTGTCCGTCAACCTGATGATCGCGGTGTCGGCCGCGATGATGGCCGAGAGCCTGGCGCTGGCGCGCAAGGGCGGCATCGCCTGGCAGGACATCCTGAAGGTGCTCGACGACAGCGCCGTTGCCTCGCCGATGGTGAAGTACAAGACAGCGCCACTGCGGACTCGCGACTTCGAGTCCACCTTCTCCTGCAGGCAGATGGCTAAGGATCTCGACCTCATCCTCGGCGCCGGCCACGCTGTCGGCGTGCCGCTCCAGCTAGCCGCCCAAGTGCGCGAGACTTATGGCTCGCTGGTCGCACAGGGCGACGGCGACACCGACTTCATCGCGACCGTCAAGCATCTCGAACGGCTGTCCGGCCTCGGCGAGCCGAAGCTGTGATCAACGGAGGCCTGCATGCGTAACTTCAACGAAAACACGATCACGGATGCGGTGCTGGAGCGGATCGCCGGCGCAACCGACCCGCGGATCAAGCAGGTCAGCGAAGCGCTGGTGCGCCACCTTCACGCCTTCGTCCGCGAGGTGCGGCCCACTCAGAAGGAGTGGGAGTACGGCATCGACTTCCTGACCCGCACCGGGCACATGTGCGACGACAAGCGCCAGGAGTTCATCCTGCTGTCGGACACGCTCGGCGTCTCCATGCTGGTCGACGCCATCAACCATCCGGTGCCGGAGGGCGCGACCGAGACCACGGTGCTCGGCCCGTTCTTCGTTCAGGCAGCCCCGGAAGAAGACAGCGGCGCGGATATCTCCGGCCCTATGGAAGGCGATCCAATGTTGGTCACCGGCTCCGTCTCGACCGCCGACGGAAAGCCGCTCGCGGGCGCCGTGGTCGACGTCTGGCATTCGGACGATGACGGCTATTACGACGTGCAGCAGCTCGACAAGATCGGCGATCTCGCGATGCGCGCCCGCTTCCATACAGATGCCAACGGCCGCTTCCATTTCTGGTCGATCAAGCCGGCGGCCTATCCGATTCCGCATGACGGACCGGTCGGCGAGATGCTCGAGGTGCAGGGACGCCATCCCTGGCGCCCGGCGCACGTGCACTTCATGATCTCAGCGCCAGGTTTCGAGCAGCTGGTGACGCACGTCTTCGTTGCCGGCGACCAGTATCTCGACAGCGACGTGGTGTTCGGCGTCAAGGACAGCCTGATCCGGGAATTCGTCCGTCATCCCGCCGGCCGTGCGCCGGATGGTCGCATGGTGGACACCGAGTATTTTCATCTCAACTATGATTTCGGGCTGAAGCAGGTCGCGAGCAACGCGAGAGCCGCTTAAGCTGGGCTACGGACCAACAAGAGTCCGGCAGCAGGGAGCAGACGGGAGCTTAAGGATGGGACCGCGGGTCAGCACGGATATATTGGCCGAGCGCCTCACCGGCATGATCGGCCAGCGTGCGAGCGTTGCGCGCGGCGTGCTCGATCAGCACGGGCAGAGCGAATCGCACTATCAGAGCCTGCCGCACGATATCGTCGTCTTCCCTGAGACCACGCAGGAGGTCGCGGACATCGTCAAGCTCTGCGCCGGCGCGGGCATGCCGATGGTTCCGTTCGGCGCCGGCACCTCGCTCGAAGGCAACGCGGCCGCGGTCGCCGGTGGCGTCTGCTTCGACTTCGCGCGCATGAACAAGGTTCTCGCAGTGCACGACAGCGACATGGATGTCGTCGTACAGCCCGGCATCACGCGCAAGCAGCTCAATGCCGAGCTGCGCAATACCGGCCTGTTCTTCCCGATCGACCCCGGCGCCGACGCCTCGATCGGCGGCATGACCTCGACGCGCGCCTCCGGCACCATGGCCGTGCGCTACGGCACCATGAAGGACAACGTCATGGCGCTCGAGGTCGTGCTGGCCGATGGCCGCGTGATCCGCACCGCCCGGCGTGCGCGCAAGTCGGCCGCCGGCTACGACCTGACGCGCATGTTCGTCGGCGCCGAAGGCACGCTCGGCGTCATCACCGAGATCACGCTGAAAGTGCATCCGGTGCCGCAGGCCATCTCGGCCGCGGTGTGCAGCTTCGACACCCTGCACGATGCCGTCGATACCGCGATCTCGGTGATCCAGTCCGCGATCCCCGTGGCGCGCATCGAGCTGCTCGACGACGTCATGATGCGGGGCATCAATGCCTACGCCAAGCTCGGCTATCGCGAGGCGCCCACCCTGTTCTTCGAATTCCACGGCTCGGAGACCTCCGTCGCCGAGCAGGCCGAAGCGGCGCAGGCCATCGCCGCCGATCATGCCGGCCATGGCTTTGCCTGGGCGAAGGCGCCGGAAGATCGCAGCCGGCTTTGGCACGCACGCGACAACACGCTCTATGCCGGCCTCGGCCTGCGCCCCGGCGCACGCGCGGTGATCACCGATGTCTGCGTGCCGATCTCGAATCTGGCGGCATGCCTCACCGAGACGCGGCGCGACGCGGACGAGCAGGGCTTCACCGCTCCCATCGTCGGCCATGTCGGCGACGGCAACTTCCACATGCTGATCCTGATCGACCCGACAAAACCAGAAGAGACCGAAGGCGCCAAGGCGCTGCAGGCCCGCATGGTCGCCCGCGCCATCGCCATGGACGGCACCTGCACCGGCGAGCACGGCATCGGGCTCGGCAAGATCGATTATCTCGCCGACGAACTCGGCGAGGCCGTCGACGTGATGCGGTCGATCAAGACCGCGCTCGATCCGAATGGACTGATGAACCCTGGAAAGATCTTTTCAGGCGGAGCCAAGGCATGAGTGCAAAGTCATGAGCGACGCGCTCCCGATCGAGGTCACCTCACCCACGCCGCTGCTGGAGCTGCGCGGCATCAGCAAGGAGTTTCCTGGCGTCAAGGCGCTGGATGACGTGTCCTTTGCCGTCTACCCCGGCGAAGTCCACATGCTGCTGGGCGAGAACGGCGCCGGCAAATCGAGCCTGATGAAGGTGCTCTGCGGCGCCTACCGCGCCGACGCCGGCGAGTTCTATTACAAGGGCGAGACGGTCGCGATCAACTCCACCGCGGACGCGCAGAAGCTCGGCATTGCCGTGATCTTCCAGGAATTCTCGCTGGTCCCCCATCTCGACATCGCCCAGAACATCTTCCTGGGACGCGAGCCGAAGGGCCGCATCCCCGGTACCATCGACCGCCGCAAGATCCTGGCTGATGCGAGGCGCGTGCTCGACTCGATCGGCTTCGACATCGATCCCTCCACCACCGTCGACAAGCTCGGCGTGGCGCAGCAGCAGATGGTCGAGATCGCGAAAGCGATCAGCCAGAACGCCCGTATCCTGGTCATGGACGAGCCGACCGCGGCGCTCTCCGACCGCGAGACCGAGCTCTTGTTTGCGCTGATTGCTCGGCTGAAGGCGGACGGCGTCTCCATCGTCTATATCTCGCACCGCATGGCCGAGGTGTTCGCGCTCGGCGATCGCATCACCGTGCTGCGCGACGGCCGCCGCATCGACGGCGTCCGTCCCGCTGACGTCACGCCGGACCAGCTGGTGCGCATGATGGTCGGCCGCAACGTCGACATGACCTATCCGCGGCATTTTGCCGACAAGCCCGGCGACCTCCTGCTCGAGGTCAAGGGTCTGACCGCGCCAACCGGCATCTCGGACATCAATATCGAGGTGCGCCGGGGCGAGATCGTCGGCCTGTGCGGGCTCGTCGGCTCCGGCCGCAGCGAGGTCGCGCGCGCCATCTTCGGCGCCGATCCCGTGACGTCAGGTGAGATCATCTTCGACGGCAAGACCATTTCCGGCGAGCCGGACCTCGCCGCCCGCCGCGGCATCGCGTTGATCCCGGAGAGCCGCAAGAGCGAGGGCCTGGCGCTGCTGCGCTCGGTGAGCGACAATCTGGTGGTGTCGGCGCTGCGCAGACTGTTCCCGAGCGGGCTGTTCGACCAGCGCAGAGCACAGCGCACCGCCGATGGGCTGATCCGCCAACTCCGCATCGCAACCCCGAGCGCGCGCCAGACCGTCGGCCTGCTCTCGGGCGGCAATCAGCAGAAGGTCGTGATCGGCAAGTGGCTCGCTGCCGGCTCAAAGCTGTTCATCTTCGACGAGCCGACGCGAGGCATCGACATCGGCGCCAAGTCCGAGATCTTTGCGTTGATCGACCGCCTCGTCGCGGAAGGCGCGGCGGCCTTGATGATCTCGTCCGAGCAGGTCGAGATCTGCCATGTCTGCGACCGCGCCTATGTGATGCGCGAGGGGCGCGTTGCCGGGCACCTGACGCGCAGCGAACTGACGGAGGAGAACATCGTGCGATTGGGGATGCATCATGCGTGAAGCCGCGATCGTCTCAGAGCCCAATCCGCTGCAGCGCATCCCCGGCGTTGCCATGGTGCTGGTGCTGCTGATCGCGCTGTTCAGCGTGATCGCACCCGGCTTCCTGTCGGTCGCCAATCTCTCCAACGTGCTGGTGCAGTCGACCATCCTGACCATGCTCGCGCTGCCGATGACGCTGATCATCATGACGGAGGGGCTGGATCTGTCGATGGGCGCGGTGCTGACGCTGACCTCGCTCTGCGTCGCCATCGTGTCGCTCGCGACCAAGTCGATGCTGCTCGGCTTGGGCGCCGGGCTGCTGGTCGGCACGGCCTTCGGCCTCGCCAATGGCTGGCTGGTCGCGATCGTGGGCATTCCGCCCTTCGTCGCGACGCTGGGCACGCTCGGCATGGCGCAGGGGCTGTCGCTGATCGTCAGCGACGGCCAGAGCGTCGTCGGCATTCCCCACAGCGTGCGCGACATCTACTCGGCGACTCTTCTCGGAGTCCCCGTTCCGATCGTGATGGCGCTCGTGACCTACGCGGTCTTCCACGTGCTGCTCTATCATACCAGGTTCGGCACTTACATCTTCGCCCTCGGCGGCAACCGCGAGGCGCTGCGCTATGCCGGCCTCTCGCCGAACCGGCTCCTGATCGCGGTGTACGCGATCGGCGGCGCCATGGCGGGCATCGCCGGTCTCCTGATGACCGCGCGGATGAACTCCGGTCACCCCACCGCCGGCCTCGGCCTCGAATTCGATGCCATCGCGGCCGTCGCCGTCGGCGGCACCTCGTTCGAGCGCGGCAATGGCTGGCTGCTCGGCACGCTGCTCGGGGTCCTCTCGGTCGGCGTGTTGCGCAACGGGCTGAACCTGATCTCGCTGCCGTCCTCCGTGCAGGTCGCAAGCGTCGGCGTGCTCGTCATCGTTGCCCTGTTCCTCGACGGCCTCAGGAGCCGCGCATGACCGACATCACCAAGGACGCGATCGCGCCGCCCCGCTCGTTCCTCTCGCAGGACGCGATCCAGGTGTTCTACCGCCTGCTGGCGGCGCTCCTGATCTGCGCGGTGCTCGCCGTGCTCAGCGATTCCTTCCTGAGCCTCGGCAACATCCTCAACGTGCTCAGGCAGGCGAGCCTGACCTTCTTCATCGCCTCCGGCCTGACGCTGGTGGTGCTGACCGCCGGCCTCGATCTGTCCGTCGGCGCCAATGTCGCCCTGTCCGCCTGTATCGCCGGGACCGTGATCCACACGACCGGCTCGCCGGCGCTCGGCATCCTCACCGGCCTTGCTTGCGGCGGCATCGTCGGCCTGCTCAACGGCATCATGGTCACCGCGCTCCGCATCCCCTCCTTCATCGCCACCTACGGCATGCTGTGGGTGCTGAACGGCCTCACCTACTGGTACATGGCGGGCGAGACCCTGCACGGCTTCCCGGCCGGCTTCCGCCAGATCGGCAGCGGCTATCTGTTCGGCCTGCCCATCCCGGTCTATCTGCTGCTGGTCTTTCTCGGGATCGGGACGTTCTTCGCGCAACGCACGATCTGGGGCCAGGAGATCTATGCGATCGGCGCCAATCCCGTCGCGGCGCGGCTCTCAGGCATCCCGGTCGCGCGGCGCTTGCTGCTGGTCTACGCGGTCTCGGGCACCATGGCCGGGCTCGCCTCGATCATCTTCCTGTCGCGGCTCAATTCGGCCGAGGCCGACATCGGCGAGAGCCTGACGCTGCCCGCGATCGCGGCCGTGCTGATCGGCGGCACCTCGCTGTTCGGCGGCGTCGGCACCGTGTTCGGCACCTTCATCGGCGCGCTGATCCTCACCCTGGTGCTGAACGGCATGAACCTGCTCTCGGTCAGCGCCAACTGGCAGCCGCTCGTCACCGGCGTCATCGTCATTCTCGCGGTCTGGCTCGACATGAAGACCCGCCGCCGCGCGCAATGAGTTCTTGAAATTCCAACAAGCAAAACAAGGGATGGAGGCAACATGAAACAGAAACTTGGCTATCTGACGCTGCCGCTGCTGATGGCGGCCGCGTTCACCACCGGGGCACGCGCCGACGGCGAGACCATCGCCGTCTTCACCAAGAACCAGACCAATCCGTTCTTCCAGACGGTGCGGGTCGGCGCCGACAACATGGCGAAGACGCTGAACGCGAAGACGCTTCAGTACATCCCGACCAAGCCGGACTCGATCCCCGAGCAGCTCAGCCAGATCGAGGACGTCGTGGTGAAGAAGCCGAGCGCGATCGTGTTCACGCCGGTCGACTACAAGGCGATGGTCCCGGGCGTCGAGAAGATCAACGAAGCCAAGATCCCGGTCGTCAACATCACCGACCGCTCAGCCGGCGGCAAGTTCCTGTCCTTCGTCGGCGCCGACGACTACAGCCTCGGGCTGGAGACCGCGCGCTTCCTGCTGAAGACGCTGGGCGGCAAGGGCAACATCGTCATCATCGAGGGCGTCAAGGGCTCGCTGACCAATGTCGACCGCGTCCGCGGCTTCAACGACGCGCTGAAGGAGAATCCGGGCGCCAAGCTGCTGGCCTCCCAGCCCGGCAACTATCAGCGGCTCCAGGCGCTCCAGGTGATGGAAAACCTGATGCAGTCGAACTCGCAGATCGACGGCGTGCTCGCCGCCAACGACGCCATGGCGGTCGGCGCGATCGAGGCGCTCGACGGGGCCAATCGCAAGGCCCAGGTGATCGGCATCAACGGCACCAAGGAGGCGATCGACGCGATCAAATCCGGCAAGCTGCTGGCGAGCGGCGACTACAACGGCTTTGCGCAAGGTTGCCTCGGCACCATGATGGCGATCCGCTCCTTGCGCAATCAGCCTGTCATCAGCGAGATCGTGCTGAAGCCGACCGTCATCACCAAGGCCAATTACCAGCCGTTCGACGTCCCGCTGGAGCAGCGGACCTGTCCGACCTTCGAGGACGCCGGCAAGCTCGGCGCGAAGTAGACCACCCGATCACGTCGAGTCCGGACGGCCGCCCCCGCGGCCGTCCCAAGAACTGAAGCAAGAAACGGAGACCATCATGCTGTTCGCCATTCACGCCCTCGACCGCACCGGTGCGCTGCCCACGCGGCTTGCCAATTACGACGCGCACAAGGCCTTCCTGAGCGATACCTCGCGCTTCGGCGTCAAGATCGTGATGCCGGGACCGCTGGTCTCCGATGACGGCCAGGCCATGATCGGCAGCCTGTTCCTGATCGAGGCGCCGGGCCGGGCCGAGGTCGAGGCCTTCAATCGCGCCGATCCGTTTGCCGCGGCCGGGATCTGGGACAAGGTGACGATCACCGGCTTCCTGCGCCGGCAGGGTTGAGGCCCGCGACGACAAAGTGCGAAAACAACCCCATGCACAGTAGAGCGGGGCTTGTTTTCGCTTACGAATTTCCGATGCATCGCGCGGCCTCGCATCCGAGGCCGATACCGCCCCGGATCGGCGGTGATTTTGACTCGTCGGGCAAAACAGGAGCATAATGCCATCATCACCCGATGTCAGTCCCGTCCTCCGTCAGAGCAATCGCATATGGTGCTTTGCGCGAGCTGAGCGCGCGCCTCGTCCTTCGAGACGCCCGCCGTTGGCGGGCCCTCAGGATGAGGCTAAGCGGCATCGGTGCTCGTTGAAACTAGAGCAACGCACTCGGTCCTCATCCTGAGGGCCCGCCAACGGCGGGCGTCTCGAAGGATGGCCACAGGCGATCCCAAGCGTTGGCGCGACTAACTCGACGCGAACTGGCTTCAGATCCCTCAACTGCTCATGGCCGGCGCGGCCTCTTCGAGATGACACGCCACCCATTGCTCGGCTCCCGCCGCGCGCAGCATCGGCTCCTCTGTCCGGCAGCGGTCGAAGACAAAGGGGCAGCGGGTGTGGAAGCGGCAGCCGCTGGGCGGATTGATCGGGCTCGGCACGTCGCCCTTGAGGATGATGGGATTGCGCTGCGCCCCCGGCTCCGGCAGCGGCACCGCCGAGAGCAGCGCCTTGGTGTAGGGATGCCTTGGCGCGGCAAAGATCTCCCGGCGCGGCGCCACTTCCACGATCTTGCCGAGATACATGACCGCAACGCGATGGGTCATGTGCTCGACGATCGCGAGATCATGGCTGATGAACAGCAGCGCGAGGCCGAACTCGCTCTGGAGATCCTGCAGCAGATTGACGATCTGCGCCTTGACCGAAACGTCGAGCGCGGAAACCGCCTCGTCGCACACGATCAGCTCGGGTTCGGCCGCGAGCGCGCGGGCAATGCCGATGCGCTGACGCTGGCCGCCGGAGAATTCGTGCGGCCTGCGGTTCAGCGCCTCGCGCGGCAGACGTACGGTGTCCATCAGCGACGTGACGCGAACCTCGAGATCTTCCGCAGACTTGGCGAGGCCGAAATTGCGGATCGGCTCGGCGAGAATGTCGCGCACGCGCATGCGCGGATTGAGGCTCGAGAACGGATCCTGGAACACAACCTGCACGCGCCGGCGCATCTGGCGCATCGTGCTCGGCGCGGCGTCGTCGATCCTCTGGCCGTCGAGGATGACCTGGCCCGAGGTGATCTCGAACAGCCGCAGGATGGCGCGGCCGACCGTCGATTTGCCGCAGCCGGACTCCCCGACCAGCGACAGGGTCTCGCCTCGCGCGATCTCGAACGACACGCCGTCGACCGCATAGACGAATTCCGACTTGCGGTTGAACAGGCCGGTCTTGACCGGAAAGTGCTTCTTGAGGTCGTTGACCTGGAGCAGCGGAGGACTCATGCCGCGATGGCTCCCTTGGCGGCGTAATGACAGGCGGCGACGTGGCGGGGGCCCTTCTCCTCCAGCCCCGGCGCATATTGCCGGCAGAGATCGGTCGCGAGCGCGCAGCGGCCGGCGAAGACGCAGCCGGTGATCGGCTTGCGGAGATCCGGCACCTGCCCGGGAATCTCGGCGAGCCGTCTTGCCGTTCCCGTCAGCGAGGAGCCGAGCCGCGGCACCGCGCCAAGCAAACCCTGTGTATAGGGATGACGCGGCGAACGGAACAGCTCGGCCACCGGCGCCTCCTCGACCTTGCGGCCGGCATACATCACCATGACACGCTCGGCGATCTCGGCGACGACGCCGAGATCGTGGGTGATGAGGATGATCGCAGCACCCACGCGGTGCTTCAGATCGAGCATCAGCTTCAGGATCTGCGCCTGGATCGTGACGTCGAGCGCGGTTGTCGGCTCGTCCGCAATGAGAAGCTTCGGATTGCAGGCGAGCGCGATCGCGATCATGACGCGCTGACGCATGCCGCCGGAAAGCTGATGCGGATATTCGCGCACCCGGCGTTTCGGCTCGGGAATGCCGACCAGCGTCAGCATCTCGATCGCGTGCGCTTCTGCCTTCTGCTTGTCGAGGCCCTGATGGATCATCAGGGTCTCGCGGATCTGGCGGCCGACGGTGAGCACCGGGTTCAGGCTCGTCATCGGCTCCTGGAAGATCATCGAGATGTCGTTGCCGCGGATCGCGCGCATCTCGCGGTCGGACAGCTGCAGCAGGTCCCTGCCCGCAAAGCGGATGCTGCCTGCGATCCTGCCCGGGGGCTCCGGGATCAGTCGCATCAGCGACATCGAGGTCACCGACTTGCCGCAGCCGGACTCGCCGACGATGGCGAGCGTCTCGCCCTCGTTGACATGGAAGGAAACCCCGTCGACCGCGCGATTGACGCCGCTGGGGGTGCGGAAATGGGTCTGGAGGTTCTCGACTTCGAGCAAAGCCATCGCGATCAGCCTCGATCCATCACAGGCAACATCACAGACTCTTGGCCATGCGCGGGTCGAGCGCATCGCGAAGGCCGTCGCCGAGCAAATTCACCGCGAGAACGGTGACCGACAGGAACGCCGCCGGGAAGAACACGATATAGGGCTTCACCTGCCACAGTGCGCGGCCCTCGGCCATGATGTTGCCCCAGGACGGGATGGTCGGCGGCGTTCCGGCGCCGATGAAGGACAGGATCGCCTCGGTGATCATGGCGCTGGCGCAGATATAGGTCGCCTGCACCAGCATCGGCGCGACCGTATTGGGCAGGATATGGCGGAGGATAATCATTGGAGAGCGCGTGCCGCAGGCCACGGCCGCATCCACATAGGGTTGCTCGCGAAGCGACAGCACCACACTGCGCACGAGGCGCGAGACGCGCGGGATTTCGGCAACGGTGATCGCCAGGATGACGTTGCCGACGCTGCCGCGCGTCAGCGCCATCAGCGCGATCGCGAGCAGGATCGGCGGGATCGACATCAAGCCATCCATGAACCGCATCAGGATGCCGTCGGCCCAGCGGATGAATCCGGCGATCATGCCGATGGCGAGACCCGCCGCAGATGCGAAGATCGCGACCGACAGCCCGACCGTGAGCGAAACGCGCGCGCCAAACAGCACGCGGGAATAGATGTCGCGGCCGAGCACGTCGGTGCCGAACCAGAAATCGGCCGACGGCGCCCGGGTGCGCTTGGCGGGCGCGAGCGCGGTCGGGTCGACCGTGCCGAGATAAGGCGCGAAGACCGCGATCAGCACGAGCGTCAGCAGCAGCGCGCCGCCGATCGCGACCGTCGGATGGCCGCGCAGGAGGCCGACGAGGCCGCGCCGGATTACGACCGGCCGCAGGATCTCGGGCAGCTGCGGCGCGACGACGAGGCCGGCCGGAAGCGATTGCGGATTGACGGTGGTATCGGTCAATAGCGGATCCTCGGGTCAACGAGCGTGTAGACGACGTCGATCATCAGATTGACGAGGACGTAGACGAAGCTGAACAGCAGCACGATGCCCTGGATCACCGGATAGTCGCGGCGCAGGATCGCATCGATCGTGAGACGACCGAGGCCGGGGATCGCGAACACGCTCTCGGTCACGACCGCGCCGCCGATCAGGAGCGCGATGCCGATCCCGATCACGGTCACGATCGGTACCGCCGCGTTCTTCAGCGCGTGAATGAACAGGATGCCGCCCTGCCCGAGTCCCTTGGCCTTGGCGGTGCGGACATAGTCCTGCTGCAGCACTTCGAGCATGGCTGCCCGCGTGATGCGTGCGACCAGCGCGATATAGACGCAGCCGAGCGCGATCGCCGGCAGGATCAGGTTCTCGAGCCACGGCCAGAAGCCCTGCGCGAGCGGCGTATAGCCCTGCACCGGCAGCCATTCGAGCTCCAGCGCGAAGACGTAGGCGAGCATGTAACCGACCACGAACACGGGCAGCGAGAATCCGAACACGGCAAAGCCCATGATGACGCGGTCGATCAGGCTGCCGGCCTTCCACGCCGCCACCACGCCGAGCGGCACCGCCACCACGATCGTGAGCAGCAGCGTGACGATCATCAGCGACAGCGTCGGACCGAGACGCTGCCCGATCATCGCCGAGACCGGCAGATTGGTGAAGATAGAGGTACCGAGATCGCCGTGCAGGATGCGCCAGACCCAGCTTCCGAACTGGACCAGGAACGGCCGGTTGAGGCCGAGGCTCTGCCGGATGCGCTCCACATCCTCCGGACTCGCCTGGTCGCCCGCGATCACCACGGCCGGATCGCCCGGCGCGATGTAGAGCAGGCTGAACACGAACAGCGCGACGATCGCCATGACTGGCAAGGTCGCGACGATGCGACGGAGGATGTAGGAGAGCATCTGGCCTCAGCGCACGATCATGCGGACTTCGACACGCCCCAGAAGAACGGCAGCGGTCCCTTGGCAACGCCGGAGACGTTCTTGCGCCACGCGGTGTAGCTCAGGAAGAAACCGGTCGGCGCGTAGACGACGTCATCGATCGCCGCCTTGTTGAGGCGGCCGATGGCGGCCTTCTCCTCGTCGAGGTTCTTGGCCTCGAACCACGAGGCGACCTCCTTTTCGGTGGCCGCGCTGGTGGGCCAGCCGAACCAGGCCTTGTCGCCGTTAGCACGAATGGCGGTGTAGGGAGCCGGATTGACGCAATCCGCGCCTGCGTGCCAGGTGTGGAACATGTTCCAGCCGCCCTGTCCCGGAGGCGTCTTCTGCGCGCGGCGGGAGCCGACCGTACCCCAATCGGTTGCAACGAAGTCGACATTCATGCCGAGCTTCTTCAGCAGATCCGCCGTGACGTCGCCCTGTGCCTTGGTAATCGGCTGGTCCTGGGCCACCAGGCACGTAACCGGCTGACCGGAATAGCCGCTCTCGGCGAGCAGCTTCTTGGCCGCGTCCAGATCGCGCTTGCCCTTCAGGATATCGCCGCCCACTTCGGTGTAGAGCGGCGTATCCGGCGTGAAGTAGCCGGGCAGCGGCTTCCACAACGAATTGTCGTCGCCGACGATCGCGCGCATGTAGTCTTCCTGGCTGAGCGCCATCAGCACCGCGCGCCGCGCCTTGACGTCGTTGAACGGCGGATAGAGGAAGTTCATGCGGAACGAGCCGATATTGCCGAGGGGATCGCCGATATCGACGCTGATATTCTTGTTCTTCTTCAGAACTGGAACGAGATCCGCGATCGGGTTCTCCCACCAGTCGATCTCGCCGTTCTGCAACGCGGCCGCCGCGGTTGCCGGATCCGGCATGATCACCCACTCGACGCGGTCGACCATCACCTGCTTGCCACCGGCCAGCCATGACGACTTCTCCTGCCGCGGTGAATAGTCGGCGAATTTCTCGAAAACGGCCTTCGCACCGGGGACCCACTCGCTCTTGGCGAACTTCAGCGGACCGGAGCCGATATATTCAGAAATCTGCTTGAACGGATCGGTCTGCGCGATGCGCTCCGGCATGATGAAGCCGCAAGGCGAATTGTTCTTGCCCAACGCGTAAAGCAATTTCGGGAAGGGCTGCTTCAGCACCCATTTGAAGGTGCGGTCGTCGACGGCCGTGAGCTCCTGCTGGAGCGCCTTGATCATCAGGCCCATCGGATCGCGCGCCGACCAGCGCGTCAGGCTTGCCACGACGTCCTTGCTGAGCACCGGCTCGCCATCGTGGAACTTGAGGCCGGGCCGCAGCTTGAACGTCCAGGTCGTGCCGTCGTCGGTCACTTCCTCGGACTCGACCATCTGCCGCTGCGGCTGGAACGAGGAATCGATGCCGTAGAGCGTGTCCCAGACCATCGCAGCGGCATTGCGCACGACATATTGCGTGCCCCAGATCGGGTCGAAATTGGCGAGATTGGCCTGCGGCACGAAACGCAGGGTGCGTGCAGCCGCGCCCTGGGCGATCGCCGGGGCCGACAGGCCTCCCGTCAATGCCAGACCGCCCGCGCCCGCCAGTCCCTTCAATACCGTCCTGCGATCCATGAAGTCCTCCCAGAAACGCCGTGATGCCAGCTATTCATTGGCAAAGGGCAAGTGAAACCGAGCCCATTTGCAAGCAAATGGTATGCCACTAATGGGCCTCGCCAGTCGGATCACATCGCTCTTTTTGGCCGGTCCAGGCTTCAAAGAGCGGCCGCCAGCGTCGGTCCGGTCTCGATGTGCGGGATCGCCTCGACCAGTTTGCGCGTGTAGTCGGTCTTCGGATTGTCGAACAGCGCCCGGCTTTCGCCCTGCTCGACGATGCCGCCATTGCGCAGCACGATGGTGCGGTCGCAGAGCATGCGCACCACGTTGAGATCGTGGCTGACGAACAGCAGCGCGATGTCGTTCTCGCGCCTGAGGCGGTCGAGCAGCTGCAACACCACGGCCTGCACGGAAACGTCGAGCGCGGCGGTCGGCTCGTCCAGCACCAGGAGCCGCGGCCGGCAGGCGATGGCGCGAGCGATACCGACACGGGCTTTCTGCCCGCCGGAGAGCTGATGCGGAAACCGCGGCAGCAGATCAAGCGGCAGTCCAACCCGTTGCGCGCATTCTTCCACACGCTGACGCAGCGCCTCACCCGTGCGCATTCCGTCGAGCCGCATCAAGGGATGGGCAATACAATCGAACGCCGTGAAGCGCGGGTTGAGACTCTCGTTCGGATCCTGAAAGACCATCTGGATGTCTTTGCGGAGCGGCGAGCGGTGAAAATCACGCGACGCCACGTGGCCGATCGATTGCCCGTCGAACACGATGTCGCCTTCGCTCGGGTCGATCAGGCGACAGATCATCCGCGACGTCGTGCTTTTGCCGGAGCCGGACTCGCCGACCAGACCGACGCTCTCGCCGCCGGCCATGGTCATCGAGAAGTCGGCAACCGCGGCGGAGCCCTGGTCGAAGCGCTTCGCGAGCTTCCGCACTTCCAGCAGCGGCGGTGTGCCATGTGGCAGCACCGGCCGTGGCTTGTCGAGAACGGCGTTGTAACGCTCTCTCTCCTCCTCAGTCACGAGGTCTTCGATCCGTGACGTCGCCGTCGGCGATGCCGCGACCAGGCGCCTCGTATAGGCGTGCTGCCGCGCGCTGAAGAGCTTGCCGGGGCTCGCCTCCTCGACGATGCGGCCACGCTCCATCACGGCGATGCGGCGGCAATAGCGCGCGGCGAGGCCGAGGTCATGCGTGATCAAGATCGTCGCCATGCCTCGCGCGGCGGCAATGTCCGCCAGGAGATCCATCACCACCTTCTGCGTGGTCACGTCGAGCCCGGTCGTCGGCTCGTCGGCGATCAGCAGAGCAGGATTGCAGGAGATCGCAATCGCGATCATGACGCGCTGGCACATGCCGCCCGAGAGCTCGTGCGGATAGGCGTTCATCCGCTGCTCGGGATCGCGGATCTGGACCGCGCGCAGCAGGTCCAGCGCCTCGGCGCGCGCGGCCTCCTTCGAGATGCGCTTGTGCGTGAGGATCGCATCCGCAATCTGCAATCCGATGGCGCGGATCGGATTGAGCGCCGCCCGCGGGTTCTGGAAGATCATCGACATCGCGGCGCCCTGGAGCTGGCGGAGGTCATCGCCCCTGAGCTTTGTGACGTCCTGCCCGCGAAACAGGATCTTGCCCCCGGTGACGCGCCCGGCGGCATCGAGCAGCCGCGTCGTCGCAAAGCCGGTGACCGACTTGCCCGAGCCGCTCTCGCCGACGAGGCCGAGCATCTCGCCGGCCTTGACGGTCAGCGTCACGCCGCGCACAGCCTCGACCATTCCGCGCCGCGTTGAGAAGGCGACGTGGAGGTCGTCGATCCTGAGCAGGTCCTCGCTCATGTGCGCATCCGGGGATCGAGAATGTCCCGCATCCCGTCGCCGAGGAGATTGAAGCACAGCACCGCCATCATCAGCGCGAGGCCCGGAAAGGCCACCAGCCACCACCGTCCGGTCGAGATGAAGCGCGCGCCTTCGGCGACCATGATGCCCCATTCCGGCGTCGGCGGCTTGACGCCGAGGCCGATGAAGGACAGGCCCGCCGCGTTCAGAATCGCCCAGCCGAGATTGAGCGAGATCTGCACCGCCATCGCCGGCAGGATGTTCGGCAGCAGGAAGCGCAGCACCACGGAAAAATGACTCTCGCCGCAGGCGCGTGCGGCCTCGACCCAGCCGACATTGCGCCTGACGTTGACCTCGGCCCGTGCAAAGCGGATGTAGAAGGGAAGATTGATGATCGCGGTCGCGATCACGATGTTCTCGATCCGGTTGCCGAGCGCAGCCACCATCGCCATCGCCAGCACGAACAGCGGGAACGCCATCATCACATCGACGAAACGGCCGACGGCGCGATCGAGCCGGCCGCCGGCATAGCCGCAGAATGCGCCGACGACGGCCCCGATCACGAAGGAGATTCCGACCGCGGAGACCGCGATGGCAAGGTCGAGCCGCGCGGCGATGATGAGACGGCTGAACACGTCGCGCCCGAGCTGGTCCGTACCGGCAATGTGCGTCGCGCTCGGCGGCTGCAACGCCTCCGAGACGTTCGAGGCTACGGGATCGTAAGGCACGATCCACGGTCCGAAGATCGCGACCAGGACGAACAGCGTCACCCCGGCCGCAGCGACGGCCGTGAGCGGATTGCCGCGCAGGATCCAGACCGAGTGGCGAAGGGTTGCACTGGTCATTCGATCGACACCCTGGGATCGGCGATGCCGTAGCAGATATCGACCACGAGATTGACCAGCACGAACAGGCTGGCCATCAGCAGCACGAAGCCCTGCACCGGCGCATAGTCGGAGGACAGCAGCGCATCGAGCGCGTAGGAGGCGACGCCCGGCCAGGAGAACACCTTCTCCACCAGCACGTTGGCACCCAGCATGGTCGAGAACACGATGCCGGCGATGGTGATGACGGGAAGGATCGCATTGCGCAGCGCGTAGGTCACGACCACCTTGCGCCAGGACAATCCGATCGAGCGCGCGGTGCGCACGAAATCGCTGCCGAGCGAGACCAGCATCGACGCGCGCGTGATCCGCGCCAGCGGCGCAATCACGAACAGGGCCATGCTCACCGCCGGCAGAACCAACTGCTTGCAGGCCGCCCACCAGCCCTCGAAATCGCCCGCGAGCAGGAAATCGATGGAGAGAAAACCGGTGTGCTGCGGCGGCAGCGAGGTGAAGACGTCGATCCGCCCGGTCGGATCAGGCGCGAGCCCGAGCAGATAGTAGAAGACGTAGATCAGCAGCAGTCCCGAGACGAAGGTCGGCACGCAGACACCGAGCGCGCAGAACAGCCGCACGCCATGGTCGACGATCGATCCGGGCCGCAAGGCCGCGACCACGCCGAGCGGCACCGCCGCGATCAGCGCGATCAGGAGCGCGGTAAAGGTGAGCTCCAGCGAGGCCGGCAGCCGCTCGCGCAGGTCCTTGAGCACGGGCTGTCCCGTCATCATGGAGCGGCCGAGATTGCCGTGGCCGATGTCGGAGAGATAAAACACGAGCTGCTCCGGCACCGACTTGTTGAGCCCCATCTGCCTGCGGATCTGCTCGATCTCCTCCTTGCCGGCATTGGGCCCCGAGGCGAAGAATACCGCGGGGTCGCCGGGCAGGACGCGCATCAGGAGAAAGGTGAAGACCAGCACACCGAACAATGCCGGCAGCGACGACAGAAGCCGCCTGCCCGCTCTCACTATCGTTGCACCAAGACCGGTCTTCACTTTTCGGCACCTCTCCTGCTTTCGGAAGCTACTTGCGGCTCAGGTTGCGATAGTCGACCTGGCGGTGGAACTCGTAAGTGTAGCCTTCGACGGTGGCCGCCATCACCGCATCCTGATTTGGCTGCCACAGCATGATCTGCGGCATCAGGTCGAAATGCATCGCATTGAGCTTGCGGCCGGCCTCCTCGTACTTGGCCTTGTCCGGCTCGAAGCGGGCTCCCTGCGCGATCGCGACCAGGTCGGGATTGTTGATCGACGAGTAGTTCCAGCGCTGATTGCCGGTATAGAAGTTGCGGTAGAAGTAGTCCGTCGAAGGCAGCCAAGCGACGATGCCTTCGGTGAAGAAGGGCAGCTTCTTCTCGTTGATCAGCGTCGACATCTGCGCGTCAGGCAGCTTCTGGATGTCGACCTTGATCCCGATCTTGCCGAGCGACTCCTTGATCAGCGCCGCCATCGGCTCCGCCTGGGAGGCCCACCCGACATTGAAGCTGAAAGTGGTCGAGAAGCCCTCCGGGAATCCGGCGGCCTTGAGATATTCCTTTGCCTTGTCGAGGTCGAGCTTGACCGGCTGCTGGAACGGATAGATTCCGTTCAGCGGTTTGCCGTCCGGCCAGCTGGCGCCGTACAGCGGCATGCCGCGGCCGAACAAGGCAGCCTTGAACATGTCCTCGTAGGGCAGCGCGAACGCGATGGCGCGGCGGACGTTGACGTTGTCGAACGGCGGGATCTGGTTGTTCATCGAGACGTAGGTGATCGCGTTGTATTGCGGCGTCGAGACCACCTTCAGCTTGCCCTTGGCTTCGAGCGACTGGACGTCGCTCGCCTGCAGATCGAGTACGATATCGGCATCGCCGCGTTCGACCAGATTGGCGCGGGTCGCCGGCTCCGGCACCGATTGCACGATGATGCGCTTGAAGAAGGCGGGCCGGTCGGGAGAACCGCGATTCCAGGCCTCGTTGCGCTTGAGGGTCACCTGCTCGCCGGGCTTGAAACTCTCGATCACATAGGCGCCGCTGCCGGCGGTGTGTTCCTTCAGCCAGGCCATCGCCCACGGATCGTCCGCCGTCGCATGCTCCTTGGCCAGCTTCGAGTTGATGATCATCGGATAGACAGTAGCGAGATTCGGCAGCGCCAGCTTGTCGGGCTTCGGCAGCGTCACCTCGATTGTCAGGGGATCGATCACCTTGAACTGGTCGGCCGAGGTGAGCGATCCCGTCAGCAGCTGCGCCTTGCCGAGGATCGGCGCGGTGACGCAGCGGTCGAGCGACCACTTCACGTCGTCCGCCGTCACGGGCGAGCCGTCCTGGAACTTGGCGTCCTTGCGCAGGCGGAAGGTGATCTTCAGGCCATCGGGGCTGACGTCGTAGGATTCGGCGAGCTCGCCGTTGATGGTGTCGAGATCGAACACCCATTTGCCGTTGAGCTGCTTGCGACCGAACGACACCAGCCGATCGTAAGTGCTCATGCTGAGCCCGAAGGACTCGCGGGTCGCGCCGGGGATGTTTGGATCGAGCGTGTTGACCGATGCGCCGGTCACATAGCGCAGCGTTTCCGCCCTGGATTGCGCATGCGACGGCGCGGTCGCGATCAGCAACAGCGCGGTGGTGGCGAGGATCGTGGTCGCGGATCTGAAAGACACAAAACGCATTCGTTTTCCCTTGAATTGTCGAACAGGAAGGTCGCCAAGGCTGGTCAAGAAAGAAGCAAGTTGCGCGCCAATCTTCGCTGCGGCGGGGCATGGATGATCATCGCTGCTCCTCCGTCTTTCGCGCCGACCGCGCAACCACCGCCTGCGGCACGTCGTAGGCGCTGAGCGAGGCCCAGTGCCGCTCGACATCGGCGCGAAACAGGCCGCGTGTCAGGCCATTCACGAGCTTGGGCACTGCGGTGGTCATCGCGTTGATCGACGATCCCGAGGCACCAAAACTCATGGTGGAGGCGATGGCGAAGAGATGGATGTCGGAGATCCACGGCGTCTTGCCGGGCACGCGCTCGGTGAAGGCGTAGTCGTCGGCGAGATAAGGAAAGCGGCCGAGCCGTTCATTGCGGTCGCCCTCCGGCGGCTGGTAGCGGTCGGCCCAGGTGGCGATGTTGCCGGCAAACCTGGAGAGTTCGCCGTGCCCGGCAAAGTCCATGTCGATGCCTGCGCCGCAAATGACGAAATCGGCGGTGATGGCGCCCCGCGGCGTCTGCAACTCAATCGCTTTGCCTGTCTCGCGCGCCGCCTCAACCGGCGCACCCTCGTGCAGGATGAAATTGGCGTGCCGCGCGCAGCGGTCATATGTTGGTTGCGGAAATCCTTCCCGCATCTCAAGGACCTTGCGCATGAAGCGCCAGCGCCAGGCATCGTCGAGATCGCTGAGATGGCGCAGGAAGCCGCGGAAGGTCAGCCAGCGATAGGGCTGGATCACCTGGATCTGCGTCCGGCGGCACAGCAGGTGCACCTCGGCAGCACCCGCCTCCAACGCGGTGGCCGCATTGTCGAAGGCGGATGCGCCGGCACCGATCACGGCCACGCGCTTGCCACGCAAGCTTTCGAAATCGATGTCGTCGGCGACGGTCGCGATCGAGCTCGCCGGCAGATGCGCTAGCTGCGCCGGGATCATCCAGCAGCCCATGCCCTCCTGCCCCGTCGCCAGCACGATCTTGCGCGCATAAAGCGTCTCCACCCCTGCGGCATGCTTCACGCGCGCGGCGAGCAGGCCGTCGGCCGCTGGCGCAATCTCCAGGAGCTCACAGCCGTTGCATACCGGCAAGCCGATCGTGCGCCTCAGCCAGAGCAGGTACTCGGCCCAGTGCGCGCGCGGAATCAGATCGAGCGTCTGCCAGCTCTCCTTGCCGAACCGGGCTTCGTGCCAGGACTGGTAGGTGAGGCTCGGGATGTCGAGATCGGGCCCGGTGTAATCCTTCGGGCTGCGCAGCGTCGGCATCCGGGCATAGGTGAGCCACGGGCCCTCCTTGCCCTCCTCGGCCTTGTCGATCAGCAGGATGTTGCTGACGCGGGAGCGCATCAGGCCGAAGCCGATGGCGATGCCGGATTGGCCGGCGCCGATGATGAGCACATCCAGCGCAGGATTGCCGTCCGGCCCGGTCTTCGGTTCGAGCCATGCGGCACCGGGATGCGCGATCCGAGCGAGATCGGCGCGCACGTCCGCTTCGAGCTGGGTGAGCGCCTCACTCATGCCGCGAGCCAGCCTCCGTCGACCACCATCACGGTGCCGGTCGTGAACGAGGACGCATCGCTGGCGAGATGCAGCGCGGTCTGGGCGATCTCCTCCGCCTGACCGAACCGCTTCATGGCGTGGCGGTTGCGCGAGGCCTCGCGCACTTCCTCGGAATTGGCGTGACGGGCGAAGCTGCGGCGAAGCATCGGCGTATCGATCGCGCCCGGCGCGATGGCGTTGACGCGGATGCCGTCCGTTGCGAAATCCACCGCCATCGTCCGGGTCAGGCTGACGATCGCGCCCTTGGCAGCGATATAGGCGCTGTTGCCCCTGCCGCCGGCGATCGCAAGCTGCGATGCCAGCGTGATGATCGAGCCGCTGTTCTGCCGCTGCATCTGCGGCACCGCCGCCCGCGCCCACAGCCATGTGCCGCCGACATTGGCGCGGAACACCGCATCCCAGTCTTCCGGGCTCGTCGTCAACACGGTGCCGCCGCAGGAAAAGCCTGCTGCCGTCATCAGGATATCGAGCCTACCGTGCCGCGCGATGACCTCGCCGACAACAGTTTCGGCGAATGCGGCATCGCCGACGTCGCCGACATGCGTCGTTGCTTCGCCCGGCAGGCGAAGCGTTTCCTGGAGCCCCGCGGCATCGCGATCGACCAGAGCGAGGCGCGCTCCTTCTTCTGCAAACAGTTTTGCGCTGGCGCGGCCAATGCCCGAGCCGGCCCCGGTGATGATGGCGGTGCGTCCCTGCAGCCGCATATCAGATCCCCTCCTTGTGCTGCACCCACCAGGCGTTCATCGCAGCAGCGGACTCGGCGCAGCCGAACCGCGCGCGCCAGCCGAATTCGTCGGCCATCCGTGCAACCGAGAGCGGTGCACGATCACCCCCATGGAGCTTGATAACCGTGCTTTCTCCGGGCACCGCCAGCCGGCAGTGCAGGCCGGGATGAAGTGCCGCAAAGGCCTCGCCCCATTGCAGCGCCGACCAGGCTGCGCCGCTGGAGATGTTGTAGAGACGATGGCGTGGCCGCTCGGCCTCGATCAGCACAGCCACGGCCTCGGCCGCGTCGACCGCGTAGGTCCAATCTTTAAGGCCTGGTCCCGGCATGATCGCCGGCTCGCCGCGGGCGAACGCCGCCAGGATCTGGAATTGGAGGCTGGGCGTATCGCGCAGAGCGCCGGCCCGCTCCCACGGGCCAAACACGGCGCTCAGCCGCACGCTGAGGAAATCGCCGCCAAAGAGCTCAGCATGGCGCGCGACGGAGCGCTCCGAGGTGAATTTGCTGATGGCGTAGAACGAGACGGGATCGCAGGCCGTTTCCTCGTCCAGGACTTGGTGACGCTGGCCTGCGGCGCCATAGGCGGACGCCGAGGACAGATTGACGACGCGGCGAACGCCGTGACGGATCGCCGCCTGCAGGATCGGGATCTGCGCCATGACGTTGATCTCGAGAACGCGCGCGGGCGACGCCCTCTCGAGATCATCCCCGGCGGTGATGGCCGCCCCCAGCACGATTGCGTCCCAGCCTTCAGCGATGAGGGTATCGATACCGGCCGCGTCGGTGATATCGCCTTGAACGATTCGGAACCGCTCCCGAAAATCCAGCAGGGATCGCTGCGCGGCCGGCGGCAGCGGCGAACGATCATACAGCGTCACGTCGTGGCCGCGCGCGAGCAACGCCTCCGCCAGGTTGAGGCCGACAAAGCCGGTGCCGCCGAAGATGACGATCTTCATCGCGCGCGATCCGCCATCACAGCAGTTTTGCCCCAAAGTTCCGTTCCGGATCCATGTCGGCGACGAGCCGGCCGGTCGGCTTCGCCGCCTCGCCGCCGCTGCGCGCCAGGAATTTTCCGCTGCCCGCGCTCGCGAGACACTTGTTGCCCTCGATGATCACGCGACCGCGCGATAATACCGACACCGGCCAGCCCCTCAGCTTGCGGCCCGCGAACGGCGTGTAGCCGGTGAGGTCATGCATCATCTCGTCCGCGATCGTGACCTCGCGGTTCGGATCCCAGATCGCGATGTCGGCATCGGCGCCGACGGCGATCGAGCCCTTGCGCGGATGCAGATTGTAGATCTTTGCCGGCGCCGTCGCGGTCAGCTCGACGAACTTTTCGAGGCCCAAGCGTCCCTTCGACACCATCGCGTCGAACAACAGCGGCAGCCGCAGCTCCAGTCCCGGCAGGCCGTTGGCGACCTGCTTGAAGTTCGGATTGGGACCGGCGCGGAGCTTGCCGGTCTCGTCATAGCGATACGGCGCGTGATCCGACGAAATGGTCTGGAGATCGCCGAGCGACAGCGCCTGCCACAGCGCCTCCTGGTCCGAATGCGTGCGCGGCGGCGGGCTGCACATCCATTTGGCGCCTTCCGCGCCGGGCTTGTCGAGATCGCCTGCCGTGAGGAACAGATATTGCGGACAGGTCTCGGCGAAGACCTTGAGCCCCTGCCCGCGCGCGTCGCGGATCACCTTGGCGCCTTCGGCGGTCGAGACGTGGAAGATCATGATCGGCTGGTCGATCAGCGCAGCCATGCCGATCAGCCGGGTGAAGGCTTCCGCCTCCGACACGCGGGCGTGGCTGACGGCGTGGTATTTCGGCATGGTGTAGCCGCGCGCCAGCAGCCGCTTCACCATCCAGGCGATGATGCCGTGATTTTCGGCATGGGCGCACAGCATCGCGCCGGACTGGCGCGCGGCCAGAAGAATGTCGAGCAATGGCTCGTCGTCCACCTTCAGGCGATCATAGGTCATGAAGATCTTGATCGAGGCATGGCCCTGCTTCACCAGCGCGGGAATGTGCTCCTCGACCGTTTCCTTCGTCGCGTCCGCAATGATCATGTGAAAGGCGTAGTCGATTACGGCACCTTTCTTTGCGAGCGCGTGATAGTCCTCAACCACTTGCGGCAGCTTCATCCCGACATGCTGGGCGGCAAACGGAATCACCGTGGTGGTGCCGCCAAAAGCGGCAGAGACGGTCGCGCTCTCGAAGGTGTCGGCATTCATGATGCCGGCGGCCGACAATTGCTCGATATGGGCGTGGCTGTCGACACCGCCGGGCAGCACCAGCTTGCCGCGCGCGTCGATCTCGCGCTTGGCGGGGGGAAGGCCCTTCCCGACGGCCGCGATGGTCTCGCCGGAGATGGCGACGTCGGCCTCGAACACGTCGGTGGTGGTGGCGACGCGGCCGCCGCGGATGATCAGGTCGTAAACTGGTTCAGTCATGAGGCACTCCATGATATGCCTGAAACAAGTGATCTCCATTTTGCAGGAAGACCATCATGTCCCGGCCGCGCATTCTCGTCATCAACCCGAACTCCAACCACAAGGTTACGCAAGGGCTGGAGGACGCGCTGAAGCCGCTCGACTTCGAGGGCGGGCCCGAAGTGGTCTGCCAGACGCTGGCCGAGGGGCCCTTCGGCATCGAAAGCCAGGCGGACGCCGACAGCGTCGCGATGCCGCTGCGAAAGCTCGTCGAAAGCGACAACAGTTCGGCCGCCTTCGTCATCGCCTGCTACAGCGATCCCGGGCTTCAGGTCTGCCGCGAAGGCACCGACCGCCCCGTGTTCGGCATCGCCGAGTGCGGCGTGCTGACGGCGCTTTCCCGCGCGGAGACCTTTGGCGTCATCGCGATCGCCCAGCGTTCGATCCCGCGGCACATGCGCTACCTCAGGCAGATGGGTCTGACCGACCGCTTTTCCGGCGAGCGGCCGCTGAACATGAGCGTCGCCGAAACCGCTTCGGGCGAAGGCACGCTTGCCAAGATGATCGAGGTCGGCCGCGCGCTGCGCGACGAGGACGGTGCCCGCGCTGTCGTGATGGGCTGCGCCGGCATGGCGCGCCACCGCCGTGCCCTGGAAGAGGCGCTGCGCATTCCCGTGATCGACCCGACGCAGGCGGCCGTCACCATGGCGCTGGGCACGGTGCAGTTCTCGGCTCACTAGGCGTCCTTCAGCTCTTTGGCGTCCTGCCGGGCGAGCCATTGCGCATGGCTCTCGCGGACAAGTGCGAAGGTGTCCCGCTGCGTGGTGTAGAGATTGCCGAACATGCGACCGATCGGCCGGTAGGCCGCGAGATCGACATACATGTTGGTTTCGTCGACAAGGCCCTCGCGGGAGTGAACACGCAAGACTTCGCCGACCAGGAGCTCGCGATCGGGCGAGAAGGTCAGCACCACATGGCGCCGGCATTCCAGTGCGAACGGCGCCGCGGCGAGGCGCGGCACCTTCACGTCCACCGACGGAAGCGTCGCCAGGCCCGTTGCGGCGACCTCGCTGTCGCCGGAGGGGAAATCGACCGCGCAGTCGTTCATCGCCACCGACAGCGCTTCATCCACCATGTGCACGACGAACTCGCCGTCGCGATGGATATTGCGGGTCGTGTCCTTCGGGCTGTGATCAGGCTTGTGCTGCAGGCCGAGCACGATCAGCGCGGGGCTTTCCGAGAAGACATTGAAGAAGCTGAACGGCGCGGCATTGACAGCTCCGTTCTCGTCCAGCGTCGTCACCAGCGCGATCGGCCGCGGCACCACAACGCCGCAGAGCAGCTTGTAGCGGTCACGCGCGTCGAGCTCGCGCAGGGAGATGCCCTTGTCAGCCATCGGCGTCACGTCTCCGGCGGCGGCACCGCGCCGGTCTGGCTGGTGATCAGGCCGTAGTGCTCGATGCGGCGATGCCGGGCGAAATCGAAGATCGTGGTCTTGCCGAAGGTCGTCGCATCGAGGTCGCAAGCGTGGACCAGGACCTCGTCCTCGTCCGTCTTGGCTTCCGCAACAATCTCGCCATTGGGATCGACGATCAGGCTCCCGCCGAACAGCGGGTGGCCGTCCTCGACGCCGGCCTTGGCCACCGCCACGACCCAGGTCGCGTTCTGGTAGGCACCGGCTTGCACCGAGAGGCGGTTGTGGAACAGGCGCTTCTCGACGCCCTCTTCGCTCTTCTCCGCATTCACCGACGGCGTGTTGTAGCCGATCAGCACCATCTCGACGCCCTGCAGGCCCATGACGCGATAGGTCTCGGGCCAGCGGCGGTCGTTGCAGATCGCCATGCCGATGATGCCGCCGAGCTCGCGCCAGACCTTGAAGCCGAGATCGCCCGGCTCGAAATAACGCTTCTCCAGATGCTGGTGCGAGCGCCTGGTGTCGTACTCCACATGGCCCGGAAGATGGACCTTGCGATATTTGCCGACGATCTTGTCGGACTTGTCGGTGAGAATAGCTGTGTTGAAGTGATGACCGTCGGGCGTCAGCTCCGCATAGCCGAAGTTCATCGCCATTCCGTGCTGCGCGGCACGCTCGAACAGCGGCCTTGTCGCCGCGTTCGGCATCTCCCGCTCGAACCAGACGTCGAACTCGGCCCGGTCCTCGACATACCAGCGCGGGAAGAACGTCGTCAGTGCCAATTCGGGATAGACGATCAAGTCGGCGCCCTTGCTCTTGGCCTCGTCCATCAGCGCGATCATGCGCTTGACCACGGCCTCGCGGCTATCGGCTTTCTGGATCGGGCCCATCTGGGCGGCGGCGACATTGACGATTCGCATCAGCGACTTCCTGATCTCTTCACGAATTTCCTGGCGAGGCTGGGGATCGCAGCTTCAAGGGCGTAGCGGCAGCATAGCGCCGCCTTGCGTCCGTTTTCCAGCCAAGCAGATTTCATGCCGTTCGCCCCCATTCGGCATCCTGCAACAGCCGCCAGTTGATCTTGTTGCTTGCGGTGCGCGGCAGCTGGTCGACGAAGACGACCGCGCGCGGCGCCTTGTAGCTCGCCATCGCGCCACGCGCCCAGCCAACGATGTCATCGGGCGATGTCGTTGCCCGCGCCGCCTCGTCCAGCACGACAAGCGCCTTGACGGTCTCGCCGCGGTAATCGTCCGGCGCCGAGATGACGCAGCACTCCCGGATCGCGCGGTTCTGATACATCGCGGCCTCGACCTCGGCCGGCCAGACCTTGAAGCCGCTGACATTGATCATCCGCTTGAGGCGATCGACGGCGAAGAAATAGCCTTCGGCATCGCGATAGCCGAGATCGCCCGTACGCAGGAACCGCTTGCCGTCAAGTTCGATGAAGGCCTCTGCATTCGCCTGCGGCCTGTTCCAGTACCCCTGCAACACCTGCGGTCCGTGCACGACGATTTCGCCGACCACGTTGTCGCCGAGCTCGATCAGGCTCTCGGGATCGACGACCCTTGCGTCGGTCTCCTGCACAGCGATGCCGAGGCACTGCCGCTTGGGCGCCGCCATCGGATTGAGATGGGTCGGCGACATCGTCTCGGTCATGCCGTAGCCCTCGACGAAATCGAGACCGAACCGCCCCTTGAGCCGCTCAGCGATCGCGGTCGGCATCGCCGCGCCGCCTCCGGTCAGAACCTTGAGCTTCGCAAAGCATTTGTCGCGAAACCGCGCGCTGGCGAGCACGTCGACGATCATGGTCGGCGCGGCGTTCCAGAACGTCACGCCATGGGTCTCAAACAGATCCGGCAACAGATCCTTGTCCCAGCGCGCCATCAGGAGCAGCGTGGCCCCGGTGACCATCGCCGCATTCATCGAGCCCTGCATGCCCGCAACATGGAACAAAGGCATGAAGCCGGTCATCACGTCGCTGCCATCGAGCTGATACCAGCGCGCCTGCAACACGGCGGTGAACAGCGCGCTGCGATGTGTGTGCATGCACGCCTTGGGCTTGCCCGTGGTACCCGAGGTGTAGGGCAGGATCATGAGATCGTCCCGCCCCGCGGTCATCATGCCCGGCTTCAAGCCTTGCGCGATCGCGGACGACCAGGAATGCCAGCCCGGCGATGACGGCACCTCCGCCGGCGCTTCCGTCACGCATGATGGCAGCGTATAGGGCGTCGCGGCTGGAATCTCGTCGCGATACTGCGCGACAATCGCATGCCTGATGGCCTCGCCCAGCAGCGGGGCAAACACATCGCTCAGTTCGCTCCCGATGATCGCGACCTTGGCCCCGCTGTCCACGGCGAGATACGCGATCTCGGCGGTCTTGTTCATGGGATTGACGGGTACGATCACGGCGTCCGCCCGCATCACCGCGTAATAGGCGATGACATATTGCGGCGAGTTCTGCAGCGCGATCATGACGCGGTCGCCGCGCTTGACGCCGCAGGCGCCCTGCAGGAAGCCGGCCATGGCATCGACACGGTCGCGCAGCTCGGCGTAGCTCAGGCTTGCGCCGTAAAACACCGTCGCCGGATGCGACGGCCGTTCACTTGCTGCACGCGCCAGCGCGTCGTAGAGCGTTCCCTCCGGCATCGCGAGATGCCAGGGTTCATCCGCCGGCCAGGCCGGCGACCGGCGTGGCGTTGCGTGATCCGCGCTCACCCGTGTTCCTCGTCGGCGATATCGAGACCGTGATCGAGCGCATCCAGAAGCTGGTCAGCCTCGTGCTCGGAAATGACCAGCGGCGGCGCCAGGAACAGCGAGGTCTGCTCGCCGCTGGTGCCGATCACCGCACCGGCTTCCAGCGCCCGCTCCGCGACGCGCGAGGCGATCGGCACCTCCGCGGTGTCGGCATGCCAGGTCCGCCAGTCCGGCCCGTGCAGCTCCACCGTCCAGTGCAGCCCCTGCCCCGCGACGCGCTGCACGCTCGGATGCTTCTGCGCGATCGCGAGCAGGCGGCGGATGAACAGCTTCTCGAGCTGCTGCACACGCTCCAGAATCCCGTCCTCGGTGACAACGTTCAGATAGGCGCTGACGGCCGCCATGCTGATGGGATGGCCGCGCAGCGTGCCATAGTTCTGCCAGCTCGTCCCCTTGAGCCGCTCGACGATGTCCTTGGACACCACGACCGCTGCCACCGCTGCGGCGCCGCCGCCGAGCGACTTGCCAAGCGTGACGATGTCCGGGCGGCTTTGCGCGCCCTGGAACGCGAACCAGCGGCCCGCGCGCCCGGCGCCGGTGACGACCTCGTCGGCGATCCAGTAGGAGCCCGCCTGCCGCGCGCAGCGCGCCACTTCATCCTGATATTCGCCGTCGTAATAGATGCCGCCCTGGGTGTAGTCGATGATGGTTGCCGCCGTGTCCGAGAGCAGGCGCGTGGCGTCCGCGAGATACTCGCTCGGCGGCGTATTGTTGGCCGGCGCGCCGTAGATCGCCCCATCCGGGGCCGGCAGGATCCGCACCGGCGCCATCGGCGCCGGCAGCTTCGAACCACCGGCATGCACGGCGAGCCCGCCATGCCATTGCGGCTGCACCGTCATGCTGCGCGACAGGCCGGTGATGCCATGATAGGCGCGTTCGCGCGTCGCCAATGCGGACCGCTGCGTCAGCGCCTGACAGAGCGACAACGCCATGTCGTTGGCCTCGCTGCCGCTGATGCAGAAGCGAACCGCGCCGACCCAGTCCTCCTCGCCTTTGAAAGCTGTCGCCATCAGATCGTCCGCGGCCTGCTCGCGGCCGATCCAGGTCCAGCCCTCGTTGACGACGGGCGTATCCGCCGCGCGGCGGATCGCCTCCACCATCGCGGGGTGCCGATGGCCGAGACCCCCGCCGGTGTTGCTACCGTCGATGAGCTTGCGGCCATCGGACAGGTGAAAGTAGACGCCCTCGCCGCCGACCACGGCCATCGGGGCGGCCTCGCCCGCATTCAGCCCGGTTCGCAACAATCTGCTCATCGCCATCTCCTCACTCTGCAGCCGCGGCGCCATAGCCACCGCCGCCGCACATCTCGATCGTGACGAGATCGTCTTGCTGCAACACCAGGTTGGACTTGCCGTCGATCGCGACGTTCGCGCCGTGCCTGACCAGCGAGATACGGCACGCCTTGCCGGATTCGCCGCCCTGCATGCCCCAGGGCGCAATCACCATCCGTTCGATGCAAGTGGTCAGGTGCATCGACGGTGCGAGGATGCGGTAGGTGCGGACCGAGCCGTCGCCCCCGCGGTGCGCCCCCCCGCCGCCGGATTGTCGGCGGATGGCCTGCTGCTCCAGCCGGATGGCGTAATTCGCTTCGATCACCTCGACCGGCGTGTTCGAGGTGTTGGACAGATGCACCCGGGTTGCCGACATGCCGGCCCGATCATGGCGCGCGCCTTCGCCGCCACCGTGGACCTCGTAGAGCATCTTCCAGGAGCCGTTCGGCCGCGGCTCGGCAAAGAACAGCACGCCCGCCGTGGTCGCCCCGCCGGCCGACAGGCGTTCGGGGATGGTGTCCTGCATGGCCCGAAAGATCGCATCGACGATGCGCATGGACGTTTCATGGTTGCCGGCCGCGACGGATGCCGACCAGCCGGGCTCCAGGATCGAGCCCGGGCGCGTGATGATGGTCAGTGGCCTGAGCGCGCCGGCGTTCTGCTGCATGTCGCGCCCGCTCATGATGCGCGCGGCATAGGCGACGGCCGAGCGCGCCATGAATGGTGTCGTGTTGCAGAAGTTCGAGACGCGGTCGCAGCTGCCGGAGAGGTCGAACGTCGCCTCGTCGCCGCGAATGGTGATCTTCACATGGATGCGTGCCGGCGCGTTGTTGTCGCTGCCGTCGTCGAGGTAATCCTCGCCCTCATAGACGCCGTCCGGAAGGTCGCGCAGCGCCGCGCGCATCTCGATCTCGGAGAGATCGTGCAGGCGCGACTGCGCCGCCATGAAGACGGCCTTGCCGTGCTCGCGGCAAAGCTCGACGATGCGCCGCTCGCCGGCCTTGGTCGCGGCGATCTGGGCGAGGAGGTCGCCTTCGCAGGATTCGGAGTCGCGAACATTGGCCTTGAGCAGCTGCACGATCGGCGCATTGACGCCGGCCGCGGTCGCGATCAGCACCGGCGGAATCCGCATCGCCTCCTGGAAGGTGTCGATTGCCTTGGCAAAATAACTGCCGGGCCAGGTGCCGCCGATATCGGGCCAGTGCGCAAGGCTGACCGCGAACGCCACGATGTCGCCGTCGACGAAGACGGGCCGCACGACCTTGACGTCGTTGAGATGATTGCCGCCGAGCGCGCCGACGTTGTAGATCACGACGTCGCCGTCGTTCAGGCTGTCACGCGGCACCACCTTCAGCAATTCGGGGATGGTGTAGGCCATCGCGCCGAGGTGGATCGGGATGTCGCGCCCCTGCCCGACCAGACCGCCGTGGCCGTCGGTGATCGCCGACGACAGGTCGCCGGCCTCGCGCAAGAGCGGCGAGCGCGCCGAGCGCGTCATCACCAGGCTCATCTCCTCGGCTGCGGCCGAGAGACCGTGCCTGATGACCTCGACGACGAACGGGTCGAGCTTCATGCCTCCCTCCGCGTCAGGAACAGATTGCCAGATACATCAGGCTTTGCCTGCCAGCCCGGCGGCACCACCACGGTGGACCATGCGTCTTCGATGATAGCCGGACCGTTGACGGTCTCAGTGAGCGAGGCGCGGTCGATGATTGCGGTCGGAATGTCATGGAAGCCGTCGAACGAGCAGCTGCGCGTGCCCGTAGACACCGCCCTCACTGCCGTCGCGGGCCGGCTGACGACCGTCGTCGACGGGCGGCGCGCCTGCACCCGCACGGATTCGATGACGCAGGGCTCACTGGTCGCATAGCCGAACAACTCGTGATGCCGCGTCAGGAAATCCTGCTTCAGCCTGGCGACATCGAGCGGCAGTGTGAACGGCACCGGAATGGCGTCGTTCTGCGCCGCATAGCGCATCAAGGCCACCAGCTCGACCTGGATCTCCGCCTTCGCAACTCCGTTTGCGAGAAGCGGCGCCGAGGCATCGGCAATCAGGGCCTCGATCCGTTCCGAGACGCGTGCGAGGTCGATGCCGTCGAGGGCGGCGCGAAGGGTCTGCTGCTGCAGGAAGCTGAAATCGGCGGTTAGACAGCCCAGCGCCGAGAAGGCGCTGGATGCACTGGGCACGACGACCTCCGCGATCCCGTAGAGATCGGCGAGGCCCGCGGCATGCATCGGGCCGCCGCCGCCGAAGGCGAGCAGCGTGCAATCGCGTCCGTCGATGCCGCGTTCGACCGTGACGCGGCGAAGCGCGCGGGCCATGGTCGCGTTCGCGACCTTGATGATGCCGAGCGCCGTCTCCGTCAGGCTCAGTCCGAGCGCGCCCGCGATCGGCGCGATGACGCGCCTGGCTGCCTCGATGTCGATGCCAATACGGTCACCAAGCTTGGTCTCGGGATTGAGATAGCCGAGCACGGCGTTGGCGTCGGTGATGGTCGGCTCCGTGCCGCCGCGGCCGTAGCAGGCCGGCCCCGGCTCGGAGCCGGCGCTCTCCGGCCCGACCGTCAGGCCGCCGGGACCGTTGCGCACGATCGATCCGCCGCCGGCGCCGATCGAATGCACCGCGAGCATCGGCTGGCGTAGCGGCTTGTCGCCGAGCATGCGGCCGTCGGTCATCTCGGCTTGGCCGTCGACGATCAGGCACACGTCGGTCGTGGTGCCGCCCATGTCGAACGTCAGCATCCGCGAGGTGCCGAGCTGGCGCGCGATGCTGACCGACGCAGAGACGCCGGCCGCCGGTCCCGACATCGCCATCACCAGCGGCCGCCGCTTCACTGCCGAAATCGGGATCATGGCGCCGGCGGAATGAAACACCTGCAATCCCGGCCCGATCGGCAGCCGCTGCTCCAGTTCGCTCAGATACTCGACCGCGATCGGCATCGCGGCCGCGTTGAACACGGTCGCCGAAGTCCGCTCGTACTCGCGTGCCTCGGGGTTGACCTCGTGCGATAGCGAGACATGGGTGACGACCTCCTTGAGTCGCTCGCCGAGCATCTTCTCGTGGACGGGATTGGCATAGGCGTGAAGCAAGGCCACCGCGACACTTTGCACGCCGGTGTCTTTCAGCCAGGCCAGCAGACGCTCGATCTCCGCTTGCTCCAGCGCCTTCAGCACCCGGCCCTCGTGATCGAGGCGCTCGGCAAGCCCGAAGCAGCGTTCAGGCGGCACCAGGGGCGGCGATTTCGGCGGAATGTCGAGCCGATAGAGATCGCGGCGGCGATAGCGCGCGATCTCGAGCACGTCAGCAAAGCCTTCGGTCGCGACCAGCGCGACCTTCGGCAGCCGGTTCTCGACGATCGCGTTGGTGACGCGCGTGGTGCCATGGACGAAGCGCTTGACCTCGCTCTTGCTTAGGCCCACCGCCTCGATCGCCTCCAGCATGGCCTGAACCGGCGCCTGCGGTCGCGACGGCACTTTCGCGATCCGGGCCTCAGCGGAATCGCGCCTGATGGCGATGATATCGGTGAAGGTGCCACCGATATCGGTGCCGACTTCCCAGTGACTTTCAAAAGAGCTCATGTTGCGTCAGCTACGCGTGGCGTCCGAACTGGACGCCGGGCCCTTCCCGTCCATCGCAAACTCGAATGCCGAACCGAGAGCGCTCATTTTGCATCCCCTGTCATGCCACCGTCAGGGAGCGTGCGACAGAGCGGTGGCCTTCCGACAGGGCCAGAGTTGTCGCAATTCGCTGGGCCAGCAGGCCCATGGCGCAGCGCGCCACAGTACCGGATGCACGTTTTGGTGCAGCAGTGCCTGCAGAGACAGCACGCGAACGCGCGCTGTTCCACGCCGGAAACGCGCAACGCACCACAGATTTCTCTGAGCAAATCGCGATGTCTATTGCACTGCAGTCCGAGCGACCAAGTTCACCTGTCTAATTTGCAGGCGATGAATCGGCAGCGTGGGCGTTCCGGATGCCTATGAGCTATGCACCGCAGTCGGCTCAGCCTCCCCTTATTGTACGATCAGTGAGAGAGCGACTTGGCGGGTCGGATGGTGCGTCGCGAGAGGCGCCGCCGATGCAGGCTGCAATTCTTGCAAGCAGCGGAGCAGCATCCTCGACGCGCAACCGCCCGTAGCCGAACACCAGGCCTTGCCGCGTCGGCAGCTCCAGGAAATTCTGCGACAATGGCTGCACGTGGATGCCGGCCTGCTTCAGGACCGCGGCCGCCTCCCGATCGCTCATCCGCGCCTGCATTGCGTCGGTGAACAACGCCACTAGGTGCAGGCCGGTGACGGCGGAGGACACGGTCAGACCATCCGGCATCAGCGCTCCGATCGCCTCGATCAGCGCCTTTCGCCGGGCAGCGTAGACCCGCCGCATTGCGCGCAGATGCCGCAGCAGATGGCCTTCCCGCATGAATTCGGCCAAGGCGAGCTGCCCGATGCCGGATGTATGCACGTCGATGCGCGCGCGGCCCTTGGCGAACCCTTCGATGAAATGCTTGTTCGCAACGAGGTATCCGAGCCGCAGGTTCGGCATCATGATCTTCGAGAAGGTGCCGAAATAGATCACCCGGCCCTCGCGATCGAGCGAGCGCAGCGAGGCGATCATGCTGTCCTGATGCCTGAACTCCGAATTGTAGTCGTCCTCGATCACCCAGACGTCGTTCTTGTTCGCCCAGTCGAGAAGCTCGAGCCGCCGCTCCAGGCCCATGCTGATCCCGAGCGGATATTGATGCGATGGCGTGACCACGATCAGCCGCGCGCGTGGTGCGCGCCGAATTCCTTCCGAGACGACCAGTCCCTTGTCGTCGACCGGAATCGGAACGATGTTTGCGCCGGCCGCCGTGAGCGCCCATCGCGCCTCGACGAAGCCTGGCTCCTCGACCCAGACCTCGTCGCCGGGATCGAGGATCATCCGGCTGCAGAAATCCAATGCACCCGACGTGCCGGAGGTGACGACGACCTCGTCCGGCGAACAAACGAGACCGCGCACCGAGCTGAGGAAGTTCGCGATCTCGTTCCGCAATCGCGGATGGCCTTCGGGCGGAAGATCGAGGCACTCCTGCTCTCTCGGATTCTGCCAAGCCTGGCGCAGCAGGCGCGACCAATCCTTGAACGGAAAAGTCGAGATGTCGGGCGCGCCCGGAGCGAACACGGACGGCCAGTTGGTCTCGTAGTCGAGACCGAGCAGCGCGCGCCAACGCTCCGACATGTGGGCAGGCTTGCCAGCAGGCGACGCGGGCTCGGCATGCGGGGCCGTAACGGCAGCCACAATGACGCTGCCGCGCGGCGTCGATTCCAGATAGCCCTCGGCGTAGAGCAGATCCCATGCCGTCAGCACCACGGTCCGCGAGCAACCCAGTTCGCGCGCGATCTCGCGCGAACCGAGAAATTGCGTTCCTGAGGGAAAGGCGCCGCACAGAATGCCGTCACGGATATGCTTCGCGATCTGCAAGTGCAGCGGCACCGCGGAGGTCCGGTCGATATGGATCCCGGCAAGGGATACACGCTTGCTCGGATGACGGCTGTTGTTCATGTCTCGCCTGCCGGGCAACGCAGGTTCTGCCCGCCGTCATTCCGGGGGCGCGCCCCGGAATGACAGCGCGACTTTTCCTTACGCGCTCGCCTGGGTCACGAACTTCGTGTTGAGATAGCCCTCGATCGCCTCGAGGCCGCCTTCGGAGCCGTAGCCGGAATCCTTGATGCCGCCGAACGGCACTTCGGGCAATGCGAGGCCGTGATGGTTGATCGACACCATACCGCTCTCGATGTCGGCACCGATGGCCTGCATCGTCTTGGTCGAGGTGGTGTAGGCATAGGCCGCCAGGCCATATGGCAGGCGGTTGGCCTCAGCCACCACCTCGTCATAGCTGCGGAACGAGGTGATCGGCGCCAGCGGGCCGAACGGCTCCTCGTTCATGATGCGGGCATCGCGCGGCACGTCGGTGAGCACCGTCGGCTCGAAGAAGAAGCCTTCATTGCCGATGCGCTTGCCGCCGGCCTTGACCTTGGCGCCGCGCTGGACCGCGTCCGAGACGAGGCCCTCCATGGCGTCGACGCGTCGCGGATTCGCCAGCGGTCCCATGCGCGTGTCCTTGTCGAGGCCATTGCCGACTTTGAGGCTCTTGGCCGCCGCTACGAACTTGTCGACGAAGGGCTCGTAGACGCTCTCATGCACCAGGAAGCGCGTCGGCGAGACGCAGACCTGGCCGGCGTTGCGGAACTTGTTAGCCGACAGAATTTTTGCGGCGTTGTCGAGGTCCGCGTCCGCGAACACGATCGCCGGCGCATGGCCGCCGAGCTCCATGGTGACGCGCTTCATGTGCAAGCCCGCGAGCGCAGCCAGATGCTTGCCGACGGCGGTCGAGCCGGTGAAGCTGATCTTGCGGATGATCGGATGCGGAATGAGATATTCCGACACTTCCGCCGGCACACCGAACACCAGCTGCACGACGCCGGCCGGAATGCCGGCATCGGCATAGGCGCGCACCAACTCCATGCAGCTCGCAGGCGTCTCTTCCGGGCCCTTGACGATGATCGAGCAGCCGGCGGCCAGCGCAGCCGAGATCTTGCGCACCGCCTGGTTGATCGGGAAATTCCAGGGCGTGAAGGCGGCGACCGGGCCGACCGGCTCCTTGGTCACGAGCTGGGTAACGTTGCCCATCCGCGGCGGCACGATGCGGCCATAGGCGCGACGCGCCTCTTCCGCGAACCAGTCGATGAGGTCGCCGGCCAGCATGGTCTCGCCCTGCGCTTCCACCACCGGCTTGCCTTGTTCCATGGTCATCACGGGCGCGATCTCGGCGGCGCGCGAGCGGATGATGTCGGCGGCCTTGCGCATCAGCTTGTACCGGTCGAACGGCGAGGTCTTGCGCCAGGTCTCGAAGCCGGCCTTGGCCGCCTCCAGCGCGCGGTCGAGGTCTGCGCGCGAGGCATGCGGGGTCTTGCCGATCGGCTGGCCGGTGGCGGGATTGAGGATGTCCTCCGACTTGCCGGACGAACCATCGGTCCACTCGCCGGCGATGAACATCTGAACTTTCGGGTACATCCGTGCTGCCTCCTGCATGATTTTCAGTCTTCGACGGGTTGGCGCCGCCATCTCGAGCCGGCGCAGAGCTACACCGAAAGACAGCCGACGAAAAGAGATCCGTGATGCTGCCGCGGCGCATCACTGACCTTCCCGGGCACCGTCTCGTGGAGGCGAATCCACGGTTAGAACCGATCGAGATTGGGGCGGCGCGCATTGCAAGTCTCGCCCGCGGGCCAGATATTGCCGGGAGCCAGTCAATCGCATCCAAATCGGTCATCCGCACACCATGCCCTTCTTCCGGCTCGACGACGGCGACCTTCGTCCCGATGAATCCATGGATTTCAACCCGGAGGACGTGCCGCGCGCCATCGCAGCCTTCGGCGGCGAGATGGTCACGAAGGGCACGGAGGTGGCCATGCACGCCCATAGCAAGGACGAGCTCGTCCTGGCCCGGCGCGGCATCGTCAGGCTGGAAGCCGGGCGAAACATGTGGATCGTGCCGCCGCGCTGCGCGGTCTGGATTCCCGGCCATGTTGCGCATGGCGTGAGCGTCGCTGGAAATGTCGAGGTCTATTGCCTGTTCCTCGAGCCGAATGCGGCACCGGCGCTGCCTCGGCAATGCTGCACGCTGACGATCTCCCCCTTGCTGGAACGTCTGCTGGTCCATGCCACGCACATGCCGGCCCTTTACGACCTCGACGGACCAGACGGGCGGATCGCGGCAGTGCTGCTGGATCAGCTCTCGCTGGCGCCTGTCGAAGAGCTGCGTTTTCCCATGCCAGCCGATTCCAGGCTGCGCAGCATCGCGAGCGCGATGATGGCCGACCCTTCCGACCGCGCAACAATCGAGGACTGGGGCCGGCGCATGGCCGTCGCTCCAAGGACCCTCACCCGCATCCTGCAACGCGAGACCGGCATGAGCTTCGGCCGCTGGCGCCAGCAGCTCCACATCCTGATTGCGCTTCAGCGCCTCGACCAGGGAGCGTCGGTGCACGCTGTGGCGCTCGATCTCGGCTATGAGGGCGCGAGCGCCTTCGTCACCATGTTCCGCAAAGCCCTGGGCAAGCCGCCCGCGCGATACCTCGCCGAGCGCCGCGTCCTGACGCACTGACCGGAAATCGCAATCGATTGTCAGGTTCACGGAATGCGGCCGGCAGCCCGATTCCGTATTCAGGCTCCAAGGTCCGTCCGCGGGCGCATTTTCCGGAGCCGAGAAACATGGATTCCCTCAGCCAAGGCCTTGTCGCCGACGTTCTCCTTCGTCTTCATCGGGAAGCGGAGGCGGCCGATGCGCCGCTGATGCAAGCCATGGGCGAAGCAACCGATCAGCAGGGCGCCATCAGCCACTTCATCGAAGCCGAGACCAGGGATCTCACGGGGGTCTATCGCGGGCTCGCGGACAATTTTCTGAATGTCTCGCCCGAGTTCGGACGGTTTCTCTACCTCTGCGCCCGCGCCTGCAAGGCGACCCGCATCGTGGAGTTCGGCTCTTCGATGGGGATTTCCGCCATCTACATGGCCGCCGCCTTGCGCGACATGAGCGGCGGCCGCCTGATCGGGACCGATCTCGAGTCCGCCAAGATCGCGCGTGCACGCGCCAACCTCGCTGCCGCAGGGCTCGACGACCTGATCGAATTTCGCGTCGGCGATGCATGCGAGACCCTCAAGGCCGGCATCGGCGGCGAGATCGACATGGTGATGCTCGACGGCGCGTTCACGCTCTATCTTCCCATCCTGAAGCTACTCGAGCCCCACCTGAAGTGCGGCGCGGTGATCATTGGCGAGAACGCGTTTGCGGAAGGCGCGGGCTATCTCGACTACGTCCGCGATCCCCAGAACGGCTATCTCTCGCTGCCGCTGCCGTTCAATCCGGGGCGCGGCAACGAACTGACCATCAGGACCAGGTAGTCCCGGCGACCGCTGAGAAATGATTGGAGCCACGCTTTGAACGAGCCCGACCAACCCCGGATGTCCGAGCCATCGAAGCCGCCGCAGGGGCGGGTCACGCGCATATTGCTGCAATGGCTGATGCGCCCTGCGCGCATCGCCGGGATCGAGGTGCTCTCGCCCCGCTTTCGGTCGATCGCGCTCGAGGGCGACGCACTCAAGGACCGCGCGTGGACCGTGGGTCAGAAGATCCAGGTCGCGATGGGATCCGGCCTGAGCGCGCGAACCTACACGCCGATGTCGTGGGACGCGGAGAAAGGACGCACGACATTGCTGGCTTTCGCGCACGGCAGCGGTCCTGGCAGCCGATGGGCAAGCAGCTTGCAGGAAGGCGACATGTGCTGGCTCTTCGGCCCGCGCCGCTCACTCGAACCTTCCGCGGGAGAACCGCCCATAGTCTTGTTCGGCGATGAAACCTCATTCGGCCTTGCTTCGGCCCTCCGGGAGAGCCGACAGGCGGGCGGCACAATCCACGTGTTCGAAGTTTCGGATGCCGCCGAAGCAAGTCCCGTTCTGGCGGCGATCGGTCTCGCCAGCGCGACACTGATCGCGCGCAGCGCCGAGGATGCCCATCTCGCAGCCGTCGAGGCCGAACTGCTGCGCTTTTCCGCAAGCGCGCATTTCGTCCTGACCGGCAAGGCTTCGTCGATCCAGCGTATCAGCCGGGCCCTGAAAGCGGCCGGCGTCGCAACATCGCGGATGAGGACCAAGGCCTATTGGGCGCCGGGCAAGACAGGGTTGGATTGACGCAAACGCCGCCAGCCGATGACGATGCCCGTGATCGAGAATGCCAGCCCGAGTGCGCAGAGCCCAACGACCAGGACGTCACGCATACGCGGGCTTGCCATGAGAGCGGGGAAGTCCAGCGTATGCAACGCGCTGTAGACCCAGCGATAGGCCCGCCGCGAGGCATCCAACCGTTGCAGCACGCGGCCTTCCGCGCCATCGATGTCGAACCAGAGTTCGCCACAGCGCAATCGATAGACAGGTGAACCCGGGAAGGCTGATTGCACGTTGTAAGAATCGTCATCGGCGACGACGGACGGTGCGTCGCAGCGCGGGGCGAGGCGCGCCGTCAATGCCGACAGCTCGCGCGCGCTGAGAAACCCCGTCGGCTCATCGTGCGGCAGATCCCCTGCCCTGATCAATCTCTGACCGCCAAGCCCGACCCGGTCGCGCCGATAGACAGTGCCGTTGAAGCCGAACCATTCGACCTCGCGGGCCGAGGAAAATATTGACTGGCGATCGAGCGACGCGGCCTCCCTCCAGTCCGGCGCGCCATTGATCACGCCGGCCTCGGCCGGGGTCAACTGCCCGCGCGAGAACAGCCGCCCGTGATCCATCGAGAGCCAGCCGCTGAAGATCCAGCTCAGCACGAAGACCATCGCCGCAAGCCCAATGAGGTGGTGCAGGGCATGCCAGCCACGATAGGGTGAGGAGATCAGGCGTCCTCGAATCTTCACCCGCGCGATCCCGAGCACCGCACCAAGCAATGCTGCGATCAATGCGAGCAGCGACAAGGTCCAGACCACCCCATCCCACAGCGCCCAGTTGCTTCGCAGAACCGTGGGATAGATCCAGTGCAGAACACTGCCGGCCCAATTCCAGGCGCGCTCGCTGCGCGTCGTGTCAAGCACCACCTCGCCGGTCGATGACGAGACATAGACCTCCGTCCCGGCGGCATCGCCGAGGGCAGCGCGGAACAACGGCCGGTGGCGATCGAATCCATTCGGCACGCTCCATTGATCGTAGTCAGAATGCCCGGTGATCGTGGCACGTGCTGCGTCGAGTCCACGCTGACGGGCGTGAGCTCGCACGATGGCGAGCGCGGCATCGGCGGAGATCACCGATGCGTCCTGCCCGCCGGAGGCGCGCACCGCTCGGGAACGCGTCGGTCCCGACGCGATGTAGACCGGTCCGTCAATCCGCTGGATCAGCCGCACGCGCGTGGCATCCGCGATCCCGCTCGCGGCCACGGCGTCTCCGACCGAAATCCTGATCTCGCCGCGATCCACCGGCACGAGCCCGGCAAACCGCTCCGCTTCCGTCAGCGACGGAAACGGAACGAAGTGCATCACGATCCCGGTCGCGAACCACATCGCGAACAGGAGGCAGAACGCGATCCCGAGCCAGCGGTGCGAGAGGACGATCGCGCCCATCATGCGTTCAGCGTCCTACCATTTGAACGCGGCCGAGATCTCGTAGGTGCGCGGCGCGCCCAGCAGGATCTGGTCGGGGTAGAACGGATCGCCCCAGATCGCATAGCGCTTGTCGGTGATGTTGCGGATGCGGAAGGTCAGGCGGGCCCGGTCCACCGCATTGAACACCGTCTTGGGAATGTCGACGAAGGCATAGACGTCGGCCACCGTGTACGCCTTCATCGTCACGACATTGGCATCGGTGTTGTAGCGGTCGCCGACATGGCGGCCGGTGATGCCGAGTTCCACCGGCCAGGGCGTGAAGAACCGATACGACGCGCCGGCGTTGGCCACGATACGCGGCACGTTCGGCGGTGTGTTGCCGGAGAACGAGCCGCCGACGAAATCGTAGTCGGCATAGCGCGCGTCGACATAGGCGATGTTGCCCCACAGCCGAAGCGGCTCGATCGGCCGCACCGCCGCAGCAAGCTCGACGCCCTTCGACTCCTGTCGTCCCGCAATGTTGAGCTGCATGCCGCCGGCCGCCGCGTAGACGTTCTTGCGCAGGATGTCGTAGGCCGAGAACGACCATTCCGCCCTGTTGTCCCAGAACAGATGCTTGACACCGGTCTCGTAGGTGCGCGCGGTCGTCAGGTCGAGCGGCTGGGTGGGTGCGAGCAGGAAGATGTTGTTGGCGGCGATATCGGCGCCGGTGGCGTATTGACTGAAGAAGGTCAGGCCGGGAACGGCCTCCCAGGTGTAGCCGATGCGGCCCGTCACCGGCGCCCAGTCTTGCGTGAACGGGAAGCCTGCCTTCTCCTGCCCGCTCACATTGGTCGAATTGCGGTCGAGCCCGATATGCTCGATGCGGAGGCCGCCGACCAGCGCGAAGCTGCGCGTGAGCTTCAGCCGGTCCTCGAACGAGAGCGCTTCGTTGTCGATGCGCGCGGTCTGCTGCTGGGTCGTGAGCAGGCCGTAGTAGCCGCGGTTGGGATCGACCAGCGAAACGGAATCGCCTGGAAAATTTGCCGCGCCCGGCCTGACGAAATCGAGATAGCTTGTCGACAAGGTCGTGACCAGCCGGTTGTCGAAGCCTGCGATATTCGCGTCCCAGGTCAGGTCGGTGATGTTGCCGACCAGGCGCTGGCTATGCGCGACATAGAAGCGCTCGCGATCGACCAGGTTCGTGGTGGAGTTGAACGCCTCGATCTCGTTGTTGAACCAGCTCCGTTCTGCACCGTAGCCATAGGCCTGGCTCTTCAGCGACAGGTCAGGCGCCAATTTCAGCTCGAAGCCGCCGCGCAGCCACACTTCCTGGGCGACATTCCGGTTATCGAGAACATTGTAATTGGTGTTGAAGGTGCGGTCGTCGATGGTGACGGCACCGAGATTCGTCCCGTTGTAGTTCGAGACGTAGTTGCCGGAGACGATCCCCGTCGTTGCATGCGAGCCGCTGAAGGCGACCGGCACCAGCGGTGCGCCCCAATAGGCCTTGGAGCGATCCTCGCGGTACTCGATAGCGCCCCAGATCTTGAGACTATCGGAGATGCGGTAGTCGAGCTGGCCGGACGTGTCGAACATCTTGACGTTGGTGTCGTCGGCAAAGCCGTTGAGCGTGGAACGGCTGATGTCGAAGCGATAGTCGAGGCCCTGCACATTGGTGCTGCCGCCCGAGCCGTAATGGGCGCGGAATGAGTTGAGCGAGTCCCAGGAAAACTCGGCTTCGTTCCGGATCAGCCCGGTGTGTGGCTGCTTGGTGACGAAGTTGATGGCGCCGCCGGCGGCGCCCTCGCCTGACATCACCGAGGCCGGGCCTTTGACGAACTCCACGGCCTCGAGATTGGCGGTGTCGGTGATCCGCGAGGTCATGTTCTGCGGGCCGATCTTGATGCCGTTGTAGAGCGTATTGATCTGGCTGTTGGTGAAGCCGCGCATGGAGAATGCCGCGGGCTCGGCCGGATTGTCGCCGGAGGTGACGCCGACGGCACCCTGCGCCACCTCTGAGACCGTTCGATAGCCCTGCTCGCGCATGGTCTGGGCGGAGATCACCTCGACCGTCGCCGGCGTCTCACGTACGGTCAGGCCGAGCCGCGAGGCGCTTTCGGCGACCACATTGCTGTTGAGCGGCGTCTCTGCTGTCGCGGCCGGCGCGCTGGGCTTGGGCGGAGCCGATGCGGTCGCTGGCCGGCGCGCAGTTGCACGGCGCGCGCGTTGCGCTTCACGGTTGGCCGGCTTGGCCTGCCTGCCGGTTTCAGCAGGCGAGACCTCGACCGGCGGCAGGGGTTCGCGGACCTGCTGCGCCAGGGCGGCAGGCCTATCGGCGATGACAAACGACGTGAACGCAGCGGAGGCGAGCAGGAAGCGGCTCGACCGTAAGATACTGATGGAAGACACGATACGAAACCTCGGTATGACGTCAGTGGCACGTCACAGCGAACGAGGTTTCATCCGTTGGCCTTTCGGACCCTCCGATGAAGCCGAATGTCTGTACTCCCCGACCGACATCTTCGCGTGTGACCACGGCTGACGGCAGGTCTCCTGGCTCGCGGGTCGTGACCGCTTCGTCGCCTTCCCGGGACCGAGGACCCAGTGGCTTGTGACGAAGGATTCACCGCTTACAGTTGCGGGGGCAGCCGCGGCATTGGGGACAAGTTTCCCCGCACCGCATTCCCTTTTCATTCCCTCTCGGGGAAACCGTCGCGATCATCTAGGATTACCATCATGACAGAGTCAATGCGCCAGTTGCGGCGTTGTGGCCACAGCGACCAACTTTCCTGGAGGCGAGCATGGAAGGCGAGACCTTCCTCTGGCTGATACGGCATGCGACCGTCGAAGGCGTGGCGGGGACGATCCATGCTGCTGATGCGCGGGCGGATCTCGGCGATCACGCAGCGTTGGTGGCTCTGCGGCAGCATTTGCCGCCGGATGCCACCAGCTATGCCAGCCCGTCGCGGCGTACGGTCGAGACCGCGCGCGCACTGCGGCTCGAACCGGAATTGGTCAGCGAATTCCGCGAGCAGGATTTCGGCGACTGGACCGGCCGTCGGCATGACGAGCTCGCCGCGGCCGGTGGCGAGACTTACGCGCAGTTCTGGCACGATCCGGCGCACGAACGGCCGCCGAACGGCGAAAGCTTTGCGGATCAGGTCGCCCGCGTCCGGCTGGGTCTGTCGCGGATTGGCGCAGGCTCCGCAACGCTCGTCGTGCATTCCGGCACCATCCGCGCCGCGCTCTGCATCGCACTGGACCTGACGCCGCGGGCCGCCTTGCGCTTCGTGATCGATCCGCTGTCGCTGACCCGGATCGACCGGCTCACGGCGGGCTGGCGCGTCGTCTCCGTCAACCAGCGCGTGGCCTGAGCCGCATCAGGCCGGGCGATCCGGCACGTTGGCCTGCGCGAACGTCGCCATGCCGTTGTGAAGCGCGCAGCCCGCGCGGACCAGCGGCAGCGCGATGGCCGCCCCGGATCCCTCGCCGAGCCTGAGATCGAGGCTGATCAGCGGCTGAACGTTGAGCGCGCGCAGCACCAGCCGATGCCCCTGCTCCGCCGATTGATGCGAGGCGAGCTGGAACGGCTGGCAGGACGGATTGAGACGCGCCGCCGCCAGAGCCGCGACAGACACGATGAAGCCGTCGATCAACACCGGAATGCGGGCTTGCGCGGCCGCAATGATCGCGCCTGAGATCGCCGCGATCTCGAGGCCGCCGACCGCGCACAGGATCTTCTCGACCGACGCTCCGGCGACGCCGTGGCGGGCGATCGCCGCATCGATCACCCGTGCCTTGTGCGCGCGGCCGGCCGCATCGACGCCGGTGCCGCTGCCTGCGATCTCCCCGGCGCTCACACCGAGCAGGCTCGCCGCGATCGCCGCGGAGGTCGTGGTGTTGCCGATGCCCATCTCGCCGAGGATCAGGAGATCTGGCCGACCGGCGTCGGCGCGCACCACCGCACGCCGGCCGGCCTCGAAGGCAAAGGCGAGGTCCGTGGACGTGAGCGCAGCCTCGACGCTGAAATCACGCGTGCCGCTACGCGGCTTGTCGGTGACGATTCCCGGCATCTGCTCCTGGGCCAGCGTGCCGGCGTCAACCACCTCCAGGCTCGTCCCCAGCTCGCGCGCCAGCACCGAGATCGCCGCGCCGCCGGAGGCAAAATTCGCCATCATCGCGATCGTCACGGCTTGCGGATAGGCCGACACGCCCTGCGCGACGATGCCGTGATCGCCGGCGAAGATGATGATCGGCACCCGCGAGGCGCGCGGCTCTTCGGTCGCCTGCAAGCCCGCAAGCTCGATCGCGAGCTGCTCGAGCCGGCCGAGCGCGCCGGTCGGCTTTGTCAGTTGCGCCTGCCGCGCAATGGCCGCCTCGCGATGGACCGCGGAGACCTCGGGGCAGTTCCGGTAAACCCATTCGGGAAGCATGCTGCCTCGCTTACGCCCTGCGCTTGAGAAGATAGCTGTCCATGATCCAGCCGTGCCGCTCGCGCGCTTCCTGTCGCGCTGCCACGATGTGCGGACCGACCTCGGCCAGCGCGCCGGACATGATGATCTGATCGGGCATGCCGAGATAAGCGCCCCACCAAATATGCAGACGCTCCGGATCGAGCGACTGGAACGCCGTGCCGCCGTCGAGCATCACCACCACGGTATCGACACCTTGCGGCCAGCCGCCTTCACGCAAGCGCCGCCCCGTCGTGACCAGGAACGGCTCGCCGATGTCGTTGAGCGGCAGCGCATGCGCCGCGCACAGCGCCTGGATCGAGGTGATGCCGGGCACGACTTCGATCTTCGGCAACGGATTCAGTCGCCGTGCAATGCGTAGCGAGGAATCGTAGAGCGACGGATCGCCCCAGATCAGCAGCGCAACCGTCCCGTCACCTTCGAGATGATTTGCGATGGTTTGCGACCAGGCCGCAGCCACCGCCTCGTGCCAATCGTCCACGCCCTTGCGGTAATCAGCCTCACCAGCATCGCGCGCAGGAAGATCGAATTCGGCGATGGCTGTCGTGTCGCTGGTGAGCACGTCCGCGCAGATCGTTCGCCTGAGATCGGCAAGATCGGACTTCGCAGCCCCCTTGCGCGGGATCAGGACGAGATCGGCCGCGTTGATGGCAGCGATCGCGGCGCGCGTGAGCTGCTCGGGATCGCCGCAACCGATGCCTATCAGGGAGAGCGTGAGCATCGCGAGCGCGAAGGGCGGCAATCAAGGCCGCCCTTTCGCTTGTCTCTCAGGCGCCGTTGTGCAGGCGCGGAGTGACGAGGCCGGGCGCGGTGACGCCGTGCAGCGACTTCGCCAGCGCCAGCACTGCCAGGTCTGCCAGCGGCTCGATCACGATGACCAGCGCGTAGGAGGCCGCGAAGGTCGCGATGTTGGCGAGGTTGCTCATGGCAAAGCCGGAGCCGTAGAGCGCCCAGAACGCCACCCAGGCGACAACACCCGCTTGATAGGTCGTCGACAGCGCCAGCGCCTGACCGTACTTCAGATCGACATAGGCGGTGTTACGCGAAATGATGCGCGTGGCGATGGCCTGGATCGCGAACAGCGGCACCAGCAGCGTGGTGACGTTCATGCCGTATTGGGGCAGGTCAGCGGGCTCGAACAACAGACCCTGGAGCAGCAGGCCGAATGCGAGGCCGAAGGCGGCGGGCGCAGCACCAAACAACAGGAACAAGGTCGAGCCAAGGATGAAGTGCACTTCGGAAACGCCGACCGGGAAGTGCGGCAGGACCTGGAAGAAGGTGAAGACGAGGCCCGTGGTGGCGAGCGTGCGCGCGGCGAACGAGCCGACACCCTGCGCGCGGACGGTTTCGGCCGCCAGCCTCAGCGCAACGCCGCCTGCGGCGATGCCGGTCGCGTAACTCAATACGAGCTTGGCGCCCGTGACGATTCCCGGTTCGATATGCATGGCTCAATCCCTTCCTGCCGTCACACCCGACGGCCTTGGTCTCAAAACGTGCAGGGCCGGTCTCCTGGCTCGCGGTTCACTAGGGTTCTCCGGCCTTCCCGAACCTTGCGGCCCAGTGGCGATTCGGAGCCCCTCACCGCTTACAGTCGCGGGGGCGGCTGGGGTTTTGGGCGCCGCAACTGGGTCCGCCCACCCCCATTCCCGATTATGCTCCGGCGCTTTGCGCCGCGTCGAGCACCATGCCTCTCCTGTGTGCGCCTTTCGCGAGCCGGGCGTCAAGAGGCGAAGGGCGACCGCCGCCGTCATGACGGATAATCCCCTGCCAGCGCGCCGAACAGGATCACGGCCGCCGTGGACGCGGCGCCGCCCCGTGCAAGCTGCTCGGCGAGCTCGGCAATGGTGGTGCGGACCAGCCGCTCGTCGGGACGACCGAGGGATTCGGCAAACAGTGCGGGCGTGTTCGGGGCGAGGCCGTGCGCGATCAATTTTGCGGCAAGCGCCGGAAAGGTGCGCCGGCCCATATAGACCACGGTCGTGGCCTCGGGATCGGCCAGCGCCGCCCAGTTCAGGTTGGACGGCAGCTCGCCGCTGACGTCGGCCCCCGTGATGAACTGCACCCGGCGGGAGGTATGCCGACGGGTCAGGGGGATGCCGGCCTGGGCGGCGGCGACGCAGGCCGCAGTGACGCCGGGAACGATCTCATAGCCGATGCCGGCATCGCGCAGCGTCTCCAGCTCCTCCTCGAGCCGGCCGAAAATGCCGGCATCGCCGGACTTGAGCCGCACCACGCGCGCGCCCGTCGCAGCATAGTCGACCAGGAGACGGTTGACGTGGTGCTGCTTGGTCGAGGGCCGCCCTGCCCGCTTTCCCACCGCGACAAGATTGGCGCCGGGCCGGGCGAGATCCAGAATCGCACCGGAGGCGAGGTCGTCATAGAGCACGACGTCGGCCTCGCGCAGCCGCGTGGCGCCCCTCACCGTAAGCAATTCGGGATCGCCGGGTCCGGCGGAAATGAACGACACGAATCCCTTCACCGGTCCTCCGCGATCAGATGAAAGAACGTACCGGTGGCGTGGCCGCGCCGCGAGCCGGTCTCGGCCATGACGGCGCCCGCCGCATCGTGCACGACCGCCAGCGGCGCATCCGGCTGCGCGACGATCGTCGAATAGTGGAACTCGTGACCGCGCAGGCGTGCGCCGGGCTGATGCCCCGGCATCGGCGCAGCCAGTTCGGCAAGACGATAGCCCAGATGCATGCGGCGTTTGGCAAAGCTGGTCTCGAGGCCAAGCAGCCCCGTCATCTCATGGCTGACACCGTCGGCATCGGTGAGGCTCGTGCCCAGAACCATATAACCTCCGCACTCGCCGTGCACCGGCCGTGTCTCGGCGAAGGCGCGCAGGCCGCTTCGAAAGCGCGCATTGGCCGCGAGCCTGCCGGCGTGCAGTTCGGGATAGCCGCCAGGAAGCCAGCAGACGTCGGCGCTCGCATCAGGCGTTTCATCGGCAAGCGGCGAGAATGTCGAGATCTCGGCGCCCGCCGCACGCCAGGCCTCCAGCATGTGCGGATAGACGAAGGAGAATGCCGCATCGCGGGCGAGCGCAATGCGTTGCCCGGGTGGCGCCACGTTGAGACCGTTCGCGGCAGGTTGCGGCGACCCGAGCGCCGCCGATCGCAACACGGCATCGAGATCGACATGCTCGGCGACGAAGCGCGCGGCCTCGTCGATCAGCTTCCCGATCTCGGCCCGCTCCTCGGCCTGCACCAGGCCGAGATGCCGCTTCGGCAGGCTGATCTCGGCATGACGCGGCAGCGCGCCGAACACGGCGATGCCGATGTCGTCGAGCGCACGCCGCACCAGTTCTTCATGACGCGGGCTGGCGACGCGGTTGAGCACGACGCCCGCAAGGCGCACAGCGGCACGATAATCGCGAAGGCCTGCGGCGATTGCGGCCGCAGTCTGCGCCTGGCCCGACGGATCGATCACCAGAACGACCGGCCAGCCCAGCATCTCCGCAATGTCGGCGGTGGCACCGGTGCCGGAGACGCCGCGCGCGGCGACGCCGTCGTACAGGCCCATCGAACCCTCGGCGAGCACGACGTCGGCGTCGACACCGCGGCTGACGAGATGCGCGATGGTGCCGCGATCCATCGCCCAGCTGTCGACGTTGACGGAGGCGCGGCCCGTTGCGGCGGCGTGGAACGCGGGATCGATGTAATCGGGCCCGCTCTTGAAGCACTGCACGTTCAGGCCGCGCTGGCGCCAGGCGCGAGCGAGCGCCAGCGTCAGCGTGGTCTTGCCGACGCCGGAGGCGGGCGCGGAGATGACGAGGCTCGCCGGCATCACGACGCCTCCGGAAAGCGCGGCTCGGCGCCGACGGGCCGATAGCGGCGGTCGTAATCGGCGGCATAGAGGCGGCTCTCGTCGAAATCGGCAGCGCCAAGCGTCTTGCCGACCAGGATCAGCGCGGTGCGCTCCATCTCGGTACCCACGGCCGCATCGAGCGTTGCCAGCGTCGCACGCACGATGCGCTGCTCCGGCCAGCTCGCGCGCCAGACAATCGCGACCGGGCAATCGGCGCTGTAATGCGGCGTCAGCTCGGCGACGACCTGGTCGAGCAGATGGATCGACAGATGAATCGCGAGCACCGCGCCGGTCGCGGCGAACGCGGCGAGATTCTCGCCTTCGGGCATTGCGCTGGCCCGCCCCGGCGTGCGCGTCAGCACCACGGTCTGAGCGAGACCTGGCAACGTCAGCTCGGCCTCCAGCGCGGCCGCAGCGGCGGAAAAGGACGGCACGCCCGGCGTCACCGTGTAGGGAATGCCGAGCGCGCGCAGGCGGCGAAGCTGCTCGCCCATTGCCGACCAGATCGAGAGGTCGCCGGAATGCAGCCGCGCGACATCCTTGCCTTCCGCATCCGCGTCGGCGATCTCAGCGATGATCTCATCGAGCGACAGCGGCGCGGTGTTGACGATGCGTGCACCGGGTGGGCAATGCGCCAGCACGCCCTCCGGCACCAGCGAGCCGGCATAGAGACAGACCGGAGAGGCGGCGATCAGATCGCGGCCGCGCAGCGTCAGCAAATCGGGCGCGCCCGGGCCGGCGCCGATGAAATGCACCGTCATGCGCCGTCTCCTTCGGCGATCGCCGCGGTCGCGGTGCGATCGCGCGAGACGACGCGCGTCGCAATCAGCCGCGCGCGGGGACCGGCCGCAGCGAGCGCCGCGGCCTCGGCAAGCGATCCCGTCCCGAACTTTTCCGCGACGAGTTTCGACTGCGTCGGCGTGTCGATGCCGGCCAGCCTGTCGGCCGGAACGGCCTTGATCGGCACACCGCATTCCTGCGCGAGCTGCTTCAGCGCCTCCGCGTCGGCCTTGTCGCTGACGGTCGCAAATGCCGCAAGACCTTCGGGGCCGCCAGCCGTCACGAGCGCCTCGCGCAGCGCGGCGAGCGTCACGTCGCTCCTGAATCCCAGACCGGCGACTTTCATCGGATCGCACTCCATTGCACCACCGGCCGCGTCGCCTCCCAGGAGCGGTAGCGACCGAGGGGAGCCACATGCGCGATTTCGACCCGCATCAGCTCCCCGCCATGGCGCTGGTGCAGTTCGGCGAGCAGCGCTTCCGTCTCCAGCGTGACCGAATGTGCGACGAACCGCGCTCCGGGCGAGAGGCGCGCCCAGACGGCATCGAACATCGCGCCATCGAGGCCGCCGCCGATAAAGACGGCATCCGGCGGATCCAGCGCAGCAAGGGCTTCGGGCGCCTTCCCCGAAACGATGACGATCCGATGCGCCAATCCGAACGCGGCTGCATTGCTGCGAATGTTCGCGGCGCGATCTTCGCGCAGCTCGATGGCCGTGGCCGTCCCGCCGCACAGCCCCCACTCCACCGAGATCGAGCCCGAGCCGGCGCCGACGTCCCACAAGCGTTCGCCGGGCCGCGGCGCCAGCGTCGAGAGGGCGAGCGCGCGCGCCGGCCGCTTGGTGATCTGGCCATCATGGACGAAGAGATCGTCCGATAATCCCGAACTGCGGGGAATGCCCTGGCCTCCCTTCGCCTCGACGGCGACGGTGACCAGGTTTCCAGCGAGATCACCGGCCAGACTATCGGCGCGATATTCTCTGATGCTTTCGCGCGGGCCACCGAGGGCGGCGAGTATCCAGAAGGCCGAGGGGCCCCACCCGCGCTCGCTCAACCACCTTGCGAGATCGCCAGCCGCTTTCCCATCGCGCACGAGGCAGATGATGCGCACCCCTCGCGCCAGATGCGGACCGAGACGCTCGAACGGTGCGGCGTGAAGGCCGAGGCAGACGGTAGATTCGAGGCGCCAGCCCAGCCGCGCGGCCGCAAGCGAGAATGTCGACGGCGCGGGGTGCGCGATCCACTCGCCGCCATCAAGCATCTCGGCGAGGCTCGCGCCGGCGCCATGCCACAACGGATCGCCGGAGGCGAGCACCGCCGTCGGCCGGCCACGGCAGCTCAGCACGATCCTTGCGTCGAACGGCACCGGCCACGGGCGGCCGCGGCTGCCAATCTCCGCAAGCGCGAGATGGCGCTCGCCGCCGAAGACGGTTTCCGCCTTGGCAAGCGCCTTTCGGCTTGCCTCGGACAGCCCAGCAAGGCCATCTTCGCCGATACCGATGATTGTCAGCCAGGGATCAGACATGACGCGCGCCCTCATTCTGGGCGGAACAGCCGATGCGAGCCTGCTCGCAGCGGAGATCGCGCGCGCCGGCATCGACGCCGTCTATTCCTATGGCGGCCGCACCCGCGCGCCGGCCGACCAGCCGCTGCCGACCCGCATCGGCGGTTTTGGCGGCGTGAGCGGCCTTGCCGACTACATTCGTCGTGAAAATATCACCCATGTGATCGACGCAACGCATCCCTTCGCAGCCGAGATGAGCCGGAATGCGGTCGCGGCGTGTGCGGAAACCGGCGCACCATTGATCGCACTGGAACGCGAGCCCTGGACGAGAGGGCCCGGCGATAACTGGATCGAAACGCGCGACGTCAACGCGGCCGTCGCCGCGCTGCCTGACGTGCCGACAAACGTGTTCCTCGCCATCGGCCGCCAGCACATTGCGCCGTTCGCGAGCAAGCCACAGCATGCCCACACGTTGAGGTTCGTCGATCCGCCCGAAGCGCCCCTGCCCTTCGCCGCCGATGTGATCGTGTCGCGTGGACCGTTCACGCTTCCAAGCGAACTGGAGATGCTGCGCGCGCGCGGCATCGCGTGGATCGTCGCCCGCAATTCCGGCGGTGACGGCGCGCGCGCCAAGATCGACGCGGCTCGCATGCTTGGCTTGCCCGTGATCATGATCTCGCGACCAAGACTGCCCGAGCGGCCGCGGGTCGAGAGCGTGGCCGAGATCATGCAGTGGCTCGGTCATTCTACCCGCCTCGGCGCATAGACCCAGCGGCCGACGCGGCGCGTCTGCGAATTGCCGACGATCACGAGCGTGCGCATGTCAGCCATTTCAGGCATGGCTTCGTTCAGCGTGACGGTCGCGATCTTCTCGTCAGCCGCGCTGATCGCGCGGGCGAAGATCACGAGGCGCTCGCCGCAGCCTGCCTCTCGAAGCACCGCAAGCGCGCGGCCAAATCCCTCCGGCCGGCTCGCCGAGCGCGGATTATACATCGCAATGGCAAAATCGGCTTCCGCCGCGAGGCGGAGGCGTTTCTCGATCACCGCCCACGGCTTGAGATTGTCGGAGAGATTGATCGCACAGAAATCATGACCGAGCGGCGCGCCGGCACGCGCGGCCGCCGCCAGCATCGCGGTAATGCCAGGCAGCACGCGGATCGGCAGCGTCTGCCATTGCGGCGCCCGTTCGAGCGCCTCGAACACGGCCGAGGCCATCGCGAACACACCGGGATCGCCGGAGGACACGACGACGACGTGGCCGCCTTCGGCCGCCAACCGCAAGGCCTCGCTCGCGCGCTGCAGCTCCTCGCGATTGTCGGAGGGATGCAGGGTCAGACCCGGTCGCGGCGGCACGCGCGCGACATAGGGCGCATAGCCCAGAATGTCGGTCGCGGCTGCGAGCGCGGCGGAGACTTCCGGCGTCACCAACGCGTCGCTCCCGGGCCCGAGGCCCGCGATGGTCAGCGTGCCCGTCATTCGGCAGCATCCAGATGCCGGCCCTTGCCGTGCACCAGCACGATCGCGAAGTACGGACAGTCGGCGGCGTCGATCTCGGCGAGCCGCGCGACGCGCTCACCCGGCATGGTGCCCTGCTCGACCAGCCAGGCATCATCCAGCCGGCCGGCGGACGCGAGCGCGCGGCGCACCTTGGCGAGGTTGCGTCCGGTCTTCATGATCACGAGCGCATCGGAATCGCGCATGCGCCGTTCGAGCTCGTCTTCAGCAAGCGTGCCCATCAGCACCGTCGTCACGTCGTCGCCGAGCGCGATCGGCTGCCCGACGCCGTTCCAGCAGCCGACCATGCCCGGAATCCCGGCGATCACCTCGATCGCGGCGCGGCCCTGCAGGCGCGTGTGCAGATGCATGAAGGAGCCATAGAAGTACGGATCGCCTTCGCAGAGCACGACGACATCAACCGCGCGCGCCAGCCGCGCCAGGCGCTCCGCCCATTCGTCGTAGAAGCCGGCGAGCAGCTGAACGTATTCAGGACTTTCGAAGGCAATCTCCGTGGTGACCGGATATTCCATCGGATATTCGGTGACGTCGGCCGCCAGCATGCCCTCGACGATGCGGCGCGCCTGGCCCGGCCTGCCCTTCTTGCGGAAATAGGCGACGTGCTGCGCGGCACGCACCGTCCGGTCGGCGCGCACGCTCATCAGATCAGGATCGCCGGGGCCGAGACCGCAGCAGATGATGCGTCCCATGGCTATTCGCTCCGGCTCGCCAGCGCGTTGACGGCAGCAACCGTGATGGCGGAACCACCGAGGCGGCCTTCGACCGTCAATGCCGGGACCGGCGGATCGGCCATCAGCGCGGCTTTCGATTCGGCGGCACCGACGAAGCCGACGGGACAGCCGATGATCGCCGCAGGCCGCGGGCAATCGTGATCCTCCAGCATATTGAGCAGATGAAACAGCGCGGTCGGCGCGTTGCCGATCGCGACGATTGCGCCTTCCAGATGCGGCCGCCACAGTTCCAGCGCCGCAGCCGAGCGCGTGTTGCGCATGGATCGCGCGAGCGCAGGAACGGACTCGTCTCCGAGCGTGCAGATGACGGCATTGGCCGCGGGAAGCCTTGCGCGCGTGATGCCTTCCGAGACCATGCGCGCGTCGCACAGGATCGGCGCGCCCTTTTGCAGGGCCGCGCGCGCGAGGGTCGCCATGCCTGACGTGAAGCGAACATGCGCCTCCAGGCCGACCATGCCGGCGGCGTGGATCATGCGCACCACCACCGGCTCCTCGTCCGGCGTAAAGCGCGCAAGATCGGCCTCGGCCCGAATGGTCGCAAAGGATCGCCGGTAGATCGCCGCGCCATCGGTCTCGTAGGTGTACGGCATCAGTTCCCTCCGACCAGGATGGAGGGATCGCTGACGATGTCGGCGCCGTCGAGCCCGCGCAGGACCGGCTCGTCACGGGTCGAGCCGTCGCGGACGAGATCGAAACCGGCATGCGTCGCAATCAGCGTGACCGCAGCCGTGCCGGAATGGGCGCAGCCCTTGCCGCAGCCGGAGACGTGGAGCCGCACATCGGCGGCAATGCGCGGCGCCAGCGCTGCTGCGAGCGCGCGCGTATCGGCATGAGCTTCCCGGCAGCGCGGCGCGCCGCTGCAGGCGATCACGCGCAGCGCGGGGTCGTACGGCTCGGTGATGAGGCCCGCCCCGCCCGGCATCTCGCGCTTGCCCTCGCTGAGCACCATCCGCCAGGGCGTCATGCGCAGCGCATGTCCGCAAGCAGAGAACTGGTGGAGCGTCGCGTGCAGCATCTGCCCGAACGCGACGCCGACCATCGCGCCTTGCGGATAGTGCCCGGGCCGCGCCGCGGCCATGACGGGCGCCGGTTCGGTCTCGCCGCGCAGCGATTGAGGCAACGCGGTGCCGGACGCGATGAGGGCCGCCATGCGCCCTTGCCCGCCCCTCGCGCCACCGGAGATGATGAACCAGCTTGCGAGCGCCAGCGCCGTGCTCACGGCCTGTCCGCGTGCGACGGAGCGGCCGAGCCTTGCGCCATCGGCCCGCACCAGGAGACGGCCCGAGCGATCGCGCTCGATGCGTATGTCGGCGGAATCGCCAGCCAGAACGCGCGACCTTCCGTCGTCGATGGCGAAGCCGAACTTGGTGGGAAGCGCAAGGCCGGAATCGGCGAGCGCCTCCTCGAGCTCCGCGGCGAGCGACTGCGTTTCGTCGCCGTTGCTCCAGAACGGTGTCACCAGGATGTTGCGCCGAGCCTCGATGTCGGCGTCGGGGTCGAGCAGCTGGAGCCGCGCAAGGCCGTCAAGCAACGGAAGATGGCTCTCCTCTTTGACGCCCCTGATCTGGAGATTGGCCCGGCGTGTGACGTCGATCAGACCATTGCCGAAGCGTTCGGCCAGTTCGGCAAGCCCGGAGATCTGTGGTGCTTCAAGTCGCCCGCCAAACGGACGCACGCGCACCACGAACCCGTCGCCCGACAGCATCGGGCGCAGCGCGCCGGGACACCAGCCTTTGACTGCGCCCGCGCTCATGAGGCCTCCCGCAGCGCCGCCGCGATCGAATTGCGGCGGGTTCGCCAGAGTGAGGCGTCGTGCAGGCGTGTGAAGCAGGTCTCCATCGCGGCGAGCGCGGACGGATTTTCATTGGCCATGAAGGCCCGGACGTCGTCGTTGCCGAGCGTGGCATCGTAGTAGAGGTCGAACAGATGCGGCGGCACGGCGTCCGCGAGATGCGCGAAGGCGGCCATGTGCTCCAGCGTCGCGGTGATCTCGGCGGCGCCGCGAAAACCATGCCGCATCATGCCGGCGATCCACGCCGGATTGACCGCGCGCGCCCGGACGACACGCGAAATCTCCTCCGTCAGCGTGCGCGCGCGAGGTTGCTCGGGGCGTGTCGCGTCGAGGTGATAGAGCGATGGCCCCTCCGCGCCGAGATGTGCCGCAGCTGCGGCGACGCCTGCCTCATGCGCAGCATAGTCGGCCGCGAGCAGCAGATCGGTTTCGGGCAAGTCCTGCACATGGACGAAAGCGTCGGCAGATGCGAGCCGCTGTTCGATGCCGGCGCGATCTGGCTGCATCGCACCATCTGCCGAGAAGGCCCAGGACGATGCGGATAGCCAGGCCTCCCCCGCCGCATCGCGTGTCTCCGACGTGAAGGCATCCGGGATAGCGGACAATCCGACGCCGTAGTGTCCTGGGCGCGGCGCGAAGACGCGCGAGGTACGGTGACGATACGGATTCTCCTCGCCCTCGTCCTCACGCGCCGCGAGCGCTTCGGAAGCGGCTTCGAACAATTGCGCAAGACCCGCGAAGACATCGCGGAACAGGCCCGACACGCGCAGCGTGACGTCGATGCGCGGACGGCCGAGCTCGGCCGGCGCGATGATGTCGTAGCCGGTGACGCGGCCGGAGGCGTGATCCCAGCGCGGCGCGAGGCCGGCCAGGTGCAGCGCCATCGCGAATTCCTCGCCCGCCGCGCGCATCGTCGCCGAGCCCCAGAGATCGACGATGAGGCCCTTCGGCCAGTCGCCGTGATCCTGCAAATGGCGGCGGAGCAGCTCTTCCGCAAGCTTGATGCCTTGCGCATGAGCCGACGGCGTCGGCACCGCGCGCGGATCGACGGCGAAGAGATTGCGCCCGGTCGGCAGCACGTCCTGGCGTCCGCGATAGGGCGAGCCCGACGGCCCCGGCGCAACGCGCTGGCCTGCCAGCGCGGCAAGCAGCGCATTCCGCTCCGCTTCGCCGCAAGTGCCGCGGCCGAACACGTGCAGGCCGTCGCCGAACTGGCTCTCCTTGAGATCGCAGACGAAGCGATCGATCCGCGGGATAGCTTCGGCGGGCGCTGCCGAGGCATCGAGGCCGAGATCCCCTTCGAGGCCGGCGGCACGCGCCTCGTCGCGGATCGCCGCGATCAGGCGCTGGCGGCGGGCGGGATCGAGACCATCAGCGGTCGAATATTCATCGAGCAGCCGCTCGAGCCGGCGCAGGCCATCCGGCACCGCGGATGTTTCCAGCGGCGGCGGCAAATGGCCGATCGTGACCGCGCCGATACGCCTCTTGGCCTGCGCGGCCTCGCCGGGATCGTTGACGATGAAGGGATAGATGACGGGAAGATCGCCGGTCAGCGCTTCCGGCCAGCAGCTCGATGACAGCGCCACGGATTTCCCGGGCAGCCACTCCAGCGTGCCGTGTGCACCCATGTGCAGGACGGCGTCACAGCCCTGCTGATTGAGCCAGAGATAGAAGGCGACATAGGCATGGCGCGGCGTGCGGGCGAGATCGTGATAGTCGGCATCGCGCGAGGTGGCTTCGCCGCGTTCCGGCTGAATTGCGACAATCGACCGACCACATTCGATCGCGGCGAAATGGAACGCGCCGTCGCGGTAGCTCGGATCGTCTTCCGGCGCGCCCCAGGCCTGCGCGAGATCGTCCTGCAAGGATTGCGGCAGGCGCGACAGCGCAGCGCGGTAGTCGGCAACATTCCAGATCAATTGCTGCTTCAGCAGCGTCTCGCCGAGTGCATGAACCGGAGCAACAGCGAATCCGGCCTCCGCGAGATCGCACAACAACGCTTCGACCGAAGCCAGCACGTCGAGACCAACCGCATGCGCGATCTGGTGCGGCCGGCCGGGATAGTTCGACAGCACGATCGCCAGCCGCTTCTCGCCGGCCGGGGTCTCGGCAAGGCGCCGCCAGGCCGCGACGCGCGCGGCGACGGCCTTCACGCGCTCCGCATCGGGCGTGTGCGCCAGATGCGAGAATTGCAGATCCGGATCGCGCATCGCGGCCGACTTGAAGCTCGCCACGCCCGCGAACACGCGGCCGTCGACCTCGGGCAGCACCACATGCATGGCGAGGTCGCCCGGCGAAAGGCCGCGCAGCGAGCTCGCCCAGTCCTCGCGCCGCGCCGTCGAAAGCGCGACCTGAAATACCGGACATGGCGCAGCATCGAACGGCGTCGTGCCGTCGTCGCTCATTGCCGAGAACGCCGTCGCATTGACGATCGCCGCCGGAGGATCCTGCGCAAGATGCGCGCGGAGCCAAGCCGCGACGCCGGGGGCCTTCAGCGAGCCGACGAATACGCCATACGCATCAAAGCCGTGCTCGCGCAGCGCCGCAATCAGGGCATCGACCGGTCCCGTGTCCGCAGCAGTGAGATAGGAGCGATAAAAGGTCACCAGCGCGCGCGGCTTCGCCTCGGCACCGGCCGGAGCCGCAATGATGCCACGCGCGGGATCGTAGAATCCCATCTCGGGCACGGTCATCTCGCCGACGACCGGTCCCGCGTAAAGCCCCGAGGCCAGCGCAAGCTGCGCGATCGCGGCCTGCGCCGCGACCGGACCGCCGGTGTCGCAGAGCACCTTGAGCCGCCGCAGCGTCGAGACCGGCAAGGTCGAGTACGAATCGAGCCGCGTGTCGTCGCGGCCATCGGCCGGCAGCACGGCGAGCACGATGTTGCGATCCTTCGCGAGTTGCTGGAGCGCCGCAAGCCCGTACGCCCAATAGGACTCGCCGCCGATCAGGCGCACCAGGATGCCGCGCGCCTGCGACAGCGTGCGCTCGATATAGGTGTCGACCGACAGCGGATGCCGGAGCTCGGCGAGATTGGCGAGCCGCAGCGACGGCAGGCTGTTCCGGCCACGCCGCCAGCCGGCCGCGAACGCCGCAAGATCGGAATCCGAATACGAGAGCACCACGAGATCGGCCGGGTCCTGGCCGATGTCTCTTGGCGTCGCGGTCTCCTCGAGACCACGGCTCTCGCGGAAAACGACGTGCATCAGAGACCTAGTCCCGCCTTGATTGCCGCCTCGTCGATATCGCCGTGCTCGCCGATCACGACGAGCTTCGACTGCCTGAGACCCACGCCCCAGGGCCTGTCGAACTGGTGGCGCACGCGCTCGCCGACGGCCTGCAGCAACAGGCGCATCGGCTTGCCCGCGACCGCGATATAGCCCTTGGCACGTAGCACGTTCTGCTCGCGCGCCAGACGCTGGACCGAGGCGACCAGCGCATCGATATCCGCGACCTCCGGCAGATCGATCACGACGGAAGCGAAATCGTCGTGCTCGTGCTCCTCCTCGCCGTCATGATGCGACGGACGCGCGGCGAGATCGTTCTCGGCGGCAGCGCCAAGGCCGAGAATGACGCGCGCATCGATCGCACCGTCGGTGACGGAAAGCATCGGCACGCGGCGCGGCATCTCGGCGGCGATCGCCGCCCTGGCGGCTTCGATTCCAGCCGCGCCCGCGAGATCCGCCTTGGTCAGCAGCACGATGTCCGCGCAGGCGATCTGGTCCTCGAACACTTCCGACAGCGGCGTCTCGTGATCGAGATTGTCGTCCGCCGCGCGCTGTGCGTCAACCGCAGCCGGATCGGGCGCGAAGCGGCCGGCCGCGACAGCTTCGGCGTCTGCCAGCGCGATCACGCCGTCCACCGTGATGCGCGAGCGGATCTGTGGCCAGTCGAATGCCTTCAGCAGCGGCTTCGGCAGTGCCAGGCCCGAGGTCTCGATCAGGATGTGATCGGGCCGCACCGGGCGCGCCAGCAATTTCTCCATCGTCGGAATGAAATCGTCGGCGACGGTGCAGCAGATGCAGCCGTTGGCGAGTTCGATGATGTTCTCCTCCGGGCAATTGGCGTCTGCGCAGGATTTCAGGATTTCGCCGTCGACGCCCTCGCTGCCGAACTCGTTGACGAGCACGGCGAGTTTCTTGCCATTCGCATTGGCGAGCAGATGCTGGATCAGCGTGGTCTTGCCGGAACCGAGAAACCCCGTGACAACAGTGACGGGGATTTTGGCGAGCGAGTTCATTCGGCGGCCTCCGGCACGACGGCAATGGGGGGAATGCGGGCAAGCGACTGCTTGCGGAATATTTCCGGCCTGCTGCGCCACGGCACGAGGCCATCCGGCGCCGCCGCATAAGCCGCCGCGCCTGCGACCACGTCACGCGCATTCGCATCCGACAGGCGGCCATAGACATAGGACCAGCGGCCGGGCGCGCTGAGCGCGACCGAGCAGCCCTGGCTGCAGGCCGACAGGCATTCGACGGGAACCACATTGACGCCGTCGGGGACGCCGGCGTCGAGGATCGCGCCATGCAGGCGCTTGCCGGGCGTCGTCTCGCCCTCGCCAAGCGTCTGGCCGGCGCGGCAGGTGATGCAGACGTGAAGTGTGACGGTCATCGCCTCTTCCAGGGTAAACAGCGGGAGGCGAGAGGCACACGGACCTGACTCAAGGCCCGTTTCCCCGTCGCGGAACACCCCGTCCGCCGGTCCAAAACTCTTCGCGCTGGCAGGTCTCCCGGCTTGCGGAGCAGGGCTTTGCCCTTCGATCCCGCCTTCCCGATTCCAAAGGGAATCAGTGGCTTCGGGCATCTCTCCGGTCACGGTCGCGGGGGCGGCTGCATTTTGGACCCAAATCTTGCCGATTCGGACCCTATCGCATTCCCTCTTCGCCTGTCATAGGACAGGAACCAACGCCGGGCCACCATTTGCCCGTGGCTGCCACTTGTCAAGCCGAAGGACTGGACCGATGACGCCTGAACCGGACACCCGAACGGGCGAGGAAACCGACGCCCGGCATGCCCAGAAGATGGCGAAGAAGAAAGCCGCCCGCGACAAGATCATGGCGACCAAGAGCGGCGAAAAGGGCCTGATCATCGTCCACACCGGCAGCGGCAAGGGCAAATCCTCCTCGGCCTTCGGCATGATCGTCCGCTGCGTCGCGCATGGCTTCCCTTGCGCGGTCGTGCAATTCATCAAGGGTGCCTGGGACACCGGCGAGCGGCGCCTGCTCACCGGCCATTTCGGCGATCTCTGCCAGTTCCACGCCATGGGCGAAGGCTTCACCTGGGAGACGCAGGACCGCGCCCGCGACATCGCCGCCGCACGCGCCGGCTGGGAGAAGGCCAAGGAGCTGATCCTCGATGAGCACTTGCGCATGGTCGTGCTCGACGAGATCAACATCGCGCTGCGCTACGATTATCTCGACATCGCCGAAGTGGTCGAATTCCTTTCGACGCAAAAGCCGCCGATGACGCATGTCGTGCTCACCGGCCGCAACGCCAAGGACGAGCTGATCGAGATCGCCGATCTCGTCACCGAGATGACGCTGGTGAAGCACCCGTTCCGCTCGGGCATCAAGGCGCAAGCCGGCGTCGAGTTCTGAGACTCTTCGGCGATGGCGCGCGCATTGATGATCCAGGGAGCCGGTTCGGACGTGGGCAAGTCGCTCATCGTCGCCGGCCTTGCGCGTGCCTTCACGCGGCGGGACTTGCGCGTTCTCCCGTTCAAGCCGCAAAACATGTCGAACAACGCCGCCGTCACCGTCGATGGCGGCGAGATCGGCCGCGCCCAGGCGCTTCAGGCGCTTGCCGCCGGGGTCGAGCCGCATACCGACATGAACCCGGTGCTGCTGAAGCCCGAGACCGATGTCGGCGCGCAGGTCATCGTTCACGGCAAGCGCATCGCCACGGCGCGTGCGCGCGACTACGCGGCGATGAAACCATCATTGATAGGCGTCGTGCTGGAGAGCTTCGATCGGCTGAAGGCGCGCGCCGATCTCGTGCTGGTGGAAGGCGCCGGCAGTCCGGCCGAGGTGAACCTGCGCAAGGCCGACATCGCCAATATGGGCTTTGCACGCAAGGCGGACGTGCCGGTGGTGCTGGTCGGCGACATCGACCGCGGCGGCGTGATCGCGCAGCTCGTCGGCATCAAGACGGTGATCGACCCCGACGATGCCGCGATGATCCAGGGCTTTGTCATCAACAAATTCCGCGGCGATCCCTCGCTGTTCGACGACGGCTACAAACTGATCGAGCAAAAAACATCCTGGCGCGGCCTTGGCGTGCTGCCGTGGTTCGCGCGCGCCGGCGAGCTGCCGGCCGAGGATGCGCTGGGCCTAAGTGATGCGCGAAAGCCGGGCCGATGCAAGATCGCCTGCCTCGCACTGTCGCGCATTGCCAATTTCGACGATCTCGATCCGCTCAAGCTCGAGCCGGGCGTCGATCTCCTCATGGTGCGTCCGGGCGAAGCCATTCCCGGCGATGTCAGGCTCGTCATCATTCCCGGCTCCAAATCCACCCGCGGCGATCTCGCCTTCCTGCGCGCACAGGGCTGGGACATCGACCTGCTCGCGCACCACCGCAGGGGCGGCCATGTGCTCGGCCTCTGCGGCGGCTATCAGATGCTCGGGCACAGCGTCGCCGACCCCGATGGCATCGAGGGCCCCGCGGGCGACACGCCGGGCCTCGGACTTCTGGACGTGAACACGGTGATGAGCCCGCAGAAGACGCTGACGCGCGTTGCGGCCGTGCATGCCGCAACGGATCAGCCGATCGAGGCCTACGAGATCCACATCGGCCGCACCGACGGCCCCGATCGCGCCCGCCCGTTCGCAAAACTGAATGGCGAGCCGGAAGGCGCCATCTCGCAGGATGGGCGCGTGCAAGGCAGCTATCTGCACGGCCTGTTTACCTCGGACGATTTCCGCAAGGCGTTCCTGGCCGGGCTGGACATTCCCGCAGGCGACGAACCCTATCGCGCCAGGGTCGAGAGCGCGCTCGACGCCCTCGCCGACCACATCGAAACCCATCTCGACGTCGAAGGTTTGCTCGCGCTAGCGCGTTAGGACCTCGGCGAGCCGCGCCCATTCGGCTTCGCCGCCGGGAAGTCCGAGGCGTAGCCACGTCGGCTTCTGCGCAAAGACGCGCGACCAGACTTGGCGACGTGCGAGCTTCTCCTGTGCGGCACGCGCGTCAGGCGTTTCGTACAAGCGAAACAGCGGCGTGCCGCCAACAAGCCGCCAGCCTTGCGTTCGCGCCATGTCGTCGAGGCGGCCACAGTCGCGCGCAAGCCGCGCCGACGTGGCCTCGGCCCAGGCCTGGTCGTGCAAGGCGCGACAGCCGATCGCAATCGCCGCTCCCGAGACCGGCCATGGACCCGACATCGCCGCGAGCCTGGCGATGTCGGCGGCATTGCCGATCACAAAGCCGAGGCGCAGGCCGGCAAGGCCGTAAAACTTTCCGAAGGAGCGCAAAATCAACAGTCCCGGTCGATCCGCTTCGGGAGCGAGCGACAATTGCGGCACGGCATCCGCAAAGCTCTCGTCGATCACGAGACGGCCGACACGCGGCAGCAGCGCCAGCAGATCCCTGGGCATATGATGCCGGCCGTCGGGATTGTTGGGATTGACGACGACGGCGAGGTCCGAGCCCGCCAGCGCGTCGAGATCCGCAACCTCCGTAACATCCCAACCCGCAGCCGACAGGACTCCAGCATATTCATTGTAGGTCGGGCCGAGGATGCGGGCGCGACCGGGCGGCGCCAGTTGCGGCAGCAATTGAATGGCGGCCTGCGCGCCACCCATCGCAAGGACCGGTGCACTGGTGCGGTAGGCCTGCTGCGCGGCCCGATGCAGCGCCTCGATCTCGGCACGCGCCGGCAGCGCGCTCCAGGCATGCAAGCTCACCTCACCCACCGGATAAGGCAGCCGGTTGATCCCGGTCGACAGATCGATCCAGTCCTCCGCGCGTCCACCAAAACGCTGCTGGGCCTGATCCAGATTTCCACCGTGCTCGCGCATGCCCCGTTCTTTCACGCGAAAGCCAGGATCGCAAGGACGCCGGCGAGCAGCAGCATGGCGCGACGGTACAGCGTCAGTGCCTCGTCGATGTCCGTGGCGCGCGGATCGCGCGCGCCTTCGTTCAGCCAGGGCTCGTCGGTCGCGCTGCCGTGATAGATGCGGGGACCGCTGAGCCGCACACCGAGCCCGCCAGCCATGGCCGCTTCCGGCCAGCCGGCATTGGGCGAGCGATGACGGCGCGCATCCCGCGTCATGCACGACAGCGCCTCCGACCGGTGCGGCGCCAGCAGCACGAAGAGAAATCCAGTCACCCGCGCCGGAATGAAATTGACGACATCGTCGATGCGCGCCGCCGCCCAGCCGAACGCTTCATGCCGTTCGCTGCGATGGCCGATCATGGAATCCAGGGTGTTGATGGCCTTGTAGCCGAGGATTCCAGGCAGGCCGAACAGCGCGCCCCAGAACACCGGCGCCACGATGCCGTCGGAGGCGTTCTCCGCAAGGCTCTCGATCGCCGCGCGTGCGACGCCGGCCTCATCGAGCACCGCTGGATCGCGGCCGACGATGCGAGACACCGCCTCGCGCGCAGCGGTGATGTCGCCGTCCCGCAACGGCTCTGCGACGGCAGCCACATGATCATGCAACGAGCGCAAGGCGACCAGGGGCCAGGCCAGGATGCCCACCGCCATGATCTGACTCCAGCCTGAGGGAAGCAAGGATTGAAGCCCCCAGCCGAGCGCGACCGAGAGCGCGATCACCACGAGTGCGCCGGCAACGCCGGCAGCGCGGCGCAACGCCGGCGGACCGGACGCGCGATTCCAGGCGGAGTCGATCGCGGCAATCAGCCAGCCCAGCCAGGTGACGGGATGGCCGATCCGCACGAACAGCGACGACGGCCAGCCCAGAAGGGCATCCACCGCCATCGCCACTGCCATGGCCCCCGCAAATTCCACGCAAATCTCCCGTCTCGCTCCGCCCCTGTTGCGCAAGACGGCGGCCGAGCGCAAGCCCCTCGCCGCCTGATTTCGGCTTTGTCTTTGGGCGCGTTTGATGATTAGTGCTGGCGACAGGAGACCTTCATGGCCGTCATCTTGATCACCGGCGGAGCGCGATCGGGCAAGAGCACCCGGGCGGAAGCGCGCGCGCGCAGCTTTCCCGGCCAGCCCGTCTACATCGCAACCGCCGAGGCGCTCGATGGTGAAATGGAGCAACGCATCGCACGACATCGCGCGCGGCGCGGAACCGATTGGATCGAGCGCGAGGTCCCGCTCGATCTCGTGCCCGCGCTGCTCGCAACCGATGGCGGGGGCGCGAGGCTCGTGGACTGCCTGACGCTGTGGCTCTCCAACCTGATGCATGCGACGCGCGACTGGGAGCGAGACGTGCGAGAACTCGCCGGCGCCCTGCCCCGCCTCAGCAGCCCCGTCGTCCTTGTGACCAACGAAGTCGGCCTCGGCATCGTGCCCGACAATGCCCTGGCGCGCAGCTTCCGCGACGCCGCCGGGATCATGAATCAGATCCTTGCCGGTGTCGCCGACGAGGTCGAGTTCGTCGTCGCCGGCCTGCCGATGAAGCTGAAATGATCCCGCGCGCCGAACTCTTGCGAGACGTCGTCGCCGATCTCAGGATCGCAGCGTCGTTCGTGACGATCCTGCCGGTGGCATCGTCGAAGCCCGCCGGCGACGGCGCGATCGCGCGCGCAACCTGGGCGCTGCCCGTTGCGGGATTGCTGGTCGGCCTCGCTGGCGCGTTGGTCTACAAGATCTCCATTCGCTTCGGACTGACACCGGGTCTTGCCGCCCTGCTCGTGCTGGCCACGACCGCTCTCATCACCGGCGCGCTGCACGAGGACGGACTTGCCGACACCGCGGACGGACTCGGCGGCGGCCGGACACGCGAGCGCAAGCTCGAGATCATGCGCGACAGCCGGATCGGGACCTATGGCGTCTGCGCACTGATCCTGTCGTTCGGCCTGCGCTGGAGCGCGCTCGCGGCAATCGCAAACCCATGGGCCGTCATGCTCGCGCTGTGCGCTGCGCACGCAGCAAGCCGCGCCGGCGTGCCGGCCTTCATGTCGCTGGTGCCGCCCGCGCGGCCCGATGGGCTGTCGGCCAGCGCCGGATCGCCGCCGGGCCGCAGCGTCGCCGTCGCCTTCGCTGTTGGAACGCTCGCGCTTGCCCTGGCGTTGGGGCCGGGCAAGGCGCTAGTCGGCCTGGTCCTGCTGTCGCTCGGCGGACTGATGCTGGCGCGGCTTGCCATCCGCCAGATCGGCGGGCAGACCGGCGACATTCTCGGGGCGTTCGAGCAGACGGGTGAGATCCTGATCCTGCTGGTTGCCGCCGCGTCCTTATGAGACATTGACGTCATGGTCGAGTTCGATGACGCCTTCCGCCAACACCTGCGCGAGCTGTTCGTGTGGCGCCGCGACGTGCGCCGCTTTCGCAGCGACCCATTGCCGGCCGGCGCCATCGATCGCCTGATCGAGACGGCCTGCCTCTCGCCTTCGGTCGGCCTCAGCCAGCCCTGGCGCTTCGTCACCGTCGACGACGACGCGCGGCGCCGCGCTGTGATCGACGATTTCAGATCTTGCAACGCCGACGCGCTGAACGCCTATGTCGGCGAGCGCGCCGCGCGCTATGCCACGTTGAAACTATCAGGTCTCGAACAGGCGCCTGGTCACCTCGCCGTGTTCGCGGACAAGGCCAGCGACATCGGCCACGGCCTCGGTCGCGCGACCATGCCGGAGACAACCGAATATTCCGTGGTCGCCGCGATCACCGCGATGTGGCTCGCCGCGCGCGCCGAGGGCATCGGTCTCGGCTGGGTGTCGATCCTGAGCCCGGACCGGATCCACGCCATTCTCGACCTGCCGAGCTCCTGGAAATTCATCGCTTATCTCTGCATCGGCTATCCGGAGATCGAATGCGACCGGCCCGAGCTGGAGCAGGCGAAATGGGAGCACCGGCGCGGTGCGGACGAGTTCACGCTGCGGCGGTAGAGCACCTTTGCGCGCAGATCATGCTCAGGCAATGATCCAAGGCACGATGATGATTCACCCTGATCTCATCGCAGTAACCGTGTGAAAGATTCGAGTTGGACTCAAATCAACGGTCCGGATTCAAGCCTCCTTAATCCCTCTACGAGTAGATATAAGTTGTTACAACCGATTGTTGCACGCAATTCTGACAACCATAAGGATGCTGGCATGCCTTCAAGAGGCTCCTGACAGACGAAAGCGGCGCTACGGCTATCGAATATGGCCTTATCACTGCAGGCATTGCGTTCGCTATCATTGGCCTGCCGTCAAGAACACCGGCACGGCATTGAGCGGCGTCTTCGCAAGCGTCAACACCAGGCTGACCACATCCTAAGCCTTCACGAAAAGCGGGGCGGCCCAGCCTCCCAGCGCCGGACTGCCGGAGATCCGAGCTCCAAGGATACTTTGGTCAATCCAGGGCCGCCCTGCTTGCCTCTGCACAGCCAGCGTGCCCGAGCGCCCTCATCGGCAGCAGATGTCGCTCACTCAGGCCACCCATTGAGACCCCGCGGTATTTGGTCCGTGCCGGACCGCGATCCTATCGCCCTTGAGCTATCTTCCTGGCCCCAAGTCTCAGCGCGTCCGCATGCCTGCCTCGTCCTCCCGGCCAAACCGCTCGACCAGAAAATCGATGAACAGCCGCACCTTCACCGACAGATGCCGCGTCGGCGGATAGACGGCGTACAGCGCGAGTGGCGGCGCAGAATAGTCCTGGAGCACGACGCGCAGCTCGCCTTTCCGCACGGCATCTGCGGCGATGAATTCGGGGAGCAGCGCGAGCCCCCTGCCCTTGATGGCGACGTCGCGCAACACCTCGGCATTGTTGACGCAGAGCGACCAGGCCGGCTGGATCCAGTGATCGCCATCGCTGCCTGAGAGCTTCCACTGGTTGCCGGTCAGCAGGAAGCCGTAGGTCAGCGAAGTGTGCCCGCGCAGATCCTGCGGATGTCTAGGCGTGCCGTGGCGCGCAAGGTAGTCCGGCGAAGCGCACACCATGCGCGCCACCGGCATGATCTTGCGCGCGATCAGGCTGGAGGATTCCAGCTCCGCGATCCGCAAGGTCACGTCGAAACCGTCCTGCACGGGATCGAGCAGATCGTCGCTGAGCACGATCTGGAGCTGAAGCTCGCCATGGCGCGCCATGAAATCGGCGAGCACCGGTCCGAGCCGCATCGTGCCGAACGACATCGGCGCGTTCACCCGCAACAGGCCGCGCGGCACCGACTGCGCCTGCGTCACCGCCTGGTCGGCCGCCTCGATCTCCGAGAGGATCACGACGGCGCGCTCGAAATAGCGCTGGCCGTTCTCGGTCGGGCTGGCGTGCCGCGTGGTCCGGTTCAACAGCTGGACCCCGAGGCTCTCCTCGAGGTCGGCGATGTATTTGCTGATCGCTGAGCGCGACAGCCGCAGTTGCCGGCCAGCCTCGGCAAAGCTCCCGCTTTCGACCACCTTCACGAAAGCCGGAGGCTGCCGAGCTTATCCAAGGGTTCGCCCCGGCGATTGTTTCCAAATCATAGACATAGCCGTCATAATCGCATGGATTGTCTCCAATCCAAAGCAGAACAATATTTCCGGCCAGAGCAAGCCCGCTCCCCAAATCTTGGAGGACGACAATGTCTGGACTGCACCATGTCACCGCGATCGCCGGCGATCCCATCAGGAATTTCGGCTTCTACACCCGGGATCTCGGCCTGCGCTTCGTCAAGAAGACGGTCAATTTCGACGATCCCGGCACCTATCACTTCTACTACGGCGACGAGACCGGCCGCCCCGGCACCATCCTGACCTTCTTCCCCTGGGCGGGCGTCTCGGCCGGACGCCGCGGCGTCGGCGAAACCCATCAGACCGCCTTCCGCGTGCCGCAGCGCTCGCTCGGCTACTGGACGCAGCGTTTCACCGAGAAGGGCATCGCGTATGAAGCGTTGGAGAAGCGCTTCGGTGAATCCGTGTTGCCGTTCACTGATCCGGATGGCATGGCCCTGGCGCTGGTCGGCATCCCCGGCGCAGAGAACGAGCCCGGCTGGAGCAACGGCGACGTGCCGGCCGAGCACGCGATCCGAGGCTTCCACGGCGTGACCTTGCTGCTGGACAGCGCGGCGAAGACGGCCGCCGTCCTCACCGACGTGTTCGGCTTCAAGGAGACCGGACGCGAAGGCTCGGTGATCCGCTTCGAGGCTTCAGGCGATGCCGAAGGCAGCGTCGTCGATATCTACGAGGCCAAGGGCTTCTTGCGCGGGCACCAGGGCGGCGGCTCGGTGCATCACATCGCCTTTCGCGCGGCTGACGATGCCGAACAAGGCAAGATGGCGCAGAAGCTCGTCAGCAATCACGGCCTGCACCCGACCGAGCAGCGGGACCGCAACTACTTCCGGTCGATCTACTTCCGCGAGCCCGGCGGCGTGCTGTTCGAGATCGCGACCGACATCCCCGGCTTCGCCGTCGACGAGCCCGTCGCGACGCTGGGGCGTGAGCTGAAGCTGCCTGTTTTCCTCGAACAGCATCGCAAGCAGATCGAGGACGTGTTGCCGAGCCTGGAAGAGAGCGTGTCATGACCGAGAGTAGCTTCATTCATCGTTTCGAGCCCGCACGCGATGCGGGCTCCCCACCGCTGCTGCTGCTGCACGGCACCGGCGGCGACGAAAACGATCTGCTCGGGCTCGGCAAGATGATCTCGCCCGGCGCCGCCCTGCTCTCGCCGCGCGGCCGCGTGCTCGAGCATGGCATGCCGCGCTTCTTCCGTCGCCTCGCCGAGGGCGTGTTCGACGAGGACGACGTCCGCCGTCGCGCGCACGAGCTCGGCGACTTCGTCGCGGAGGCGCAGAAGCAATACGGCCTCGCCGCGCCGATCGCGGTCGGCTTCTCCAACGGCGCCAATATCGCGGCGGCGCTGTTGCTGCTGAAGCCGAAGGCGCTTGCGGGCGCGATCCTGCTGCGCGCCATGGTGCCGCTGTCGGATCCGCCGAACGCCGACCTTGCAGGCAAGCCGGTTCTGCTGCTCTCCGGGCAGGCGGATCCGATCGTGCCGGCGAGCAATTCCGCAAGGCTCGCAGCGCTGCTGTCGGAAGCGGGCGCGCGCGTAACCCACAAGGTCCTGCCGGCAGGCCATCAATTGTCGCAGGCCGACCTGTCGCTGGCCTGCGACTGGATCGGCAAGGTCTCGGCGGAAGCGGCATGATGTAGAAGCGGCGCAACGTTCACGAACGGTGCGCCGCTTTCATCGGCTTCACGGTCCCCTCCGAGGTCCGTGCTCGGGCCATAGCGACAGGCCAAGCGCCGTCACCAGAAACGCAGCGGCGACAATGTCCTGCGCGGTCAGGCGCTCGCCGAGAACCGCCCGCGAGGCAGCCAGTCCGAAGAAAATCGAGCCGTAGGATGTCAATGCGACCACGATCGCCACATTGAGTACGCGAAGGGCCATGCTTTGCAGGAGCTGACCGGCGAGCGACAGCAGCAACACAAGTTCGACATCGAACCACACCACGGTTTGAACATCGAAGTGCTGAGCCGGAATGAGAACGGAATCCAGCCGTCCGGCAATGGCACCAAGCGCACCGAGCGCAATGCAGCCGAGGGCGCCGAACACGCCGACGACAAACAGTGCTGGATAGACCTTGTCGAGCTGACGAATGCCGAGCGTCAGGATCGCCCAAGCGAGGATGAAGGCGGCAATGAGAAGATCGCCGGTCATCGTCGCGGCGCCAGAGGACCTGGACAGCGTCAGCGTCGCAGCACCCGTGATGCCGATGGCAATCGCGACTATCTTCAACACAGAGAGCCGCTCCCGCAGGAATATCGCCGCCAGCCCGGCGGCCAGCGGTGGAAAGAGACTAAGCAGCAATACGGCATGCGATGCACTGGTGGCGTGTGCGCCGAGCGCGGATAGCGCGTTGGTGCCCGGTCCGTAAGCGATGCCACAAAACAGGAAAAGCGCCGCACTCCTGATCGTCAGCGGGGGACATCGCCGTGGCCTGGTGGCGACGGCGAGCAGCAGGAACAGTGGCAGCGACCACACGCCGCGCGCAACGAAAAGACCGACGGCGTCAAAACCGGCGGCAGCCTTGGGCGCATAAAGTATCTTCGATGCTACGGCGTTGACGCCAAAGAACACCGCCGAGACCAGGGCCGCGCCCACGGCGAGAGGTCGGCTTCCCCGATTGGCGCCCGGGCTTGCTGAAGGATCTGGAGCCTGCTCCATGGTATTGAAAGAACTCGATCTGGATCCTGACGATGGTTCATCGGCAGCTCCTCGATCTTTGAGAGCTGCTGCTGCCGCACAACGGAATCCGTCATCGCCGGACGGGCTTCACTCCGAGGGCGATCGAGTAAAGCTGGATTGGCCAATCGACGGCGTCCTTGCCCTGATTGAGACCCGGAGTCCGATTGAGCTGGGCGGCCGGCATCCACAACCTGCCTTCGTCGTCTATCCACATCGCATCCACCCATGCCAGGCGCGGATCGGCAATCAACGTCGATACCTTGCCGATATTGTTGCAAAAGTCAGTTGAGACGAGCCAGCAAGCGTGATTCCGTTGTGTTGACGCGAATCGCGACGAGGTCGATCCATGATGGGCCGTCTGAAGAGTGACCAAGGTCAACTGTTCTACGAGTTTCATCTCAGCGATGTAGTTCCCGAAGATCATCTGGTGCGGAAGATCGACACTGCTCTCGATCTATCCTGGCTTCGCAGCGAACTTGCTCCTCATTATTCGTCCATGGGTCGCCCGTCGATCGATCCGGAGCTGATGATCCGGATGTTGATCGTAGGGTATGTCTTCG
>NZ_JACEGD010000029.1 GCF_016031635.1 Bradyrhizobium diversitatis
GGCGTCGCATGTGCGGCAGCCTCGAAGACGTGGCCATCCGGTACGGCCTTGTTGGACCCCGGCACGTTGCCGGTCAGGCGCGGCAGGTTCTGCGTCGCTTCTTGCAGCAGGCTTGCGGCAAGGCCGGCGGACATGATCCGCGATGTCGCCGCCTGCGAAGCCCCGCCGGCGATGTCGGCGAGCACGGCAGCGGCGGGATTGGCGCGGCCCGGCGTTTGCGGCTGTTGCGCGATTTCGATTGATGGCGATGCCGCCTGCGCCGTCCCGGCGGCCGGAGCCGGTGCGATGCCGACCTGCGGTGTCCCCGCAGCGCCGGCAGGAATCGAAGCGCCTTGCGTCTGTGGTACGGCCCTCTCAATCGTGGCCAGCGCCTGCCGCAGCACCAGAAGCGCCGCCTTTAGATCTGGCATTGTGCCTGACGACGGCGTCGCGCCTGCGGCGAGCGAAGCCTCGAGGAACAGACCCGACTTCTGGAATGCGGATTCGATATCGCCGCCGACAAGCCCTGTATCGAGCGGCGTCTGCTGCGCCAGCACGGCCAGCACCGCCTGCTTCAAGCCCGCGGGCAGATCGCTGCCGGTGACGACGGCGGCCAGATTGGCAAACAGCGGCGCCTGGCTGCCCTGCCTGGTGACGGCATCAGCTGAAGCCACCGTGACGGCGACTTGCTCCGGAGGTGTCAGCGTGTTGCGCACGGCGCCCGCCGACGACGCAAGCGGTGGGCTCCCCACCAGCGAGGCCGCACGCGGCGTCAGCGTGACCACGTCGGCGGCCCCCTCGCCCGCCCCGCCCACGACGGCAAGGCGGACGGTGCCGTCGTTCCGCGACACCGCCAGCTGGAGATTTTGCCCGGGCGACAGCGCGATTTCCGACATCACGTCGAGCGATAGATTTGCGATCGCGATCCGCACCAGACTGTCGGCGAGGACGCTGACGACTCTCGCATCGACGACACTGCCGGCTTGAAGCACAAGATCGGGCGTCGCCGCATCAGCCGAGGGGCTGGCGGCGCTGACGGGAGCAATGGAAGTGACCGGCGTCGGCATCTCAGCGGCCTCAGGGAGCGCCGACCCACCGTAACGCCGCGTCGTAAACCTCTCGTTAAGGACCTGTGGTCCCGGCCGGGCTTGCGGCCGCCAGCACGGCCACGGCGGCCTCGAAATCCCTGAGGCGGATGGCCCGGCGGCTGGCTGCCTCCTCGTCCACGCCCCATTGCTCGGCGTTCCAGTCCTCGTCGACATGGGCGGCGGCCCAGACCTGGTTGGCGTCCCGTGCGCCATGGGCGAGTGCTAGCGCCAGCAGCGCCGAGCCGGTCAGGGTCGTCACCACATGGAGGGCGGCGACCGACCAGGCATCCTGCGGCAGCGCGGCGCGAGCCGCCCGAAGCGCCTGGTCCGGCTGCTTCACATGCATGATGCCCTCGGACAGGATGAAATGCGCACCCAGCGTCTCCGCCGCCCAGAACAGCACGGGATCCCAATGCGCTGCCTCGCGGGCGACCAGTCCCTCGGGATGGCCGGCACGATAGAACAGCAGGTCGGACTCGAAATATCTGGCGAGGTCGTCGCTGACGAGCTCGACACGATCGACGACACCCTCCACCACGCTGTTGGCGATCCGCGTCAGCGGCATGCTCATGGGGTCGATCGTCTCGCCCTGGGCCGCCCATTCCGCGGCCACCGCTTCGGCAAGGTCGCGCGAAGGGATGATCACCTGCCGACCGGACGGCGTACGGATCGGCTTGCCGTCGAGCACGACGGCATACCCGCCATCGGCCTCGCTCACGCTCGCCTCCTTGTAGAAGCGCTTGCGCTGCGGTGGACGCGCCGACCGGCGTGCCGCCTCGCGCGGATCGGGCGGGGTTTGCCCCGCAGCTTCATCGAACAATTCGCGCATCTCGGTTTTTCAGTCTCTGCCGCTGAATGCCAGGCTTTTAGGATAAAACCGGCAGCCGATAAAGCGAGCGGCGGGCATGAGGGAACTTGGCCGGCGTTGCGGCCCTGTTGGCCGGGGCGTTGGCCGCTAGCGGACAGGAGATCCAATCGACCCTAGTTCGCGCATCTGAGCGCATAGGTGCCGCGGTGAGCGGGGCCCAGCCCCGCGCCAGCGGCGTCCTCGAGGCACTTTGAAAAGCGATCACTGAACGAATTACGCGGGAGCGGCCGGTAGTTGTAGCTCGGCTGCGCATCGATCCGCGGCATCTTCGGCACCTCGAGCTTCGGCGGCGGTGGCGGCGAAGGCGGCGGAACGACCTGCGTGGGGCCCGGCAGCACAATCTGTGCCTGAGCCACCTGCCCCAAGAGCAGTGCGGTCAAAACCATGAGACAGAGCGAGAACCGTTTCATGGTCGATATGTTGTGCTCCGATCGCCCCCGTTCAACCTGACTTAACTATTCTTCAGGCGCGTTCTCGATCGGATCAAATCTGGTTGCATCCAGTCCGAGCAGGTTCCACGACTGCTGCATATGCGGTGGCAACGGCGCGGTGGCGTCGATCACGCCGCCGCGCGGGTGCGGGATGACGATGCGGCGTGCCAAGAGATGCAGCCGGTTCTGCAAGCCGCCCGGCAGCTGCCAGTTCTCGATGTTGAAATATTTGGGATCACCGACGATCGGATGGCCGATATGGGCCATGTGGGCACGCAACTGGTGGGTGCGCCCCGTCACCGGCTTCAGCGACACCCAGGTCAGCTTGTTGCCGGCGGTCTCGACCACTGCATAATAGGTCACCGCGTGGCTCGCGCCCTCATCGCCATGCTGGGCGATGCGCATGATGGTGTCGTCCTCGCTCTCTTCCTTGGCGAGGAAGGTCGAGATGCGGCCCTGCTTGGGCTTCGGCAGGCCCGGCACCAGGGCCCAATAGACCTTTCGTGCCGAGCGCGAGCGGAATGCACCGGTCAGATGCGAGGCCGCGAAGCGCGTCTTGGCGATCAGGAGACAGCCCGACGTCTCCCTGTCGATGCGGTGCACGAGCCGCGGCTTCTGGCCCTTGGCGTCGCGCATCACCTCCAGCATTTGATCGATGTGCCGCGTCATGCCCGACCCGCCCTGCACCGCAAGGCCGGCCGGCTTGTTCAGGACGAGGACGTCGTCGTCCTCGTAGATCGTCATCTCCTTCAGCGCCTTGAGCGTCTTTTGCGCAGCGTCCGAGAGCTCCCCGACGACCTTCGGTGCGTCGAGCTTCAGCGGCGGAATGCGGACGCTCTGCCCCTCCTCGAGGCGATCCTTGCTGTCGACGCGCTTGCCGTCGACGCGCAGCTCGCCTTTGCGGACGACGCGCTGGATGTGGGAGAACGACAGGCCGGGAAAGCGCGCTTCGAGGAAACGGTCGACGCGCATGTTGTTCTCGTCCGCCGTCACGGTGACGGTCTGGACCTTGGTCGGCAGCAATGCTTCGACCGGCTTTGCCGGAACGGCCTTTTCCAGCACAGCCTTGGGCGCGCGCCGCTCAGCCCGTTCGCCCGCAAAGCGCGGCGGCTTGCTGCCGGGCTTGCCGCCCGGCCGTGGCCCGGCCTTCTTTGCGCTGCGCGCCTGATGCGGACGCGCGTCCTCGCGCTCGTCTCGCGAACGCGGCCTTGGATTCATTCTCTTGATGCGGCGGCTCATGATTGCCTGCCTAGCCTAAAAGCGGCCATTCGTCACGACGAAATGGTCGCCTCTAGCGCGAACCGCCCCGCTCCTTTCGCAGCTTGGCCCAGTAATCCAGCCGCTTCCTGATCTCCCGCTCGAAGCCGCGTTCGGGCGGATCGTAGAAGGTCTGGCGGCCGAGAGCCTCCGGAAAGTAGTCCTGGCCGGAGAAGGCGTCGGGAGCGTCGTGGTCGTATTCGTACGCTGCGCCGTAGCCTTCCGACTTCATCAGCTTGGTCGGGGAATTGAGGATGTGCTTCGGCGGCAGCAGCGAGCCGGCCTGCCTGGCGACCTGCATCGCCGTGCCGAACGCGGTGTAGACCGCGTTCGATTTCGGTGCGGTGGCGAGATAGACGACGGCCTGCGCGATGGCGAGCTCGCCCTCGGGATGGCCGAGAAAGTCGAAGGCGTCCTTGGCCGCATTGGCGATGACGAGGGCCTGCGGATCGGCAAGCCCGATGTCCTCGACCGCCATGCGCACGACACGACGGGCCAGGAACAACGGATCCTCGCCGGCATCGAGCATGCGGGCAAGGTAATACAGCGCGGCGTCGGGATCGGAGCCGCGCACCGACTTATGCAGCGCCGAAATCAGGTTGTAATGGCCGTCGGCCGACTTGTCGTAGATCGGCGCGCGGCGTTGCAGGATGTCCTGCAACTGCGCGGCATTGAAAATCTCGTCCGCCCGCGCCGAACGCCATACCTCTTCGGCAAGCGTCAGCGAGGCGCGGCCGTCGCCGTCGGCCATGCGCACCAGCACCGCGCGCGCCTCCGCATCGAGCGGCAGCTTCCTGCCCTCGACCGCCTCGGCATGTGCGAAAAGCTTTTCGATCGCGGCGGCATCGAGCGAACGAAACACCAGCACGCGCGCGCGGGACAGGAGCGCCGCGTTGAGCTCGAAGGACGGGTTCTCGGTGGTGGCGCCGACCATGACCACGGTGCCGTCTTCCATCACGGGCAGAAAGGAATCCTGCTGGGCGCGGTTGAAGCGATGCACCTCGTCCACGAAGAGCAGCGTGCCCTTGCCCATCTCGCGGCGGGCGCGCGCGGCATCGAAAGCCTTCTTGAGATCGGCGACGCCGGAGAACACCGCGGAGATCTGTTCAAAATGCAGATCGGTGGCATCCGCCAGCAGCCGCGCCACCGTTGTCTTGCCGGTGCCCGGCGGGCCCCAGAACACCAGCGAGCCGAGCGTGCGCGTTTCCAGCATGCGCGTCAGCGCACCGTCGGGGCCGAGGATATGGTCCTGACCGACGACCTCCGACAGCGCGCGCGGCCGCAGCCGGTCCGGCAGCGGATGCGGCGCCTCGTGGTCGAGCCCCGCCGCGGCAAAGAGAGTCGGCGTCTGCTGTGGTCGCTTCGGACTCATCCGCCCAACGTGACGTTGATCTGCTGGCCGCCGCGCACCAGCGTGATGCGCCAGATCCGCGACCGCTCGCCTGCGGCCTTCTCGAGATCGCCGGTCTTGCTGATCTTCTGGTTGTTGACGGCCAGGATGATGTCGCCTTTCTGGAAGCCGACATTGGCCGCCGCGGTATCGCCGCCGATATCGGTGATCACGACGCCTTCGGTATCAGCGTCCAGACGCAGCTCGTCAGCGACCGCGGGCGTGATGGTCGAGACCTTCGCGCCCTGGAACGGCGAGCGAGCGGTGACGACGAGCTCGCTGCGCCCGGTATCGGGCGCGGTCTCCAGCGCCACGGTCAGCTTGACCGGCTTGCTGCCGCGCTGCACGTCGATCTGCGCGGTGCCGCCGAGCGGACGGGTTGCGAAACGGTAGTCGAAGGCGTTGGGATCATCGACAGTCTGGCCGTCGATGCCGGTGATGAGGTCGGAGGATTTCAGACCAGCCTTCGCTGCGGGGCCGTTGGGCACCACGCTTGCGACCAACGCACCGGTCGGCGAGCGCAGGCCGAGGCTTTCCGCGATCTCCGGAGTCACCGCCTGCAATTTTGCCCCGAGCCACGGCCGCTTCACTGCCTTGCCGCCGCTCTTGGCTGATGCGACGACGACGCGCACCATGTTGGCGGGAATCGCAAAGCCGATGCCCTGCGAGCCGCCGGAGCGCGAATAGATCGCGGTGTTGATACCGGCGAGCTTGCCGCTCATGTCGACCAGCGCGCCGCCGGAATTGCCGGGATTGATCGGCGCATCGGTCTGGATGAAGAACTGGTAGTCGGTGATGCCGACTTGCGTGCGCGCCAGCGCCGAGATGATGCCGTGGGTCACGGTCTGGCCGACACCGAAGGGATTGCCGATCGCCAGCACGACGTCGCCGACCAACAGTTCATCGGAATTCGTGAAATCGAGGGTCGGAAATTTTTCCTTGGCGTCTTTCAGGCGCAGCACGGCGAGATCGGTACGCGAATCCTTCAGCAGGATCTCGGCCTCGAACTCGCGCTTGTCCGACAGCGACACTTTCACCTGGTCCGCGCCTTCGATGACGTGGACATTGGTGACGACGAGACCGGAGGCATCGACGATGACGCCCGAGCCGAGCGAGCGCTGCATCTGCTCGGGCTGCTGACCCGGCACGCCGAAGAAGCGGCGGAAGATCGGGTCGTCCAGCAGCGGATTGCGGCTCTGCACCACCTTGGCGGCATAGACGTTGACGACCGCGGGCTGCACCCGTTGCACGATCGGCGCATAGGACATCCGCAGCTCGGCCGGCGACGACGGGACGCGGCGGTCCTGCGCTGAGGCCGGATTGAAATGGGCCGAAAAGGCTATGCACAAGGCCGTGAGGACGGCGGTCCAGATCGATCGAAACATTCCTACCTCTCGGAAAAGACGCCGGAATATAGGCGCGTTCGCCCCTCAATAGAAGGCCGCCGGGCGGCAATATTCGGCCCTTCGCCGCCGTGTCCGGCATGCAAGGGTGTCGTGCGAATCGGCAATTTGCCCGGGCGGCGGATTGGCATGATGTGCGTCATCTTGCATGGTGGTGTGAAGCGGATTCGGTTGCGGCGAATTTACATCAGTGGGAACCCACGCAACCGATCGCAGCGTCGCGGGGCAGTCATCGATCACACTTAGGCTCTCCGTTCGCGACTTGGGGAAGACAGTCAGATGATGGAGGCGTACGTGAGCACAACACGAATTACGGCTGCAGCGATTGGTCTCGCCGGCGCACTGGCAGCCTCGCAGGCCCAGGCCCAATCGGCAAGCAGCAGCGAGCAGGAGATCGCGCTGCTGAAGCAGCAGTTGAAGATGCTGGAGCAGAAGCTCGACAAGCTCCAGAGTCAAACCGCGGCGAACACGGCGGCCGCGGCGAAAGCCAGAGCCGAAGCGAAGGCTGAAGCGAAAGCCGAAGCGCGTTCGGCGGCAAAGGCCGTCGTTGCCAACGCCAATGCGGCGATTCCGGTCAAGGGGCCGGCGCCGGCATCCGGCGTCGTCGTCACGATGCCGAACAACCGGCCGACGATCTGCACCGCCGATCAGGCCAATTGCGTCGCCATCACCGGCCGCCTGCACTACGATGTCGGCGGCTATGACTATCGCCCCAATACCGCGGCCACCGTGCCGCAGAAGCTCGACAGCGGCCAGAACGTCCGTCGCGCGCGCATCGGCGTCGCCGGCAAGTTCTTCAACGACTGGAACTTCGCGCTGATCTACGATTTCGGCGGCTCCTCCGACGGATTTGGCGGCGCCGCGCCGGGATCGCTGCCGGGCGGCGGCCTCTCCGGCGTCGAGAACGCGTATATCAGCTACACCGGCCTTAAGCCGTTCGGCGGCAAGATGGCAATCGAGGCCGGCATCATGGATCTGCCCTACACGCTCGACGAGGCGACGAGCTCAAACGACATCATGTTCATGGAACGCGCCTCACCCGGTATTATCGCCACCAACATCGCCGCCGGCGACTTCCGCTCCGCGGCCGGTGCGCGCTGGTTCAACGACCAGCTCTGGATCGGCGGCTATGTCACGGGACCGTCGACCGGAGCGATCCATTCCGCCTCGAGCGCTTCGCCGCCCGGCACCAGCGAGCAGTACGGCGCGGTGGCGCGCGTCGCCGGCAACCCAATCAGCGGCAAGGACTATTCGGTGCACATCGGCGCCGACGCGCAATGGCTGATCCAGCCGCCGCGCAACCTGATCGCCAATACGCAGACGGTCACGCTCAGCGATCGCCCGGAATTGCGTCTCGACCCGACCACGCTTGTCTCCACCGGCGCCATCGCCAATGTCTCGGGGGCGCAGGTCTACAGCATCGAAGCGGCCGCGACCTACGGGCCGCTCATCGTCCAGGGCGAGTACTTCTGGTACAACGTCGATCGCACCGCCAATACCGGCGTGCCGCTGGTCGGCGCACCGAGCCTGAAATTCCAGGGCGGCTATGCGCAGGCCGGCTACGTGTTGACGGGCGAGAGCCGGACTTACAATGCCGCGGCCGCGGCCTATCATGGCGTCAAGCCGGCGCATCCGTTCTCGCTCGACGGCGGCGGCTGGGGGGCGTGGGAGATCGCGGGGCGTTTCTCGACGATTGACCTCAACGATCAGCTCGCAACCGCGGCCGGCGTCGCAGGCGGGCGGCAGACCGTCTACACGCTGGCGCTCAACTGGTACGTCAACGGCAACGTCCGCTTCATGCTCGACTATCTGCACGGCACGGTGTCGCGACAGGCTTCGCCGATCTCGACTGCCGATGTCGGCTCGAAGTTCGACGCGGTCGCGATGCGCACGCAGTTCGCGTTCTGACGCTCACCTTTTCCGGGAGCGGTACGATCCGCTCCCGGAGGCTCACGCCGCGCGCTTCGGCTTGCTCACCACCACCGGCGGCGGCGCGCAGGACAGCCGCTCCTGATGGCTCTCGCCCCAGGCCTTCAGAATGTCGATGACAGGCCTGAGGCTCTCGCCGAGCTCGGACAGGCAATATTCCACGCGCGGCGGCACCTCGGCATAGACCTTTCGGATGACCAGCTTGTCCTCCTCGAGCGCGCGCAGCTGCTTCGTGAGCATGCGCTGGGTGATGCCGGGCATCCGGCGGCGCAATTCGCCGAAGCGCTGGGTGCCGCTCTGGAGGTGATAGAGGATCACGCCCTTCCACTTGCCGTCGATCAGGTCCAGCGTCGCCTCGACCGAGCAGCCGGGACGACGGGCAAAATTGCGCCGCTTCATGCGTGTTTTCCCAATAGTATCCAAACAGGGACTATCTCCCCGAATTTACAGTACTTGCCAATTTGAAGCCAGGGCGACAGTTAGAGCGGCAGGCGAACAGCCCATCTGATGGAGACAAGCCATGAAGGCCGTCGGCTACAAAAAATCGCTTCCGATCGAGGATGCGGATTCACTGATCGATTTCGAGACCGCCAAGCCCGAGCCCGGGGCGCGCGACATCCGCGTCGCCGTGAAGGCGATCTCGGCCAATCCGGTCGATTACAAGGTGCGCAAGCGCGCGAGCCCGCCCGAGGGCGAGACGAAGATCCTCGGCTATGACGCGGCCGGTGTGGTCGATGCCGTCGGCCCCGACGTGACACTCTTCAAACCGGGCGACGAGGTGTTCTACGCCGGTTCGATCCTGCGCCAGGGCACCAACGCCGAATTCCACCTGGTCGACGAGCGCATCGTCGGCAACAAGCCGAAGAGCCTGTCGTTCGCGCAAGCCGCCGCCCTTCCGCTCACCTCCATCACAGCCTGGGAATTGCTGTTCGACCGGCTCGGCGCGATACCCGGCAAGAGCGTCGATCCGCGCACGCTTCTGATCACGGGCGGTGCCGGCGGCGTCGGCTCGATCCTGATCCAACTTGCCCGCCGCCTCACCGGGCTGACGGTACTTGCCACCGCGACACGGCCGGAGTCGCAGAAATGGTGCCTCGATCTCGGCGCTCATGCGGTGATCGACCACGGCAGACCGATGAAGGAACAGATCGAGAAGCTGAGGCTGCCCCCAGTCGCGCTGGTGGCGAGCCTGACCTACACCGATCAGCACTACAAGGCGATTGCGGACTTCATGGCCCCGCAGGGAAGGTTCGGCCTGATCGACGATCCCCCGGAATTTGGCATGAGCACGTTCAAGGGCAAGGCAATCTCGGTGCACTGGGAATCGATGTTCACGCGCTCCTCGTTCCAGACGCCAGACATGATCGCGCAGCATCATCTGCTCAATGATGTCGCCGACCTCATCGACAAGGGCGTGCTGCGCACCACGCTCGACCAGACCTTCGGCACGATCAACGCCGCCAACCTCAAGCGAGCCCATGCGCTCTTGGAGAGTGGCAGGTCGCGCGGCAAGATCGTGCTGGAGGGGTGGTAGCCGGCGTTGCTGCGTAGGGTGGGTTGCGCTTCGCTCGTCCAACCCACCCTGCGATGCTCAGCCCAGGATTCGCGACAGCGCCGACAGCAGTCGGTCGGTCTGCTCGTCCGTGCCCACGGTGATCCGCAGGTGGTCCGAGATGCGGGCAGCGCCAAAGTGCCTGACGATCACGGCCTGCTGGCGCAGCGCTGCCGCAAGCGCAGCACCATCGTGGGCGGGATGGCGCGCGAAGACGAAGTTGGCCTGCGATGGCAGCACCTCGAAGCCAGCTTGCTTCAGTCCGCGCGTCAGCCGCTCCCTGCCCTCGATCACGCGAACGCGGCTCTGCTGGAAATAGGCTTCGTCCTCCAGAGCGGCGATGGCGCCGGCTTGGGCGGGCCGACCAAGCGGATAGGAATTGAAGCTGTCCTTCACACGGGTGAGCGCCTCGATCAGGTCGGAGTCGCCGATCGCAAAGCCGACCCGCAGTCCGGCCAAGGCGCGGGACTTGGACATGGTTTGAACGACCAGTAGATTTCGATGGGAAGCCACCAGCGGAATCGCCGTCTCGGCACCGAAATCGACATAGGCCTCGTCGACCACCACGGGCACGTCCGGATGGTCCTCCAGCAGCGCGACGATCTCGCTACGCGACAATGCGATCCCCGTCGGCGCGTTCGGATTGGCGAGGATGATCGCGCCGGCCCGCCGCCGATAGTCGGCCACACGGATTTGCATGGCCTTGTCGAGCGGGACCGTTTCGTAGGAGATGCCGAACAGACGGCAATAGACCGGGTAGAAACTGTAGGTGATATCGGGAAAGAGCAACGGCGCTTCATGCTTGAGCAAGGCGGCAAAGGCATGCGCCAGCACCTCGTCCGAGCCGTTGCCGACGAAAACCTGCTCGGGTCTCACCCGGTGATACGCGGCCAGGGCCGTCCGCAGCGCGGTGGCCTGCGGATCCGGGTAGAGACGCAGCGTGTCGGCGGCCTCGAAGCGGATCGCCTGCAGCGCGCGCGGTGAAGGGCCAAACGGGCTTTCATTCGTGTTGAGCTTGACCAAGTCCGCCATGCGGGGCTGTTCGCCCGGCACGTAGGGTCTCAGCTCATGCGTCAGCCTGCTCCAGAAACGGCTCATCTTCTCTCCGCCTGCGATCGCTCCGGCGGCAGGATCGCCTGCTCGACAAAGCCCTTGGCGAGCGCGTGGTAGATGCCCTCTTCGCAGACCATGCGTGAAACGAGATGAGCAATCAGCGCGGCCGCCATTAGCGGAACGACCATTCCGTGATTGTCGGTCATCTCGGTCACGATCACGAACGCGGTGATCGGCGCCTGCACGACGCCGGCGAAATAGGAGACCATGCCGAGCAGCATGATCGCCCCGAGGGGAGCGTCATGAAAGAACGAGGCAATGTTGCTGCCAAGGCCGGCACCGACGGCGAGCGAGGGTGCGAAAATGCCGCCAGGGACCCCGCTGATCGCGGCGAAGGTCGTGGCGAAGAGCTTGAGGATGCCGAAATCCTGAGGCAGCGGTGAGCCATTCTCGAGGGCCGTCTTCACTTGCGCGTAGCCGGTGCCATAGATCGTATCCCCGGACGCCAGACCGCAGATCGCGACGGCGAGCCCGCAGGCGAATGCGAACCACAGCGGATGGCTCTTGAGCGCGCGCCCGAGCGGATGCCTGACGCCGCGCGCCATGAGGATGACGACGCGGCTGAACAGCCCACCACCGAGGCCGCCAACCACGCCGCAGACCGGAACCGCGAGCCAGTCGGCACCGCGCGCCAGCGACATCGCGCTGCTGCCAAAATAGGTGTAGTTGCCAGTCAGTGCCAATGACGTCAGGCCGGCCGCGATCACGGCAGCGATGATGAGGCTGCTGGTACGCGTCTCGAAGGCGCGGCTCATCTCCTCGATTCCGAACACGATGCCCGCCAACGGTGTATTGAAGGCCGCGGCGACCCCGGCCGCCGCACCGGCCAGGATCAATCCGGGTTGCCGGCGCGGCGACACCCGCGCGATCGCGAACATGACGGAAGCGCCGACCTGCACCGTCGGCCCTTCCCGTCCGATGGAAGCCCCGCACAACAGTCCAAACAGGGTGAGGATCATCTTGCCGGCGGCAATGCGCAGGGACACTAGCCGCGCTCGCGCAGTCTGATCGTTCAAATGGCGCGCGGCGATGGCCTGCGGAATCCCGCTGCCCTGGGCGCCGGGAAACAGGCGGATGGTGAGATAGGCCGATAACATGAAGCCGAGCGGCGTCACCACCAGGACTACGTAGCGCGACTTTGCGAGCAGCAGCCCGAAGGCATCCTGGGCGAGATCGGCGAGTTGCGCCAGCACCACGGCTGCGGCGCCAATGACGATGCCGCCGAGCAGGAAGATCGCCCGCCGCTGCCATCGGGCGGAAGCGATCCTCAACAGCCGCTTGTTGCGTATGAACCGAGCCGTGATCATCCACCGAGTTTTAGCCGGTCACGCCCGGAATTGAAGGGGTCGGGGAACAGACCAGCTAGGCCGGAACCACACCTTCGACGAAGATCAGCCGGCGCTCCAGCGCCGTCCGCCGCAATTTCAGGGCCTCGGCATAGTCCGGCGAGCCGTACCATTCGCGTGCCCGTGCCATCGACGGAAACTCGACGATGATGACGGTCCCCGGCGGCGAGCTGCCCTCCACCACCTCGACGGCGCCGCCGCGCGCGAGATAGCGGCCACCATATTGGGCAATGGTCTGAGCCGCGAGCGTGCGGTAGGCCTCCATCGCGGCTCCGTCCCGCACCTCGACCTCGGAAATCACATAGGCCGCCATGCGCGCCGCCTCAGGCGATCGTGTTGACGATGCCGCCCTCGGCGCGCAGCGCCGCACCGTTGGTCGCGGACGCTTCCTTGGATGCGACATAGACCACCATGTTGGCGATCTCGTCGACGCTAGCGAAGCGCTGGATCAACGAACTCGGCCGATGCTGCTTGACGAAGTTCGCAGCGGCCTCGTCCACCGACTGTTCATTCTGCTTGGCCAGATCCTTGACGAACGTCTCGACGCCCTCCGACATGGTCGGGCCCGGCAGCACGGAATTGACCGTGACGCCGGTGCCGCGAGTGAGCTGCGCCAGGCCGCGCGCGACAGACAGCTGGGCCGTCTTGGTCATGCCGTAATGGATCATCTCGACGGGAATGTTGAGACCCGACTCCGAGGAGATGAAGACGATGCGGCCCCAGTTGCGCTCGAGCATGCCTTTCATGTACGCGCGCGACAGCCGCACGCCGCTCATCACGTTGATCTCGAAGAAGCGGGTCCAGTCCTCGTCCGGGATGTCGAAGAAGTCCTTGGGTTCGAAGATGCCGCATTGTTGATGAGGATGTCGACGTCTGGCAGCGCCGCAACGAGCGCCTCGCAGCCTGCCGCGGTCGAGACGTCGGCGGCGATGCCGCGGACCTTCGCCCCTGCCCCTTCCAGCTTGCGGACGGCCGCATCGACCTTGTCCTTACCGCGCCCGTTGATCACGACACTCGCGCCCGAGGCGGCGAGGCCCCTGGCAACGGCGTGGCCGATGCCGGCGGTCGAACCGGTGACGAGGGCGGTCTTTCCGGAAAGGTCGATGTTCATGCGATGTCTCCATGGATGATGATGGAGATATCGGGAGCGAACTGTGATGCCGCAATCGGGCTCACTGACGCGTGAGGAAGCGCATGTACACGGGCGAACCACTCGCGCATCCCCAAACAAAAACGGCGCCCGGAAAGGCGCCGCTTTCAATTCATAGAAGCTGATCGGCTTACGCCGCCTCGGCTTCCTTCTCCTGCACCGGGCCGGAATCCTGGCCCTTGGCATCGACGTCGCGATCGACGAACTCGATCACGGCCATCGCGGCGTTGTCGCCGTAGCGGAAGCCGGCCTTGATGATGCGAGTGTAGCCGCCCTGCCGGTCCTTGTAGCGGGTCGCGAGCGTGTCGAAGAGCTTCTTGACCATGTCGACGTCGCGCAACTCCGCGATCGCCTGGCGGCGTAGCGACAGGCCGCCCTTCTTGCCGAGGGTGACGAGCTTCTCGACGATCGGGCGAAGCTCCTTGGCCTTGGGCAGCGTGGTGACGATCTGCTCGTGCTTGATCAGCGAGGCCGCCATGTTGGCGAACATCGCCTTGCGGTGCTCGGCCGTGCGGTTGAGCTTCCGATGAACCTTGCCGTGACGCATGTGTGTAGTCCTTCTTCGCTTGTGTCGCGGTGGTTCAGCGACTGGTTTTCAGGTGGGCTTCCTGCGTTCGCCCGGGTCAGCGAGTGGCGAATGGTGAGTAGCGAATAGGATGTCCCTATTCGCCACTCCCTACTCGCCATTCGCTCAGTAGTGATCCTCGAAGCGCTTGGCGAGCTCGTCGATGTTCTCCGGCGGCCAGCCCGGCACTTCCATGCCGAGATGCAGACCCATCTGGGCCAGCACTTCCTTGATCTCGTTCAGCGACTTGCGGCCGAAATTCGGGGTGCGGAGCATTTCCGCTTCGCTCTTCTGCACGAGGTCGCCGATGTAGACGATGTTGTCGTTCTTCAGGCAGTTGGCCGAACGCACCGACAGCTCGAGCTCGTCCACCTTCTTGAGGAAGGCCGGGTTGAAGGCGAGGTCCGGGATGATCTCCTGGGCGACTTCCTTGCGCGGCTCTTCGAAGTTGACGAACACGTTGAGCTGATCCTGCAAGATGCGGGCGGCATAAGCCACCGAGTCGTCCGGCGTGATCGCGCCATTGGTCTCGATCGTCATGGTCAGCTTGTCGTAGTCGAGAATCTGGCCCTCGCGAGTGTTCTCGACCTTGTAGGAGACCTTGCGGACCGGCGAGTACAGGCTGTCGACCGGGATCAGGCCGATCGGCGCGTCCTCGGGACGGTTGCGCTCGGCGGGCACGTAACCTTTGCCGGTGGCGACCGTGAACTCCATGCGGATCTCGGCGCCCTCGTCGAGGGTGCAGATCTGGAGGTCCGGGTTGAGCACGACGACGTCGCCGACGGTCTGGATGTCACCGGCGGTGACGACGCCGGGGCCCTGCTTCTTCACGACCATGCGCTTGGGACCTTCCCCCTGCATCTTGATCGAGATGTCCTTGATGTTGAGCACGATGTCGGTGACGTCCTCACGGACGCCCGCGATCGAGGAGAACTCGTGCAGCACGCCATCGATGTGCACCGACTGCACCGCCGCGCCCTGGAGCGAGGAGAGCAGGATGCGGCGCAGCGCGTTGCCGAGGGTCTGGCCGAAACCACGCTCGAGCGGCTCGGCGACGATGGTCGCGAAACGCGAGGGATCGCTGCCGGGCGTGACCTGGAGCTTGTTCGGCCGAATCAGTTCTTGCCAATTTTTCTGGATCGTCACTGTTTCACCCATACAGGCCAGTCAATTTGAGAGTTCAAATACTGGCGTTGGAGAAAGGCCGCAGATCATTCCCGCGGCTCCTTACAAAAGTCATCGCGGGCGCCGATGCGCCCGCAACTTGGTATCAAACGCGCCGACGCTTACGGGGACGGCAACCGTTGTGCGGGATCGTGGTCACGTCACGGATCGAGGTGACGGTGAAGCCCGCGGCCTGGAGCGCGCGGAGCGCCGACTCACGGCCCGAACCGGGGCCGGCGACCTCGACTTCCAGCGTGCGCATGCCGTGCTCCTGCGCCTTCTTGGACACGTCTTCGGCGGCGACCTGCGCGGCGTACGGCGTCGACTTGCGCGAGCCCTTGAAACCCATCGTGCCGGCCGAGGACCAGGCAATCGTGTTGCCCTGCGCGTCGGTGATGGTGATGGTCGTGTTGTTGAACGACGAGTTCACATGCGCGACGCCGGAGGCGATGTTCTTGCGCTCACGACGACGAACGCGGGTGGCTTCCTTGCCCATTGAGTCCCTTTCCTGAAGATCTCAAACGCCGCCGTAATGCCAGCGGCTACACCTGTGGAACGAAAAGCGCGTGGCGAACGGGTGATCCCCTCTTCGCCACACGCCATGACTGAATTCGAAACTTACTTCTTCTTGCCGGCGATGGCCTTGGCCGGACCCTTGCGCGTGCGCGCATTGGTGTGGGTGCGCTGGCCGCGCACCGGCAGACCGCGACGATGACGCAGGCCGCGATAGCAGCCGAGGTCCATCAGACGCTTGATGTTGATACCGACCTCGCGACGCAGATCGCCCTCGACGAGATAGTCGCGGTCGATGACTTCGCGGATCTGGAGCACTTCGGCGTCGCTGAGCTGATTGACGCGACGATCCACGGGGATCTTCACTTTCTCCAGGATCTCACTGGCGATCTTCTGGCCGATGCCATGGATGTACTGGAGCGCGATCAGCACGCGCTTGTTGGTGGGAATGTTCACGCCGGCAATACGGGCCACGGCCTTCTCTCCTGTCGCCGATCCTCGTCAGGATCGGGCTTTAAGTGCTTGTGTTCTCGGGCAGGTGTTCACAAACGCGAACACGACGCCCACCCCCGGTCTTCCTGGGGCCCGGCATCGTCTGAAACTATCCGACTTGGATGCGGGGCTTATTAGGGGATTCCAGGGGCTTTCGTCAACCGCTGCTAGCGCTTGGCTCGCTTTTTCGTGACCTTTTTTGCGGTCTTTTTGGCACCCTTTTTGACGGCCTTCCTGGCGGTCGTTTTTGCGGCCTTTTTGGCCGTTTTCTTGGTCGCGGTCTTGGTAGCAGTCTTGGTAGCAGGCTTGGAACCCTTCACGGCTTTCTTGGCCGCCTTTTTGGCGGCTTTGGCCGATTTGACCGCCTTTTTGGCTGCCTTCGCCGGCTTTTTGGCCGATTTCTTCGCCGCCCTGGCCTTTTTGGCCGGCGCCGTCTTGGCCGCGCTTCTCGAGTGGGTCTTGGGCTCGACCGCGCCGAGCGCCAGAAGCTGGCGGTGGATGGCGCGGGTGACCTCGTCGATGGCCATCATGCCGTCGATGGTCGAGAGCTTCCGACGCTCGGAATAATAGTGAATCAGCGGCTCCGTCTGGCTGCGATAGCTGGCCAACCGCTTGGTCAGGACCTCGGGAGTGTCGTCGACCCGGACCTCCTCGCCGCGCTCGCGCATCTGGGCGACACGGGTCTCGACGCGGTTCAAGAGCGCGCTCTCGTTGACGCGGAGCTCGATCACGGCGTCGAGCTTGAGATGCTTCTGCTTGAGCAGCTCATCCAGCGCCTCGGCCTGCGGCACGGTGCGCGGGAAACCATCGAGGATGAAACCGTTCCTGGCGTCCGGCTGGTCGATCCGGTCGGAGATGATTCCGACCACGACATCGTCCGGAACGAGGCCGCCACCAGCCATGATCTCCTTGGCCTTCAGCCCGACCGGCGTTCCGGCCGCAACCGCCGCGCGCAGCATCTCGCCGGTCGAGAGCTGGAGGATGCCGTAACGCTGCACCAAAAGTTGCGCCTGGGTCCCCTTGCCCGACCCCGGCGGTCCCAGAAGTATAATTCTCATCGGCGTACGCCCCCCGGATTGGTGAGCGATACGTCGCGCACCTGCGTTTGAAGATCAAGAACAGTGCAAACCATAATCGGCGCCGCACCGCTACCCATATCATAGGGGAGCGAATGCCCGGACGCCAAGAAGGCCTTTGAAATCAGTGATTGCATCGACGTGGGAGCGTCTCTGCTCATGCGACCGAGCCGCTGACTGATCGCCTCTGCGGCGCCGCGCATTGCTCGTGCGGCGAATCGGCGGCGCGGTCGCGCCGCCTCTCGAGCGACTCCGTACTTAGCGGCGGCGGCCCCGCAGCTTGGACTTCCGGATCAGGCCTTCGTACTGGTGCGCCAGCAGATAGCCCTGGACCTGCGCCACCGTGTCCATGGTGACGCTGACGACGATCAGCAGCGAGGTGCCGCCGAAATAGAACGGCACCGACGCGTAGGAGATCAGGATCTCGGGAATCAGGCAGACGATCGCCAGATAAATCGCGCCGAGCACGGTAATGCGCGACAGCACGTAGTCGATATATTCGGCGGTGCGCTCGCCCGGGCGGATGCCCGGAATGAAGCCGCCGTGCTTCTTCAGATTGTCCGCGGTCTCGGTCGGGTTGAACACGATCGCGGTGTAGAAGAAGGCGAAGAACACGATCAGCGCCAGATACATGATCAGGAACAGCGGGCGACCATGGCCAAGCTGGGTGTTGATCCACTGGAACCATTCCGGCCCGCTGCCCGCATTGAAGTTCGCCACCGTGGTCGGCAGCAAGAGCAGCGAGGACGCGAAGATCGGCGGGATCACACCCGAGGTGTTGAGCTTGAGCGGCAGATGCGAGGACTGGCCCTCGAACATCTTGTTGCCGACCTGGCGCTTCGGATACTGGATCAGGAGGCGGCGCTGCGCGCGCTCCATGAACACGATGAAGGCGATCACGGCGACGGCCATGACGATGACGACCAGGATCAGGCCGGTCGACATCGCACCCTGACGGCCGAGCTCGAGCATGCTGGCGAGCGCCGCGGGCAGCTCGGCGACGATGCCGGCGAGAATGATCAGCGAGATGCCGTTGCCGATGCCACGCGAGGTGATCTGCTCGCCCAGCCACATCAGGAACATGGTGCCGCCGGTCAGCGTGATCGCCGTGGACAGGCGGAAGAACATTCCGGGCTCGCTGACGACGTTGCCGGCGCCCTCGAGGCCGACCGCGATCCCGTAGGACTGGAATGCGGCCAGGATGACCGTCAGATAGCGGGTGTACTGATTCAGCGTCTTGCGGCCCGCCTCGCCTTCCTTCTTCAGCGCCTCGAGCTGCGGCGAGACGGTGGTGAGGAGCTGGATGATGATCGAGGCCGAGATGTACGGCATGATGTTCAGCGCAAAGATCGCCATGCGGTGGATGCCGCCACCGGCGAACATGTTGAACATGCCGAGGATGCCGCCCGCCTGCGATCGGAACACCTGTTCCCAGATGTTCGGATCGATGCCGGGCAGCGGGATGTAGGTCCCGAGCCGATAAACGAGCAGCGCACCCAGGGTGAACCAGATGCGCTTCTTCAGTTCGTCGGCCTTGGCAAACGCGCCGAAATTGAGATTGGCTGCCAGTTGTTCCGCTGCAGAGACCATCTTGGACTTTCTCCCGCCGCCTGTTGCGCCGTCATGCCCGCGGCCGGGCTACTAAAGCGCGATGAAACCAGGATGCCTCATCATCGCGCTTTAGGTTGTCATTTAAGCATGATCTTCTCGGAAAACGCTTCACACTTTTCCGGATCATGCTTGAGCGGACGCCGGACATTATCTGGGGCTCGGCTTCGATAAGTCCACGTCCCGCATGCGTAAAGGCCCGCGAACCGCGGGCCAATGACGCAGTTGTTACGCCGCCTCGCCTTCTTCCTTGGCAGGGGCGAGGATCTTCACCGAGCCGCCGGCCTTCTCGACCGCCGCGATTGCGGTCTTGGTGGCGCCATGCACTTCGATGTTGAGCTTGGACTTGAGCTCGCCGCGGCCGAGCAGCCGCAGGCCGCCCTTGGCGCGGCGCAGCACGCCGCCCTTCACCAGGGCCTCGACGTTCACGACGCTGCCGGCGTCGATCTTCTTGGCATCGACCGCTTCCTGGAGCCGGTCGAGATTGATCTCGGCGAACTCGACGCGGAAGATGTTGTTGAAGCCGCGCTTGGGCAGACGGCGATGCATCGGCATCTGGCCGCCTTCGAAACCCTTGATGCGCACGCCCGAACGCGCGGTCTGGCCCTTGCCGCCGCGGCCGGACTGCTTGCCCTTGCCGGAACCGATGCCGCGGCCGACGCGCATACGCTTCTTGCGCGAGCCGGCGTTGTCGGCGATATCGCTGAGCTTCATCGCCCTTCTCCTTGTGTCTTGCGCACGATCTTCACCGAAAACCGCTTCCCGCTCTTCGGGATCGTGCGCCTTTGCTTACTTCTCGTCGACGATGCGGACGAGATGGTGAACCTTCTCGATCATGCCGCGGACCGCCGGGGTGTCCGGCAGTTCGCTGATACGGCCGATCTTGTTGAGCTTGAGCCCGATCAGCGTCGAACGCTGCGAGTGATGGCGGCGGATCGCGCTGCCGGTCTGCTCGAGCTTGATCGTCTTTGCGGCCTTGGCCATCGTGGTCTACTCCGAAAAGCTTCCGTTAGTCGGCAGCCGCCTCTGCGTCGCCACCGATACGGCGGGACTGGAGGGTGGACACCTTGATGTTGCGGCGGGCAGCGACCGAGCGCGGCGAATCCTGGTGCTTCAGCGCGTCAAAGGTCGCGCGCACCATGTTGTACGGGTTCGACGAGCCGATCGACTTCGCCACAACGTCCTGGACGCCGAGCGTTTCGAACACCGCGCGCATCGGACCGCCGGCGATGATGCCGGTACCGGCCGGAGCTGCACGCAGGTAGACACGGCCCGCGCCATGACGGCCGGCGATGTCGTGATGGAGCGTGCGGCCCTCGCGCAGCGACACGCGCGTCAGGTTGCGCTTGGCGGACTCGGTCGCCTTGCGGATCGCCTCGGGCACCTCGCGCGCCTTGCCGTGACCGAAGCCGGCACGACCCTTCTGGTCGCCGATCACGACCAGCGCTGCGAAACCGAAGCGCTTGCCGCCCTTGACGACCTTGGCCACGCGGTTGATGTGGACGAGCTTGTCGACGAACTCGCTGTCGCGCTCCTCGCGCTCCCTGCGTTCACGTCCGCCGCCGCGTTGATCGCGTCCACCACGTTGTTCGCGTTCAGCTGCCATGGTTTTTCCAATCCTTCAGAGGCTTGCGCCCCAATCCTCAAATTCTGTTAGAAGCTCAGCCCGCTCTCACGCGCCGCGTCGGCCAGAGCCTTGACGCGCCCGTGGTAGAGATAGCTGCCGCGATCGAACACGACTTCCTTGACGCCCTTCTCGGCCGCGCGCTCGGCCAGCAACTTGCCGACCGCCTTCGCCGCATCGATGTCGGCGCCGGTCTTGCCACCGTCGCGCATCGACTTCTCGAGCGAGGAGGCGGAGGCCAGCGTCTCGCCCCTCAGGTCGTCGATGACCTGGGCGTAGATGTGCTTGGACGAGCGGAACACTGACAGGCGCGGACGGCCGCCGGCGGAACGGCGCAGCTTCAGCCGCACACTCCGCTTGCGCCGGGCATTCGTAACCTTGGCTTTCGACATGACCGGCTCCGTTACTTCTTCTTGCCTTCCTTGCGGAAGATGAATTCGCCCACATACTTCACGCCCTTGCCCTTGTAGGGCTCCGGCGGACGATAGGAGCGGATCTCGGCGGCGACCTGGCCGACGCGCTGGACGTCGCTGCCCGCCACCGTGATCTCGGTCGGCTTCGGCACCGTGATCGTGATCCCCTCGGGGATCGGATAGATCACGTCGTGGCTGTAGCCGAGCGCGAGCTGCAGGTTCTTGCCCTGCATCGCGGCGCGATAGCCGACGCCGGTGATCTCGAGCTTCTTCTCGAAGCCTTTGGTGACACCCTCGACCAGATTCGCGACCTGGGCGCGAGCAGTACCGTACAGCGCCTGCGCGCGGTTGGTCTCGGCTCGCGGCTTGACCTTGATCTGGCCGTTCTCGAGCTTCACCTCGACGTCGTCATGGACGACGAACTGAAGCTGACCCTTCGGCCCCTTCATCTTGACGGTCTGCCCATCGACGGTCGCGGTAACACCCGACGGCACCGCCACAGGCCTTTTGCCAACACGTGACATGGATGAAAAATCCTTCTCAGAACACCGTGAAGAGGACTTCACCGCCCACATTCGCGTCGCGCGCGCTGTGGTCGGCCATGATCCCCTTCGGCGTCGACAACACCGAAATGCCGAGTCCGTTGTTCACCCGCGGCAGATTCTTCACCGAGGCGTAGACTCTGCGCCCGGGCTTGGAAACGCGCTCAATCTCGCGGATGACGGGCTCGCCGTCGAAATACTTCAGCTCGATCTCGATCTCGCTGCGGCCCGAGGAATGCTCGAGCGTGGCGTAACCGCGGATATAGCCCTCGGTCTTCAGAACCTCGAGCACATTCTCGCGCATCTTCGAGCCGGGCGTGGAGACCTTGGTCTTCGAACGCATCTGCGCGTTGCGGATACGGGTGATCAGATCGCTGATTGGATCGTGCGTTGACATCTAAACGACCCTCCTTACCAGCTGGACTTCACGAGGCCCGGGACCATGCCCTTGGAGCCAAGGTCGCGCAGCGCGATACGGGACAGCTTGTTCTTGCGGTAGTTCGAGCGCGGGCGGCCCGACAGCTCGCAGCGCAGGCGGATGCGGGTCGCCGACGAATTGCGCGGCATCTCCGCCAGCTTCAGGGTCGCGGCGAACCGCTCTTCCATCGGCAGCGTCTTGTCGGCGATGACCGCCTTCAACCGCTCGCGCTTGGCGGCGGCGTTCTTCACCATCCGCTTGCGCCGGTTGTTCTTCTCGACTGAACTCTTCTTTGCCATGCTTGGCTCCTGGGTATCCGCGTTTGAGAGGCTCTAGGTCAGCGTCTCACTGCCGGAACGGGAAATTGAAAGCGGTCAACAAGGCCCTCGCCTCTTCGTCGGTCTTGGCCGTGGTGCAGACGGTGATGTCCATACCGCGGGCTTCCGTGACCTTGTCGAAGTCGATCTCGGGGAAAATGATGTGCTCCTTGATGCCGAGCGAGTAGTTGCCGCGGCCGTCGAAGCTCTTCGGGTTCAGGCCGCGGAAGTCGCGGACGCGCGGCAGCGCGACCGTCACCAGGCGATCGATGAACTCGTACATGCGAGCCTTGCGCAGCGTGACCTTGCAGCCGATCGGCTGGTTCTCACGCAGCTTGAAGGTCGCGATCGCGATACGCGAATAGGTCACGATCGCCTTCTGGCCGGCGATCTGGGTCAGCTCGGCAGCGGCGGTCTCGGCCTTCTTGCGGTCGTTGACGGAATCGCCAACGCCCATGTTCAGCACGACCTTGTCCAGGCGCGGAACCTGCATCACGTTCTCATAGCCGAACTTCTCGGTCAGAGCCGTGCGGATCTTCGCATCATATTCCGCGCGCAGGCGCGGGGTGTAAGCGGCCTCAGCCATCGATCTCAGCTCCCGAGCTCTTGGCGATGCGGACCTTCTTGCCGTCCGCCAGAATCTTGAATCCGATGCGGGTCGGCTTTCCGTCCTTGCCGACATACGCGATGTTGGACAGTTGGATCGGCGCCTCTTTCGAGATGATGCCGCCCTCCTGGGCCTGCGTCTGCTTCTGATGACGCTTGACCACGTTGATGCCGCGCACCAGCGCGGTACCGGCGTCGGGGCGCACCTCGAACACTTCGCCGGTGCGGCCCTTGTCGCGTCCGGTCAGCACGACGACCTTGTCGCCCTTGCGGATCTTCGCAGCCATCACAGCACCTCCGGCGCGAGCGAGATGATCTTCATGTGGTTCTTGGCGCGCAGCTCGCGCGGCACCGGCCCGAAGATACGGGTGCCGACCGGCTCGGACTGGTTGTTGATCAGCACGGCGGCGTTGCGGTCGAAGCGGATGACCGAACCGTCGGCGCGGCGGATGTCCTTGCGGACGCGCACCACGACGGCCTTCATCACGTCGCCCTTCTTCACCTTGCCACGCGGAATCGCTTCCTTGATCGACACGACGATGATGTCGCCGATCGTGGCGTAGCGGCGCTTGGAGCCCCCGAGCACCTTGATACACATGACACGGCGTGCGCCAGAATTGTCGGCCACGTCGAGGTTGGTCTGCATCTGAATCATTGATGCACCTCGTCCTCTTTCTCTTTGCGCCAGCCCAGCCGGCGCTCAACATTTCCCTGAAGTCAGTCGGCTAGAGCCAACAGATCAGGCGCTTTTCTTGTGTTCGCCCCGGATCACGACCCAGCGCTTCAACTTCGAAATCGGCTTCGTTTCCTCAATCCACACCATGTCGCCCGGCTTGAACTCGTTGCTCTCGTCGTGCGCGTGGTAGTTCTTCGACCGGCGGATGGTCTTCTTGTAGATCGGGTGCGTGAAGCGGCGATCGACACGCACCACAATGGTCTTGGCTTGCTTGTCGCTGACGACCACGCCCTGCAAAGTACGTTTCGGCATCTTCGTAAGCCTCTTACTTCTTCTTGGCGCGCGTCTGCGCGGCGACGGTCTTGATCCGGGCGATGTCACGGCGGGCCTCGCGCAGGCGCGAGGTGTTCTCGAGCTGCCCGGTGGCGCGCTGGAAGCGCAGGTTGAAGCGCTCCTTCTTCAGGTTCAGGATGGCGTCATCCTGCTGGTCGGGGCTCATCGCGCGGATGTCTTCGATCTTCATCTGGGCCATGGCCATTACTCCGCAATGCGCTCGACGAAACGCGTCTTGATCGGCAGCTTGGCGGCCGCCAGGGTCAGCGCCTCACGCGCGGTCTGGGTGTTGACGCCGTCGATCTCGAACAGCACCCGGCCCGGCTTGACGCGCGCGACCCACAATTCCGGCGAACCCTTGCCGGAACCCATGCGGACTTCGGCGGGCTTCTTGGACACCGGAACGTCGGAAAACACGCGGATCCAGACGCGGCCGGCGCGCTTCATGTGACGGGTCAGCGCCCGACGGGCGGCTTCGATCTGGCGCGCGGTGACGCGCTCAGGCTCGGTCGCCTTCAGGCCGAACTGGCCGAACGCCAACGTCGCGCCCGAAGACGCAACGCCGTGGATGCGGCCCTTATGCGCTTTCCGGAACTTCGTTTTCTTAGGTTGCATCATGGCTTTAAGCCCTCAAATTCCTGTCTGGCCTTAGGCAGCGGCCGTCTCGCGGCGCTGACGGCCACCGCGATCACCACTGCCGCCGGTCTCGCCTTCGGCCATTCTCTTGTCCTGGGCCATCGGATCGTGCTCGAGGATCTCGCCCTTGAAGATCCAGACCTTGACGCCGCAGGTGCCGAAGGTCGTGAACGCGGTCGCGACGCCGTAGTCGATGTCGGCGCGCAGCGTGTGCAGCGGCACGCGGCCTTCGCGGTACCACTCCATGCGCGCGATTTCCGCGCCGCCCAGACGTCCCGAGCAGTTGATGCGGATGCCCTCCGCGCCGAGACGCATCGCCGACTGCACGGCGCGCTTCATGGCACGGCGGAACGCCACGCGGCGCTCCAGCTGCTGCGCGATCGACTCGGCCACCAGCGTCGCATCGAGCTCCGGCTTGCGGATCTCGACGATGTTGATGACGACGTCGGACGAGGTGATGTCCGCGACCTTCTTGCGCAGCTTGTCGATGTCGGCGCCCTTCTTGCCGATCACCACGCCCGGACGGGCCGAGTGGATGGTGACGCGGCACTTCTTGTGCGGACGCTCGATCACGATGCGGGCGACGGCCGCCTGCTTGAGCTCCTTGTGCAGGATCTCGCGGATCTTGACGTCCTCGTGCAGCAGCTTGCCGTATTCCTGCTTGCCGGCGAACCAGCGGGAATCCCAGGTCCGGTTGATGCCGAGACGCAGACCGATCGGATTGATCTTTTGACCCATCGTGTTCTCCTGCGCCCTTAAGCGGCTTCAGCTTCGACCTGACGAACGATGATCGTCAGCTGCGAAAACGGTTTGTACACACGGCCCGAGCGGCCGCGGCCGCGGGCGGCGAAGCGCTTCATCACGAGGCCGTTGCCGACGAAGGCCTGCGCCACGACGAGATCGTCGACGTCGAGGTCATGATTGTTCTCGGCATTGGCGATCGCCGATTCCAGGCACTTCTTGACGTCGACCGCGATCCGCTTGCGCGAAAACTGCAGGTCAGCGAGCGCGGCAGACGCCTTCCGGCCGCGAATGAGCTGGGCGACCAGGTTGAGCTTCTGCGGGCTCACCCGCAGCATCCGGGCGACCGCCTTGGCCTCGTTGTCGGCGAGGCTCCGTTCGCGCTTAGGTTTGCTCATCGTTTAATCCTCAAGCCTTCTTGGCTTTCTTGTCGCCGGAGTGGCCATGGAAGGTCCGGGTCGGCGAGAACTCGCCGAACTTGTGACCGACCATTTCCTCGTTCACGGCCACCGGCACGTGCTTCTGCCCATTGTAGACGCCGAAGGTCAGGCCGACGAACTGCGGCAGGATCGTCGAGCGACGGCTCCAGATCTTGATGACGTCGTGACGGCCGGACGCGCGCGCGGCATCTGCCTTCTTGAGCAGAGAACCCTCGACGAACGGGCCTTTCCAGACTGAACGAACCATGTCCGGCGTTCCTTACTTCTTCCGCTTGTGGCGGCTTAGGAGAATGAATTTGTTGGTCGACTTGTTGGTGCGGGTCTTCTTGCCCTTGGTCGGCTTGCCCCACGGGGTGACCGGGTGACGGCCGCCCGAGGTACGACCTTCACCACCGCCGTGCGGATGGTCGATCGGGTTCATCGCGACACCGCGGTTGTGCGGCCTGCGGCCCATCCAACGCTTGCGACCGGCCTTGCCGATCGAGGTGTTCATGTGATCCGGGTTCGACACCGCGCCGATCGTGCCGCGGCAGCGGCCGTGCACAAGGCGCTGCTCGCCCGAATTCAGGCGGATGATGACGTAGTCCTGGTCGCGCCCGACGAGCTGGGCATAGGTGCCTGCGGAACGGGCGAGCTGGCCGCCCTTCCCGATCTTGACCTCGATGTTGTGGATGATCGTGCCGACCGGCATGTTGCCGAGCGGCATGACGTTGCCCGGCTTCACGTCGACATAGTTGCCAGCGACGATCGTGTCACCCACGGCCAGGCGCTGCGGCGCCAGGATGTAGGCCTGCTCGCCGTCCTGATACTTGATCAGGGCGATGAAGCCGGTGCGGTTCGGATCGTACTCCAGCCGCTCGACGGTCGCGGGGACGTCGACCTTCTCGCGCTTGAAATCGACGGTACGCAGCGTCTGCTTGTGACCGCCACCGCGGAAACGCACGGTGATGCGGCCGGTGTTGTTGCGGCCGCCCGAGGACTTCTTGCCCTCGGTGAGCGCCTTGACCGGCTTGCCCTTGTACAGGGCCGAACGATCGACCATGACCAGCTGGCGCTGGCCGGGCGTCGTGGGATTGAATGTCTTCAGTGCCATCGTCGTACGACCTTACAGACCGGTGGTCACGTCGATCCGGTGACCCTCTTCGAGGGTCACGATCGCGCGCTTGGAGTTCGACTGCGAGCCGAGATTGCCGCGGAAGACTTTGGTCTTACCCTTGCGAACCAGCGTGTTGACGCTCTTGACCTTGACGTCGAACAGCTTCTCGATCGCTTCCTTGATCTGCGGCTTGGTCGCCTTTGCGGCCACCTTGAACAGCACCTTGTTGTGCTCCGAGGCGATCGTCGCCTTTTCGGTCACGACCGGCGACAGGATCACGTCGTAGTGGCGAGGCTCGATGTTCTTCGTCATTTGAAGCGCGCCTCCAGCGCATCGATGGCGGCCTTGGTCAGAACGAGCTTCTGACGGCGCAGGATGTCATAGACATTGATGCCCTGGATCGGCAGCACGTCCATGTTCGGAATGTTGCGGGCCGCAGCGGCAAAACCGTTGTTGAGCTCGGCGCCGTCGATGATCAGCGCGTTGGTGAGCCCGAGGCCCGAGAAGTGACCGAGCAGCGCCTTGGTCTTCGCGGCTTCCAGCGCGGCCTTCTCGATCACGACGAGATCGCCGTCCTTGGCCTTGGCCGAGAGCGCATGCTTCAGAGCGAGCGCGCGGACCTTCTTCGGCAGGTCGGTGGCGTGCGAACGCACCACCGGACCGAAGGCACGGCCGCCGCCGCGGAACTGCGGCACGCGGGCCGAGCCGTGACGAGCACCGCCGGTGCCCTTCTGCTTGTACATCTTCTTGCCGGTGCGCCAGATCTCGGCGCGACCCTTGGCCTTGTGCGTGCCGGCCTGGCGCTTGTTGAGCTGCCACTGCACGCAGCGCGCGATGATGTCCTCGCGCGGCTCGAGACCGAAAATGGCGTCGGAGAGCTGGACCGAGCCGGCTTCCTTACCTTCGAGGGTGGTGACCTTCAATTCCATCTCACGCCTCCTGCGCAGCCGGAGCGGCTTCCGCGTCGCCAGCAACCTTGAACTTGCCGGGCTTCGGAGCTTCCTTCGGCAGCGGCTTCTTGACGGCGTCGCGCACGCGGATCCAACCGCCCTTGGAGCCGGGAACGGCGCCTTCGACGAGGATCAGGCCGCGCTCGACATCGGTCTGGACGACGCGAAGGTTGAGCGTGGTGATGCGGTCGACACCCATGTGGCCGGGCATCTTCTTGTTCTTCCAGGTCTTGCCGGGGTCCTGACGGCCACCGGTCGAACCGATCGAGCGGTGCGAGATCGACACACCGTGCGTGGCGCGCAGACCGCCGAAGTTCCAGCGCTTCATGCCGCCGGCGAAGCCCTTACCGACCGAGGTGCCGGTGACGTCGACGAACTGACCGACGACGAAGTGATCCGCCTGGATCTCGGCGCCGACCGGGATCATCGCATCCGCGCTGACCCGGAATTCCTCGACCCGGCGCTTCGGCTCGACCTTGGCGACCGCGAACTGGCCGCGCTCCGCCTTCGGCATGTAAACGGTCTTGCGGCTGCCAGAACCAAGCTGGAGCGCGACGTAACCGTTCTTCTCTTCGGTACGGTGACCTACGACCTGGCAATTGCCGAGCTTCAGCACGGTCACGGGGATATGTTCGCCGGCCTCCGTGAAGACCCGCGTCATCCCGACCTTTTGTGCGATCACTCCGGAGCGCATCGGCTTGCTTCCTGTTCTTTCTGTCCTTGCGGACTAGCTAATCTTCGTAGTGAGCAAGTCCCGGTCCGAGAACCGGTGCCCACTCCTCGGGGTCTTGCTCAGAGCTTGATCTCGACGTCGACACCGGCGGCTAGGTCGAGCTTCATCAAAGCATCGACGGTCTGCGGGGTCGGATCGACGATGTCGAGCAGGCGCTTGTGGGTGCGCATCTCGAACTGTTCGCGGCTCTTCTTGTCCACGTGGGGCGAACGGTTGACGGTGAACTTCTCGATGCGCGTGGGCAGCGGAATGGGTCCGCGGACCTGCGCGCCGGTGCGCTTCGCCGTGTTCACGATCTCACGGGTCGACGTATCGAGGATACGATGGTCGAACGCCTTGAGACGGATACGAATGTTTTGGCCGTTCATTGCCGTGCTTTCTCTAGTGAGTGGCGAGTAGCGAGTAGCGAATAGAATCCCCTATTCGCCACTCACCATTCCCTATTCGCTTGTTACTCGATGATCGAGGCGACGACGCCGGCGCCGACGGTGCGGCCACCTTCGCGGATCGCGAAGCGAAGCTTCTCTTCCATCGCGATCGGCACGATCAGGTGCACTTCCATCGCAATGTTGTCGCCCGGCATCACCATCTCGGTGCCTTCCGGCAGGTGCACGACACCGGTCACGTCGGTGGTGCGGAAGTAGAACTGCGGACGGTAGTTGGTGAAGAACGGAGTGTGGCGACCGCCCTCCTCCTTGGTGAGGATGTAGGCCTCAGCCTTGAACTTGGTGTGCGGCTTGACCGAACCGGGCTTGGCCAGAACCTGGCCGCGCTCGACGTCCTCGCGCTTGGTGCCGCGGAGCAGCGCGCCGATGTTGTCGCCGGCCTGGCCCTGATCGAGCAGCTTGCGGAACATTTCAACGCCGGTGACGGTGGTCTTCTGGGTGGCGCGCAGACCGACGATCTCGATTTCCTCGCCGACCTTGACGACGCCGCGCTCGACACGGCCGGTCACCACGGTGCCGCGGCCAGAGATCGAGAACACGTCTTCAACAGGCATCAGGAACGGCTGGTCGATCGGACGCTCCGGCTGCGGGATGTACTCGTCGACGTTGCGCATCAGTTCGAGGATGGCGTCGTGGCCGAGCTTCTTGTCGGAGTCTTCGAGAGCGGCGAGCGCCGAGCCCTTGATGATCGGGATCTTGTCGCCCGGGAATTCGTACTTCGAGAGCAGTTCGCGGACTTCGAGCTCGACGAGCTCGAGCAGCTCCGGATCGTCGACCATGTCGCACTTGTTGAGGAACACGACGAGCGCGGGAACGCCGACCTGGCGGGCGAGCAGGATGTGCTCGCGGGTCTGCGGCATCGGGCCGTCAGCGGCGGACACGACCAGGATCGCACCGTCCATCTGGGCGGCGCCGGTGATCATGTTCTTCACGTAGTCGGCGTGGCCGGGGCAGTCGACGTGGGCGTAGTGGCGGTTCTGCGTCTCGTACTCGACGTGCGCGGTCGAGATGGTGATGCCGCGGGCCTTCTCTTCCGGCGCCTTGTCGATCTGGTCGTACGCGGTGAACGTCGCACCGCCGGTCTCGGCGAGGATCTTGGTGATCGCCGCGGTCAGCGACGTCTTGCCATGGTCGACGTGACCGATGGTGCCGATGTTGCAGTGCGGCTTGTTACGTTCAAACTTTGCTTTGGCCATTTGACTCTCCGTTCAATCGTCAGCTTGAGACCGACGACAATCAGGCAAACTTCTTCTGGACTTCTGCCGACACGTTGGCCGGCGCTTCTGCGTAGTGGTCGAACTGCATGGTGAAGGTCGCGCGACCCTGGCTCATCGAGCGCAGATTGTTCACGTAACCGAACATGTTCATGAGCGGCACCATCGCGTTGATGACGTTGGCGTTGCCGCGCATGTCTTGTCCCTGGATCTGACCGCGCCGGGAATTCAGGTCACCGATGACCGAGCCGGTGTAGTCTTCCGGGGTCACCACTTCGACCTTCATGATCGGCTCGAGCAGAACGGACTTGCCCATCTGCAGCGCTTCGCGGAAGCAGGCGCGCGAAGCGATTTCGAAGGCGAGCGCCGACGAGTCGACGTCGTGATACTTGCCGTCGACGAGCTGCACCTTGACGTCGACCACGGGGAAGCCCGCGACCACGCCGGACGACAGCACGCTTTCCAGACCCTTCTCGACGCCGGGGATATACTCCTTCGGCACAGCGCCGCCCACGATCTTCGATTCGAACTCGTAGCCCTTGCCGGGCTCGTTCGGCTCGACGATGAACGACACGGCCGCGAACTGGCCGGTACCGCCGGTCTGCTTCTTGTGGGTGTAGCTGTGCTCCACCCGCTTGGTGACGCGCTCACGGAAAGCCACCTGCGGCGCGCCGATGTTGGCGTCGACCTTGTAGGTGCGCTTGAGGATGTCGACCTTGATGTCGAGATGGAGTTCGCCCATGCCCTTGAGGATCGTTTGGCCGGACTCGTGGTCGGTCGACACGCGGAAGGACGGATCCTCGGCCGCGAGCTTGGCCAGCGCCACGCCCAGCTTCTCCTGGTCGGCCTTGGACTTCGGCTCGATCGCGATCTCGATGACCGGCTCGGGGAATTCCATTTTCTCCAGGATGACCTGCTTGTCGGGATCGCACAGCGTGTCACCGGTGCGCGCTTCCTTCAGGCCGGCCAGCGCGACGATGTCGCCGGCATAGGCTTCCTTGATGTCCTCGCGGTTGTTCGCATGCATCAACAGCATGCGCCCGATGCGCTCTTTCTTCTCGCGGGTCGAGTTCACGACGCCGGTGCCGCTCTGCAGCACGCCGGAATAGATGCGGCAGAAGGTGATGGTGCCGACGAACGGGTCGTCCATGATCTTGAACGCGAGCAGCGCCAGCGGCTCCTTGTCGTCCGCCTTGCGCACGACTTCGTTGCCCTTGTCGTCGGTGCCCTTGATCGCGGGCACATCGAGCGGCGACGGCAGGTAGTCGACGACGGCGTCAAGCAGCGGCTGCACGCCCTTGTTCTTGAAGGCCGAGCCGCACAGCACGGGATAGAACGCGCCGGTCAGCACCGCCTTGCGGATCAGACGCTTCAGGGTCGCCTCGTCCGGCTCCTTGCCGTCGAGATAGGCGGCCATGGCGTCATCGTCGAGCTCGACGGCGGCTTCCACCATCTTCTCGCGGTATTCCTTGGCCTGGTCGACGAGGTCTTCCGGAATGTCAACGTAGTCGAACTTGGCGCCGAGCGATTCATCGTTCCAGACGACGCCCTGCATCTTCACGAGGTCGACGAGACCCTTGAAGTTGTTCTCGGCACCGATCGGAAGCTGGATTGCGACGGGCTTGGCGCCCAGACGGTCGACGATGTCCGCCAGACACTTGAAGAAGTCCGCACCGATCTTGTCCATCTTGTTGGCGAAGACGATGCGCGGAACCTTGTACTTGTCGCCCTGGCGCCAGACGGTCTCGGTCTGGGGCTCGACGCCCTGGTTCGAGTCGAGCACGCAGACGGCGCCGTCGAGCACGCGCAAGCTGCGCTCGACCTCGATGGTGAAGTCGACGTGGCCTGGCGTATCGATGATGTTCAGGCGCTTGCCGTTCCAGAACGCGGTGGTGGCAGCCGAAGTGATCGTGATGCCACGCTCCTGCTCCTGCTCCATCCAGTCCATCGTCGCGGCACCTTCGTGCACTTCGCCGATCTTGTGGCTCTTGCCGGTGTAATAGAGGATGCGCTCGGTCGTCGTGGTCTTGCCGGCGTCGATATGCGCCATGATACCGAAGTTACGGTAATCCTCGATGGCATGTTGGCGTGGCATGGGTCGTTCCTTGCGAGTCCGAGTGTGGCGCCGTTACCAGCGATAGTGCGAGAAGGCGCGGTTGGCTTCCGCCATGCGGTGCACGTCTTCGCGCTTCTTGACGGCGTTCCCGCGGTTGTTCGATGCGTCCAGGAGCTCCGCCGAGAGCCGCTCGGTCATCGTCTTCTCGTTGCGCTCGCGCGCAGCCGCGATCAGCCAGCGGATGCCCAAGGCCTGACGGCGGGTCGAACGAACCTCGACCGGAACCTGGTAGGTCGCGCCGCCGACGCGGCGGGAGCGCACTTCGATGGTCGGCATGACATTCTCGAGCGCCTGCTCGAACACGCCGAGCGGGTTCTGCTTGGTCTTGCTTTCGATGATGCCGAACGCACCGTAGACGATACCTTCGGCGACCGACTTCTTGCCGGCGTACATCACCGAGTTCATGAACTTCGTGACGATGATGTTCCCGAACTTCGGATCGGGAAGGACTTCACGCTTTTCAGCAGAATGGCGACGAGACATGGACCTGGTTCCCGCTTACTTCGGACGCTTGGCGCCGTACTTCGAACGACGCTGCTTACGGTTCTTGACGCCCTGGGTATCCAGAACGCCGCGGAGGATGTGGTAGCGCACGCCCGGCAAGTCCTTGACGCGGCCGCCACGGATCATGACTACCGAGTGCTCCTGGAGGTTATGGCCCTCACCGGGGATGTAGCCGATCACCTCGAAGCCGTTGGTCAGGCGCACCTTGGCGACCTTACGAAGCGCCGAGTTCGGCTTCTTCGGGGTCGTGGTGTAGACGCGGGTGCAAACACCACGCTTCTGCGGCGACTGCTGCAGCGCCGGCACCTTCTTGCGCGACTTCTGCACTTCACGCGGTTGAGCGATCAGCTGGTTGATCGTCGGCATCCTGGCCTTACCCTTTGTTCTGCCGCGGCCCCTTCCGGGCCCGCTGTCTTGCCGCGGCCCGTCGCCGGAACCGCAAATTCTTTCGAGCCACCCGCCCGACAAGGCCGCCTCATGCGAACAATCCGCACAAAGCGAAATTGCGCCAACCGCTCCATCACCGAGCGGAAAGCGCTTCGACGCCACAGAGGACCGCAGTATCGAGGCCGCTCGGCGTAAAGCCGCGGCCCGTGCACCGAGGTCATGCATCCGAATTCGATCTCAAGAGAACGTGCTCAAGAGAACTAAAATCGCACTGGCATTGCCTAGCTATGATCGACAGCGTTTGAGCGGCATTCGTCGAGGTTGGTGCCCGCCTTGAGCGATCCCTCGTGGAACTGGTCCTTTGGGATCAACGGGTGGCCCGTTCCGACGCTGGCGATGCTCACCGCCTGTCGTTAAGTGAGGCGCTTTCTATAGGCGAGAATCGGTCCAGTCAAGGCGAAACGACAGTCAGAAAGCGCTTCCTGCGCCTGCAGAAATAGCTTCTTCGGTGCCCTCGCCACGCCAGCCCGTTCGTTGAACGAAAGGCCCGCTCCGTCAACTCCGACGACATTATGCCCGGATTAAATATACTTTTATTACCAAACCGAAGCTCTTTTCCCGGCTTATGAACGAATCCGCCTTCTGCGGCGGAGATCCAGGGCAATCGCCTGCCGTGACACCCGGTCGCGCCAGCGATCTCCGGGCAGCGTGGATCGATCGGCGGGAGTTGCTGCGGCCAACCTAAGGAAACCAAGAATCAGCGGCTCCGCTCCGGCCGAACGATTTGCATCCGGGAATCACCGAGCCGGAGCCGCGGTGCCCGGCCACGGTCACTCCTCTTCGTCTTCGTCTTCGTCGTCGTCGTCGTTTCTGTCGTCGTGAGCCGGCGCGCCATGCGGCTGGTGGATCTGGTCGTTCCACAGCTTGCGATAGGTGCCGTTCTTGGCGAGCAATTCGGCATGGGAGCCGCGCTCGATCGCCCTGCCCCCTGAAATCACGATGATCTCGTCCATCTCGACCACCGAGGTCAGACGGTGAGTCGACCAGATCATGGTGCGGCCCTTGGCGATCTTGAGCAGCGTGCGGTTGATCGCGGCCTCCGTGGTCTGGTCGAGCGCCGAGGTGGCTTCGTCCAGCAGCAGTACGGACGGATTGCGGATGATTGCGCGTGCGATTGCGATGCGCTGGCGCTGGCCGCCAGACAGCGTGTCCCCGCGCTCGCCGACCGGCGTGTCGTATCGCTGCGGCAGGCTCATGATGTAGCGGTGGATCTCGGCCTTCTTGGCGGCGTCCTCCACCTCCGCGTCGGTCGCCCCCTCCTTGCCGAGCCGGATGTTCTCGCGGATCGACATGTTGAACAGCATGTTCTCCTGGAACACCACCGCCATGCTCCGGCGCAGCGAATCCAGCGTCACCTTGCGAACGTCGACGCCGTCGATGGTGACGCGGCCTTCGTCTGGCACGTAGAGCCGCAGGATCAGGTTGAGCAGCGTGCTCTTGCCGGAGCCGCTCGGACCGACGATCGCGATGCGCTTGCCGGCATTGAGCTTGAGGCTGAGATTGTCCAGCACCGGCGTCTGACTGCCCTCGTACCGGAAGGTGACGTGATCGAAAGTGATGTCGTTGGTGATACGCGGCAGATCGGGCGCGCCGGGACGATCGGCGCTCCGGGTCGGCTCATCGAGCAGTTCCTGGATGTGGCGGATCGCGGCGGCCGACGAGATCGACACCGGGATGAAATGCATCACATGAGCGATGTTGTAGGAAACCTCCCAGAACGCGCTCTCGAAGGTGACGAAGGTGCCGATGGTGATCTGGCCCTTGGTCGCGAGATACGCGCCGATCGCGAGCACCACGAGGTGCAGGAGGAGCACCGAGATGGTGACCGTCCGCTCCACCATGGTCGAGAGGAACGCGGCCGAGGCGATCTTGTTTCGGGTCTCGTCGTTGCGCAAGGCGAAGAAGCCGAACATCTTGCGTTGCAGGCTGAACGCCTTGATCACAGCCTGGGCGGCCACGTTTTCCTGCACCATGCCGAGCAGCGCCGACTCGTTGAGCTTCTGCTCGTAGTTGGCCTGCACCGCCTTGGACGTCAGGATCCGCGGGCCGATCAGCGTGATCGGAAACACCAGCAGCGCGACGACGGCGAGCTGCCAGTTCAGGAACAGCATCAGGATGATGCCGGCCACCAGTTCCAGGAACGGCAGCGCGGCACTGTTGGCAAAGGTCTTGACCGAGCCTTCGAAGGCCGAGAGGTCGACCGAGAAGCGCGACAGGATCTCGCCGCGCCTGGTGCGGCCGAAATAAGCCGCCGGCAGGTCCTGGACGTGCTCGAACAGGCGCTTGCGGACGTCGGAGATGATGCAGGCGGCGAGCCGCGCATCCCAGCGCTCGTACCAGACGGCAACGATCGAGGTGAAGATGCCGGCGACCGCAAGCACGCCCAGGATCTTGTACAGCGCCTGGAAATCCTCCTCGCCGAGCGCTTCGTCGATCAGGAACTTGAGACTTAGCGGCATGATGACGTTGAACAGCGTCTCCACGAAGACGCCGAACGCCACGAATGACAGCATCCGCTTGTAGTTCGTCAGATAGGGCCTGACGAACCCGACGATGGTCGCGAGCGCGCCGGCGGCTTCGCTTGCGGTGAAGACGACGAGATCCTCGTCCTCATCGTCCTCGTCGCGCTCCAGCTCGTCGTCCCCCTCGTCTTCACCGTCCTCGTCGTCTTCGAGGTCCGGCTTGACAGCGGAGGCGAGCTTGTCGTCGAGCTCGGCCGCCTCTTCCGCGGCGAGCTTCTGTTTGTCGGGCGAGGGAGGCTTAGACGCCATGAAACCAACCGATGCTGACGGCCGGCATGACCGCAGAGAATGCAGGAATAGCGGCAACCGCTATTGCACCGATTCTATGCGATCAGGATGAATTCGGCAAAACAATTGGCCAATCGAGCCGCGTCCCGCGGCTAGTCCTCGTCCTCGACCCTGTCGAAGAAGGAATAACGCAAACTGTCGGCGTCGGCGTACCACTGCCCCGGCCCCTTGTTGGCGGCGAGCGTCGCCTCCCAGAGCGCATCAGTGCAATCCTTGCGGTGCATCGACAGGTCGAAGCCATTGCCGAAGAACAGTTCGGACCACTCCCACCAGGTGCCGAGCTTCTTAACTCCGCGCAGCAGGTCGTAGCGGTCGATCAGCGCCGGCGCCATGTCCGAGGTGATCGAGCCGAACACGAGGCCGGTCTTGACGACGCGGTTGAGCTCGCGGATCGCACGGGCCACCTGCTTCGGGGAAACGTGGCAGAGGCTGGTCTCGAACACGAAGTCGAACGTGCCGTCCTTGAACGGCATGTCGGTGATCGAGCCGAGCTTGTTGTACTTCTTCAGCGCTTTCGGCGTCTTGGCGTGGATGGCGCGGTTGTTCTCGATTCCCCACGCATCGATGCCGCGATCGCGCAACGCGCCGACCAGTTCGCCGCTGGCGGCCCCCGCGACCAGCAGCTTGGCGCCCGTTGCCTTGCCCCAGACGATCCCGATCAGCCTGCTGAGGTAATCGGGGTCGGTGAAGTGCTGCCACGCCTCGTGGTAGGGACCGAGGCCGCGATAATTCTCGAAATAGTCGCGGTCGATCTTGTCCGACAGCGGCTTGTCGTCTTGTGCGCGCTCGCGGCGCAGGCGCATCATCTCGGTCAGGATGATGTCGGTCGCCGCATCCGAAGAATCGAGCAGGCCATTCAGCGTCGAGTCGAACAGATAGTCGCCGACAACCACGATGCCGGGATGCTCCTTCGGCTCGGGCCGGTGGTTGGTCATCACGTCGCGCACGGGCAGACCGCCGGGAATCGCGTTCACCGACGACAGCCAGCGGTGGATCTTGCCTTCCATGAAATGCGAACGCGCATCGCCGAGAGAAGCCGGCAGCGATTTCAGGGCGGCATCGATCAGTTCCTGGTCCGACAGATTGGCGAAAGCCAGCGCGTCGGAGCCCGGAATGAGCCAGTTCAGAACGCCATGCTTGCCGACGTCGTGGCGTGCGCCCTCGTTGTAGACGCAGCAGCCGCCGAAAGCCTCCGACATGAACCAGGCGCCCGGAATCTTCTCGCCCCAGAACGGCTCGTCGAACAGGATCGAGACGCGCAGATAGTGCGCGGGGCGATCGAAATAGGCGACGTGCTTGACCATCGACTTGCGCAGCTGCTCGCCCTCCCAGCTGAGGGTGGCGAGCCAGGAATGCGGCAGGCAGACCAGGACGAGATCGAAGTCGCGAGTCTCCGGTCCCTTGCCGTTCATCATCTTGAGCTGATAGCGGCCGGTCGGCGCCTTGCCGACGGTGAGCACGCGGTGATTGAGCTGGATGTCGGCATTGACCTCCGACTGCAGGCATTCGATCAGCTGCTCGTTGCCGTTCTGGATGGAATAGAGGCCGATATAGCCCTCGACGTCCATCAGATAGTTCTTGAGCGCGTTGAGACCGTTGGTGCTGTGGCTCTCGGTCGCGATGTCGGAGCGCGCCATCACCTTGAAGAAGCGCTTTGCCGTCTCGTCCTCGACCTCCTCGTCGAGCACCTGCTCGGCGGTCTTGTAGGCCCAGGGATTCTCGTTGTCGTGCGCGCCGACACCCTCGTAATATTCGACCGGCGACAACATCTCGGTGCAGCGCTCGCGGAATGCCTCGATCGCGGCCGCGGTCTTGGCACCGTATTTGCGGCGCATGCCGGGCACGTCATTGAGGAGCTCGCCGCCGAAATGGACCTGCTCGGCGTCCATCGGAATGGTCTGGAGGCCGAAATGCTGGATCAGCTCGCGCAGCGGGTCCGGCCCCGTCATCGAGTAGTCGTAGATTTCGGCAACGCCGGCCTCGTACATCGCGGGCGCCGAATCGAATTTGCGCGTGACGATCTTGCCGCCCAGCCGGTCGGAGGCCTCGTAGATGGTGACGCGGCAGAGATCGCCGAGCTTACGCTTCAGATACCAGGCGCTCATCAGCCCGCCGGGGCCGCCGCCTACGATTGCGAGATCAAGCATGTGAGTTCCGTGGTCCTCCGGCGCTCCCCCCATCACGGGACCACCGGTCTAAGCTCTCCTAGCAGAAGCGCTTTTACGGCTGAAGGAAAGATGAACAAAGGCTGATCCTGCATCCCAGCAAGCAAAGAAAGCAGCAAAAAGGCCGGCAAAAGCCGGCCTTTTCATTGTCCTCGGTATTCCTACGGATGAACCATCATTCCGCAGGCGGCAGCGCCGGAAGCTCGGCTTCCGGTGCCGGCGACACGACGGCCGCCTGCTTCTCGCGCTCGTCCAGGATCAGCTTGTCGCGCTTCATGGCGACTTCGCGGATCTTGGCCATGGAGGCGCCGGTGCCCGCCGGGATCAGCCGGCCGACGATGACGTTCTCCTTGAGGCCTTCGAGCGGATCGATCTTGCCGTTGACCGCCGCCTCGGTGAGGACGCGTGTGGTCTCCTGGAACGATGCCGCCGAGAAGAAGGATCGGGTCTGGAGGCTCGCCTTGGTGATGCCGAGCAGAACCGGCGTTCCCGTGGCGGGCTTCTTGCCCTCTTCCTTGGCCTTCTCGTTCAGCGCGTCGAACTCGATCTTGTCGACCTGCTCGCCGGAGATCATGTCCGTATCGCCCTGATCGGTGATTTCCACCTTCTGGAGCATCTGACGGACAATCACCTCGATGTGCTTGTCGTTGATGAGCACGCCCTGCAGCCGGTAGACCTCCTGGATCTCGTTGACCAGATAGGCCGCGAGTTCCTCGATGCCCTTCACCGCAAGGATGTCGTGCGGTGCCGGATTGCCCTCCACGATGAAGTCGCCCTTTTCGACGACGTCGCCGTCCTGAAGGTGGATGTGCTTGCCCTTCGGGATCAGGTACTCGCGCGGCTCGTCGGTCTTGTCCATCGGCTCGATCGAGATGCGACGCTTGTTCTTGTAGTCGCGCCCGAACCGGATGGTGCCCGCGATTTCGGCGATGATCGCCGCATCCTTCGGACGCCGAGCCTCGAACAGTTCCGCCACCCGCGGCAGACCGCCGGTGATGTCACGCGTCTTGGCGCTTTCGGTCGAGACACGGGCGAGGATGTCGCCCGGCTGTACCTTGGCTCCGATGTCGACCGACAGAATGGCATCGACCGACAGCATGTAGCGGGCATCGCCGCCACGGGCGAGTTTGAGCACCTTGCCGTCCTTGCCCTTCACCACGATGGCCGGACGCAGGTCCGCGCCGCCGCGCGTCGAGCGCCAGTCGATGACCACGCGCTTGGCGATACCGGTGGCTTCGTCGAGCGTTTCCGAGATCGACTGCCCCTCGACCAGATCCTCGAAGCCGATGGTTCCTTCGACTTCGGTGAGCAGCGGACGGGTGTAGGGATCCCACTCGACGATGCGCTGGCCGCGCTTGACCATGTCGCCTTCGTCGACGTGCAGGCGCGAACCGTACTGGATACGGTGCGTCGCACGCTCGGTGCCGTCGGCATCGACGATCGCGACAACCATGTTGCGCACCATCGCGATCAGGTGACCTTCGCTGTTGCGGGCGATGGCCTTGTTCCGGATCACGATCTTGCCGTCGAAATTGGCTTCGACGAACGACTGCTCGTTGAGCTGCGCCGCACCACCGATGTGGAAGGTGCGCATGGTGAGCTGGGTGCCCGGCTCGCCGATCGACTGCGCCGCGATGACGCCGACCGCTTCGCCGTGGTTGACCGGCGTGCCACGGGCGAGGTCGCGGCCGTAGCACTTGCCGCAGATGCCGTTGACAAGCTCGCAGGTCAGCGCCGAGCGGATCTTCACCTCCTGCACGCCACCCTGCTGAATGGCCTCCAGATGGCTCTCTTCCATCAGCGTATCGCGCTTGATGATCACCTTGCCCGAGCTGTCACGCACGTCTTCGCAGGCCGTGCGTCCGAGGATGCGCGAGCCGAGCGAAGCGACCACGGTGCCGGCATCGACGATGGCGCGCATTTTGATGCCGAGCTTGGTGCCGCAGTCGCTCTGCGTGATGATGCAGTCCTGCGCCACGTCGACGAGACGACGCGTCAGGTAGCCGGAGTTCGCGGTCTTCAACGCGGTGTCCGCGAGGCCCTTGCGGGCGCCGTGGGTCGAGTTGAAGTACTCGAGCACCGAGAGGCCTTCCTTGAAGTTCGAGATGATCGGCGTCTCGATGATCTCGCCTGACGGCTTGGCCATCAGGCCGCGCATGCCGGCGAGCTGGCGCATCTGGGCCGGCGAACCGCGGGCACCGGAGTGGGCCATCATGTAGATCGAGTTGATGTCGGCGTCGGCTCCGCTCGCCGTCTTCTTGGTGGCGGAAATCTCCTTCATCATCGCCTTGGCGATTTCTTCCGTGGCCTTCGACCAGGCGTCGACGACCTTGTTGTACTTCTCGCCATGCGTGATCAGACCGTCGTTGTACTGCTGCTCGAAATCCTTCGCCAGCGTACGGGTGGTGTCGACGATCTTCCACTTCCCGTGCGGCACGACCATGTCGTCCTTGCCGAAGGAGATGCCGGCCTTGAACGCGTTGTAGAAGCCGAGCGCCATGATGCGGTCGCAGAAGATCACCGTCTCCTTCTGTCCGCAGTGACGGTAGACCTGGTCGATGACGCCGGAGATCTCACGCTTGGTCATCAGCTTGTTGATGATCTCGTACGAGATCCGCGGGTTCTTCGGCAGCAAATTGCCGAGCATGACGCGGCCCGCGGTGGTCTCGATCCAGCGCCTGGAGACCTTGCCGGTCTCGTCCATGCCTTCCCACCGGTACTTGATCTTGGTGTGGAGGTGGATGACCTTCGCGTGCAGCGCGTGCTCGAGCTCGGCCATGTCGCCGAACACCTTGCCCTCGCCGGGCAGGCCTTCGCGCATGATCGAGACGTAGTACAGACCGAGCACGATGTCCTGCGACGGCACGATGATCGGCTGGCCGTTCGCCGGATGCAGGATGTTGTTGGTCGACATCATCAGGACGCGCGCTTCCAGCTGCGCTTCGAGCGACAGCGGAACGTGCACGGCCATCTGGTCGCCGTCGAAGTCGGCGTTGAACGCGGAGCAGACCAGCGGGTGGAGCTGGATCGCCTTGCCCTCGATCAGCACGGGCTCGAACGCCTGGATGCCGAGGCGATGCAGCGTCGGCGCGCGGTTGAGCAGCACCGGATGCTCGCGGATCACCTCGTCCAGGATGTCCCAGACCTCGGGACGCTCCTTCTCGACCAGCTTCTTGGCCTGCTTCACGGTCGTGGACAGGCCCTTGGCGTCAAGCCGCGAGTAGATGAACGGCTTGAACAGCTCGAGCGCCATCTTCTTCGGCAGGCCGCACTGGTGCAGGCGCAGCTCGGGACCGACCACGATCACCGAACGACCCGAATAGTCGACGCGCTTGCCGAGCAGGTTCTGACGGAAGCGACCCTGCTTGCCCTTGAGCATGTCGGCGAGCGACTTCAGCGGGCGCTTGTTGGCGCCCGTGATGACGCGGCCGCGGCGGCCGTTGTCGAACAGCGCGTCGACCGCTTCCTGAAGCATGCGCTTCTCGTTGCGGATGATGATGTCGGGCGCGCGCAGCTCCATCAGCCGCTTCAAGCGATTGTTGCGGTTGATGACGCGGCGGTAGAGGTCGTTGAGGTCCGAGGTCGCGAAGCGGCCGCCGTCGAGCGGCACCAGCGGACGCAGGTCCGGCGGGATCACCGGCACCACGGTCATGATCATCCATTCCGGCTTGTTGCCGGAGTGGCGGAACGCTTCCACGATCTTCAGGCGCTTGGCGAGCTTCTTGTGCTTGATGTCGGAGTCGGTCTCCTGCATCTCGACACGCAGGGACGCCTCGAGCTTCTCGAGATCCATGCCCTTGAGCAGCTCGCGGATCGCTTCGGCGCCGATCATGGCGGTGAAGGAATCCTGGCCGTACTCGTCCTGCGCCTTCAGATACTCGTCTTCCGACAGCAGCTGACGGTCCTTGAGCGCGGTGAGGCCCGGCTCCAGCACGACGTAATATTCGAAGTAGAGGATCCGCTCGAGATCCTTCAGCGTCATGTCGAGCAGGAGGCCGATGCGCGAGGGCAGCGACTTCAGGAACCAGATGTGGGCGACGGGAGCTGCGAGCTCGATATGGCCCATGCGCTCGCGCCGGACGCGCGAAAGCGTGACCTCGACCGAGCACTTCTCGCAGATGATGCCCTTGTACTTCATGCGCTTGTACTTGCCGCACAAGCACTCGTAGTCCTTGATCGGCCCGAAGATGCGGGCGCAGAACAGGCCGTCGCGCTCGGGCTTGAAGGTGCGGTAGTTGATGGTCTCCGGCTTCTTGATCTCGCCGTAGGACCAGGACAGAATCTTCTCTGGGGACGCGATCGAGATCCGGATCTGGTCGAAGACCTGAGCCGGCGTCGTCGGATTGAAGAGATTCATAATTTCTTGGTTCATCGTCTTCTCCTCGCGTGCCGGTCGCCTCCGGCCGCAAATTCGAAAATCATTCAACGAGGCGCCCTGCCCTCAAGGCCTCGGGAAGGGCGCCGATGCCCGGCCGCGAAGGCCGGGCATGAAAGGTCGAATTACTCGGCCGCTTCCGACGTCGGCGCCGGTCCCATCTTGGAGTTGTGCAGGTCGACGTTGAGGCCGAGCGAGCGCATTTCCTTGACCAGCACGTTGAACGATTCCGGAATACCGGCCTCGAACGTGTCGTCGCCGCGCACGATCGCCTCGTACACCTTGGTACGGCCGGCGACGTCGTCCGACTTCACCGTCAGCATCTCCTGGAGCGTGTACGCCGCGCCGTAAGCCTCGAGCGCCCACACCTCCATTTCGCCGAAGCGCTGGCCGCCGAACTGCGCCTTGCCGCCCAGCGGCTGCTGGGTGACGAGCGAGTACGGACCGATCGAACGCGCATGGATCTTGTCGTCGACCAGATGGTGCAGCTTGAGCATGTAGATGTAGCCCACCGTCACCTTGCGATCGAACGGATCGCCGGTGCGGCCGTCATAGACGGTCGACTGACCCGACGCGTCGAGACCGGCAAGCTTCAGCATCTCCTCGATGTCGGTCTCCTTGGCACCGTCGAACACCGGCGTCGCGATCGGCACGCCGCGGCTGAGGTTATGGCCGAGTTCAAGCAGCTCGTTGTCGTTGAGCGACTTGATCGTCTCGTCCTCGCCGTAGACCTTCTTCAAGGTTTCCTTCAGCGGCTTGATGTCCTGCTTCGACAGGTACGCATCGACCGTCTGGCCGATACGCTTGCCGAGACCGGCACAGGCCCAGCCGAGATGGGTCTCGAGGATCTGTCCGACGTTCATGCGCGAAGGCACGCCGAGCGGATTGAGCACGATGTCGGCATGCGTGCCGTCTTCGAGGAACGGCATGTCCTCGATCGGCACGATCTTCGACACCACGCCCTTGTTGCCGTGGCGGCCGGCCATCTTGTCGCCGGGCTGGATCTTGCGCTTCACCGCGACGAAGACCTTGACCATCTTCATCACGCCGGGCGGCAATTCGTCGCCGCGCTGAAGCTTCTCGACCTTGTCGAGGAAGCGCTGTTCCAGCCCCTTCTTGGACTCGTCGTACTGCTTCCGCATGGCCTCGATTTCGGCCATCAGCTTGTCGTTGGGCGAAGCGAAGAGCCACCACTGCGACTTCGGGTACTCCTCGAGCACCGCACGGGTGATCTTGGTGTCCTTCTTGAAGCCCTTCGGACCCGCAATGCCCTGCCGCCCCTCGAGGAGCTCGGCAAGACGGTTGTAGACGTTGCGGTCCAGGATCGCCTGCTCATCGTCGCGGTCCTTGGCCAGGCGCTCGATCTCTTCCCGCTCGATCGCCAGCGCACGCTCGTCCTTGTCGACGCCGTGACGGTTGAACACGCGCACTTCGACGATCGTGCCCTGCACGCCCGGGGGGACGCGCAGCGAGGTGTCGCGGACGTCGGAGGCCTTCTCGCCGAAGATGGCGCGCAGGAGCTTCTCTTCCGGCGTCATCGGGCTTTCGCCCTTCGGCGTGATCTTGCCGACCAGAATGTCACCGGCCCGCACTTCCGCGCCGATGTAGACGATACCGGCTTCGTCGAGGTTCTTCAGCGCTTCCTCCGAGACGTTCGGAATGTCGCGGGTGATTTCCTCAGGTCCGAGCTTGGTGTCGCGGGCCATCACCTCGAATTCCTCGATGTGGATCGAGGTGAAGACGTCTTCCTTCACGATCCGCTCCGACAGCAGGATCGAGTCTTCGAAGTTGTAGCCGTTCCAGGGCATGAACGCGACCAGCACGTTGCGGCCGAGCGCGAGTTCGCCGAGATCGGTCGACGGACCGTCAGCGATGATGTCGCCCTTCTTGACGATGTCGCCGACCTTCACCAGCGGACGCTGGTTGATGCAGGTCGACTGGTTCGAGCGCTGGTACTTCATGAGACGGTAGATATCGACGCCCGACTTGGTCGGATCGAGATCTTCCGTCGCGCGGATGACGACGCGGGTGGCGTCGATCTGGTCGATCACGCCCGAACGGCGCGCCGCGATCGCGGCGCCCGAGTCACGGGCAACCACGCCCTCCATGCCGGTGCCGACGAACGGCGCCTCGGCGCGAACCAGCGGCACCGCCTGGCGCTGCATGTTCGAGCCCATCAGCGCGCGGTTGGCGTCGTCGTTCTCGAGGAACGGGATCAGCGCCGCGGCGACCGAAACGAGCTGCTTCGGCGACACGTCCATGTAGTCGACCTTGTCGGGCGTCATCGGCACGACGTCGCGGGTCCCGCTCGAGCGGCAGACCACGAGGTCTTCGGTGAAGCGGCCCTTGGCGTCGACCGGCACGTTGGCCTGGGCCACCGAATAGCGCCCTTCTTCCATCGCCGACAGGTACACCACCTCGTCGGTGACGCGGCCATCCTTGACCTTGCGGTACGGCGTCTCGACGAAGCCGTACTTGTTCACGCGCGCGAAGGTCGCGAGCGAGTTGATCAGGCCGATGTTCGGACCTTCCGGCGTCTCGATCGGGCAGATGCGGCCGTAATGCGTCGGATGCACGTCGCGCACCTCGAAGCCGGCGCGCTCGCGGGTCAGACCGCCCGGTCCGAGCGCCGACAGGCGGCGCTTGTGGGTGATCTCCGACAGCGGGTTGGTCTGGTCCATGAACTGCGAGAGCTGCGAGGAGCCGAAGAACTCGCGCACGGCGGCGGCCGCCGGCTTGGCGTTGATCAGGTCCTGCGGCATGACCGTGTCGATATCGACCGAGGACATGCGCTCCTTGATCGCGCGCTCCATGCGCAGGAGGCCGATGCGATACTGGTTCTCCATGAGCTCGCCGACCGAGCGCACACGGCGGTTGCCGAGATGGTCGATGTCGTCGATCTCGCCCTTGCCGTCGCGCAGATCCACCAGCGTCTTGATGACGGAGAGGATGTCCTCCTTGCGCAGCGTGCGCTGGGTGTCGGGCGCATCGAGGTCGAGGCGCATGTTCATCTTGACGCGACCGACCGCGGAGAGGTCGTAGCGTTCGGCGTCGAAGAACAGCGACTGGAACATGGCCTGCGCCGATTCCAGCGTCGGCGGCTCGCCCGGACGCATCACGCGGTAGATGTCGAACAGCGCATCCTCACGCGTCATGTTCTTGTCGGCCGACAGCGTATTACGGATGTAGGGGCCGACATTGACGTGGTCGATGTCGAGCAGCGGCAGCTCCTTGTAGCCCTGCTCGTTGAGCGCCTTCATCAGCTTGTCGGTGATTTCCTCACCGGCCTCGGCGTGGATCTCACCGGTCTTCGGGTTGACGAGATCCTCGGCGACGTAGTTGCCGACCAGCTCCTCGTCGGCCATGCGCAGCGCCTTCAGCCCCTTCTCCTGGAGCTGGCGGGCGGCGCGGACGGTGAGCTTCTTGCCGGCCTCGAGCACGACCTTGCCGGTATCGGCGTCGATCAGGTCGTTGACGGTCGAGTAGCCGCGGAAACGGTTGGCGTCGAACGGAACGCGCCAGCCTTCCTTGGTCCGCTTGTAGAGAATCTTCTTGTAGAACGTGGACAGGATCGCCTCGCCGTCGAGGCCGAGGGCGAACATCAGCGACGTCACCGGAATCTTGCGGCGACGGTCGATACGCGCATAGACGATGTCCTTGGCGTCGAACTCGATGTCGAGCCAGGAGCCGCGATACGGAATGACGCGGGCAGCGAACAGCAGCTTGCCCGAGGAATGGGTCTTGCCCTTGTCGTGGTCGAAGAACACGCCGGGCGACCGGTGCATCTGCGAGACGATGACGCGCTCGGTGCCGTTGACGATGAAGGTGCCGTTCATCGTCATGAGCGGGATGTCGCCCATGTAGACGTCCTGCTCCTTGATGTCCTTCACCGACTTCGCGCCGGTTTCCTCGTCGATATCGAACACGATGAGGCGCAGCGTCACCTTGAGGGGCGCAGCGAAGGTCATGCCGCGCTGGCGGCACTCGTCGACGTCGTATTTGGGCTGCTCGAACTCGTAGCGGACGAATTCCAGCATCGAGGTGCCCGAAAAGTCGGAGATCGGAAACACCGAGCGGAACACCGCCTGCAGACCCTCGTCGAGACGGCCGCCCGTGGGCTCGTCGACCATCAGGAACTGGTCATAGGACGCCTTCTGAACCTCGATGAGGTTCGGCATCTCGGCGACTTCCTTGATGTGTCCGAAGAACTTGCGAACACGTTTGCGACCGGTGAATGTCTGCTGCGCCATCGTGGCCTCTCATTTTCGTCGCCCGCTCTGGGCGCGCCGTCCGGAACGCGGCTGCCACCGCTCTCCGGGTTGAATTTTCGAACCCGCCTTGGGGGCCAGAGACGCAGCTTCAGGCTTGAATGTCCTGAATCTGTTCTTCAGACCTTCAAAACGCAAAACGACGCGCGGGGCGCAAGAGCGCACCCGCCCGTCACAACGATCGTCTTCACGGACTGCAAAAGCCCGAAATAGCCTGCTCTCCCAACGGCTTACAGGGAAATCCGGCATCCCCGCCCACCGCGCTTTCGTGCTGCCGACCCGATATGGGGCGACAATAGTGCAGATTCGAGAGGTAAACCCTCAAATCCCCACACTTTTTCGTGTTCGGCCTGCGTCGGGACGTTCCGTCGCACGCCTTTTGCATCTGGCGCCGGTCCTTCCGATCGTCATGGCCGGGCTTGACCCGGCCATCCACGATCTTGGGACGAGATCCCGGGTCTCGCTTCGCGAGCCCGGGATTTCGCCGAAGCAACTTGCGTTACTTCAGCTCAACCTTGGCGCCAGCCTTCTCGAGCTGGGCCTTGATCTTGTCGGCTTCGTCCTTGTTCACGCCTTCCTTGACAGGCTTCGGCGCGCCCTCGACGAGGTCCTTCGCTTCCTTCAGGCCGAGACCGGTGATGGCGCGGACTTCCTTGATGACCTCGATCTTCTTGTCGCCGGCGCTGGCGAGAACGACCGTGAACTCGGTCTTCTCTTCCGCCGGAGCGGCAGCGGCGCCACCAGCAGCCGGGCCAGCCACAGCGACAGCCGCGGCGGCCGAAACGCCCCACTTCTCTTCGAGGAGCTTCGCCAGTTCGGCAGCTTCGAGCACGGTGAGGCTCGAGAGGTCGTCAACGATCTTCTGCAAGTCAGCCATTGTTCAGTTTCCTTGAGTGTAAGTCTGGTTCGGGTTTGAGTTTTGCGAAGGGCGTCAGGCCGCTTCGCCCTTTGAGGCATGAGCCTGGATGACGCGCGCGAGCTTGCCCGCGGGCGCGTTGGCGAGCTGGGCCAGCTTGGTCGCCGGGGCCACAAGCAGGCCGACGATCTTGCCGCGCAGTTCGTCAAGCGACGGCAGCGAGGCAAGCGCCTTCACGCCGTCGACATTCAGGACGGTCTTGCCCATCGACCCGCCAACGATGACGAACTTTTCGTTCGCCTTGGCAAATTCGATGGCGACCTTTGGCGCCGCTACCGGATCGTTGGAAGTTGCGATCACGGTCGGCCCCTTCAGCATGGGGCCGATGGCTACGACGTCAGTGCCTTCAAGAGCAATTTTGGCGAGACGGTTCTTCGAGACCTTCACCGACGCACCCGCCTGCTTCATCTGCTGGCGCAGCTTCTGCATTTGGGCGACGGTGAGGCCGGAATATTGAGCAACGATCGCGACGCTCGTGGTCTTGAAGACCTCGTTGAGCTGTTCGACCGCCTCTTTTTTTGCCGCTCGTTCCACAGCAAGCTCTCTCCGGTTGGCGGTCATCGCGAGAAGCGGGACCGCCGGGTTTCACCCATCGTCCCGCCCGAACCTGAACCTCCGGGCCAAAAAACCCATCGGACACGCCGGGCAAGACGACAATTCAAAGCCTGCCCTCCGGGAGCCCCCTTGGAGGCCCACGGCGTGTCGAGGTCCGAACCAGACCCGTTTCGCTAACCCTACCGTTAAGGCTGGGCGCGAAGTGAAATCCGGTCTTCACCCGTCTATGCAGGCCATGCGATTAAGCCATTGAGAAATCGAAATTTCCCGCAGGCGCCTGCAGTCTTGGACAGGACGAGGCCAGCCGGCGAACCGTCCGACCTCTGCCCGCACCCCAGCCAACCGACGGGTTTTCCTTCCTTTTCCGGGCAAATCCTTGCGGACGTCCTGAAAAGGAATGATCTCCTGTCATGCCGGTTTTTCGGAATGCGTGCACGAACGCGCCAGCCGAGGCCGGTACGTTCGGAGGCGGTTCTTTAACCGCTCCGGGCCTGCTTGCCAAGAGCAAAATTCACACCAGTTCCAATCGATTGCCGGCCAGGCTTGATCTCGGCTGACAAGGCCCGATTCAGGACGATTTGACCGCGTAAGGGAGCGGTCTACCCTCGAAGAACGCGGTCAGGTTGGCCAAGACGCAATTCTGCATGGCAACGTGCGATTCCAGGGTGTGGCCGCCGATATGCGGGGCGAAGACCACGTTCCGCAGCGCCGTCAGCGCATCGGGGGCGTGCGGTTCCTGCTCAAAGACATCGAGGCCGGCGCCGGCGATGGTCTTGTCGGCGAGCGCGGCGACCAGGGCTTTCTCGTCGATGACGGAGCCGCGGGAAATATTGACGACATAGCCGTCCGCGCCGAGTCGCCGAAGGATATCGGCATTGACGACATGCTGGGTCTCGGCCCCTGCCCGGACCGCGATCATCAACACGCTGCACCAGTCGGCCAGCGCCTCCAGCGACGAGAAATATCGATACGGCAGATCGTATCGGGTGCGGCTGAAATAGCCGACCTCGCTCTCGAAAGCCGCGCAGCGCACGGCGATCTTGCGGCCGATCTCGCCCATGCCGTAGACGCCGATGCGGCGGCCGGGCATGCCGGCCTGAGGCCGCATCATTGGCGACTGTTTTGACGCCGCCCAGTCGCCACTGCGGACATATTGGTCGGCGACCAGAAGGCGCCGTGTCGCCGCGAGCATCAGGGTCATTGCGATATCGGCGACCGAAGCGGCATTGGCGCCCGGGCTGTGGCCGACGGCGATATTGCGCGCGGCGGCTGCCTTCAGATCGACGCCGTCATAACCGGTGCCGTAGCAGATGATGGCGCCGAGCTTTGGAAACAGGTCCATCGCCTCCGCGCCGAGCAGGGTCCCGCCCGCGGTCAGCATCGCGCGGATACCCCTGAGCTCGTCCGCCGGAAAAACCTCGTGCGCGGGCTTGCCAGCGGTGTCGAGCAGTTCGAACCGCTCGGCGAAACGCGCCATCATGGTTTTGGGAAAGCGCGAGTAGATCAGGACCTTGTCAGCCATTGTTCTTGCTTCCGGAGAGCGCCGCCACAAACGACGAGGGGCGGAATCGGTTGCCCAATTCCGCCCCTCGCCTCATGCAATTTCCAAACCTTAGCCGAGAATGGTGCCCGGCTCGACCTTCACGCCCGGGCCCATGGTCGAGGACACCGCAACGCGCTGGATGTAGGTACCCTTGGAACCAGCCGGCTTCGCCTTGGAGACGGCATCAGCCAGGGCCTTGATGTTCTCGACCAGCTTCTCCTCGGAGAACGAGGCCTTGCCGACGCCGGCCTGCAGGATGCCGGCCTTCTCGACGCGGAACTCGACCGAGCCGCCCTTGGCACCCTTCACCGCGCCGGTGACGTCCATGGTCACGGTGCCGATCTTCGGGTTCGGCATCAGGCCGCGCGGGCCGAGCACCTTACCGAGACGGCCGACCAGCGGCATCATGTCGGGGGTGGCGATGCAGCGGTCGAAATCGATCGAGCCGTTCTGCACCTTCTCGACCAGGTCCTCGGCGCCGACGACGTCAGCACCGGCCGCCTTGGCTTCGTCGGCCTTGGCGCCACGGGCGAACACGCCGACGCGGAGCGTACGGCCGGTACCGTTCGGCAGGGTCACGACGCCGCGGACCATCTGGTCGGCGTGACGCGGATCGACACCGAGATTGATCGCGACCTCGATGGTCTCGTCGAACTTCGCCTTCGCGCGTTCCTTGACCATCTTGATGGCGTCCGCGAGCGGGTAAAGCTTTTCGCGATCAATGCCTTCGCGGGCTTTGTTCAAACGCTTTCCGATTGCCATGACCGCTTACCCCGCAACTTCCAGACCCATCGAACGGGCAGAGCCCTCGACCATCTTCATGGCCGATTCGATGGTGTCGCAATTCAAGTCCTTCATCTTCTTCTCGGCGATCTCGCGCACCTGCGCCTTGGTCACCTTGCCGGCCTTGTCGCGGCCCGGCGCCTTCGAGCCGGACTGGATCTTGGCAGCCTGCTTGAGGAAGAAGGACATCGGGGGGGTCTTCATCTCGAACGTGAACGAACGATCGGCGTAGATCGTGATCACGACGGGAATCGGGGTGTTCTTCTCTTCCTTCTGGGTCTGGGCGTTGAATGCCTTGCAGAACTCCATGATGTTGAGACCGCGCTGACCAAGCGCGGGACCGATCGGGGGCGAAGGATTCGCCGCGCCGGCCGGGACCTGAAGCTTCAGGTATCCGGTCACTTTCTTTGCCATGTATCACTCCTGTTGTGCCGGCATGTCGCCGGCGGTTTCAGGTTCGTGGTCGGGATCGATGTGCGGCTGGCAACCGCCCTCGTCCTCCCACGGCCTCTCTTTGCGCAAAGCGTTTCGGCTTCACGCGCGCCCCGATCAGACCTTCTCGACCTGACCGAATTCCAGCTCGACCGGCGTGGCGCGGCCGAAGATCGACACGGCGACCTTCACGCGCGAGCGCGCCTCGTCGATTTCCTCGACCACACCCGAGAACGAGGCGAACGGGCCATCGGCCACGCGCACATTCTCGCCGATCTCGAACGACACCGACGCCTTCGGCCGTTCCACACCCTCCTGCACCTGGTGCAGGATGCGCATGGCCTCGGCCTCCGAGATCGGCATCGGCTTGTTTTCCGCGCCGAGGAAGCCCGTCACCTTGGGCGTGTTCTTGATCAGATGAAACGCCTCGTCGGTCAGCTTCATCTTCACCAGCACATAGCCCGGGAAGAACTTGCGCTCGGCGTCGATCTTGCGGCCGCGGCGCACTTCCGTGACCTTCTCGGTCGGAACCAGCACCAGCTCGAACAGATCCTCGAGGCCGCGCTGTTTGGCCTGCTCGCGGATCGATTCGGCGACCTTCTTCTCGAAGTTCGAATAGGCGTGAACGATGTACCAGCGCTTGTCGGACAATTGAGCGGTTGCCGTTGCCATCAGTGAATGCCCAGGAGGAAGGTGATGAGGTAGCGGATGATCTGGTCGGCGGCGAAGAAGAAGATCGAGGCGACGGCGACCATGACGAACACCATGATGGTGGTGATCGTGGTCTCACGACGGGTCGGCCAAGTGACCTTGGCGGTCTCCGAACGCACTTCCTGCAAGAACTTGAACGGGCTGACTGCCATCGTTTTGATGTCCAACGTCCGTCGACAGACGCGAATGAATTTCGGGGATCCGAACAGCCGCCGTTGGCCCAGCCCTCTGTCTCGAAGGATGAGCCGGAAACCGGGCTCGATTGTTCGGGGATTTCAAAGCCGCGCCGGAAATCCGCGTCTAACGGGCCGGCTGCGAGTGCCGGGTAAATACTGCGGATGGGGCCAAAGGTCAAGATACGGGGCTTCGCGGCGAGAAGCCGGCGTCCTCAGGCGACCCATGCACACCCCAAGGAGGATCAAGGACTTATCTCCCGTCCCAGCGGGGACGAGATCAGCCCCGGAACCTCCCTGACCAACCCGCCGCCCGGATCAGTCGGCCCGGTCGACCATGGAGACACCCGGGAGCGGCACCACGAATTTTCCACCCTCGGCAAAATAGCGGGCGTGCTTGGCCCGGATCGGGTCGACATAGCGCCAAGCGAAGACCACGACAAACGCTGGCTTGCGCTCATAAAGGGCCGCCGGGGGCAGAATCGGAATGTCGTAACCCGGGCCTGCCATCACGTTCCCCTTCTTGGGGTCGTCGTCCACCAGGAAGTCGATCTTGTTCTCCAGGCAGAACTGCGGGAGCAGCGTCGTGGTGCCGACCGACACACCGTAGCCGGCGACCAGCTGCCCCCGTGCATGAGCGGCATCGGCCATCGCGACCAGCTCGTCGCGGATGGCCGCGATCCTCTTCACATAGGGCACATAATAGGCCGGCTGATCGACGCCGAGCCGGTCCTCCTCGGCGATGAACCTCGCGACCTCCGCTGACGGCTTCTTCGCACCGCCGGCGCGCTGGACAGTCACGCGGATCGAGCCGCCCTTGGTCCAGATGTGCTGAACGTCGATCACTTCCATGCCGAGCCGCGCGAAGAAGCGCGTCAACGGCTTGATGTTAAAATAGGACAGATGCTCGTGATAGACGGTGTCGAGCAGGTTCTTCTCGGTGACATCGACGCCGTACTGCGTCTCGAAGACGAACAATCCGTCCGGTGCAAGCACGTCGCGAACCCCGATCACGAGCGGATCGAGATTGTCGACATTGGCGATCATGTTGTTGGCGATCACGACGCTCGCCGCACCATGGCTTTGCAGGATGCGGTGCCCGATCGCGTCCGTGAAAAAATCGCCGATGGTCTCGATCCCGGCTTCCGTCGCACGCCGCGCGATGTCGACGGCGGGATCGACACCCAGCACCCGCATGCCGCGCTCCCTAAAGAAGCCGAGCAACGATCCGTCATTGCTGCCGAGCTCGACGACGAGCGAGCCCGGCGCGATCCCGAAGCGGCTGACGACGTCGTTGGCATAGCCTGCGAAATGCTCCCGCAAGCCGAGCGAGAGCGAGGTGGTATAGACGTAGTTGCGGTACTGGATCTCTGGATTGCCGACATGGAGAATCTGGAGGTGGCCGCAGTCCCGGCACAGATGCAGCGCCATCGGTACCGCGGCCCTGAAGACGGGATCGTCGACGCTGGCGTCCGGCACCTGGAAGTTCGGCGTGCCGATGGGCATGCCTGCCATCGGAACGACCAGCTCCTGCTTGTCCGAATGGCAGAGGCGGCAAGTTTGGCGGACGTAGAACAGGTTTTTCATCGTGGAACCGAGATATGAGATACGCGAGCGAATGAGATAATCCCATCCTGTGAAGACCAGATCGGCAATGGGCTTGCGCAGATCATGAGTGGCTCGAGACTTCCGTGCCCTGCCCCAGCGCGAAACCGGGCGCTTCCTCCGCCGCCCTTGCGGCCTTGTCAGCGGAATACGACCCACGCTCCGGACTCGCCAGCCAGATTACGCCGCCGACGAGGCCAACAATCACGCTGATGGCACCTAGCAGGAGTGAAACCGACAGCGCTTCCTCGGACGGCACACCCGCAAGACCGAGGCAGGCGACCATCGCCCCTTCGCGAACGCCCCAGCCGCTGATCGAGATCGGAACGGCTGTTAACAGCACGACCGGCGGAATCAGGATGCCGGCGTCGAGGATCGATAGCTGCGCTCCGACACCGCGCGCCAGGGTGTAGCAGGCCGCCGCCGTCACGAGATGGATGAGGAGCGCGGATCCGAACAGCAAACCGCGGCGCTCGGATTGCAACAGAAGAAACCTGACGAGCGTTCCGAACCGGACGAAGCTTGCGATTGCGGGGAGCGCAATAAGGCGTTTCGGCAAACGGTCGAGCGTCAGCAGGACCACGGTGCCGGCGACGCCCGCCAGCGTAAGTCCGCCGATGGCCAGGATCGCTGCCGCATTGGACACCCGTGACAGCAGAAACGGCAATCCGGCCACCATCAGCACGATCAGCCCGATCAACGCCGTGAAGCGGTCTGCCGCAACGCCCTTGACCGCCGCTGACCACTGCACGCCACGTTGGCGGAGCAGCCACATCCGCACCGCGTCCCCGCCGACCGACGACGGCAACACCTGATTGAACCAGAGGCTGATCATGAGGATCCGCCAGCCCGCGAGCCAGTTCAGCGGCACGCCGAGCGCGCGCATGATCAGCTCCCACCGGCCGTTGAGCACGAAGGTCTGGAAGAAGATCAGCGCAAACGCGACGACGAACAGGACAGGATCGACCGAGATGAGATGAGTTCGCAATTGGCGCAGGTCGAGGCCGCGCGCGATATAGACCAGCACCGCGACCGACAGCAGCAGCTTCACCGAAAACAGGGCCGCATGCTTGAATCGCGACTGCATCGGATGCCCGCCTCAGGACGCCGGATATTCCGCACGACCGATGACGAGGTCGATCGCGGCCATCATCCAGAACTGGTGCGTGGTCTCGACAATGTTGTAGCTGCGGCTGTCGACCCAGAAATTGACGTCGCCGAGGCTGCGCAGCGGATTGTCCGCATTCATGCCCGACAGCGTGATCACGCCGAGCTTCATCGTGCGCGCCTGCGCAACCGCATTGAGGATGTTCTTCGAACGTCCGGACGAGCTGATCGCGACGAGGCAATCGCCGGCGCGGGCATTCAGGCGTACTGCGTGCGCGATCCAGTCCTCGAAGCCGTAGTCGTTGGCAAGGCACGACATCATGCTCGCATCGCTGAAGCAGAGTGCAGGCACCGACGCATTCTTCGCCAGATCGATCGCCAGATGCGAGGCGATGCCGGCTGAGCCGCCATTGCCGATGAAGATGACGCGACCGCCCTGCTCTCGCGTGCGCAACCAGGACGCGCGCGTGGCGGAGATCCTGGCAAAAATACCGTCGTCGATCGCCGTCGCGCGATGCAGGCGGCCCACGTAGTCGTCGAGAAAGGCCTTGTGGTCGGGATCGACGGACTCGGCGGGCATGGGCTGGCGGCTCGATTGCAACATGTCCGGGTGATACCGGCTATTACCAAGGATTGCAAAGGTATAATACTTGCAAAGTTTGCGAGCGGCTGGTAGTCGGCTTTCGGGTTTCACTCAACATTGGCGAGCCTGTTTCGCTGGGCATTCGCGTCACGGATGTTCCCCATGAAATGCATCGTTACTGGCGGCGCCGGTTTCATTGGCAGCCACCTCGTCGATCGCCTGCTCGACGATGGCCATGAGGTCATCGCGCTCGATAATTTCGTTATCGGACGCGCCGAAAATTTGGCCGCGCGCGCCAGCTCGAGCCAGTTGAAGGTCGTACGGGCGGACGTCACCGACCTCGACGCGATCAAACCGTATTTCCACGGTGTCGATTGGGTCTTCCATCTCGCGGCACTGGCTGACATCGTTCCCTCGATCGAGTCCCCGATCCCGTATCACCGCGCCAACGTCGACGGCACGGTCAACGTTCTTGAGGCTGCGCGGCACGCGGGCATCAGCCGCTTCGTCTATGCGGCGTCATCGTCCTGCTATGGTATCCCCGACGTCTATCCGACGCCGGAGAGTGCCGAGATCCGGCCGATGTATCCCTACGCCCTCACAAAGAATCTCGGCGAGCAGTGCGTCATGCACTGGTGCCAGGTCTACAAGCTGCCTGCCGTGGCGCTACGCCTGTTCAACGTGTACGGGCCCCGCCATCGCACCACGGGCACCTACGGTGCCGTGTTCGGCGTGTTCATGGCGCAGAAGCTCGCGGGCAAGCCCTTCACCGTGGTCGGCGATGGCGAGCAGACCCGCGACTTCACCTTCGTCAGCGATGTCGCCGATGCCTTCGTGACCGCGGCGCGCTCCGATGTCTCCCATGAGATATTCAACGTCGGTTCGGACAACACCTACAGCGTCAACCGGCTGGTCGAGCTTCTCGGCGGCGACAAAGTCCATATTCCCAAGCGTCCCGGCGAGCCCGATTGCACCTACGCCGACATCACCAAGATCAAACGGGTCCTGAAATGGATGCCGAAGGTGAAGTTCGAGGACGGCGTCGCGACGATGCTGAAGTCGATGGACCAGTACAGGGACGCGCCCCTGTGGACGGTGGACAAGATCGCCGATGCCACCAAGGACTGGTTCAAATATCTCGGCGACGACGGCGATGCGGCGTCCGGCACTGTGCAGAAGGCGGGCCGTTGAGCAGACTCGTTCGACCCCGACATTCGTGCCGCCAACCGATCATTTCCGGGCCGGCCAGACCGACCCGCGCTTTGGATAATTCTCATGGGTAATATTCCGACGGACAAGCTGACCGTTCATCCGGCACCGCACCAGAAGATCAAGACGGTCGAGGAACTGGGCGAGATCGCGCGGGCCGCGCAGGCCGAGGGCCGGACCGTTGCGCTCTGCCATGGCGTGTTCGATCTCGTGCATCTCGGCCACGTCCGGCACATCCTGGCGGCACGCAACGAGGCCGATGTGGTCATCGTGACCGTCACGGCGGACCGCTTCGTCAACAAGGGCCCGGGACGGCCGATCTTTCCGGAGAACATGCGCGCCGAGATGCTGGCCGCGCTCGGCACTGTCGACTGGGTCGGCATCAACCGGACATCGAGCGCCGAGCCGATCCTCGATACCGTGCGCCCAGACATCTACGTGAAGGGCTCCGACTACGAGAATCCGGAGGATGACGTCACCGGCAAGATCGCGGTCGAGCGGGAGGCCGTCGAACGCCATGGCGGCCGCATCGTCTTCACCCGCGACGTGACCTTCAGCTCGTCGTCGCTGATGAACCGCTACTTCGACATCTACGATCCCCCTCTGCGCGATTACCTCCAGAAGGTGCGCGAAGGCGGTGGCGCCGAGCGCCTGCTGAAGCTGATCGACAAGATCCAGGACATGCACGTCGTTCTGGTCGGCGATACCATCATCGACGAATACCAGTACGTCACGGCGCTCGGAAAGGCCTCAAAGGAGAACATTGTCGCCACTCTGTTCAAGAACGGCGAACAATTTGCCGGCGGTGTCATTGCCGCGGCCAATCACGTGGCGAGCTTCTGCAAGTCGGTGGAGATCGTCACGACGCTGGGTGGCAAGGACTACCCCGAAGAGTTCATCCGCGCGCATGTCCGCCCGAATGTCACGCTCACCCCGATCCGCATTCAGGGCCGCCCGACCACCCGCAAATTGCGGTACGTCGAGATGGGCTACCTGCACAAGCTGTTCGAAGTCTACACCATGGACGACACGCCGCTCGACGAGGCCGAGCGCAAGGAGATCGACCGCGTCACCGCCGAGCGCGTGCGCGGCGCCGACGTGGTCATCGTCACCGATTTCGGCCACGGCATGATCGCACCCAGCACGATCGACACGCTGATCGCGAACTCCAAGTTCCTTGCGGTCAACGCCCAGAGCAACAGCGGAAACCACGGCTACAATCTAATCACGAAATATCCGCGCGCCGACTACGTCTGCATCGACGCGCCGGAAGCGCGCCTGGCGGCCACCGACAAGTTCAGCGACATCGCGTCGGTGATCCAGGACCGCCTGCACCGCAAGATCGATTGCGACAACATGATCATCACGCACGGCTCCTTCGGCTGCTACCCCTTCTCGTCGAAGACCGGCGTCGCCCGCGTGCCCGCCTTCACCAAGACCGTCGTGGATACCGTCGGTGCCGGCGATGCCTTCCTGACGATTACGGCGCCGCTGGTGGCAGCCGGCGGCAACATCGAAGACGTCGCCTTCATCGGCAACGCGGCGGGCGCGATCAAGGTGGGCATCGTCGGCCACCGCAGCTCGGTCGAAAAGGCGCCGCTGGTCAAATTTGTCACCGCGTTATTGAAGTGACGCGAACGGGAATCTGGAGAACGACAGTGATTGGTCAGAAATGGAATGTGATGGTCACCGGTGGCGCCGGCTATGTCGGCAGCGTGCTGGTTCCCCAGTTGCTGGCGGCGGGCCACAAGGTCACGGTGCTCGACCTCTTCATGTACGGCGACGACGTCTTCAACGCCGTTCGCGACAATCCCAATTTGCGCCTGATCAAGGGCGACATCCGCGATGAGGCCGCGATCAACGAGGCCCTGCGCGGCAACAATGCGGTGATCCACCTCGCCTGCATCTCCAACGACCCCTCGTTCGAGCTGGATCCGGGGCTCGGCAAGTCCATCAACTACGACTGCTTCCGTCCGATGGTGCGCGCCGCGAAGAAGGCCGGCATCAAGCGCTTCATCTACGCCTCCTCGTCGAGCGTCTACGGCATCAAGGACGAGGCCGAGGTGACCGAGGAACTGTCCTGCGAGCCGCTCACCGACTACTCCAAGTTCAAGGCGATGTGCGAGACCGATCTTGCCGACGAAGCCGCATCCGGCTTCGTCACCTGTACGGTTCGTCCCGCCACCGTCTGCGGCTACGCACCGCGGCAGCGACTCGACGTCGTCGTCAATATCCTCACCAATCTCGCGGTCAACACGGGCCGCATCCGCGTGTTCGGCGGAACGCAGAAACGGCCCAACCTGCACATCGAGGACATGTCCGCGGCCTATCTGTTCCTGCTCCAGCAGGATGACGCGAAGATCGACGGCAAGACCTACAACATCGGCTACGAGAACCACTCGCTGATCAAGATCGCCGACATCGTCAAATCGGTGGTGGGAGACAACGTCGACGTCGCCGTCGAGCCGACCGACGATCTGCGCTCCTACCACGTCTCATCGGAGAAGATCCGACGCGAGCTCGGCTTCGCGCCGACGCACACGATCGAGCAGGCCGTGTCCGGTCTCGTCGACGCCTTCAAGGCGGGCCGCCTGCCGAACTCGCTCAACGACCCCAGGTATTTCAACATCAAGATGATGCAGAACATCAGCCTGAAGTGAGCGGCGTGCGGATCGGCATCGACTTCGACAACACGATCATCTGCTACGACAAGGTCTTTGCCGCCGTCGCGCGGCAGCGTGGGCTAGTGCCGGAGGGCTGGGACGGGCTGAAGACCGAGGTGCGGGATTATCTGCGATCCCGCGAAGGCGGCGAGCTTGCCTGGCAGGGGCTGCAAGGCTTCGTCTATGGCAAGGGAATTGGCGGCGCCGGGATCTATCCTGGAGTCCGCGAGTTCCTAGCAACGTGTCGCACGGCCGGCGCGAGCGTCTATATCGTCAGCCACAAGACGCAGTTCGGCCATCAGGATCCCGACCGCGTCGACTTGCGCGAGGCCGCGCGCGGCTGGTTGAAGGGGGCGGGTCTCATCGACGCCGCCGACGCGGCGCTGGCCGTGGGCAATATCTATTTCGAGGACACGCTGGCGGCCAAGGTCGAGCGGGTTGCGAGCCTGCAGCTCGATATCTTCATTGACGATCTCGTCGATGTGTTCGAGCAGCCGCATTTTCCGAAGACGACACGATCGATCCTGTTCACGCAGTCGCGGCCTCCCCATCCTGCTCATTGCGAGCCGATTGCGACCTGGGCCGACATCCACCGCGGAGTGTTCGCGCGATGAGCGAGCCCGACATGAGCGTCCAGGATGCGGTCTCGATCGGCGGCCGCCTCTCTGGCGCGCGGGTCGCGGCCGCCCAACCGGCGCGGTCCGGTGGCAACAACCGGGTGTTTCGGCTGGAGATGGCGGAGGGGCCGCCCCTTGCCCTCAAGCACTATCCGTCCGACGGGCGTGATCGCCTGGGACAGGAATATGACGCGCTCTCGTTTCTGTCGCGCCACGGCATCACGTCGACGCCGCGGCCGATCGCGAAAGATCCGGCTGCGTTCTGCGCGTTGTATCAATGGTTCGACGGTGATGCGGCAGTTCTGCATCCCCAGGACGATGATGCCGATCAGCTGGCCGATTTCCTGATCGGGCTGCAACAGCTGCGCAGCGCGGACGGCGCACAGAATTTGCGAAGCGCGTCAGCCAGCATCTTTTCGCCCGAGGAAGCCATCGCGCAATACGAGCAGCGCCTGGACGGACTACGGCGCGCATCGCAGGATCATCCGAACCTGCGCGCGTTCATGGACGGCAGCCTGGTTCCCAGCACCGCCGTCGCAATCCGGCAACTCCGTCGCCGTTATGCGGAACTGGGCCTGGATCCCGCAGCGGCCCTTGCGCCCACCCATCGTGCATTGAGCCCGTCGGATTTCGGACTGCACAACGCACTGCGCACCGACGACGGCAAATTGCGCTTCATCGACTTCGAGTATTTCGGCTGGGACGACCCGGTCAAGCTCGTGACCGACACCGCGATCCATCCCGGCAGCGATCTGCCCGCTGCCGGCGCTAACCGATTGATCGAACGGCTCTCGCGCACCTTCGAAGCTGGGGATGACGCGTTTGCGATCCGCCGTGACGTACTGTATCCTGTGTTCGGGGCGATTTGGTGCCTGATTGTCCTGAATGTCTATTTGCCGGAAAGCCGCTCCCGGCGTGCCCTGGCTGCGCAAGGTGGCGATCTGACGGTCCGCCTCGCCGGCCAGCTCGACAAAGCCCGCCGGCTCCATCAAACGATTTGCCAACGTGATCCAGATCTCACCCCACGCTGAAGCCGCCCTCACCTGCACGCTGGACGAGCGCAGCCTTTATTTGCGCCGCCTGGTCCTCGGTTCTGTCCGCTCTGCCGGACGCGGACATGTCGGTCCGGCTCTGTCGTTGATCGAGATGGTCCGCGTGCTCTACGACGACGTGTTGCGGATCGATCCCAAGAACCCGCGCGATCCCGATCGCGACCGCGCGATCCTGAGCAAGGGACACGGTTGTCTGGCGCTCTATGCGCTGCTGGCCGATCGCGGCTTCTTTCCCCTGTCGGAGCTGGACGGCTTCTGCGGGTCCGACAGCATCCTGGGCGGACATCCCGAATACGGCATGGTGCCGGGCGTCGAGGCCTCGACCGGCGCGCTTGGCCACGGCCTGTCGATCGGCGTAGGCCTCGCGCTCGCAGGGCGCATGCGCGAGCGCAGCTACCGGACCTTCGTGCTGCTCGGCGACGGCGAGATCAACGAGGGATCGGTATGGGAAGCCGCGATGGGCGCGGCCAAGCACGGGCTCGACAACCTGGTCGCGATGATCGACTACAACAAGCTCCAGAGCTACGGTCCCACCGACTACGTCCTGCCGCTGGAGCCGCTTGCGGACAAATGGCGCAGCTTCGGCTTTGCCGTGCAGGAGCTCAACGGCCACGACGTCGGCGCGCTGCGCACCGTCCTGAAGCAGGTCCCGGCCGTTCCGGGCAAACCCACCGCCATCATCTGCCATACCGTCAAGGGCAAGGGTCTGCCGCCGGCGGAATCCAACGCCGATTGGCATCACAAGAACAAGCTGACCGACAGCGAGCTCGACGCCATCCGCGTCGCCGTCGGCGATTTTTGATCGGCTCCCCATGCGCAACACAGCGATGAACATGGTCCACAAGCTCGCCGCGCGCGACGAGCGGGTGCTTTACATCGGCTCCGATCCCGGCGCTGGCACCCTGCGCGCGATGAGCAAGGAGTTTCCCAAGCGCCACCTGATCGAGGGCATTTCGGAAGCGCACATCATCGGCATGTCGGCCGGTCTCGCGATGGAGGGCTTCGTGCCCTACGTCAACACCATCGCGACCTTCCTCACCCGCCGCTGCTACGAGCAGGTGGCGGTCGATCTCTGCCTGCACAATCTGCCGGTCCGGCTGATCGCCAATGGCGGCGGGCTCGTCTACGCGCCGCTCGGCCCCACGCACCAGGCGATCGAGGACATCGCCATCATGCGCGCGCTGCCCAACATGACGGTGATCTGCCCGTGCGACGCCGACGAGGCGGCGCGCATGATGGAGCAGACGCTCGACTGGAAGGGTCCGATCTACATCCGGCTCGGCAAGGGCGGCGATGCCGTCGTTTCCAAGGCCGAGCACGGCTTTGAGATCGGCAAGGCCATCCTGATGCGCCCGCAGGGCGACGTCCTCCTGGTGACCACCGGCATCATGCTCCAGCGCGCCCTCGCCGCAGCCGACCTGCTGGCCGCGCAAGGCATTCGCGCCGGCATCCTGCACATGCATACCGTGAAACCGCTCGACACCGCCGCCCTGCTGCAGGCGATCCGCGGCACCAGGCTCTTGGTCACGCTGGAGGAGCACGTGCCTTCCGGGGGCCTCGGCAGTGCGGTCGCGGAGACGCTGATCGACAAGCTCGGTTCGGGCCTGCCGGCGATGCTGCGGCTGTCGCTGCCGGACCGCTTCATGCACAATTACGGCTCGCAGGACTCGCTCCTGAAGAAGCACGGCCTTTCCGCTGGTGCGATTGCGACCTCGATCGAGCATGCGCTCGCCGCCTCGCGCACCTCCTCCCCTCAACTTCATTCCACCTGACGGGTCACATGTACGACGTTCGATATTCCTATCTGCTCGAGCAATTCGCCGACCCCGCTCCGATCCTGGCCGAGATCGGCAGGCTGGTGGCGACCGGTGACTTCACCCTTGGCAAGCCCGTCGCCGAATTCGAAAAGCGCTTTGCCGAGCTGATCGGCGTGCGTCACGCCATCGGCGTCGGATCGGGCACCGACGCGCTCAAGCTGCCGCTCAAGGCGCTCGGCATCGGTCATGGCGACGAGGTCATCACCGCCGCCAACACGTTCATCGCCACGGTCGGCGCGATCGCGGAGACCGGCGCGACGCCCGTGCTGGTCGACTGCGACGATTCCTTCTGCATGAACGTCGACTACGTCGAAGCCGCGATCACTGAGAAAACCAAGGCGATCATGCCGGTCCAGCTGACCGGCGAGGTGACGGACATGGGCAAGCTGATGGCGATCGCCCAGCGCCACAATATCCCCGTGGTCGAGGATGCCTGCCAGGGCATCCTGTCCGAGTTCGCGGGAAAACGCTCGGGCACCCACGGCATCGCCGCCGGCTTCTCGCTGCATCCGCTCAAGAACCTCAACGTCTGGGGCGATGCCGGCGTCGTCGTCACCAATGACGACGGGATGAACGAGCGGCTCCGCCTCATCCGCAACCACGGCATGAAGAACCGCGACGAGATCGCGATCCTCGGCTGCAACTCGCGGCTCGATTCCTTGCAGGCCGTGGTCGGCAACTGGCTGATCGGCCAGACCAGCGAGATCACGCGCCGCAGAATCGAGAATGCGGCCTATTACGACGCGGGCCTCGCCGGCCTGCCCGGCCTGCGCATCCCGCCGCGCCGGCCCAACGTGAAGCACGTCTACCATCTCTACATGGTGTTCGCCGAACGCCGCGACGAGCTCTACAAATACTGCCTGGACAACGGCATCGAGGCGAAGATCCACTATCCGATCCCGCTGTATCAGCAGGAAGGTCTCAAGCATCTCGGCTACGCGCCCGGCACGTTCCCGGTCACCGACCGCCACGCCAAGGAAGTCGTCAGCTTCCCCGTGGACCAGCATCTGACGCGCGCGCAGCAGGACCGCGTCATCGAGACCGTCAGGAAGTTCTGCCATGGACGCTGACACCGGCCGCCGGCGCATCGGCTACGTCAATCTTCCCGCGCAATTCGAGGAAGAACGCGCCGAGATCATGCAGGCGGTCGAGGGCGTCTTCCAGCGCGGCGATTTCATCGGCGGGGCGGCGGTTGCGAAGCTCGAGGAGGAATTGTCCGCCTATCTCGGCTCCTCGCATGTCGTGACGCTGAATTCCGGCACCGACGCGCTGATCCTCGCCATGCGGGCGCTCGACATCGGCCCGGGCGATGAGGTCATCACTCCGCCGAATTCGTTCGTGGCATCGACTGCGGCAATCATCGCAGTCGGCGCCACGCCGGTCTTTGCGGACGTGCTGCCGGACCAGAACATCGATCCCACCGCAGTCGAGGCCGCCGTCACGTCGCGCACCAAGGCGATCATGCCGGTGCATCTGACCGGGCGCATGGCCGACATGACCCCGCTGATGGCGATCGCGGACAAGCACGCGCTCGCCGTGATCGAGGACAGCGCCCAGGCGATCGGCTCGACCTATGACGGCCGGATGAGCGGCACCATCGGCACGTTCGGCTGCTTCTCCGCGCATCCCCTGAAGAATCTCAATGCCGCGGGCGATGCAGGCTTCCTCGTCACCGCCGACGCGGAGCTAGCCGCGCGAATCCGCCGGCTGCGCAACCACGGCCTGATCAACCGGAGCGACGTCCATGAATGGGGTATCGTCTCGCGGCTCGACACGCTTCAGGCCGAGGTGCTGCGCATCCGCCTGCGCCATCTGCCCTCGGTGATCGAACGCCGGCGGCGCAACGCTGCGCAATACCGCGCCGAGCTCGCCGGCCTGCCGCTGTTCAGTCCGCCCTGCCGGAACATCGAGTTCAACACCTTCCACACCTTCGTGGTGCAGACCGAGCGCCGCAACGACTTCCAGAAATATCTTGCCGACAAGGGCATCGAGACCGCGATCCACTATCCTGTCCCGATCCACCTGCAGCCGGCGGCGGCGCATCTGGGTCATGGCCGCGGCGCGTTCCCGGTGACCGAACGGCAGGCGGACCACATCCTCACACTTCCCATCAACCAGTTCCTCTCGGCCGCCGACATCAGCTATATTTGCGCGACCGCCCGGGAGTATTTTGCATGACGGACACGGACTTCCTGCACGCCGACGAGCAGGCGCTGGCGCAACGCTTCATCGACCATGGCTTCGTCACCACCCCGGCCGACGATCGCGCCGGGCTCGACCGGATCCAGCGCCGTGCCGCCGAGCTCGCGGCGGACTATCTGAAGCTGCCGCACAGCAACGATCCCTACGCGATGCTCGACACCATCCACACGCGGGTGAGCGTGGATGATCTCAACGGCCTGCGGCTGCACGTCTTCAACGGCCTCAACGCCGAACCATGGTTCCGGCCGACCTACTTTCGTCTGGCACGCTCGACGATCGAGACCATCGTCGGCAATGAGCTCTGCATGCAGCGCCGCGTCAATCTCAGCATCCAGCTCCCCGGCGACAGCTCGTCGCTGCTGGCCACCCATTCCGACGTCTGGTCGGGCGACTCGCCGTTCGAGGTCGTGGTGTGGGTGCCGCTCGTCGACGTCCGCCGCACCAAATCGATGTACCTGCTGCCGCCGTCCCTGAACGGCGAGATGCAGGACCGGATGGCCAGCCTGCGCAGTGCCGAAGAGCTGTACAAGACCATCAAGCCGCACGCGACCTTCATCGAGATCCCCTACGGTCACGTGATGCTGTTCAACCAGACCCTGATGCACGGCAATCGCGTCAACGAGGAAGCCGGCACGCGCTGGAGCATGAATTGCCGCTTCAAGAGCATCATGTCGCCCTACGCGGACAAGCGCTTCGGCGAGTTCTTCGAGCCGATCCTGCTGCGGCCGGCGACGCGGGTCGGCATGCAGTACAAGCTGCCGGGAGGCTTCCATGGCTGAGCGAGCCGGCCATCGCGGCTATATCGGCGCCCGGCCGCTGAACGGCAGCCGCACCCCGCAGCACGTCCAGAACATCGTGATCCGCGACTACGCGCGGCGGAAGAATCTACATTATCTGCTGAGCGCCGCCGAGCACACCATGCCCGGCAGCTACATGGTGCTCGAGGACATCCTGGACGAGTTGCCGCAGCTGCGTGGGCTGATTCTCTACAGCATTTTCATGCTGCCGCCCGACGAGGCACGGCGGCGGCAGATCTACGACCGCGTGCTGCGCGAGGGCTGCGACCTTCACGCCGCGGTTGAGGAGATCACGCTGGCGTCGCAGAAAGACATCCAGGCCATCGAAGACATCCTGCTCGTCAACAAATTCGCGACCATCCTGTGACGATGCCGCGGACCGGTTGGCCCCCATGACCGAGATCAACCTGCTCCAGCCGATGCACGCATCGACCAAGCGGAACTACGTCCAGCGCGTGGTCGAGCACGACAAGGCGGAATCCGCTACCGTCGCGCGGCAATGGGGGCGCGACTACTGGGATGGTGACCGGCGCTACGGCTACGGCGGCTATCGCTATGACGGCCGGTGGCGCCCGCTGGCCCAGACCCTGATCGATCGCTACGGCATCAAGCCGGGCATGAGCGTGCTCGACGTCGGTTGCGGCAAGGGCTACCTGCTCTACGAGTTCACCCAGCTCGTCCCCGACGTCAGGATCGCCGGCATCGACATCTCCGAGTATGGCATCGCCAACGCCAAGGAGGAGGTGCGGCCGCATTTGAAGGTCGGCAGCGCCGTCGAGCTCCCCTACCCCGACCACAGCTTCGACCTCGTCGTCTCGCTCGGCGTGCTGCACAACCTTCCGCTTGAGGACGTGTTCCGCGCGGTGCCCGAGATCGAACGCGTCGGACGCGGCACCTCGAAATATCTGATGGTCGAATCCTTCCGCAACGAGCGCGAGAAGGCCAATCTGCTTTATTGGCAGCTCACCTGCCTGAGCTTCCACGGTCCGCAAACATGGGCCTGGATCTACGACAAATGCGGGTATCGGGGCGACCATGGGTTCATCTTCTTCGAATGAGGCAGGCCTGCGCCGGCCGACCTCACTGCGCGCGCAAAATCCGGAAGTGTACTATTCGGACGACGAAATCGTCACGGCGGACGACGCCACGATCGCGGAGCTGAAGCGCATCGCGGCCGCCAACCCGCGTCTGCGCAGCCGGCTGTGCACGCATCCGGATCCCTCTTCCGGCCTGCACGAGATGCTGATCGTGCATCATCGCGAGGCCTATGTGCGGCCGCACAAGCACCTTGGCAAACCTGAATCGTTCCACGTGATCGAGGGCACCGCACAGGTCGTGATCTTCGAGGATGACGGCCGCATTCGCGACGTGCTCGAGATGGCGCCCTACGGTCAGGGCAAGCGCTGCTACTATCGCATGCCGGAACAGGTCTTCCACTCGATCCTGATCACCTCGGAATGGCTGGTGTTTCACGAAACCACCGCCGGCCCGTTCGATCCGGCCCGCACGGCATTTCCCGACTGGGCACCCGATGGCGGCGACGCTGCCGAGGTTCAAGCCTACGTGACGAGAACTGGTACGCTCGCTGCGGAGCATTTGGACAGACGAGGCAAAGCTTAGGACCGTGGCCATCCCCGTCGGGCTCGACGATGCTCGCATGAATGTAGATCCAAGAGCTGCCGCTCTCCGGCAAGCAGAGCGGGCGGGCATTGGATACGTCTACGTCGCTCTGGTTCTCGCCTTTGTGACGGCCGTGCCCGCGCTGTTCGCGCGTGAGGTCTTCGGCGACGATTGGACTGTGTACTACATCTACTGGACTCAAGGTGCCGCCGGCGTCGCTCGCGTGCTGTGGGAGTCGGCCCACGCCGGCTTCGCAATCCCGATGACGCTGTTTGTGACGCTTTTGAACGATACTCCCGATGTCTCTGCGCGGCTCGCGGGACTAGCCTGCCATCTGGTCAACGGCGTGTTGCTTCACTCCGTCCTGTCGCGATCATCCTATACCAGACGCATCGCCGGTCTTGTCACGGCTCTGTTCCTGCTCAGCCCGTTCTATGCAATTCGCCTGACACTCAACGCGGTCTACGACTTCTTCCTGCTCTTCTATCTGCTGTCCTACGCGTTCACATATTCGAAGGTTCGGGCACTTCGATGGGCGGCGCCGTTCGCTTTGTTTTTCTCGTTGTCGCTTGAAATCCTGATCGCGCTTGAACCGCTCCGCATCATGCTGACCTGGTCCTCTCGCGAACCGTGGAGGCGTAGGCTCGCGCGCCTTGCCCCATTCTGGCTGGTGACCGCGGCCGTGATCATGCTGCGTCTAACCATCCTGGGAAAGAGCGGTCACTACGCCGGGCAGTACAGTTTTGTGCACGACCTCACCGTTATAGGCAACGCGCTGCACGAGCACCTCGCGGCTTTTCCCAAGGGTCTGTCCTACGCCGCCTCTCAAGGGATCGCACTGCTGGGTGATTTCGTCTGGACGCTGCTGACGTTGGCTGCCATGGCGGGCTTCGCTCTCCTCTCTTCCAGAGCGTTCTGGACACCTTGGGTGCTCGAGGGTCACGGCTCAATCAGACGTGTGCTGGCGCTGCTCTTGTCCGGAACTGCGATTGCCATCCTTGGCGCTATGCCCTTCGCCCTGACCGGGACCTATGGCGACGTCACCAGGGGAGAATCGAGGCTGCTCTTCGCCTCGCAACTCGGCATACTGATATTGGCGGCGACCGTCATACAGATCATGCCGACATCGCGTCTGCGTGCAGCGATCGCGGGCGGCCTGATCGCGGTCTTCACAGTGGCCATGGCGCAGGATTCGAAATGGCTGCTGTATGATGGTCTGATCAACGCAGACCTACAGCGGCAAGTTCGGGCGGCTTTGCTTGCTGATCCCGAACCAAAGGTCGTGAAGCTCCAGATAGAGAACAGCACCATCATCTCATTTCGGTCCCGGTGTCTCGGCGCCAGTGACATGAACGTTGCACAGATGATGTTGCGCGACGAAAATCGCGAGCGATCATATGTCTATACAGATTATTGCGGAGATTTTCAGAACCGTGACCTCGTCCCGAGTGGCAACTGCACAGTTTCCTATCTCGAATTTTTTCGCTGCCCGCCACGGCGAGAGATCTGGCGCTATCGCGCTGCGCCGGGAATTCCGCTGCCCAACGACATCCGATTCGTCGAACTAATGAAGGCCGTCCTCGAGGATGCGCCTTCGGCCACGCAAGGGCGTGGCGAGCTCATGCAACTGAAAGACGATCTGCCAACTCCCCTGGCAAGAGGAGAATACCGACCACCTTGCCGCCGGCCTGGAGTACGCGGATCCGCCTGGCTGCTGGCTCTACCCACGCCCGCCTGCGAAGATTCCGCTTCAGGAGCTCGATAGGCGCACTGCGGTGGTTATACTATGGCACCACCTGACGGTCGCAGCAGCGTCTGTCTCGAGATCAACCAGTTGGATCGAGCCATCCCACTCATTTTCGCAAGAGCTGCTGCCGCGGCCCACAATCACCACGCCCCGGTCGATCGCATTCAGCCGATGCGACGTGCCGGAGGAACCTGGCTGATGACGGATGGAACGGCCTGACGATGCTTCTTGGCAAGACGTTCCGCTGGTGACTATGGCTGCCGCTCTCCCGCTTTCCATCGGAGGATGGGGCATCGTGAGGAGCGATGGTCGGTGTTCTCGGTTTCGCCGGTATCGCATGCGGCGAGGCGCCCGCGACTTCGATTTTGCTTGGGCCTCCGCAATCCCATCGGGGGCTGTCTGGCTGCTCGCACTGGCGCGTATGGCTTACAGGGCCGAACGGGATGCTGCTGCGTCGGTCCATTGATGGTAGTTGCACGAATCCGAACAAGGCGCGCTACACGGAACAGCAGAGTTGAGCGGGATACGCCGGATGCGTTGCTCAAACGCGGCCGTGTTGCGACGCCGCGCTGTTCTGACCGCCGGTGGTGCCGGGACAAGGCAACTTAGGAATTGTGGCGCAGGCTGTGCCACTATATAGGCTTCAACTACGTTGAGTTTCACCCCGGGGCTGTTGTCCCCGTATCATTCCTGCAATGAGCCAAAGCCGTGACCGACCATTGCCGCCTTTGCCATTCGACCAACCTGCGACCGGTCATCGACCTCGGCCTGATGCCGATTGCGCATCGGCTTCGGCACAGCCGAAACGAGCAGGACGAACGATTCCCGTTCGAGGTGCTCGCCTGCGGCGAATGCGGCCTGCCGCAGATCGTCAAGCCGATCGATCCAGACATCCTGTATCGCCAGTTCAACTACAATTTCAGCAGCTGGAAGCCGGAGCCGCACCAGGTCGACGAGCTCGACACCATCGCGAAATTGTCGAAGCACCAGTCCGTGTTCGAGATCGGATGCAACGACGGCCTGTTCATGGACAAGCTGCGCGAACGCGGCGCGAAGGTCCTCGTGGGCGTGGAGCCCAACCCCGTGTCGGGCAAGATTGCCCGCGAACGCGGCATCAAGGTCTATTCCGACATGATCAGCCCGGCCCTGTGTGACGACGCAGTCGCCCATGCCGGCAAGTTCGATCTCGTGGTCTCGCGTCAGGTGCTGGAGCACATCGTCGACTTCGAGAACTTCTTCGACTGCGTGAAGATCGCGCTGCGCGACGACGGGCTGCTGTTCATCGACGTGCCTGATTTCGCGCCCGGGTCGACGGCAGGCGATCTTTCCGTCCTCTGGGAGGAGCACGTCAGCTATTTCACCGAACCGACCCTGCTCGCCTTGTTGGCGCGCCACGGCTTCGAGGCAGTGTCCGTGAAGAAGTACAATTTCAGCGGCGGCAGCCTCGCGATCGCAGCCCGCCGTGCCGCGGGCGACGTGACGCCCCCGCCCGCACCGTCGGGAGTCGGCGAGGCATTCGGTCAGCGCGCAAGGGAATATGGCGCTCGTCTTCGTCCGATCCTCGCCAAGGCCCGCGCCAATGGTGCCGAGATCGCCATCTACGGCGCCGGCTGCCGCGCCTGCACCTTCACCAACGCCCACGAGCTGGCGGATCTCGTCGACCTCTCGGTCGACGACCAGAAGGAGCGCCAAGGCTTGTTCCTGCCCGGCACCGGCATTCCGATCCGCTCGCCGGAGGATCTCGCCGGCAAGTCGGATCCGCTCGTCTGTCTTCTCGCCGTGAACCAAGAGAACGAAGCCAAGGTCAGTAGCCGGCTGCGCGAGAACGTGAAGCGGCCGCTGCACATCGTTTCGATCTTTGCGCCCTCCGACATCTGGAGCGAGCTCGATCGTCTCGAGGCGGCCGCAGGGTCGCGGCATGGCTGAGGACAAGCTCTTCAACTACTACGAACGTCAGGACGTTCTGCCGACGTTCGGAAATTTCAAGTCGTCCGCCGAGCTCGAAGCCTACGCCGGCCAGCGGCGCGAACTGTTCTCGGACAAGCTGGTGCTGCCGCCGCGGCTGTTCCGCAATGCCGAGGTGCTCGAATTCGGTCCTGATTCCGGCGAGAACGCTCTGGTGTTTGCGAGCTGGGGCGCGAACATGACGCTCGCCGAGCCGAACCGGCATGCACACCCGAAGATCCATGCCTATTTCGATCATTTCGGCCTGACCGAACATCTCCGCGAGCTCGCACTGGCCGATGTCGAGGGATTCCGCAGCGACCGCGGGTTCGACATCATAGATGCCGAAGGATTCATCTACACGGTGCAGCCGACCGAAAATTGGCTCGGCGTTTTCCACCGGCTGCTCAACCCCGACGGTTACGCCGTCGTGTCCTATTACGAGCGCCATGGCGGATTCTTCGAGCTCGCGCTCAAGGCGATCCATGCGGCCGGCAAGGCATTGACCGGCCGTCCTGCGCTCGAGACGGCGAGGATGCTGTTCGATGCGAAATGGAGCAGCATTCCGCACACCCGCAGCTTCGAATCCTGGCTGATGGACGTTCTCGAGAATCCCTTCGTCCGGTACCGGTATTTTCTCGATGCGGCAGCCCTCTGCACGGCGGCGCATGAGCAAGGCTTCGACATCCATTCGGCATGGCCAGCCTATCGCGACAGCTTGGACGTCTACTGGCACAAGAAGGTTCTGCCCGACGACGAGAAGCTGCGGCGCGCGGCGCGCCATCTCGACCGCAGCCGCCTGAGCTTCCTTGGCGGACGAAAGCTCTATCTGGTCGGCAACGCCGATGCAGTGGAGGCGATCTCGGCATCGATCAAGACGCTGGTTCTCGACGTCGATGCGATGATCGACGATCCCTTCGCCGAGAGCCTGCCGCGCGTGGTCGCGAGCCTCGCGTCCCTGCGCGAGACGATCCGGACGACGGACATTCTCGCCGACGATGCTGCCGACATCGAAGCCATCACGGCAACGCTCGACAGTTTCCATCGCATCTTTGGCGCGATCTTGCGACGGGAGGCGTCCGCGGTCACTGCCCTCACCCAGACGGATCCGGCGTTCATCAACACCTGGGGACAGCCGGCGCACTTCCTCGTCATCCGAAAGCGCTCCAAGGAATCATAGCCAGTGAAGCCAGGCATTGGCATCATCGGGACGGGCATGGTCGGCCAGATGTGCCACCTCGCCAATTTCGCTGCCAATCCCGCCTGCCGCGTCGTCGCGATCGCCGATCTCCGGCCGGATCTTGCTGCCGCCGCGGCGCAGAAGTTCGGCATCTCGCGGGTCTACGGCACGCACCGGGAATTGCTTGCGGACAGCGAGGTGTCCGCCGTGGTCGTCGTGACGAAGCGGCGCGCGACCGGGCCGATCGTCCTGGACGCGTTGAACAGCGGCCGCCACGTGCTGTCGGAAAAGCCGATGGCCTACACGACGGTTCAAGCCGAGACACTGGTCGAAGCCGCGCGGCGACAGGACCTCATCTACAGCATCGGTTACATGAAGCGACACGATGCCGGCGTGGCACGCGCGCTGGCCGAGCTGGCGCGCATCCGCGCAGACCAGTCACTCGGACGCATCGTCGCCGCGCGAGGCTGGTGCTTCGGCGGCGACACGGGCCGCGCGCAGGACAATTTCGTGATGACCGGCGAAGCACGGCCGGACGGGCTCGAACTCTGGGAGGATGGTCCCGACTGGATGCCGCGCGCGGTGCGCCCCGGCTACGACAATTTTCTGAATGTCTTCAGCCATATCATCAATCTGGCGCGCTACCTGCTCGGATCCTCGCCGACGGTCACCGACAGCTCCGTCGAGACCTCGGGAGCCGCGCGCGTCACGCTCGACTTCGACGGCATCGCTTGTGCGCTGGATCTCGTGAACGGGTCCGAGGGAGCCTGGCGGGAGGGACTGACGATCGATTTCGAGCGCGGCGCCCTGACCATCGAATTGCCCGCGCCCTTCGCCGAAGAGGACGCACGGGTCATCGTCGATCATCAAGACGAGTCCACGCAGCTCATACATGCAACCAGCTGGGCATTTCGGCGCCAGGCCGTTGCCTTTGTCTCCGACATTATCGAACGACGGATGCCCCTCGCGTCTGGCCAAGACTCGGTGACCGACATCGCGCTTGCAGAAGCGATCTGGAAGCGGCGAGCTAGCGGCTAGGCGAGACATCCTCGCTGGCGCCGTTGAGCGGCAAGATTCCAGCGATCGGGCCGACCGTGATCTTGACCTGCGCGAGTTGAGCCAGAAACTCTGCAACGTCACAGCGCGCCAACAACCGACACGCGTAGTACTTTCGCACCAATGCCCGGTCCAACGCAGCTCCAGAGCCCGCGTTCAACGAGATCGTCGCCTGCGGTCCCGACGGATCGAAATGACGGAAAGCAGTTCCCGGAGCAGCCCGCTTCCACTCCATCTCCTGGAGGATGTCGGGCCGCTCGGCACGCAAGGCAAACCCGAAGAAGGGCTGATTGCCCCAGGCGAGCCGGAGCATACCGGTGACTTCGGCCAGGCCGAACGGCACGTCCCGTGACCGATAGTCGAAGAATTGGTCGTCGAGCGCGTAGACCGTCGCCGCGGGCTGGATCCGGTCGGCGAGGCTGCGCGTCAGAGCCTCCTGCTTCAGCGTTCTCGCCTGCATGAAGACGTAGTCATTCCACAGCATTCCGATCCACAGGATCGAGCCCAATCCGAACAACATCGCAACGGCGGCGGTGGGGCCGATCCAACGTTCGGTCTGACGCTTGAACGCGAGAAGCGCCAGCCCCGCCGGCACGCCAAACAGCAGCAGGTGACGGCTTTCGTAAAAATGCTGGGACGAGGGTCGCAGGCCGGCAATCAGATAGGGCGAGGACAGCGCGAGGAACAAAACAACGGCGAGGATGAGCGGCAAGGCGGTCGCCCGTCTGAGTGCAGTTGCCTCCGTGCCGGGACGAAGTAGCAACAATGCGACGCCGACGAGCACCGCAGCCAGGATGAAGGGCGCCGGGACCTGGATCGCCGCCCCGATCGCGTGGGCCACGACGTCCCTGTAGCCGGCGTCGAAGAACGCCTTCCATCCGTTCGCCAGCTCCCCGAGCGTCGGCAAATGGGCATCATAATGCTGCGCGTACAAACCGATGCGCTTGAACCAGATACCAAGCGCGCCCGCATAGACAAGAGGAAGCGCGATCAATTCCGGATAGCCCAAAGTGCAGCGCCAGGCTGCGAGCCATGCACGACGAATGAAGCCATGCGCAACGGCTCCGCTCCGCCATGTTGCAACGAACAGTCCAAGCATGACACAGGCATAGAGCACGACCGTCGAGTTGAGCGCGAAGCTGAGCACGAATAGGCATGCACAGGCCACGCGAAGCAACACACGCCGCCAGCCCTGCGCGCTGAAGGCAAGCGTCAGCAGCCATGCGCCGACGAACAGGAGTCCGAAGCTGAAGACATAGACCGCGTTCGCCTTGCCGGCCCACAGTTGATAGCCGGGATAGGTCCAGACGATCAGGGCGAAGCCGACCGCCTCGGCGCGGTCGAGCAGATCGAGCCGTGTCGCCGTCAGCATCAGGCACACCGCGCCGAAGACGATTCCGGCGAGCGCCAGCGATACCATCACGACGACCGGGGCGCCCGTCCAGTTCGCGAACGTGTCGTAGCTGAAGAAGATCGGATGACCGGCGCCATTCAGCAGGAAATCGATGTCGACGAAATAGTCCGGACGCGGCTTGAGCACCAGCCAGTCGTCCATGAAGAGGCCGTCATTCAGGAGCATCGGCGCATGTGCAACCAGCAACACGACGATCAGAATGGCTATCGCGCGCAGCAACGGGGGCAAGCTCGGACGGGAAAAGGAGGACATCGCCAGCCAGGATTCGCACGCCCACGTGGCGACCGCAAGTCCGGGCCGCCGGGCTCTCTTGACCGGAAAAATGCGACCTCCTATAGACTTTCGCTCTGGCTGGGCCTGAGAGGCGTCCGGGGCGATTTACGCAATGAACATGATACCGGGCCCGGCGCAGGCCGCTGCGATTGGTCTCAGCATCGCCTTTCCACTGCTGTTGCTGTTTTACGCGCGCATCGCCGCCACCGGCGGATCCGGCCGCCGCTTCCGGCTGGCCTGCGTCAGCGTCGTCGTGTTTTTCGTGATCGCCTGTATCGCGCTTCCAGGTCAACGCCACGTCGACGACGTGCTTGGTGGTCTGCTCCTGTTGGCGACGGCGATGATGTTTTGCTACATCCTGTTCAGCCTGCTGGCCTGGGGCTTTACGGTCACGCTGCTCACGGCGCTGGTGAAGTCGGGACGTCCCCTCACTTTGGACCAATGGGCTGCGGCCTACATGCAGGGCGGCGACCTCGGCACCTTCGCGCACAACCGTCTGAAACTCCTGATCAGCTCGGGGCTGGTGGTGACGGCGGACGGCCGGCTGGCCCCGACGGCCAAGGGGGTCGCGGTCGCACATCTGGTCAAACTCGTTCGCCTGTCGACGGGTCTTCGGTGAGCGGCACAATGTCCTTCGCTGTCGGACTTGCCGCCGTCGTCGTCTTCGCCCTGCTGGCGCCTGCCTTGCAGCTCATGGCCCGCGCTCGCGCATGGGCGCTCGGACCCGTGATCCTGCTCGCCATCGCCGCAGTCGTCTCGCATGGTCTCGGCGTGATGCTCGGAATTTTCGCCATCCCGCAATTTCAGTATTGGAACGCCGCGTCGATTTTCGGATTTTGCGTCATAGCTTACGTTTTCGCCTTTGGCGCAGTGTATAAATCGGTTTCTCTGGACATCCTGCGCGGCCTCGTCGACCGGCCCGACCGGAGGGCCCCGGTTTTGGAGATCGCTGAAAGGCAGGTTCCAGATCTGTTCCGGGGACGAATTGGGAACCTGGTCGATGGCAGCTTGGTCGAACCGGTCGATTCGCACTTCAGGGCGACCGCCCAGGGCCGGAACATGGCAGGTCGCATCGGACGGCTGCGGCGCGCCTTCGGCGTTGGCGATACCGGGCTCTACGATTTTTCCGACTAGTTGCATGAAACACACAGATCCCGGGTTTCGTGTCCGGTTGTGTGGACGACGTCCGGCAGCCACATTGTTCGCCCGGTTCAGATGACCTAGACTTGCGTGGGGGCCATCGGGACCGTGTGGCCCCGCCAACGGGCGGCATATGATGACACCTTCCAGAGCGGCAAAAAGGCTTACGATCGTCATCCCTGCACTGAACGAGCAGGACAAGATCGCCGACACCATCGGCGGTGTGCTGCCGCTCGCACGCGAACTGCTCGACGATTTCGAGATCTTCCTGATCGACGACGGCAGCACCGATGCCACCGGCACGATCATGGACGAGTTCGCCGCCGGCGAGCCGCGCATCATCGTGCAGCATAACCCCGAACGGCGGGGTGTCGGCGCCGGCTTCGAATTCGCCCTGTCGCGCGCGAAGTTCGATGCCATCACGCTCATTCCCGGCGATCACGCCTTTCAAAACGAAGGGATCGCCCGGATGTTCAAGGCGGCGGGCGCCGCCGACATCGTCATCACCTATCGCGACAACCAGTCGGACCGCTCGATCAACCGCTCGATCCAGTCGCATTCCCTGCGGTTCATCCTGAACTGCCTGTTCCGCTTCTGGCTGTCCGACTACCACAGCATGATCGTCTACCCCGTGAAATGGCTGCGCCAGATCGCGGTCAAGGCCGACGGCTACGGCTATCAGATCTGCGCATTGATCTCGCTGCTCCAGCTCGGGCTCACCCACGTCCAGGTCCCCGTGAGCCTGAATGCCGAGCTGAAGGGCTCGTCCCGCGCGCTGCGGCTGCGCACCTATTTCGAGCTCGTCGGGACCATCGTCTCGCTGCTGCGTCGCGTTCCCATCCGGAATGTCGATCTCAGTCAGATTCCCCTCGACGCGGAACGCGCCCCCGCACGTTAAGCGATGCCTCGCAGGCCTCGGCGCCGGACTGCGGACATTTGGGCCGGCTTTTGGCTGTTCGTACGTGGGACGCCGTATCCCTATCCCGCCAGCATCTAATCTAAGTGACTGATTTTGCTTGGCAGGAGTGGCAGGGCTCGAACCTGCGACCCCCGGTTTTGGAGACCGGTGCTCTACCAATTGAGCTACACTCCTACGAACCCGCGTCACCGCGGATCAGGGGCGCTTTCAAGCACAAGGGACGGCCGGTTTGCAAGGGTGAACCGCGCCGGCTTCGCTTGTTTGTGCCGGGGTTTCTGGGCCACAGTCCGTTGGCGATAACAAAAACAACCGGGAGTGCCCATGACCGCGACAGCGACCGCCACAGCCGCCCCACAGGCCACGACCGCGCTCCAGACCCCGCCTGTGCCGGACGCACGTCCCGAGACGCTCGGGCTGTCGCGTCCCCGTCTCCAGGCCATGTCGGACGCGTTCAAGCGCGAGATCGACAAGGGAACCGTTCCCGGCGTCACCGTGCTGGTGGCGAGGGGCGGCCAGATCGGCTGGTTCGAGGCACTCGGCAAGCAGAGCCCGGCAGGCGCGGCGCCGATGGCGCGCGATTCCATCTTCCGCATCTTCTCGATGACCAAGCCGATCGTCTCGGTCGGCATCATGGCGCTGGTCGAGGATGGCCTGCTCCTGCTCAGCGACGCCGTCGCAAAATTCATCCCGGAATTTGCGAGCCAGCAGGTCGGCGTCGTCAAGGACGGCAAGTTGGAGTTGGTGCCCCCGACGCGGCCCATGACCGTGCAGGACCTGCTCCGCCACACCTCCGGCCTCACCTACGAGCACCAAGGCGACGGCCCCGTGCACAAGCTCTACCAGGAGTCCCGCGTCCGCAGCCGCAAGATCAGCAACGCCGAGCATGCCGCGCTGGTGGCGGGCTTTCCGCTGGTCTGCCAGCCCGGCGCCGAGTTCAACTACAGCCGCTCCACCGACATCCTCGGCCGCATCATCGAGGTCGTCAGCGGCAGGACGCTCGGCGCGTTCCTCACCGAGCGCGTGCTCGCGCCGCTTCAGATGGCCGAGACCGGCTTCTCGACCAGCGAGGCCAATGCCGGCCGGCTCGCCGAGCCGTTCGCGGCCGATCCCTGGACCGGCGACAAGGTCGCGCTGTTCAACATGCTGGAGCAGCCGGTGATGGAGTCCGGCGGCGGCGGCCTGGTCTCGACCACGATGGACTATGCCCGCTTCTGCCTGATGCTGCGCAATGGCGGCACCCTCGACGGCAACAGGATCATCGGCCGCAAAACGCTGGAGCTGATGGCCTCCGATCACCTCGGGCCAGGCGTCGCGATCAACGGCACCCTGCTCTCGCCCGGCCACGGCTTCGGGCTCGGCTTCGCCGTGCGCAAGGAGGCCGGCATCGCGCCGTTCCCCGGCAGCGTCGGCCAGTATTTCTGGAGCGGCATTGCCGGCACGTTCTTCTGGATCGATCCGAAGGAGGATCTGTTCGCGGTGTTCATGAGCCAGGGCCCGGGCCAGCGCGACTACACACGGACCTTGGTACGGGATCTGGTTTACGCTGCGGTGGATTGAAGTCTCGCTCGTGCCCCGGACGCGACGCAGCGCGTAGCGGTGCGGCGCAGAGCCGGGGCCCATGCCTCTGCAATCTAGCCCTTGGCTTTCTGGGTCCCGGCTCTGCGGAGCGGCACTGCGTGCCGCACCGCGTCCGGGACACGAAACCATCAACTGATCGTCGCGCCGCCGTCGATCACCATGGTCTGGCCGGTCATGAAGTCGCCGGCCTTCGAGCCCAGGAACACCGCCGCGCCGGCGATCTCGTCGGGGATGCCGATACGCAGCAGCGGCGAGCGCGAGGTCGAGGCCTTCAGGTTCTCCGGATTGTCCCACAGCGCCTTGGCGAAATCGGTCTTGATCAGGCCGGGCGCGATGCAGTTCACGCGGATGTTGTGCGGGCCGTATTCACAGGCGAGGTTGCGCGCGAGCTGCATGTCGGCGGCCTTGGAAATCGCGTAGGCACCAAGGATGGTCGAGCCCTTGAGGCCACCGATCGAGGAGACGATGATGATGGAGCCGTCCTTGCGCTCGATCATCTGCGGCACGACCATCGAGATCAGCCAGTTGTTGGCGACGATGTTGTTGTCGAGAATCTTCCTGAACTGATCGTCGGAGATGCCGGCGAGCGGGCCGTAATACGGGTTCGAGGCGGCGTTGCAGACCAGCACGTCGATCTTGCCGAAGGCGCGGTTGCTCTCGTCGACGAGGTTTTGCAGGTTTTCTTTCGACGAGATGTTGGCAGCGATCGCGACCGCGGTGCCCTTGCCGTATTTATCGTTGATGCCCTTTGCCACCTGTTCGCAGACATCGGCCTTGCGCGAGGAGATCACAACCTTGGCGCCGTGCTCGGCCATGCGCTCGGCGATCGCAAGCCCGATGCCGCGCGTCGATCCCGTGATGACGGCGACTTTTCCCTTCATGTCGAACAAGGTCATGTGTCTCTCCCTGATTGATCTTGAATATTCAACGTCATCCCGGGGCGATGCTAAGCATCGAACCCGGGATCTCGAGATTCCCCGGTGCGCAATTGCGCACCCTGTGGTCTGGTCCTTCGGACCATCCCGGAATGACTTCCTCAGGCGAGCTTCTTGACTTCCGGCCCCGCCGGCTGATGCATCGCCGCGTGCGCAGCATCCGCGATCCACGGCTGCTGGTTCACCATCGGCAGCCGCCAGACCTTGCGCTCTGGACTCGCAAAATAGTCCAGTCGCGTCACCGAGCAATTGTCGATATCGAACGACAGCCCACGTTCCGGCTGGCCGTCGAGCGCGAACCCCAGCGCCGCCTTGATGGTGCCGCCATGCGCGACTGCGATGATGTCCTGTCCTGCCGCCTCGTTGGTGATCCGCTCGATGGTGCGGCGCGTGCGGTTGTAGAGGTCCATGAAGCTCTCGCCGCCGGGCGCGGGCTCGTTGATGTCGGCGAACCAGCTGGCGCCGACGGGGCGGCTCGCGATGAACTGGGCCCGGTTCATGCCCTGCCAGCGGCCGAGGTTCTGCTCGGCGAGGTCCGCTTCCCACTTCATCGACGCGGGCCTTGGGAAGCCCGCGGCCCAGATCGCCTCGGCGGTCTGGTGGGTGCGCATCAGGTTGCTCGAATACCAGACCGCCGTGCGTGGCAGCACCTTGGCAACAGCATTGAACACATAGGTATCGCTGGTATCGCAGGCGATGTCGGACTGTCCGTAGATGTTGCCGCCGTCATTGCGCACCGGCGCGTGACGGACCCACCACCATCGCGTGACGACCACATTTGGCTTGTCTGCACCTGCCATCGAAACCCTTCCATCCCGTTTGATGTCGCTGTACGTCAGTAACGAACGTGTCTCAAGACACTTTACCGTTTGAAAACTTGTTTGAAATTCCGTCGCGCGGCAAGCGTCGCGCGCCAGCAAAAGGGAGAAACGCATGGGCCGCCTGCAAGGCAAATCCGTCATCATCACCGGCGCGGGCAGCGGCATCGGTCGCGCGGCTGCGCTGCTGTTCACCAGGGAAGGCGCCAAGCTGATCGCAGTCGATCGCACCGAGGCCGTGAAGGAGACCGTCGACGAGGTGAAGAAGGCCGGCGGCATCGCGGAAGCCATGATCGCGGATGCCGGCTCCGAAAAGGACGTCATCGCCGTGATCGACAAGGCGGTGAAGGCGCATGGCCGGCTCGACGTGATCTGGGCCAATGCCGGCGTCTCCGGCGGGCTCGTTCCGATTCCCGAGCAGACCGTGGAGCACTGGCAGGAGATCTTGCGCATCAACCTGATCGGGCCGTTCCTCGCGGTGAAGCATGCGATGCCGCACATGATCAAGCAGCAGTCCGGCGCGATCGTGCTGACCGCCTCCGTCGCGGGCCTCAAGGCCGGCGCCAGCGGCCATCCTTATGCGGCGAGCAAGGCCGGCGTGATCAGCCTGGTGCAGACCACGGCCTATTCGCTCACCGGCACCGGCGTGCGCATCAACGCGGTCTGCCCGGGCCTGATCGAAACCGGCATGACCAAGCCGATCTTCGACCGCGCCAAGGAGCGCGGCACCCAGGACAAGATCGGCCAGCTCAATCCGCTCAAGCGCCCCGGCCAGCCGCACGAGCTCGCGGCGATGGGACTGTTCCTGGCGAGCGACGAAGCGTCCTACGTCAACGGCCAGGCGTTCCCGGTGGACGGCGGCCTCACGGCGTCGATGCCGTATACGGGCAAGCCGGTTTAGCGGTCTCATGTCCCGGACGCGGTGCGGCACACAGTGACGCGCCGCAGAGCCGGGACCTAGCAAGCCGCAGCACTCGCTGCAACATGGGCCCCGGCTCTGCAGCGCACCGCTGAAGGAGCGCTGCGCTGCGTCCGGGGCACAAGAGCGGAGTGTTCGCGCGCAACTGCATCAACGCCGTCATTGCGAGCGCAGCGAAGCAATCCAGAATCCCTCCGCGGAAAGACTCTGGATTGCTTCGCTGCGCTCGCAATGACGGAGCGTGGGGCGGCGGACATCGCTCTTTCGATTCGCATCTCACCTGCAGACACATCTTCTCGTTCTCGCGGCTGATCTCGCCCGAGCTTTGCCTGGTCGCTTCACCCTCAAATGAAAGAGGGCGCAGGGAAGGCCGGGA
>NZ_JACEGD010000030.1 GCF_016031635.1 Bradyrhizobium diversitatis
GCGCCTCGGTGTAGGGCATGTGCATGCGCTTGAACAACGCCGAGGTCGGCGCGCGCTCGACCACCCTGCCCGCATACATCACCGCGACCTCGTCGGCACGGCCGGCGACGACACCGAGATCATGGGTGATGATGATCATCGCCATGTGACGGCGACGCTGCTCGCGCGCGAGCAGATCGAGGATTTGCGCCTGGATGGTGACGTCGAGCGCGGTGGTCGGCTCGTCCGCGATCAAGAGCTTGGGCTCGCAGGACAATGCGATCGCGATCGCGATGCGCTGGCGCATGCCGCCGGAGCATTGATGCGGATATTGCGCGAGCCGCTGCTCCGGCGCGGGAATGCCGACCGCGGCAAGCAGCTCGATGCTTCGCGCTTTCGCGGTGGAAGTGTCGAGCTCGAGATGTTCCTGGATCGTCTCCATCAGTTGCGTGCCGATGGTCAGGACCGGGTTGAGCGAGGTCATGGGGTCCTGGAACACGACCGCGAGATCTCGGCCGCGCAGCTGTCGCAGGCGCTCGGAATCGAGCCGCACCAGGTCCTGGCCGTCGAACATCACGCGCCCCGTCAGCTTCGCTTTCTTCGGCAGCAGCTGAAGCACGGCGCGCGACAGCATGGTCTTGCCGCAGCCGGATTCGCCGACGATGCCGAGCGTGCGACCACCCTCCAGCGAGAGGTCGATATGATCGACCGCGCGCAAGCTGCCGCGCGGGGTCGGCAGCTCGACCGCGACGTCCTCGATGGTCAGCAGCGGCGCGTTCACAGCGCCCCCTGACGCGGATCGGTCAGTGCCCGCAAGGTGTCGCCGACGAGGTTGAACGCCAGCACGGTCACAAACAGGGCTGCGGCCGGCAGGAAGGCGAGCCGCGGCGCGACGTCGAGGCTCTCGCGGCCCTCGCCGATCATGCTGCCCCAGCTCGCCATCGGCGGCGGCACGCCGAGGCCGAGGAAGGACAGCGCACCCTCGACCACGATGGTGACGGCAACGCCGAGCAGGAAAAAGGCGAGCAGTGGCAGCAGCACGTTCGGCAGCAGCTCGCGCAGCAGGATACGCGCATGGCTCGCACCGAGCGCCTCGGCCGCGATCACGAACTCGCGCCGCGCCAGGGTCAGCGTCGCAGCGCGCGCCACGCGCATGAAGGCGGGAATGCCGAGCACGCCGAGGATCAAGGTGAGATTGGGAATGGACTGGCCGAGATACGCCGTCACGGCGAGCGCGAAGATCAGCGGCGGAAAGGCGAGCAGCACGTCCATGCTGCCGACCACCAGCGTTTCGAACCGGCCGCGGAAATAGCCGGCCAGCAGGCCGAGCGCGCCGCCGACGACGAGGCCGATCATCGGCGCGATCAGCCCAACGGTCAGCGACACCCGCGCACCGAAGATCAGCCGGGCAAGCTCGTCGCGGCCGAGCCCGTCGGTGCCGAGCCAGTGCTCGGTCGAGAACGGCGCGCGGCGCTCCAGCATGTCCATGTCGACAGGGTTCTGCAGCGGCAGCAGCGGCGCAAGAATGGCGAGCGACAGGATGATCGCGACCCAGCCGCTCGCGAGCCAGAACAGTAAGCCGAGCTTGCGCCTGCCGCGGACGGGCGTGGAGACCATTTCGTCCTGAACTGACAGCTCAAGCGTGGCCATGGCGGATCCTCGGATCGAGCACGGCATAGAGCATGTCGACGATGAAGTTGACGATGACGAAGCCGCAGGCAACCAGCAGCACCACGCCTTGGAGGATGACGAGGTCGCGGGTGTAGATCGCGCCGACGAGCAGCCGGCCGATGCCGGGCAGCGCGAAGATCGATTCCACGATCAGCGTGCCGCCGAGCAGGCGGCCGATATTGATGCCTGTCACCGTCACCAGGGTCAGCGACGAAGGCTTCAGCGCATGCACGAACAGGATGCGGGATGGCTTGAGGCCTTTTGCTTTGGCGAGCGCGATATAGTCCTCCTGCAGGGTCGCGATCATGTCGGAGCGCAGCACCCGCATGATGCCCGGCCATTCCGCGAGCGCGAGCGTCAGGGCCGGCAGCACGAAGAAGCGCAGATTCGCCAGCGGCTCCTCGGTGAACGGCACATAGCCGGTCGCGGGCAGCCAGTGCAGCTCGACCGCGAACAGATAGATCAGCAGGATCGCGGTGAGAAACGAAGGCATCGACAGCATGGCGAAGGCGCTGCCGGTCATGAAGCGGTCGAAGGCGCCGCCGGCGCGCGCAGCGCAGGCGATCGCAACGGGAACGCCGATCACGAGCCCGATGAATTCGGCCATCAGCATCAGTTGCAGCGAGACCGGGATGCGCTCGGCGACCGCCTGCAACACCGTCTGACCGGTCCGGAACGAACGGCCGAGATCGCCCTGCAACACGTGGCCGAGCCAGCTCAGGTAACGCCACCACAGCGGCTGATCCAGCCCCATGTCACGCCGCAGCGCCGCGACATTCTCCGGCGTCGCCTGATCGCCGAGGATGACGAAGGCGAGATCGCCCGGCAGCAGCGAGGCGATCAGGAAGGTGAGCAGCGAGACGGCCAGCAGAACCGGCAGGATGGCAAGGAGCCGCCGAACGACGAAGTTCAGCATCGCGTGGTCATTCCAGCCAGGTGTTCGAGACGTCGATCACGCCGTTGTAGATCTTCGGAAAGCCCTTCAGCTTGGCGCTCGACAGCGCGTAATAGGTATTCTGGAAGGTCCAGAACCAGATCGCCTCCTTGTTGATCAGGCGGCTGATAGCGCAGTAATCCTCGGTACGCTGGCCGAGGTCGGCGGTGACGCGCGCGTGGTCCAGAAGCTTGTCGAGGTCGGGATTTGAGAAGCCGGAGAGCGCCAGCGGGCTGCCGCTGCGGAAGTTCGCGTACATCTGCGGATCGGGATCGGCGAGATCGACGATGCGCCACGGCGTCAGCTGGAACTGGCGGGTGAAGGCCCGCGAGGGAATGGTGGCCTGGTCGACCTGCTCGATTTCCATGTTGGCGCCGACGCGCTTCCAGAACTGCTGGAGCACCTGGCCGATCATGCGGCCGCGGGGCGTTGCCGTCACCAGCATCTTGAACTCGACCGGCTTGCCGTAATCCTTGATCAGCGCCTTGGCCTTTTCGACGTCGAACGGCAGCGCGCCGTCGTCCTTGCACTTGACCCAGGAGCCGTCGCCATAGGGGTTGGTCGCGGGCCGACTGAGGCCGTTGCTGATCGCCTGCGACATCTTCGGACGATCGATCGCCATCACCAGCGCCTGGCGCACGCGCACGTCGTCGAACGGCGCAACCTTGGTGTTGAAGGCGTAGACCTGCGCGCCCGAGCCCTTGTAGGTGTGCACGGTGAGCTTGGGATCCTTCTGCGCCTTCATGATGTTGTCGGCGTCGTTCTCATCGTCCCAGATGATGTCGGCCTCGCCCGATTGCAGCGAGGCGAAGCGCGACTGTGCGTCGGGCAGCGGCTTCAGGACGATGCGGTCGAGATAGGGGCGGCCCTTGTCCCAATAGTTGGGGTTTTTCTCCAGCACCATGCGGTCGCCGGCGGTCCAGGATTTCAGGATGTAGGGACCGGTGCCGACCGGGTTGCGATTGTAATCGTCGCCCTTGGTCTTCCATGCCGTCGGCGAGTGCACCGCATTGTTCTGGCTCTGGATGGTGATCACCGCCGGCCAGTTCACCGAAGGATCGGTGAGGTTATAGACGAGGGTGTATTCGTCCGGCGCCAGCACCTCCCTGACGTTGGTGATGTAGAAGGCGCAGCGGCACTTGTTGGCAGGGTCCTTCTGCCGGTCGAAATTCTCCTTGACGGCCTGCGCGTTGAACGGCGTGCCGTCGTGGAATTTCACGCCCTGGCGCAGCTTGAAGGTCCAGCTCTTGTAGTCGTCGGAATGGGTCCATGACACCGCCAGTTTCGGTGCGGCCTCGCCCTTGTCGTCGAGCGTGGTTAGCGTATCGAAGATCGCGGCAGCCGCGGTGAAGGTCGAGGTGTCGTAGACGCCGACCTTGAGGGGATCGAAGCCCGGGATATCCAGCTCCTGGCCGACCGTAATGCTGCCTCCCGGCTTCTGCGCCTGGGCGGGCCCGGCCAGTGCCAACGCCGCAACGAGGAGAATCGGCACGTGCTTGCGCACTGCGGCAGCAATGTTCGTCATGGTTCCTCCCGGGATCCCGCGTCCGATGTTTCGGATCGTCGAATGACTTGAGGGCGAGATTGGCGACAAATGCTCGCCACCGCAAGAGGAACGCACGGGAGTTCAAACGCCGCAAGCGGCGGCGATGTTGCTCAATATGTCGCGGCTGTTTTGCCTGGCGGAATTGGCGCATCGTCTGCGAGGCCGAGCTCCTCGCGCAGCGCATCCGTGTGCTCGCCAAGCGCGGCGACCGTCTTGCCCGATGTGGTATCGGCGCCGGACATCCGGAACGGAAGATTGAGCACCCGGAAGGAGCCACCCTCGTCCTGCACTTCGGAGAGCGCCTGCCGATGCGCGAGCTGCGGATCGGCGAGCGCCTCGGACACGGTGCGATAGGCCGAGGCCGGCACGCCGGCCGCACCGAGCGCCAGGAGGCATGCATCGGTCGTGAGCTGGCGCGACCAGACTTCGACGCCATCCATCAGGTCCGCCCAGTTCTCGCGACGCGCGGCGTAGGTGGCGAAGCGTGGATCGGAGATCCATTCGGGGCGTCCAATCACGCCCATCAATCCCTGAAACGTCTTCTCGCTGGCGACGGTGATCATGACATAGCCGTTGCCCGTCTCGGTCGGCCCGAACATCGGTCGCGGCGGCGGCTTCACCGCGAATTGCGCGTTCTGCAGTTCGATCACCGTCAAGGTCAGCATCGATTCCAGCATGGAGACGTCGATGTGCTGGCCAAGCCCGGTGGCCGTGCGCTGATAGAGCGCCGAGGCGATCGCGCCGAAGCCGTAGGTGCCGGTGACGATGTCGGCATGGTAGATGCCGCAATAATCGGGACGGCTGCGGCCCGGCTGGTAGGCCAGATGCGCCATGTCGTAGCCGGAGGCCGCATGGATCACGGGCGCGTAGGCCGGCAGCTCGGCCGAGGGGCCGGTCTGGCCGTAGCCGGAGATCGAGCAGTAGATCAGCCGCGGATTGACCTGATACAGCCTGTCGTAGTCGAGCCGTAGCCGGTGCATCACGCCCGGGCGGAAATTCTCCACCAGAATGTCGGCCGTCGCGGCCAGCCGGCGCACCGCCTCCCTGCCGTCCTCGGACTTGAGGTCGAGGACCACGCTCTTCTTGCCGACATTGAGCTGGCCGAACACGGTGCTGCACCCCTTGCGCAGCGGTGGCCGGGTCCGCATCGTCTCTCCGCCGTCGGTCTCGATCTTGATGACCTCGGCGCCCATGTCGGCGAGCATCCGCGTGCAATGGGGGCCGGCGATGGTGGTCGAGAAATCCAGGACCCGCAAACCTGCCATGACCTTTGTCAACGTCCCCTCATGCTTATCTGATAACTGCATGCCTGCTCACGCCTTGGGTCTCTTAGGAACCAACGAAGTGCTTTGTTGTTGATGCGGCGACCCTAGAGGGCGGCGGCCGAGTAGGAAAGTGGTTACCGCACGGACGCGTCGCGTGGGCGGGCTTGGAAATTCCAGGACAACTGGACCCGTTCTTGCATAGCAGCAAGCGGGATCGGAAGAGGGCAGCTGTTCTTGAGGGTCTTGTTCGTCACCACTGAGATGGATGACTTCATCCGCGTTGGCGGACTGGGCGCCGTTTCCGCCGCTCTTCCCCGTGCACTTCGCTCCTTCGCCGATATCCGGATCATGCTGCCCGGCTATCGCGACATCATCGAGCAACTCACGCATATTCAGATCGTCGGCCGCTGCCCTGCATTTGCGGAGATGCCGGCCTGCTCGCTCGGCCGGGCCGCGACCAAGGACGGGTTGCCGGTCTATGTGCTGTTGTGCTCACAGCTCTACGACAGGCCCGGCAATCCCTATGGAGACGAGGCCGGACGCGACTGGCCCGACAACGACATCCGCTTCGCGCGATTTGCCTCCGCGGCGGCTGAGCTCGCCATGGGCAAGCTGGACAAGAATTGGGCAGCGGACCTGATCCATGCCAATGACTGGCCGGCCTCGCTCGTGCCGGCGTACCTTGCCTGGCGCGGCGCCAAGCTGCCGTCGATCCTGACCATTCACAACCTCGCCTATCAGGGCCTCTTCCCGAAGGACTCGCTGCGGCGGATCGGCGCACCGGAGAGCTCCTTCCACATTGACGGCGTCGAGTTCTACGACCAGGTCTCCTTCCTCAAGGCCGGGCTGGTCTACGCCTCGCACCTCACCACCGTCAGCGGCACCTATGCGCGGGAGATCACCACGGCCGAATTCGGCTGCGGCCTCGAAGGCCTGCTTCGCCTGCGCTCGGATGCGGCCGAGCTCACCGGCATCCTCAACGGCATCGACGAGAGCTGGGACCCGCGCTCCTGCGCCCAGCTCGCCCAGCAGTTCGGCGCTGGCGACTGGGTCGGCAAGAGGGCCAATGCGGATTACGTGCGCAAGCAGTTCGGCTTAGCGGTCTCGCGCGGCCCGATGTTCGGCATCGTCGCGCGGCTCGTGCACCAGAAGGGCATCGACCTCGTGCTGTCGGCGGCCGACGAGATCGTCGACGCCGGCGGGCAGATCGTGGTCACCGGCTCCGGCGAGCCGGCGCTCGAGCAGGCCCTGATCGACGCGCACCGCCGTCGCCCGGACGCCATCGGGGTTGCGATCGGCTTCAACGACGCCCAGGCGCGCCGCATCTTCGCCGGCAGCGACTTCACCTTGATGCCGTCGCGCTTCGAGCCGTGCGGCCTCAGCCAGATGTATGCTCAGCGCTTCGGCTCGCTGCCGATCGGGCACCAGACCGGCGGGCTCGCCGAGACCATCACCGACGGCGAGACCGGATTCCTGTTTTCGAAGCCCTCGCACGAGTCCTTCCTCGGCGGCGTCCGCCGGGCCTTCTCGGCCTTCATGGCGCAAGACCAGCTCGATACCATGCGCCGCAGCGCCATGGGACGATCGTTCTCCTGGAGCATCTCGGCCGGCAGCTATAGCGCACTGTACCGCAAGCTAGCGTCGGTGTGAGGCGCTGCTGTCATTCCGGGGCGCGCCGCTTGGCGCGAGCCCGGAATCCATCGTGCCGCCGGAATGCTCTGAGAAATGGATTCCGGGCTCGCGCTGCGCGCCCCGGAATGACGGCGGGCCGTCAACTGCACGGATAACCGACTTCCAAGACTCTACTTCCCGCGCACATCCATCTGCGGCCGTCCGATCCAGGCGCGGTTGAGACAGCGGGTCATCCAATCAGGATACATCTCGCCCCGCAGCCGCGCCTGCGCCTCCTGGTAGGGGCCGACATAGCGCAGCCTGTCGGGCAATCTCGGATAGACGCGCCTGATCCATCGCAGTGCATGGTCGACCGACCGGATATCCCGCGCGTCAAGCTCGAAACCAAAGCCGGCGCGCAAGCGCTCTGGCAGCATCCTTGCCGTGAGCGCGCGATACCATCGCGGTGGCCGCAACCAGGGGCGGGCGCCGCTGAATATCTGTGCGCCGATCTCGCGCGCCGCTGGGCTGACGGTCAACGTCTCCGACTGCGCCATTGCGGTGGTGTAGGCCACGAAGCCGGACCAGTCCGCCGGCAAATCATCCCCCGTCAATCCGAACAGGGCGCCGTACAGCCTGGCTTCGCTCCAATAGCGATCGCGCTCCTCCACCGAGAGTGGCGGCAGCACCAGATCATGTGCCATGAGCGCCGTCTCGACCAGCGTCGCATGGACCCAACGCAGCGCTGGGATGTCGTTGGCGCAGTAGCGCGAGCCGGCCGCGAACGGACCCACGGTCTCGGGCATCTCGCCGACGATCATGCTGTGACGCCGATGCAGCTGCCGGGACGACAGCAGCGCCCGGTCCAGCGAGCCGAACACCATCGTGAAGACGATGTCGAAGGTGCGATGGAAGCGGCCGATCGGATCGGCCAGGGTGCGCGAATGCTCGGCGATCGCCGCCGCCACCCATGGATGGGCCAGCTGCAGCAGCAGCGCACGGCCGGCACCGAGAAAGATCACGGCCTCCCGGTCGATCTGCCAGGTCAGCGAGGCCGGACCGAACACGCCTGCGACCGGTCCCGCCGCGTTCGTACGCAGCGTATCGAGCGACTCCTCCAGATCCTTCTCAGCGACCAATTGCAGGCCTCGCGATGAAGACACGGCGACCATACTCCGGACCGCGCGCCTGCGAAATCGTCGTCGTGCAAAGCAATGACGAACAAGGCCCTACTCCGCTGCCATCGGCATCTCGTCCATGTGCTCGTGCAGCACCACGCCGGCGAGCGGATCGAATTCGCCGATCCACGGCTTGCGCGCCAGCACCGCCTTCGTGTGGGCATAGCCGGCATGCCACCGCCGCGTGATCCCGGACGGACTGAAATCGATGTCCTTGGTATGCGTCTCGCGCTCGAGCTGCGGCGCCAGCAGCCGCACCACATGCATGCGGGTCGGACAACCGTAGCTCGTCAGCTCACGCACGGCGGGGTCGTCGCGCTCGCTCTCGGGTAGCCGTGCCGCAAGCTGGTTGATCACATGGCGCAGGCGATGGGCCTGCTGCTGTCGCACGATCTGGCTCGCGATGCGGCTGGAATATTGCACGTCCTTGTGCCGGTTCAGCACCTCCGCCATCGTGCTCGGTTCGGGCCCGACGGGATTCCACAGATGCACGGAAAAAATGAGCGAATCCCTGCGGGGATTGTCGTCGAACACCGCTTCCGTCGGCGTGTTCGACAGGATGCCGCCGTCCCAATAGAGTTCGCCGTCGATGCGCACGGCCGGGAATGCCGGCGGCAGCGCGCCCGAGGCCATCACATGCTTCACCGTCAGCTCGCCGTCGCGGCTGTCGAAATAGCGCATTTCGCTGGTACCGACATGAGCCGCACCGACCGTCAGGCGCGGCGCGCAGCGATTGGCCAGGTCGAAATCAACGAGCTCGCTCAGCGTCTTCTCCAGCGGAGCCGTCGAATAATAGCCGGCGTGATCAGCCCCCAGCGGAAAGGAATCTCCGGCATGCGCCAGCGGATTGGGGCGGAAGAAGCCTGGAATGCCGTGGGTGACGGTCGACCAATAGGCCAGCTTCTCGTTGAAGCCCGGAAATCCGGCACGCCAGTCCCAGACCGGCTGCTGCTCCATCCGTTTCCAGAACTCCCTCAAGCGCGCGAGCCGTTGCTCCGGCGCGTTGCCCGCGATCAGGCTCGCATTGATGGCGCCGATCGAGGTGCCGATGACCCAGTCCGGCTCTATGCCGGCCTCGTGTAGCGCCTGGTAGACGCCCGCCTGGTACGAGCCGAGCGCGCCGCCGCCCTGGAGCACCAGCACGACCTGACCCGGGATATCCTTGCGCTGTATGTTGGTTTGCGTGCCATTCATGGGTCGCTCCTGATCAGCCTGCACTGCCCGGTTATTCGCTGTCGACTGCGGCTTGTTACGCCGGCTCATGTTAGTGCGCGGTCCAGCCGCCGTCGACAGGCAGCGCGACGCCCGTGATGGACGCGGCCGCGTCTGTCGACAGGAACACCGTGAGCGCGCCGAGCTCTTCGACTGTCGCAAAACGCTTGTTCGGCTGCTGTGCCAGCAGCACGTCGCGGATCACCCTCGTCGCGGGAGATGCCGTGCGCCTTGGCCTGCCCGTCGATCTGCGCCTCGACCAGCGGCGTATAGACGTAGCCCGGGCAGACCGCATTGCAGGTGATGCCCTCCTCCGCGGTCTCGAGCGCGGTGACTTTCGTGAGTCCGACGATGCCGTGCTTGGCCGCGACATAGGCCGCCTTGAATGGCGAGCCGACCAGACCGTGCGCGGAGGCGACATTGATGATCCGGCCAAAGCCGTTCCGCCGCATCGCCGGCAGTGCGAGCCGCGTCGTGTGGAACACCGAGCTCAGGTTGATCGCGAGGATCTGATCCCATTTCTCCACCGGGAACTGATCGAGCGGCGCGACGTGCTGGATCCCGGCATTGTTGACGAGAATGTCGAGCCGGCCCGATTGGGCGATGGTCGCCGCGATCATCTCGGCGATTGATTTGGGTTTCGTCATGTCGGCCGGCGAGAAGCTCGCCTTGATGCCGAACTCGGCGGCGATCTGCTCGCGGGTCCGGCCGATCTCGCTGGCAACGCCAAGCCCGTTCAGCACGATGTCGGCGCCGGCCGCCGCCAGGGCACGCGCGATGCCGAGACCGATTCCGCTGGTCGAGCCCGTGACCAGTGCCACCTTGCCCGCCAGCGCGCGGGCAGGTTGAGATGTCTGCGGCTTCAGCGGTATGTTCATGACGCGGTCTCCATTGGCAATGACTGGGTTTCCAGCCTGCGCAGAAGCTGGAGCATCGCCCGCCCAAACGGAAATACCGGCTGGCTTCCGAATCCATAGGCGCGCGCTATTGCGGGCGGGATGTCATTCGCCGGCCGATCCGATAAGATCGAGTTCATTCTCGCTCGGAGCCGATCCATGGAAATGCACCAGGTCCGCTATTTCCTCGCGGTGGCGCAGCTCTTGAATTTCACGCGCGCGGCCGAGGAGTGCAACGTCACGCAGCCGTCGCTGACGCGCGCGATCAAGCAGCTGGAGGCCGAGCTCGGCGGCGACCTGTTCCGCCGCGAACGGCCGGCGGCGCAATTGACCGAGCTCGGTCAACGCATGCATCCGCTTCTGAAGCAGTGCTATGACGCCGCCGCCGGCGCACGTTCGCTCGCCTCCTCGTTCAAAAGCGGGGAGATCGGTGCGCTCCGCATTGCGCTGACGCATTCGATCGACCTCGCCTTGCTCATTCCACATCTCAACGAGATCAAGCGGCAGTTCAACCGGCTCGAATTCCGCTTCCTGCGCGGCTCGAACCGGGAGGTCGGCGATTTCCTGAAGAAGGGCGAAGCCGAGCTCGGCATCGCTGCGGAGATCGACGAGGCCTGGGACCGGCTCGACGTCTGGCCGCTGTTCACCGAGAATTTCGAGCTCGTGGTCGGCGACGGACACCGGCTGGCCGGCCGCGCCAGCGTCGATCTGGACGATTTGCGATCCGAGCAGCTACTGAGCCGCACCTTCTGCGAGCACGCGCGCCGCATCTCCGCGAGCCTGCGCGAACACGGCATCGACATCGAACATGGCCATGAGGTCTCGAACGAGCGCGATCTGATCGAGCTGGTCGAGGCCGACATGGGCGTCGCCATGGTGCCGCACACCTCGCCCGTGCCGGAGCGGCTGACACGCGCCGCAGTGGCAGGGCTGGATGCCCGCCGTACCGTCAACCTTTATGGGGTCGCGGGCCGACAACGCACGGCCGTAGGCAATGCCGTGATGCGCATGCTGCGCGGCGCCGATTGGCGGGAAATCGCGGGGTAGCTGGGGAAGCATTCTCCCAGCAGGCGAGATGCGCATTGCTGCGCCCTCGCCCCTTGTGGGAGAGGGCAGCGAAGGTGCCGGAAGCGGACTCACTTGGGTGAGGGGTATATCTCCACGGACATCAGTGTATGGGACTAGATACCCCTCATCCGGCGCCTTCCTTCTCCCCTTGCGGGAGAAGGTGGCGCGAAGCGCCGGATGAGGGGTATCTCTCCACGGAAAGCTTGGAGGCATACCCCTCACCCAAGTGAGTTCGTGTCAACCGGCGTCGCTGCCCTCTCCCACAAGGGGCGAGGGCACTTCAATCTGCATCTCGCTGCTTGCAAGAGCATCATGTATCTGTTCGACAACAAGGGAAGAAAGAGGGAGCAGTCCGCCCGCGCAGACCTAGTTCTCCCGGCTCGCGCTCTCCAGCGCTTCGATCAGATCGTCGATCTCCATGCGCTTGCGAAAATCCGGATCGACGAAGCGAGCCTTCACGATGCCGTCGCGGCCGACGACGAATACGGCCGGGATCGGCAGCATCCAGCCGTCATTGCCGTGGAATTTCGCCATGTCCTGATAGGACAGCAGTTGCTGAATCTCGGTGCCGAGCCAAATCGCGAGATTGAGCGACAGCGCGTAGCCGTTGTCGAGATCGGTCAGGATCGGAAACGGCGCGCCGGACTCGGCCTTGAGCTGTCCGGTATATTCCTGCGTCTCCGGCACGATTGCGACGACCTGCGCCCCCATGGCCTCGATGCGATCGCGTGCCTGAACCACGGCGCGGACATTGAGCCTGCAATAGGGACACCAATGGCCGCGGAAGAACATCACGGCGAGCGGACCGCGCTCCAGCAGCGCAGGCATCGCGACGAGACGCCCGCCCTCGTCAGGCAGCATGAACGGCGGCATCGCATCGCCCGCGCGCGGCGCGGTCGCGCCACCGCCGTTTCCGTCCAATCGCGCCACCAGCCGATCGACCGCCTCGCCATAGGCCGGGAAGACTTCGCGGCTGGCATCCGCATAGGCGCGGAGCTGTTCGTTCAGCGTACCGTCCATGTCGCGGCAGCGCTGGAAGGCGAGTCTGAGCTGTTCGGTGTCGGCTGGCGAGAGAGACGTCATCTTTCTGCTCCGGCATTCCCTGGGGGCCAATAGTAGTTTCCCGGTTCGGCCGCCCGCAAGGGGCGGCCGCGCTGCCAGGATCGGTTCAGTTCACGTAGAAGTTGCCGGTGGGATCGAGCCGCCCCGAGGCAGAGTACAGCGTCCCGTTGTCCATGAAGAAGACCGTGTTGTCGGGTACCTTCTTCGCGTGCTTCATCATGGCCTCGTGGTTCTTCTCGGCCGGCGCCATCGCCATCGCCGACATCTTGCCAGGCCCACCATAGACATAGGCCATGCCGGCCTTGAAATCCCAGGCGGCCTCCGAGAGGGCCGATGTGGCGATGACCGCAAACGCGGCGGTGGCGATCAGGGTCTTGGACAGTCTTGTCATGGGATGCTCCTCCGAATTGACGTGAACGCCCGCCAATCGGGCGCTTCGTCATCGAACGGTGGAAGCCGCGCGAGCGGAAATGCCGATCCACAATCGGTTCAATAGCCGCCGCCTATCGGCATAGCACCGCGCTATTGCAGCGAGAGCGAAAGGGCATTTCAGGACGAGCCGCGGCTCGAAGAAACTCCTGCCACAGCCGGCGACCAGCGAGGTTGCGGCCAACACAGGAGACCTCCCCATGTCCACGAGCCATGCTCTGTCGCGCCTGACCTGGCCAGGCCTTGCAATCGTCGGCGCCCTGACCCTCTCGGCGCAGCCGGTAGTCGCCGGCGAATGTCCAGCCGGCAAGATCAAGCCGAACGCACAGCAGATGGTCGACCACAAACCCGTCGGCGTCACCGACGTCACGCTCGGCGCGATCGACCTCGGCAAGCAGCCGGCGCATATCGAGGGCCGCGAACTGCGCTTCCGCAAGCTGACCATCGCGCCCGGCGGCATCGTGCCCTGGCACAGCCATGACGACCGCCCCGCCCTGATCTTCGTGCAGCAGGGCGAGATCGTCGAATACGCCTCCAATTGCGTCGATCCGATCGTGCACAAGGCCGGCGACATCCGCCCCGAAGTCTACGGCACCTCGCATTGGTGGAAGAATCTCGGCAAGGAGACGGTCATCCTCTACGTCGGCGACGTCCGCAAGGATCCCAACGACCATCACATGTAACGAGCGCCCCAGCCCCAGCACTCGTTGCCGGGTGTGGCGCCCGGGATCCCCCATGCCGCCGGCGTGCCGGGCGCCACATTCCTCACAGGAAAATCAGGCCATGACCGATATTTCCGCTCCCATCAAACAGGACGTGATGACGAACGAGGCGCATTCCCCTGGTCTCGCGCTTCGGTCGCTCGTGATCGGCCTCACCGCCTTCCTGACCGTCGTCGACCTTTTCGCGACGCAGGCGATCCTGCCCTCGCTGACGCGGCACTACGGCGTCACACCCGCAGCGATGGGCTTTGCCGTCAATGCCAGCACCTTCGGCATGGCGGTCGCAGGTCTCGTCGTCGGCTTCTTCAGCCCGCATATCGACCGGCGAACGGGCATCCTGCTCGGCCTGGCACTTCTTGCGATTCCCACCGGCCTGCTGGCGTCCGCGCCAAATCTTGCCGTCTTCACCGTCCTGCGCGTCGCGCAGGGCCTGTGCATGGCGGCCGCCTTCGCGCTCACCCTCGCTTATCTCGGCGAGCAATGCAGTGCCAAGGACGCCGGCAGTGCGTTTGCCGCCTACATCACCGGCAATGTCGCCAGCAACCTTGTCGGCCGGCTGATCTCGGCGGCCGTGGCCGATAGCCTCGGACTCGCCTGGAACTTCTACTTCTTCGCAGCGCTGAACCTGGCCGGCGCGTTACTGGTCTATTTCACCATCCAGCGCGTGCGGCCGATGCATGCGATGATGCCGGCGGCTTCGCCGGTCTCCGCCACCATCGCGCATTGGCGCGATCGACGGCTGCGGGCCGCTTTCGGCATCGGCTTCTGCATCCTGTTCGCCTTCATCGGCATCTTCACCTTCGTCAATTTCGTGCTGGTGCGGCCACCGCTGTCGCTGGGCATGATGGATCTGGGCCTCGTCTATTTCGTCTTCCTGCCGTCGGTCGTCACGACGCTGCTGGCCGGCAAGGTGGCCGCGCGGCTGGGAACGCGCCCCACCATCTGGAGCGCGCTCGCTGTCGCCGGGCTGGGCCTGCCCTTGATGCTGGCGCCGCATCTGGGCGCGGTGCTCGCCGGCATGGTTCTGGTCGGCATCGGCACATTCTTCGCGCAGGCCGCCGCGACGGGCTTCGTCGGACAGGCCGCAACCGACAACCGCGGCATCGCCAGCGGGACCTATCTTGCGTGTTATTTCTGCGGCGGGCTCGTCGGCACGGCCGTGCTCGGCCGGCTGTTCGATGCTCTCGGCTGGCAGGCCTGCGTCGCCGGTGTGGGCGTGGCGCTCGCGCTGGCCGCCCTGCTCACCGTCGACCTGAAGCGCTAACGCGCGATGCGATTGGGATGAATCGTCATCGCGCTTTAGGTTGTTGTTTAAGCATGATCTTTTCGGAAAACCGCTGCGCTCCGGATCATGCTTTAACGCTCGACCGGGGCCTCCTGCGGCGGCTCGTCGTCGGCGATGGCGCGCCAGGCGGCACCGTCGAGATCGTCGTACTGGCCGCTGCGCAGCGACCAGAGGAAGGCGACGAGACCGGCACCTCCGAGCATCAAAGCCAGCGGGACCAGGATGACGAGGATCTCCATCACACGATCTCCCGCGAGGTGCTGCGGGCACGCAGCGAATTCAGCATGACCAGGATCGAGGATCCGCTCATGGCCGCTGCCGCGATCAGAGGCGTCACGATGCCGCTGATCGCGACCGGAACGGCAAGCACGTTGTAGCCGATCGCAAGCCAGAGGTTCTGCCGCATCAGGTGCAGCGCCTTGCGCGAAGCATCGATCGCGGCAACCACGGGGGCGAGCGGCCGGCCGAGGAAGACGAGATCGGCGGTGGCCTGGCTGAGATGCGCGGCCGAGATCGGCGACATCGACACATGGGCCGCCGCCAATGACGGCGCATCGTTCATGCCGTCACCGACCATCAGCACCTTGGCGCCGCGCTGCTTCAGCTCTTCGATCCGCGCGATCTTGTCGGCTGGCGTGACGCCGGCGCGCCACTCGGGCATAGCGAGCGCCTGCGCCGCAGCCTTCACCGCCGGCTCGCGGTCGCCGGACAGGATCTCGATGCCGATGTTGCGCGCCTTCAGGGCCGCGACCACGGCCTGCGCATCCGGACGCAGGCCCTGGCGTACCGAGAGGACGAATTTCTCGCTGCCCTTGCTGAAAGCGACGACGGAGGCTTCGGGATCGAGCGTGGCGCCGCCGACCAGCGTCTCGGCACCGCAGTAGGACGGACGGCCGAGGCGAAGCTCGACGCCGTCCACGGTCGCGCGGACGCCCTGCCCGGGTTCTTCGACCGCGCCGACGATCGGAGACTTCGCATCGGCAGCCTGAGCGACGGCGGCGGCGACCGGATGATGGCTCGACAGCGCGAGCCGGCCGGCGAGCTCGAAGACGTCGGCGGGGATGTCGGCCGCATTCATCACTTCGAGATCAGGCAGCGTCAGCGTGCCGGTCTTGTCGAAGATGACATGGTCGGCTTCCGCCATCCGCTCGATCGCGTCCCCAGAATTCAGCAACACCCCGGACTTGAACATCGCGCCGGAGGCGATCGTCTGCACGGTCGGAATGGCAAGGCCCAGCGCACAGGGGCAGGTAATGATGAGGACGGCAACGCCGGTGACGATCGCATCATGCCAGCTCGCGCCGGCGATGACCCAGCCGAGGATGGTCAGTAGCGCGGTCGCATGCACCACCGGCGCGTACAGCCGCGAGGCGCGGTCGGCGAGCCGCATGTAGCGCGAGCGCGCCTGCAGCGCATTGTCCAACAGCCGCGTGATCTCGGCGAGCAGCGTCGCCTCCGAGGCGGCCGAGACCCGCACCCGCAGCGTGCCCGAGATGTTCATCGATCCCGCATAGACCGGCGTGCCCTGCTCCGCCGTGACATAGAGCGTCTCGCCGGTGATCAGGCTCTGGTCGATCTCGGAACGTCCCTCGATCACGGTGCCGTCGACCGCGCAGCGCTCGCCCGGCCGCAGCAGCACGATGTCGCCGGGATGGATGGCAGCTACCGGCACTTGCGAGATTTCGCCGGGGCCCACGAACTTCGCAGCCGTCTCCGCTTTCAGCGCCGCGAGATTGCCGGCGACCGCGCGGGTCCGCCGCCGCATGTTCTGGTCGAGGAAGCGGCCGACCAGGAGGAAGGTCAGCAGCATGATCGCGGCGTCGAAATAGGCGTGCTCGGCGTGGTGGATGGTCTCGACCACGGACATGCCGAGCGCCAGGATCACGCCGATCGAGATCGGCACGTCCATGTTGGTGGTCTTCGCCGACAGCGCGCGCCAGGCCGAGCGGAAGAACGGCTGGCCGGCATAGGCCGCCGCCGGCAATGCGATCAGCGCCGACAGCCAGTGGAAGAAGTCGCGCTGCTCCGGCAGCATGTCCGAGACGTTGCCCGACCATACCGGGATCGACAGCATCATCACGTTCATGGTGGCGAATGCCGCGACGCCGAGGCAGCGCAGCAGGAAACGCGATTCGGCGACCTCGGCCTCCTCCGCGCTTTCGGTCTCGAACGGATAGGCCTTGTAGCCGAGCTCCTCGAGTCGATCGATGAACCGGCCGGGATCGAGCGTGCCCGCCTTCCATTCCAGCGCGACGCGGCGGTCGGTGAGATTCACGCGCGCCAGCGTGACGTCGGGGATGGCGGACAGGCCGCGTTCGATCTTGGCCATGCACCCAGCGCAGTGAACGCCTTCGACCGCGAGATCGATGTGCTGGATGCCCTCACCCGCGTTTCGGACGTAGTGCGAGAAATCCCGCGTGACGTGCATGACGAAGTCCTTCAGTTCAGGATCACGCGGTTGCGCGACAGGAACACGCGTGTTCCTCGCGCCTCGCCCTCGATCACCAGGTCCCATTGGCCCGGCGCGACGGACGCGGCACCGCCGCGATAGAGACCGATGCCGGATTCGGTCAGCTCGACGGCGAGATCGGCACGCTTGTCGGTCGGCCGCTCCAGCCGGCCGCCGAACTTGAGCCCGGAGATCGGCTGGCCGCCGGCATCGCGGGCTTCGACCTGGACCGAGGCGCCGCCGTCGTTGCGGCGCTCGATATGGGCGTTGACCTTCCATTTGCGCGCGGCCTGGTCCTGCGCCGCCGAGATCTCGCGGTCATAGACGAGGCCCGCGGCGTAGGGGCTGTCGACGTCGGTGCCGGGCAGCGTCGCGATCGCGAGCTTCATCATGGTCCCGTTGACGCCGATCACGACGCCGAAGAAAGCGACCAGCATCAGCAAGACCTTGGTTCCGGTCAGAGGCTTGGAAGCCATGGCAGTCTCCTGATCCTTAAGGCGAGACGAAATTGTCGGTGGCGGATGCGACGACGCCGAGCCCGATGTCCGTGACGTGGAAGCGGACCGGAATCGACTTCTCCGGGTTGTTGTCGGCCGGCGCGGTGACGAGAAGGCGGAGCTCGCTCGTCGAGTCGCGCGGGATCACGATCATCGGCCGATCCGGGGTCACCGAATCGACGCCGACGACGTGAACGGTCGAATTGACCGGCCCGTCAGCGTCGATCGCGATGACGCGGTCATAGCCGCTCTTGTTGAGCAGCCGCACCGTGTAGGCGTTGCGGATCGAGCCGTCGCTGAGCTTGACCGCGACCGGATTGCGGTCGTGCAGCACGTTGACGTCGAGCAGGCTGCGGGTCGCGAGCGTGTAGATCATGATGCCGCCGACCGCCGCGATGATCGCGCTGTAGACGACGGTGCGGGCGCGGACGATGCGGTAGATCGGCGCCTTGCCTTCCTGGCGGCGGTGGATGTTGATGTCGTTGTCGTAGCCGATCAGGCGCTTCGGCCGGCCGATCTTCGCCATCACGTTGTCGCAGGCGTCGATGCAGAGCCCGCACTGGATGCATTCGAGCTGCGGTCCGTTGCGGATGTCGATGCCGGTCGGGCAGACCGCGACGCATTGGTAGCAGTCGACGCAATCGCCGACCTGCTGGCCGAGCGCGCGCAGCTCGGCTGCCTTCTTCACCGAAGTGCGCTTCTCGCCGCGATCGTAGCGATAGGTGACGTTGAGCGCCCATTCATCCGTGAGCGCGGCCTGAATGCGCGGCCACGGGCACATATAGGTGCAGACCTGCTCGCGCATGAAGCCGGCGAGGAGGTAGGTCGTCGCGGTGAGGATGCCGATCCAGACATAGGCGATCATCGGCGCCTGGAAGGTGACGAGCTCCTTCACCAAGGTCGGCGCGTCGCTGAAATAGAGCACCCAGGCGCCGCCGGTCCACCACGCGATCAAGATCCAGATCGAATGCTTGAGCACGATCTCGGAGATGCGCTCGAGCTTCAGCGGATCGGACGACTTGTCCTTCTTCATCCGCTCGCGCCGGTCGCCCTCGACCAGACGTTCGACGGCGTAGAACAGGTCGGTCCACACCGTCTGCGGACAGAGATAGCCGCACCAGATGCGGCCGCCGACCGAGTTCATCAGGAACAGCGCCACCGCGGCCACGATCAGCAGGCCGGTGAAGTAGTAGACCTCCTGCGGCCACAGCTCGATGAAGAAGAAATAGAAGCGGCTGTTGGGAAGATCGATCAGCACCGCCTGGCTGGGGGCGCCGAGGCCGCGATTCCAGCGTACGAACGGCAGGAAATAGTAGACGCCGAGGCAGACCGCCATCAGGGACCATTTGATCCGCCGAAACGTGCCCGAGACGCTCTGCGGGTAGACCTTCTTGCGGGCCGCATAGAGTGGCCCGCCGTCGTCCGCTGGCTTGAGTTCGTTCGGATTGACGGCCTTGTTCATCGCTGAATCTTTCAAGAGGTGCGATCAAACCTAGACCCGGCGCCGGCAAGGCCCTTGATCCAACGCAAACGGGGGCGCTTTTCTTCGCCCCCGCCTGAAGTCGTCGGTCGCGGATCGGCTATTTGCCGCCGCCGAGCGAGTGGACATAGACCGCCATCGCCTTGATGGTGGCGGGATCGAGCCGGCCTTCCCAGGCCGGCATCACGCCGGCGCGGCCCTGGCTGATGGTCTCGATCAGGCTCGCCTCGTCGGAGCCATAGAGCCAGATCTTGTCGGTCAGGTTCGGTGCGCCGAGCTCCAGGTTGCCCTTGCCGGCATCGCCGTGACAGGCGGCGCAATTCTCCGCAAAGATCTTCTGGCCCTTGGCGGCGTCGTAGCCGTTGCGGGTGGAAAGACCCGACAGCGACCGCACGTAATTGGCGACCGTGACGATCTCGTCGCCCTTCAGCACGCCGTCCTTGCCGAAGGCGAGCATCTGGCCCTCATGCGTCTTGGCATGGCCGGACCGTGCGCCGAACTGGATGGTCTGCATGATCTGGTCGAGCGTGCCGCCCCAAAGCCAGTCGTCGTCGTTCAGATTGGGATAGCCCTTGGCACCGGCGGCACCGGAGCCGTGACACGGCGCGCAATTGTCGCCGAACACGGTTTTGCCCTTGGCGCGGGCGAGCGCCAGCAGAGCCGGGTCCTTCTCGATGTCGACGAGCGAGGCCGCACCCAGCGCCACCATCTTGTCACCGCGGATCTTCTCGAGGTTGGCGAGTTCGACTGCGACGTCGGCGCGCGAGGAGTAGCCGAACACGCCGGTGGTGTTGCTGGAGATGAGCGGCCAGGCCGGATAGACGATCCAGTAGCCGATCGCCCAGACGATGGTGAGATAGAAGGTGATCACCCACCAGCGCGGCAGCGGCGTGTTGAGCTCCTTGATGCCGTCCCACTCGTGTCCGGTCGTGGACTTGCCGGAGACGGAATCGATGTCGCTAGAATGATCGGTCATGGTTCTCTACTCCTCCCGCAACGGCAGGTGCGCCGCTTTGTCGAACACAGCCTTGTTACGGGGCCAGAATGCGTAGGCGACGATCGCGAGAAAGATCGCGACGAACACCGGTGTCCAGATCGTCGTCACGAGATCGGACGCAAGATTATGGACGGTCAGGATGGCTTTCATCGTTCATGCCTTCTCAGCGAAGATTGGCTTTCTCGTTGTAGATCTTGAAGTCGACCAGCGTGCCGAGCATCTGCAGGTACGCGATCAGCGCGTCCATCTCCGTCGGCGTGCCGGTCTTGCCGTCGAAATTGCGCACGACGGCCTTGGCGTAGCGCTTGCCGAAGGCATCGGTGCCGGCGTTGTCCGGATCGGCCTGAGCCTTCAGGTCGGCGGCGGCGTTGGCAATCTGCTCGTCGCTGTAGGGGACGCCGACCGTCCTGAGCGTGCGCATGTCGCCGGCGATCGCATCCGGGTCGACCTCGACCCTGCTGAGGAACGGATAGCCCGGCATCACCGACTGCGGCACGATCGCGCGCGGGTTGGTCAGATGGGTCACGTGCCAGTCGTCGGAATATTTGGCGCCGACGCGGGCGAGGTCCGGACCGGTGCGCTTGGAGCCCCACTGGAACGGATGGTCGAACATGCTCTCGGCGGCGAGCGAGAAGTGGCCGTAGCGCTCGACCTCGTCACGCAGCGGCCGGACCATCTGCGAATGGCAGAGATAGCAGCCCTCGCGGACGTAGACGTTGCGTCCGGCGAGCTCCAGCGGCGTGTAGGGCCTGACCCCGTCGACCTTCTCGATCGTGCTCTTGAGGTAGAACAGCGGCGTGATCTCGACGAGTCCGCCGATCGCGATCACCAGCAGGATGCCGACGACCAGGATGATCGAGTTCTTTTCGAAGATTTGGTGGCGTGTCCAGAACGACATTTCTTTAGCTCCTCATTCCGCCGGCTGAAGAGCGACGGGCATCTGGGCTTCCTGTTCGCCGACGCGAACCGTCATCCAGAGATTGTAGGCCATGATCAGCGCGCCGATCAGGAACAGCCCGCCGCCGGCGGCGCGGATGATGTAGAAGGGATGCATCGCCTCGACGGTCTCGATGAAGGAATATTCGAGGAAGCCGAGCGAGGTGTAGGCACGCCACATCAGGCCCTGGAGGATGCCGGACACCCACATCGCCGAGATGTAGAGAACGATGCCGAGGGTCGCGATCCAGAAGTGCCAGTTGACGAGCTTCAGGCTGTAGAGGCCCTTGCGATTCCAGGCCCACGGCACCAGGCAGTAGAGCGCGCCGAAGGAGACGAAGCCGACCCAGCCGAGCGCGCCGGAGTGCACGTGACCGATGGTCCAGTCGGTGTAGTGGCTGAGCGAGTTGACCACCTTGATCGACATCATCGGGCCTTCGAAGGTCGACATGCCGTAGAAGGCGACGGAGACCACGAGCATGCGCAGCACGGGATCGGTGCGCAGCTTGTCCCAGGCGCCCGACAGCGTCATCAGGCCGTTGATCATGCCGCCCCAGGAGGGCATCCACAGCATGATCGAGAAGGTCATGCCCAGCGTCTGCGTCCAGTCGGGCAGCGCCGTGTAGTGCAGATGGTGCGGGCCGGCCCAGATGTAGAGGAAGATCAGCGCCCAGAAGTGGATGATCGAGAGCCGGTAGGAATAGATCGGCCGCTCGGCCCGCTTCGGGATGAAGTAGTACATGATGGCGAGGAAGCCGGCGGTCAGGAAGAAGCCGACCGCGTTGTGGCCGTACCACCACTGGAACATGGCGTCCTGGATGCCGCCCCAGGCGACGTAGGACTTCGAGCCGAACACCGAGACCGGAAGCGCGGGGTTGTTGCCGAGATGCAGGACCGCGATCGTCACGATGAAGGCGAGATAGAACCAGTTCGCAACGAAGATGTGCGGCTCCTTGCGCTTGAAGATGGTGGCAAGGAAGACCAGCAGATAGACGACCCAGACGATGGTCAGCCACAAGTCCGCGTACCATTCCGGCTCGGCATATTCCTTCGACTGGGTGACGCCGAGCAGATAGCCCGTGCCCGCGACCAGGATGAAGAAGTTGTAGCCCAGCACGACGAACCACGGCGCGAGGTCGCCGGCGAGGCGCGCGCGGCAGGACTTCTGCACCACGTAGAAGGAGGTCGCGACCAAGACGTTGCCGCCGAAGGCGAAGATCACGGCAGAGGTGTGCAGCGGCCGCAGGCGGCCGAAGCTGATCCAGGGCAGATCGAAGTTCAGCGCGGGCCAGGCCAGCTGCGAGGCGATGATGAGGCCGACGAGGAATCCGGCAATGCCCCAGAACATCGCCATGAAGGCGGAGAACTTGATCGGCCCCATGTTGTAGTTCGGGCGGCCGTTGATTTCCTGGGGCGGCAACGCCGCCGGCCGTTCGAAGTAGCGGTTGACGATGAAGAACACCGCAGCCAGGCTCGCCGCCGCGCTGAGCGCGGCGTGAAAGGCGAAGGGTGCATCGAGCGCCTTGGCCGAGGCGATCACGCAAAGAAAAGCGGTGACTGCGAACACGACAGCCAAGCCGCTTTCACCGATGGTCATGGATTTTGAGATGGAGGGCTGGCTCATGCGGATTCTCTCTGAAAGAACACAACGTCAGAAATCACATTCACCCTCGCGGGGAATTGATTGAAATCAAGCTGGCCTTGGAGGCGAGCCGTAGCGGACAAATATTTTCTGGGTTCCTCCGTATTTTTTCGGTGCGGCTAGTTGAAATGCCCTCTCCCCTTGTGGGAGAGGGCAGCAAGGACAGCGCGGCAAACTCGCTTGGGTGAGGGGTTGGTGCAGCAGGGAACGGTGTCTGTGTGGAGAGATACCCCTCGCTTCGCGCCACCTTCTCCCACAAGGGGAGAAGGAAAAAGGCGTCACGTCAGTCCCGCGCCGTCGCCTTGAGCGCCGCGATGACGTCCTCGCGGGCGATGATGCCGACCAGCTTCTGTGCACCGTCGAGCACGATGATGCTCCTGATGCGGTGCTCGACCATGATCTGGAGCACGCGTGTCAGCCGCGTGTCGGGGCTGACATAGATGAACTCGGGAGTCATGACGTCGCCGATCTTGCGTCTCATCAGGTCATCATAGCGCGGCAACATCTGGGTCGGCGTGAAGGCGAAGCACTTCAGGATGTCGAACTTGGTGACGATGCCGACCACCTGCCCGTCGTCTTCGACCGGATAGGAGTTGAAATCGTCGGTCTCGAACATCTCGCTAAGCTGGAACAAGTCGAGGCCGCGCTGCACCGTTTTGACGTTGCGCGTCATGTAGCCGTCGACAGTCTGTTCAAGAAATTTGTACATGACGCGTCCTCCTCGATTCGATGCTGACCGGCCGGCGGTCAGTGCGACAGCAGCACGCTCCGAGCGGTTTGCGTGACTAGATACTGGGAGACGCCCCCGAGGATCAGCTCACGAAATCTCGAATGACCATAGGCGCCCGCGACGATCAGGCCGGCGCCGACGTCGCCGGCGACCTTCTCCAGATGCGCCGCGGGGCTTTCGTCTCTTGCGGCCTCCGAGACGCGTGCGGTCGCGGTGACGCCGTAACGGCCGAGCCAGGCGGCGACGTCGATGACGCCGGCCATCACGGCCGAGCGGTCGTTGCCCTGCTCTGGAATTTCAACGATGGTGATGTCCGTCGCCTTGCGCAGCATCGGCAGCGCGTCGGTCACCGCCCGCCGCGCCTCCGGCGTATCCTTCCACGCCACCAACACGTTGCGCAGGTCGAGCCAGTTGACCCGATCGGGGACGACGAGAAGCGGACGGCCGGCCTGCAGCACCAGATCCTTGGGGCTTGCGAGCGAGAAAGCATCGGAGAAGGCCGGGCTCTGCCCTCCGCTGACGACGATGTCGGCGCAACGCGCCTGCGCCAGCACGAATCGCGTCGGAAAATCCATCGCGCTGCGCCACTCGACGTGTCCGCCGCGATTCTTCGTCGCTGCGCGGAATTGTGCTTCCAGGTCGGCCAGCCGTCGCTTGACCGAAGCTTCGCCCTCGTCGATCAGCGCCTGCGCCTCGGTGCCGTCGGTGAAATAGAGCGGCGGCGCGAACTGCGCTGCGGCGACCCCGACGATGGCAGCCTCGAAGCGCTCGGCGAGATCCCCCGCGACCTGAAGACGCGCTTCGTTGGGCTGATCGAGCGCCAAGCTGACCATGACGGTCGCGTATGTCATCGGGTATCTCCAGCATCACCAAATTTTTGCAAATCGTAAGCCTGCTGCCGCGCGGCAGGATGAGATAGATCAAACAGGCGCTTTCTGGCTCTCTCGCTGTTCAATGAGAGATACGACGGCGAATTCAACGTCCGCGCTTGCCTCTGGGCGAGCCTTGGGCGAAATTGCCGTAGCGGTAAAGGCATCCTGCCTGCCCGCTGAGAACAGGAGCAGAGCTTGGCGCCGACCCGCGTGACCCATCCGGCAGACGACAGTCGGGGCGAGCATTTCCGGGGCCGCATCGAGGGATTCGGGGTGGGCACCTGGGACCTCGATCTGAAGACGCGCGAGCTTGAATGGTCGGAGATGGCCAAGCGGCTGTTTGGCCTCGAGCGGGATCGGGCCGTCAGCTACGATCTCTTTCTGTCCCTGCTGGAGCCGAGCGACCGGGACAATTTCCTGAAGGCGATCGGGCGCACCTCGGAAGGCGGCGGGGAGCTTGATCTGTCCTTCAAGCTCGGCACCGCGTCCGGAAACGGTCAATGGATCCGGGCCAGGGCCGGCGTGATCCGGGACGATTCGGGCACGCCACGTCATCTCAGCGGGATATTCCTCGACATCAACGAGGAAAAGCAGCTCGAGGAGGCCCTGCGCTCCCAGGAGAATCATCTTCGCTCGATTCTCGAAACGGTGCCCGACGCCATGATCGTCATCGATTCGCGCGGCATCATGCAGCTCTTCAGCAGCGCCGCGGAGCGGCTGTTCGGCTACAGCAAGCAGGAAGCCATCGGCCGAAACGTGAGCATTCTCATGCCGGAGCCCGATCAGTCGCGTCATGACGGCTATCTCGCGCGCTATCTCCGGACGAATGATCCGCACATTATCGGCATCGGCCGGATCGTGACGGGCAAGCGCCGCGATGGCACGACTTTCCCGATGCACCTGTCCGTCGGGCAGACGCAACGCGCGGGCGAGCCCTATTTCACCGGCTTCGTGCGCGACCTCACCGAGCACCAGCAGACCCAGGCGCGGCTCCAGGAGCTGCAAGCCGAGCTCGTGCACGTGTCGCGGTTGACCGCAATGGGCGAAATGGCTTCCGCGCTCGCCCACGAGCTCAACCAGCCGCTGGCGGCGATCAGCAACTACATGAAGGGATCGCGGCGCCTCCTCGCCGGCAGCAGCGATCCCAACTCGCCGAAGGTCGAAAGCGCGCTCGATCGGGCGGCGGAGCAGGCCTTGCGCGCCGGCCAGATCATCCGGCGCCTGCGCGACTTCGTCTCCCGCGGCGAATCGGAGAAGCGGGTCGAGAGCCTGTCGAAGCTGATCGAGGAAGCCGGCGCGCTCGGGCTCGCCGGCGCGCGCGAGCAGAACGTGCAGCTCCGCTTCAGCCTCGATCCCGGCGCCGATCTCGTCCTCGCCGACCGGGTGCAGATTCAGCAGGTGCTGGTAAACCTGTTCCGCAACGCGCTCGAGGCCATGGCGCAGTCGCCGCGGCGCGAGCTCGTCGTCGCCAACACCCGCGTCGGCGACGACATGATCGAGGTGGAGGTCTCAGACACAGGCATCGGCTTCCGGGACGACGTCATTCCAAACCTGTTCCAGACCTTCTTCACCACCAAAGACACCGGCATGGGCGTGGGACTGTCCATCAGCCGTTCGATCATCGAGGCTCACGGCGGCCGCATGTGGGCCGAGAGCAACGCGGCGGGCGGAGCGACATTCCGCTTCACCTTGCCGGCAACCGACGAGAGCTGAATCATGACGACCAAGGGACATGTCTATGTCATCGACGACGATGCAGCGATGCGGGACTCGTTGGATTTCCTGCTGGATTCCGCCGGTTTCGACGTCACCCTGTTCGACGACGCCCTCGCCTTTCTCGAAGCCCTGCCCGGCCTCGCCTCCGGCTGCGTCGTCTCCGACGTGCGCATGCCCGGGCTCGACGGGATCGAGCTGCTGAAGCGGATGAAGGCGCAGCAGAGCCCCTTCCCGATCGTGATCATGACCGGTCATGGCGACGTGCCGCTCGCGGTCGAAGCCATGAAGCTCGGGGCGGTCGATTTCCTGGAAAAGCCGTTCGATGACGACCGTCTCACCGCCATGATCGACTCGGCCATCCGCCAGGCCGAGCCTGCCGCCAAGAACGAAGCCGTCGCGCAGGACATCGCTGCCCGCGTCGCGTCCTTGAGTCCCAGGGAGCGCCAGGTCATGGAAGGGCTGATCGCGGGCCTCTCCAACAAGCTGATCGCCCGCGAATACGACATCAGCCCGCGCACCATCGAGGTCTACCGGGCCAACGTCATGACCAAGATGCAGGCGAGCAGCCTCTCCGAACTGGTCCGGCTGGCGATGCGTGCCGGCATGCTCAACGATTGAGGCAGGTCAAGGCGCCTTCCCGGGGCCGTGCTAACCAGTCAGGATGATCGAGGTCAGCTCACATGGTGCGCGGCTGCCGTCCTCCCCACAACTCACCGTCTTTGTGGTCGACGATGATGCCGCCGTGCTGGGATCGTTGCGGTTCCTGCTGGAGACCGATGGCTTTGCCGTGCGGACATTCAGGAGCGGCACGGCGCTACTCAATATCAGCGGCGCGCCCGGGCCGGACTGCTACGTCATCGACTACAAGATGCCGGACATCAACGGTATCGAGCTGACCGGCCGCTTGCGCAAATCCGACCGCGACGCGCCTGTGGTCCTGATCACCGGCTATCCCGACGAGAACATCTCGGCCCGGGCGGCGACGGCGGGCATCAAGGACGTGGTTTTGAAGCCGCTTCTCGACGAAAACCTGGTCAAGTGCATCCGCCACGCCATCCAGGACCGCCCCCGCGCCTAGAGCATGATCCGGAAAAGTGTGCAGCGGTTTTCCGAAAGGATCATGCTCAAACAATGACCTAGGCGCGATGACGATTCATCCTGATCTCATCGCGCCTAAGCCTACGGGATTCTACGTAAGGCACCCCCCTTAAGATATCGCTCGAAATTTTCGAAGCCTCCGATACCGCGTAGGAAGGCGCCATCACAACGGAGATGGCGCAGATGCTGACCCAGACAATCAACACCCAGGCGATCAACACCCAAATCGGTGGCAAGATTGCCCCTGCCCACCCCGTAACCGACCAGTTCGGCGCGATCACGGGCCATGTCGGCCTGGTCGCCACCGAGTTCTCCTACGGCAAGGACGAGGAGATCTACGGCGAGGACGAGGCGTCCGAATACGTCTATCAGGTGGTCACCGGCGCGGTGCGCAGCTACAAGCTTCTCTCCGACGGCCGCCGTCAGATCGGCGCCTTCCATCTCGCCGGCGACGTGTTCGGCCTCGAATCCGGTCCCACTCACCGCCTCGCCGCGGAAGCCATCATCGACACCACCGTCCGCCTCGTGAAGCGCGCGAGCCTCGAAAAGGCCGCCGGCACCGACGTGCAGGTTGCCCGCAAGCTCTGGACGATGACCGCCGGTGAGCTTCGTCATGCCGAGGACCACATGCTGCTCCTGGGCCGCAAGACCGCGATGGAGCGTGTTGCGACCTTCCTCCTCGAAATGGACCGCCGCCTCGCCGTTGCCGGCATGATGGCGCTGCCGATGTGCCGCCGCGACATCGGCGACTATCTCGGCCTCACGCTCGAAACCGTGTCGCGCGCGCTGTCGCAGCTTCACGCCCAGGGCATTCTCGGTTTCTCCGGCGCCCGCCAGATCGTGCTGCGCAACCGCCAGCGCCTGCACAATCTCGACGCCTGACCGATTTTCTCCCCCGTGACTTGGCCGGCCGAACCCGTTTCGGCCGGCCTTCTCTTTTGCCGCGGTCATGCCGTGCGCCGGGTTTCCGGCATCATCAGCAGGATCAGAAGGAGCCCCGTCGCGGCGACGCCGGACAGCCCGATGAATGCGGTGGCATTGCCGAACTTGTCGCTGACATAGCCGCCGAGCACCGTGCTCAGCGATGCGCCGATGCCGGTCGCCGTCCCCACGATCCCCTGCGCCAGGTTGAAATGACCGCTGCCGAAGGCGACGTCGGCCACGATCAGCGGAATCATGACTGCGAACACCGCGGCGGTGAAGCCGTCGAACACCTGCACCAGCACCAACAGGTAGGGATCGCGCACGGTCGCAAACAACAGTCCGCGAATCGTCAACGCGCCGAATCCGATCAGGAGCAGCGGACGCCGGCCCCAGAGCTGTGCCTTGCGCCCGACCGTCGGCGACAGTAGCGCCACGATCGCCTGCGGCACGATGATGCAGGCGGCGACGAGCACGGTCGCCCATTGGCTCGACCGCGCCGTCACCGCGCTCGCCATCAGCGGCATCATCGCGGCATTCGCGAGCTGCAACAACAGCACGCTGAGCGCGAAGACGATGAGCGGACGTTGCCGGATCAGGTGCCAGATGTTGGTATCGCCGCGGTCGGCGGCTTCAGGCGGCATCTCGCCGTGACAGCGCCTGATGTCGACCTCGTTCTCACGGATGCGCGAGAGCGCGATCAGGGTCGGGATCGCGAGCAGGAAAGTCACCAAGAACACCGAGCGGCTCGACAGGAGATAACCCGCGGTGCCCATCACCGCCGCAGCGACGCCATTGCCCAGCGAGGCGAAGCGCGCGTTGCGGCCGAGCCGCTCGCCGATCGCCAGCGGCCCGACGAGGCCGAGGCTGATCGCGGCGATCGCCGGCCCGAGCACGCAGCTCGCCGCCGCGTGCAAGGTGGCGGCGGCAACCACAACCGGGAAGATCGGCATGGCGGCATAGGCAAGCGCGCAGACGCCGATGGTCGCAATCGCGAGGGCGGCGACCAGGCGCTCCGACTTCGCGGCATCGATGATCGCGCCGCCCGGCATCTGCCCGATCAACGCGACGATGCCGCCGATCGACAGCACGAGGCCGATCTCGACCTGGGTCCATTTCTGCGTCGTCAGGTAGACCGCGATGAAGGGGCCGAAGCCGGTCTGCACGTCGGCGAGGAAGAAGATGAACCAGTCGAGGCCGCGCAGGCTCTGGCGCGACGGCGCCGGAATAGCCGCGGCCGACGGCGCGGCGACCTTGTCCTGCTCGCCGCGAGCGCCGCGATCCGCATGGTTCGGCTTCCTCGACAACAGCACAGGCGGTGAGCCCTCCCGGCACCTCACTGGATCGCTTGCAGCGGCTGAAGGCTGCCGGACGCGCCGAGCACGACGATCGGCGTGTCCTCCTTGTATTCCGGCGCGGCCGCGACCTGCGCCTTGGTCAATTCCAGCGTGATGCTGTCCTTCTTGTTGGCGATCTTGCCGAAGCGCAGCGCGTTCCAGTCCACCACGATCTTGCGGCTGCCGACGCCGAGAAAGCCGCCGAAATCGATCGCCGCGGCCCGCACATGGCCGGTGCGATCGACGATGACGTCGACGATGCGGCCCATATCCTCGCCGGCGGCGCTGCGAACGTCGCGGCCGAGCACGCCGTGGGCCTCGCTCGCGCCAATGATGGTCACCGACGGTGGCGGCGCGGCGTCCTTGGGCGTCACCGGAACGGTCGAGACCGGCGGCGGTGCCGTCGGCGGCACGTTGGCTTCATTCTGGCCTGCGGGCTGATCCTCCGCGGCGCGCGACGGTGCGACCGTCAGGGCAACCACGATCGCCACGCTCAGGATCAACGCTCCGATCGCACGCATGACACCCTCCTCACGATGCACCGCTAGCGCGCCAGCACGATCGAGACCTGGATCTGGCCGCGTGTGCGCAGCACCTCCAGCGCCACGTCGTCGCCGTGGCGGCTGACGCGAAGATCGACGCTGGATTCGCCGAGGCGCAGATCGCGCAGGATCACCTCGTTGAGGAACGCCGGCAGATGCGGATTGCGCAGGCGAATCTCGCCCCGCGCCACATCGAACTCGAGGCCGAGCGCCGCCTCCAGCAGCGTGAACGGCGTCGCGCTTGCCCAGGCCTGCGGCGCGCAGGCGACCGGGTAGAGCGTCGGGCCGCGCCGCTTCTCGCGCCGGAAGCCGCAGAACAATTCGGGCAACCGGCGCAGATCCATATAGGTCGCGGCATCGAACAGCCCCTTGAAGACATGCGCCACCGAATGCTTGAGGCCGTAGCGCGCGAGCCCGAGCGCAATCAGCGCATTGTCGTGCGGCCAGATCGACCCGTCATGATAGGACATCGGATTGTAGCGCACCTCGCCCTGCGCGACGGTGCGGATGCCCCAGCCCGAGAAGAAATGCGGCCCCATCAGATCGGCGGCGACGAGGCGGGCGCGATCCTCGCGGACCATGCCGCTGAACAGGACCTGCCCGGCGTTCGAGGTCCGCACCTTGCAGGGCCGCTTCTCGCCGTCCAGCGCGAGCGCATAGGTGCCGAGCTCCTCGCACCAGAACGACGTCTCGAAGCGCTCGGCGAGTGCCCTGGCATCGGCCTCGAGCTTGCGTCCCCGCTCCGGCTTGCCGAGCCGCAGCGCGCAACGCGCGGCGAGCTGCTTGGCAGCGAAGACGTAGCCCTGGACTTCCGCAAGCGCGATATTGCCCTCAGCAAGCTGGCCGTCGGCATGGAAGATCGCGTCGTAGGAATCCTTCCAGCCCTGGTTCGCCAGCCCCTTCTCGGTCGCGCGCTGATATTCGACGAACCCGTCCTGGTCAGGATCACCAGGGCCGTCGATCCAGGCCAGCCCCGCCTCGATCGCCGGCCACAGCTCGATCAGCGTGGCCTCGTCGCCGGTGCGCTCGAAATAGCTTCCTGCGAGCAGCACGAACAGCGCGGTCGAATCGACGCTGCCGTAGTAATGCGCGAACGGCACCTCCCCGAGCGCCGCCATCTCGCCGCCGCGCATCTCATGCAGGATCTTTCCGGGCGCAGCGTCCGCGAGCGGATCGCTCGCCGTGGCCTGGAAATGCGCAAGCCGGCGCAGGACGCCCTTGGCGACGCGCGGATCGACCCAGAGCATCTGGAGCGCCGTGATGAGGCCGTCGCGACCGAAGGTCGTCGAGTACCAGGGGATGCCGGCATAGGGGTAACGCCCCTGCGGCGTCTCGGTCATCAACATGTTGAGGTCGGCCATGGCCTGGCACAGCACCTCGTTGAAGATGTTGTTGGAAGTCTCGATGCTGGCAGCGCCCATGGTCGACTGCCGCATCTCGCGGCGGTGCGCCAGCAGCCCCGGGAAGAACCGCACCGGCTTTTCCGTCACCGGCCGGTTGCAGGACACGGCCACGAACAACGATTTGGCCTGGTGCGGCTCCAGGTCGAGCTCCCAGGTCGCGGCATTGACCGAGAGCCGCGTCGGACGCGGGTCGAAATGCAGCCCGGTGGCCCGTTCGGCCTCGTCGAGGCCGCGATACTCGAACATGACGTCGGTCGGCCCGAGCAGCCGGCTGGTTCCGATCCCGCGGCGCGGCCGCCGCTCGCCGCGGACCTCGAACAAATCGGCGAAGTCGTTGCCGAACAGCAGCGTCAGGTCGACGCTGGTGCGCCGGTCGCCATGGTTCTGCACGCCGATGCGCTGATAGGCCGTGCCGCGCCAAAGGAAGACCGTGCGCACGATGTGCAGCAGGTCCTTCTGCAGCACGAGGCTGCCCTGCCGGTAGATGTCCGGATTGGTGAGATCGACGGTCAACGCCGAATTGTCGTCGCGCAGATTCGAGCCGAGCAGCAGCGGCTGGAGATCGTCGAGCACGAGCTCGAGCCGCGCGAGGTAGCGCGTATCGTGATGGAACAGGCCGTCCGGCCCACCGGCGGATGCGCCGATGTCGCCATGGCTGTCGAGCACGATGAAAGTGTCGTCGTGCTTGAGCGAACGCCGTGGCCGCGCCGACGGCCCCGTCATTGGGATATAGAACGGTTGTTCCGCGACCTGTTCCGAGGTCCGCGTCACGGAGACGAATTGGGTGACGGCTTCTGCCGACATGAGCTGCTCCCCTGCGCCTGTTTCAAAACGCAACCGACTCGAGAAACGCGACTGTTGGTTTACGCGGCAGCTTGCGCGAGCCGGCTCATTTCCCGCGTGACCAGCTCACGATACGGCCCGTGGCCCTGCATCAGACGCTCGGGCGAGCCGTCCTCGATGATCTTACCATTTCTCAGCACCACCACGCGGTCGAAATTGCGCAGCGTCGCCAGCCGATGCGCGATCGCGATCACGGTGCGGCCGCGCATCAGGCGCGACAGCGCCTCGCGGATCGCCTCCTCGGACTCGCTGTCGAGCGCGGCAGTCGCCTCGTCCAGCAGCAGGATCGGCGCGTCCTTGAGGAAGGCGCGCGCGATCGCGATGCGCTGACGCTGGCCGCCGGACATCTTGACACCGCGGTCGCCGACCATGGTGTCGAGGCCGTCAGGCAGGCTCTCGACGAAGTCGCAGCGCGCAGCGATCGCCGCGCGCAGCACCTCGTCGTCGGTCGCGTTCGGCCGGCCGTAACGGATGTTCTCGCGAATGGAGCGATGAAACAAGGAAATGTCCTGGGGCACGACGGAAATCGCCTCGCGCAGGCTCAGCTGCGTCACCTTGGAGATGTCTTGGCCGTCGATGGTGACGCTGCCCTCGTCGACGTCGTAGAAGCGCTGGAGCAGCGTGAACAGCGTCGACTTGCCGCCGCCGGAATGCCCGACGAGGCCGACGCGCTGGCCCGGCTGGAGCCGCAGGCTGAACCGTTCGAAGATCTTCTCGCCGCCGGGATAGCCGAAGGTGACGTTGTTGAATGCGATTGCAGCGCCGCTCTTCACCAGCGGCTCGGCCTCGGGGTGATCGCGCAATTCGTGCGGCACCAGCAGCGTGGCGATCGCCTCGGTCAGGCGTGCGACGTGTTGGGTGACATCGACCAGCGCCACCGCGAGATCGCGCGTAGCGCTCAGGATGGAGATGCCGAGCGTACAGACCAGCACGACATCGCCGGTCGTAGCCTGGCCCTTCTGCCACAGCGTGATGGCCCAGGCCATCAGCGCGATCGTCAGAAGCACGGTGATGGCGGCATGCAACAGCCGCAGCTTCTCCAGATAACGCAGGCTGCGGCTTCGCGCGGTGAGCTCCCGGTTCACCGTCGCGTCGAACCGCTCATGCTCGTGGCCGATACCGCAGAAGGCACGGACAAGGGGCATGTTGCTGATGACGTCGATCATCTCGCCGTCGACCACCGCGGCCTTGTCGGCGAAATCGTCATGCAGCGGCTTGCCGGCGGCCAGACGAACATGTTCTCGACGGTGAACACCGCATTCGACGTCGCCGTGATGCGGCTCGTCAGCATGCCAGGCATCCGGTCCGAGAAATAGCTCGGCGCATGCCCGGTCAGATGACGAAATATGTCACGGCGCAAATCACCCGTGACACGGACGAAGGTGAAGCTCGCCGTCCAGCTCGCGATCCGCCACAGGAAGTTGTCGGCGGCGATCAGCGACATGAGCAGAATGAATGCCAGCCATACGCTGCCGCCATGCCCCGGTCCGGCGGACAGGCTGTCGACCAGGGATTTGACGCCGTACTGGGTGCCCACGGAACAGGCGACGGCCGCCACGACGGCGGCCAGGATCACCAGATGCGAGGCGAGACGACGCCGGAGATAGCGCAAGACAAAGGCAAATGGCCTGCGCGCGTATCCAGAAAGCTGATCCATATGGCTATCGCCCCGCTATGCTGATTTTCGTTTCGTTACTGGCCGAGTGAACATCGACCACTTCGCCTCGGTTCCCGGGCAACGCCATCACGACATGCGGATGCGGGCGATGTGCGAAGATCTAGTGGCAGCATCGCGACGGTCCCCCGACGTGTCGAATATGTAACGTTTGGAGTAAGGAACTTCGCAAGTGCGGGAACGTTCCCTTGGCTGGCATAGCCGGTGCCGACACGCGGGGGCTTTCAACGTTCATGATCGCAGAGGAGATGGTGAGATGCGCATCGCGCAGGTAGCTCCGTTGACGGAGGCTGTTCCACCCAAGCTGTATGGCGGCACCGAGCGGGTGGTGCATTGGTTGACGGAGGAGCTGGTAGCCCTTGGACATGACGTGACATTGTTCGCCAGCGGCGACTCGCAGACGTCGGCAAAGCTGGATGCATTGTGGCCGAAGGCGCTCCGTCTCGACGGTTCCGTGCGCGATCCCAACGCGCTGCACATGGTGCTGCTGGAGCGGGTGCGGCAGAAATGTGACGACGAGGAGTTCGATTTCCTCCATTTCCATCTCGACTACTATCCTTGGTCGCTGTTCCACCGGCAGCCGACGCCATTCGTGACCACGCTGCACGGCCGGCTCGACCTGCCGGAGCATCAGCCGGTCTTCAACACCTTCTCCAGGATGCCCGTCATCTCGATCTCCAACGCGCAGCGGCGGCCGGTGCCGCAGGCGAACTGGGTGACGACCATCCACCACGGCCTGCCGGAGACCCTGCTGACGCCGAAGCCGGCGAAACAGGAATATCTCGCCGTGCTCGGCCGCATCGCGCCGGAAAAAGGCGTCGACCGCGCCATCAAGATCGCGACCCATTGCGGCATTCCGCTCAAGATCGCGGCCAAGGTCGATCGCGCCGACCAGGATTATTACGACGAGCTGATCCGGCCGATGATCGAGAACAATCCGCTGGTCGAGTTCATCGGCGAGATCAGCGATCACGAGAAGTCTGACTTCCTGAGCGGCGCGCTCGGCCTCCTGCTGCCGATCGACTGGCCGGAGCCGTTCGGCCTCGTCATGATCGAATCCATGGCCTGTGGGACGCCGGTGGTCGCCTTTAACCGCGGCTCGGTTCCGGAGATCGTCGACGATGGGCTGACCGGCTTCATCGTCGAGGACGTCATCAGCGCTGCCGGCGTGGTGAAACGCCTGCCACAACTCGACCGCGCCGCGATCCGCAAACAGTTCGAGACGCGCTTCACGGCGCGGCGCATGGCGCTGGACTATCTAGCGGCCTATCGCAGCCTGACCGAGGCACAGGCGCCGCGGATCAAGCTGGTGAGCAGCGCGGAGTAGCTAGTCACACCCACAACTGTCGTCCCGGACAAGCGCGCCGCAAGCGCGCGCCGATCCGGGACCCATACTCCGCAGTAGTGGTGTTACGAAGACTCGAAGTTGCCAGTCTCGCCCAACACGTCTCCCTGGGGTTATGGGTCCCCGCCTTCGCGGGGACGACACTGAATGTGGGGCGACAGTAGACTATCTCACCACCGCCCGCTTCGGCTCGACGATCTCGAACATCCTTGGAAACTCGTCCATCAGTCCCATCAGCTCGGCGAGCTTCATCGGATTGCCCGCGAGCTTGACCTTGCCTGCGGCAACCGCTTCCGGAAAGCTCGTCAGCTTCGCAATCACCTCATCGAGCGTCGACCGCGCGAGCGTGAAGCTGGCGTCCGCATTTTCCGCCTGCCCGCCCTCGGTGTAAGTGAGCGCGCAGTTCTCCAGATTGAGCACGAACGTCTCGCCGGTGTCGGAAAAGCGCCAGTTCAGGACGATGTGCTTGCCTTCCGCCTTGGGACCGTTGAGGCGGATGCCGAGCACGTCCCAGAGCTGGGAGGTGCGCAGCGCCGCCAGCGTCTCCCGCGGCATCGGCGGACGCGCCGGCACCTTCGGCATGCCCTGGCGCAATTCCTGCGCGCCGAACAGATAGGCGTTGCGCCAGGTCGCGCTCTCGGCGGCATAACCGAGCTGCTCCAGCGTATCGGCCAGGAGTGCGCGCGCCGCCGCATTGTCCGGCTCGGCAAAGACGAGATGGCCGAGCACCTGCGCGACGAAGCGGAATTCCCCCTTGTCGAAATCGGTGCGCGCCCGCGCCAGAATCGCGTCCGCGCCGCCCATGTACTCGACATACTTCCTGCCCGCCTCGACCGGCGGCAGCGGATCGAGATTGACCGGATTGGCATCGTACCAGCCGAGATATTTCTGGTAGATCGCCTTCACATTGTGCCGGATGTGGCCGTAATAGCCGCGGCCGTGCCAGGCGCCTTCCAGGCTCTTCGGCAGCTGGATCGTTTCGGCGATTTCGGCCGCGGTCAGGCCGTGGTTCATCAGGCGGATGGTCTGGTCATGCGCGAACTTGTAGAGGTCGCGCTGCTGCCGGATCATCGTGCCGATGCGCTCGCGTCCCCACACCGGCCAATGGTGCTGGCCGCACATCGCCTCGGCCTTGCCGTCCCAGAGCTGAAAAGCCTCGCCCAGATATTTCGACCAGGCCAGCGCGTCACGCACGTCGGCGCCGCGGAACGGCAGCAGATTGTGGAAATTGTGCGTGCAGTTCTCGGCGAGGTTCAACAGCCCATAGCGCGGAACGAAGAAGTGCATCTCCGCCGGTGCTTCGCTGTTCGGCACCATCTGGAATTCGAATGCGACGCCGTCGATCACGCGCGTATCGCCGGTCGCCATGATCAGGTCCGTGGGGCGCAGCAGCGCAACGGAGCCCGCCGCCATCGACTTGCCGAGACCGCAATCGACCTGCCCGCGCACGCCCTTGGCGAGAAGGGGTCCGAACTGGTACTGCGCCCGGCGCAGCATCGCAGGTCCTGCGATGATGTTCTCGGAGACGGCGTGCTCCATGAACAGGTTCGGCGCGATGATCGGCACGCTGCCGGTGGCGAGTGCATCCTCCGCCAGCACGCCGCGCGCGCCGCCCCAATGGTCGGTGTGGGTGTGCGTGAAGATGACGGCCGAGACCGGCTTCAGGCCGCGATGCCTGAAATAGAGATCGAGCGCGGCGCGGGCGCCTTCGATCGAGGTCAGGGTGTCCACGACGATGACGCCGCTGTCGCCCTCGATCAGCGTCATGTTGGCGATGTCGAGCCCGCGTACCTGATAGACGCCGGGCACGACCTCGAACAGGCCGTGCTGCAGGTTGAGGCGCGACTGCCGCCACAGGCTCGGATTGACCGTGTGCGGCGCCTGCTCGGCGGACAGGAAGCCATAGGGCTCGAGGCTCCAGACCGTCCGCCCTTGCGGATTCGTGATCGTTGCATTCTCGATCGTGCCGAGGAAGCCGCGCGCGGCGTCGTCGAAGTCGCGTGTGTCGGAAAACGGCAAGGCGTTCAGCATCACCGTTTGCTGCGCGATGACGGACGACGATGCGTCCTTCGGCTCATTGCTGAGTTCGGTCATGCTCGTTCCTCCAAGACGGAGTTCTCTTCCCTTCTCCCCTTGTGGGAGAAGGTGGCGCGAAGCGCCGGATGAGGGGTTCTTTCCATTCGCAATACTGTTCGTGAGGAGAGAGACCCCTCACCCGGCTCGCCGCTTCGTTGCGATGTACCCTCTCCCACAGGGGGTGTTCCGACCGGGGAGAGGGTGCACCGTTCGTGCCGCTCGCGCCACTACATCCCCAGCAAGCGAGGCAGCCAGAGCGACAGGCCGGGCCAGTACGTCACCACGACGAGGAATCCCAGCATCGTCAGCAGCCACGGCCACACCGCGACCGTCAGTTCGGTGATTCCCATCTTGGCGATGCCGGAGGCGACGTAGAGGTTGAGGCCGACGGGCGGATGGCACAGCCCGACCTCCATGTTGACCGTCATCAGGATGCCGAAATGGATGGGGTCGATGCCGAGCTTGATCGCGACCGGAAACAGGATCGGCGCCATGATCAGGATGATGGAGGACGGCTCCATCACGTTGCCCGCTATCAGCAGCAGCAGGTTGACGAGCAGGAGGAAGCCGATCCACCCCAGGCCCTGGTCGATCATCCATTGCGCCAGCGCCTGCGGCACGTTCTCGTAGGTCATCAGGAACGAGAACAGCACGGCGTTGGTGATGATGTAGAGCAGCATCGCGGAGAGATTCGCCGATGACAGCAGCACGCGCGGCACGTCGCGCAGCCTCAGGTCCTTGTAGATGAACACGGCGACGATGAAGGCGTAGACCGCGCTCACAGCGGCAGCTTCGGTCGGCGTGAACAGGCCGCTATAGATGCCGCCGATCACGATCACGATCAGCAGGATGCCCCAGATCGATTTGCGGAACGCATCGAAACGCTCGCGGAAGGTGGCTTTCGGCATCCGCGGATAGTCGTTGCGCCAGGCCCGATAGAACGTCGTTGCGCCGAGCAGCGAGGCGAGCGCAAGCCCCGGCACGATGCCGGCGATGAACAGCTTGCCGACCGAGCTGTTGGTGGACACGGCGTAGAGCACCATCGGGATCGACGGCGGAATGAGAATGCCGAGCGAGCCCGACGTCGTGATCACGCCCGCGCCGAACCGCTTCGGAAAGCCTTGCGCGACCATCGCGGGAAGGATCACCGAGCCGATCGCCACGACGGTCGCCGGCGATGAGCCGGAGATGGCGGCAAACAGCGCGCAGGCGACCACGCCCGACAGCGCCAGACCGCCGTACCAATGGCCGACCAGCGAGGTCGCGAAGTTGATCATCCGCCGCGCCACGCCGCCATGGGTCAGGAAGTTGCCGGCGAGGATGAAGAACGGGATCGCCATGATCTCGAAATTCTCGATGCCGGTGAACAGCTTCAGCGCCACCGATTCCGTTCGCACGTCGGTCAGCGTGAACATGAAGCTGAGCACGGTCAGACCCAGGGCGATCGAGATCGGCATGCCCGTCAGCATCAGCGAGAGCAGCAGCGCGAAGACGATGGCGACGCGCACGCCCTGCGGCAGCGTGACGAGATGGCCTGCATGGGCGAAGCAGATCGCGACGATCAGGACCGGCAGCAGCATCAGGATCCAGCCGAGCGGGCTGCGCTCGTCGCGGACGACCTGGCTCGGCGTGACCGGCGCCGGATGCACCGGATCCGCCTCGACACCCTCGACGCCCGCCATGTCGTGATGCGGCAGCTCGCCGGTGCGGTAGAACGACCAGGCGACCTGCAGGAAGCGGAAGCACATCAGGCCGGAGCCGAGCGGGATCGTGAGATAGACCATCCACATCGGCGCTTCGAGATCGTTGGATTGCTGGCCGCTCTGCCACATGTGGGTGACGAAGGCGGCCCCGAAATAGCCGACGATGGCGGTGAAAAGCGCGCCGCACAGAAGGCCGAAGGTGATCACGCGCCGGCGCGACCCGCCAGGCAGGATGTTGACCAGCACGTCGACGCCGACATGGATGCCGGTCCGCACGCCATAGGCGGCGCCGAACTTCGCCATCCAGATGAACATGTAGATGCAGAGTTCCTGCGCCCAGGACAGGTCGAGCGCGGCAAGCCACACGAACACCGCTCGCGCCGGCACGGCGAGGAAGGCGAGATTTCGCGCTTCCGCCCATTTCGCGATGTCGATCGACAGCCCGGCACCGTAGCGGTGCAGCACGGCGACGAAGATGAGCGATGTCGCAGCCGCGATCATCGTCGCGATCAGCCACTCCTCGAGATGATCGAGAAAACGATTCAGCGCGCGCAACAACTTGGTCCCCCCGGATTGGATCATTCAAGCGCAACGGCCGGGAGTGCGATCACCCCCGACCGTTGGTATTGTTCTTATTAGGGCGCAGCCCGTCAGTTCATCTTGACGTCGAGTTCCTTGGCGAGGAGATCGAGCACCTCCTGCCCGACCCGCCCCTTTGCCCATTTATACGTCGGCTGCATCGCCTCCTGCCAGGCCTTGCGGTCGGCGTCGGTGAGATAATGCAGATTGGTCTTCCCCGTCTTCTTGATCTCGGCCAGCGCGTCCTCGTTCTCCTGGCGCGCGATCGAGTTGGTGTAGTCGGTCGCCTCCGCCATCGCCTTGTCCAGCTTGGTGCGGATATCGGGCGGAAGACCTGACCAGAACTTCGAGTTGACGATGACAGCATATTGCAGATGCGCGTGATAGGATACGGTGATGTCCTTCTGCACCTCGTAGAACTTCTGCGTGAGGTAGTTTGACGCCGTGTTCTCGCAGCCGTCAACCACGCCGGTCTGCAAGGCCTGGTAAACTTCCGAGAACGCCATGATCTGCGGGATCGAGCCCATGATGCGGAGATACTGGTCGGCGACCTTCGATCCGGAGATGCGGAATTTCAGCCCCTGGAAATCAGTCGGCTTCAGCAAGGGACGGTTGGCGGACAGCATGTGGAAGCCGTTGTCCCAATAGGCGAGCCCGGTGATGCCCTTGGCCTCGAGCTTCTGAAACAGCCACTTGCCGATCGTGCCCTTCATCGCGCCGGCATAGGTCTGGTCGTCCCTGAACAGCCAGGGCAGGTCGAGCGCCTCGAACTCCTTGATGCCGAGCGGCGCGAATTTCGCCGTCGACGGCGCAAGCATCTGCACCGAGCCGAGCTGCAGCGCCTCGATCTCCTCCTTGTCCTTGTAGAGCGTGGAGTTCGGGTAGACTTCGACCTTGACCTTGCCGTCGGTGTATTTCTCGGCGAGCTCCTTGAATTTCAGCGCGCCCTTGCCCTTCGGAGTGTCGTTGGCGACCACGTGGCTGAACTTGATGACGATGGGACTCTGGGCTTGGGCGATGGCGGGAGCCAAGAAAACAGCCGCGGCGGCGACCGCGGCAAGCAGCTTGCGCATGAACGTACCTCCCAACAACTCGGAAACCGGGTTCTTCTTGCTTTTCAGGTCAGTCCTGGCAGCAATCCGCTACCCGAACAACTGGACCCCAAGCCCTGTTTGCCGCAGCCAAGCTAACTTGAGGACCGCTGCATGCGCAACCCGGTGTCCGCGCGAGTCCAAAGGGAACGTGCGCTTTATGCCGCAATGCGGCACTTCAATCAGCCTTTGCGCTGGGCGACCATGAAGAGGCGCCGGAACGGGAACAGCGTCTGCCCCGCAGCATTCTTCGGATAGGCCTTTGCAACGCGCATCCCGTAGGCGGCTTCGAACGCGATCTTCTCTTCGCCTTGCAGGACGTCGAGATAGCGCGTGAGCCAGGTCCCCTTGGTCCATTCCTTCACGGGGTTCTCGCCCTCGAGCACCTGGAGATACTCGGTCTCCCATATGTCGATGTTGGCCGACATCGGCGCAAGCAGATCGTGATAGAAGGCAGGTCCCTCGACCGGCGGCGGGGTGACGAGATGCTCCACCTTGGACCGCCACGGACCGTCCAGTGCGGTCTCGCCGATCAGCACATGCGAAGGCGCGGTGAAGTTGCGCGGCATCTGCACTGCTAAGATGCCCCCACGCGCCACCTTCTCCATCAGCGACGGAAACAGTGCCGCATGATCGGGCAGCCAGTGCAGTGCGGCATTGGAATAAATCAGATCGAACCGCCCGGCGGGACTCCAATGGCCGAGATCCTCGTGCGACCATTCCACGTCCGGCGCCGCCTTCCGCCCCGCGGCGACCATTTCGGCCGAGCCCTCGACGCCGGTCACGCGCGCATCCGGCCAGCGCTCCCTGATCAGCTTCGTCACGTTGCCGGCGCCGGCGCCGAGATCGGCGATCGTGCGCGGGGCAAAATCCGGAATCCGCATCAGGAGGTCGACGGCGGGCCGGAGCCGATGGCCGGAGAACTTCAGATATTGCTGCGGATCCCAGACCATCATTTGAGCCTTTTCTTTTTCGTGTTTCCTTCGCCGAGGCTCCTGGTTACCACTGCTCGTCTCGGTTCGGCAAATCGCCGCACGCGGGGCGGGGCAGGAAACGAACGGCAAAACGCAAAGCAACCAAGAGAGCATGCGACCATGGACCTCGGGCTCAAATCGAAAACCGCTGTCGTCACCGGCGCGAGCATCGGCATCGGCCGCGCCATCGCCAGGGGCCTCGCGGCCGAAGGCGTGCGCGTCATCGGCGTGGCGCGCCGCACCGACCTGCTGGCCGAACTGGCGAAAGACGTCGGCGGCGGATTGATCACGCCGTTCGAGCAGGATGTGATGGCCAAGGATGCCGCCGAGAACATTGCGGCCTTCGCGCTGAAGGAGGTCGGCCATGTCGACATTCTCGTCAACAATGCCGGCGGCAGCCGTCCCCTCCCCGTCGATGCGCCCGACAGCAAATGGGACGAGGCGATCGCGCTGAACTTCACCAGCTATCGCCGCATCGCGCATGCGCTGCTGCCGCAGATGATCGAACGCAAATGGGGCCGCATCGTCAACATTACCGGCAAGTCCGAGCCGGAAGGCCTCAACGCCGCCTTCGCCGCCAAGGCCGCCGTGCACGCCTGGGCCAAGGGCCTGTCGCGCGAGATCGGCGCGCACGGCATCACCGTCAACTGCATCCCGCCCGGCCGCATCATGAGCGAACAGATCCGCCGCAACTACGCGCCGGATTATCGCGAGCGTTTTGCCGAGGAAGAAATTCCGGTGGGCTATTGGGGCGAACCGGAAGATCTCGCGGCCCTCGCGGTGTTTCTGGCCTCACCGGTGGCGCGCTACATCACGGGCACGGTGATCCCGGTGGATGGGGGATTGCGGAGATATCAGTTTTAGGGTGGGTGACAGACGACCGCGACGCCCCGCGGCCGACGCGATGCGACGGCTTCACGTCGGCAGCGCCGGTTGATCTGGCCAAGGGGTTGGTGATAATTACGATGACCGGTACACGCCCGGCTGTCGAAGAGCGCAGTGCATTTCAGTATTTCGCGCCGTGCTTCGTCTGAATCTCTGTGCGTGATGGCGAAACAGTTTGGGGAACGGCAAAGAATTGGGTGCTGGACGTCGTTCGCCGATGCGCAAGCGCGGTCGCGAGCGGCTTCAGCTTCTGCTCGATGCCACCGCAGACCTGCTCGCCGAACGGCTGGACGAGGATATCAGTCTCGCTCAAATCGCCGAGAGAGCAGATGTGCCTCTCGCCTCGGTCTATCACTTCTTTCCGAACCGAGGCGCCGCCTTTGTAGCCCTGGCGCAACGCTACCACGCCGAGATCGCGGCACGCGCCGCGGGCCCGGTTCATCCTCGTCCCCAGACTTGGCAGCACTACATCGCCAACAGCCAGAAGGCCGGCGCAGCGCATCTGAACCGCAATCCTGCAGCGCTGCGTCTTTTCATGGGCGCAGGCGTCAGCGTCGAGGTGAGAAACACGGATCTCAGCGGCAACGCCCATCTCGCGAAGCAGCGTACCGCCTATCTGCGTGCGACGTTCGACATGCCCAAGGTACCGGATCTGGAGAAATGGGTCGCGGTGTCGATCGCGCTCGTGGATGGCATCTGGGCGCTCTCCTACAGCCTCCATCGATCCATCACCCCGGAATATCTCGAGGAATCGATCAGATGCTCCATCGCATATTTGCGATGCTACCTGCCGGAAGTCGTCGATCGGCGCGCCCCCTGACGCTCCTCTAATCATATAAAATTCCACTATCTCCCGGGACATCGAAGGCTCCCGCTTCCGCCGTGGGCGGCGCGGTGACCACTTTTTGCTCATATTTCCGTATGATCGTGAAAATGCAGGGATTCTTTCCCTGGAGGGACGCGCCCAAAGACTCCGCTTTATAATCGAAATTTATATCAGTATCATCCCGCACGTGGTGAGGTCCGCCGCCTGATCTCCGTTTCCCCTGAAAGGAGTGCCATGAACCGCCGAGACTTCTTGAAAGCCGCAACCGCCACGGCAACGGCCACAGTTGCAGCGCCTCGCCTCGCCTCGGCGGCGGGTGAGAAGGTCCTGACCTTCGTTCCTCAATCCGATCTCACTTTGCTCGATCCAGTGCAGACGACGGGGCTTGTGACCCGCAACCATGCACTGCTGGTGTTCGACACGCTCTACGGCGTCGACGAACGCTTCGAAGCACAGCCGCAGATGGTGGCTGGTCACGAGATCGATCGCGACGGCCTGCGCTGGACCTTGACGCTGCGAGAGGGATTGAAGTTTCACGACGGCGAACAGGTCCTGGCGCGGGATGCCGTGGCCAGCATCAAGCGCTGGTGGAGCCGAGACGTCTTCGGTGGAGATCTTCGCAACGCCACCGCTGAACTCTCCGCAACGTCCGACAATACGATTGTCTTCGACCTGAAGAAGCCTTTTCCTTTGCTGGCCTATGCGCTGGGCAAGCCATCGAGCGTGTGCCCCGTCATGCCCGAGCACCTTGCGCTCACGCCGGGCACGGAGCAGGTCAAGGAGATGATCGGCAGCGGACCGTTCCAGTTCGTGCCGGACGAACGCATCGTCGGATCCCAGGTCGTCTACAAGCGGTTTGACGGTTACGTCCCGCGAGCGTCAGGCACCGCCAGCTTCATGGCCGGCCCCAAGACCGTCCACCTCGACCGCGTGATCTGGCGCGTTCTGCCGGATGCTGCGACGGCCGCGGCCGCCCTTCAGGTCGGCGAAGTCGACTGGTGGGAGCAACCGACTCCGGACTTGTTGCCGCTGCTCGCCAAGCGAGGCAACATCAAGGTCGAGGTCAAGGACACCGGCGGCTATCTCGCGATGATCAGGCTCAATCATCTCGTTCCCCCCTTTGACAATCCCGCAATCCGTCGCGCCATCCTGTCGGCCATCAGCCAGACGGAATTCATGACGGCCGTCATGGGCATCAATGGCAATTTCTGGAAGGACAATGTCGGCTTCTTCCTGCCCGCCTCCCCCTTCGCAAACGATGCCGGCATGGACGTCTTCGCGGGGGCGCCGGACTACGCCAAGGCCAAGCGCGATCTGCAGGCGGCGGGCTACAAGGGCGAGCGTATCGTCTTCGTCGTCCCGACCGACCTCCACGCCCTCAACTCCATGAGCCTGGTCGCCGCCGACATGTTCCGCAAGATCGGCCTCGAGGTCGACTACCAGGTGTCCGACTGGGGCACCGTGTTGCAGCGTATTGCGTCGCAGCGCCCGCTCGACCAGGGCGGCTGGAGCGCATGGTGCAATTACGTCCCCGGCGCGTCCGCGATCAATCCCGCCGCTCACTCCTATCTCCGGGGCATCGGCAAGGCCGGCACCTTCGGCTGGCCGAGCAGCGAGAAGATCGAGGCCCTGCGCCTCGCATTTCTGTCGGCCGAGGACGACAAGGAAAGACAGCGGTTGGTTCGGGAAATCCAGGCGCAGGCCATGCGGGACACCCCCTATCTGCCGCTCGGCTACTTTGCGCAGCCGGCCGCGTACTCCCAGAAGCTCAGCGGCATTCCCTTGGGCTTCTCCCAGTTTTACGGTGTGAAGAAGGCCTGATCCCCAGGGCCCGTCGATCACACGTCGACCCATGCAACCAACACCTCGGTGGATGGCCGAAAACATGAACGACTTGCACGCCGAATTGGGTTACGCAACCGCGCTGGAACTGAAGGCGCGCTTTGAACGCCGCGAGCTCTCGCCGGTAGAGGCCGTATCGGGCATTCTCGACCGGATCGCGGCGCTCGAGCCGGCGATCAACGCGTTCTCCGTGGTGATGCGAGACGACGCATTGGCGGCAGCACGGGATTCCGAGCGGCGCCTGCGCAGCGGAGAGGCTCGGCCTCTCGAAGGAATTCCCGTCACGATCAAAGACGCGTTCGGTGTTGCCGGCTACGAAACGGCGACCTGCACGCATGCGCTGAAGGGCCCTGTTGCCCGCGAGGATAACATCGTCGTGGCGCGACTGCGCGATGCCGGCGCGATCATCCTCGGCAAGACCACGATGTCCGAATTCGGCTGGTCCGGCATCAGCCGCAATCCGGTGACGGGCGTGACGCACAACCCATGGAAGCGCGGCTTCAATGCCGGCGCCTCGTCTGCAGGCGCAGGCGCAGGTGCAGCAGCCGGCTACGGACCGCTGCACCTCGGCTCGGATGGAGCCGGCTCGATCCGGATGCCGTCCCATTTCTGCGGCGTCTTCGGCTTGAAGCCGACCTTTGGCCGGGTCCCCTACGCGCCGGTCTCCAACAACGACTACGCCACCTATATCGGCCCGATGACGCGAACCGTCGCCGATGCCGCGCTGATGCTGGAGACAATGGCCGGCCCGCATCCGCTCGACCACACATCCTGCGAAGCGGCGCCCGATGCCTACCTCGCGAAGCTGAAGGCCTCGATGAAGGGCAAGCGCATCGCTTTCAGCCCGGACCTCGGTCACGCCCGTGTCGATGACGAGATCGCAGGAATCGTTGCATCGGCGGCCAAGGTCTTTGCCGGAGAGCTTCAGGCCGAAGTGGAGATCGTGACGCCGCAATGGGGGCCGCAGGGACCGGAGCTCGGGCGCTTCTTCTGGGCGGCTCTCTGGGGGCGCCGGGCTGGACTGCTGCCGGAATGGGAAGGCAGCATGGGCAGCGACCTCGTCGCCTGCATTCGCGAGGGAGCCAACTATTCCGCGACCGAGTACATGAACATGCGCGAGCGCAAATTCGCGTACGTCGCGCAGATATCGAGCTTTCTCGAGGATTGGGATTATCTCGTCACGCCGGTCGCCTCGGTTGCGGCCTTTCCCGTCGAGCGGGTCAGGCCGGAACACTGGCCCGAGCACGATTGGGATTGGCTTGAATGGTCGGAATTCCTCTACCCCTTCAACATGTCGAGCCACCCGGCGGCGAGCGTGCCTTGCGGCATGACCCGCGCCGGCCTGCCCGTGGGCCTGCAGATCGTCAGCCGTCGCTTCGCCGATCTTGGCGTCCTGCAGGCAGCCGCCGCCTTCGAGGCTGCAATGCCGTGGAGACAGCGTCGTCCCGACATCGCGATGCCGAGCTGACGCGCGGCCCCAAATCCGACAGGACACTCCATGATGAGAAATTCGAAGGACTCCGAACTGTGCGAACGCGCACGGCAGGTGATCCCGAAGGGCATGTATGGTCACGAATCGGTCGCCCTTCTTTCAGAGGACTTTCCGCAATTCTTCTCGCGAGCCGAGGGAGCCTATCTCTGGGACTGCGATCACAACCGCTACGTCGACTACATGTGTGCGTTCGGTCCCAATCTGCTCGGCTACCGGCACCGCGGCATCGAGGAAGCCGCACGGGCTCAGGCCGCGATGGGAGACACCATGACCGGCCCCTCCGAGGCCATGGTCGTGCTTGCGGAAGACCTCGTATCGATGATCGGGCATGCGGCCTGGGCCATGTTCTGCAAGAACGGAAGCGATGCGACCTCGATGGCGATGGTGACGGCACGGGCTTATCGGGATCGCCGCAAAATTCTCGTCGCGAAGGGCGCCTATCACGGCGCCGCCCCCTGGAATACTCCCAACATGAAGGGCATCACCGCGGAGGACCGGGCCCACATCATCTATTTCGACTACAACGACCTCGACAGTGCGACGGAGGCGTTTCGCAAGGCCGCTGGCGACGTCGCCGGCGTCTTCGCGACGCCATTCCGTCACGAGACGTTCAACGACCAGTACGCGCCCTCGGCCGACTATGCGCTTGGACTGAGGAAGCTCTGCGATGATGCGGATGCGCTGCTGATCCTCGACGAGGTACGCACCGGCTTTCGCCTCTCGCGCGACTGCAGCTGGTCGGTGCACGGGGTTCAGCCCGATCTCAGCGCATGGGGCAAGGTGCTCGCCAACGGCTATCCGATCTCGGCCCTTCTCGGCTCGGAGAAGGCCCGCAGCGCAGCGTCGAGCATCTACGTCACGGGATCCTTCTGGTTCTCCGCCGTGCCGATGGCGGCGGCGATCGCGACCCTGCGGGAGATCCGGACGACCGATTATCTCGAACGGATCATCGCCAATTCCACGCGGCTGCGGGCGGGGATCGCGGCGCAGGCCTCCGCGCACGGCATTGCGGTTCGCCAGACCGGACCGTCGCAGATGCCGCAAATCCTGTTCGACGACGATCCGGACATGCGGAAGGGTTACTTCTGGGCCGGCTTTGCAGTTCGGTCCGGGGCCTACCTTCACCCCTATCACAACATGTTCTTCAACGCTGCCCTGACGACGGACGACATCGACAACACGCTCGACATCACGGACAGAGCCTTCGCCGAACTGAAGAGGCGGCTGCCGTCCTTGCCCGCCCAATCGAACGAGCTGGTGCTGCAACGCCTTGGACTTTGAACCTGGGCGTTGAAGACGATGGGCGCTGAAGGTTGAGCGGCGCAATCATTCGAGCATAGTTCCAGCGCGGTCAGTTATCCCGCCGGTTACAATGACCTTGACCGCCTCATTGGTCATGTGAGCAGTTCAAGCGGCAAGGTCGTCTTCTGTTCACAGGCTGCAATGTGGAGCTGCAAGGCCGATGGTCCGCAAAACTGCGGCCGCGTCCACATAAAGTTGCTGCCGCGATGCGAAGGCGTGACGAGCGCGGCGGCGACTCTGCTCATCCTACGGACTGTGTCACGCTTGATCTAGATCAAGCCAGCCACGGCAGCGCCATCCCGGAAAGGCGTGGCCGCGCTTCGACGATGAAATCGATGGTCGATCGGAACACCACTGAAGTGCGATGGGTTGGCGGCTGGCGCGGCGGCGGCTACGGCTATCGCGGCGTCGGATCGGGCTACCGCGGTCGTGGTTGGGGCTATCGGGGCAGCTGGGGTTATCGCGGCTACGATTATCGCGGGCTCGGTTATGGTGCGGTTGCCGGCGCCGTCGGCGGCGGCGCGATTGCGCGGAGCGCTTATTACCGCGGCTATGGCGGGTACTACGGTGGCGGTGGCTACTATGGCGGTTATCCGGCCTACGGCTACAGCTCCCCGGCCGCATCGTATTACGGTTATGGCGGCGGCAACTACGGCTATGGCTATGGCGGCGACAATTGCTCGCCCTCCGGCAGCTACTGGGCCTATTAGCGGGAACGCATTCGCCTCTTCGGAGGATGGCTTGCCGCGCGCCGCCATTCCCCGACAGGCCAATTCACGCCCGTGCCGACAAGCAGCAGCACCTCATTCCTGACCCGCCGGCGGGACGACATACAGGGTCAGGGCAAACACGGCGTAGATGAAGATCATCAAGGCGCCGACGAACCATGCCGAGCGACCGCTTGTGGTGATGAAGGTCGCCGTAACAGTTGCAATCATCACCATTGTGACGGCGCCCGGCCAGAACTGAAGGTTCATCGGCGTCGGTCCCACGACGTAGCTCAGCAGCACCAGTGCAGGTGCAACGAATAGCGCGATCTGCGAGGCGCTGCCGAGCGCAATGCTGACGACCATGTCGAGCCGGTCCTTGCGCGCCGCGGCAAACGCCACCGCGAATTCGGCGGCCGCACCGACCAGCGAAACGATGATGAAGCCGACGAAGGCCGGACTCATTCCGAAGGTTTCCGCCGCCTTCTGCACCGATTCCACGAAGATCTCGCTCACCAGCGCGACCAGCACGGTGACGACCAGCAGCGTTCCGACGGCAACCCCGATCGGCCAGTGCGCTTCCTCGTGCTCGCCGTGATCGGCGCTTGCGAACAATTCCTTGTGTGTCCCGAGCGAGAACCACAGGCCCAGCGCGTAAGCGACGATGAGGAGCATCGAAATGCCGACGCTCAGCTTGTGAAGGACGCCTCCGCCCTGCGGCAGATGTTCGAGGTCGGCGACGGCCGAAGGCGCCAGCAGCGCGACCGTTGCCATCAACAACAAGCCGGACGAGAGCCGCGCGCCGGCGCGGTTATACTCCTGCACATGGTAGCGCATGCCGCCGATCAGCAGGCAGGCGCCGAGCATGAATATCGCGTTGGTCACGATCGCGCCCGCAATCGAGGCCTTCACCAGCATGTACTGGCCCGCCCGCAGTGCCGTGATGGCGATGATCAACTCCGTCAGATTGCCGAGCGTTGCATTGAGCAGTCCGCCCACGGCATCGCCGGTCTTGGCAGCGACCGTTTCTGTGGCGTGGCTGAGCAGCGCCGCCAGCGGCACGATCGCAAGCACGGCCAGCACGAAGAGCAGCGTGTGGGAGTGCGGCGCAGCCGCATCGGCCACCAGCACGATGGGTACAAAGACCAGCATCCAGAGCAAAGGGGTGTCCCGGATTTCCCTGAGCAAAGCTCCCATATCGACTCCGCCTTCCATCGATGCGTTGATGGATGGTCTGGCGGCCCTGCGGGGTGAGTATTGATCTGCCTCAAGGCGAGACGGCGCGCCGCCAAATGGCGTGAGGCCGGACATCACGCATCGTGAGAATGCGCCCTCGTTCACGACCGCCGGCACGATAGCATCATGCCAGTGTTTTGCCCGACGGGTCAACGTGATCGAGGTCACGGATGTCGTCACGAGGCTCCTCGAAAAATCCCTTGTCGATCAGGGGGCCTTCTACTGTGCATGGGGTTGTTTTCGCGATTTTGTCTTGAGCCCACCAAAAAAATCGCGAGACCTCCTCACCCTCCCTGCAGGATCTCCGCAATCGCGGCCCCCGCTGCGATGGTGCCGAGCTTGCCGCCGACGTCGCGCGTGGTCCTGCCCTCGCCGATCGCCTTCGCCACCGCTGCCTCGATCGCGCGCGCAGCCTCCTCATAGCGCACGGCGCCGCTGTTCTCGCCATGCCAGGCCAGCAGCAAGGCCGACGACAGGATCAACGACACCGGATTGGCGACGTCCTGCCCCGCAATGTCGGGCGCCGAACCGTGCGCGGCCTGCGCCATGGCATAGCGGTCGCCGACATTGAGCGAGCCGCCGAGGCCCAGGCTGCCGGAGAGTTCCGCCGTGAGATCCGACAGGATGTCGCCGAACATGTTGGTCGCGACGATGACGTCGAAGCGGTCAGGATTGCGCACCACATGCGCCATCATGGCATCGACCAGGATGTCGTCGACATCGAGGTCGGGATACGTCCTTGCCGCCGCGCGGCAGATGTCCAGGAACATGCCGTCCCCGATCTTGAGCACATTGGCCTTGTGCACGATGGTCAGATGCTTGCGCCGCTTCATCGCGAGCCGGCAGGCGGCGTGCGCGATGCGCTCGCAGCACGCCCGCGTGATCCTTCGCAGCGAGATCACGACGTCAGGCGTGACCAGCATCTCGCCATTGCCCTGCTCCATGTTGCGGTCGGCGTAGAATCCTTCGGTGTTCTCGCGCACCACGACGAGGTCGAACTCGCCGAGGCGGCCGGGCCGCCCGGCATAGGTGCGCGCGGGCCTGACATTGGCGTAGAGATCGAGGCTCTTGCGGAAGTGCCGCGACGGATTGATCTCGCCATGCGCCTCGTCCTTGAAGTCGAAGGTCGCGGTCGGCCCCAGGATCAGCCCATCGGCCGTGCGGGCGATGTCGAGCAGCTCGGGGCGGACGGTGGTGCCTGATAGCCTCAAGCTCACGTGACCGACCGCGTGCTCCTCCAGGCGCAGATTGAGCTGGAAGCGCTCGGAGGCTGCCCGCAGCACGCCCGTTGTCGCGGTCGTGATCTCCGGTCCGATGCCGTCGCCGGGCAACACGACGATATGCATGGCGCTCTCCTAAGATTGCAACAGCCGCCGTGATCATACGCCGGTGGATGGCATCAGCGCCCAACCTTCGCGCATACACAGCATGCGCGCTTGTGCCTGTGGCAGGCGGCCCGGCCGTAGTACATGCCGAGAGGCCCCAGCTCCGCCGCCGGAGCAACGCGCGAACGCAATGACAACGAGGCAATGACAATCACGTTACCGGCCGCCACGCGCGAGCCCGATCACACCATGTCCGATGGCCTGCCGGCCGGCCAGCGGCGCTGGGCCATCGCTGCGATCTTCACCGCGCTGGCGATGGCCTCGCTCGACACCGCGATCGCCAACATCGCCCTGCCCGCCATCGCCGCCGATCTGCATGTGAGCCCGGAGCAGTCGGTCTGGGTCGTCAACGTCTACCAGATCGCGCTGGTCGCGACGCTGCTGCCGCTGGGCGCGCTCGGCGAGATCGTCGGACACCAGCGCATCTATCTCGGCGGCCTCATTCTGTTCACCATCGCCTCGCTGCTCTGCGCGGTGGCGTGGTCGCTGGACAGCCTGCTCGTCGCGCGCACGCTGCAGGGCCTGGGCGCGAGCGGCATCATGAGCGTCAACACCGCGCTGGTGCGCTTCGTCTATCCCGGACGGCTGCAGGGCCGCGGTTTCGGCCACAACGCGCTGGTGGTCGCGACCGCCTTCACCTTCGGTCCCTCGATCGCCTCCGCCATCCTGGCGATCGGCCCGTGGCCCTGGCTGTTCGCCGTCAACATCCCGTTCGGCCTCGTCGCCATCGGCATCGGCTTTGCGATGCTGCCGAAGACCCCGCGCGCCGATCATGGTTTCGATTTTCTCGGCGCGATCCTCGCCGTCGCCTGCCTCGGCCTGTTCATCACCGGCATCGGCAGCGCCGCGCACAATTTGTCGCCGGTGGTCGTGGGCATCGAACTGGTCTCCGCCCTCGCGCTCGGCTTCATCCTGACGCGCCGCCATGCCGGCCATCCCGCGCCGATGCTGCCGATCGATCTGTTCAGCCGGCCGATGTTCGCGCTGTCGGCGGCGACCGCGGTGTGCTCCTTCGCGGTGCAGGGGCTCGCCTTCGTCTCGCTGCCGTTCTACTTCGAGGACGTGCTCGGCCGCTCTCAGGTCGAGACCGGCTTCTTCATGACGCCCTGGCCGCTGGTGGTCGGCATCATGGCGCCGATCGCGGGACGCCTCTCCGACCGCTATGCCGTCGGCCTGCTCGGCGGCATCGGCCTCGTGCTGCTCGGCCTCGGCATGGCGCTGCTCGCCATGCTGCCGGCCAATCCTGCGATTCCCGACATCATCTGGCGCATGGTGATCTGCGGCATGGGGTTCGGCTTCTTCCAGGCGCCGAACATGAAGGCGGTGATGTCGAGCGCGCCGCCGCACCGCAGCGGCAGCGCCTCGGGCATCGTCGCCACTGCGCGCCTGACGGGACAGACGACCGGCGCGGCGCTCGCCGCCGCCTGCTTCGCGCTCGCGGGTCACGACGGCGCGACACTGGCGCTCGCGCTTGGCGCAGGCTTTGCCGCGCTCGGCAGCGTGATGAGCTTCCTGCGGCTCGCCGTGAAGTAGACCGGACGCGTTGGCGCGCTTTTCAGGCGACCCTCACGGCGCCTTCTGCGCGATCGGACGGCTCACGACTGCCGCCGTATCGAGCGGCTCGCATGTGACCGTCCGTGTCAGCCTTGGCGGCCCTGTCCAACCCGCGGTCTCGTTCACGGGCACAAACGTGCTTCCTTGCGGCGCCAGAATGATCGGCTCTGATTTCAGGCAGAGATCGGGAAATGCGATGCCATGGCCGCCGGCTCGGGTGAACCGCCCGACCAGCATCTGGGAGGCCTGCATCCGCGTCGCCGGCGACGCCCGCATCGTACGTTCGGGATCGAACGCGCGGTAGCACGGCCAGTCGGTGTGGTTCGGTGCGAACTCGTATACGACCCGGCACGCCGCTCCGGCCGATTTCACGAAGGGCATATTCGAAGGCGCCGCGGCATCGCGTTCGAAAACCAATGTCTGCAGCGTCAACGCTTCCGTCGTCGCGTCGGACGTGACGGGCTTGTCCGCCTGGACCGCGACTTCTCCGCGCGAGAACACCAGCTTGGTTCTGGGTCGCGCGTCCCTGGTCTCCAGCACCAGCATGGGCCTCTCTGCCCAGGAGCGATCCAGTTCCACCTCGCCGTTGCCCATCATCAGTTGCACATTGCCGACGGAGGGCTTGTCCTTGGCGAAATCGATCATGCGAAGGTGCACGTTCGACTTCGTCGCCCCGAGGCTCAGGAAGCGCAGGTCGTCCACCTTGCGCGTGATCGGCATCATCGGATCGAAGCGATCGTCGATGTCGAACCGCACGATCTTCTTCAGCCTGGCCGAGAGGGGTCCTTTTGCGGCGAGCGGCGGTGCAACGTCGATCACGAGCAGGGCGCCTTCGGGCGAAAAGCTATTGCCGAAGGCGCGCTGCCGGGCGGCGGTCAGCAGCGAGTCCGCCTGCTGTGCGATGTCCCGCGCGAAATAGATCTGCTGCCCGGGGCGAACCAGCGGAAAGTTCTGAAATGCGCCGAGCGCCGCGCCGTTGCGGACCTCCGTTTCGGGGAAGGTGACGCATTTGGACCGATCGTCATGGTCGGTCTCCTCGACCTTCCGGGACGCAGAGCGCGAACAGAAGCTCAGATGGTGCTCTGTCGTCTTCTGTGGGCTCGCCGAGGTCGCATAGATGAGATCCGAACTTCCGGGTACCTCCATCGGAAGCGGAGAGGTCGCGAACATGTCGACTTCCACGCGGGTCAGCGATGGGCCCGCATCGACCGAGCAGAGATCCCGGGTCGGCAAGGTATTGGTGAGGAGTCGCGCCGCATCGGCGCTGACGACACAGGATATGCTGTTCTCCGAGTTGTTCCGGCTCATCCAGATCAGATGGTTCTTGCCCGCTCCATCGACCAGGAGATGCGGCGCCGCGTGCCGCCGGCGTGGCGGCAACCAGACCGGCATGGTTTCGGTCAGCATGGGCACGCGCTTGAGCAGCACGTCCGGCAACCGCGTCACCCCGACCGAGCGCAGTTCGGCGCTGACGGCGTTGGGATCGGTGGTCCACTCGAGAACGGGAACAGTCGCGCAGGTGATGCAGGTCACGGCCAGATTGGAGCGAAGGTTCTCGAACATGAGAATGACCTGATCGGGGTCATCTGCGTATTTGGCAGGTAGCGTCGCCTTGAATGGATGATCGACCACGCGACTGACCTGAAACCCGTTCGATCGCGACGGATCCGAGTCGAATTCGAAATAGGTCGACCGGTCCCAACCGCGATAGGCGTCGTACCCTCCGAGACTCACGCCGGCCAGAACCATCTTGGAATCGGTCTGACAGCGCGCCGCGCCGCTCTCCTGACTGCTGTTTCGTATGTACACGCACAGCCGAAAAGCCGCGTTTTGCAGAATGCGATCGCAGTCGTTCTGGTTATAGCCGTAGGTCGCAAGGCCGTGGCGATAGCACAGGTCGTGAAAGACGCAGGCCTGCCTGAAGCGCTGCAGGACGAGATGGCGCTTCTGGTTGGAATCCGTCCCGCCGTCGAACAAGATGTTGGCCCAGGGCGGCAGGCTGCAGTTCAAACCCTCGCCGCTGCCGCCGATGGTACTGACGACGTCCGGCCCCGATTGAAAGGCGGTGACCGTGGCGGGCATCTCGCCGTCGGTGATGTCGTCGACGTTCTTGTAGATGGAATCGGCGATGAAGGAAGGCAGATACGCAAAGGCCAGAACCGCCACGGCAATCAATGCAATCGACCAGCGGATCACCTTCCTGAACATGGCTCAACCCCGTTAAAGCCAATCTGGCAATGACGCAGCGGCGCACCGAAATCATGGCAGGCCCGGTGTCGTCCGGATGACGATCAGCTTGAGGTTGTTCGGCTGTCAAGCCGGGATCTCACACATGACAGCCGCTTTGATTGCCAGAAGGCCTGCCCGGCGGCGCATCGAAGCGCCCCGCGGCCCCCGTAGGCCTTCCGGATCTCAGGCCAGATGTCGAATCTCGGTCGCGTCCATTTCCACGACGGGATTGGGCATGTGCTCGTCCAGCGCGGCCAGACGCTCGTCGATAGCCGCGATCACCTTGCGCGAGAACGGTCCGAGATGCGCATAGGCCGCGATCATCTGCACGGCGATGCGTGCGGACGAGGTGTCACGCTTGGCGCAATTCATGAAGGTCTGCCACAGCGGCCCCCGTGCCTCGGGAAGGGCGGAGACCACCTTGTGCACCGTCTCCATCGCCCCCAGTCTGGCGCGGATATCTCCTTCGGCGAGTTCGGGGCGCTGCCTGGATCGGTCGAGCAGCGTCATCAGGCGGTCGACGCGTCCTGCATAGGCCGCCGGGCTGTAGGTGTGCTCCAGCACCCGCCTGTAGTCCAACAGGATGTCGCGCAACGGGCGGACGGGATCGAAATTGATGCCGGCCGTGCACTGATCGGCGCCGATGGTCGGCGCCACATCATGGCCCGGATGCAGCCGGCCTTCGCGCTCGAGGCGGCGCGTGAGCTGCGTGTTCGGCAAGGCATAGAGCAGGCCGACCATGGCGACGGGAATCGCGGCCTCCTCGATGAATTCGATCATGGCCTCCGCCATCGAGACCTTCTCGTTGTCGAAGCCGACGATGAAGCCCGCGGTGACCAGCATGCCCGCGGCGTAGATCTTGTGGATGCTCTCGGCGATGTTGCGCCGCGTGTTCTGCTTCTTCCGCATCGCGACCAGCGTCGCCGGGTCCGGACTTTCGATGCCGACGAAGATACCGAAGAAATTGGCCGCCCCCATCAGCTCCAGCAGCTCCGGATCGTCGGCGAGGTTGACCGAGGCTTCCGTGGAGAATTCGAAGGGATAGCCGTGCGTGCGCTGCCATTCGGCGAGCCTCGGCAGGAATTGCCGCAGCGACTTCTTGTTGCCGATGAAATTGTCGTCGACGAAGTCGAGATGGCCGCGATAGCCCATCCGGTAGAGCGTCTCGAGCTCGACGAACATCTGCTCGACCGTCTTGGTCCGCGGCACCCGGCCATAGAGCTCGATGATGTCGCAGAATTCGCAGGTGAAGGGACAGCCGCGCGAATACTGCACACCGAGATAGAGATAGTCCTCGAACTTGAGCAGGTCGAAGCGCGGCACCGGCGTCTTGGTGACGTCGGCCTGGAACTTCGGCGCGGTGAAGGTGCCGGAACGTGCGCCGCTCTCCCAGGCTGCGATGAATTCGTCGATGACGCTCTCGGCCTCGCCGAGCACCCGGAAGTCGGCCCGCTCATAGAGGTGGGGGCTCGAGGTGGGATCCGGACCGCCGACCACGACCGGCTTGCCGGCGGCGCGACACATCTCGATCAGGCGCAGCGTGTCGGCCTGCTGCGGCATCATTCCGCCGGTGAACACGACGTCGGCCCAGGCGAGATCATCGTCGCCGAGCGGCGCAGTGTTGCAATCGATCAGCCGGACCGTCCAGCTCTCGGGCAGCATCGCGGCAACGGTGATCAGGCCCAAGGGGGCGGCAGGGCGCTTGACGCCCATCACTTTGCAGGATTCGCCAAAGCTCCAGAAGGACTCTGCCGAGAACAGCGGGTAGAGCATCAGCACGTTGCAGGGACTCGGCACGTTCATGGAACTCCTTTTGCTTCGGCCCAGTGTACCAGAGCGCAGGCGTCTTGCATCCCGGCAAAAGGGACAAACTGTCGCCGCTGTGCGGGGCGCGACCCGGGCCTGGAACCGGCCTTGACGGCCGGTCGTCGCCTGAAGCCACGGATTGGCGCCCATGGAGCAGACGTCAACCCGAATCGATCGACGAAGGGATGAGGCAAAACAGCGCCGCGGTCCATACTCTCGCGGGCCGGGCAATGCCTCCCGGCTAGCCCTCGGACTGTTGATTTGAACAGTTCCAGTTTGCCGGACAGATTGCGCCCCTGAGTTCAATCGGTGGATTGGGCCAATCAGGGGACTTGCGATGGCAAACCTAACAATCAACGGAAAAACCTTCACTCTCGACGTCGAGCCGGATACGCCGCTGCTTTGGGCGATCCGCGAGAACGCCGGCCTGACCGGGACCAAATATGGTTGCGGCATTGCACAATGCGGCGCCTGCACGGTCCACATGGATGGGGTGGCGATGCGCTCCTGCGGGATCTCGGTCAGCGAGGCCGAGGGCAAGAAGATCACCACGATCGAGGGGCTCTCATCCGCCGATTCCCTGCACAAGGTTCAGGAAGCCTGGATCGCCCAGGACGTGCCGCAATGCGGCTATTGCCAGAGCGGCATGATCATGGCGGTGGCGGCGCTGCTGAACGAGAAGCCGAAGCCGACCGACGCCGACATCGACGAAGCCATCACCAACATCTGCCGCTGCGGCACCTTCCAGCAGGTGCGCGAGGCGATCCACACGATCGCAAGCGCGTAAGGAGCCGCCCCATGAACAAGCACCTCTCTCCCAAGATGAACCGTCGTGCCTTCGTCATCGGCAGCGCTGCCGTCGGCGCGGGGCTTGCAATCGGCCTCGACATTCCCTTCGGCGGCCCCGCCGTGGTGCGCGCCGCCGACGGCTCGCCCGAGATCGGCGCCTGGGTCGTGATCAGGCCCGACGACACCGTGGTGATCCGCATCGCCCGCTCCGAGATGGGCCAGGGCTCGCTCACCGGTCTCGCCCAGCTCGTCGCCGAGGAGCTCGAATGCGACTGGACCAAGGTCACGACCGAATATCCGACCCCGGGCCAGAGCGTCGCGCGCAAGCGCGTCTGGGGCGATTTCTCGACCGGCGGCAGCCGCGGCATCCGTTCTTCGCAGGACTATGTCCGCAAGGGTGGCGCCACCGCGCGCGTGATGCTGATCCAGGCGGCCGCCGATGCGTGGAAAGTGCCGGCCTCCGAGTGCACGGCCGCGAACAGCGTCATCACCCATACACGTTCGGGCCGGACCACGACCTACGGCAAGGTCGCCGAGGCTGCGGCGAAGCTGACGCCGCCAGCGGACGTCAAGCTGAAGGATCCGAAGGACTGGAAGCTGATCGGCAAGGGCGTAAAGCGGCTCGACACCGTCGACAAGACTACCGGCGCCATGATCTACGGCGTCGACGTCAAGCTGCCGGGCATGCTGAACGCCGCGATCAAGGACTGCCCCGTGTTCGGCGGCAAGCTGAAGAGCTTCGACGAAGCCAAGATCGCCGGCATGAAGGGCGTCAAGAAGGTGGTCAAGGTCGGCGATACCGCGGTCGCCGTCGTTGCCGACACCTGGTGGCACGCCAAGACCGCACTGGAGGCGCTGCCGATCGTCTGGGACGAGGGTGACAACGCCAAGGTTTCCAGCGCGTCGATTGCGAAATGGCTGGCCGAGGGACTCGACGACGCGCAGCCGGCCTATGTCGGCAACAAGAACGGTGATGCGAAGGCGGCGATTGCCAGCGCCGCCAAGAAGGTCGAGGCCGTCTACAGCTATCCCTACCAGAACCACGCCACGATGGAACCGATGAACGCCACCGCGATCTACACGGCGGACAAATGCGAGGTCTGGTGCGGCACGCAGAATGGCGAGGCGGCCTTCGCTGCCGTGCTGGAGGCTTCCGGCCTGCCGGCCGAGAAATGCGACGTGCACAAGGTGATGCCAGGCGGCGGCTTCGGCCGGCGCGGTCAGACCGACTATGTGCGCCAGGCGGTCATGATCGCCAGGCAGATGCCGGGCACACCGATCAAGCTGTTGTGGTCGCGCGAAGAGGACATGGCGCAGGGCAGGTATCACCCGATCACCCAGTGCAAGATGACCGGCGCGTTCGACGCCAACAACAATCTGATCGCGCTGCACTACCGCCTGTCCGGCCAGTCGATCCTGTTCTCGCTACGTCCCGAAGCGCTGCAGAACGGCATGGATCCCGTCGCGTTCCAGGGCGTCGCCCAGTCCGGAGACGCCGCGTTCGGCTATTCGGTGCCGAACCTGTTGATCGAGCATGCGATGCGCAACCCGCACGTTCCGCCGGGCTTCTGGCGCGGCGTCAACGTCAATCACAATGCGATCTACATGGAATGCTTCATGGATGAGCTGGCTCAGGCCGCAGGCCAGGACCCGCTCGAATTCCGTCGCAAGCTGATGGGCAATCATCCCAAGCACCTCGCGGTGCTCAATGCCGTGGCCGAGAAGATCGGCTGGGACACGCCGGCGCCACAGGGCGTCTATCGCGGCATCGCGCAGGTCATGGGCTACGGCAGCTATGTCGCCGGCGCCGCCGAGATTTCGGTGACCGACGGCAGCAAGATCAAGGTGCATCGCATCGTCGCCTCCACCGATCCCGGCTACATCGTCAATCCGGCGCAGGTGGAACGGCAGATCGCCGGCTCCTTTGTCTATGGCCTCTCCGCGCTGTTCTATGGCGGCTGCACCGTCAAGGACGGCAAGATCGAGCAGACCAACTTCGACACCTACAACTCGATGCGCATCAACGAGATGCCGAAGGTGGAATCGGTGATGGTGCCGAGCGGCGGGTTCTGGGGCGGCGTCGGCGAGCCGACCATCGGCGTCGCAGCGCCGGCCGTACTCAATGCGTACTTCGCCGCGACCGGCAAGCGCATCCGTTCGGTGCCGCTGCGGGACCAGAACATCACGTTCGCGTAAGGCATGATTCGGACCCGAAGGGCCGCGTTAGCGCAAAGTGCGAAGCGGTTTTCCGAAAAAGATCATGCTCAAACAACGACTCGCGGCGGCCATGCCGGCCGCCGCAGCATTTTCCGGACAAGCCTCATGAATGCGCCGGTGACACGGCGGAATGCCATCCTCGGCATCGCCGTCGCGGCCACATCGCTCGTCGCACCTTCGATGCTGCGCGCGCAATCGGCGGGCCGCGTCGTCGTGGTCGGCGGCGGCTTTGGCGGCACGGCTTGCGCCCGGGCGCTCAAGCGCGCCGACGCCAGATTGCAGGTCACCCTGATCGAGCCGAACAAGACCTACGTCTCCTGCCCCTTTAGTAACGAGGTGATCGCGGGCCTGCGCGAGATCGAGGCGCAGCAGTTCGGCTATGACAGGCTCGCCGCCGCCGGCATCACCGTCGTCGCCCAGGCCGCAACGGCCATCGACGCGCAAAAGCGTCGTGTGACCACGAGCGATGGCACCGCATTTGGCTATGACCGGCTCGTGCTCTCGCCCGGCATCGACTTCCATCCCGAAGCCCTGCCCGGCTACGACGAGGTCGCATCGGAGACGATGCCGCACGCCTGGAAGGCCGGTGCGCAAACGCTTTTGCTGCGCAGGCAACTCGAAGCGATGCCGGATGGCGGCACCGTCGCCATTGCAATCCCGGCCAATCCCTCTCGTTGCCCGCCCGCGCCTTACGAGCGCGCCGGCTTGATCGCGCATTACCTGAAGACGAAGAAGCCGCGCTCGAAAGTTCTGATCCTCGATGCCAAGGACACTTTCTCCCAGCAGCGGCTGTTCGAACAGGCATGGAAGGAGCTCTACGGCGACATGATCGAACGCGTCGCCCTCTCGCAAGGCGGCCGCGTCACCTCAATCGATGCCGCGACCAAGACCATCGTCACCGAATTCGGCAACTACACCCCTGATGTCGCCAACGTCATCCCACCGCAGCGCGCCGGCCGCATTGCCGGGGTCGCGGGCGTTGCTGATGCGACCGGCTGGTGCCCGATCGATCCTGTCACGTTCGAATCGAAACTCGTCCCGAACGTCCACGTCATCGGCGACGCCAGCCTTGGCGGCGGCATCCCAAAATCGGCCTCCGCTGCTAGCGCGCAGGGCAAGGCCGGCGCGGCCGCGATCGTCAACCTGCTCGCGGGTCGCACACCGGAGGCGCCACGACTCACAGGGGTCTGCTACAGCACCGTCGCGCCCGGCTACGGTTTCTCGCTCGCCGGCAACTACCAGCCCAGAGGCGACATCTTTGCCGAGGTCGAGGGCGGCGCGACCAGCCCAGTCGACGCGCCACGCGAATTGCGGGCGCGCGAGGCGACTGAAGCCGAGCGCTGGTTTCAGGCCATCACGGCGGATTGTTTTGGCTAGAGCAATGATGGAACGGGCCTGCCGCCACGACCCCAGTGTGCCCCCTCCCCCGCCTGCGGGGGAGGGTTGGGGAGAGGATGTCTCAACAGCGAAGACTCCCCCAGAGGAAAGAACCCTCACCCGGCGCTGCGCGCCGACCTCTCCCGCAAGCGGGAGAGGCAAGTGGAGGCCGCGGCTTGATCTCTCGTCTCACATTCCTTCGATTGTCGCTGCGGTGATCGCGCTAAGCCTTGCACTTGCCGCCGGCGCGAGAGCCGAAGAGCTCCTGTCCTACACAATCGTCAGCGACAGCATTCCCGCCTCGCTCACAGGTTTCCCCGGCGATGCCGCGCGCGGGCGCGCGCTGGTGCTGGCGCGCACGACGACCTGCATTCTCTGCCATTCCGGGCCATTTCCGGAAACCCGGTTCCAGGGCGATCTCGCGCCTGATCTCACCGGCGCCGGGAACCGGTGGTCGGTGAGCCAGTTGCGGCTTCGACTGGTCGATGCCTCGCGTTTCAACCCGCAGACCATCATGCCGTCCTACTATCGCGCCGACGGCCTCGTCCGCGTCGGACGCAACTTCGCCGGCAAGCCGATCTTGTCGGCTGCGGAGATCGAGGACATCGTGGCTTTTCTTGCAACGCTTCGGGACTAGGTTCATGCCAACCACGCGACGACAATTCCTGGGCCTCGCCGGCGGCGTGACGGTCGCCGGCACCATCCCGATCGTCACGCTGCGGCCGATCGAAGCAACGCCGGCAATGCTCAACACCGCGATCCGCAACGTCGTCGGCGAAGCCCAGATTCGCAACGGCAGGGTGAAGCTCGACATTCCGCCGCTGGTCGAGAACGGCAACACGGTGCCGATGACGGTGAGCGTTGCAAGCCCGATGACGGCCGATGACCACGTCAAGAGCATCCACGTCTTCAACGAAAAGAACCCGCAGCCGAACATCGGCAATTTCTATTTCGGCCCCTCCTCCGGCCGAGCCCAGGTCTCGACCCGGATCCGGCTCGCCGATACCCAGAAGGTCGTCGCGATCGCGCATCTCTCCGACGACACGTTCTGGCAGGTTGCCGCGGACGTCGTCGTGACGTTGGCCGCCTGCACCGAGGAGACGAACTGATGGCCGCCCTCATCAACGTTCCCTCGAAGGCCAAACGCGGCGACATCATCGAGATCCGCACGCTGACCTCGCACATCATGGAGACCGGCTTCCGCCACACCGCCGACGGCAAGCTGGTGCCGCGCGACATCATCACGAGCTTTGCATGTCGCTACAACGGCACGGAGATTTTTCGCGCCGATCTGTTTCCGGCGATCGCGGCGAACCCATATTTGTCGTTCTTCACGGTCGCGAAGGACAGCGGCAAATTCGAGTTCGAATGGATCGGAGATAACGGCTATTCGACAACCGCGTCGGCATCGATCACGGTCGAATGATCTCCTGGCGCGCGATAGCGGTGGCAACCTTGTTCACCGCAGCTCCTGCCCTGCTCGCCGGTGAAATCCCACCCGATGCACGCCGCTCCGGCTACACCTTCATGGGCCCAGACACGCGCGCCATGCAGGACGACGACACCACCAATCCCGGCATGCTGTTCGTGCTCGACGGCGAAGCGCTCTGGGCGAAGAAGACCGGCAGCGCCAGCAGAGCCTGCGCGGATTGTCATGGCGATGCGCGCAGCAGCATGAAGGGCGTCGCGGCGCGCTACCCCTCCTTCGACAAGTCCCTCGGCCGTCCCGTCGCGCTCGATCAGCGGATCAATCTTTGCCGCGCCGATCATCAGCAGGCGGCGCCGCTGCCCTACGAGAGCCGCGACCTGCTCGCATTATCCGCTTTCGTCGCCCACCAGTCGCGCGGCATCCCGATCACGGCCGGTGACGATCCGCAAGCCAAACCGTTTGTCGCGCAGGGCCGCGCGCTCTTCATGCAGCGCGAGGGCCAGCTCAACCTCGCTTGCACCAACTGCCATGACGACAATTTCGACAAGCGCCTTGCGGGCGCGCCGATCACGCAGGGACAGCCGACCGGCTATCCGCTCTACCGCCTGGAATGGCAGACCCTGGGATCGCTCGCGCGGCGGCTGCGCAGCTGCATGACGGGCGTCCGGGCCCAAGCCTATGACTACGGCTCGCCCGAGCTAGTCGCGCTCGAGCTCTATCTGATGTCGCGGGCGCGTGGCCTGGCGATGGAGACGCCGGCGGTGCGTCCCTGAAAGGAACCGGCCGGGACACCGCCCGGCCGTTCCGCGAGACTTGAGGCAACGCCTACTCCGCCGGCGCGGCCGACATCTCCGGATGCGCGGCGTAGGGCTCGCTGGCGCCGAGCTTGGCGGCGGCGAACAGGCCGGCGGCCATCACGGCGTAGGCCAGCGCGACCGCGGGCGTCACGCCAAAGCCGCCGCCGATGCCGACGGCCTCGCCGTGCATGAAGCCGAAATAAGTCAGCACTGCCCCGACCAGCGCAAAGGCGGACGCCTTCTCGAAGTCGCGCTCGATGATGAAGACACCGATGGCGCCGAGGATGAGGCCGCCGAGGATGGAGCCGCCGCCCATCACCTCAAGGCCGTGATAGAACACGCCCTGCTGCGGCAGCGCGGCAATCGCGGCGGCCTTGACCGCATCGGCTTTGTCGGCCGCCATTCCGCCGACGGTTGCCGCCGCGTTCATGGTGGAGCCGAGCATCGTATCGATCTGGAGCTTGGCCCAGGCGGCCAGATGCGGCGTCAGCGCCAGTACGATCGCGGGCGCGTGCTTGACCGGCGTGGTCTGGAACGCCTGCGCGCCGATCAGCATGCCGATATAGAGCAGGATCGGAGAGATCGCGACTACGGGCACCAGCGCCAGCAACACCGAGATGATGCCGAACCAGGCCAGCACCACGACCATGATGCCGGTCGCCGCGGAGTAGCCGATCCGGCCGCCCATCGCCTTCCAGCCGGGGTGGCCTATATAGACGGCGTTGATGAAGGGATTGCCCATCAGGCAGCCGATCAGGCTGACGACGCCGTCAGCGGTGAGCACGCGCGTGGTCGGATAGTCGTCGCCGGCCGCTTCCGCGCTCTCGACATTGTCCATAGCCTCGACGAGGTCGTAGATGCCGAACGGAATGGCGGTGACCAGGATGATGCCGAGGAATTCGAAGCCGGAGAAGACATAGCCTATTGCCGGGATCGGCACCGAGAAGCCGAAGTTGGCGAAGGCAGCGCCAACGCCTTTGAGGCTCAAGCCGCCAAGGCCGAGCCCGAACAGGTTCGAGCCCCAGGCGATGACCATACCGACGGCAATGGCGACGAGACCGGCGGGAATGCCGCGCCAATACTTCACACCGCCGAACCAGCTCACCAGGATGATGGCGAAGCAGACCAGACCAATCTGCGGCGTCATGTACATCTCCAGCGCCGGCCGCATCGAGATGAAGGTGACGGAGACCCCGGCAAGCGTGCCGAGCAGCGCTGCGCGCGGCGTGATCTTGCGGATGAACGGCGCAATGAAGCCGCCGATCATGAGAATGAAGCTCTGAAAGAACACCCAGACGAGGCCCGCCGACCAGCCCTTGAGCGGGTCGCCGGTCTTCAGCGTGATCGGCAGCATGATGACGAAGGTGACGATGAACATGTGCGGCACGCTGACGCCTGAGGGCAGCGCGCAGACGTCGTTGCGGCCGGTCCTCTGCGCCAGCCGGTACGCGAGATACGCATAATAGAAGGTGGACAGGCACATCATCAGCCCGAGCGCGGGCAGGATGCGGCCGAACACGAGACTGTCGGGCATCTTCAGCACGAAGCGCAACAGGCCCGTGAGCACCAGCATGTTGACGAGGATGTTGGTGCCGAAGCCGAAAAACGCGTTCCAGTCGCCCGATGTCCATAGCGCCGGCTTGAACTCGGACTTGTTCAGATCAGAACTGCCGGCCGACCCCGTCAATGTGCTCATGATAATACCCCTATGTGGTCGAAACCTTCATTGCCTCCAGAACTGCGGCTGAATCCGCGACCCAGCCGAAGATGCCGCCCTGGGCCTTGATCATCTTCAGGCCCATCTCGTGAAACTCGGGGAAGTAGGATGCGCAGCCGTCGGCGATGACGACGCAGCGATAGCCGCGATCATTGGCCTCGCGCACGGTGGTGTTGACGCACACTTCTGTCGTGACGCCGCACACCAGCAAATTCTCGATGCCGTATTTCCCAAGGACGTCGCCGAGCTCGGTCGCGTAGAACGCCCCCTTGCCGGGCTTGTCGATCACGATTTCGCTGTCGAGCGGATAGAGCTCGGGAATGATGTCGTGGCCGGCCTCGCCGCGAATGAGGATGCGCCCCATCGGACCGGGATCGCCGATGCGAAGGCTCGGCGCGCCGCGCTCGACCTTCGCCGGCGGGGCGTCGGAGAGATCAGGCAGATGTCCCTCGCGGGTGTGGATGACCAGCATGCCGGTGTCGCGCGCGGCCGTCAGCACCGTACCGATCGGCTTCACCGCGCGTGCAAGCTGGCTGACGTCGTTGCCCAGCGTTTCACCGAAGCCACCGGGCTCCATGAAGTCGCGCTGCATGTCGATGATGAGAAGCGCGGTGGCGGGCCAGTCGAGCGTGATCGGCTCGGGCTCGGCGCTGATGACGCCCTTTGTCGGCTTGGCTGAGTTCAACATGACGCAGGCCCCGCGAGAACTCTCTTGGCCAGGAGTTCTGCAAGCGCCGTGCCATTGTGTACAATTCCGATTGGAAGGAGAGCTTCGAGAAATTATCTGCTCTGTCAAAATGTTACGAGCTTAAGTGCGCGTGTGCTCATTCGCTGCGCGGCGCTTTTACGGCGTGCATTTGCTCAATGCTTAAGCGGTGGCGGGACTTTCACCAGCCGTCATTCCGGGGCGCGACGCAGTCGCGAGCCCGGAATCCATCGGGCCGCAGTACCTGAGGTGAAATGGATTCCGGGCTCGACGCTACGCGTCACCCCGGAATGACGACGCAGGTGTGTGGCGACGCCTTGCCCCTACCGCCCCGCCCCATACAGCTGCCGGTACTCGCTCTCATACGGCGCATACGAGTCCTTCAGTGTCGCCATGTTCAGCAGCATGGTCGCCACCATCGCGCCCGCACTGTCGAACACGCGCGTCTTTACCCAGGCGCTTTCGGTGCGGCGGCTGCCGGAGAGCGCGACCACCTCGCGCTCGACTTCGTACTCTTCGCCAACGAAGAGCGGGCCCTTCACGAGGCGGATCTCCTGGTCGGCGAACAGGCCGACAGCCGGGCCCCTGGCCGGCAACGGATCGTCCTTGGAGCGGTACTGAAACAGCACGCTCAGCATCTCCATCGGGATGATGGGCCTGCCCCAGGGACTATCCGCGCTCGAGTAGTAGGGCGAGTTCTCGGTGATGACGGCGAGCTTCCGTCGGAGTGAGAACGGATAGAGGTCGCCCATGTTCTGATCGAAAGCCATGCGCACAGGTTGCCGCTTGCCGGTCTGCGCCACCTTCACATCGCGCAGGATCACGGGATCGGTCAGCGGCTTGAGCTCGCCGAGGCGCGTCTCGAGCGCGGTCGCAACCGGCGCACCGCCGGCCGAGGCCGTACCGCGCAGCACCTCGGTGCCGTCGCGCTTGACCATCTGAATCTGGCACTGGCTCGTGCCGGGCAATGGCTTCGACAGGATCGCCTGCACCTCCTCACCTTCGTAGCAGACGCTGCGATAATGCGCGGACAGGCAGCCTGTCTCGAACCAGGCACGACCCCAGAGCCGTTCGCCGAGCGGTGCGAATTGGCTGAAATGCGTGGGGCCTTCGATGGTGCCGCCCTTGAAGCCCAGCTTCTGGGCGGTGGCATCGTCATGGATCGAGGCGTGCGCATCGTAGACCTGCGCCTGCAGCATCTGCCGCGGCCTGCGCCACGGGCCGATCAGCGCCTCCGTGGTCTCGGTGATCTCGGTCTCGAACGCGTTTGCAGTCATGGCTTTTCCTCCACAGGCAGCCATGACTAACAGGACCGCCACGGATGCGGCCAGCGATATTGACTTCGCTGTGACATGCTTTTGACTGTCACAATTCGCGACGCGCAGCCGCAATCCCTCCCGCAGCGCAAACCCCGAGAGCCAAGGACTTCCGAAATGACGCTGATGCAGGTCGAGCTGGACGACAAATACCGGCTCGAATCGAAGCGGATCTTTCTGTCCGGCACCCAGGCTCTGGTTCGACTGCCGATGTTGCAGCGCGAACGCGACCGGCTTCAGGGGCTCAACACCGGCGGCTTCATCTCGGGCTATCGCGGTTCCCCGCTCGGCATGTACGACCACGCGCTGTGGCGGGCGAAGTCGCACCTCCAGCAGCACGACATTGCCTTCGTCCCCGGACTGAACGAGGACCTGGCCGCGACCGCGGTCTGGGGCAGCCAGCAGGTCGGCCTGTTTCCCGGCGCCAAGGTCGATGGCGTGTTCGGCATCTGGTACGGCAAGGGCCCCGGCGTCGACCGCTCGGTCGATGCGCTCAAGCATGCCAATGCAGCGGGCACCTCGCTGAACGGCGGCGTGCTCGCGCTTGCCGGCGACGACCACGGCTGCCAGTCCTCGACGCTGGCGCATCAGAGCGAGCAGGTGTTCGCGGCGGCGCTGATCCCGGTGATCAACCCGGCGACGCTGCAGGACTATCTCGATCTCGGCCTCTACGGCTTCGCGCTGTCGCGCTTCTCCGGCTGCTGGGTCGGCTTCAAGGCGATCAGCGAGACCGTCGAGAGCTCCGCGTCGATCTACAGCGATCCCGAACGTATCCAGATCAGGCTGCCCGACGATTTCGAGATGCCGCCCGGCGGCCTCAACATCCGTTGGCCCGATCCGCCACTGGAAGCCGAGAAGCGGCTGTTCGGCCCGAAGATGGCCGCCGTGCAGGCCTTCGCCCGCGCCAACCAGCTCGACCGCATCGTGCTCGATTCAAAGCCGGCGCGGCTCGGCATCGTCGCGACCGGCAAGGCCTATCTCGACCTGCGCCAGGCGCTCGCCGATCTGGGCATTACGGACAAGGACGCGCAGGATCTGGGTTTGCGCATCTACAAGGTCGCGCTGACCTGGCCGCTCGAGGAAAGCGGCGCCAAACGTTTCGCCGAAGGTCTTCAGGACGTGCTGGTGGTCGAGGAGAAGCGCGGCTTCATCGAAGACCAGCTGATGCGCATCCTCTACAACATCGACGCGTCGAAGCGCCCGACCGTCACGGGCAAGCGCGACGAGCGCGGCGCACCGCTGCTGCCGAGCGAGGGCGAACTGACACCGACCATCGTCGCGGCCGCACTGGTGGCGCGTTTGCGCAAGCTCGGCCATCACAGCCCAGTGCTGGAACAGCGCCTCGCCCGACTCGAGGCCTTCGACAATCCCGTCACCACGAGCACGCAAATCAAGCTCGCGCGCACGCCGTTCTTCTGCTCGGGCTGCCCACACAACACCTCCACGCGCGTGCCGGAGGGCAGCCGCGCCATGGCCGGCATCGGCTGCCACGGCATGGCCCTGAGCATGCCGACCCGCCGCACGGATTTGATCTCGCATATGGGCGCCGAGGGCGTGAACTGGATCGGCCAGTCGCCCTTCACGACCGAGAATCACATCTTCCAGAATCTCGGCGACGGCACCTACACCCATTCCGGTCTTCTGGCGCTCCGCGCCGCGTCCGCCGCCGGCATCAACATCACCTACAAGATCCTCTACAACGATGCCGTCGCCATGACCGGCGGCCAGCCGGCCGAAGGTGCCTTCAACGTCGCCCAAATCGCGCATCAGGTCTGGGCCGAAGGCGTCAAGCGGCTTGCGATCGTCTCGGACGATCCCGCCAAGTACCCGCAAGGCAATTACTTCCCGCAAGGCGCGACGATCCATCACCGCCGCGAGCTCGATGCCGTGCAGCGCGAGCTGCGCGACATCAAGGGCCTCACCGTCATCGTCTACGACCAGACCTGTGCCGCCGAAAAGCGCCGCCGCCGCAAGCGCGGGCTGTATCCCGATCCCGCCAAGCGCGCCTTCATCAACGAGCTCGTCTGCGAAGGCTGCGGCGACTGCTCGCAGGCCTCCAATTGCGTCTCGGTGCAGCCGTTGGAGACCGAGTTCGGCCGCAAGCGTCAGATCGACCAGTCGAACTGCAACAAGGACTTTTCCTGTGTCGAGGGCTTTTGCCCGAGCTTTGTCACGGTGCACGGTGGCACGCTCAAGCGTATGAAGACCTCGGCGGTCGATTCCGGGCAATTGTTCGCCGATCTGCCGCTGCCGCCGGCGCGTGAGCTCGACGGTCCCTACAACATCCTCGTCACCGGCATCGGCGGCACGGGCGTCATCACCATCGGCGCCCTGCTCGGCATGGCCGCCCATGTCGACGGCCGCGGCTGCTCGGCACTGGATTTCACCGGCCTCTCGCAGAAGAACGGCGCGGTGATGAGCCATGTCCGCATCGCGCCGAAGCCGGAGGAGATCTCCGCGGTCCGCATCACCACCGGCGGTGCCGACGTCATCCTCGGCTGCGACATGATCGTTTCGGCCGGCCCGACCGCACTCAGCCGCGCCGAGCGCGGCGTGACCAAGGCCTACATCAACGCCGACCTGCAGCCGACCGCCAGCTTCGTGCAGAACCCCGATCTCGATTTCGAGATGGGAACGATGCGGACCGTGCTGCGCGACGCCGTCGGCGACAACAACCTCGACATCATCGACGCCACGGGCATTGCTTCGGCACTGATGGGCGATAGCATCGCGACCAATCCGTTCATGCTCGGCTTCGCCTTCCAGAAGGGCGCGATCCCGCTGTCGCTGGACGCCCTGCTGCGCGCCATCGAGATCAACGGCGCCGCGACCGAGATGAACAAGCTCGCCTTCACCTGGGGCCGCCTCGCCGCCCACGACATGTCGCGCGTGCGCAGCGTGCTCCAGTTCAAAGCGAGAGCGTCCGCGCCGGCGAAATCGCTCGACGACATCATCGCGACCCGCGCCGAATTCCTGACCTTCTATCAGGACAAGGCCTATGCCGACCGCTACCTCGCAGCCGTCGCCAAGGTGCGCAAGGCGGAGAGCGCGGCTTCGCCCGGGTCAACCGAGCTCACCGAAGCGGTCGCAAAGAACCTGTTCAAGCTGATGTCCTACAAGGACGAATATGAAGTCGCCCGTCTCTACACTGACGGCAGCTTTGCCAAGAAAGTGTCGGAGAAGTTCGACGGCGATTTCACGCTGAAGTATCACCTGGCACCGCCGATCTTCGCCAAGCGCGACAAGACGACCGGACATCTGCAGAAACAGGAGTTCGACAGCTGGATGATCCACGCCTTCCGCCTGCTCGCCAGGCTCAAGTTCCTGCGCGGCGGCCTGCTCGATCCGTTCGGCCGCACCGAGGAGCGCCGGACCGAGCGGAAGCTGATCGCCAATTATCTGGCGATGATCGATCAGCGGATCACAGGGCTGAAGCCGGAGCAGATCCCGCTGCTGGCAAGGCTTGCGCGCGTGCCGCAGACCATCCGCGGCTTCGGCCATGTCAAGGAAGCCAACATCAAGCTGGCGGCGGCCGAGACGGCGCGGCTGGAAGCAGAGCTCGAGAACAGCCGCTTTGCGGCAGCTGCGGAGTAGCGGTTAGAGCTCAAGCCCTCTCCACGCGTCATTGCGAGGAGCCCTTGCGACGAAGCAATCCAGACTGTCGCCGCGGAACGATTCTGGATTGCTTCGCTCCGCTCGCAATGACGAGATTGTGGAGACGTGTTCGCCACTGCTCCGCGCTAGCGCCCCGGCTTGCGCTCGATCGGATCGATGTCGATCGCCCGCAGGCGGCCGAGCCGCAGCACGTCCATGGCGAGCCGCCGGCCGATCCGGTCGCGGTCGAGCACGCGGATCAGATCATCGACGCCGTTGATCTCGACGCCGTCGAGCCTGATCACGACGTCGCCGGGCAACAGGCCCGCCTTGGCCGCGGGTCCATCCGGCTCGATCTGCATCAAGAGCGCGCCCATCTTGTTCTCGACGCCGGCCAGCACCGCATGCCGCCGCGGGACCGGTGCCGTCTGCCCGGCAACGCCTATATAGGCGCGACGGACGTAGCCGTGGCGAATGATCTCCGACAGCACGAATTGCGCGGTGTTGCTAGCGACCGCAAAACAGATCCCTTGCGCGCCGTTGATGATGGCGGTGTTGATGCCGATCACCTCGGCATTCGACGACACCAGCGGCCCGCCCGAATTGCCGGGATTGAGCGCGGCATCGGTCTGGATCACGTCCTCGATGGTGCGCCCGCTGACCGAGCGGATCGAGCGCCCGAGCGCCGAGACGACGCCGGCGGTCACGGTCGATTCGAAGCCGAGCGGATTGCCGATTGCGATCACGAGCTGGCCGCGGCGCAACGTCTTGGAATTTCCGAGCGCGGCATAAGGCAGATGGCGAACGCCGTTGGCGCGCAGCAGCGCAAGGTCCGTGTCGGGATCGACGCCGAGCACCTGGGCCTCGCCGACATGACCCTCGACGTCGCGCAGCCGTATCTCCTTCGACGTGCCGACCACATGGCTGTTGGTGAGGACGAGTCCATCCGGCGAGATCACGATGCCGGAGCCGAGCCCGCCGCGCTCGCGGCCGTTCGGCACCTTGGGACCGGTCTCGACACGCACGACCGCAGGGCCGACGCGGTCGGTCACATCGATCACGGCATTGGAATAGGCGTCCAGCAGGGCCCCGTCGCCGACAGGGGCAGACGTCGTCGTTCGCGATGACGGCGCGTCATCGGCGATATCTGAGGTGAAGTCCAACATGGCAAGAGTCCTTGAGGCTCACACAGATGGTGGCCTGTTTCCTGCCGCGCAAGATGCGCGCCTGGAGCGCAGGGCTGGACTGCCCAGATGGCTAGGGCGCTCGCCTCAGCGAGCCGCCTCTTGCCTTGACCGGGTCGAGCAGCGTCCAGTCGCCATCGGGAAGCACATGGCCCTTGGGGAACGGCGCGCGGAGCTCGAGCCCCAGCGAACCGAGCACGCGGTCGTCGCGGTAGTAGCATTGCAGCACCACGCGGACGAGCGTTGCGGCGGCGACGCCGCCGGAGATGCGGAACTGCTGGGCGACGCCGTCGCGCGCGGCGGGCTCGAGATCGGCCAGCGGCATGCCGGCGAGCCGAGCCAGGTGATCCAGCGCCGTCACGACCTGTTTGGTGTCGCGGCCGAGCGTTGCGATTATGTCGGCCTGAATGATGTCGTCATCGGCGCCCGGAACGCGATATTCCTCGCTCGGAGGAATGATCATCGCGGCGATGGCGCGCAAGTCCTGGCGCTGCCGCGGCGTGAGGGTCAGTTGCTCGGACATGGCAATCCTCTATTCGAACAAATTGGCCAGGCGCTGCTTCATCTGGTCGGCGATGTACAGCGCGAGGGCCTGGATGGTCGACGTCGGGTTCACGCCGCCCGAGGTGACGAAGATGCTGCCGTCGACGATGAAGAGGTTCTTCACGTCGTGCGCGCGGCCCCATTCGTTGACCACGGAGCGTTCAGGGTCGGTGCCCATCCGCGCGGTGCCGAGCAGATGCCAGCCGCCCCAGGGGATCGGATTGTTGATGCAGATGTCGGTCGCGCCGGCGGTCTCGAGAATCTCCCTGCCGCGCGCCAGCCCGTGCTCCATCATTTTCCGGCTGTTCTCGCTGATCATATAGTCAACCTTCGGCGCGGGGATGCCGTGACTGTCCTTCAGCACGGGATCGAGCGTGACGCGGTTGTGCTCCTCGGGCAGATCCTCGCAGATCGCCGACACCGCGAGCCGATGACCGTTGAGCTTGCGGAATACGCGATGATGGTCAGCGCCCCATGGCAGAATGCCCTTTTGCTCGCTCGCGACCGCCTCGAACACCGGCCCCGCGCCGCGGCCGAACTGGATGCCGTAGCCGCGCACGAAGCCGCGCGACAGGTCGGTGTCGTAAAACTCCTTGCTCCACAGGCAGGTCGGCGGCGCGCGATTGCTGTCGGTCGGCTCCTTCACAAATCCGTAGATTTGAGCATAGGGATGGAACATCAGGTTCTTGCCGACGAGGCCGGACGAATTGGCAAGCCCGTTCGGAAAGCGCCCCGAGGCCGAGTTCAAAAGCAGGCGCGGCGTGCCCACGCCGTTGCAGGCGATGATGACGACATGCGCGGGCTGAAACTGCTCGACGCCGTCCTTGTCGTAATAGACCACGCCCGAAGCCATGCCGTTCTCATCGGTGGTGATCTCCCGCACCCGGCAATGGGTGCGCAGCTCGACGCCGGCGCGGATCGCATGCGGCCAATAGGTGATGTCGGTGGATGACTTCGCGCCCTGCGCGCAGGCCGGCGTGCAATGGCCGAGATTGATGCAGCGTGCCCGGCCCTCATAGTCGATGGTCGCGACCGTCGTATCCGACGGCCACCAGTGCCAGCCGAGCTTGTTCATGGCCTTGCCGATGATGGCGCCGGACAGTCCGAGCGGCTGCTGCGGCATCGGCGGATGCGTCAGCGGCGAGCGTGGATCGCCTGACAGGCCGGACGTCCCCATCATCCGGTCGTTCTCCTCGAAGAACGGGGTCAGCGCGTCGTAATCGATCGGCCAGTCGTCGGCGACGCCGTCCAGCGTCTTCACCTTGAAATCGGAGGGGTGCAGCCGCGGCCAATGCGCGGTGTACATCACCGTCGAGCCGCCGACCGCATTGTAATTGACGACCTTGATCGGGGAGTTGTCGTCGTTGATCGGGTAGTCCTCGGGCCGGCCGCGGACGTTGGGGCTCGACGACCATTCGCCGTAGAATTTGGCCTCCCAATCCCGGCCGGTGCTGGGATATTCCGCCGGATTCATCCAGCCGCCCTGCTCCAGGCAGAGGATGTGCATCTTGGTCTCGGCCAGCGACCACGCCACCGCCGCGCCTGAAGCGCCGGCGCCGATGATCAGGACGTCCACGGGGTCTTTCATCGCAAGCTTTCCTCCCCCTCGCCGCTTCCCGGGCGATTCGGCCTATCGCGGCTAGCGAGGCCGGCGAACGATAAGGTCAGAGCGACGGCCGAGTAAAGCCGCGAGGCCGGAATGTCGCGCTTCGCGGGGTGCAGACCATTGGTATCGCCACATCCCGATGCTAGGAACGGGACGCACGAGCCCATCGATAGCGAGACCGTATGTCCTTCCGAAATTTCTTTGCCAGCGCCCGCGTTTTTGCGCTCATTTCGTTTTTCGCCTTGTCCGGATTTCTGGGCGCCCCCTCCCCTGCCTCGGCGCTGACCGGCGCCGCGACGGCCCGCGACGGCAACTCCATCCAGCTTGGCGACGTGACGTATCGGCTGGACGGCGTCGATGCGCCCGAGCTGGACCAGGTCTGCATCGACGATCACGCCGATGCCTGGACCTGCGGCATCGAGGCCCGCGATCAGCTCACGAAGCTGATCAAGGGACGCGTGGTGCGCTGCGACGACGTCGGGCCGGAAAAGAGCTTCGGCAAGCGACACCGGGCGATCTGCACGGCCGAGGGCGACAAGTCGACCTTGAACGAACAGCTGGTCAGGCTCGGCTTTGCCGTCGCCCGGGAGCCGATCAAGGCCAACGTCAAGCCCGCCGCGGCCGAAGCCAAGACAGCCGCCACCGGGATCTGGAAGGGCTGTTTTGTTGCACCGCAAGATTTTCGCGCCGGCAAGAAGGACGGCACACTCCTGGGCGCCGCCTGCCGGCCCGACCGCGACAAGGAGATTCGCGCCGTGCTGTTCCCAGAGGAACTGACGATGCCGCCCAGCTGCAGCATCAAGGGCAAGCTTGCGGTGCGCGCCCGCGTCACCGGCAATATCGGCATCTACCATCTGCGGGGATGCCCGAGCTATCCCGCGACCACCAGACCCGACCGCTGGTTCTGCTCGGAGGACGACGCCCAGGCTGCCGGCTTCCGCAAGGCCTATAATTGCCGCCGGCCAAAGTGAATGGGCGAGTTCCACACCTGTGAGTAGTATTCCGGCTCCGTATTGATCCGGGATTGAACTTCATCCGCAATTGCTGCATTTGTATGCGTACGCGAGCGCCTAGCGCGAGCGTTTCCTTGGCAACAATCCGGCTCCGGCCCGATTGTCTTTGCTCGGGCGTTTCCTCCCTAGACTTGGCCGCTTGTCACGAGCAAGCGGCCGTTCTTTTCTGTGCACCGCTGTGTAAGCCGAGGCGTGGTGCCCGGGACGAGCCATGACGCCGCGGCAACGTCAGCGCTCCGGATGCCCCGTGACGCCTTCTTGCGATCGTTGCGCGTGATCACTGCATCCGCATGATCTGGTCCATCGGCGGCATGTTCGCGTTGAGATGCGCCATGATCCAGACCGTCCCGCCCACCACCAGGAAGACGACAAGCAGCCCGAAGGCGAGCGCCAGCACGTTGTTGGTGTTGTCGGGCCCCGTGGTGATGTGCAGGAAAAACACGAGATGCACACCCATCTGTGCGATCGCAAGCACGATCAGCGCGACCGGAATCGAGGGCTGCCAGACCAGATCGGTGCCGGCGATGAAGAACGAGGTCGCCGTAAGCAGCAGCGCGAGCACGAGGCCGACCACGTATCCGACGACCCGCGTGCCGACACTATGCTGCTCTTCCTCACCCGGTGCGAGGTCGTGCTTGACCATTCCATGCGTCTGCTCACTCATGGCGCACCCCCGAGCAGGTAGACGACCGAGAACACTGCGACCCAGATGATGTCGAGCGCATGCCAGAACAGCGCAAAGCACATCATCCGGCGCAGAATGTCGGCGCGAAAGCCCTTTGCGAACACCTGGGCCATCATGGTGAGGAGCCACAGCACGCCGGCGGAGACATGCAGGCCGTGGCAGCCGACCAGGGAGAAGAACGCGGTCAGGAACGCACTGCGCGACGGACCGTACCCGCGCGCAATGAGATCGGCAAATTCGCGGAACTCGAGCACGAGGAATATGAGCCCGAGCACGCAGGTGACGGTCATGCCGAGATAGAACCAGAACCGGTTGCGCACGTCGGCGGCGATGCTGGCCATCCCGCAGGTGAAGCTCGAGAGCAGCAGGCAGACCGTCTCGATCGCGACATTCCTTTGATCGAAGATCTCCGCGCCCTTCGGGCCACCGGCAGTCTGGCCGGACAGCACCGCATAGGCCGCGAAGAAGCAGGAGAACATCACGATGTCGGAGAGCAGGAAGACCCAGAAGCCGTAGGCGGTCACGATCCGCTTCGGCGCGGGGCCGGGATGCTCGATGACGAGGCCGATGTGATGGGGATCGGCACGGGCGTGGTCGGCCGTCGTGGTCATCGCCATCAGACTGCTCCCGCCATGCTGACGAGGTTGCGTCGTTCCTGGATGTTGCTGCGGTCGATGCGGGCGACCTCCTCGGCCGGGATGACGTATTCGTCATGGTCGCGCCAAGCGAACACGACGAAGGTGGCGAAGGCGCCGAGGCCGCCCAGGATCACCATCCACCAGATGTGCCAGATCAGCGCGAACCCCATGATGGTGGCGAAGAAGGCGCAGACGAATCCGGTCGGGGAATTCCGAGGCATCTCGATATCCTGATATTCCGGCGGCTCATGCTCGAGCGATTGCTGCTTCGCGTGCGCCTTCATGTCCCAATAGGCGTCCTCGCCGCGCACATCGGGATTGAAGGCGAAGTTGAACACCGGCGGCGGCGACGAGGTCGCCCATTCCAGCGAGCGCCCGTCCCAGGGATCGCCGGTGCGATCGCGCAACGCCTCGCGATTGCGGATGCTGACCACGAGCTGCACGATCTGGCAGATCACGCCGATCGTCAGCACGGCCATGCCGAACGCCGCAACGATCATCCAGGGCCGCCAGGCCGCGACGTCGTAGTGCTGCAGGCGACGAGTCATGCCGAGCATGCCGGCGATGTAGAGCGGCATGAAGGTGACGTAGAAGCCGAGGAAGGTGAACCAGAACGCGGCCTTGCCCCAGCGCTCGTCGAGGCGGAAACCGAACGCCTTCGGAAACCAGTATTCCAGGCCGGCGAAGGCGCCAAACAGCACGCCACCGATGATGACGTTGTGGAAGTGCGCAACCAGGAACATGCTGTTGTGGAGCATGAAGTCGGCCGGCGGCACCGCGACGAGGACGCCCGTCAATCCGCCGATGATGAAGGTGACCATGAAGCCGACCGACCACAACATCGGCGTCGCAAAACGGATGCGGCCGCCATACATCGTGAACAGCCAGTTGTAGATCTTCACGCCGGTCGGTATCGCAATGATCATGCTGGCGATGCCGAAGATGGCATTGACGTCGGGCCCCGCCCCCATCGTGAAGAAGTGGTGCAGCCAGACCATGAACGAGACGACGCAGATTGCCATGGTCGCCAGCACCATGGAGCGATAGCCGAACAGCGCCTTGCCGGAGAAGGTCGACACCACCTCCGAGAAGATGCCGAAGGCTGGCAGCACCAGGATGTAGACCTCGGGATGGCCCCAGGCCCAGATCAGGTTCATGAACATCATGACGTTGCCGCCGGCCTCGTTGGTGAAGAAGTGGAAGCCGAGGTAGCGGTCGAGCAAGAGCATCGCGAGCGTGGCGGTGAGGATCGGGAGGGCCGCGACGATGAGAAGGTTCGAGGCCAGCGTGGTCCAGCAGAACATCGGCATGCGCAGATAGTTCATGCCCTTCGTGCGCAGCTTCAGCACGGTCGTGACGAGATTGATGCCGGCGACCAGCGTCCCGACGCCGGAGATCTGCAATGACCAGGCGTAATAGTCGACGCCGACACCGGGCGAGTAGACCAGCCCCGACAGCGGCGGAAAGGCGAGCCAGCCGGTGCGCGCGAACTCCCCGACCACGAGCGAGACGTTGACCAGCAGCGCCCCGGTCGCGGTCAGCCAGAAGCCGACCGAATTGAGCGTCGGAAACGCGACGTCGCGCACGCCGAGCTGGAGCGGCACGACGAGGTTCATCAGCCCGATCACGAAGGGCATCGCCACGAAGAAGATCATGATGGTGCCGTGCGCGGAGAAGATCTGGTTGTAGTGCTCCGGCGGCAGATAGCCCTGCGACTGATAGGCGATCGCCTGCTGGATCCGCATCATGATGGCGTCGCTGCCGCCGCGCAGCAGCATCACGGAGGCGAGCAGGATGTACATGACGCCGATGCGCTTGTGATCGACGCTGGTGATCCATTCGCTCCAGAGATAGGACAGATGTCCCTTCACCACGACCCACGCCAGGACGCCGAGGATGGCGACCAGCACCACCGCGCCGGCGACGAGCGGAATCGGCTGATCGAACGGAATGGCCGACCAATCGAGCTTACCGAGCATCATGGCCTCCACTGTGCGCCCGGCCTGCTTCGGATGCGAGCTCCGGCCCTGGTCCCGGCGGAATGTGCTGGGTCGCGATCAGGTCGAACAGCCGTGGATCGTCCAGGCGATAGACAGGTCGGCCCTTCTCGATGCCCTGCTGCATCAGCTTCTTGTAGCTGTCCGCATTCAACACCGCGTCCGTCTTCGCGGTATTCGCCACCCATTCCGGAAAGGCGAGCGGCGAGACGACGTTGACGTCGAACATCATGTCGGGAAACCCGTCGCCGGAGAAATGCGCGGACAGGCCCTGGAGCTTGCCTTCATTGTCGGCACGCAGGTTGAGCCTCGTCACCATGCCGTTCATGGTGTAGATCATGCTGCCAAGCTGCGGGATGAAGAACGTGTTCATGACGCTCGACGATGTCAGCTGGAAATTCAGCTCGGCGCCCGCAGGCACCGTCAACGTGTTGATGGTGGCGATGCGCTGGTCCGGATAGATGAACAGCCATTTCCAGTCGAGCGACACGGCCTGGATCCGCACCGGACTTCCGGTGCCCGGCACGGGCGCGGCCGGATCGAGCTGGTGCGAACCGATCCAGGCGACACCGCCGAGCAGGATGACCGTGAGTGCAGGGATTGACCACACCACCATTTCGACGCGGCCGGAATAGACGAAGCCAGGCTGGTAGCGCGCTCTCGGATTCGAGGCGCGAAACCAGAAAGCGAAGCCGAGGATCGTAAAAATGGTCGGCACCACGATCACGAGCATGATGAAGACGGAATCGACCAGGATGGTGCTGTTGCCCGCAGCCACGGGCCCTTGCGGATCGAGCAGATTCATCGGCAAGCCACTGGCGGTTGGGAGCCCCCGGGGCAGAGCCTAGCGCGGGAAAGGCTCCGGCAGCAAACGCTGCGGGCTCAGAACGGTTCCTGCACGGCACGGCTCAGTCATGCGCGACAGGCCGGCCGCAATATGCAATTCCATGTGATGTCAATGACATGCACGCAGGAGCCACGCCCTTCTCTCCGGTCGGGGCGATTGCTAATCTGCACGAAAATAATGGGGCGAATGGTGCCCGTGCCGGGGAGTGAACTGAGATGCGGTTGAAGGACAAGGTCGCGATCGTCGTCGGGGCCGGGCAAAGTCCCGGCGAAGGCATGGGCAACGGCCGCGCTACCGCGCTCACCTTCGCGCGCGAAGGCGCGAAGGTCTTATGCGTCGACCATCATCTGGGGTCGGCGCAGGAAACGGTGGCGATGATCGCCGCGAAGCTTGGCACCGCCGCGGCCTTCAAGGCCGACGTGATTAAGTCTGCCGACATCAAGGCGATGGTGGCCGACGCGCAATCGCGCTGGGGCCGGATCGACGTGCTGCATAACAATGTCGGCGTCAGCCTGTCCGGCGGCGACGCCGAGCTGCTCCAACTGACCGAAGAGGCGTTCGACCGCGTCGTCGCGATCAATCTGAAGAGCTGCATACTCGCCGCGAAGGAAGTGATCCCGATCATGCGCGCTCAACGCAGCGGCGCCGTCATCAACATCTCCTCGATGGCCGCGATCACAACGTATCCTTACGTCGCCTACAAGGCGACGAAATCGGCGATGATCGCCTTCACCGAACAGCTGGCGTATCAGAACGCCGAGTACGGCATCCGCGCCAACGTCATCCTGCCCGGCCTGATGAACACGCCGATGGCCGTCGACACCCGCGCCCGCGAATGGCACAAGACCCGCGCCGAGGTCGAAGCCGAGCGCGACAGCAAGGTGTCGCTGCGCAGGAAGATGGGCACCGGATGGGACGTCGCCAACGCCGCGCTGTTTCTGGCGTCCGACGAGGCGAACTTCATCACCGGCGTGACGCTGCCGGTGGACGGCGGCGCAAGCGTGCGGCGGGGGTAGGTCGTTCTTCTGCCTCTCCCCGCACGCGGCAGGGCTATCGCATATGAGATGTGGCTATGGGCACCGACTGTCTCCACATCGTCATGGCCGGGCTTGCCCCGGCCATCCACGCCTTGCCACGCAGCACAAAGAACGTGGATGCCCGGGACAAGCCCGGGCATGACGACCTCTGCAAAACTCACATGCGATTGCCCCTGCCCGCAAGCGGGAGAGGGAGCCCAGTCCCGACGCCGAAGCATCATTCACACCATATGCGATAGCCCTGCCGCACGCGGGGAGAGGCGAAGAGAAGTCGCTCACCGCGAATGCGTCACCCGCCAGATCGTGCCATTCCCATCCTCCGACACCAGCAGCGATCCATCCTTCGCCACGGCGACGCCGACCGGACGGCCCCACACCTCGGTGTCGCTCACGACAAACCCCGTAACGAAATCCTCGTATTCGCCGGTCGGCTTGCCGTCCTTCATCCGGATGCGGATCACCTTGTACCCGGTGCGCTTCGAGCGATTCCAGGAACCGTGCTCGGCGGCGAAGGCGTCGCCCTGGTATTCGGACGGAAACTGCGTGCCCTGGTAGAAGGTCATGCCGAGCGAGGCCGAATGTGGCTGGATGAGCACGTCGGGCACCGTCACCTTGTCCTTCAGGTCCGGCCGCGCGCCGGCATGGCGCGGGTCTTCATTGCTGCCGATGTAGAACCAGGGCCAGCCGTAGAACGCGCCCTCCTTCACGCTGGTCACGTAATCGGGGACGAGGTCGTCGCCCAGGCCGTCACGCTCGTTGGTCGAGCACCAGGGCAGACCGGTCTGCGGCTGGATTGCAAGGCCAACGCAGTTGCGGAGGCCGGTGGCGTAGATCTTCCGCTCCTTGCCGTCAGGATTGAAGGCCAGCACGGTGGCGCGCTCGGTCTCGCTCGCCCAGGCCGCGCCAAGCGGCTGCGCCCTCGACCACGCCTCCAATCCGCCCGGCGGCGTTCCCATGCCTTCGGCGACGTTGCTGAGCGAACCGACCGAGACCAGCATGCGCCTGTTATCAGGCGTGAAGGCGATGTCGCGCGTGGAATGGCCGCCGTCATGCGGCAGGCTTGCCACGATCGTCTCCGCCTTGCCGCGCGCCTTGAGATCGCCGGCCTGATAGGGGAAGCGGACGACGCCGTCGGTGTTGGCGACATAGACCCATTGCGGATTGTCGCCGTTCGGAAAGAAGGCGATGCCGAACGGCTGCCGCAGTCCGCTGGCGAACACCTCGTTGGTCGCGACCTTGCCGCCCTCCCCGGCGCGCAACACGCGGATGTTACCTGCCCGTGTCTCCGCGACGAAGATGTCGCCGTTCGGCGCCACGCGGATGATGCGCGGCGCGCGCAGGCCTTCGGCGAACAGCTCGATCTTGAAGCCTGCCGGCACCTGGGGCGAGGCTTCTTGCGGACGCGGCACGACGCGCGCGGAACTCGCAACCGAGCGCGTGGCGCCGGGCCTGACCAGATCCTGCGGCTGGATCAACCTGACGGTGCCGGGCTTGTCGGCCCGCCAGTCGCCATAGGCATCCTTGCCCTGCAACACCGGCTCGGCCTGCGCGCCGGCTGCAACTGCAGCCAGCAGCCCCGCGGATATCGCCGCGTACGGAGTCCTGTTCTTCACGTCGCCTTCTCCCCACCTGTACGTACAGGTCGTCAACGCCATTCTTCCGCAAACGTTCTGCGGCAAGTCAAACACCCGCCGCATTCGACGCCGGCTCATGCCCGCACGATGTGCATCAGGTGTACCATCGTACTGGAAAACATCGCAGATAGATGCGACACATTGTAAGGGTGCGGCTGCGGTCATCAAAGCTGCGACATCGCTGTCGCGACTGATGGGAAGATCATGTGGGGATCGGTCATATCGGAATGGGCGAGCCTGCTGCTGCGCTGGCTGCACGTGGTGGCGGCGATCGCCTGGATCGGCAGTTCCTTCTATTTCATCGCCCTCGATCTCAGCCTCAGGCCTGGACGCGACCTGCCTGATGGCGTGCAGGGCGAGGCCTGGCAGGTTCATGGCGGCGGCTTCTACCGGATCATGAAGTATCTGGTGGCCCCAAGCCGGATGCCGGACGAGCTGACCTGGTTCAAATGGGAGGCTTACACCACTTGGCTGTCGGGCTTCGCGCTGATGGTGGTGGTGTATTATCTCGAGGCCGACCTGTTCCTGGTCGACAAGGCGATTCTCGACATCACGCCATTCCAGGCCGGGCTGTTCAGCTTCTGCAGCCTCGCGCTGGCGTGGCTGCTTTATGAAGCCGCCTGTCGCAGCGGGCTTGCGCAGCACGAATTGCCCTTCGCCATCGGCGGCTATCTGTTCCTGGTCGCGCTGACTTACGCCTTCACCCACGTGCTGAGCGGCCGCGGCGCCTTCAACCAGATCGGGGCGATCATCGGCAGCATCATGGTCGCCAACGTCTTCGCGCTGATCATCCCGAACCAGAAGAAGATCGTGGCCAGCCTGATCGCAGGCGAGGCGCCCGATCCGAAGCTCGGCAAGGCCAGCAAGGAGCGTTCGGTCCACAACAATTATCTGACGCTTCCCGTCGTCGTGCTGATGATCAGCAACCACTATCCACTGCTCTACGCCACGCGCTTCAACTGGATCATCGTCGCGATCATCCTGGCGCTCGGCCCGGTGATCCGCCACTTCTTCAACGAGCGACACGCGGGACGCAAATCGCCGTGGTGGGCGTGGGGCGTGGCGGCAGTCGGTGTGGTCGCGATCTTGTTCCTCTCCGCGGCCGGCCCGCGCGATGTCAAGACCGGCGCGCTGCCGGCGCAGCCGACGCTCGCCAATGTCGAGGAGATCGTGATGTCCCGCTGCAGCATGTGCCACGCAGCCGAGCCGGTCTGGGCCGGCGTCGTGACCGCCCCGAAGGGCATCCTGCTCGACGCGCCCGAGCACATTCATCGCAACATCCGCCTGATCGGCCGTGTCGCGGCCTGGTCGAATGCCATGCCGCCGGGCAACATCACGGAGATGACCAGCGAGGAGCGCGCCGTCCTCGCGGCCTATCTCGCGCAGGCGCGCTGACGCGCCGTCTTGCGCGGCCAGACCATTCGGCGGAATGAATTTCCGCTTTGCCCTGCTGAATTGAAAATGACTTGACCGCCCAACCGGCGTAGACAGGAGCCGTGGCCGCCGGCGCGGCGCAGGATCAGTTTGCAATCGGGGAAAGAACAGTGGCCCTCAAGAACGTCATCGGTATCGACCACGCCGTGGTCATGGTGAAGGACCTCGACAAGGCCGCCGAGAACTACCGGCAGCTCGGCTTCACGGTGTCGCCGCGCGGCACCCACAGCGCGCATATGGGCACCGGCAACTACACCATCATGTTCGATCCCGACTACATGGAGCTGCTGGGCGTGCTCGCCGCGACCGAGCAGAACGCGCCGGCGCGCGCGTTCCTCGACAGGCAGGGAGAGGGCATCGAGCGCATCGCGTTCACTGCGGTCGATTCCGCCGCCGGCGCGGAGGAGATCCGCGCACGGGGCCTGGCGCCGATCGGCCCGACCGATTTCGAGCGGCCGGTCACGCTGCCTGACGGCGCGGTCTCGGCGGCGAAATTCCGCACCTTCATGTGGCCGACCGCGGAAGCGCCCGGCGGCGTGCGCATCTTCGCGTGCCAGCACAAGACGCGCGAGACCGTGTGGATTCCCGAACTGATGCAGCACGCCAATGCGGCGAGGCGGATCAAGCAGACGCTGATCGCAACGCCCGAGCCGGCGCAGGAAGCCGCGCATCTCGGCCGGCTCATCGACCGCGCGCCGAAAACCGAGGCGGACGGCGCGGTCACCGTACCTTCCGGCGGCGATCGCGCCGACTTCGTCTATCTGATGCTGGACCAGCTCGGCAAACGCTATCCCGGCGTGCCGCTGACCGGTCTCTCCGAGCGCGGCGGTGCCGCGCTGGTGCTGGTCAGCGGCGATCTGGCGGCAACCGGGAAGGCGCTGGGTTCAGCCGCCGTCCGCAGCGGCGATGCGATCTGTGTGCCGCCGGCCAAGGCCAACGGCACCCTGCTCGCCTTCGTTGCCGGCTGATTTGAACTAATTCTTTAACGGGTGCTTACCCCTGGCGGCTCTAGGATTCCCGGCGATCCAAGTCGCCGGGACCATACGCATGTTCAAAGAGGAATCGCCGATCGCCTATGACGCGCCGGCCGAATTGAAGAAGTGGCCGTCGCTGAAGGGCGAGAGGCTGAAGGACCGGGGCCCGCCCTATCTCGTCTACAACGGCACGCTCGCCGAATGCGTCCGCGAGCTCATGGGCAAGCCGATCAAAGGCATCTCGCTCTACGATATCATGACGAGGCCACAACCGGCCTTCGACCAGACCGTGCTGTCGCCCGGCGATGCCGCCGAGATCGCGATGCGCAAGGATTTCCCCAAAGACTAGTTCGAGGCACGTTTCGCCGCGGGCCCGCCCTGCTGCTTCGAGGAGGTATCCGTCGGCGCATCGAGGAAGACAACGGGCGCGCCGCGCTTGACGTTCTCGCCGAGCGCACGAGCGTCCCAATTGGTCAGCCTGACGCAGCCGTGAGACGCCGACTTGCCGACCTTGTCGGGCTCTGCCGTTCCATGGATGCCATAGCCCTGCGCCGACAAGCCGATCCAGTAAGCTCCGACGGGATTGTTCGGACCCGGCTCGATGTCGAACGGCCGTTTGGATTTGACGCTCTTGAACTTGTAGTCGGGATTGTAGCGATAGGTCGGATTCTCGTGTGCGCTGGTCACCTTGAGCGTGCCGCTCGGCGTCGGACGATCCGGACTGCCGACTGACGCCGGATAGAACGCCAGCAGAGCGCCGCTTGCGTCGAACGCCTTCAACGTCCCGCTCTTCTTGTCGACCTCGAGCCGGGCCAGGCGCGGCAGCTCTCTCCGTGCCGGAACGTTGGCGACGACGATCGTCTCTCCCACCTTGTCGAAGGCCTTGCCCGGGTTGAGCGCCCTGAGCAGATCCGCGCTCATGTGGAATTTCTCGGCAAGTCCTTCGAGAGGGCTGGTGTAGCTCAGCGCCTTCAGCGATTTCATGTCCTCGAGCTTGCCCGGCAGCTCCTTCAGGAACGGGCCTCTTACGTCGGCGTCGGCAATCCTGTAGTCGGCGACGATGGGACCCTCGCTCGCCGCTGTCAGCTTGTCCCAGAGCTCCGGCGCTATGGCCTTGTCGGATGCGATGCCGTTCTGCGCCGCGAATGCCTTGAGTGCCTTCTGCGCGTTTTCGCCGAGCTTGCCGTCAATCTCGCCGGGCGAGAACTGCGCACGATCGAGCAGGACCTGGAGCTTCACCACCGCTGGATTGAGCTTGTCGGTGGCCGGCGGTTTCGGAGGACGCGCAGCGTCATTCACCGCAGCCGGATCGAGATTGCCTGCGAGCGCCGGGCCGATGAGCCACAGCGAAATCACCGCGCCAAGCATCGCTCGTATCATCATCGCGCATCCTACTCGCAAGCGGCCCGCGAGGCCGCGGAGAGTTTCTCTTCGGGAACACCGTAGTAACACCGAAGGAACGACGAGATCGCAGCTTTGCCGCAATCGGACGGTTAAGAACTCCCTGTCGCCGGCGCATCACCGACCATTCATCCCGCAGTTCGAGGTTGTCTCCGCAAATGCGATTTGTCGTCGCGGCTTGCGCCGCATTCCTGATTCTGATGTGCGACCTCGATCCGTCGTCGTCCCGGCGAGCATCACCGTTCCACACCACCATTCCTCAGAACAATCATGCCTCGCGACTTGTTCCGATGGTCGAATTCTTCGTCGCCAGCGTGCAGGCCATCGAGCTCGCGAATGCGCACGCTGCCCATGAGCAGGTGATCGAGCAGGTGATCGAGCCGCCGCGCGCCGTCGAGCCGGCGGTACAGGCGCCGGATTCACCAACCGAGCAATTCTGTCACGCGCTTCGTGAAGCCGCCGAGTCCAGCGGCATTCCGGCGCCCTTCTTCGCCCGCCTGCTCTGGCAGGAGAGCCGCTTCAAGTCCAACGAGGTGAGCCATGCCGGCGCGCAGGGCGTCGCGCAGTTCATGCCGGAGACGGCCGCGGAGGTCGGACTCGACGATCCCTTCGATCCCATGAAGGCGCTGCCGGCGTCGGCAAAATTCCTGCGCAAGCTTCGCGACGATTTCGGCAATCTCGGCCTTGCTGCCGCCGCTTACAACGCAGGTCCCGGCCGCATCCAGAAATGGCTGGCCCGAGAGAGCGGGCTGCCGCGCGAGACGCGCGACTATGTCCGCATCATCACCGGCACCAAGGCCGAGGACTGGATCGAACGCTCCGAAGCACTCGCGATCCGGATCGACCTGCCGCGCGAAGCGCCGTGCGAAGGCATCGGCAGTCTCTCCAAGGCCAAGGACGTCGCCTGGGTTCCGGTCAACCTGACGCCCTCGGTCGCGAGCATCATTCGCAAGGCCGAGCAGATCGCCGCCCGGGCGACGACGAACCGCGCGCACAAGCGGTTTGCAGCCCAGCTGCGGAACAATGCCGCGGCCCACCGCAAGGGACGCAGCATGATCGCGGCACGCGCCGCCGGAAAGGGCGCAAAGGCGCGCGCCATTCGCTTCGCATCGCGCGAACGTCCGTCCGGCTAGTGTTCGCTGCTGGAATATGCGACTCCCCTTCTCCGGAGAGCCGGATCGCTGCTGCACGGAACCTGCCATGCCATCGAACAGTGCGGGGATCATCGCCTATCGGAAGCGCGAAGAGATCGAGGTTCTGCTCGTTCATCCCGGCGGTCCGTTCTGGCGCAGCAAGGATCTCGGTGCGTGGTCGATTCCGAAGGGCGAGTATGCGGACGCGGGAGATGCGGAAGCCGCCGCGCGACGGGAGTTTGCCGAGGAGCTCGGCGTCGAGGTGACGGTGCCGCTGACCGCGCTGGGTCAGGTCAAGCAACGCGGCGGAAAGGTCGTCACCGCGTTCGCGGCCAAGCTCGACATCGACACGGCCAGCATTCGCAGCAACACGTTCGAGATGGAATGGCCGCCGCGCAGCGGCAAGCGGCAGACGTTCCCGGAGGTCGACCGCGCCGCATGGTTCACGCTCGAAGCGGCGCAGGCGAGGATCAACTCAGGACAACGTCCGTTGCTTGACCGGCTGGCGCAGCTGATCAGTGGCGAGCGCCTCGCGCCTACTCCGCCTTGATGTTCGCGGCCGCGACGACCTCGGCGAGTTCCTTCGTCTCCTTCGCGATCTTCGCGGCGTAGTCGGCCGGGCCGAGCACGCTGACGACGCCCTGCGAGCCGAGCTTCTCCGCGACCGCGGGATCCTTGGCGGCAGTGACGATCTCCCGGTGCAGCGTCTCCAGGATCGGCGCGGGCGTCGCCTTCGGCATGAAGAAGCCGACCCAGAACGAGATGTCGAAGCCAGGATAGCCGGCTTCCGCGACGGTGGGCACGTCGGGCAGCGCTGGAAGCCGCTCGGCCGACGACACCGCCAGCGCGCGCAGCTTGCCGGCCTTCACCAGCGGCACGGCGGAGAGCGGATCGAACACCGCCAGCACCTCTTGCGCGAGGATGCCGACCTCGGCGGCCGAACCGCCGCGATAGGGCACGTGGATCATCTTGATGCCGGCCTTCTGGCCGAGCAGCTCCATGGCGAGATGGGCGAGATTGCCGTTGCCGCCCGAGCCGTAGGCAAGCGCCCCGGGCGCAGCCTTTGCCGCGGCGACGAGATCGGCGACGGTCTTGATGTCGGCCGTCTTGGGATTCTCGGGATTGACGACGAGCACGAGCGGCGCCGAGACGACGGTGGTCAGCGGCGCGAAGTCTCCCTGCGGGTCATAGCGGACGTCCTTGAACAGCGTCTTGTTGAGCGTGATCGTGGACGAGTTGCAAGCGAGCATGGTGTAGCCGTCCGCGTCCGCACGCGCGACGCCTTCGGCGGCGATCATGCCGTTGGCGCCGGCGCGGTTCTCGACCACGAAGGGTTGTCCGAGCTTGTTACTCAGGCGATCGCCGATGATGCGCGCGACTACATCGACCGGGCCGCCCGCGCTGAAGCCGACCATGACCTTGACCGGCCGCACCGGGTATTTCTGAGCGAGGGCCTGCGTCGACAGCGCAGAAGCGCACAATCCGGCGATGACTGCCAGCAGGCGGGCCGTTCGTTGCATTCGTCTTCTCCCCAGACCTCTTGGCGCCGCTTGTGCATGTTTGTTCGTGCGACGCATTCGAGGATCATGAATAGCGGCCACGCCGGATTCCGCAATCAGGTTCGGACGTTGGCATTCCGTCGCACGGCACGTACGCGCCGATTCCAAAACAAAAGCGCGAAAACAACCCCATGCACAGTAGGCGACCCCTTTCAGAACAAAGGCTTGCGCAGGGCCGTGGAAGTTTTTCGGATTTGCAAAATAAATTCTGTCGCGTCGGGCAAAACAGTGGCATAATGGCATCATCGCAACACGCGTGAGCATCACGGCCTGCCCATCGCAGCCGTCCCGACGCGGTTGCGCCCAAACCCTTCATCGACATCCCGAAATCCGCATTCGCGCGCAGCAGCGAAGACCGTTCGCGCCTGCCCGCTGGAAGGACCACAGCACATGACGAGAGCTCTCTCGCGTCCCATCACTTCGCCGCTCGCGGCATCCGATCGCAGCGCCCCCGCCGTGACCCCGCGCGTAAAACTCTACAAGCGGCGTATCGCGATCAGCCATCCCGACCCGCAGGCCGGCGAGCGGCTGCTGGCCGAGGCGCTCGGCGCCGCCGACCGCGATGCGATGCACGGCATCTTGAGGCAATTGGTCAAGGCCAGCGTGGTCGGGCAGAAGCCGGATGAGGCCAATCTCGCCTTCATGATCTCGACGATCAGGAGCATCGCGCCGAAGGATTCCATCGAGGCCCTGCTGGTGGCACAGATGGTGTCGGTGCACATGGCCGCGATGCGCTGCGCCTGCCGGCTCGCCTGCACCGACGATCTTGCGCAGCAGGAGGGCATCGCCCGCGCGTTGACCCGGCTCTCCCGCACCTTCGCCGCCCAGGTCGAGGCGCTGAACCGCCACCGCAACACCGACGAGCGCGCGATAACGGTGCAGAACCTGTCGGTGCAGGACGGCGGACGAGCGATCGTCGGCAACGTCACGCAGCATGCGAGCGTACTTGTCTCGGACGCAAACTCGGACGCAATGCAAGCAGCGAACCGATGACCGGCGACCACGCCCGCAACACGGCGTCGATGCAGTCAAGCCTTCGCTGCGGCGCGATGACCCGCAATGGGACTAGCTGCCGCGCACCGGCCATCAAGGGTAAGCAGCGATGTCGCATGCACGGCGGAGCGCGGCGATCGGGAGCGCCAGGAGGAAACCGGAACGCATGGAAGCACGGGCTGTTTACCAGGGATGCGATTCAGGAACGAAAACGTATCGATTCTCTGCTGGATGAGGCGCAGCAATTGCTGAAAGAGATGACCTGATCTCCGAAGTCGCGTCCTGCTGCGGCCGCGGCAGCACATCAAGTCCGGCCCGCCGCCCGGCAACACGGCAGCCCTCACCCGTCGCGCCGACCGGCAGCTCCCCCCAAGAATAATTTCCATGCCTTTTCGAAATACACCTTCCGCTCCCTGGGCGAGGCGAGCGGCTTGTATCCGAACATCGCCAGCGTGGTCGGGCCCACGATGATGCTGTTGATGAGAAAATTGGTCAGGAAATTGACATCGCCCGGAACGATGTGCCGATCCGCCTGGGCCTTCGCCACCGATGTTCGCAGCAGAGACATGATGGCATCCGGCTCCGGCTCGGCATGACTGCCGGCGGCAACCAGGCTTTCGCTGGCGGCGATCCTCTTGAAGGCAACCAGCTCCGCATCGAGATTGATGTCGAGGAGGAGGTTCGTCAACTCCTTGAGCTGCGCGAGGCTGTCCTGGCTCGACTGCCTCACCTGAAGGTCGCCGAGGCGCGCCATGATGCGCCGACGGCTTCGGTCGAGGACTGCATCGAAAATTGCGCGCTTCGACGGATAGCGCCGGTAGATGGTGTCCTTGCCGGCGCCGCACTCCGAGACGACTCGCTCCATGGATGTCGCGGCATAGCCATCCCGGGCGAATAGATCCGCGGCCACCGCAAGGATCCGGTCCTCGATCGCCTGCGCCTCTGCCTTGGTCGGTCGCCCGCCGCGACCTTCACCGATGCGCCTCTTCGTGCGCTTGCCGGACTTGACTGCCTGCTTCATGCCTTCCCCTGCGCGATCCGGAATCGCTTCTGGACTTTTAATAGTTCTAAATACTCGAAAAAGCCAACCTCATAACTGGACACTATCGTCCCGTTTTGTTTTAACCCTGCCCGCCGGATTTGGGGTGGGGTTTTGACGATGGGAATGACGGGGGGATCGCAGCGGGTTCTGCGAGGTGCGGCGCTGCTGCTTGGCTCGACTGCTTTTCTTGCGCCGGACGGGCCGACATTTGCGCAGAACACCGCGCTGCCGCCGGTGACGGTGGACGCGCCGCAGGCGCAGCGGTCGGCCCGCAACGTGACATCGCAGCGACAGCAGAGCGCGACACGGCGCAGCAACCGGTCGAGGACGAACTCCGACGCGCCGGCGAGGGCCACGCCCGCCGCGGCTGCATCGGCGACGGCCCGGCAAGACACGCGCGACCAGATGGTTGCAACCAACCAGTCGACGGCGACGAAGACGTCCACGCCCGTGCTGGAAACGCCGCAATCCGTCACCACGGTGACCCGCCGGCAGATCGACGCGCAAAACCCGCAGACCGTCGGCAATGCCCTGCAATACACGGCAGGCGTCCTCTCCGAACGCGACGCAACCACCCGCTATGACAGCGTGTTCCTGCGCGGCATCGGCGGCTTCGGCACCTCCACCAATTTCGTCAGCTTCCTGGACGGATTGAAGCTGCCGCGCGGCCAGGCTTTTGCGGTCACGTCGATCGACGCGTTCCTGCTCGATCGCATCGAGGTCATCAAGGGCCCCTCGGCCGTCCTGTACGGGCAGATCAGCCCCGGCGGTCTCGTCAATCTGGTCAGCCGCCAGCCGAGCGACATTTCCTACAACGAAGCGCGCATCGAAGGCGGCAGCCACGGCCGCGTCCAGGGCGGCATCACCAGCCAGGGCGCTTTGGATGCCGCGCATCAATGGCTCTACAGCATCAGCGCGATCGGCCGAATGTCCGGCACGCGTTACGACGACGTGGACGAACAGCGCTTCGGCGTAGCGCCGGCGATTACGTGGCGCCCGGATGCCGATACGCAGCTGACGGTGTCCGGCTTCTACCAGCGCGATCCGAAGGGCGGCTATTTCAACTCGCTCTATCCGCAGTCGCTGGCGCCGGCAGCGTACCGGCCGTATCTCAATCGCAACCTGAACATCGGAGATCCCGGCTTCGATCGTTTCGAGCGCGAGCAATCGGGCGTCGGATATGTGTTCGACCGCCGCCTGAACGACGTCGTGAGCTTCCACTCGGCCCTGCGATACTCCAAGGTCGACACCGATTTCCAGTCGCTGCAGATGGCGGGCGCGCTGACCGCCGCCGGCACGATTCCGCGCGCGGCGATCCGGTCGATCGAGAGCGCCGACGGCATCGCCGCCGACAACCGCCTGCGCTTCGACTTCCGGACATCGGCTGTCGAACACACCGTGCTCGCCGGCTGGGACCAGCAGAATTCGCACAGCTCGTGGCTCTACCAATTCGGCGGTGCGACGTCGCTCGATGTCGTGAACCCCGCCTACTATCAGCCGGTGGGAACGCTGTTCCCGTTCATCAACAACGACCAGTCGCTGTCGCAGACCGGACTCTACGTCCAGGACCAGATGAAGTTCGGCGGCTTCCGCCTGACGCTCGGCACAAGGCACGACTGGACCGAGCAGAGCAACGACAACCGTATCTCCGCGACGAAAACGTCGCAGGAGAGCGACAAGCAAACCTATCGCGCCGGCCTGCTCTATCTGTTCGACAACGGCCTTGCTCCCTATGTCAGTTATTCGACGTCGTTCGAGCCGACCATCGGCGTCGGTGCCGACGGCCTGCCCTTCGTTCCCACGACGGGGGAGCAGTATGAGGGCGGCCTGAAGTACAAGCCGGCCTTCGCCGACATGCTGTTCACGGCGGCAGTGTTCGACCTGCGCCAGCAGAACACGCTGACGCCGTCCGCCATACCGGGCTTCAGCGTGCAGCAGGGCGAGATCCGCTCGCGCGGTGTCGAGTTGGAGGCGCGCGGCAAGCTGACCGAGAACATCGAGATCATCGCGGCCTCGACCTTCCTCGACACCAAGGTGACGAAATCGACCGATCTCACAGCGATCGGCAAGCGACCGCAAGCCGTGCCGACGCATTTCGAATCGCTCTGGGCCAATTACAGCTTTCTCACCGGTGGCCTTGCCGGCCTGACCATCGGCGGCGGCGTGCGCTCGGTCGGTCCCAGCTATGGCGACGACATCAACAGCCTGGTGTCGCCGGGATACGTCGTGTTCGATGCCGCCGTGCGATACGATCTTGCCAATCTCGTGCGAGCCTGGAAGGGCGCGGAGGTCACGCTCAACGTCACCAACCTCTTCGACAAGAGCTACTACACCAGCTGCAGCTCCAATTTCTACTGCCAGTTCGGAAATGGCCGCCTCGTGCTGGCGGGCCTGCGCTACAGGTGGTGATCGCATGATGTTGTGCCGGCCATGACGGCGAGACAGCTGCGATGGTGGTCCTGGATTCACAAGTGGAGCAGCCTGATCTGCACCATCTTTGCGCTGCTGCTGTGTCTCACCGGGCTGCCCCTCATCTTTCACGAGGAGCTGGGACCGAATCCGGCGATCGACGAGGTCGCCGAACCCGGCGTCCGCGCGTCGGTCGACACGATGATCGCCGAGGCGCTCGCCGAGCGGCCGGGTGAGGTCGTGCCGTATCTATTCTACGACCGCGAGAAACCGATCGTGAAGATACCGACGGCCGCCAGCATGACGTCTGCTCCGGACACCTTCTTCTACAAGGTGTTCGACGTCAGGACCGGCAAGGCACTCAGCGCCGATCAGCCCAACGAGGGCTTCATCTATGTCATGCTGCGGCTCCATGCCGATTTGTTTGCCGGCATCAAGGGCACGCTGTTCCTCGGCAGCATGGGGCTGTTGCTGACCGTTTCGATCCTCTCGGGCATGGTGCTGTACGGGCCGTTCGCGCGGCGCCTCAAGTTCGGCGAGATACGCAAGCGGCACAGCAACCGGCTGCGCTGGCTCGACCTGCACAATCTGCTCGGCATCATCACGCTGGCCTGGTTCGGCATCGTCACGCTGACCGGCGTGATCAACACGCTGGCCGCGCCAATCGAGCTGATGTGGCAGTCGAACCAGTTGCTCGACATGGCCGCGCAAAACAGGGGACAGGCGCAAGGCGATCGCAAAGCTCCGGTTGACCTGGTGCTCGCCAATGTCCGCGCGGCCGTACCGGGAATGACTGTCACGACGCTCGCCTTTCCCGGCAGCCCGTTTTCAACGCCAACCCACTACGCGGCGTTCCTCACCGGCGATACGCCGCTGACGAGCCGCATTCTCAAGCCAGCCATCATCGATGCAGCCAGCGGCGAGGTCGTCGCGGTGCGCGACATGCCATGGTATGCGACCGCGTTGTTCGTGTCGCAGCCGCTGCATTTCGGCGATTACGGCGGGCTGCCGCTGAAAATCATCTGGGCCGTGCTCGATATCGTCACCATCGTCATCCTGGCCAGCGGCCTCTATCTCTGGCTCGCGAGATGGCGGACAAGCCGCACGGCCGCGGCCGACATGCGAGCGGCCGCGACGGAGTTTGCCCGATGACGTCGAGGCGAACACTGTGGCTGATCCCCGCGTTGCTGGCGCTCGTGACGCTGCTCGGCCTGCTGGCCGCCTTGATCGGCGAAAGCGGCATCTGGTGGCCGCTTTCGTGGGCGACGCTGGCTGTTCCCTGCGTCTGCAGTCTCTATTACCTCGTTCGGGGCTTGATGCCGCCGCCTCAATAGCCCTGACATCAGGTCAGGCGGCCCCCACGCTGACGCTACACCTTTCGCCATTGGCAGCCTCCCGCAAAATCGTGTAACCCGGCCAAAACCCTTGCCGGGACGAAACGCTCATGACCAAAGCCGCCAACGACGCGGGCACCGCCACCCGCGCGCTGATCTTCGCGCTGGTGGCGCTTGCCTGCGGCCACATGCTCTCGACCTTGCTGCGCACCATTCCGGCTATGAGCCTCGATCTGATGGCGGCGGATTTCCATATCGAGCCGCAGGCGCTGGCGAGCCTCACGTCGATCTATCCTTTCGCCTTTGCGGCGGCGCAGATTCCGGTCGGGGCGGCGATGGACCGCTTCGGCGTGCGGCCGGTGTCGCTGAGCCTGCTCGCGGGGACCGTGTTCGGCGCGGTCGCGTCAGGGTTTGCGACGGGGCCGGAAAGCTTTGCCGTCGGACAGCTGATGCTGGGCGTTGCCACCTCGGGCATGCTGATGTGCCCGATGACGCTGGCGGCCAAGCAATTGTCGGCGGCCCGCTTCGGGCTGTGGTCGGGCGCGATCCTCTCGATCGGCAATATCGGCATGCTGCTGTCGTCGAGCCCGCTCGCTTTCGTGGTGGACGCCTACGGCTGGCGCGCCGGATTCTGGATGTCGGCGATCGGCGGAATCGCGGTGGCGCTTGCGGTGTTCGCGCTGGTCCCACACCAGCCGGCCGAGCACAAGGACGAGTCCTCGCCGCTGACGCAGATGATCGAAGTGCTCAGGCTCGGCCTCTCGCGCCCGCTGCGCGGCCTGATCGCGCTGGCGCTGGTGTCGCTGGCGACTTCGCTGGTGCTGCGCGGCCTGTGGGGCGGGCCGTGGCTGATGGACATCAAGGGACTCTCGCGGGTCGAGGCCGGCAACCAGCTCGGCGCGTTCACGCTGGCGATGATCGCGGGTCCCCTGTGCATCGGCATGATCGACCGCAGGCTCGGTCGCCGCCGCGCGCTGGTGGCGGGCTCGCATATGGCCGGGGCGGTGCTGCTGGCGCTGATGGCGTTCGGCGCGCCGCATCATGCGGTCTCCACGCTGTTCGGCCTGCCCATGATGCCGCCGCAATACGACCTCGTGCTGTTCGTGCTGATCGGGCTTGCGACCTCCGCCCAGCCGCTGCTGTTCGGCATGTCCAGGCAGCTGGTCGACGCGCAAGTCGCGGGCAAGGCGCTCGCGGCCGTCAACCTCGCCTTCTTCCTCGGCGCTGCGTTGATGCAGTCGGTCACGGGCGCGGTGGCGGCGCTCGCGGGCTTGCCGGCGGTGCTGCTGTTCATGGCTGCCATGCTGGCGCTCGGTGTGTTGATCTTCTTGGCTTACACCTCGCCAAGCCCATAGGATGACGCGCCCAGCTCGCCAGAGGAATCACTCATGCCCGTCGACACCAAGGCCGCCACCGACCGCCTCATGCGCTTCCTCGCCGTCGAGGGCGTGACCGGACAGGAGGCGGCGATCGGGCGCGAGCTTGCCGCCGCGCTCAAGGAGGCCGGCGTGCCGGCGAAGGCGATCCGGCTCGACGATGCCAATACCCGCATTCCCGTGCCGACCGAGACCGGCAATCTCATCGTCGACCTGCCCGGCCGCGGCGCGCTGCACAATCAGCCGCGCATCATGTTCATGACCCACATGGACACCGTGCCGCTCTGCGCCGGTGCGAAGCCGAAGAAGTCGGGACGCAAGATCGTCAACGAAGCCAGGACCGCGCTCGGCGGCGACAACCGCTGCGGCTGCGGCGTGCTGGTGACGCTGGCCGCCGAGCTCGCCAGGCAGAAGCTCGATCACCCGCCGATCACGCTGCTGTTCTGCGTACGCGAGGAGAGCGGGCTCTATGGCGCGCGCCACGTCAAGCTGGACGAACTCGGCTCGCCCGTGATGGCGTTCAACTATGACGGCGGCGCCGCCTCGAACGTCGTCATCGGCGCGGTCGGCGCCGACCGCTGGAGCGTCGAGATCTTCGGCCGCGCTTCGCACGCCGGCGTCGCGCCGGAGCGCGGCATCTCCTCGACCATGATCATGGCGCTCGCGCTTGCGGATGTGAAGGCCGGCGGCTGGTTCGGCAAGGTGGTGAAGGGCAAGCGGCAGGGCACCAGCAATGTCGGCCCGGTCACCGGCGGCGAGGGCCGCCCGGCGGGCGATGCCACCAATGTCGTCACCGATTACGTGCATGTGCGCGGCGAAAGCCGCAGCCATGACGGCAAGTTCTTCAAGGAGATCACCAAGGCCTACAAGGCCGCGTTCGAGAAGGCGGCCAAGAAGGTCACGAATGCACAAGGCAAGTCCGGCAAGGTCAAGTTCAAGGCGGAGACCGACTATTATCCGTTCCGCATGAAGGACAGCCAGCCCGTGATCAAGCGCGCGGTCGAGGCCGTGTCCGCGGTCGGCGGCACGCCGAACGTCCGCACGGCCAATGGCGGCCTGGATGCCAACTGGATGGTCCGCCACGGCATTCCGACCGCGACCTTCGGTGCGGGGCAGAACGAGGCGCACACGGTCGACGAATGGATCAATCTCGACGAATATGACCGCGCCTGCGCACTGGCGGTGCAACTCGCGACGATGCGGTGAGTTGGGTTGTAGGGTGGGTTAGCGCTGGGCTGCGCAAAGCGCAGTCACGGGGCGTAACCCACCTCTTCTGCTTCCGCGGATATGAAGAATGGCGGGTTACGCCTTCGGCTAACCCACCCTACGAAACAAGAACAAAAGGGAGGCACCATGCCGCGCATCGCAAACATCGAGACCGGGCTCTACCGGATCCGCCTCCCCGTCACCCTCTCCGACTCCACACATGGCGAGATCGCGGCGTTCGAGCTGATCACCTGCCGGATTCGCGATGCAGACGGCGCCGAAGGCGTCGGCTACACCTACACGGTCGGGCGCAATGGCGGCGCGACCGCGGATATCCTCACACGCGAGATTGCGCCGCTGGTCGAGGGACGCGAGGCCGATGACGCCGAAGCGATCTGGCATCATGTCTGGTGGGCGCTGCATTATGGCGGCCGCGGCGGACCGGCCGTGCTGGCGCTCTCTGCGCTCGACATCGCGCTGTGGGATCTGAAGGCGCGGCGCGCCAAGCTGCCGCTGTTCCGCCTGCTCGGCGGCTTCGATGCGGGCGTGCCATGCTATGCCGGCGGCATCGACCTCGACCTCTCCGTCGATGCGCTGCTCGCGCAGACCGACGGCAATCTCGCCAAGGGCTTTCGCGCCATCAAGATGAAGGTCGGCCGGCCCGACCTGAAATCCGACGTCGCGAAGGTCTCCGCGATGCGGCAGCATCTCGGCGACGGTTTTCCGCTGATGGTGGACGCTAACATGAAATGGACGGTCGAGGAGGCGATCCGCGCCGCCCGCGCCTTCGTTCCCTATGACCTCACCTGGCTCGAGGAGCCGATCATTCCCGACGACGTCGCGGGACATTTGCGTATCATGCAGGCCGGCGGCGTGCCGATCGCGGCGGGCGAGAATCTGCGCTCACTGTGGGAGTTCAAGAACTACATCGCCTCAGGCGCGGTGTCCTATCCCGAGCCCGACGTCACCAATTGCGGCGGCGTCAGCACCTTCATGAAGATCGCGCGGCTGGCGGAAGCGTTCAACCTGCCCGTCACCAGCCACGGCGCGCACGACATCACCGTGCATCTGCTCGCGGCCTGTCCGAACCGGTCGTATCTGGAGGCGCATGGCTTCGGGCTCGACAAATATATCGAGCATCCGCTGGTGCTGCAGGACGGGCTGGCGCTCGCGCCTGATAGGCCGGGGCACGGCATCAACTTCGACTGGAAGGGGCTGGCGAAGCTGGCGCCTTAGGGCTCCGTCATGCCCGGGCTTGTCCCGGGCATCCACGTTCTTTTCAACTACGAAGCAAGACGTGGATGGCCGGGTCAAGCCCGGCCATGACGATGTGGCTGCACGCGAGGCATTCCAAGGCGCGGGGTGCATGACGGTGATAATCCTTTATGGTGACGGCAACCGACACCTTGCGAAAGATTCCCTGCCTTGCACCCCGAACTGCACCAGAAACTGACCACGTGGCGCCGGCACCTTCATGCGCACCCGGAGCTGTCGCTCCAGGAAAAAGCCACCTCCGCCTTCGTGCAGGACAGGCTCACCGAGCTCGGTATTCCGTTCGAGGCAGGGATCGGCGGGCACGGCATCGTCGCGACGTTGACGCGTGGCCACGCACGAAGCCGGGTCGGCCTGCGCGCCGACATGGATGCGCTGCCGATCACCGAGGACACCGGCCTGCCCTATGCTTCAAAGACTCCCGGCGTGATGCATGCCTGCGGCCATGACGGGCACACCGCCGCGCTGCTGGGCGCGGCCGCGCTGCTCGTCGCCGACACCGACTGGAGCGGCACGGTCGATTTCATCTTCCAGCCGGCGGAGGAGGGCTTTGGCGGCTCGCGCGCGATGGTCGCGGCCGGGCTGTTCGACCGCTTTCCGATGGAACGGATCTTCGGCTTCCACAACTGGCCGGGCCTTGCCGCCGGCACCATCGCGGTCCACGACGGCGTCGTCATGGCCTCCGGCGGGCGCATCACCATCACCATCGAGGGCCATGCCGGCCACGCCGGCATGCCGCATCTGACGCGCGATCCGGTGGTGGCGGCCGGCCATCTCATCGTCGCGCTGCAATCGATCGCCTCGCGCGGGGTCGATCCGCTCGACACTGCCGTGCTGTCGCTGTGCACGATCGAAGGCGGCACCGCGCCGAACCAGATCGCCGGGCGCGTCACCATCCGCGGCACGCTGCGCTACCATCGCGAGGCGGTCAAGGACGTCATCCTCGATGGTATCGAGCGCAGCTGCGCCGGCATTGCGACCAGCTTCGGCGTCAAGGTCACGCCCGAGATCGTCTGGGGCGTGGGTGTCGTGATCAACTCGCCTGATGAGGCCGACCTCGCGCGCATCGCTGCCGAGAAGCTGCACGCGCCGGTGCGGCGCGACCTCGCGCCGAGCATGGCCGGCGAAGATTTTGCCCATTACCTGCAGCAGCGGCCGGGCGCCTTCGTCTGGATCGGCAATGGCGCGTTGCGCGACGGCGCGGAGCTGCACGGCCCGCGCTATGATTTCAACGACGCGATCCTGCCCGTCGCGTCCGGCTGGATGGCCGAAGTGGCCAAGGCGGCGCTGGCCTCGAACTAACTCTGTTCCGGTCCTGCGTAGATCAATCCGACGAGCAACGTATCGGCGGCACGGGCGTTCCCTCCCGGCACATGGCAAGGGATGGCACGTAAGACATGGCGCGCGTTCTGATCGGAACTTCCGGCTGGCATTACGCCTCCTGGCGCGGCCCGTTCTTCCCGGAGGGCGTGACGCTGAAGCAGCAGCTCAGCTACTACGCCGGGCAGTTCGACACCACGGAGCTGAACGGGGTGTTCTACCGGACGCCGACGCCGGAGGCGGTGAAGGGCTGGCGCGAGCAGACCGGCCGCGACTTCGTGTTCGCCTGGAAGGCGTCCAAATTCATCACGCACTGGAAGCGGCTGTCGGACCGCTCCGTCAACAGCCTCGAGCTCCTGGAGGACCGCATCTCGCGGCTCGGCGGCAAGGCCGGCCCGGTCCTGTTCCAGCTGCCGCCGCAATTCGAGGCGGACGCGGACCGGCTGGCCTCGTTCTTCAAGCTGTTGTCGCGGAAGCACCGCTACAGCTTCGAATTCCGACATCCGAGCTGGTATCAGCCGCGCATCCTGCGGATGCTGACTGAAGAGAACATCTCGCTGTGCCTGTCCGATCATCACGATGCGCCGGCGCCGTGGAAGCGCACGGCGGATTTCGTCTATGTGCGCGGACACGGGCCAAGCGGGCGCTATCACGGGCATTATACGAAGGCCACGCTGACGCAATGGGCCAAGCGCATCAAGTCGTGGAAGCGGCAGGGCTGCGACGTCTACGTCTATTTCGACAACGACCAAAAGAGCGCGGCGCCGGCCGATGCCAAGGCATTGAAGCAGTTGCTGTGATGCTGAGCGGGATGCGTTTTGGCGCAGTCGAGGCTGCGGCTCGCTTCACCTCTCCCGCTTGCGGGAGAGGTCGGCGCGTTCGGGCGATGCAAAGCATCGTCCCGCGCGCCGGGTGAGGGCTTTCTCCTCTTGGAGATTGTCCCGTTGCGGAAACACCCTCTCCCCGACCCTCTCCCGCAAGCGGGAGAGGGTGTGCACCTCCGCCGCTGCTGCGATCGTGCCTCATAATGCGCTAGATGATGCCGCCTTGCCGGAGCGCTGCGATCGCCGCGGCATCATAGCCGAGTTCGGCGAGAACGAGATCGGTGTGCTCGCCGAGCGTCGGCGGGCGGCTCACGATTTCGCCCGGCGTTTCCGACAGCCGCACCGCGGCGCGGGCGACCGGTGCGTGCTTCGGCAGGCCCGGATAGTCGACGTCCTGCATGAAGCCGGCGGCGCGGATGTGCGGATGATCCAGCGCCTGTTGCGGTGAGAGCACGGGGCCGGTCGGAATCATCGCCTGGCCCAGCGCATCGACGGCCTCCTGCGTGGTGCGCTCGGCGCACCAGCGCGCCATCCGCTCGCTGATGATGCGGCCGTTGTTGCCGCGGCTGATGTCGTCGGCAAAGCGCGGATCGTTCAGCCAAACCTCCTCCTCGCCCATCAGCCGCGCCCAGCGCTTGAACAGCGGATGGCCGGTGACCTGGCACAGCACCCAGCCGTCCCTGGTGCGGTAGATGTCGGCGGGAGCCGCGGTCTGGCCGAGATTGCCCGTCGGCACGCGGTTGACGCCGATGACGGCCTGCTCGATCAGCGTCGCGTTGGTGAAGGATAGCGCGGTTGCAAGCAGCGCGCCCTCGACGATCTGCCCGCGTCCGGATTTGCCGCGCTCGATCAGGGCGGCGAGCGTGCCGAACGCGCAGTGCAAGGCGGTGCCGAAATCGACCCAGTTCACCGCGGCCCGGTACGGCGGATCGCCGGCACCCGTCATGTACACCGCGCCCGACATCACCTGCCCGACGCCGTCAAAGCCGACGCGGTCGGACCAGGGACCCGGCCCGCCGAACGCGGTGGCCGTGGTCAGGATGATGTCCGGCTTGATCGCCTTCAAGGATTCGTAGTCGAGCTTCATCGCACGCAGGGTCTGCGGCGGCAGATTGGCGACCACGACGTCCGCGGTCGCGACGCGCTTCTCGACCCGGATGACCTCGGCCCCGAACTCGGCCAGCAAGGTCGCGCAATAGGGCCCGGCGATATAGCGCCCGAAATCGAGCACGCGCACGCCCTCCAGAACTCCTCCCATCGGCTTCTTCCCCAGTGTTTTGCTCAGATTACAGGGAATGATTGCCGCGGCAAGATGGCGCCGGCGCTCAGGCCTCGCGGTAGTCCAGCAGGACGAGCCCGACCAGGATGAAGGCGACCGGCCATATCCACGCCGCGACGCCGCGGACGCGGCCGTCGAGCCGCAATTCGAGCCAGCGCGCCCAGCCCGCGGCGATCCCGCACAGCGCAAGCGGCGTGTGGCTCATCTCGATCAGGAGCTGGTCCTTGATGTTGGCGATGGCATGGGAATGCGTGAGCAGGAGCGCGCCGCCGAGCGCGGTCGTCAGGGGAAACACCAGGGCCGCGCGTCCGGCCTCGTCGCCGCGCAGCCGCACGCGCCATTCGAACAGTCCGAATACTGCGATCAGCAGCACGAAGATGCGGTGCTGCGCCACCTCGGGATCGCGCAGCGATTCGAAGAATCCGGCCGGCCCGAGCGGCCAGGCCTGCTCGTCGGCGCGGAGGAACAGGAAGGCCGCCATGCCGAGAAACAGCAGCGGCCAATGCCTCGCCCAGCGGCCCCAGCGAAACCGCTCGATCAAGGCGAGCAGGCCGATCAGCACCACGAAGACGCCGGCCCAGTGATGATTGTACTCGGACCAGGCGATGTCCTCGGCGTTGCGCGGCAGGATCGTGCCTTCGCCGGGAACGTAGGCGGCCGGTGCGCTGCTGCGCCCGGCATCGGCCAGGGTGATCCTGGCCTGGAGCTGCGCGATGGTCAGCTTGTCGTAGTCCGGGCTGGTCAGGCGCGGCGGCCATTGCGGCGTGGCGCGCTCGACGATCTCCTGCCAGCTCAGTCGGTCGCGCGACAGATCGACGCCGGGCGGCAGCGACGTCAGCGACGCAGCCGCGAGCAGAACGGTGAGACCGATGCCGACCTCGACCTCGGCGAAGCGCTTGAGGCGGAGGATCGGCGTTGCGGGATCGCGCCGCAGCCGTTCGACCAAGAGATAATTGCCCGCGCCAAGCGCGAGCAGCATCAACAGCAACCCGATCTTGGCGAGGATCATGACGCCATAGGCGGTGCCGTAGATCGCCTCGATCGAGCCGATGTAATCGATGGCCATGACGAGACCGCCGCCGACGATGGCCGCGACTGCGGCCATGGACATCAGCGAGTAGCGCCGGGCGATGAGGCGCCAGTCGGAGGGCACCTTGCAGCCGTTCAGCGCGATCAGGAAATAGGGGAGCCCGCCGATCCAGATCGCGGCGCCCAGCATGTGGCCGGCATCGGACAGGAGCAGCGGCCAGCTGAGGACCGGCCGGCTCGCCGCGTGGGTCAGCCGGGTCTGCATCGCGAGCGCGAGCAGCGCAAGCGCGAGGAGTGCCAGGGATCGCAGGCCCTGCGCGCGTCCATTTGCCAGCACGGCGAGGCCGAATGCGCTCGCCGCAATGACGAGGCCGGCCCGGGCGAAATCGGCACTGATCGCCTCGCGCCACGACACCTGAAGCGTCCCGACCAGCGCGGCGGCATTGAGACCCAGCGAAGCGATGGTGAGGAGCGCCCAGGCGAAGGCGCTGACCTTCAGCACCGTCAGGCATTTCTCCTCGATCGTGAGACCGAACACCGACAGCTGCGGCTGCAACGGCCACCACAACAGCATCTGAAAGGCAAGACCGCCGAGCGTGAAGGCTTGGGCGATCAGGATCAGGCCGCGCAGAACGACCGACAGATAGCCGAAGATGTCGAGAAACAGGTACAAGGCGAGGTCAATGAACGATGAACGGAATGTCGCCGCGCGTGATGTGTCCGTCGACGCTCAGCACCTGCCAGCGCAGGCGCCATGCGCCGCCGGAAAGCCGCGTCGCCTCGGCCTTGAGCTCGTCGGCCGGAGCATTGGCCGCGGGCGTCAGCGCCTGCGTGGCGCCGTTCGGCGCCAGCAGCGTCAGCTTGGAACGGGCGCGATCGATCCGGCTGTTGAAATGCAGGCTGATCGCGACGGCGTCCCCCGAGACGGTCGCACCGGCCGCCGGCGATGACGATACGATGATGGCGTGTGCCGAGGCTGCATTCGGGTCGGCAAGACACCAGATGGCGGATAGAAGGATCGCGATTCGAACGAATACGCGCATGGTTGGTCACTCGCTGTCGGCAGCCGCCACCGCACCGCCCCCCGGCGCGTGGTCCGTGCCTATGTTGGAACCGCGGCGCACTTCGCCAAGGGCGCGCGAGCGCCAGGCCGGTTACAATCGACGGAAAAGGATCGGCTGTTGCCGCCGCGACACACCGGCCGCGGCAAAATGCCGATGCGGAAGGCACGCGTCGAGCCAAGCACGGAGGCTTGAAGTCGACGCGACCAATTCTAAGTCAAACACAGCCGAACCCGCGGGTCCGGCGATATCAACACTGATGCTGAGGTTAGGAAAAGCCCGTCGCTTGCGCGGGCATATGTTCGAGGGAAGGCACATGAGAAAGCTTGCTCTTGCAATCGCCGCGGCAGCAACGCTCCTCATTGGAACGGTTGCGCCGGCCTCGGCCCACTGGCGGGGCCATCATCACTGGGGTGGTCCAGGGATAGGTCCGGCCGTGGCGCTCGGCCTGTTCACCGGAGCACTGGCGGCGGCGACCGCACCTCCGATCTACTATGCGCCGGTCTATGGTCCACCGGCATATTACTACGGACCCCGATACTATCGGACCGTCCGCTATTATCCGGCGGCATACCCCTATTGGTATCCCTGGTAAGCCGAGAATAAGGCCCGGCCTGCAGCCGGGCCTTATCGCTGCCTCACATCCCGATCGCCTGAACACGGCCCTTGCGAATGCGAGTGCCTCCAACCCGAGCCCGATGGTCTGCCCGGAACAGAAGGCAGCGGGAGAAGTTCTGTGGATAGGATGCAGGTCCGGACGCGTGCCGGGCCCGAACGGGCGCGCAACAATGCGCTTCGACGCAGCCCGGCCGCGTAACACGATCGGATCTGGTTCTCGCATGAACAAGAATGTCCGTTTCAATCTCGGATATGCTGTCGCGGCGATCTTCGCGGTCTTCTTGATTCAGTATCTGATCTCCGCGGCGCACCAAATCGCGGTGATCCCCTACAGTGAATACCAACAATTGTTGCGCCAGGGGAAAGTCGATACCGTCGGCATCTCCGACCGCACCCTGCAGGGCACACTGAAGGAGCCGCTGCCTGGCGGCCAGAAGCAATTCGTCACCACGCGCGTCGACCAGGACGTCGCGCAGGAACTGGAGAAATACAACGTCCGCTTCACCGGGCAGATCGAGAGCACGTTTCTGCGCGACCTGTTGTCGTGGGTCATGCCCGTGCTGCTGTTCTTCGGCATCTGGTGGTACATCGGCCGCCGCATGGCCGAGGGCGGCGGGATCGGCGGCGGGCTGATGGCGATCGGCAAGAGCAAGGCCAAGGTGTATGTCGAATCCGATACCGGCGTCACCTTTGCCGATGTCGCCGGGGTCGACGAAGCCAAGGACGAGCTTCGCGAGGTCGTCGATTTCCTGAAGAATCCGACCGATTATGGCCGGCTCGGCGGCCGTATGCCGAAAGGCGTGCTGCTGGTGGGACCTCCGGGCACAGGCAAAACCCTCCTTGCCAAGGCCGTCGCCGGCGAGGCCAGAGTGCCGTTCTTCTCGATCTCGGGCTCGGAGTTCGTCGAGATGTTCGTCGGCGTCGGCGCCGCGCGTGTGCGGGACCTGTTTCAGCAGGCCCACCAAAAGGCGCCGGCCATCATTTTCATCGATGAGCTCGATGCGCTTGGCCGCGCCCGCGGCATCGGCCCTTTCGCCGGCGGCCACGATGAGAAGGAGCAAACGCTCAACCAGCTGCTGGTCGAGCTCGACGGTTTCGATTCGCGCTCCGGGCTCGTCATCCTCGCCGCCACCAACCGGCCGGAAATCCTTGACCCTGCCCTGCTCCGTGCCGGCCGCTTCGACCGGCAGGTGCTGGTCGACCGACCCGACAAGAGGGGCCGCATCGAGATCCTCAAGGTGCACATGAAGAAGGTGCGGCTGGCGGACGGTGTCGATGCGGACGCCGTTGCCGCACTCACCCCGGGTTTTACCGGCGCGGATCTTGCCAATCTCGTCAACGAAGCGGCACTTCTGGCGACACGTCGCGCTGCCGAGGCGGTGAGCATGAGTGACTTCAACAATGCAGTCGAGCGCATGGTCGCGGGCCTCGAAAAGCGCAACCGCCTGCTCAACGCCAAGGAACGCGAGATCGTCGCCTATCACGAGATGGGGCACGCCCTCGTCGCGCTCTCACTGCCGGGGACCGATCCAGTGCACAAGGTCTCGATCATCCCGCGCGGCGTGGGCGCGCTCGGCTACACCATCCAGCGACCGATCGAAGACCGGTTCCTGATGACGAAGGAAGAGCTGGAGAACAAGATGGCGGTGCTGCTCGGCGGCCGCGCCGCGGAGCTGATCGTGTTCGGGCACTTGTCGACCGGCGCAGCCGACGATCTGCGCCGCGTGACCGACATCGCCCGCAGCATGGTGACGCGCTACGGCATGTCCGAGAGACTGGGCAGCGTCGCCTATGAGCGTGATCCCGGCAATTTCCTTGCCGGCGCCGACCGCCCCTATCCGGTTCGCGAGCGCGACTATGCGGAAGAGACTGCGGCCGCAGTCGACCGCGAGGTGAAAGCCATCGTCGACCAGGTCTTCCAGCGCACTCAGGGCATCCTGAGCACACGGCGGCCGATCCTGGACCGCGCCGCGAAGAAGCTCTTGGAGAGGGAGACACTCGAGCAGAGCGATATCGATGTGCTGATCCGCGAGATGCCCAAGGAAGCGCTGCGCGCCATCTAGGGTTCGCGCCGGCGTTCAACACGCGCCGTGGCACAAGGCGGCTTCACGCAGCGCGCTTCCGCCTGATCCCGGCCGGGAGCTCGATCATCCTCCGGTCTGGCGGCGAACCGTTCGAGATGAGCGGCGATGGCGTGCCTTCGCTCCTGGGCGCCACGATCCCTATGCCGGGATCGGCATGCCTGGCGCGCCATTCGAGCAAGATATGGCCGGCCACCAACATCAGGCCGGCACATAGCAGCGCAAGAGCCGCGCCGACAAGGTCACGATAGTCATTCATTCCAAAAGCCAAGCATGCGTGCAGCCAAATCGGAACGTGCGTGGACCAAATTGGAATGGAAGCTGCGCGTTTCAAGAGCCTGTCGGCAGCGGAGAAGAAGCTGGTAGTCTCCTTCGCCGCTGCGCGATGCTGGGGAGGGTCAGGCGGATCGTACAGAGCATGCGCCGGGTGAGCGCGGTGGACGGCGCCGCGACGGGGACGCGGAACGGCTGCTCCGGCGGGTGGAGTGATCGCGGTATCCCGGCGCATCGGAGCGCGGGCGCGCCTCTCACCGCGTCAAGCATGTGAGGGATCAGGCTGGGCGGCGAGACCGGCTGGAGCCGTAGTCGTTCGACGCCGGATGATTCCCTTCGCTCAACATCTTGCCAGTGGCGATGTTGACGAAGTGCAGCGAGCCGCAAGCGGGACATCGGACGGAGACGTGCGTGTCCGCGGCTCCCGACATTGGGCCGGGAAGCCAGTGCTGCACGTTCATGCCCGTGCGCGGGCACTTGAAGATGATGTTGCGCTCCATGTTGACGATATGCGCCCGCCGCTCCGGCATTGAAATTGCGGGCCAATACTTAGGCAACTGTCCTGAACGGATCCACGCGCGCACTGTCCGAGCTGCACAGCGGAGGCATTCTCGGCTTTTCCGGTGCCAGGCAGATCGTGCTGCGCAATCGTCAGCACCTCAGGGACATGAACGCCTGATCGCGCCTTTGAGCTGGATCAAGACATGTTGGCGACCCCGATTGTAGCGTCACGACGGCATCGGGATGCGCTTGCTGAGGTACCGTTGCCGAAGGAAGCGAAGTTCGGATTTTCAGGCCTTCCGGGCGGCGCTTTCATAGACAGGTGCAGAAAACCGCGAGCATGGAGCAGGCCGGAGCGCGGCTCCGCCGGAGAGTTCGATGGAACGAATGTCGGCAACGCGGGTTTGTTGGACGAGCTCGGACCCTGAATGGAAGAACCAAGCGAACAATCGGCCTCAGCGCTCCCATGGAGCCCGGGGCCGATTTTCGTCGAACCCTTGGGATCGTCTGGGCAAAGGAGTACGCTGATCAGGAGAGCCGACATGCTTACCGACACTCACACCGACGATCTCACCGCGGTCGTGCGCTACGCACTGGAGACGACCCGCGCGACGACAGTTTGTCCCTTCCACCGCGACGTGATCGTCCGCATCGGAGATGACGCTGCCGAGAGCCACGCCTTCGAACGCGTGAAGCGAATGGCCCGAAGTGACGGCACGAAATGGGAGAAGGAAACTCTCAGGATGGAGATTGGCCGCCAGCTCGGAGTAGCCGCCGACGGATGCTGCCCCAAATGCGATCCGACGGCCCCGGGGCGTTGAGCCCGGCCGAGTGGAAGGGATCGGGCGGATGGAACTGGTTCTTATCCTGAACGGAGCGCGCAGCTCTATCCAGAGGCCAGAAATCCCGTGAAACCAACAAAGCCCACCGCCTCCATCATCCGCGGGGGATCCCGGACGGATACTCCGTCAGCGGACGAAGGCGATGATCGTCGGCTTTCGCCATCGGCCGAGAGGCGCCAGGTCATCGACGAGTACGCCGACAATTTGAGGAAGATCATCCGCAGACTTCTTGGAAGGCTGAATTGATCCCGCTCGGGCGCTTCGCGCCGAGGCACCAAATTCGAATTGACCGTCCGCCGCTTCTCTCGCCCTGTTCGCCGCGCCTCTTCCTGACGAGATCCGGCGGCGGGAACGCGAAAGCTTGATTCAGCGCAAAGGCCTGGAACAGGAGCCTGATAGTAAAGGGCGAAACTGACAGGGAATGCTCGGATGACGCTAAGACATTGGGGTGTGATTCTCGCGATTTCGGCAGGTGCGGTCACATCCGCGATTGCTCAGTCCGACTTTCCGCCGTCCGCGAGCGCGAAACAGGAGGTGCCTCGTCTCGTCGAGGTCATGGGCATGGCGCAGCTCGAGCATCTCAAGCTGTGGTATGCAGGCAAGGCGAAGAACTGGGACCTGGCCGCGTATGAGCTCAGGCAGCTGACGAATAGCCTGGCCGAAGCAGCGGTCTTCTATCCGGCGTGCAGTTCGGTTGAGATCGTCATGCTGACAGAAGGAGCCGCCGAGATGCGGGGCAATGAACCTCGGCGGCCACTGGGGGACGTAACGTGGGGTCGCGTTACGCAAGTTAAATGATAACGCGCCCGCGGATCCCAGGCTTGATCCGGATCAAGCCCGTGCTGCCCCGACATGTCCTGCACGGCTCGGATCGCCCTTCAGGAGGATCACATACATTTTAAACGCTCATCCGTGCCGCAATCACGCGGCGACCGGCTTGCTCTCCTCGCTGCGCTGGCCGAGCAGCGGCGCGAACTGCTCGGACGTCACCGTTTCGTTGGCGATCAACAGCTCCACGCCGGCGTCCAGGTCACCACGCCGCCGCTGGAGGATATCCCTGGCGCGGCGGTCGCCCTCCGCGATCAGGTTGCGGACGGCGAGATCGATCTCGCGGCCCGTTGCCTCGGCAGCCCCGACGATCTTGTCCTGGGCCGCCCCGAGAAACGCCTGCGGCTTGGGCGCATAGGTGCGCTGCCCCACCGTCTCGTCCATGCCGTACTTGGTCACCATTTCGATCGCGACTTCGGTCGCACGCTGAAGATCGTCGGCGGCGCCGGTGGAGATCGCACCGTCGAAGATCAGACGCTCCGATGCGCGTCCCCCCATCAGCACCGCGATGCGGTTCTTGAGTTCCTCGATCGTCAGCAGGAACCTGTCCTCGGTCGGACGCTGGATGGTGTATCCCAGCGCGCCGATCCCGCGCGGAATGATCGAGACCTTCTGCACCGGGTCGACGCCGGGCAGGCTGGCCGCGACGAGGGCATGGCCCATCTCGTGATAGGCGACCCTGCGCCGTTCGTCCTTGCTGAGCACCCTGCTCTTCTTCTCGATGCCGGCCACGATCCGCTCGATCGCCGTGACGAAATCGTCGAACGTGACCTCCTCACCGCTCCGTCTGGTCGCGGCGATCGCGGCTTCGTTGATGAGGTTTGCGAGGTCGGCGCCGGTGAAGCCGGTCGTGAGTCCCGCCACCTTGTCGAGGTCGACGCCTTTGCCCATACGGATCTTGCGGACGTGGACCTTGAGGATGGCAACGCGCCCGTTCTTGTCCGGCCGGTCAACCAGAACCTGGCGGTCGAAGCGACCCGCGCGCAACAGTGCGGGGTCCAGGATCTCGGGGCGATTGGTGGCCGCCAGCAGGATGACGCCGGCGCTCGGGTCGAAGCCGTCAAGCTCGGACAGCAGCTGGTTGAGGGTCTGCTCCTTCTCGTCGTAGCCTCCGAACGACAGCGGCCCGCGGCTGCGTCCCAGCGCGTCGAGTTCGTCGACGAAGATAATGCACGGTGCCGCCTTTCGGGCCTGCTCGAACAGATCCCGGACGCGGGCTGCGCCGACACCGACGAACATCTCAACGAACTCCGAGCCCGAGATCGAGAAGAACGGAACGCCGGCCTCTCCCGCCACGGCGCGGGCCAGCAGCGTCTTTCCCGTTCCCGGCGGTCCGACCAGCAATATTCCCTTGGGTACATGCGCCCCCAATCGGCCATAGCTCGCGGGGTCCTTGAGGAATGAAACGACCTCCTGGAGCTCGAACTTCGCCTCGTCCACTCCGGCTACATCCGCGAAGGTGACCTTGATGTCCTTTTCGACGTAGACCTTTGCACGGGACTTGCCGATCGCCATCAACCCGCCCAGGCCCTGTCCGCCGCCCATGCGGCGGCCGATCCAGAACCAGATCACGAAGAAGGCGATGACCGGAAAGATCCAGGACAGCAAGCTCTGCAGCAGACCGCCACTGGGAACGCCGGTCACATTCACGCCTTTTGCCGCGAGCTTTTCGGCCAAAGCCATATCGACCCGCGCCGTGATGAATGCGGCCTTTCCACTCGGAAGCGGTTCTTTCAATTTCCCCTGAATCATGTCCGAGCCGACGGACACCTCGGCGATCTTGTCCTGCGCCAGCAGCTGCTCGAATTGGCTGTAGGGAATGGTTTCGATTGAACTGTACGTCGCGAGCCCGAACTGCAGCATGACGAGCAGCAGGCCGCCTGCCAAGACAGCGGCCATGACCATGCTCTGCTTCCGTGAACCTTGATCGGACTCCACTCTGCTTCTCCCATCGCCGTCGGCTGCGCCGTGAATGGTAATGAGGGAACGGCGACCTCTGCTTGATTCAGGTCAACAGCGCGGTCCCACACGACCGGGCCGATGAACTCAACAGGGCTGACAGCACATGACGCTCGCGCCGGAGTCCCTGCGTTCAATGCTGCGCAATCCGGCCGTCGACCACCTCGATGATGCGGTCGCAGCGGCGCGCGAGGTCCAGATTATGGGTGACGAGCAGGAAGCTCGTGCCGCTCTCCCGATTGACCCGTCGCATCAGTTCGAAGACGGCATCGGCCGACTTCGAATCGAGATTTCCGGTCGGCTCGTCCGCCAGTACGAGATCCGGATTCATCGCGAGTGCCCTGGCCACCGCCACCCGCTGCTGCTGGCCGCCCGACATGTTGTTGGCGAGATTGTTTCCGAATCTCCCGAGACCGACCTCGGCGAGGAGATGATCGGCCCGGGCCGCGATCTCCGCGCTCGGAAATCCGCGATCCGCGAGCATCGGCATCATGATGTTTTCGCGCGCGGTGAAGGCGGAGATCAGCAAATGATGCTGAAACACGAAGCCGATGGTGTGACCTCTGAGATGCGTGAGCTCGTTGTCGTGCAGCAGCCCGGTGTCGCGCCCCTTGATGAGGAGCCGGCCGGACGTCGGCCGATCGAGCAGACCGACGATGTTGAGCAGCGTGCTCTTGCCGGAGCCTGAAGGACCCATCAAAGCCAGAAACTCGCCATGGTCGAGCTCGAGATCGATGTCGTGCAGTACCTCGGCCTCCGATGGCAGGCCCACATTGTAGGTCTTGCAGACGCGCTCGAGCCTCAGGATTTCCTCAGCCACGGATCGCTACCACCGGATCGAGTTTCGCCGCGCGCACCGCCGGCGCTGTCGCAGCCAACAGGCCGGTAACCGTGGCGAGCAGCGCCGTATAGATGAAGAGGTTTCGCTCCAGGATCAACGGAAAGAACTCGCTTCCATCCGCCTGGCGGGCGACAGCGTGCCAATAGATCAGCGCAAGGGCGCCCATCGTCGCGCCGAACAGCGAGCCGACAAAGCCGAGCAGACCACCCTGGAGCAGGAACACCCGCAGAATCTGGCCGCGCGAGGTGCCCATTGCCCTTAGGATGCCGATCTCCTTGGAGCGCTGGATCACCGAGACGATGAGCACCGCGGCAATGCCAAAGGCCACAGACAGGCCCACGAACACACGGATCAAGGTGTTCGTGTAGATCTGCGCCTGGACGGCGGTGTAGAACTGCGCGTTGGTGGCGATCCAGCTATCGGCTTCGACGGCCGTCGCGGCCTGGATCCGCTTGGCGATGGTTTCCGCCGCGTAGATGTCCTTGATCGTCATGTCGATGGTGGTGACGCCGCCGATCATGCCGAGCAGAGACTGTCCCGTCCGCAGCGCGATGAAGGCCACCCGCTGATTGGCGCCCTTGTTGCCGAAATCGACCAGGCCGGAGATCGTCAGCACCCGGTTGGCGGAGCTTGCCGCCTGGAGGTTCAGCTTGTCGCCCACGCTGGCGCCGAGATTCTTGGCGAGCTCGGTGCCGATGATGATGTCTTCGCTGGTCAGGCGCGCGCTGCCGGCGACGATGTAGTCCGGCACCTTGACGATGTTGAAATAGGTGTCCGGCTCGATTCCGGTCAGCGTCACCGCCCGGCTGGCGTCGCCGCGGATCGCCAGCGCGGATCCTGTGATGGTGGGCGAGACTGCGGTGACTTCGGGCATCGCCAGCATCTGGGCCCTGATCTTCGGCCACTGGTCGATCGAGATCACCCGCTGGCTCGGCCGCTGCACCACCGCGTCCTCGATCTCGCCGGCGGCGTTGCGCAGGGGACGCGCGACCTGATCAGGCGTGAGGAGCTGGATCTGCGGCTGCGACGTCAGCACGCGCCTGATGAAATTTGCCTCCATGCCCGCGAGCATCGCCGACATGAAGACAATGACGCCAACGCCGATCGAAATGCCGCCGATGATGAAGATGGTCTGCAATTTCCCTTCGCGCAGGAAGCGCACGGCAGCGATCCACTCGAATGGGAGCCAGCGATTCATCGCAGGACGGGCCGCACGCGCTGCCCGGTCACGACGCCGGAGCTCTGTGGAATCGCGACATCACCGGCTTCGAGCCCCTCGACGACCTCGATGTTGCTGCTGCCGCGCAGGCCGAGCTTCACCGGACGCTTGACCGCACGACCGCCCTCGACGGTCAGGACCCAGGGCTGTCCGGAGAGGATGTCATGGACCGAGCGGACGGGGAGTACCTTCGCATTGTCTTTCGCGGCAACCTCGATGTCGACCGAGACGGTCATGTCCTGGCGCAGGTCGTCGGATGGCTCCGCCACCGTCAGCTTCACCTGGACGGTCGCGCGGGAAATGTCGATGCCCGGATTGATGTAGGAGACCTTGGCGGCGAAACGCCGGTCCGGGTAGGCATCTGCGGAGGCCAGCGCGCTCTGTCCGAGCGCGAGCTTGCCGAGATTGCGCTCGTCGATCTGCAAGACCAGCTGCAGGTCACCTGACGGCGCCAGCACCAGGAGCGCTTTCCCCGCCTGCACCACGGTGCCTCGCTCGACGTTCCGGGTGATGAGAACGCCGTCGCGAGGGGCCACGATCGTGGCATAGCCCAGGCGGGAGTCCGCCGTGTCCAGATTGGCGCGTGCCTGGTTGAGCTGCGTCTGCGCCATGACATAGTCGCTGCCGCCCGGGCTTGCGGTATAGACCTGGAACTCCGCCGCGCGCTTCACGGCGCGCGCGACGTCGAGCGTCTTCTGCGCGTCATCCAAGGCCGCCCTGGTCGCGTAGCCATTGCGTTCGAGCTGCGCCGTGCGGTCATAGGTCTGCTGGGCGTTCAGAAGCGTCGCTTGCGCTTGCGTCAGAGCCTCCTTCGCGGATGGCAGCGTCAGCTCTTCGAGCTGCCTGATCCGGGCTTCGGCCTGGGCTACCGCCCCCTGCGCCTGGATCACGCTCGCTTTGAGTTCCCGTGCCTCCAGCGAGATCAGCGGCTGCCCTTTGCTGACCTTCTCGCCTTCCTGCACCAGCACGTCCGCAACCGTGCCGGTGATCTGGCTGCCGATCTCGACGCGGTACGGTGTCTCGACATGTCCGCTCGCCACCACGGTCTCGATCAATCGCCCGCGCGCGACCTGGTCGACCACGACGGCAGGTCCGAACAGGATGCGGACGCCCTGCCAGGCACCAAGGGCGAGCAGAACGAGGACCGCGAGCACGAACCATTTGTGGACGAGGACTCCCGACCACGCCGACGCGGCGGAGAGCCGGGTCATGTGCTCCTGCTTCGAAACCGATAGTGTTTGCTCGACCATGACTCTGCGCTGATGCGAATTCCGCCAAACTGAATACCGCATCACCCCTGTTCCAGATTGCGCCAAGTCAACGCGCTGCCCGCAAAATGCGCGCTGTCTCAAAATATTGTCGAGTTTGCATCGATCGACGGCCTGTCGAGAACTCCTGGGGCTTCGACGCCGGCATGCTCACGTTGACGAAGATCAATCCGGCTGCAGCTCACTCGTCCAAACTGACCCGCAAATCGCCTCGGCCATGAAGCAAGATGGAGGACGTGAAAAATGGCGCACAAGCAGGTCCTGTTTCACTCGGCGGCTCGTGAAAAAGTCTTGCGCGGCGCGTCCCTTCTCGCCGATGCCGTGCGCGTCACGCTCGGGCCGAAGTCGAAATCCGTCCTGATCCAGAAATCCTGGGGCGCACCCATCGTGTGCAACGACGGGGTCACCATTGCCAAGGAATTCGATCTCAAGGACGCAGAAGAGAACCTGGGCGCCCAGGTGCTGCGGCAGGCCGCCGAGAAGACCGGCGATGTCGTCGGCGACGGCACCAGCACATCGACCATCCTGGCCCATGCCATCCTTGCGGACGGCGTCCGGAACGTCGTCGCCGGCGCGAGCGCGATCGACCTCAAACGCGGCCTCGATCGCGGGACACAGGCCGCCATCGCCGCCCTGCATGCCATGGCGAAACCGGTGAAGACCAGGGCGGAAAAGGTCCAGGTCGCTACGATCTCGGCGCACAATGACATCTCCATCGGCGAACTGGTGGCGGATGCGATCGAGAAGGTCGGCGGTGACGGCGTGATCTCGGTGGAGGAGTCCAGGACCACCGAGACCCTGCTGGACGTCGTGGAAGGCATGAAGTTCGACCGCGGTTTCCTGTCGCCCTACTTCGTCACGGATGCGGACCGCATGGAAGCCGTGCTGCAGGATCCCTACGTGCTGCTTTGTGATCACAAGATCGGCGCCCTGCGCGATCTGGTTCCCCTGCTCGAGCAGGTCGCCAAGAGCGGCCGTCCGCTTCTGATCGTCGCCGAGGACATCGAAGGCGAAGCGCTGGCGACGCTCATCGTCAATCAGCTTCGCGGCGTGCTCAAGGCTTGCGCGGTCAAGGCACCCGGCTTCGGCGACCGGCGCAAGGCCATGCTGGAAGATATTGCCATCCTCACCGGCGCGCAGGTGATCTCGGAGGAGATCGGGCTCAAGCTCGAAAGTGCCTCCCTCCAGCAACTCGGTCGCGCCGCACGGGTGGTCGCCGACAAAGAGAATACCACCCTGATCGGGAGTGGCGGCGATCGCGCCCGTATCGACGCGCGGCTTGCGCAAATCCGCGTCGAGATCGAGAAGACGACCAGCGACTACGACCGCGAGAAGCTCGAGGAGCGCCTCGCCAAGCTCTCGGGTGGCGTCGCCGTCATTCGGGTGGGAGCACCGACCGAAGCCGAGATGAAGGCGAAGAAGGAGGCGCTCGATGATGCGATCAGCTCGACCAAAGCTGCGGTGGCCGAGGGCATCGTGCCGGGCGGCGGGCTTGCCCTGCTCCGCACGATCGCAGCGGTGGCCAAGGAGGAGGCCACCTGCGAGGGCGACGAAAGAACGGGCGTGCAGATCCTGAAGCGCGCGCTCGAAGCTCCCGCGCGCCAGATCGCCGAAAATTCCGCAACCGATGGCGGCGTCGTCGTTGCCAGGATGCTGGCCAGCGAAGGCAATTCCGGCTTTGACGCCGCCCGGAAGGTCTATGTCGACCTCGTGGAGGCCGGCATCGTCGATCCCGTGAAGGTCGTACGGATCGCGCTCGAAAATGCGGTGTCCGTCGCAAGCGTGCTTCTTCTGACGGAGGCGACGATGACGGAGATTCCGGAGCCGAAGCGCGAGCGGCTGCCCGAGTCCGACATGGCGATGTAGCAGCCGCAGGCCTTGCGGCGAACGCAAAGGCATTGGCCGTCGGCGCAAGGCGGGCGAAGATTCCGTACAGGATGCAACGATGCCCTATCGCTCGAACAAGGACCTTCCCCCTGGCGTGCGGCACCATCTGCCGCCTCATGCCCTGGACATCTACCGGGAGGCATTCAACCATTCCTTTGCCTCGCATGCCGGGGACCTCCGGCAGGAAGAGATCGCTCACCGCACGGCCTGGGCTGCGGTGAAGCGCTCCTACGTGAAACTCGGTGACCAATGGTTGCCAAAGCGACCGGATTCATGAGGGCCCATCGCTCTCGACTGCCCGGCCATCGAGAAACGTCGATGTATCCACCCGTATTGCGGGACGTCGGATGTGGAACGACGAGTTCCACACCCGCATTGGGCATGATCATCCCATGACCTGCCGACACCGCCTGATCTCGCATGCGATGCTCTCGAGTTTGAGCGAAATCAACCGGTGCACGAGGGCCATGGCTATTCTTTTCGATGACCGGAATGGTCAAGCTCGAAGGAGACAATGATCATGGCAACCGAAACCAAACTTCCTGTCACCAAACCGTCCGCCGCGCCTGCAGCCGCCGGCGAGGCATGGCAACCGTTCCAGGCGCTGAGAAACGAAATCGACCAGATCTTCGACGATTTCGGCAACGGCTTCTGGAAACGGCCGCTCCGCTCGCTTGCCCGGCTGGAGCGCGACCTGTCCAAGAACTTCAATGCGCCGGCCGTCGACGTCGCCGAAAGCGACAAGGCCTACGAGATCACGGCTGAGCTTCCCGGCCTCGACGAGAAGAACATCGACGTCAAGCTCGTCAACGGAGGTCTCACCATCAGGGGCGAGAAGAAGGAAGAGACCGAAGAGAAGAAGAAGGATTACTACGTCTCCGAGCGCCGCTACGGCTCGTTCGAGCGCTACTTCGCGCTCCCGGACGGCGTCAACGCCGACAAGATCGAGGCGACGTTCAAGAACGGCGTGCTCAAGGTCGTCCTTCCCAAGACCGAAGAAGCCCAGAAGCCGGCCAAGACCATCAGCGTGAAGGCCGCCTGACGGCCGCCGACGCGAGGCTGTGACAGCCGCAGCCTCGCCTCACCCAGGACATTCGCCAGCGAACTCGAGGACACACCATGCGCGCGCATCATATCATGACGAAGGACCTCGTTGCCGTAACGCCGCACACGACGATCGAGGAGGCGGCCAGGATCATGCTCCGAATGCACATCAGCGGTCTGCCCGTCATCGACGATGCCGGTAACCTCGTCGGCGTGGTCTCGGAAAGCGACTTCCTCCGCCGTAGCGAGATCGGAACCGGTCGCAGGCACGCCGCCTGGCTGAAGTTCTTCATGGGACCAGGACGCGCGGCTGCCGAATTCGTTCACGAGCGCGGCCGCAAGGTGGAGGACGTGATGACGAAGCAGGTCGTCTCGGTGCAGGAGGACACGGATCTGGCCGAGCTGGTCGACCTGATGGAGAAGAACGACATCAAGCGCGTCCCCGTATTGCAGGGCAAGGCGCCCGTCGGGATCGTCACGAGGTCGAACCTGCTGCAGGCCGTGGCGAGCCTCCTGCACGAAATTCCGGATCCGACTGCCGATGACGAGCACATTCGCGAGCGCATCACGCGCGCGGTCAACGCCACGGACTGGCGTCCGATCGGCTTCGAGGTGAATGTCCGCAAAGGCATCGTGCATTTGCACGGCCTCGTCACCACCGACGAGGCGCGTCGGGCCGCGATCGTTGCCGCCGAGAGCACCGCTGGCGTCAAGGACGTTCACGACCATCTCTGCTTCGTCGACACCTATAGCGGGTTCTACGTGGAAGCGCCCGAAGACATGAGGGCCGCCGGCTGAACTCCCCGCGGATCGAGGTCACCATGCTCGGATGGTTCGTTCGGATTCTCTTCGCCATAGCAGCGCCGATCACGGCGCTGTTCGTGGCACGTGACGCACTGAACTTCGGCTTGATCCAGACCATCGTGACCATGTTGCTCGTGACTGTCCTGGTCGGGCTGATTGCCGCCTATACCGGGCGGGACCGACAGGCCCCGCGCTAACTGCCGACGCGACACGGTGGCCGGCGCCTGCCGCCGACCGGCTCGCCCGCTCCTGCCGAACCGGTGCGCGAAGCCGCCCGATGGCATCGACAAGGCACAGCAAAGGTATGGCGGTGAGCCGGTACTCCAGGAGTGCAGGTGTTCGCCGTGTGGCTCCGGACATCACCTTAGGTGAAGCTCCCAAATTTCGGACGGGCAATTTATCCGCTAGTATGGGTTTGTCAGCACGCACCGGCGAGGCGCCTGCAAATGAACCACTCGATCTACACTGCAGACAGGACAACGCATCTGAAAGTGGCCGTTACCGGATTGCTGGCTGGCATCGCCGTCGTAGCGACCACGCTGACCGTGCACTTGGCGCAGCCTGAATTGAGCTTGCAGAAGGCGAAGACTCTGGCCGTTCACCAGGCACGTCCGATGCACGCACTGACCGAAATGGCCCAACGCTAATCGAGATCGGGCTGTTGGAGGATATTCAGATGACCAACGAAGCAATCAAGGCGCTAATGATATTCGCGATGTACGGCATCCTCGAACTCGCGCTCTATTTTTCGTCGATCGCCAGATCTGCCAAGCAATCGGTGCGTTCGACACCCGGCCAGACTGCGAATCCCGATTTCACCCGTCCCGTGGCGGAGGACTAGGTCGATCGGCGCGGTCGCCCGTCGCGAGACCGCGGCGTCAGGGACGATCGTTACAATGGTTCGTCATCGAGGATGGTTCTGCCTGCAGCGAGACGAAGTCACCGCCGCCGTAATCGAACAGGGGCTTGATCGAGATCAACCGCCCGGCCGCGATCGAGGGCCCCGCGCTAGATCCCCGCTCGCCTCCCCTCGCCCGTTGCTTGCCTGGCGGTTGATCTCGGTCAAACGTCGATCGGCAAAGAGCAGCATTGTGTACCGAACATGATCTGAACTGCGCCATCTCAAGGCAGGCACATGACAACGACAGACGGAGCCGCTCCCTCACCTCAAACGCGCGTGCCGGCACCAGAACCATTTCTGTGGGGCGTCTCGACCTCGAGCTTCCAGATCGAGGGCGCGTCCCATGTGGATGGGCGCGGCGACAGCATATGGGACAGCTATTGCCGGCAGAAGGGCCGCATCAAGAATGGCGATACCGGCGATATCGCCTGCGATCACTATCATCGCTACCGTGAAGACATCGCGACGATGCGCGATATCGGCGTCGGCGCCTACCGCTTCTCGATCTCGTGGCCGCGCATCCTGCCTCGCGGTCGCGGGGCCGCGAACGAGGCGGGCCTCGATTTCTACGACAGGCTCGTCGATGCACTCCTGGCTGCCGGCATAGAACCCTGGGTCTGTCTCTATCACTGGGATCTGCCGCAGGCGCTGCAGGACCTCGGCGGCTGGCAGAACCGGGACATCGCGGGATGGTTCGCCGATTATGCCGCGCTGGCGGCCCACCGCTTCGGCGACCGCGTCAAGCGGTTCGCCACCTTCAACGAGCCATGCGTATTCACGCTATTCGGATACGGTCTCGGCTGGAACGCGCCCGGCATTGCCGACAGGAGCGCTGTGCACCGGGCCATTCACCACGTGAACCTCAGTCATGGCCGCGCCATCGACGTGCTCCGGCAATCGGTGACGGATGCATCGCTCGGTGCCATTCACAACCGCCAGCCCTGTTATCCCGTTACCACGCGGGAGGAGGATGTTGCGGCGACGCGGCGCTTTGCGCCGTACTGGAATGACGCATTCCCGTATCCGCAGCACTTTGCCCACTATCCCCTCGAGCTTGCCGAGGCCATCGAGCCTTACGTCAAGCCCGGCGACATAGCGCAGATCGCGCGGCCGGTCGACTGGTTCGGGCTCAACCATTATTCGCCGCACTACGTCAAGGCCGACAGCAATCCGATCGGCGCCGGCTTCGGTGCACCGCCGGATGGCGTGCACCGGACTGTTATCGGCTGGCCCATCATTCCCGACGCGTTCCGCGATACGCTGCTCGACATCCACCGGCGCTTCCGGTTGCCGATCTACGTGCTGGAGAACGGAACCGCCGCGGACGACAAGCCGGACGATACAGGCCGCGTTCAGGACACCGCACGAATTGCCTATCTCGACGCCTATACAAGGGCAATGCAGGAAGCGATGCGAGCCGGAGCCGACGTCAAGGGCTATTTCGTGTGGTCGCTGCTCGACAATTTCGAGTGGGCATCGGGCTACTCGCAGCGCTTCGGTCTCGCTCATGTCGATTTTGCCACGCAGAAGCGAACCCCGAAAGCGTCGGCGAACTGGTATTCCGATCTCATCCGGTCGGCACGACGGTCGCAGATTGCCGCAGACCGTGCGGGGCTCGACAACGTGACGGCAATGCCCGGCGCGATGGCCGCCTCCACGGTCTCCAGCTAGGCCGATGAGCGCGATCCTCACGATCACGCCCAATCCGGCGGTCGACGTGTCGACAACAGTGGACAGGATCGTTCCTGTCGCCAAGCTGCGCGGCATCGGGCAGCGCCGCGATCCCGGCGGCGGCGGCATCAACGTTGCGCGCGTGGTCAAGCGCCTCGGCGGCAATGCCACCGCGCTCTATCCAGTGGGCGGCCTCACGGGAGACCTGCTGCGTCAATTGCTGGACAAGGAGGGCGTCGAAAGCCTGACCTTTCCGATCGCGGGCGAGACCCGACAAGACTTCTTCGTCCGCGAGATCGGCACGGGCCAGCCCTATCGATTCATCCTACCAGGGCCGCCTCTTGCAGAGCACGAATGGCAGAGATGCCTTGCCCTGCTGTCGGCGCTGCAGCCGTTTCCCAGCTTCGTGGTTGCCAGCGGAAGCCTGCCGGCAGGCGTGCCCGACGACTTCTATGCAAGGGTCGCAAGGATCGTCAAGCAGCGCGGCGCCAAGATGATCCCTGATCTCCGGTCAGGCCCTTGTTGCTGCGGTGGCGGAAGGAGTCGAACTGGTCAAGCCGAACCTGCGGGAGATGCGCGAGCTGGTCGGCCACGAGCCGTCCGATTCCGCCGAATGGGAAGCCGCCGCCGGAACGCTGGTACGCAGCGGCAAAGCGGCGATGGTCGCCCTCACGATGGGACATCTCGGCGCCGCGCTGGTGACGAGCGACCGCGTGTGGCGCGCCAAACCTCTGGCGATCGTGCCCGTCGGCGGCGTCGGCGCAGGTGACAGTTTTCTCGGCGCGCTGGTTTACGGTTTGGCATCCGGAGCCAGCCTCGAACACTGCTTTCGACAGGCGGTCGCTGCCGGCGCCGCCGCCCTGCTCAATCCCGGCACAGAACTCAGCCGGCCCGACGACGTCAAACGCCTCGCCGAGCAGGTCATTCTCTCTACGGCAATCTGACCGAGCCGGTCGGAAGCGCCGGGGGCTCTGCCTGCTGCGGCGGCGTTTCCCGGTTGAGGCGGTCGAGCGACAGCAGAAGACCGCCGACCCGTTCCAGCGACGACCTCCAATCGGCGATACGCGCGTAATTGTCGACAACCCAGTTGAACGAGGCCTGCACCAGAGTGAAGGCCGCGGCGGCTTGCGTGAGCTCGCCCAGCGTCATGGCTCCGGAAAGAAATTTCGGCGCGCAAAGCACCAGGCCGATGATCGGCGCCAGAAGCGTGTTTCCATGTGACACGATCGTCGTCCGCATCAGTTGCCAGCACAGGCGGCGCCATTGATCGATGGTGGCCCCGAGCGCACCGCGAACGTCACGGCAGACTTCCGACCGTCGGTCTCGCGGCGCGGCACCCTCCCCGATATCGCGGAGCTCATGAGCCGCCGTGATCAACTCCGCCTCGGCCTGGTTCTTGATCTGAACCAGCCGGGTCAGGGGCGCCCCGACCAGCGTCATCGCGGTCGTCACGATGCCGGAATAGAGCGCGACACCGATGACCAGGTAGCCCGGGATCCGGATGGAATGACTTCCCACAGGGAGCGCGATGTCGCCACCGACGGTCCAGAGAATCTGGATGAAAATGACCGCGCTGAGCAGCGCGGATACGAGCCCGAGCGCAAGGTCGATTGGAGCATCCGTAGCGATCCTGACGTCCTCGGCGATCCGGTATTCGGGAATCTGCTGCTCGCTCTGCACCGCCGCGAGGCGGGCATAACGGTCATCCTCGACCCAATAGTCGATCACTTTCCCGGTCAGCCATTCCCGCCACTTTCTTTGCACGGTCATGCGGCCCCAGACCGACGTGACGGCGAGCGTGACGCTGCCGAGGCACAGAGGGACGAGCAGGAACGCCTGCCCTCTCAGCCGCGCAGGATCGCGGCTCTCCAGCGCATCGAAGAAGTCGCGATTCCAGTAGTTGAAGCGAAATTGCACGTAGAGCTGAAGGACGACGACGGTCACCAACAGCACGCATAGCATCCATACGCGCCAGGCCGATGCTCCCCGCCAGAAGCCGGAGGCGCTCTGCCAAAATCGCGACTTCGCCCGCGAAGAGCCGTTCTGGGCCGGTTCGATCATCATCGACGTTCACAGCTAAAGCGGGCATGAGCTGCGCACTTGATCTTTCGCAAACCGACGGCGCGGAGATGCGCCAAAGTCGTCGCCATTCAGACCCATTTTGCAGCGCGGGAGAATGCGCGATGGACGCATCGAGCTACATTCGCTGGTTCGGGGACATATGTCTCGCCGACGTGCCGCTGGTCGGAGGCAAGACCGCATCCCTGGGCGAATTGTATTCGGCGCTGACGCCCGAGGGCGTCAAAGTCCCGAACGGCTTTGCGCTGACCGCGGCCGCATATCGGGACGCCCTGACCGAGGCGGGCGCATGGGACAAGCTCGGCCGGCTCCTCGCCGGCGTCGACAAGCGGCGGATCGCCGATCTTGCCCGCCGCGCCGCCGCCGCGCGCGCGATCGTCTACGCGGCGACCGACCGGGAGGATCTGCGCGATCAGGTCAGGCAGGCGTATCGTCAGCTGGAGCAGGAATACGGACGCAACGTCGCGGTCGCGGTCCGCAGTTCGGCCACGGCCGAGGACCTTCCGACCGCAAGCTTTGCCGGTCAGCACGACAGCTTTCTCAACATCCGGGGCGCGGACGGACTGATGGAGGCCTGCCGCCGCTGCTTTGCTTCACTGTTCACGGACCGTGCGATCTCCTATCGGATCGACAATGGCTTCGATCACTTCAAGTCGCGCTGTCGGTTGCCGTGATGAAGATGGTCCGCTCGGATCTTGCGGCAAGCGGCGTCACCTTCACGCTCGATACCGAGACCGGCTTTCGCGACGTCGTATTCGTGACCGGGGTCTACGGGCTCGGCGAGAATATCGTGCAGGGCGTCGTCGACCCCGATGAATTCTACGTTCACAAGCCGACCTTCAACGCCGGCTTCCGCGCGGTTCTGTCGCGCCGCCTGGGATCCAAGGCAAAGCGGATGGTCTACGGCCGCGGGCACAACACGACCCGGAACGAGGCAACGCCGGCAAATGCGCGCCGGCAATTCTGCATCAATGACGACGAAGTCCTGACGCTGGCCGAATGCGCGATGCTCGTCGAGAAGCATTACTCGCAAAAGTCAGGCAAGCCGACCCCGATGGACGTGGAATGGGCCAAGGACGGCAAGGACGGCGCGCTCTACATCATCCAGGCCCGGCCCGAGACGGTCGCCTCGCGGCGGAAGCCGGAGGCACTCGAGAGCTATGTCCTGAAATCGTCCGGGACGGCGCTGGCCGAAGGCCGTGCCGTCGGGGAAAAGATCGCGGCCGGGCGCATCCGACTGATCAGGAACGAGCGGGATCTCCAAAAATTCCGTCCGGGCGAGGTGCTTGTCGCGACGGCCACGCGCCCGGACTGGGAGCCCGTCATGAAGCTCGCCGCCGCGATCGTGACCGATCATGGCGGCCGCACCTGCCATGCCGCCATCATCGCACGCGAACTCGGGGTGCCCGCGGTGGTCGGAACGGGCGGTTTCAGCAAGAGGGCGAAGACCGGCACGGCTGTGACGGTGTCCTGCGCGGAAGGTGACATCGGTCACGTCTTCGAGGGCACCCTGCCCTACGACGTCGAACGGACCGCGACCGAAAGCGTGCAGAAGCCGCGCACCGAAATCATGGTGAACCTCGGCAATCCCGAGGTCGCGTTCAAGACCGCATCCCTGCCGAGCGATGGCGTTGGCCTCGCCCGGATGGAATTCATCATCAACCAGCATATCGGAATCCATCCGATGGCGCTCGCCTGCCCCGACAAGGTGACCTCAGGGCGGGACCGGCGCAAGATCAAGCTGCTGACCGCACGCCACAAGCAGCCGTCGGAGTTCTTTGTCGAGCGGCTTTCGGAGGGCGTCGGCACCATCGCTGCGGCGTTCTATCCCCGGCCGGTGATCGTGCGCCTGTCCGATTTCAAGACCAATGAATATGCGAACCTTCTCGGCGGCGCCGATTTCGAGCCTCGCGAGGAGAACCCGATGCTCGGCTTTCGGGGCGCAGCGCGCTACGCGCACCCCGCCTATGCGCAAGGATTTGCGCTGGAATGCGCTGCATTGAAGCGGGTGCGCGAGGCGATGGGCCTCACCAATCTCAAAATCATGGTTCCGTTCTGCCGGCGTGTCGAGGAAGCGCGCAAGGTCATTGCAGCCATGGCAACTCATGGCCTCAAGCGGGGTGAGAACGGCCTGGAGATATTCATGATGTGCGAGATCCCGAACAACGTCATCCTGATCGACCAGTTCGCGCAATTATTCGACGGTTTCTCCATCGGCTCCAATGATCTCACCCAGCTGACGCTCGGCGTCGACCGCGACTCCGAGATCGTCGCCTTCGACTTCGACGAGCGCGATCCCGGCATGCTGCAAATGCTGTCGATGGCCGTGCTTGGCGCCAAGCGTAACCGGCGCCACGTCGGCATCTGCGACGAGGCTCCCGCCAACTATCCGGAGATCGCGAAATACCTGGCTGAGCTCGGGATCGATTCGATCAGCGTGAATCCGTCGAGTGTGTTGCGGACCATCAAGATCGTCCGCACTGCGGAGCGCGACAGTGGGGAAGGCCGGCGGGCTGCGGGCTAGAGTGCGATGAGTTTAGGACGAGCCGTCACTCCTGCGATGTACGCCAAGCGCCTGACGCACCTCATCGTCCTCGAGGGCATCCCTGATCGCGCGGTCGGCCGGCCTGGTCTCCAGGACCGGTGCGTCGCGCTCAGGTGCGGGCACCTCCGCCTTTCGCTTCGCCCCGCTCTTCTGGCCATCCTTGTCCATTGCACACTCTCCTGGGACGTGGACGTCAGAGCCTTTTCCGTTCCGATGGAATCGGAACGGGGCTCTAGACTCTTGTTTTGACGCGTTTTCCTGACGCGAACCGGTATCCACTTCGCTCGAAAACGCTCTAGTGCGACATCAGCAGGCAGACCGGAGCGTGCCGCAGAAGGCTCTGCGTCATGCCGCCGAAGACCCACTCGCCCAACCGGCTGTGCCCGTAGCCTCCGGTCACGATGAGGTCGGCGCCGACGTCGGCGGCCAGCCGAACGAGGTAGCCCGCGTCAGGCTCCGCCGTATGCACGCGCACCTCGTGCTGGCAGCTCACGCCGTGACGCTGAAGATATCTGGTCACGTCCCGCACCCGGTCTCGCGCCGCATCCTGTTCGCTCGACGTGCAGATTTCGGCGACCGTGACCTGCGAAGCGCGGGTCAGAAACGGCAGCGCGTCCCGAACGGCCAGGCGCGACTCCCGGGCATCCTTCCAGCCGACCACGATCCGATCGCCCGAAAATCGGGTGACGCCGTCCGGCACCGACAGGATCGGACGGCCCAGCCGCAACATCGCTCCCGCCGCATCGAGGTGGCGGGAGTAATTCGGCTTCAGCTGGCTGCGCCGCACCACGACGACGTCCGCCGCCCTGGACTGCTCGACCAGGAACTCGGTCGGAAAGCCGATCGTCCAGCGCCATTCCACCTTTTCATTCGGCAGGCGAACGATGCGCCTGAACCACGCCTCCTTGTCCGACAGCGTTGCGCGTATGCGCTCGAGATCCTCCGCACTCGTCTGTTCGATGATCACGCCTTCGGCTACGAACGGTGGATCGATTGCGATGGCCGAGACGCCGAGCAAGGCGGCTTCAAAGCCGTTCGCGACCGCCTCGGCGACGGCGATCTGGCCTTCGTCCTGCTGCTCGGAATCGACGTAGACCATGACGCTGGCAAGAGAGCTGGCAAGAGACATGTCATTGCTCCATTACTCGAATGGGACTCTTATCTCGCGTTTCCCGATCGTCCCGTTGACGCAAATCAAGCGGTTCGGTCGCGCTCCTTGATCCCGAACAATCCCGCTGGCCCGGCGGCAAGATGCCGAGAACCGGCTCCCGCTCGAGGAGCGTCAGATCAAGCGTGTGCCGATCATCGCGTGCTCCGGCTCCGCGGCGACCCTTGATGGCGATCAAGAGGCGCGCACCCGCCACAGCGTCGCGGCAAGCAGGAGATAGGCGGCGCAAGTCCATATCGCCTGCCAGTTCGCCGGCCCTTCGTTGAATCCTACGTAGACCGCCGCTCCGACAAACACGCCCGCAAACAACGTCTCCGCCACAGGACGGCTTCCCTTCCCGGGCGGATTGAGCAGCGTCACGGCCGCGAGAGGTAGCGCCGCCATGGTGAGAGCCGCAAAAGGAAAGTCGATAAAGCGCGGGTCGAACACAAGCCCGAGCGCAGTGGCCGTACCGATCACGGCCGTTCCGATCAGGGCCAACCCGTGCATGGTCACGAGCATCGACTCCGTCCGATAGCCTTTGGGGCCGAGCAATTCCTGACAACTGGGCAGTGGACGCCCCGATATCAGGGCGTTGGCGCCGAGCACCGGCGAAACCGTGGCGGCCACCAGCAGAGAGCTCCACAGGAGCCAGCCACCCATTCCGATACTTTCAAAGAACACCTTCTGGGCGGCCACGCCAAACAGGATTCCGGCTGTCGTCGCCGATATTGCGACCCCAAACCATGAAGCCAGGCCAGCGCGCCCGGGCTTGCGACGCGAGGTCAACCACGCCGCGCCGAAGACCAGCGTCGCCAGCGCAATTCCACTGCACATTTGCAGCTTCCAGAGCGGAAAGTTGCTGACGGGGATGCCGGCAGGATATTTGAGCACGCGCTCCTCGCCTCCGAACAGTCCCCATGATCCGCCGACCGTGCCCTCGATCTCCCGCTTCCAGGATTCGTCATAGGCCTCGAACAGGTTGACGCGGAAATGCTCGCGTCGGGCAAGGTCGAGGACCTCCGAGACCACCCGAGCCTGATTGACAGGGGACGGCAACGCCGATTCCCGCATCCGTCCCTGGCTCGGCCAACCTATCTCTCCGATCAGGATTTCCTTGCCCGGAAAAGCCGCCGCGACCTGTCGGCGTATTGCGTCGGCGTGCGCAACAGCGGATTCCGCCGGGATCGGCACGTTCTCCCAATAGGGCAGGATATGAATCGTGACGAAATCGACGACGTCATAGAGCTCACGATTGCTCAGCCAGAATTCCCAGACGTCGGCATAGGTCACGGGGACACTGACCTGCGCCTTGACCGAGCGGATCGTGTCGGCGAGATCGGATACAGTTATGTCCTTGCGCAGCAGCGTCTCGTTTCCGACCACGAGCGCGATCACGGTCTCGGGATATTCCCTGGCGAGGCGTATCGCCGTCGAAATCTGCGTTTGGTTCTTCTGCTTGTCCTTGTCGAGGAAAATGCCCTGGATGACCTTCAGCCCCGCTCTGGCCGCAAGTTCGGGGATCTGGTCGAGACCAAGATCGTTCGCATAGGTACGGATGCAGTCGGTTATCTCCGCCAGCTGAGCAAGATCCTCCGCGATCTGCTCACGCGATACCTGCGTCGCAGGCGAAAGCGACGTCTGATGGTTGCGGAATGGAGCGTATGAGATGCACTGGACCTTGTCGTTCGGATCGATGGGCGCGCGCACCAGATGGACTGGAGTCCCCAACCACCACCACACGACGGCGATGGCGCCCAGCGATATCAGGAAGAGCGCGAGCGAAACGCGCACAGCATCCCGCGGTCTTCCGGCAGGCGCGACGTGACTGGCTTCCCCGCTTGGCGAGAGCAACAGCCTGGAGAACCAGCTTGCTTTTCGAGGATAGACCAACTGATCACACGTGCAGTGCCGCTTTTCACCTGCCGCGATGTCGCGGACGCGCCACATTGTTTCAGTTGCGCGCCTGCAATCGCGACTGCATGAGAAGCAAGGGGATCATGCAATTGAACTTGTTCGACGGTCGCTTCTGAAGGAATTATAGGATCGCTCGCGTTTCCACAAGCCGGTTGGTTCAGGCCAATTCCGGTGCGGCGAGCGTACGGCCTGTAATGGATGGGCCCGTACGGTGCATGGTAAGGTCCCGCAGGATAGAAGACCGGGGCCGGATAATATGGATATGGGCCCCAATAAGGCGCGCCCGTCATCTCAGCGAGATCGTGATGTGGCTGAGATTGGCGGCGAATTCCACCCCAGCCTTGGGTCCCTGCAGCACCATCGTGACGCCCTTGTCGTTCCGGAGATGGACGCCATTGACGCCGCCGACCAGAGCGGCGCCGCCACCGACAGAACTGTAAGTGCCGGCGAAGTCGCCGATGTGGCGAATTCCTGACGCCCGGCCATCGAGCCGACCGACCGTCGCGCCAGCGGTGATGCCCAGGCTGACGCCAGTGATGCGGAACGGATAGTTGCGGCCACGATAGGTCAGAACGCCGCTGCCGGCACCACCCCCGACCAGCAGGCCCGCTTTCACGATCTTGACCCGCACCTCGCCGGATGCCTGGGCAAGCGACGGCGTCACCGGCACTGCAACTGCCAGCAGCGCCAGCGCCGCCAGGCGAATGACGAACGCCTGCCGTGCAGGACGCATGTGGTCAAGGCTTGGCAGCATCGACTTTCTTCCAGGTCTGGTCGGGATCGAACAGCGTGGTGCGCTGCGCGACGAACTCCGTCCGCCTGCCGAGGTCCTTCTGGTAGACGGCGCCGGCGTGATTGACCAGGAAGGTCATGACGCCGGAATTTCCATACTCCGCGGGCCAGGCGATCAACGCGAAGCCACCGATCATCTTGCCCTTGACCACGTAGTTGAGCGCGCCGCCCGGCGCATCAGATCCCTGCCCTTTGAGGATACGGAAGTAATAGCCGTGATACGGAGCTGGCCTGTCACCAGCCTTGTAGCCTTCGGCCGAGGCCTGTGCCGCCAGCGCGCCGAGCGGGCTTGGGTCGCTGTCGTCCCACCAGAACAAACCATCCTTCTTGCCGGCCGTGGAGACAATGCGTTGCGCGTAGATGCCTGCGCCCTCGCCGCGATCCTTGTCGGCATATTCGTTCTGGGCATCGACATAGGCGAGACAAGTCTGGATCGCATCGAGCTCGTTGCGGCCGATACGGCGACGAAGCACCTCGATGCGCCCCTCGTCGGTGTCGAACTCCCAGCCCGTTCTGGTGTTGACGAGCGGAATCGGGAACGGGAAGTCCTCGGATCCGAGCATCAGCGTGGCCTTCTTGTTGCCCTCCGCCTTGATCGCATGCTTGGAGTCATACATGGAGACGAAGCGTGCACGGATATCGGCATCGGCGACCTCGTCTCCGGACGAGACGATGTCGGCCGCCGATCTGCCGAGGACGTTCAGGATCTCACGCGGTCCGCTCTTGACCGCGGCAGCGAGCGCGGACCCCGCCTCCTCAGGCGTCCGGTAGGACTGCTGTGCCAGGCTCGCGGTGCACATCAGCGCGAGCGCCATGACGCTCGGCAAAGCGGCGCGACGACATGATTTCAGACCGATCATGGCGTCACCTCCGCCGGGATCGTCGCGCCGGCGGCGAGCCAGTCGCGGTAGGTGCGGAATTTCAGGCCGAGCCTCTTGTAATGGACCCGCAGATACCCGTCGCTGCCGCGCATGACGGCGTTCGGCATGATTTGCGCGACCTCCTGCGCCATGACGCCGACATAGGCCTTGTCGCTGCCGATATAGCTGAAGCGATAGTAGCCGAGCCCATTGCCGAGATGGCCGAGCAGGACGACATCATGCTTCAGCGCGACATCGGAGCGCCGGCCGCCGCCACCGCGGCCTCCGCCTCCGCCGCGGAAGCCGCCGCCACCTCCCATCGACATTCCGCCGCCACCGCGGCCGGCCATGCTCGGTCCGCCTCCGCCGCGTGGCATGCTCGCCATGCTGGATCGACCGCGCGCCGACGCCGCGGCCGCCGATCGCCCGGACGAGACGTTCATCGCGCCGCCACGATTGCCACCACCGCCGCGGCTTGCCGCACCGCCACCGGCGCGGTTCGCCGCCTTGGCGCGATCGCCGCCACCCTTGGCACGATCGCCGGCACCTTTGGCACGATCGCTTGCGCCCACGCGATCGCCGCCGCCCGGACGATCGCGCGTACCGGCCCCCGCGCGATCCCCTGCTCCCTGACGATCGCCGCGATCGCCCGCACGGTCACCCGCGCGATCTCCAGCACCCTGACTGGGACGCAGCACCTGATTGCCATCGCGGCCGCGGAAATCCATCCGGTCCGACGCGCCGGCCTTGATATTGTTGTTGCCAAAACGCTGCGACACGTTGGCATTGTTGTAGCGCACGCCCTGACGATGTGTCGGATTGTGCTGCCAGCCGGCGTTGATGTTGGTGGCCCGGTGATTGACGTAGACGTTGCGGTTGCCCCAATTGCAGCCGCCGCCCCAATAATTGCCCCAGCGTCCGATCGCCCAGGCCGTACCGAACGCGAGACCCGTGGCGATCACGCCGGCGCCGATATACGACGGATATCCGAAGTAATAGGGAGGATATTCTGCGTAAGGCCACGATCCGTAGACCGTTGCCGGATCATAATAGGGAACATAGATCGCTTCCGGATCCGCCGACTGAATCACGACGACCTGCTTGTTGTCCTGGGTCTGAACGCTGACCTTCTGCTGCTTCGTCGTAACAAGCTTCTTGTTGTCATAGGCCTTGGTGCGCAGGCGCTGGATCGCGTCCATCACGTCCGGCTGCTGGGCAAGAAACGCATCGCCCAGATTCTTGGTCCAATCGATCTTGTCGCTCATCATGGCGAGAACATCCGCCGTACTCGCGAGCGCCTTGACACTGTCGTCCCAGGACTGCTTGTCGACCTCAATCTTCAATGCATCGCCCTTCAGTGACTTGCGCTCCTTGAGCCATCGGTCTGCCTGCACCACCTCCAGTGGGTAGGTGGAGGCGGCCAGCACGTTTGCGAGCAGATCGTCCGGGTAAAGAGCGATCGGTGCCACGAGCGCCTCGAGCTGCTCAGGCTTCAGCAGTTCCGCAGACGGCGCGGCCGGGCTCGCCGGCTGCATCGCCGGGGCCGCTGGCTTGTCGGACGTCTGCGCGAACGTTGCGACGGGTGTCGCCATGAACAGCATGAGCGCAATCAGGGTCTTGCCGCTACGAAACATCGCATCCTCCATCGTCGAGGCAAGTGTCAGCATCGGTGCGCCAAGCCGACCTTCGTTGACAAAGATCAAAGAAACCTCGCGCATGCGATTTGCTGCGATGCGCCCGTCGACAGTTCAGCGACAGACGGTCAATGCGCGATGGGCAGCAGGATCGTGAACAGCGCACCGCGCGATGGCTGGTTCTCGGCAGCGATCTTGCCGCCGTGGGCTTCAACGATGGTCCTGACGATGGCAAGGCCCATGCCCATGCCTTGCGGCTTGGTGCTGAAGAACGGGTTGAAGATATCCTTCACGTCTGCGGGAGCAATTCCCGGCCCGCTGTCGCTGATCCGGATCTCCGCAAACGCATCGGACTGGGCCGTTGCCACATTGATCTCCCGCTCCGTCGCACCGGCCTGCGAGATCGCGTCGATCGCGTTGATGATCAGGTTGAGAATGACCTGCTGAAGCTGAATGGGATCGCCCTTGACCCGCAGCACGCTAGTGGATGGCGCAAATTTCAGGGCAATTCGGCGCCCATCGCTGACAGCGGACAACAGCCTGATTGCCTCCCCCACCGTGTCGTTGAGGTCGATATTGGCGATCTCGAATGGCGTCTTCTTCAGGATGCTGCGCAGCCTGCGGATCACCTCGCTGGCCCGCTGGTCGTCGCGCCGGATATCGGCGAGAATTTCTCCGATTTCCACCAGATTGGGCGACTCGCTCTTCAGCATCAGCTCCGCCGTCTCGGTGTTCGTCAGGATCGACCCCAACGGCTGATTCAGCTCGTGGGCAATCGACGTGGTCAGCTCGCCTGCCGCCGCGTACCGGTTGACGTGGGCCAGCTCCGCAAGACGCTGCCGGGACTCAACCTCGGCCACGAGCCGCCGGCGCCGCTCGTAAAGCAGGCCGCCGATCAGGCCCGCCTGGATCAGGATGACGGCGGCGAGCATTGCGATCTGCCAGCGGTACGTCTCCCAAAGGCCCGCCTGCCGAAACAGAACTTCGCTTCCGACGGGCAGATCGCTCTCGTTGATGCCCCAGCGCTGCATCTCACGCCAATCATACTTCGGAGGTCCAAACTGGAGGGGCTCGAACCTCATCGTGCTGGGTCTCTCGCCGGCCAGGATGCGAATCACAGCTTCGACCGTCTTCTTGCTCGTGTCCCCGATCGAATGCATCGGGCCGCCGACCGTATAGCCGTTGAAGAACGGCTCCTGGTAGGAAAATATCGGAGCATTGGCGACGGCGCGAAGACTGCGCAGGGCAAGATCGCTTTCATGGACAATGCCGGCCCCGTCGACCGACATCAAGCCCCAGAACAGAACCGTGTGCGGCGGAAGCACCGATGCTCTCTTCAGAATCTCGTCGAACGACAGTTCATTGTACCAGACGAAGGCCAGGCGCCCCTCGAAGGGGGCCGTCTCGCGCTTGATCTCGTCGAGCCAGAACTTTTCCAGGCGAGAGGCGCCGATCACGACAGCGATCGTCTTCGTCTCCGGCAGGACCTTGAGGATACCGTAGAAGGCAGCCGTGAAGTTGTTCTGGACGGAGACCACGGTGTCGTTGTCGGTCAAGTCCGCGCGGTTCACCAGCCGCTCTTCGACCACGGTCAGGACCATCGGCGTATCGGGAAAAAGCTGATCGCGATATTTCTGGGCAAACCGTGCGGCCGGCGCCCCGATGCTAACAACGACATCAGGGGGTACGCCCGCGTAGAGGGAGCGGAGATAGTTGACGAACGGCTCTTCCGGCCCGGGATTGTTGAACCGTGCCGTCAGCAGGGTATGCTCCTGGACGTCGAGCGGCCACTGCGCCTGCTGCTCCAGCACGGCCTTGATGCTCAGCGCATACTCGCTCCATGGGCGAAAGTCTCGCCCGAAGGAATGCAGCAACAAGATCCGTTTGGGCGCGCTGCGATCGGCACCCATCGCCGGCGCGGCGACGACGACCAGAAAGGCGACCAGGCAAGCGGCAAGACACGCGGCCCGGCCGGACGAGGCGCCTGCAGCACTGGGGACACGTCCGCTCATGCTCTCTTTCGGCGGCCACAATGATCGAACGGCTCTCATCAAAGCACAATCCGAGCACGGCCGCACGGAAGAAGCGTCTCGCCCTGGCGGGTCTTGTCAGCAGCGCGTCACGACCCGGCCATAGGCATCGACGACCTGCACGCAGGATGAGCCGTAGTAGGCACCGGCAGCTCCCGCCGCTCCTACGGCGACCGCGCGGCGTGTGGTTCTCCGGGCAACTCCGGCATAGCTCATGGGAGTCAAGGGGCGTCCGACCCTCGCCTGGGCCTCGGCAAAGAACCTTCCTTCGATGAGGCCATTTGTTTCATTCGAGGACAAGCCGATGCTGAAGGCGGTTACCCCTGCGGCAAACAGGATGACTTTTCGAAACGCGATCATTTCTTTGCTCCTGTCGGCGTACCAGGGGGAAGCTCGTCGAACTCTGCGATTGCGGCACCCTCAAGATCGACCTTGGTGGCGCCCGCCGGCGCAACGAAAGCGAAGACATCGGCGTTCAGAGCGTCAGTCTTCCAATCCTTGATCCGGAGCGTGTATTGCGGCGCCCCGGCGAGTGTTTTGCTCGTGATGACGTATTTGTGCGGCACGGGCTTGGCGCCGGCCTCGATCCAGATCTGCCAGTCCGTGTCCGGCGTGCGGAACGCAAGATGCTCGCACTCGACGCCATCGACGACACCCTGCCCGATATGCTTGCCCTCGATGACGGTGGCCATCAATTCGTCGAACGCATTGGAGAGCAGCAGGTCGGCGCCCGGCATCCCGGTGCCGGAACGCGCCTGAAGCGCGTCGATCATCTTGTCGATGGTCCCGGGCGCGTCCGCCTGGACATAGCTCTTGGCATTGTTGCCATAGATCGAAATCAGCTTGCCGTCATAGACCAGCTCAACATCGGCATAGCCGCCGGTGCGTCTGACCCGGAGCTTGTCCGGGCGACTCATCTTGATCTCGCCGGAGCTCGCGAACTGGATCTTCTGCAGTTCGGGCGTGATGATCTCGATGTCGCTATCGAAGGACGCGGACATTGTCTTCTGGCCGGCCAGATAGTCCGTCATCGATTTCAGGATCTTGGCTGGATCATCGGCATGCGCGGACGAGGTCGCCGCCAGCAGCAGAGCCGTGCCCATGCCAGGCAATATCTTACGAAGGGTTGTTGATCTCATCGCGTATCCTCCTCGGATGAAGGCCATTGAGATGCGCCGCCCGCTTGCTTGCTTGACATGAGTCAATGCTCCCGAAACTTGTCGTCAGGGCGCCGGGCACCTGTGATAGCGGATCTCCATGTCCTCAATACCCGGGAACAGCCGGATGAGGCTGTTTGCATCCAGCTCCTTCAGGCTGAACTGGACGCTGGAGAGCATCATGTCGGTCGCGCAGGCCGCAACCAGATTGACGGTGGGACCTGCGTCTTTCCTCGCCCTGATCCGGCAGCGCGCGAATTTTCCGATGATCTGATCTCCGTCGATGATGAAGCCGCCGCCATAGACGTCAGACATGTCGGTGAAACCGAGCTGGGCCCCCTTGCGCACGAACACCTTGTCGCAATTGTCGGCATCGCTGACCCAGGCGCCGTTGAGATCGAGCGCGTTGGCGCCGACGGCCGTAACGACAAGCGAAATCAGTGCCGCACCTGGCCCGACCATTCTCCGCAAACCCATCTGCTCCCTCCTCCTCTGTCGTTCAATGCCCGCCACTCAGCACGAGCGTCTGGATCGGCAGCAACAGCGCCTGGATCCGCAGCAGCAGCGCATGCACGAGGCCGACGCCATCCACGACATGCAGCGCGATCTTCCGGCTGGTCGGGGTGTCCTTGGCCGAGATCTCTTCGTGGTTGCTGGTGTAGGCGTTGACGATGCAGCTCGAGCCCGGTGTGACACCGTCGAGGCCCCCCTTGTAGAGCGGCTCCAGGTACACCAGGATCGTGCCGGGGCGGACGGCATTCTGCGGATCGATGAGCTGCTCGCCGGAGCGAAACTGTCCGGCGGCGATATAGTCCTGCACCGTCGTGATCACCATCGGAATGATCACCCATGGCTTGGATATGCAGGTCGCTTCCGCGACCATGCCCTCCTTCATGACCTGCGCCTCGATCTGGCCGAAACCGGCCTGGAGCGCCTTGCGGCCCGCACCCTCCGGAACGAGAACGCCGGCCGGACGCATCAGCTGGTTGACGACGTCGCCGGGGCGAACCAGGAACTGCTCGACGCGCCCGTCGACGCCGGCGCGTACGAGGGTCTTGTCGAGATCGACCTGAGCCTGGTCGAGCGCGGCTTCGGCGCTGGCCTTTTGGGCCGGCAGCAGAGCCGAGACCTGCAAGGACGCCGACTGCTTCGCCGCGGTCGCGGCGTCGATGCCGGACTGTCGCTGATCGACCAGCACCTGGAGCTTGTCGATGTCACGCTGCGGAACGATGCCGGGATTGCGGCGCTGGAGCTCGGTCTTGACCTCGAGCTCGTCCTTGGCCTGCTGATAGTTGGCTCTCGCCTCGCCGATCTGCGCCTCGGCCTTGACCACATCGGCCTGCGCCGTCTGCATGGCGGCATCGACCTCTGCCACCTTCCGCCTGGCGGTCTCGACCGCTGCTTTCTGCTTCGAGCTGTCGAGGGTGAACAGCACATCGCCCTTCCTCACGGGCGCGCTGAAGCCGACGTTCACTTCGGCAACACGGCCCGAGCCTTCGGGCAGAATCGGCACGGTGCGGAAGTACAGCGCCGCCGACGACGTCGCCGGATGGAAATAGAAGATCATGGTGATCAGCGACACCGTCAGCATCAGGCAGGCGGTGATGCCCCAGCGCAGCTCGTACCAGACCGAGAAGAAGGTGATTTCCTTGCCGAAGCGCTTGCCCTGGGCGTAGCGCCGGTAGAGATAGTCCGGCAGGATCGTCACGAGCGAGCAGATCAGCAGCTCAAGCATGGCTGTGCTCCTTCTCCTTGGCGGGTCCCTGCCTGTCCGCCGGAGGCGGCGCGACGGCCGGCTCGGCCTGAACTTCCCCCGCATCAGAGGCCGGCGTCGCGTCGGCGATCTTCTCGACGGACCCTGCAATGCTGCGCAGCGGCGTGCCGAAATCCGGAAGATCGACCATCGCGAGGAGCAGGCCGGCGATCCAGAAGATGTGCATGTGCGTGAACAGGGAGATCAGGCCGAGCACCGCAACGAACTCGAACTGCAGTTTTTGCGATTTGTGCGCCATCCGCTCGGGCAGGCTGTGCAGTTTCCAATAGAGCGTACCGACCCAGAGCACGACCCCGATCAGGAACACGCCCATCACCACCATCAGCGTGTCGGTACCGCTGCCCGGCGCCAGATAGAACGGCAGATGATGCGGTGCCATCGGATGAAGCTGATCGCTCAAACGTCTCTCCCGGTCAAAAACTTGCAGGTGCGGTACTGTGTTCGGGTACGCCCTCGTTTGCTTGATTTGAATCAAGGGAACGCTTTCCGTCCGCCCTAGCGTTTCCGGCATGCTGATTGGACAACCATCAGGAGCCGCCAGCCATGCCCGGCCTAGACGACCTCATCCCCAACGCCGCCCAAATTCGAAAGGAAGCCGCCCTCAAGGAGGCTGAAAAGGCAGAGGAATATGTCCGCCTCGCCGCAGCCGCCGAGGCCGAGAAGCGCGCGCTGATCGAGCGCTTGAGCAAACCCTCCGGCAAGAGCGAGGAGGAGAAGATCAAGCTCGCCTCGACCGTCATCCAGCGTGCGGTGCGAAACGGCCTCACCGAAGTGCAGGTCTACCGCTTTCCCAACACGCTGTGCACGGACAAGGGACGCGCCATCAACCAGATGGAAAAAGGGTGGGAGAACACCCTGACCGGAATCCCCAAGGAGATCTTCCAGCTCTGGACCGATTATCTGAAGCCGCGCGGCTACCGCATCTCCTATCAGATCATCGATTTTCCCGGCGGCATGCCCGGCGACATCGGCGTGACCATTTCCTGGGACGATTAGCAACGGGACGGATGGGCATGGCCAAGGACGCAGCTGCGGAGCGGATGAAGCGGAAGGATTACGAGAAGGAGCTCGAAAAGCTCCAGGTCGAGCTGTGCCACCTCCAGGACTATGTGCGGGAAAACAAGCTCCGTGTCATCATCCTGTTCGAGGGCCGGGACGCCGCCGGCAAGGGCGGCACGATCAAGGCCATGACCGAGAAGGTCAGCCCGCGCGTGTTCCGGGTCGTCGCCCTGCCCGCGCCATCCGACCGCGAGAAGACGCAGCTGTTCTTCCAGCGCTACATGGAGCGGTTTCCGGCCGGCGGCGAGATCGTGATCTTCGACCGGAGCTGGTACAACCGCGCCGGCGTCGAATACGTCATGGGCTTCTGCACTCCCGCGGATCACCAGCGCTTCCTCACGCTATGCCCCCAGATGGAGAAGTACGTCATCGACGGCGGCATCATCCTGGTCAAGATCTGGCTCGAGGTCGGCATGGACGAGCAGGAGCGGCGCTTCAAGGCCCGCATCGACGACCCGGTCCGGCAATGGAAGCTCAGTCCGATGGATCTGGAATCCTTTCGGCGGTGGTACGACTATTCGCGGGCGCGGGACCTGATGCTGAACAAGACCAGCACGAAGGAGGCGCCCTGGTACATCGTCCGCTCCGACGACAAACGTAGGGCGCGGTTGAACTGCATCGCCCACATTCTTGGCGCCATCCCCCACAAACGCATCAAGAAGGACAAGATCAAGCTGCCGAAGCGCACCGACAAGGGACGCTACAACGACCAGGCCAGCCTGAAGGGAATGAATTTCGTCGCCGAACGATATTGAAGGCGAGCGGGCTGCGGTGACGCAGCCCGTCGCCTGTTCCGATCACTTCAGACGGATCGTGACCCCGCCAACGGCAGCCGACACTTCCGCGCCGACCCTGGGGCCGCTGAGCTGAAGGATCACGCCATTGGCGTTCTGCAACTGCACGGCGCCGGCTCCTGCAGCAATGGCGCCGCCCGCTCCGCCGACTGCGTAGGAGCCTTCGATGGACGCCGGCCCCTTCAGATTGAGCGCCCGGCCGGTGAACTTCGTGGTCGATGCCCCGATGGTGAGGCCCACGCTCATGCCCGACACCGTGAATGGATATTTCTTGCCCCGGTAGAGCAGAACGCCCTCGCCGCCACCGGCGCCTACGATGAAGCCACCCTTGGTGAAGACGACCGCAACCTGGCCGGTATCGGCACGCGCCGACGTGCTGAATCCGACGATACCGGTGAGGGAGAGGGACGCGATCAGGGCCGCATAGACAACAGGCTTTCTCATGGTTTTCGTTTCCTCTTGGAGTTTGACGCCGGACTATTGGGCGAGCAGCATCGCGAAGTAGCCGGGCCCGCGCGTCGTATGCGCACCGAAGGTCGGTGGGACCAGCTCGGGCGCATCGCCGTCGCCCTCGTCCTTCGCATTCCAGTCGCCAGAATGCTGGCGGAAGGATCGCGTCGCCAGGGTGATCCGTGTCGCAAGGGCAAGCGATGTTGCCCCGTCGCCGGCCGCCGCTGCTTCGCGTAGCGCCCCCATCAGTTGCAGGCCGGGATAGCCGTGAAACTCCTCCGTGACCGAGAGATCGGCCAGCGCCGCATCGCATTTCGCGCGGTCGCCGCCGCGGGCCCACGCCTTTGCAGCATCCACCAGATCACGCCAATCGTCAGCTCCCGAAAAGAACTGATCGATGCGCTGCTGCGTGGGCTTGGCGTCCTTCGACATATGTATCTCTCGATTCTTATCGGCTCGCGTGGAAGGTGATGATGGACCGTGGACGGCGGGGGGCCCGCTCCTTTGATCCAAGTCAACGGTCGCGAGATATCGGAGACGCACTGGTGACTTCTTGCTCCGACGCTTCGCGCTGCAGCAGAGGCTATTTGACTTGCGAGTCACCGAGGACGCTGTCGAGCGATCGCAGCCACTGCGAGCTGTCGGTCTTCTCCGCAAGCCCCTCCGCCTGCAGCAGGTCGCGCAATTGCGCATGAGCGCCAACAATGCAGAAGGCGATGCGACGAGAGGCGAGCTCGTCATGGAGATCTCGCAGCATACGCGCGCCAGCCAGATCGATGTAGGGCGATGCGGAGAGGTCGCAGGCCACCAGCCTGATGTCGGACGACTTCCGCAGCGCTTCGAGGACCACCGCCAGGATGGTTTCGGCATTGATGTAGAGGAGCGAGGCCTCAGGACGGAACGCAATGACGCCAACGAGCGGCTCGACGCCGTCGTGCCTGGCGTTGTCGGAATAGCGGCCGGTTCCCGGGAGCCGGCCAAGGAATGCAATGTTCGGCTGCGATGCGCGGGCCAGCAGGAGGAAGATCGATGCAATCGACGCAAGCAGGACACCCTGCAGGATGCCGAGCAGCAGCACGGCCACGAGCGCAATCGCCGCAGCATAGAAGTCGAGCCTGCTGACCTTCCACATCCGCAGCAGGGCCTGAACGTCCACCAGCCGATACACTGCGGCAAAGACGATGGCGGCCAGGACGGCCTTCGGCAGATTCTTCAGAAGTCCGGTGAAGAACAGCAGGCACAGCGCCAGCGCGATCGAGCAGATCAGCAGCGCCAGTGGCGTGCGCGCGCCCGCACTGTCGTTCACAGCGGATTGCGACAGCCCGCCCGCGACGGGATAGCCGTGACCACAAGCCGCAGCGAGATTCGCGGCCCCTAACCCCAGGAATTCCTGCCGCACGTCCAGTGCGTAGCCATGTTTGGCCGCGAAGCTGCGCGCAGCGGAGACGCCCTCGATGTAGGCTAGGAGCACGCAGCCTGCGGCGAGCGGAAATAGATCGTCAAACTGCAGGAGACCAAACGTCGGCAGAGCCAGTGTCGGCAATCCCTCGGGGATCTTTCCGGTAACCGGTACGCCGGCGGCCGGAAGGGAGAGCAGCGTGGCAGCGAGGATCGACAGCGCGACGATCGTGATGCCGACCGGCTTTCCCGGCAAGAGCCGTTCGCCGAGCAGCAAAAGCGCGAGCGCCACCGCGCCGATCGTCACGATGAGAAGGTTGATGTCGCCGATCTGCGCTACGAGTCGCAACGCGCGATCGAAGAAATTATGCCCACCGCCCGCGACGCCGAACAGGCTCGGCAATTGGCTCATGATGATGGTGAGCCCGGCGCCGGCCTTGAAGCCAACCAGTATGCTGTCGCTGACCAGGCGGACGAGGACGCTGAGCTTGAACAGCCAGCAGACGAAGCACAGGACCGCGACCGCAAAAGCCGCAAGGCTGGCGATCTGCGCGTATCGCACCGCGTCCCCGCCCGCGAGCACCCCGACCGTGGAGGCAATCATCAGTGAAATCGCCGAAGTCGGACCGATTGCGAGCTGCCGCGACGACCCGAGCAGCGCATAGCCGATACCGCCGAGCATGTAGCCATAGATGCCGACCTGCGGCGCGAGGCCGGCGAGCGTCGCATAGGCCAGCGATACGGGAATCGCGTAGGCGGCCAGCGTTATTCCGGCCACTGCGTCCGATGCCAGCCATTCGCCACGATAGGCGACAAGCCAGCCGGAGACTGGGAAGAGTCGCGACCATCCCAGGGGTCGGTCGGACGGCGAGTTCATGCGGGCACCTCGCTCCGTTCGGTTTCGCAGCGCAACAGGATGATCAGCAGAGCGGTCACGGGAATGCCAAGCGTGAGATCGGGAATGCCTTTGGTCGCAAAGGCCCCGACGGCCGCGCCCACGCCGAACGCGACGCAAAGCGCGGCAAATATGCCGGAGCGTCGCAGCGGCCCGGGCGGACCGCCACCTGACAGGGCCTTGAGAACGCCTTCAATGGCCTGACGCATGTTGCCGGTGATCATCACCGAGCTGTAGGTTACGCCCTCGACCTTGGTAAAAGCGGCCGTCTGCATCGCAGCAACGAACGAGATTCCGAGCGTGCCGGCGAGATCCGGCAGGCGGTTGTGCAGGACGCCGATCGTCACCAGGAGCAGCATCTCGAGGAGTGAGCTGATGGCGCTGATGCGCTGTCCGATGACGCCGCGAAGCCAGGACACCAGCAGAATGCCGACTGCAAATGCGAGAATTGGCGGCACGAAATGAAGCGCATCGTCCCAATTCCCGGCCGAACCATGGACCCATAGCAGAACGAGGTTTGCCGTTTGGGCATTCGCCATCACGCCATGGGTGATCCAGGTGTAGGCGTCGAGATAGCCGCCAACGAAAGCCAGCAGCAGCGCGATCGACACCGTCTCGTCGCGGCGCAGCGAAAGACTGGCGGTGTTCATCAGGCTCATGTTCGTGACGTGGTTCGTCGCGGGTGCATTGGACCATCAAGAGTGGTCCCGCCCGCGAAAGGGTTGACTTGGATCAACCGTCCCGGCCGCTTGCGAGCCCAGCTTGACCTGCCACGGGGCACCGGGATCCACGACGATGAACGCAGTCAGGGGAATCATTTCAACTGCGCCGGAGATCTTTCTGCTGCTGTCGATGGCGCTCGGGACCGTTCTCGGCCGGATCAAGATCCATGGATTCTCTCTCGGCACGACCGCGTGCACGCTGATCGTGGCGGTGCTGATCGGTCAGCTCGGGGGCACCGGCCTGATCGCCGTGCTCATCTTCGCCTTCTTCGGCCTCGATCCCGGCACGGCGTCGGGACTTGCCGCAGGCGCATTGACGCAATCCTCGGTGATCGGCACGGCCTCGGGTGCGCTGGCCCAGCTCGGACTTCCCGAGGACGTGCTGGAGCATCAGGAGGCGAACATCGCTGCCGGCCATGCCGTCACCTATGTGCTGGGCTATATTCTCACGCTGATATACGTCCCGCTGCTCGCACCGAAGATGATGCGGATCGACCTGAAGGTCGAGGCGAAGAAGCTCGAGGCTCGAAGATAGCCGAATTGCCATGTTTGGAGACACGGCCATGATCACCGCGCGTTACTGCCTGTCGGCCTGGCTGACTGCAACCATCGTCACGACAGCGCCGGTTGTGGAGGCGGTCGCGCGCGAAAAGCCGCGGGCGGCCAAGCCTGCCGAGGTCGCGCCCCGGGGTCAGCGCGAGGCAAAGGACATCACGTACGGAATTTGGCGCAAGCTGTGCTTCAAGGCAGGTGGTGCTCGGACGCTGTGCCGGACTTCGATGACCGGCACCTTTCCGACCGGCCAAACAGCCGTCCGTGTGGACTTGATCGAGCGCGACGGCGACCGCAACGAGCGCCTGCAAGTGTTCGTACCCGTCGGCATGTACTTGCAGCACCCTGTCAAGCTCACGGTCGACCAAGGCAATTCCTATCATGTGCCCTACAGCTGGTGCCTCAGCAACGCCTGCATCGCGGCTGACGTCGCAGACCCAGGGATCATCAGAGACATGGAAGCGGGAAAGGCACTCCTGTTGGAAGTGGTCGATTCCAATCTGCTGTCGCTGACGACTTCGCTGCCGCTGGCGCAGTTCGGCTCAGTCCACAAGGGCGCTCCGGCGCAGATGCTCGAGCAGGACATCAACGAATGAAACGGCGAACCCACGGAACATCGTCCCTGTACCGTCAGGCATCGAGCTGCGCCAGTCCTTCGCGATCCAGAAGCACGAGCTGGCGCTGCGTCTGCCCGTCAAACCGCAGCATGTTGTCATCACGCAGGGTCGAGAGAGCACGCGAGACCGTCTCGAGCGTCAATCCAAGATAGTCGGCGATGTCGCGGCGGCTCATCGGCAAGCTCATCACGTCTGGATGATCCTGTCGCCGGTCCATTTCCAGAAGGAATGCGGCCACTTTCTCGACGGACGTCTTCCGGCCCAGGAGAAGCATGTGGTTCTCCGCGTGCTGAAGATTGCGCGTGACGAGGGTGAGCAGGCTTGCCTGGCCCGCCTCCTGGTGCTCGATCCTGTCGAGCAAGTGTCGACGGCTCGTGATGCGAACCTTGGTCTGAATGACTGCTTCTGCGGTAAAACGATGAACCGCGCCGTTCTCCAGCCCGAACAGATCGCCCGGAAGGTGGAACGAGTTGATCTGTCGGCGACCATCGCAGAGCAGTTTGTAGGTCCGGATCGCACCAGACACGATCTGGTAGACGTACTCGGCCTCCTCGCCCTCTCCAAAGACTTCCGTTCCTCTCCGATAAGTGAATTCGCTGCAAAAGACCCGTTCGCCGACGAGGGCCTCCAATTGCCCGTCATCGGCAGGACGGCTCACTGTCCTGGTCCTGATCAACATTGCAGAACTCCCTACAAATTGAATTGGCAGTAAATTCGGGAATTTTAGGCAATAGCATACGAGAGCATTTGATTTTGCTCAACTCAAAGCGGTGGCTACGTCATTGCCGGGCGAGCGAGGACGGGCACCAGGAGGTTCGAAAGGCTACGTGCTCCTCTGCGCCAACATGGCGGGAAGTTTGTGCAATTTGGGCCCTAAGCCCTTTTTGTATAAGTCAGCGGTCGCGCCATGTCGGTCGGCATCAAGCCGCCCAGGGCCTTGTCGACGGGTTTGGCTCATTTCGCCCTGCGACGTGACGGCGCAGGCGGCGGCACATAGCGCTGCCAGATGGTCCCGTTGTCGAACTGGATCGTCATGCCGCCGGGCGTATAGACAGCGCTTATGTCGTAAGCATCGATCCAGATGCGGCTCGCTGGCGAGAACCAGTCCGGCCATGCGCGCGACGGCACGCCGGCCTCGGTGGTGAGATTGAGCTCGGGTCCGTTCTGCGTAACGTGGGCCGGCAAGTTACCACGGCACATCTGGACGCACGTGTAAGTGCCGGTAAGGTCAACCGATTGAGCGAGCGCCGCGCCGGACGACAGCGCAGCAGCCATGCCAGTGACCATCAATAGCCGTTTCATACCTCATCTCCCTGCATACGATTGCTCCCGATGAGAAGCAGACTTCAATATCCAGCGCCATGGGTGATGTGGTTGATCCGCGTCAACGGTTACCCCCAACACGGGATGACGAGGCAAACCGCTGGCCGCTAGTTTGCCGTCGACCAGGCGCGATGGATGGGGTCGATCAACGCCTTTGCCGCGAACGGCTTGGTCAGATAGGCAATACATCCGGACTCGATTGCGGCCGTGCGATTCAAATGGCTGTCGTTGCCGGTGATATAGATGACCGGTGCCGCAACGCCATGCTCAGCAAGCCTGCGACGCAACTCAATTCCAGAGGCATCGTCCAGATTGATGTCGATGATGATGCATGCTGCCTCGCCGCAGTCGCCATGGTCGAGCAGCGCATGTGCCGAGTCGAACAGCAGCGCAGTGAAGCCGTGCGCGCGCAGAAGGCGCTTGATGCTCATGCGCATCGACGCGTCGTCGTCGACGACAAGAACAGGTTTGCACGAGGACAAGTTCGGCGGTCCTTCCAAGTATTGGCTGGCGTCAGTTTGCCGGACGATTTGGATCAGTCGGACAACAAGCCCGACTACAGCCCGCGCATCCGGACTACAGCATACCCTTGCCGAGCTTTGAAATAGTCCTTGTGTGCAGGTTGCTTGACGGAGACCCGCCGGAACCACAGGCGTCGTCAGCCGGGCCGTTTGGCTTCGGGATCCAGTACGCCTAGCCGCTCCGCCATCGACACAAGTTCCGCGAGAGACTGCACCTGCATTTTCTCCATCACCTGATGGCGATGGGCCTTTACGGTGCGTTCAGCGGTGCCGAGTTCGTGGGCAATCTGCTTGTTGATCTTGCCGCGCACGATCAATTCGAACACCTGGCGTTCGCGCGGCGTCAGTGACTTCAGCCGCATCTGGAGCAAACCGAGCTTTGTGCGCTGGATGTGGTCGGCCTGCTGGCTGATCAAGGCACGCGCGAGCGCATCGAGCAGCTGTTCCGACGAGACGGGCTTGGTGAGAAAATCTTCGGCTCCGGCCTTGATGGCGCGCACGGTCGTCGCCGTATCTGCGTAGCCTGTCACGAACACGATCGGGAGCGTGGACCCGAGCCCGGCGAGGTGGCTCTGTAGCTGAGGACCGGAGAACCCGGGTATCTGCACGTCGAGCAAGATGCATCCGGGGCCATCACCGCCCGGCAGCCGCTCGAGCAGATCCTGGGCCGATGAATAGGTGGCGACCTCATAACCAGCGAGCTTCAGCCGGCGCTCGACGGCCGTGCGGAAGGAGGCGTCGTCGTCCACCACGTGAACCAAGCCGGGCATTTGACCTCCTGGAGGGTCCCGCAACCTTCAAATGCGCAACAAAAGCAACCAAAGAAAAAACGCGCCTGAGGCGATTCACGTCGAGCAAGGTATTCGGCCCTGCCCCTTGGTACAATGACCTGAGAGGCAATGGCTTATAACACGGCCTTCATCGTACACCAATCGCCCGGGAAACAGCGAGGCGCTCCCGGCAGCGAAATAATCTCAGCGACGAACCAGCTCAGCGTCCAGAGGAGGCGGTCCATGTTTGTGCGCATCGCAACAGAACGGTCCCCGCGCCCCAATTCCCTCCGTGACTTCGGAATGACCTGCAGTTCGAACACGATCGTCAGTCTAAGCGAATTCACTTACAAGAAGGGCACTGAAGTCTACGGGGAGAAAGAGCCGGCAGAGTACGTCTATCAGGTCAAGGTTGGTGCAGTGCGAAGTTACAAGCTGCTGACCGACGGCCGGCGTCAGATCGGCGCGTTTCATCTCCCGGGCGACATTTTCGGCCTCGAGAATGACGGAGCTCATCGCTTCACGGCGGAAGCCATCATCGACACCACCGTTCACCTCATCAAGCGGCAAAGTCTCGAAATGGTGGCGAAGAGCGACGTCATGGTCGCCAAGAACCTGTTTCGCATGACCACCGCCAATCTCCATCATGCCGAGGACCACATGCTGCTCCTGGGCCGCAAGACATCGCTTGAGCGGGTTGCAGCCTTCTTGCTCGAGATGGACAAGCGCCTGACCGCCGCGGGCGTCATCGCGCTGCCGATGTCGCGGCGCGACATCGCCGATTACCTCGGCCTGACGCTGGAGACGGTGTCGCGTGCTTTGTCGCGGCTGCACGAATTGGGCGTTCTCGGCTTCGTCGGCAATACCCAACGGCAGATCGTGCTGCAAGACCGGGCGAAGCTTGCCAGCCTCGACCTCCAGAGCTGAAGCCGCGAGTCGCTAATCGCAACCTACGCCGTGATCATGCAGCCAACTGTACCTGGCGATTGATTTCAATCAACGAAAGACGACGGTTTCACCGTCCAGGTCGCAAGGTCGGAGTGCTTCGAGCGCGGAGTACGACATTTCAGGGAGGGATTCATGCGGTCGCGCAACTCATGTTCGGCCTCGTTCACGTTGGCCTCCTTGGCCATCGGGACAACGGTGGCATTTTCAAGCTTGATGGCGACGACCCGGCCGGCCGGAGCCGTCGTTTACTGCCAGTACGTGGATTATCCGCCGAGCTGCGTCGCGAGAGTCGGGGTCGTCCTACGGCCGCGCCCGATCGTCCGCGAAGCCGTGCGACCTGGAACCCCGGCGAACCGCGGGGGACCCGTCAATCGAGCTGGCCGTCGCTAAAGCCGACCAGTCGTCCTCATTCGCTCGCATCAGGAGCTAGGAACAGATCAGCCGCGAGCCTCGATCGCCGCCAGGTGCTCGACGGTCTTGCGCAGCACCTCGAACAATACCGCGGTCGACCAGCCGAACAGCAGGATGCCGTTCATCGCAGTCATTGGGCCCAGCAGGCGGCGCGCCTCGACCGGCGTGATGTCGCCATAGCCGAGCGTGGTGTAGTTGACGAAGGCAAAATAGACCAAGTCACTGCCGGCAGGCGCTACGCCGGCCATCAGGTAAGCCGCCGACCAGACGACGCTTTCCAAAGTGTGCGCCACCATCAGAACGGCGGCGGTAGCGACCATCACGGCCATCAGGTGCAGTCTCGGCCATACCGTATGTCGCAGCCCGGCCGAACGGGCGATCCCAATCGCGCCGACCATGACCAGCGCGTGGATCATGATGTTCATCAGGCTGACAATGGTGCCAAGCAGGAATTGAAGCACCATTGTCCCTCCTCCCCGCGTGCCCGTTCGCCAGGCTTGCCCGCCCGATGGCGTGAGCGCACTTCAACCTCGCTTGCCTGGCGTCCGGTCGAGGCGCAGCCGTTGAGTTCTCATGCGCCTGATCTCTTCTTGAAGCGCCTCGGTCTTTTCATCCTGCCGCTCAGTCCTTGACTTCGTCTGCTCTTCGCCGCGCATCTTGTCGAGCGCCTTCTCGACGGAAAGCTTTTTGGTTTCAGCCATGCGCATACTCCGTTGAACAATTGCTAATGCGCCAATCCTCCGAACCAGGCGCCGAAATAGCCGGCATAAAGCGCCGGCAGCTCCAGATTCATGGAATGACCCATCCGGGGTACGGTCACGAGCCGGCAGTCCGGCATCGCCGCCGCCATGGTCTCAAGGTCCGCCAGCGCTATCCACCCGTCCTGCTCGCCCCAGAGCACAAGATGCGGATGCTGGATTTCCGGCATGCGGCGCTCCAGCTCCCGGCTTTCCTTTTCCCGAGTGAGGTTGACCGGCGTGCCGATCCAGATGCCCTCGGAGACGCCAAAAGTCTGCTCAATGATGCGATCGAACAGCGCCGGGATCTCGCCGAGGCCCTCGCGGAATCGCGGGATCGCGTTCGGCACAAGGCTCTCTGGCACGAACAGCGAGGACGCCGCACTGGCCATCACCGTCCGCGTCAGCTGCTTGTTCGTCATCATCGCCTGGAAAAGGCCGATCTGATCGGCATTGAAGGACATTCCAAGCGGCGTGACCGGGTCGAGCGCAAACACCCGCCCGAACCGCTGCGGCTGCATCAGCAGCATCCGTGCAGCGATGATGCCGCCGGTCGAGTGGGTCGCGAGATGGCAGAACCCGATGCCCAGCGTATCCAGTGCTGCCAGCATGTCATGCGCATGCTGCTGCATCGAGTAGTTGATATAGTCGGCCGCAGGTTTCGGCCGATCACTGTCGCCGCAGCCGCGCCAGTCAATTCCGATCACGCGCAGTCCGCTCGGAAACATTGGTGCAGCGAGCTCGATCCAGTCCTTGCTGGCGAGATTGCCGTGGATGAAGACGACGGTGACGTCGCCTTGGCCCCACTCTCGCCAGCCCAACCGGACCTCACCTGCCTCAACCGTTGACATGATCCAGCCTACTTGTTCAGGCCGGCGGTCGGTGCAGCGCCGGGTGGCGTCGGCGCCACCGGCAAGGCCGAGACCGCCGAACCTTTGATCATCCGATCCGTGCTGAGCGGCGACGACGTATCGACCGTTCCCTTGATCACGAAATCCACCACGTCGACCGGGAATTCCACCGGATTGTCGGTGTGGATGAAGTGACCGGTCTCCGGATAGATCTTGAGGATCGGCCGGTTGCCTGCACTGGTCATGCGCGACATGAACGGCGTGATGACGTCGCGTCCGAGGTCCGTCAAGCCGTTGAACGCCGGCGTCGGGATGAACGGCTCCTTGTCGCCGAAGGAGATGAAGATCGGCGCCTTGATCTGGGCCACCCGCTGGTAGAGGTTCTTCGGGTCATCCTGCTGGAGCTCGGACCCTATCGAATAGATGTCGTAGATGAAGACGTTGGCCCATTGCTCGAGCTCCTTCGGGTTGCCCTTGATGAGCCCGACGCGCTGCTCGGTGTGGAAGCGGGCATATTCGCTATCGTTGTAGAAATAGCCGCTCTTCGCCGCCGACACGGCGTTGGTCTCCGGATCACGTTTCTTGAAATAGAAGAAGTCGCGGACGCTCTGCTCCGGGCGTCCGATCTCCGCGGCAAGGATGCCGGTCGGCCCCCAGGTTTCCTTCCACTTGTCGAAATCATGATCGAACACCTGATCGAACAGGCGCGCCTTCTTGTCCTTGGCGATCGTGATGTCGCGCGGATACTCTTCGAGGCCCGAAGGAGCTTCGAGCGCAAGGCCCAGGACGGCGTCCGGCCACGTGAGCGCATAGCCCATGACGACCTGGCCGCCAAGCGAATGACCGAGGTAATAGGCCTTCTTGACGCCGAGCTGATTGACCACGAGATCGTACACGGCCTCGCGCATGTCCTGCATCGTCCGCGCCGGGCTCTTGTCGAGATTGCCGGGACCGGACATGCCGTAGTGCGGCAGGTCCGGCACGATCACGCGCAGGCCGCTACGCAGCGCATACTGCATGACGTTACCGTAGTGCCCGCCGAACGCGCCTTTGCCATGAATGATGACGAGCACCTTTGGATCCTTCTCGGTGCCGGCGTACTCGTCCATGTAGCCGATCTGCCAGGACGTGCCCCGCTTGTCTTTCGTGGTCGCGTATTTGACCGGATAAGGGTAGGTCACAAAATCCTTCCAGAACGACTTGCCCGGGTCGATGCTCGCGGCCACGCCGGGCACGCGATAATTCCTGTCGACGTATTTCTGCGCGCGGTCGAGGCTCGCCACGTCCTCCATGAAGGCGACGAACTTCGGATCGTGCTTGCGGTGGTTGATGATCGAGAACACGCCGTAATGGGCGACCGGGCTCTCCTCGGAGATCAGCTGGGCGCCCGGCACGCGATCGACGGCGCGCTCGGCAAGCTTGAAGTTCAGCCAGCCATCGTTGGTGATGTGCATCACCATCGTGCGCGCCTGAATGCGGCCCAGATAGGGGTTGACGTTGTGAATCTCACCCACCCTGTTGCGCCAGACGAGATCGACCGCGTCGTAGAGCTTGGCGCGCGTGATCACGCTGCTGGCGGCCTTCTCGTTCGGCGGATTCCAGTAGAATACTTCCGGCTGCACGGCCGCAAAGCTCTGCGTCGTGCGGAAAGCGAAGTCGTAGCCGGTCAGGCCGAGCACCGACCAGCCGAAGGCTATGCCGGGAATCGGGTGCTTCTCTTTCGGCAGCTTGTAGTAATCGCCTTTGGTCTGCTGCCACACCGGATCGGCCTCGATCGCGGCGGTCATGAGTTGGAAGGTCCAGTTGCCGACGGGGTCCTCGGAATCCGACTGGGTGGTGCCACCGATCGGCATCAAGCCGCCCATGAACTCTGGATGCATGACGCCCCAGACATAGGTCTGCGTGCCTCCCATCGAGACGCCGGTGACCAAGGCAGCGCGGGCGATCTTCAAGCCGTCCCGCAGCATGCGGTAGTTCGCCTGGACCATGTCGTAGTAGCTGTATTGCGGAAACTTGATGCCGAGACCATCGGACGGTTTGCTCGCGCCCCAGGTGCCGAGCGGATCGACCATGACGACATAGTAGCGATTGGTGTCGATCGGCCGGCCCGGCCCGATGATCGGCACGCCACCCGACAAGGCAGCACCCTTGACCCACTGCTCGTACATGTCCGTCGAGTCGCCGGAATAGTACGAGTTGACGATCACGGCATTGGTGATCTCCCCGGCGGCATTGCGCCGCGGCGTGCCGACGGCGATATAGGCCGAGTGCAGCTTGCCCGCCCCGAGCGACTCCAGCGTCACGCCGCCTTCGCCGCCATTCTCCCATTTCGACGGATCGGACAGATCGTACTTGCCCCCAAGGCGAAAGTTCGGGATCTCGACCGTCTTCTTAAGCTCATCATGCTGCATCTGCGACGAACGGCGGCTGTAGGGCTGCGCGACCGCCAACGCGGTCCCCACCAACAGCAACAGCAGACTCACACAGCAATGCCGAATGAAATTCCTTCCGGCCATGACGGCGTCCTCCTGGCAATTTTGTCAAAAGGCTAGGTACGCGATCGCGGCCGACCCTTGATCTAACTCAATGGATCGCTGTCTTCGTGGACGAGCATTGTGGTTGCCATCCATCTGGTCCGGACCTCGCAATGCCCTTTCTCAGTCACGGCTCGTATCGCATCCGTTATGAGCTTGACGGGCCAGCGAACGCTCCGGCCTATGTGCTGGTCAACGGGCTTACACAATATGCCGAGCTCTGGTCCGCGTATCGTGACGCCCTGGTTGCGCGGCAATTCCGCCTCGCGACGTTCGACCTGCTCGGCCAGGGGGAGTCCGACAAGCCCGCGCTCTTCATCAGCCAGGATGATCAGGTGGCAGCGCTTCATCTCCTGGTCGACGAACTCGGCGACGGACCCATTTTTCTCGCCGGTATCAGCTTCGGCGGCCTGATCGCGCTACGCTATGCGATCGAGCACGGCGAGCGGCTGGCCGGGCTGGCGCCGATGAGCTGCTTCGCGGAGCTTCCGCCGCAACTGTTCCTGCTTGGCAACGCGCTCCGCACCGCGCTGATCCTGGGCGGCACCAGCTACCTCCAGGATCTGTTGCTGCCGATGAACGTCTCCGATCAATGGCTAGGACCGGTATTGGACAAGCTCGACAGCGTGAAGCGGCAGGGCTGGCTGGTCAACGACGCCTTCGCGCTGCAAAACCTGATGGAGTCTTTTCTCGACTTCCGGCCGCTGACGTCGCAACTGTCGTCGATCACCCTGCCGACCATGATCCTGAACGGCGAGTTCGACTTCCTGACGCCCCGTGCAGTCCATGAGACCCTGCGCGCCGAGATTCCGAACAGCGCGCTCGTGATCATCCAGCGCGCCTATCACGCCTTCACATTGGAGAAGCCGGCGCTGACCGCGGATTTGCTCGCCCGCTTCGCCGAGGACGTGCTGGCCGGGAGATGGCAAGGCAACAAGGCTGTCTGGATCGCGCCGGAAGAGGCCGGTGGCGAGCTCATTGCATTTCCTGCCGGCTACGATCATCTGCGTGCCATCCCCGTGCAGGGGCCGGCCACATGAGCGGATTCTTTGGACCGCTCGACCCGCAAGGCCGTGTGCCGCCGCACCAGCAGACTCGCGTCGCCGCGTTCTTGACCTCCGCCCATGGCGCGTTGGCGCGGCAGTTCGCGTTCGCGCTGCCCGCAAAGCTCGTGTCCGCCTGGCAGACCGAATTGAACGCTCAGGTCTACCATGAGGCAGAGATCGTCTCCCTGCTGCTTCGGGCGACGTCCTGGGTCCCGGACCTTGCGCTGGGATACCTGTCGATGTCCTGGGAGACGGCATGGTTTCCGCAACCAGCCGAGGGCATTCCGGACCAGCCGCTGGCGCGGGCTGTCAGCCTGGCAACACTTGCGCATGCCGTTCATGCCGGCATAAGGCCGGCAGCTTTGCTCCCGAGGGAAGCCAATGCCGACGATCCCTTCGTCATGGCCTTGCGGCGCATCGAACTGGAGAGCGGCCGGTTGCTGCAGGCACAAATCCTGTTCCTGAAAGGACCGGAGCTTTTGGCCCATCGCGACGCTGTCAGCGCTGCGCTCGAACATCGCCACGTCGAGACTCGCAAGCTATGGACCAGCGCGCTCGAAGGCGTCGGCATCGTGGTCCACAAATCATGAGAAGCCTTGACGCAGATCAAGGGACCAGGATGAACGCAAAGCGAGCATCCCACGGTCGCTTCCTTGATCTCTGTCGACTGGAGCTGGGACCATGAGGGCCGTTTCCATCGAAGAAGCCGTCGCGATGATCCCGGCAGGCGCAAGCATCATGGTCGGGGGCTTCATGGGGGTCGGCACGCCGTGGCGTCTGCTCGACGAGCTCGTCCGACAACGAAAGGCAGGGCTCTCCATCATCAGCAACGACGCTGCGTTGCCCGGCAAGGGTGTCGGGAAGCTGTTCGACGCGGAACTGGTCTCGCGTCTCACCGCGACCCATATCGGCCTCAATCCGAAGGCGCAGCAACAGATGCTGGCCAAGCAAATCGCAGTCGATTTGATTCCACAAGGAACCTTCGTCGAGCGCATTCGCGCAGGCGGGTGCGGTCTCGGCGGCGTCCTCACGCCGACCGGCGTTGGCACGCTGGTCGCGGAGGGCAAGCGCCAGATCGAGGTCGACGGAAAGCCGTTCCTGCTCGAGACCGCATTGCGGGCGCAGTTCGCGCTCGTGCACGCTTTTCTCGCCGATTACCTCGGCAACCTCTCCTATGCGCTGACCGCGCGCAACTTCAATCCGGTCATGGCGATGGCGGCGGACACCGTGATCGTGACGGCGGAACACATCGTACCTGTTGGCGTCATCGCGCCCGACCACGTCGTGACGCCGGCGCCCCTGGTCGACTATCTCATTACCAACCCAAGCGGGTGAAGACATGGATGCACAGGAGATCATCGCCCGACGCGTCGCCAGGGAGCTCAGAAACGGCGACCTCGTCAATCTCGGCATCGGCATTCCGACGCTCGTCGCCAACTACGTCCCGGCGGGGCTGAGCGTGTTCTTTCAGTCGGAGAATGGATTGATCGGCACGGGCCCGATTCCGGAGCAAGGGTTGGAGCACCCTCTCCTGACGGACGCCGGCGGCCGCCCGATCAGCGCGCTGCCGGGGGCCAGCACCTTCGACAGCGCGATGTCGTTCGGACTGATCCGCGGCGGCCATGTCGATGTCACCGTGCTCGGCGGGCTCCAAGTCGATGCCCACGGACTTCTCGCCAACTGGATGATCCCCGGCAAGATGGTTCCGGGCATGGGCGGCGCGATGGACCTCGTCAGCGGCGCCAAGCGGGTCATCGTCGCCATGCAGCATGCCGCGAAGGGCAAGTCCAAGATCGTCGCCAAATGCACGCTGCCGTTGACGTCGGTCCGGCCGGTGCAGCTGGTCGTGACCGACATGGCGGTGATCGGCTTTCCTGACGGCAAGGCCACATTGCTGGAGATTGCTCCCGGCCTCAGCGTGGGCGAGGTCATGGCGGTGACGGACGCCGAGCTGGCCGTGTCCGACGACATCCCGCAAATGAAGATCTGAGCAGGCCACCATCATGCGCATATTCAGCAACTTCGACGAGATCAAATCCGCGGTCGGTACCGAGATCGGTGTCAGCGACTGGATCGAGGTGACGCAGGATCGCATCAACCAGTTTGCCCAGGCGACTTGCGACGAGCAGTGGATCCACGTCGATCAGGAGCGCGCCAGGAGGGAAGCGCCAGGCGGCACCACCATCGCGCACGGCCTGCTGTCCCTGTCGCTTGCGCCTCTTTTCATTCGTTCGGTGATGGGCCTGAAGGGCCTGCGCAACACCCTGAACTACGGCGCCGATCGAATTCGATATCTTGCCCCCGTCCCCGCCGGATCGAGGCTGCGCGGGCGGATCACGGTCGCCGAAGCCGAGGACGTGCCGCCGGACGGCCTGCGCGTCAACTATCACCTCGTCATCGAGATCGAGGGCGGCAAGAAGCCGGCCTGCGTCGCCGAGCTGATCGCGCTGCATTATCGCTAGCTAGGTGTGCTGCCAACGGCTAGCCGCGGCGACATGGAGGACGCCGTCAATAGGCTCGTGGATATCGCGGGTATCTCCCACGGGGGAAAGCCTGAGCGAAGTACGGGTTTATCACGCATGTGGCGGCGCGACCGAATGCCGAAGCCTGACACTGCGGCAGCGATGTGTAGCTGCAATCGATCCATTCGCCTCCGCCAAAGGACCCTTCATAGACCTTCATGCATTTCGCATAGCGAGGATCGTAGGTTTGCGCCTGCGCCGGCACGAAATGGATCGCGAGCAGAAACAGGCTCAACCCAAGCGCACGCACCAGAACCTCCTCCGTCAGTCAGTCGATGATGTGATAGCCGCCGTCGATATAGAGAACGCCGCCGGTGATCAGCTTGGCCCCGTCGAGCGCCAGGAACGCCGTGGCATTGCCGACGTCCTCGATGCTGACGAGGCTGCGGGTCGGCGCGGTGGACTGCGCCTTGTCCATGAGATCATCGAATTCGGGGATGCCCGATGCCGCGCGCGTGGCGAGCGGGCCTGGTGAGATCGCGTGAACACGGATGCCCTTCGGACCGAGTTCGGCCGCAATGTAGCGGACGGCTGCTTCAAGCGCGGCCTTGGCCACCCCCATCACATTGTAGTTCTTCACGACCATCTGGCTGCCGTAATAGGTCATGGTGAACATCGTGCCCCCGTTCTTCATCAGCGGCTCGGCGAGATGCGCCATCCGCATGAACGACCAGCAGGAGACATCCATCGTCTTCAGGAAGCCGTCGCGGCCGACATCCACCACGCGACCGTGCAGCGCCTCCTTCGGCGAAAACGCGATCGAATGCAGCAGGAAATCGAGTTGCCCCCACTCGCTTGCAATCCGCTCGAACACTTGTTCGGTCTGGCCTTCCACCATGACGTCCAGCGGCATGAAGATCGGCGCTTCCAGCGCCTGCGCCAGCGGTTCGACATGCTTCTTGGCACGGTCATTGAGGTAGGTGACGGCGAGTTCCGCCCCGAGGGCGCGAAACGCCCTTGCGCAGCCCCAGGCGATGGATTGGTCGTTGGCGATGCCGACGACGAGGCCCTTCTTACCCTTCAAGGCAACCTTGGTATCCGGGAACACGGGGATCATGACGCCCTCTCTTGTCTGGAGTTGCTCGATGGCTGCTTCATCAGCAGCGACAGCGTGTGTTGCGCGATCATCAGTTCCTCGTCGGTCGGTACGACATAGACGGGGATACGACTCTCGGCACGCGATATCAGCCGCGAATTGCGAGAATTGCCGGCGTGGTCGAGGCTGACACCGAGCCATCCGAGCTGCTCGACCACACGGGCGCGAATCGTCGCGGAATTCTCGCCAATGCCGGCAGTGAAGACGAAGGCGTCCAAACCTTGCAATGCGGCCGCGAGCATGCCGGCATTGAGGCAGATCCGATACACGAAATAGTCGATCGCCAGCTTGGCCCTGACGTCGTCGCTGGCCTCGAGCTCCCGCATGTCGTTGCTGACGCCCGAGAGTCCCTTCAGTCCGCAATCGCGATAGAGAAAGTCCTGGACGTTCGCCGCGGACATGCCCTTCTCGGAGATGAGATAGAGCACGACACCGGGGTCGAGCTGGCCGGGCCGCGTGCCCATCGGCAGCCCGTCCAACGCCGTGAAGCCCATGGTGCTTTCGACGCTTCGTCCCTCGTTGAGCGCACACATCGAGGCACCGCTCCCCAGATGAGCCACGATGACCCGCCGGTTCGCGATGTCGGGCGCAATCTGCGGCAGGGCCTTCGCGACATATTCGTAAGACAGCCCGTGGAAACCATAGCGGCGTACCCCCTCGGCATGGAGGTGATGCGGGATCGCGTAGTGATCGGCGACCGCGCTGTGCGTGCGATGAAAGGCGGTATCGAAGCACGCCACTTGCGGCAAGCTCGGGAAGCCGGCAAGGATCGACCGGATCGGCGCCAGATTGTGCGGCTGGTGCAGTGGTGCGAGATCGACGAAGCGTTCCAGGCGGGCGACAACGCCGTGATCGATCGACACCGGCCGGTCGAAGTCCGGGCCGCCATGCACGACGCGGTGTCCTACCGCGATCGGATGGATGCGAAGCTCTTCACGCAACCAGCTCCCGGCGATCCCCATCGCCGCCGGAACGTCCGCGACTGCCTCGATCGGATATGCTCGCTCGGCCAGCGTCTCACCGTTCGCGCCACTCGCCCGCAACCGTGGTCGGCTGGCAATGCCGTCGATCTGGCCCTTGATCTGCCGGCGAAGGATACCCTCTCCCTCGACAGAAAATATCTGGAACTTGACGCTCGAGGAGCCTGCGTTGACGACGAGGATCGTATCCATCGCGGTCACGCAGCGACTGTCGGCGCATGTTGGCGCCGGGCGTTGGCATAGAGCGATGCCACCGCGCAGGACGCCATGCGCGCACGGGGCGTGTCCGCCCGGGACGTCAGCACGACCGGCACCCGGGCACCGAGCACGATGCCGGCGCCGTCGGCCTTGGCGAAGTAGGCGAGATTCTTCGCCAGCATGTTGCCGGCTTCGAGATCGGGAACGACGAGGATCTGGGCTCGCCCGGCAACTTCGGACTTGATGCCCTTGATCCGTGCCGCCTCGGGATCGATGGCGTTGTCGAAGGCCAGGGGCCCGTCGAGCACGCCGCCGCTGATCTGGCCGCGGTCGGCCATCTTGCACAGGGCGGCCGCCTCGATCGTCGATGGGATCTTTGAGGTCACGGTTTCCACGGCCGACAGGATCGCCACGCGCGGCGATTTTCCAAAACCGGCCTGGTTGTACAGATCAATGGCGTTCTGGATGATGTCCCGCTTGGCATCGAGATCGGGAAAGATGTTGATGGCGGCGTCGGTGACGAGCAGCGTGTCGGCATAGGCCGGAACATCCATCACGAAGACGTGGCTGATACGGCGATCGGTGCGCAGGCCGCCCGTTTTCGCCGTGATGGCGCGCATGAGTTCGTCGGTATGCAGGCTGCCCTTCATCAGCATCTCGCCCCTGGCAGCATGGATCAGCTCGACGCTCCTGGATGCGGCTTCCTCGCTATGCGCGGCATCGACGATCTCGAAGCCGGAGATATCGAGATCGTGCCTGCCCGCCGTCTCCCTGATCTTTCTCTCGGGTCCGACCAGGATCGGTCGAATGATCCCGGCTTGCGCGCTATCGACGGCTCCGCGTAACGAGGTTTCATCGCAAGGATGCACCACCACGGTCGGCACCGGTGGCACGGCCTTCGCTGCCGCAATCAAACGATCGTACTTGCTGGGAGACTGCGCTGGCCTCGTATCGGCTGACATGATCTCGCTCCCGCCTCTTCCATGAACGCCTAGGATGCTTTCGCCTTTGGGTCGAAAGGAGTAATGTTCGACGTCCCCTCTCCCGCCTCGACACCGAACAGCGCGGCGATACGCCGCAAGCGGCTTGCACGCTCGCCGGTGATTTCGCCGCTCGCGGAAAGGACCTCGCGGATCATTGCGACTGCCGCGAGTCGTTGCGCGACATCTTCTGGGAGCATCTTCGGAATCGCAGCCAGGGCGCCTTGCTGGTCGAGCAACAGCATGAAGAACTGCTCGCGCACCAGCATCTTGAACTCGGGCAGCGTCAAACGCGAGCCGCCGGCATCGCGGCGAATCCGACGCAGCGCCTCGATGCTCCGCTCGTCGACCATTCCGCGGGCCGAGCCGATATAGAGCAGGCCACGAATGGCGGCTTCACGAAGACCGCCCTCCCCCACCCTGGACTTCAGCTCGGCGATACGCTTCTCGAGCATTGTCCGGTGCTCTGCCGACATCTCGCGCTTGCGCGAAGACTCCCAGTTCGGATCGATCCCGACCGCCGCCTGAAGTGCAGGCGAGCCATAGACATTGAGGAAGATCGTCTCGCTCAGGGCTTCCTGGGCGTCGCGCCAGCTATCCAGCACATGAACGATCTGCTTGGACATCTGCTCCTGGAAGGCCAGGAACGGATTGTCCTCTGCCACAGGCTTGCGTTTCTCCTCGATCTCATCGGCGGCCGTCTTCACGGCGCCCATCCAGGGATTCTGGCTGCTGAGGACCTCGTACTGCAATCGCAGCGGATGCAGGTTGCGCATGGTCTCCGCCATCTGTGGCGTGACCATCTTCTTGATCCAGGGCTGCACGAACTTCCGGTACGCCGCGAGATTCATCTCGGAGACGCGTTTTGCGGCTGCGAAGCGCCGCTCGTCCTCGGGCGAATTGCCGCCCATGGCGCGGATATCGTCGAGCGTTCGCGCCTCGCAGCGCATCACCCACTGCCCGACGACGAGATCGGAACTCGTGGTCTCCTCACCCTTGGCTTCGAACGTCGCTTCATAAAGTCCAGGCGGCAGGATGTCGATCAGGTCGATATTGCTGGAGAATTCCGCATGCTCCTTCTTCGCGACGCCGCCGGAGACGAAGATGCCGAGGTGCCCGATGCTTTCGTGAACGGTGTAGACGATGGTCTGCCCATATGCCCTGATCTCGTTGACGTCTGCATAGCAATCGAGAATCCAGTCCAGTGCCTGCTGCGGCGGCGTGACGTTGTCGCCCTTGGAGCAGAACACCACGATCGGCGACCTGATATTGCGCAGATCGACCTTCTGCCCGTCCGACATCTCGATCTTGCCGGCCGCGAGATTGTTGCCGATGAAGAGCTCATCGACGATGAACTGGATCTCCTCGGCGTTCAGGTTGACATGCCCGCCCCACCAGCGCTCGAAGTCCAGGTAGCGATCGGCCTCGGTATCGACCTTGGAATAGACGTTGTACTGCTTGGTCCAGAGCGTGTTGGATGGATTCTGGTTCTCGAAGTTCTGCACCAGCCAGGCGCCATCGAACTTGCCGGCGCCGAGATCGCTGGCCAATGCAGTCAGCCAGCTCCCTCCCAACAGGCCGCCGGAATAACGCATCGGATATTTGCCGTGCACGCCGGCCCAGTAAGCGAGCGGCGCGCCGGCGATGATCAATGGCCCGAATAATTCAGGCCGCAGCGACGCCAGGATCATGACGGCCCAGCCGGCCTGGCAATTGCCGATCACGCAGGGCTTGCCGTCGGCTTTCGGATGCAGGCTGATGACCTTCTCGATGAACAGCGCCTCGGCGCGCGCGATGCGCTCGATGGTCTGCCCCGGCATCGGCTCCGGCAGGAAGCCGATGAAGTAGCAGGGATGCCCCGCTTTCATGGCAACGCCGATCTCGCTGTCCGCCTTGAAGCCGCCGATTCCCGGACCGTGTCCCGCGCGCGGATCGACCACGATGAACGGCCGCCGTTCGAGATCGATCTCGACCCCCTTGGGTGGAATGATGCGCACCAGCGCATAGTTGACGGGCTCGTCGAGCTTGCGCCCGTCGATGATCAGTTCAGCAGCATATTGCAGGACATGCGGCGCCGTCTGCGCGACGTGCTCGCGATACTGGTCGCCGCGCTGGCGCATAATGTCCAGAAACAACACGCTCCGCTGCCCTGCATCGACCATGTATTCGACGGCCGCGGCGACGACCCCGGACAGGGGACCACCCGGCAGATTCAAGTTTTCCATCGTCATGTCCCGATCTCGCTGTCGTAGGCATTCAGAAGGCGCTTCCGGAAGCCGCCACCGTTGATTTAAGTCAACGTTCGACGACGGCCGGCAGCGGGGCGGCGTCCGTCTTGATCCAGGCGACTGCAAGCTCCCAGGCGACCGACAGGATGATGGGGCCGATGAAGAGACCGATGATTCCATGCCCCAGCGTTCCGCCGATCACGCCGATCAGGATGACGAGTGTCGGCGTGGTCAAACCGCGCCCCATCACCAGGGGCTTCAGGACGTTGTCGAGGATGCTGACGATTCCGAGGAAGAAGGTCAGCAGCAATGCGGTAGTGACGTCCTTGTCGGTCCAGATCCAGACGATCACGGGAATCATGACGAGGGCTGCGCCGATCTGCACGATCGAGAGCAGCAGGACCAGAACCGCCAGGAGGCCGGCGATCGGGATGCCCGCGAGCTTGAAACCGATACCGGCCAGCAGCGCCTGGACCACCGCGATACCGATCACGCCTTGGGATACCGCTCGAATGGTCGCTCCCGCCAAATCCAGGAAATGCTCGCTCTGCTCGGGCACGATCCGCGCGAGAAAGCCTCGGCCCGCGGCCACGAGCTGCGGGCCATAGGGAAGGATGACGCCAGCGACGACGACCGAGAGCAGGAACTTGACTGCTCCCACGCCAGCATCGCCCACAAGACCGAGCAGCGTGCCGGCGAACGGCTTCAGATAAGGCGCGACCTGATACAGGGCCGGGCGAAGATTCGTTGAGGCCTGCTCCCACAGCTCGTAAAGCTGCGCTCCGATCAGCGGCCAGGTCTTGAGGGCCTGCGGCGGCAATGGAATTGTCAGTTCGCCCGCGGCCAGTTCGGCGGCGAAGTCTTTGATGCCATCCGCCGCACCCATGCCGAGCCAGGCCGCAGGGCCGATGAAGACGGCTAGATTGATTGCGGTGAAGATGGCCGCCGCCAGCTTTGGGCGGCCGCCCAAAGCGTTGGCGAGCAGGACGAAGGCGGGATGGAGCGCGACGGCAAGCACGAGGGCCCAGACCAGAATGGTCACGAACGGACGGACCAGGTAGAATGTCCAGAAGATCAACAGAGCGAGCAATCCAAGCCGCATCAACAGCTGGATCGCGTCCTCGCCGGTGAGACGTTGAAGGAGTGTTCTCATGGCCGCCCCTCTCCGCCGTCTCGTCGGAGACAGATGCCGATGCTCGCCAGGAGCCCCCGGAACGGAAGGACGACACCGCTCCAGTCAATGTAGGAATTCCGGAGGGGAAGAACCGCGGCGATGTCAAATCCGCCGCAGACGAGCCACCCCGGCGTGAGACCGGTGCAGGCTGCTGCAGCGACGCGTGGCGCCCGCAACCTCACGCGCCTCAATCCGGCGGAGCCGGTGCTCATGATGCCACCCGCCCCCGTCCCGCGCGTCTGATCGGGTCGCTCTCGTCCTCGCGATGAGACAGGCCGAGGCCCTGTCGATCCTCGATGCGGGCCGCGGCGCGATCCTCCGGATCGAATCCGGATCGTTCGATTCCGGAAGCGACGGCCGAGAGGTACGCCTGGGCAGATGATGTCGAGAGATCAAGACCAGACGCCATGAACCTGGCTTCCAGCCGCGACACCAACAAGCCTGCCACGATACTTGCAGCGGCATAGAGGGATGGTATCAGCCAGAGCTGCATTCCGCGTCGTCTCCATGGCTCAGCGCCAGGAGGGCTTGTCGCCCCTGTTGGCCACGCTCAGCATCGGCGCGGATACCTCCGGTTCGTTGATCTCGATCAATGGTCGGGATGCAGTCGGCAGATCGATGGAATGGGACATCACGCAGGCGGTGCGCCGTTGAACAAACAACCTCTCGATTCAATTGGTGCCGCGGGGTGCCGAAGGAATCGCCGAGGATGACGTCGATCCCGGCCTGGCGAAGAGACCGGGCGCAGACGCTCGCCATTTCGGCTCACCGGAGAGAGCAACGAGACCGTTTCGCTCCGCTCGGTGCGCCGAGGCAACCCCTCGCTGGAATTCGCGCAGCACGTCCTCGGCGGAGCCGTACGTGAGTTGATAGGATCCGGATCCGGGATTTTGCGAAGGCGCATCCCGATGTGAGCGTCGAGCTCGCAGGGCCAGGCAGCAGCTCCCCACGAGTGATGTCAGGCGGGCGGGCGATCTGGTTGGGGCGGGAGGGATCGAACCTCCGAATGGCGGAATCAAAATCAGTTTGATTACGTAGGGATTTCAATCCGCGTTTGGAAAAGAAGCTCGAACAGCCCTCAAGAAATCTGAATAGGTTGGCAGCCGTTTCCAAATGAAGAGCGGACCTCCTGGGTAGCTCAGCGCCTAATTGACGGTGGTCGTACCACTGTCGTTCTTGAGAATGGACGCGAGTTTCTTCAACAACGCCGCCCGATACGTCCGAGGGGCGCAGCTCAACGCGGTATCCGCCGGATGAAACCGCCGAATACAATCATCTTGAACTCCCTCAAGGCAGCGTCGTTCTTGTCAGCGCGCATTCGCAGGAGCGCACCCTCCCAGCTATTCAACAGAAAATCGGCAAGCGAAGTGGCTGAAAATTCGGGTGAGATCTCGCCAATTTTCTGGCCATCCGAAATGCATTGCTCAAACACGGCACTCCAGGATTTGAAGTGCTTCGCCAATTGTTGACGGATCATCGCACTGTGGTCGGCAGCCTCCGCGCTGAAATTGCCGAGCAGGCAGCCGCGCACGAAGTTGGACTTCCGAAACGCCGCGATGCGGTCGTCGAAAAACGCTTCGAGACGAGCCACCGGGGTCATTTCGGCATTGCAGAGGAAGGCGCGCAGCCTTGCCAGGCCGCGTTCGGAATATGCATCGATAATTTCAGCCCCGAATGCCTCTTTGCTGGCGAAGTATGTGTAAAACGAACCCTTGGGGACATCTGCTTGCTCAACGATGCTTTGGATTCCGGAGGCGGAATATCCGTCGGCGTGGATCGACCTGAGGCCGGCTTGGATCAGGTTCTCCCGTGTGCCGAGCTTCGGTTTCGGACCGCGGCGGGCCTGGCGAGTTTCCATTTCCATGCCTCTTGACTAATTACAGACGACCGGTCATTTGTCACTTATGAGACACGCAGGGGCGGCTGTCAAGCCGCCGCTTCTGCCTGCGCACGGCGCTTCAATGCGGCACAGCGCCGCCGACCGCGGCTGCCGGCCCAAGGGACTAGATATGGTTTCGAAAATTGACGTGCGCATTCCCGCCGAAGGGGGGATTGAGCTTGGCGCCTGGTTATTTCTCCCCCACCGCGACGGCGCTGGTCCGGCCATCACCATGGCGCACGGCTTCGCGGGAGTTAAAGAGCATGGCATCGAACTCTTCGCCAAAGCCTTTGCCGCTGCTGGCTTCATCGTGCTTGTGCATGACCACCGGAATTTCGGTGTGAGCGGAGGTCAGGCGCGCGGCGACATCGATCCCTGGCAACAGATTGCGGACTGGCGGCGGGCAATTTCCTATCTAGAGGCGCGGCCCGAGGTCGATCCCGATCGCATTGGCCTCTGGGGGACAAGCTACGCAGGTGGCCACGCCATCGTTCTTGGCGCGACAGACAGGCGGCTGCGCTGCGTCGTGGCGCAAGTGCCGACGATCAGCGGCTACGAACAGGGTCTGCGACGGGTCGCTCCTGATGCAGCACCGGCGCTGGAACGGGCCTTCAGCGCTGACGAACGCGCACAACTGCGTGGAGCGCCGCCCGACCGGGAGGCCGTGGTCAGTCCCGACCCGACTGTGCCCGCAGCCTATCGGTCGCGCGATGCGATCGATTTTTATCTGCAGCCGATTCCACCAGGACTTTGGGACAACGAGATCACACTCCGCTCGACGCGTCGGGCGCGCATGTATGAGCCCGGCGCCTGGATCGCCCGCGTGTCGCCGACGCCGTTGCTATTAGTTGTTGCGAAGGACGACAGCGTGACCGTCGCGGATCTCGCGCTTGCCGCCTACGAACGTGCGCTGGAGCCGAAGCGGCTCGCGCTGCTGCCGGGCGGGCATTTCGATCCCTATCTCGGTCAGTTTGCGAGAGCCGAGGCCGCGGCGACGACCTGGTTTCGTGAGCATCTCATGCCGACCGGCAGCTCCTGATCCACTCGGACACTCCAACGGAGCGTCGAGCCCTTGCAGCGGAGTCTATCGATGACGACAACAAGCAGCCTGAAATGGAACGTGCTGACGATCAAGCGTCCCGGCCTCAGCCGCGACCTGCCGCCGGGCAAGGAGGAACTCACATGGGTCGCAAACTCCTCAACCCTTATTTATGGCGAGAAAGATGCCGTCCTCGTCGACACCTTCCTGACCATCGAACAATCGCAAAAGCTCGTTGATTGGGTGGCCGCGAGCAGCAAGAACCTCAAAGCGATCTACGTCACCCATGGGCATGGCGACCATTTCTTCGGTCTCGCGCCCCTGCTGACTCGTTTTCCGGAAGCCAAGGCCGTAGCGACGCCCGAGATCGTCAAATCGATGAGGGAGCATCTCTCGCCGGCCTGGATCGACAATTTCTGGCGGCGGCTTTTTCCGGGCGAGATTCCCGATCGCCTGCTCGTCGCCGAACCTTTGGGAGACGACGGCCTGGAATTGGAAGGGCATCGGCTGGTCCCGGTCAATGCAGGACATACCGATACGGAACGATCGACTTGTCTCCATGTGCCGTCAGTCGACCTGCTGGTTGGCGGCGACGCAGTCTATAACGGCATCCATCCCTATCTCGGCGAGACCGATCGACATAGCCGGCTCGAATGGATCACTAAGCTCGACCGGCTCGAGGCGCTGCAGCCGAGAGCGGTGATCGCGGGCCATAAAGTGCCGGAGAATGGCGACGACCCGCACATCATCGGCGAAACCCGGCAATATCTGCGCGACTTCAACCGGCTGGACGAAACAACGGCCACCGCGCGCCAGCTCTACGATGCGATGTTGGCGCTCTATCCGGATCGCGCCAATCCAGGCTCGCTCTGGGGCGCCGCGAACACGGCCAAGAAACAGCCCTGACACTGGCACCATCACTCCACACAGAGGTTCTCGCACATGAAAAAATCCGTATTTGCCGCTCTTGCCATGATGACTGTCGCGCTGAACGGACATGCATATGCCCAACCGATTGAAGCCGAGGCACAAGCTCTATTCACGCGCTTCGTCGCGGCGCAGAATACGCATGACGCGAGCCAGGTGAAATCCATGTTGTGGAATTCACCTCAAATGCTCTTCTTTTCGCGAGGCATCGAATCCAGAGGGGCGGAGGCGGCGGCCGACCGCTTCAAGGAGTATTACCAAGGCACTTGGCATCTCGAACCCGAGATGTCGAAATTTCATGTGGCCGCGATCACGAATGATGTCGTGCAGATTTTGGTCCCTATCAAGTTCACGCGAGCGCTTCCAGGCGCCCAGCCGCAAAGCGATACGTTCCTGATCAGCCAAACCTTCGTGCGGGACGCGCAGGGCTGGCAGATCGCTTCGATCCTGCCGATCGCAAATACGCAGCTAAAACAATAGTGGCGCGCGCCGGTGTCCAGGATCAACCGTCTCTCAGAAGGTTCGAACCAACGGCGCCAAGCCAATCAAGATCATCAAAACTAGTTGGGCGGAAAGTTCGCCCAGCGCGTGATCACAGGAACACGCAAACCGCAGGCGACACTCAGCGCGCTCAGGATCGGGACGATATCCCGGTCGCGATCGCCGGCAAGCCGAACCGATCTGACATCAACCGAGGCCGCCGTCGCGGCCTTTCTACCTTCGAAGAGCGGCAATGACCGAAAAATCGATCGCGCTCGTCACGGGCGCCAACAAAGGGCTCGGAAACGAGGTCGCACGGCAGCTCGGCAGGCGCGGACTGCACATCTACCTTGGAAGTCGCGATCTGGCGCGCGGAGAAAAGGCCGCCAGCGAGCTCGTTGCCGAGGGCCTGAACGTAGTCCCTGTCCAGTTGGACGTCACCATCGACGAAAGCGTTGCGGCGCTAGCCAAGGAGCTCGATCGTCGACATGGCCAGCTCGACGTGCTGGTCAACAACGCGGGGATCCTGGTTAGCCGCCCGGCTTTCGAGATCACTTCGGCGGACATGAGGGAAACTTACGACACCAACGTTTTTGGTGTGGTGCGCATGATCCACGCGATGCTGCCGCTGCTTCAGCGATCCAAGCACCCTCGCATCGTCAACATCGCTAGTACAACGGCCTCGCTGAGGCTCGCCAACGATGCGACCACCCTGTTCGGCCAGACGGATACGATCGTTGCCTACGCGTCGTCAAAAACGGCCGTCGTGATGCTGACGGTGCAATATGCCAACGCCTTCCATCGAAGCGCCGCCCACGCGCACATCAAGATCAACACCGCAACGCCCGGCTATGTCGCGACAGATCTCAACAACCACACCGGCAACCGCACCGTCGAGGAAGGGGCAGAGATCGTCGTCGAGCTCGCGACACTTCCCGATGATGGACCCAGCGGCGGCTTCTTCAACGATGCTGGCGTCGTCCCCTGGTGATCCAGCTTCCCTTTCTTCGCGTCGGCGATAATGCGACGAGAGTTGCCGGGAACCCACATACGATAAAATCGTAGGTAACCCTCGAAGAACTGCAACGCCGAAGCTTAGGACTCAATATGTCCAAACGCGCCGAAGAACCCGCCCGGCACCAGAGCTGTTTATCTCGTAAATTCAGCGATCTGGCTGGGGCGGGAGGGTACTCAGCCAAATTGTCGCACTCAGGCGCCTGAAATCGCTACAGAAATCGGAGCAACACGGTGGTGCGTGTCGCAGACTTGTGCCGCACCTCGCAACTCAATCTGGATGGGTGATCCAATCAGACAAGCATGCCTCAGTGCACCCCAACACCGAGCAGGCGCTCGACCATCTTGGGGTCGTCCCGTAGCTGCGAGCATTCCCCACTCCAGACCGCCTTGCCGCGTTCAACCACCATGACATGATCGGCAAAGCGCAGCGCTCGTTCGATCTGCTGCTCGACCAAAACGATGGTCATCTCACCGGAACTCGCCAGCGCGGTGATGATTTCCATGATCTGATCGCAGATCACTGGCGCGAGCCCCTCGAGCGGTTCATCCAAGAGGAGAACTGAAGGCCTTCCCAGCAGCGTCCTGGCGAGCGAGAGCATCTGCTGCTCGCCGCCCGATAATTGCGTCCCGAAATGGCGTCGACGTTCGGCCAACCTCGGAAACATCACGTAGACCTCTTCAAGCGCCTCTCGACCTCGATCTTTGAGACCTGCGACCAGGTTTTCTTCCACCGTCAGCGACCGAAAAATGTCGCGCGTCTGCGGTACGTAGCCGAAACCTCGCTGAGCACGTGTAGATGCCTTGGACTCCGTGAGATCTGCTTCCCCCAGGAATACTTTCCCGCCATGATGGGTTGTCAGACCCATGAGCGATGCGAGCAAGGTCGTCTTGCCGACTCCGTTTCGACCAAGGACGCTGAGACGACCTCCGGGCAGAACCTCGAAAGACATGTCATCGATAACGCGGGTGGGGCCATACCCGGCACTGAGACCTTTGACTTCAAGACGCGTGGCGGGCATCTGCGTAGCTACCTAGATAAGCTCGACGGACTTCCTGATGGTGCGTGACTTCTGCCGGATCGCCCTGGAAGATCAGCTTTCCGTTGGCGAGAACGAGCACACGGCGGGCAAATCTGAAGACCAGGTCCATGTCATGCTCGATCATCAAAACCGCGATATCAGACGGCAATCTGTCGATCGCCTCGATGATCTTGGAAGACTCCTCTGACGGCACCCCTGCCGCAGGCTCGTCCAGGAGCAGGACCTTCGGCTCGAGAGCAAGCCCGATTGCCAGGTCAAGAAGGCGCTGCTGACCGTACGCCAGTTGCGAGACCTGCCTGTCGGCCAGATGTGCGATACCAAGCGTTCCAAGGGCCCGCTCCCACTCCCGACGAACGTCCGGCCGATCCATCGGGGAGGAAAATATATTCCTCGTGAGTCCCTTTCGTTGCATCACGGCGAGCGCGACGTTCTGTGCGACCGTCAGGCTCTTGAAGAGCCTCGTAATCTGAAATGTTCGGATCAAGCCGGCATCGACGCGATCGGAAATCGGTAGCGCGGTCACATCAACCCCGGCGAGGTGTACGGCCCCTTGTGAAGGGGTCAAGTCACCGGAGATGACGTTGACGAGCGTGGTTTTGCCCGCGCCGTTCGGGCCGATCAACGCGACCCTTTCTCCCTTCCCGATACTGAAGGATATATCATCGTTGACCCTCATCCCGCCGAAGGACATCGACACGTTTCGCAGTTCGAGCAGCGACTGGCTCACGGGCGCCTCCTCAGCACCGAGGCGGTGCGACCAGCAAGCAAGCCTCCCAGGGATACCAGGCCCTTCGGGGCGAACAAAACGACCGCGATCAGCAACGCACCGACCATGGTCATCCAATGGAATGGATTCGCAGCCGAGACATAGTGCTCGAACACTTGGAAAACGATGGATCCGATCAGCGCGCCCCAGAGACTGCCTGCGCCACCCAGGACCAGCATGACGAGAGCTTCAGCCGACCGCTCAAATCCGACGCTATCCAGTCCCACGACGCCCGTATTGATGGCATTGAGAGCACCACCAATTCCGCCAACAACCCCCGACACGCCATACATCAGCACGAGCCGGGGATACACGCGGGCCCCGATCATCCGAGCTCGAAGGCTGTCATCCTTGATTGCCTGACAAAGCAGGCCGAAGGGAGAGTGCACGATTCGAAGCAGCACCACGAACACGACCATGAGCACCGCAACGGAGAACACGTAGCCGGTGCGACCGTACATGTCGAACGCATAGACCCCGAAGATTCGTCCAGGCGAAATGCCGGACAATCCGTCGCTTCCGCCCGTCAGGCTGGACAGTTTGTTGGCTAGCGCCGCGATGAGCTGTCCGACGGCAATGGACAGCACGAGTTGGGGGAGACCCTTGAACCTCGTGACAAGGAGCCCTGAGACCAGCCCCATCACGGCACCAGCCACTGCGCCCACGAGCAACAACAGCAGGGGGTCGGAATGTCCGGCAAGGCAGGCGTTGCCCACGACGTAGGCGCTCACACCGTAGATCGCCGCATGCCCCAGGGTGGCGACACCGCAATACCCCGTGACCAGATCGAGCGACAGCACCAGAAGCGTGATGCTGATCAGTCGCGTCAGAAACGCGAGGTCGTCCGGAAAAAGAGTGTAGCCGAGCGCTCCGAGCGCCAGCGTGATTGCGACAGCGCGCAGCTCGAGCGGCACGAAAAAACGAGGCGGGCTCATGCCATCGACCATGGCTCGATCGGTCACGTCAGTGCCTCCTGCCCAAAAGGCCGTTCGGGAACAGAAACACGACCAGGATGACCGCAAGATAGAAGAAGAACTCACCATATTCGGGTGCAAGGTACTTGCCGGTCGTGTCTGCAAGGCCAAGCAATATCGATGCCGCCACGGCGCCTGGGATCGATCCCGCCCCGCCGACCGAGACGACGACAAGGAAAGTCACCATATATCTGAGCGCGTAAAAGGGTTCGACGGGCAACAATTCGGCGCCCACCACGCCCCCGAACGCCGCCAGGCCGACCGCAAGCGCGAAGGTCGCGGAAAAAAGGATCTGCGTCTTGATTCCGAGCGACTCGGCCATATCACCGTTGTCGACCGCGGCACGCAGCCGGATCCCGAACTCGGTGCGGTCGATCAGTAGCCAGAGCAAGCCCGCGGTGCACACTCCGCAAATCATCACGAAAATCCGATGAGCTGGGATCATTCGGAAGCCGAGATCGACGGGACCGCTCAGCAGCGGAGGCAGCGGAATGGATTTGGTCGTCGGGCCAAGAATGTAGTTGGCAACGCCGATGATGACAAACGCAATGCCGATCGTGAGCAAAATCTGGGTCAGCTCATCGGACTTGCGATAGATCCGGCGGTAGAGAAGAAACTCAAGCGGAAAAGCGATCGCGATGGTGCCGAGAACCGCCAGGACAATCGCGAGCGGATATCCAACTCCTGCGCTCTTGAGCGCAAAAGACGCGAGATATCCCCCGATCATCGCAAATGCGCCATGAGCAAGGTTCACGACCCTCATCAGGCCCATCATGATGGACAGTCCGATGGAGATGATGAAAAGCACCATGCCGTACGAAAGGGCATCCAGCCCGATGCTGAGACCCGTCCACGCCATTAGTTGATTACTTCCGCGACTTTGAAATGTTGCGACCCCAACGCGTCATGCTGAATGGTCCCGCGGACCACCGTCATCAAGGTCTTGACCGACCGCAGGTCGACGGACGAGTCGAACGGGTCCTGCTCCAAGGCGATCAGGTCCGCGGCGCTGCCGGCGCGGAGACTGCTGTGTGTGTCCGTCAAGCCGGGTATCACCGTTGCTCCGCGCAGATCGACGGTGACGTCTGTGGAGGGGGCCTCGTCCCGAGCGCCGACAAAATGAATGGCGCCATTTTGCGTCACCAGCGTGTCGGCCGGAATCCGGTCGCTGGCATCGTGGTAGATGCGACCGCTGACGAAGCGAATAGACTGCGACCGACCACTCATTCTGGGCCCTTCTTCGACACGATGAAGAGATCGCTCGCGAGATTTACATCGCGAGCGATCCGCTCTAGTTCTTCGCCAGACCCCAGTCCGGCTGCGCGTCGAACGTTTGCAGTTCCTTGTTGAGGAACTTGCCGTCCTGCTTCACGACTTCGCGCAGATATACGTTCTGACGAATATGCCGGGTATCCGGGTCGATCGACACGGGTCCGCGCGGACTGACCCATTTCATGCCCTTCACGGCCGCAAGGGCTTTGTCCGGATCCTTTTGACCGTTCGTGGCCTCGACCATCTTGTAAATGAGCCGAGCACCGTCATAGGCCGCGACCGACGCCATGGTGATGTCGTCAGGCTTGGCGCCAGCCTTGATCAGATCGGCCAGGAAGGTCTTGTTCTCTGGAGAGTCGTGCGAGACCGCGTAGTGGTAAGTCGACAAGATGCCTTCGCCGCTGTCACCAATATTCGGAAGATCGGGCTCGGTCACGACATCACCCGTGGACAACAACTTCACGCCGGACGCTTTCAGTCCGTTGTCGATATAGGCCTTGACGAACCCCAGGGTTGGCGGCCCGGCCGGCAAGAACGTGAAGATCATGTCTGCGCCGGAATCCTTGATCCTTTGCATGATTGGGCCGAAGTCGGTCGTATTGAGCGGCATCCTGACCGATTGGACGATGGTGCCTCCATCTGCCTCGAACGTCTTTTTGAAGGCTGCTTCGGCATCGATGCCGGGGCCGTAATCGCTGACGGCGATCGCCACCTTCTTGGCCGCTCTGGCCTTCGCCACCTTTGCCGCGGGGACCGTGTTCTGCCACATCGTAAAGGACGTCCGCACGATGTAGGGGCTCTTCTCGACGATCGCGGACGTCGCGGCGTTCATGACGATCATAGGCACCTTCGCTTCCTCGAGAAGTGGAGCGACGGCCAGGGCGTCCGGAGTGAAGTACAGTCCCGCGATGTATTGAACCTTCTCCTTGACGATCAACTCCTGAGCCAATGATTTCGACTTGGCCGGGTTCGGCGATTCTTCGTCGCGATAGACAAACTCGATCTGATGATCGCCGACTTTCGATCCATGCTTGGCCACCCAGGCGTCAATGCCGTACTTGAAGTTCTGGCCGAACAAGGCATACGGACCGGACATGGTGCCAATGATCCCCACCTTGATCGTGTCGCACTGCGCTGGCGACACCCAGGCGGTGGCAATCGCGACGGCCCCAACAAGTCCAAACCTCAAGCTCATATCTCTATTCTCCCGCTTCGGTGATGCTGTTTCAGAACATTTCGAAATATTCTCGCTGCTCCCACTCGGTGACCGTCGATTGGAAGCGCTCGATTTCCGCGTTCTTGATGAAAACGTAGTAGTCGACGAATTTCTCTCCCAGAGCCTCGCGGAAGAAGGGGTCATCGCGCAACGCGAACACCGCCTCGCGCAAGGAGGTCGGTAGGAGGTTTGCCTTGGTCTCGTAGGGGGTGTCCGCCGACGGACCGGGATCGAGCTGGCGATCAATGCCGTTGAGGCCGGCCAGAATCTGCGACGCCATGTACAGATAGGGGTTTGCGGCCGGCTCGCCGATCCTGTTTTCGAGCCGGGTGGCTTTATCGTCGGGACCGCCCAGCACGCGGATCATGACGCCCCTGTTGTCGCGTCCCCAGATCGCCCGATCCGGAGCCAGCGAATAGGAACGGTAGCGCTTGTAGCCATTGATCGTCGGCGTCGAGAAGACCGCGGATGCCCTGGCATGCTCCAGCAGCCCGGCCATATAGTGCTTGCCAAGTTTCGACAGACCGGCCGGTTCGCTCGTCATGAACGCGTTGACGCTGTCTGTTCGGGAGACCAGCGATTGGTGAAGGTGCCACCCCGATGACATCACGTTCGGTATCCGCGGCCGGCACATGAAGGTCGCGTGATAGCCGTGGCGGTTGCAGATCTGCTTCACTGCCGTACGAAACAGCACCATGGTGTCTGCCGGCTCAATGCCGACGGTGGGCTGAAACACGAACTCGCACTGGCTCGGTCCGTATTCCACCTCGATCGACCGAAGCGGCAAGCCCAGCGCCACGATGTTTTGCCTGATCAGCTCGAGCGCAGGCTCCATCTGGTCATAGCGTTGCTCCGTCAGGTACTGATAGCCCTGCGAAAGCAGGCTGACCTCCGGAGGCTCACCCGGTTGCCCGGGACTCCCGGCGTCCCAAGGCGCTAGTCGGGCATTCTCGACTTTGAAGATGTGGCATTCGACCTCGAGGCCCGCCTTGAAGTCATAGCCCCGGTCTTTGAGCTGCCCCAGCACGGATTGGTACAGGCCCCTGGAGGCGAAGGGCACGGGTCGTCCGTCGGAGAAGTAAAGGTCGCAAAGCACCCACCCGGTTTTTGGTGCCCAGGGGAGAACCTTGAAGGTGGTGGGATCGGCGACCATCATGATGTCGCCTCCCCCCTGCATCTCGTGCATCCCGAACCCGCCGCCGGCGGTGAAGACGGGAAACACCGTGCGGTGAGAGGTATCTTTCGCGAGCAATGTCGTCGTTATCGAGCAGCCGCTCTCGATCGACGAGAGCGCCTCGGAAGCGACCAGAGCCTTGCCGCGCAAGATGCCGTGCTGGTCCGGAAAGGAGAGCCGGATCGTATGCAACTCCTGCTCCTCTGCCATCCGCCGCATGCGGATGGCAGCCTCCTTCTGTTCGGCCGACCAGAGACCGTGCTTTTCGACGAAACTCAACGACATCTCCTTTGCTGAGCTGGGCCGGCCTGGGTTATTCGGCGGCGGTCAGGTGAGGCACCTTCTTGGCGAGCTCGGCGGGGACCGGCGCGGCCCAGGGTGCGCCCCGACGACGCTTGACGTCCACTTCCATCCAGTAGGTTTCCCAGCCCTTCGTCGGACCGATGCCGTCCATTGTGGCCGGCCCCTGGATGCTGCGCGCGCTGGCAGCGTCGAGGAACAACAGCGGCTTGCCTCCGGAGGCCACCTTCTCGATCTCCTGGCGAAGCAGCCGGCGGTACTGAATGATCGCCTTGTCGGATTGCCCGAGGTGCTCACGCGTCCGGTCCTGAATGGCGCCCATCGACTCGACCGCCCACTGGTCGTGGACGTTGATGTCCGCGCCCATGCCGGTGTAAGTCTCGGTCGCCTGCTCATGCGGGTCGAAGCCGTAATCGTTCGACTTGTTCTTCCGCGAGCGGTATTCCGGCAACTCGTAAAGCTCGAGGCGCTGCGCGCGCATCTTCGCTTTGTCGACGGGCGCGGCGTAGCTGGTGAAAATCGCATACCAATAGCAATTCACGTCGTCGACGGGCACATGCCACTGGGTAATCGTCATCTCCGTGCTCATCGGAATGACGAACGCATGCGGGAATAGCTGGTTGGTGACGCGAACGTGGGTGCGCTGCTCGTCGATCTCTCGCAAGGCGATGAGCCGCAGGCCGTATTCGGTGTGCTCGACGTTGATGATCGGCCGGTCGTACTCGCGCAGGACCTTCGTCATGGGCATCTCCGAGTCGGCCGACGCACCGCGAAACTGCTTGCCGTAGGCCGCCGATGTATCCTCATCCTCAAAGAACCGGTGAAGGAACGATGCGTGAGCCGGGTCGATGCCGACTTCCAGGGCCTGCAGCCAATTGCATTCGATCAGGCCCTTGAAGGCGAAGGTGTATTCGCCCGGCGCCGCGAAGCAGTCGATCTCCGGAAACGCAGGCGGCTCGCCTTCACCCAAATACGCCCACAGGATTCCACCTTTCTCCAGGACGGGGTAGGATCGCTGCTTGATGTTTTTGCAGAGCGAGGAGTTTGCAGGCTCGGCGGGCGTCTCGAGGCACTGTCCCGTGGCGTCGAACAGCCACCCGTGGAAGGCGCAGCGCAGGCCACCGTTCTCGAGCCGGCCGAAGGCGAGGTCGGCACCCCGATGCGGGCAGTCGCGATCGAGCAGGCCATAGCGCCCCGTTTCGTCCTTGAACAGAACGAAGTTCTCGCCGAGAAGCTTGACGGCCTTGATGGGGCGCCCCTCCGCGAGTTCGTCGACGAGCGCAGCAGGCTGCCAATACATCCGCATCAGCTTTCCGGCAGGCGCCTTCGGTCCGACGCGGGTAATGAGGTCGTTCTGCTCTTGGCTCATCATGACTTGGGTCTCCTCTCTCCGGCTTCGAGATGCGTCCTCTTGTTATCGGGACGCAGACTAACGCTGAAACACGATCTTGCCGCCGACAATCGTCAGGTCGGCTTTGATGTCCTTGATCTGCTCCTCGGGGACCGTCATGAGATCCGCCGACAACGCGGTCAGGTCCGCCAGTTTTCCGGCCTCGATCGTCCCCTTCTCGTTCTCTTCGAACATATAATGCGATGCCGCGCTGGTGTAGAGGCGCAGCGCCTGCTCGCGGCTGATGGCTTCGTTCGCACCATAAACGCCTCCGGCGCGATCCTTGCGGGTCACCATGACATACATGTTGATGAAGGGATTGATCGTGTTCACCGGGAAGTCGGTGCCGGCGCCGAGGCTGTTCAGCCCCACCTTCTCGATGAGAGTCTTCGTGGGCACGGCCCGATTGGCGACCGCCGCGCCCAGGAAACGCTCGACGGTGGCCGCCTTGTCCCACATGAACACGTTCTGTAAGTCGACCCTGACACCGAGGCGCTTCGCGCGCTCCATTTGCTCGGGCACGATCAAGCTTCCGTGGATCAGGACGAAACGACGATCCCTAATCGACTTTTCTTTGTCGGCTGCTTCGAATGCATCAAGAACCTGGTCGATGCCCTTGTCGCCGACGGCATGGACACCTACGCGCCAATCGTAGCGATTGCAAATGGACACCAGCTCCTTCAGACGTTCCGGCGATTGCTGGGCAATGCCGTGGTAGTCGTTATGCGAGTCCGGATAGGCATCGCGCATGAGCGCCGTCTTGAGCGTCATGCCGCCATCGTAGAGGATTTTGATTCCGCCAAACTTCAGCCAGTCATCGCCAAAGCCGGACGAGGCGCCGTTGCCGCGCATGATGTCCTCCCAGGCCGCGTTCTCGCCGGGGGGCTCCGGGCGCCACATGAGACCGACCCGTAGCGTTGCTTCACCGGCCTGCGCCACGCGCTGCAGGGCCGCGATGTCCCTGGGCGAGGTGGCCCCTTCGACGACGCTGGTGATCCCGAACGAGTTCAGCACACCTTCCGCAAGCTTGAATTGGCGAAACTCGTCGTCCGCCGTCCACTCCGGAACGGCCTTTTCGACCTTGTCGATCGCCGCCTCGACCAGAACGCCGGTCAGGTCACCAGCACTGTCGCGCTCAAACGATCCGCCGCTTGGGTTTGGCGTGGCCTTGGTTACGCCGGCTTTCTCGAACGCCATCGAATTGGCCATCGAGAAATGGCCAACGGTCCGGAGATAGACCGGATTGTTCGGCGCGACGCCATCAATTTCCTGCCGTGTCAGGTAACGCTTTTCCGCAAGTTGCGACGGGGGATGCCAGGCGCTTCCGATGATCCACTCACCAGGCTTTTTCTTCGCCACAAACTGCTTGATGCTTGCGAGGGCATCCGCAACAGTCTTGGCGCCGCTCATGTTCACGACGTAGTCGGATAGGCCGGCGGCCTTGAAATGCGCGTGTGTGTCGATCAGCCCGGGAACGACCGTCTTGCCCTGCAAGTCGATCGTGCGGGTGCGATCGCCAGCCACCGCCTTGATCGTCGCCGTGTCTCCTACGACCAGGATTTTTCCGTCGCGAACGGCGAGTGCCTCCGCAACCTTTGACTGACCGTCCATGGTGAGAATCTTGCCGTTGATCAAGGCAAGCGAGGGAGCATTGGCCTCTTGCTGCTGGGCAAACGCCGCACTTGATGTCAGCACCACGCCCATGATCGCCGTTGTCAGCTTCATTGCGCCCTTCCCGTCAGTTCGGTAGACGAACAATCGTTCGATATTCTTCAGAATGACTCCAGTGTGACGAGCAAGCAAGCAAAATATTTCCACAAATCCTGCCTAATGGAACCGCAGCGGCGGTAACAAGTCGAGGTTGAAGGGTCGCTAGAATGGGTTTAACCGTTTAACGAACTTATGTTCTTAGATCGAACAACACCAAGGAGCGGAGGTCGGATGCCGCGAGTGAGATTTGTCCAGCAGGACGGCAGCGAAAAATCCCTCGAGGTCGGACGCGAGGTGAGCGTGATGCTCGCGGCCGTTCGCAACGGTGTTCCCGGTATCGACGGCGAATGCGGCGGCTGCCTCGATTGCGCGACCTGTCACGTCTACGTCGATGAAGAACAAACAAGCTCTCTCCCTCAGCCGAGCGAAGAAGAGCTCGAGTTGCTATCCGCCGTCTCGGGAGAGCGAAGGCCGAACAGTCGGCTGAGTTGCCAGCTGAAGGTGCTGGCCCCTCTCGACGAGCTGGTGGTCCATGTGCCGGCGAGGCAATCATGACGGGGCTGGTCATCATCGGCGCCTCATATGCCGGCGTTCAAGCCGCTCTCACTGCTCGTGACGCCGGCTATTCTCAGCCCATCACCATTGTGTGCGACGAAGAGTGGTTGCCCTATCAGAGGCCGCCGCTATCCAAGGACTTCCTTCTCGGGCGCATCAGCGAGCAAAATCTGATCTTGCGCGACGAGACTTTCTTCGAAGGCAAGCAGATCAATCTCGTTCTTGGGCAGCGCGCCACGCTGCTTGATTTGCGCGCGCGACAGGTCACTCTGGCCGGCGACAACGCTCTGAAGTTTGAAAAACTCCTCATCGCCACAGGCTCGCGAGCACGGCGCATCGCGGTCGAGGGCGCGGACTTCGATGGAATTTTCTATCTGCGGTCGGTGACTGATGCGATCGAGCTGAAGGCACGTCTGGCCGATGCTGCGGAGATCGTCATCGTCGGAGGCGGCTTTATAGGGCTGGAAGTTGCGGCCTCCGCGGCAAAGCTGGGCAAGAAGGTCACCGTCGTGGAAGCGAGCAGCCGCCTGCTTGAGCGTGCAGTCTCGCCGGTCTTGTCGACCTTTCTTCTTGATACGCATCTGCGGGCTGGCGTCGACGTGATGCTCAACGAAACGGTGACTTCCTTCAAAGGAAACGATCGAAAAGTTTCCGCTGTCGTGCTGGGCAACGGTGCCAGTGTCCGCGCCGACCTGGTGTTGATGGGGATTGGTGGTGTCGCCAATGACGAGATCGCGCGCTCGGCGGGGCTTAGATGCACGAACGGAATTGTTGTTGACGAGCACGGACAATCCGAGACATCGGACATTCTCGCGGCCGGTGACTGCGCCAACCACTTCAACCGCTTTTGCGAAAGCTGGGTCAGATTGGAATCGGTGCAAAACGCCCAGGATCAAGCGAAGGCCGCTGGACTGGCGATCGCCGGCGCTCCCGCGCCCTATGAGAGTGTGCCGAGGTTCTGGTCCGACCAATATGACGTCAAGCTGCAGATCGTCGGACTGGCCGGACAGTATGATCGGCAGGCGGTCCGAGGTTCGGTCGACGACGGAAGGTTCTCGGTCTTCTACTATCGCCGGGGCCGATTGGTCGCGGTGGACAGCATCAACCGGCCAGGCGAGCAAATGGCAGCCCGACGCCTGATTGCCGCGGGGATCTCCCCTGCACCGGAGCAGGCCGCCGACGCTTCCTTTGACCTCAAATCCCTGGTGACAGCCGCAGACAAGGCTGGCGCCTGACCCGCGTATTTGTGATGGTCCTCACTTCCGAGAGGCCGCCGACAGGGACCGCCCAATAGAATGCCGAGGCTGAAGCGTACGGAAGAAGAGGAAAAGGCACGGGAGGGAGGCGAGTTCATCGAGACCCTGGATCGGGGTCTTCGCGTGATACAGTCGTTTGGCATCGATCGCCGTCCAATGACCCTCAGCGACCTCTCCAAGAGCGCGAATCTTCCGCGGGCGACGGTGCGCCGGATTCTGATGACCCTCGTCAAATCCGGATTCGTCGCGGGCAACGAGCGGTTGTTTTCGCTAACGCCCAGAGTGCTGCTTTTGGCTTCGGCCTATTTGACGTCGAACCAGATCAGCACCGTGATGCAGCCGTTGATGGACGAGGTCGCCGGCAAGGCCAAGGAGGTCTGCTCCCTTGCGATCCTGGATGGCGAAGAGGTCGTTTTTATCGCCCGTTCGAGTCCGGCGCGGGTATTTTCGACCGGACTGGACATAGGATATCGGCTGCCGGCTTTCTGCACGTCAGTGGGACGCGTTCTGCTGGGCAGATTGGCAAACGACGAACTGACGAGAACGGTCGACGGCATGAAGCTGGCGGCTCAGACCCAGTCGACGCTGCTCGACAAATCGGCAGTGATTGCGACAATCATTGCCGACCGCACCAAAGGGTATAGCCTTGTCGATCAGGAAGCCGAAGAGGGCTTTCGGTCGATATCGGTGCCAATTCGCCGCTACGATGGCGCCGTCATCGCAGCCGCAAATATTGGCGCTCATGTCGATCGCATCACGACCGGTGAGATGATCGATCGCTTCCTGCCTCTCCTCAAAGAGATGTCCCTCGCCGCGCAGCCCCTGCTCGTCTGAGAAGCTGCCGCCTTTTGGCGAGCACCCGTCATTTCAGCCGTTTCTTGTAGGCGACCGGGTCCATGTCACGGACATCCACGCTTATGCTGACCACATCAGGGCATCGCTCTGTCATCGTCCGTCGAAGGCTCGTACTCAGCTCGACCTTCTGGTCGGGCGACCGACCTTCGAGCAAGTAGACCGACAGATGCACGAAGCTGTCACGCTTCCCGGCAACCAGGAAATCGTTGTAGACGCACGCCCGCACCTTGACGTCCTCCGCCTTCATGATCCCCGTTCGCCAAGCGGCTTCAAAGAGCGCTTCCATCAAACCTGTTACGTCGTCGCGAGCGAGCGCCCCTTCCGAATATTCGATCACCAAGTGCGGCATGACGTTATTCTCGTTTTTAGGCCGCGTTCATGAGATGGCCTCACCATCGTAGACCGTTCGGCCCCCAACGATGGTCCGTACAGCCGTGATGTCCTTGATGCCTTCTTCCGGAATCGTCATGATATCGTCGGACAGAACAACCATATCGGCATACTTGCCCGGTTCTATCGATCCGACTTTGTCCTCTGAAAACGAATATCGAGATGCTGCGCTCGTGTAGAGCTGGATAGCTTCCTTCCGGCTGATCCGTTCGCCTTCTCCATACACGTCGCCATTCTTGTCGCGGCGGGTCACCATGACATACATGTTAACGAATGGATTTAGGAGGTTGATCGGATAGTCGGTACCTTGCCCAATCAACTTCAATCCCATGATGTCGATCATGGTTCGCATGGGGAAGGCCCGGTCGGCGGTATCCTTGCCGAGAAATTTCGCCACGACAGCTGCCTTGTCCCAGAGGAACGAAGTCTGCGCGTCGACACGCACGTCCAATTTCTTGGCACGCTGCATTTGATCTGGCCGCATAAGACTGCCATGGATGACGATAAAGCGCCGTCCCTTGATAGATCTCTCAGCATCCGCGAGCTCGTAGGCATCCAAGACACGGTCGATGGCGGCGTCCCCAACGGCGTGGACGCCGACGCGCCAGCCATAGCGATTGGCCGCTGCAACCAGGGCATTGAACCTGGATGGCTCGATAACGATGGTCCCCTTGTATTCGCGATCGTCGGGGTAACCATCCCGCATCGCGGCTGTTCGCAATGTCATCCCGCCGTCGATCTGAAGCTTGACGCCGGAATAGCTCAACCAATCGTCGCCGAAGTCTGAAGCTGCGCCGATGCGAGAGAAGAACAGCTCCCATTCTTCGATCGTCATGCTGGGATTGAGGCCGCCCGTCGGCGCGTACATGGCGCTGATGCGCAAAGACGCCTGCCCGGCTTGCCGGACTCGCTGATGGGCGCGGAAGGTTGCGGGATCGACTGCCGCGCTAATTGCGGATGTCAGCCCAAATTGATTGAAGTATCGCATCGCGAACTTCATCTGCTCATCGCGATCCTCGTCCGACCATTCGGGCAGAAGGGCGTGAACAAGGTCCTCTGCGGCCTCCTCCAATGTACCGTTCGGCTCACCGGTGGATTTGTCGCGATGGATGATCCCGCCATCCGGATCAGGCGTGTCCTTCGTTATTTTCGCGAGGGCGAATGCCTCCGAGTTGACGAGAGTGAAGTGGCCAATCGGCAAGCATACCGGATTGTGGGGAGCCGCCCGATCGAGCTCCTCGCGCGTCAAGAAGCGCTTTTCGGCCAATTGCGAGACCGGGTGCCATTGTGCACCGCGCACCCATTTCCCCTTGGGTAATCTGCCAGCGTGTTCCCCGATACGGGCCAATGCCTGCTCGACCGTGGTGACGTCGTTCAGCTGCACCGTGTACTTGATCAATCCCGCCTGCTCGACATGAGCATGGGTATCGATCAAGCCCGGAAGGACGGTTCGACCGCCCAAATCAATGATGGCCGTGTTCGGGCCCGCGAGCGCAGATATTTCATCGATCTTGCCGACCGCGACGAAGCGGCCGTCTCGCACGGCGACTGCGCTCGCCACGCCGAACAGCGGGTCAACCTTGAGGAACTTGCCGTTGGTGTAAATCGTATCGGGCGCGCCGATGGACTCGCTGCGGTTCGCGCCACGGGCACCATGGCCACGTGAATCCATCATCCATTCACTTTAGCTCGTCGTCCGTGAAGAGCGGCTAAGCGATTGAGCTAGAATCGCATTTGTCTTTGTGGGCTGTTTTGCGATTGCAGGGTTTTGATGCTTGGGGCATCGGAACCTTGCAATTTCATTTTCAGGATTCCGTCGAATCGCCAGTCATGATTCCGTCGTCGCATCGGAGGTGGCGATGCGACCGAAGAAGCACAGGACGACGGAATCGGGCGATCTGTTCCGGGCCAGGCTGGACCAGATCATCAATATGAAGCACGAGCTGGTTCAGCTTGCCGGCAAGGTCGATTGGGACTGGATCGACG
>NZ_JACEGD010000004.1 GCF_016031635.1 Bradyrhizobium diversitatis
GACGTGAGCGGAAGAAGATTGAGATGCGGTTTGCACACCTGAAGCGCATTCTCAGGCTCGGTCGGCTTCGACTGCGTGGACCACGAGGCGCACAGGATGAGTTTGTTCTTGCTGCCATCGCGCAAAATCTGAGGCGCCTCGCGTCGCTCGTTGCACGACCTCCGCCCGCTCATGCTCTCTGCATCGCGTAGCGTAGGAGTTGCGTAGAGAGCGTCAGGGTCGGCGGATCAAAGCCGGTCCACTTTGCCCAATGGCCGAAGGGGCATTCGTCGGTTACAATGACTTTTGCAACAATATCTGCCAGTAGCCGACACCGTCAGAATCCGCGAACGATCGGTGTCGCTGACATAGATCGTACCTGCTGCGTCGATCGCAGTGCCACCGGTCGAGGGTGTGTCGGCAAATCGCTCGACGTGACCGGAGAGGGTCGCTTCGTCGAGAGACGCATCATTCAGGAAGCGCGTGCCGATCCGAAACATCGGACCCGAGCAAGGCTGATAATAGAGCCAGCGCCCGTCGCCGGAGACCTCGAGCTGATCTGCGTGCACGACGACCGGCCTGCCGTCAGAATCGAGCAACTGCCGGCCCTCGGCTATCAGCGGCCGAACGGCTACCGTGGAAGAGTGGTTCTCCAGGACACGGCGTGCCTGTCCAGAGGACAGATCGAGGACGATCAGCGCGGGTCGGCCCGCGTCGGTCAGGTAGGCGACACCGCCATGGAATCGGACATCGTCGACGAAGCTCGCACCCTGAGCAACAGAGGTCAGATCGTAGACGCGGGTCACCCGATTGGCGGCCAAATCGATGCGGACGAGCTTCGGACCACCTTCCGCCAGCGGTTTGCCGATCCCTGGCGCGCCGCGATCGACAATCCATAGGGCTCCATCGGGACCGACGCGCAGAGAGTTTGCACCCACGAATGCGCGCCGCCCGTCCTGCCCCTCGCGCCAATCATTCCAGGTTGCGTCGGGATAGGGCCTGACCTTCCCGGCTGTGATCTCGGCGATCTCCGGCTGACCCGGCTTTTGCGGCTGAACAACGACGAAGCGCCGTCCATCGAGCGATGTCGTAACGCCATTCATGACGAGCTCATCCGATGCGAATTCCGGCACGAGCTTATTCACAGGCTTCGCCATTGCGGCCGAACTCGCTAGAAAGAGAACAACGATTGTGCGAAGCATGGCGCGTTCCAGTCGTCCGCTCGATCAGATTCTGAATGCCACGGACCATCGTGTCACTTCAGCAAGACGGGTCCCGCGTCGATCCGGACGCGGAAGAGCGTGTACGGCTTCACACGTTGGTCTTGTCCTTCATGAAATTGGGCTTGCCGATGAAGTTGGTTGGCCGTGAAGTACAGGTAGCCGTCCGAGGCGACCGACAGCGTGTCAGGCCACAATATTCGTGGATCGTGTGCGATCGTCCTCCACTCACCATCGCCCTGACGCTGGCGAATGCTGTTGCGCTCGTAGTCGCCCGCATAGATACGCCCCTTGTCGTCGGCCTCGAGACCATCCGAGGCTCCCTTTTCGCCCAGATCGATAACCGCCTCGGCGAGGGCTGCCTCCGATGCGGACCGATCGACCAGAAGGGCCGTCGGAACTGAATACAGGTGCCGGCTCGATAAGGGGCAGTAGTAGAGCGTCGCGCCGTCGGCAGAAATTGCGATGCCGTCGGCGGCGACGTTGAAGGATGCGGGAGGCTTTCCTTTTTCACGAATCGCCAGCCGCTCGCCTTCCACGACAGGAATAAATGCAGGGTCTGGCGAGGTCGACCTGTGCCCTGTCAGTTTCCTCCAGCTTTCGCCGCTATCGAGGTCGACAACAATAATGCCGCCCGGTCCGCTGATCGACGAATCCGTAATGAACGCAACGCCGGCTTTGCCCCGGCGCAGGTCGAAGCGCACATCGTTGATATAGGTCGTGGGCAAGACCGTGGACGACGGCAGCACAATGGTCTTCACCACCATGTTGGTCGCCAGGTCCACCGCGACCAGCTTCGCGCCGCCCGCGACCGGCGGCGAAAAGCCGGGCGCTGCGGTGTCGAGAATCCAGAGCCGGTCCGCCGCGTCGACGACGACGCTCTGCACACTGCCGAGGGTCTCTCCAGGGCGCGCCGGATCGAAAATGTTGGTTGTCGCATCCGGATAGGGAACGACCTTGCCGTCCCGGATCTCGCCGACCGTGAACGGCACGTCGTCACTCCACCGAGGGAAGTTGATGAAGATGCGACCGTCGGGGGCTACGGACACCCCGGTCGGCATGGCATCGTGGAACTCGAAGACCGGCTCGATTGTCCCGATCGAACGATCGCTGGCGAGTTGCCTGCCGGATGCCGATAAAACCATCGTGGTGTCCTCCTGATTTCGAGCCATCGCCGCCGTTCCTGAAGCGAAGTAAGCAGCGAGACAGGCGATTTCGGCCGCCTTGCGCAGGGTCATCATCAAATTTCCGTGCCAATCAACGCAAGCGGGGTGCGTCATGCGGAAGCGGAGAGCGCCGCCAATATCGCATCGCGCCCTGCCTCTGCGACGGCAACATCCTGTTCGGTGGTTCCAGAGCCGACGCCAATCGCCCCCACCAACTCGCCGCGAAAGACGATCGGAAGACCTCCGCCGAGATTGGTAATGCCGCCGTGACTTGCGAATGCCAGGTTAGCTCCGAACTCGAACGGAATTGCCCCTGTCGGCGCGCCGATCGACGCACTGGTTGCGGCCTTGGCGATCGCAGGATCGCGGGCAAGAACGGCTGCGCCGTCGACCCTCGCGAACGCCAGGAGATTGCCTCCCGCATCGACGACGGCAATGGATTCCGGCGCTGCGATCTCCCTGGATTTCGCGACGGCGGCCTCGATCGCTATCGCGGCCGCCGCATAGGTGAGTTGCTGTTTGCTGTGCGTGAGGGGGTAGCTTGACATTGCGAGAATTCCCGATTGGCTTTCAATGATGAGACCGGATGCACGTTGCGATCGGGTCGCCATCTCATTTCGACGACGCCGCGATCGAAGGAACCCCGTCGATCCAGTCCTGGCGTTGCGGAGAGAAGAAATCGATATCGATCGTGTCTTCGGTGCAGACAAACTCATGCGGTGTATTCGGTGGAATGATCATGACGGTCCCCGCCGTCATGACGAACTTCCTGCCTTGCGAGCTGACCTCGCATCGCCCTTCGGTAATCCACGTGATTTGCTCGTTCGCGTGATGGTGCAGCGGAAAGACGCCTCCCTTCTTCACGGTCCATTTGACGAACGTGGATTGCGTGCCAACCAGATATTGCCGTTGCACCAGGGGAGATATCTGTTCGATTGGCTGCTGGTCGAGCTGGTAGAGAACCGGAAGCATCGCCGAATGGCCGCTGACGCCCGGCTGAATCCCGCTTCCAGACGCGTCCGTGACGACGGGCGCTCCTGATAGTGAAGGCGCGGGGCGGTTCTGGGCGCTTGCAGGCGCGATCAAGGCTGATCCCGAGAGAAGCAGCGCAATGGCAGCGGGGTTGAACTTCATTAGTCTTTCCTGAGGTGATGGATGATTGCGACCGGCTACGGCCGGAGCATGGCGTCAGAATCCCGATAGAACCGTCTTGCCGATGCTCCCGCCGCTTTCGATTTTCGCATGTACGCGCTTGAGATTGAACGCGTTGATGGGGCCGGCCTCTTCCGTCAGAGTCGTGCGCAATAACCCGGCGTCGGCGAGCGCCCCGACCTCGTTGAGCAAATGGTGCTGCATGATCATGTCAGGCGTCTGGTACAGCGTGGGTGTGAACATCAGTTCCCAGTGCACCGAGACGCTCTTGCGCTTGAGGCTGACGATATCGAGAACGTGGGGGTCGTCGATGAGCGCCAGCCGGCCGTGCGGCGCGATCGCTTTCGCGATCGCAGGCAGATGCCTGTCGGTATCCGTGAGGCCCGCAACATATCTGACCTCCTGGATGCCGATTTCGTTCAATCCCCGGCCCAGAGGATGATGGTGATTGATGACATGATGGGCACCCATGCTGCGGCACCACGCCTCTGTTTCCGGCCGTGACGCGGTCGCGACTACGGTCAGTCCCGTCAGTCGCCGCGCCAACTGCGTCAGTATCGATCCCACACCACCCGCGCCGTTGATGATCAGCAGCACGCCGGACTGGGTCTTCACCCCATATGGGATGGCAAGGCGCTCAAACAGCAATTCCCATGCGGCTATCGAGGTCAGAGGAAGCGCCGCCGCCTCACCGAAGCTCAGCGCCCTTGGCTTGCGGCCGACAACGCGCTCGTCAACGAGATGGAGCTCGCTGTTCGTGCCCGGTCGATCCATCGCGCCGGCGTAGAAGACCTCGTCTCCCGGCTTGAACAGCGTTACATCCGAGCCGACGGCGTCGACGACACCAGCGGCGTCAAATCCGAGAATCCGGACCTTCCCCTCGGGCGGCGACATTTTCGCCCGCATTTGCACGTCCGCCGGATTGACCGAAACCGCCTTGATGGCGACACGCAGGTCATGCGGACCGGGCTGCGTAGCCGGCAGTTCGAGATCGACAAGAGAGTCATCCGCCGAGAGGGGTCCTGCCACCCGATAGCCGACTGCCTTCATCAAGGATTCCTTTCGCCAACCTGACCGACGCAGCGCTGCAGAATTCATCCTCCGCGGCGTATGGCTTCACCGGGCTTATCGCCGCTTGGCGCTGAGAAGAAAAACGCATAGTTTGAATGGGTCCAGTAGCGAACCTAATAGGTGCGGTATGCGCGACCTCGATCTCGACTTGCTACGTGCGTTTGTCGCGGTCGCCGACGCCGGAAGCTTCACCGCCGCCGCCGACATGGTCAGCCGCTCACAATCCGCCGTGAGTCAGAAAATACGGAGGCTTGAAGATCTGATCGGATATCCGGTTTTTGACCGGAACAGCCGATCGCTGGCACTGACGGGTGCAGGCGGCCAATTGCTGATCGGAGCGCGGCGGCTGCTGGACCTGAACGACGACGTCCTACGCTCGATTCAGGCCCCACAGACGACAGGCCGCCTGCGCGTGGGGATCTGCGAGGATTTCGTGCCGCTCCAGCTCTCCAGGCTTTTGGCACGCTTTCTTCGACTTCATCCCGGCATTCAACTCGACGTAAACACGAGCTTGACCCACGGCTTGTTTCAAGAGTTTGAAGCGGGCAATTTGGACCTCGTTATCGCAACCCGCGAGTTCAAGGAGCGAGGTCGCGTCATATGGCGCGAACCGATGGTCTGGTTCGCTGCTTCCGACTTCCGGCTTGATCCGGAACGGCCGGTGCCGCTTGTTCTTCTCCAACCGCCTTGCACTTATCGCGAGCTCATGTTCACGACGCTCGACGCGGCGCGGCAGGCCTGGGTGACGGCATGCACCGTAAGCAGCCTGATGGGCGTTCAGGCCGCAGTTGCCGGAGGACTTGGCATCACGCTCCTGGGTCGCTCCTTCATTCAGCAGGGAATGCAGATCATCGATGTGCCGAAGCACTGGCCTCCCCCGCCGATGACGGAGATCATCGTACTCGGCGACGACACAGCCGAAAAATCGCTTGCTCAACCTCTGTTGGAATTTCTCATAGAGGGAATGCAGATGCCCCCACTTGCGCGAATTGACTAGACCGCTAAGAGTGCCGCGGTACGGCACGGCTCGCGGCGCTGCTGTCGCAAGCCGGCGCGAACGTGACCCACAAGGTGCTGCCCGCAGGCCACCAATTGTCGCAGGCCGACGTGACGCTGGCCCGCGACTGGGTCGCCGGCGTCGAGGCGAAAGCGGCATGATCTTTGAGGTGCCACGGCAATGTGTAGGGTGGGTTAGCGTTGGCGGCCGCGCAACGCGCGGTCGGCAAGGCGTAACCCACCGCTGCGGTCACTGCGCCGAGAGCGACGGTGGGTTACGTCTCGCGGATGCGCCTCGCGCAGCCGCGAGCCTAACCCACCCTACGACACCGGCCATCACTCGAACCAGCCGCGCCGCTTGAACCAGATTAGCGGCAGCACGCCGCTGGCGATGATCGCAAGCCAGGCCAGCGGATAGCCGAAGGTCCAATCCAGTTCGGGAATGTGCTTGAAGTTCATGCCCCAGATGCCGACCATGATCGTCGGCGGCACGCCCACGACCGACACGATCGTCAGGATCTTGAACAGCTCGTTTTGCTGGATGTTGATGAAGCCGAGCACGGCATCGAGCAGCAGCTGGATCTTATCCGACAATCGCGTCTCGTAATCGCTGAGCGAGACCACGTCCTTGGACACGGCCTCGAGGCGCTTCTTCGACGATGCCGTGATCCATTCGCTGCCGACGTCGCCGGCAAACGCGGCGATGCGGCCCACCCCGAGCAGGACATCGCGCGCTTTGGCGAGCCGGTCGGCCAGTTCGCCGACGGTCTCCAGGGCCTCGTGCATCCTGCGGCTGGAGCGCACAGGGCGCTGGGTACGCACCAGCGCGCCCTTGAAGACACTTCGCGAGAGTTGATCGACCTTGGCGCCAAGATGCTCCAGGACATCGGCGCCGCGATCGATCATGGCCTCGAGCAGGCTGACGAACACGCACATGCCGTTCTCAAGGCTGTCGTCGAAACCGACGCGCTTGCCGATGTCGTCGAAGATCGGCAGCTCTGCAAAGCGCACCGTCACCAGCACGTGTGGACCGATGACGAACCCTACCGGCGTGATCTCGGCCTCGTTGTCCTCGGTGACCCGCACCGCCGGCGAGCTGAGATAGAGCGTGCCGTGGTCGAAGATCAGGCGGCTCGACGCCTCGATCTCGCTGAGCGAGTCTTCCGAGGGAATGCGGATGCCGAGCAGCCGCTCGACGAACCGCTTTTCCTCGTCGGTCCCATTCAAGAGATCGGCCCAGATGATCTCCGAGGGCATCTCCGCGCCAATGCCGCGCCAGTCGTCGGACGGCCACCTGTAAAGCCTGAGCAAGAACCGAACTCCCTGGCCGCATCGCCGTGCCTGATGGCGCATGGCCGTCATCCGCCGACTAACGCATGAGAGTTCCGAACGTTCAAGACCTCTGAGGTGACAGCACGATCCAAGCCGCTCTCACCGACGCTTCCGGGGACATCGTCGATACCAGATCGGAACACCGACAACCGATCCACGTTGAACCGACGCACAGGTGATCCATGGATACGCGTAGTGCATCCCGACATGACGACTTTTCTGGGTGTTCATCTCCGCAAGGACCGCAACAGCGTTCCTTGCGCTTGTTCCCTGTGCATTGCCTCTGCCCGGCTTTTCAGTGATACTCATGCGGACATGGCAACCCATGGCTTCTGGTGAAGCGAATTTGCGGCAAAGACGATTGAAGCGACGAGAGTTTCGGGCAGACAAACCACGATGACGAAGCCTCGACGGAGGTGGGCATGGCAAGTTGCGGTGGCTGTTGCGGCAGCAATGTAAAATTTGAGGGCCTTTCCTCAGACTACAAGCGGCGGCTGTGGACGGTCATCGCGCTCAATGCCGGCATGTTCATCGTCGAAACGGCAGGCGGTCATCTGGCGGGATCGAAGGCGCTGCAGGCTGACGCCCTGGATTTCCTGGGCGACGCTTTGACCTATGGGATCACGCTCGCAGCAATCGGGGCGACGGTGGCAATCCGGGCCAAGGCGGCCCTCTTCAAGGGCTTCACGCTGTTCGTAATGGGCCTGTGGGTCTTTGGATCGACGGCATATCACGTCATTGTTCTGGACGTCCCCCGGGCCGAGTTGATGAGCGCAATCGGCTTTCTCGCGCTGTGTGCCAACGTATCGAGTGTCTTGCTGTTGATGAAATACAGGGATGGCGACGCCAATGTGCGCTCCGTCTGGCTGTGCTCACGGAACGATGCCATCGGCAACGTTGCCGTAATGGTTGCGGCGGGGGCCGTGTGGCTCACGGTGTCAAAGTGGCCCGACCTCATCGTTGCGGCATTGATGGCCGGACTTTTCCTGTCCTCCGCATTCCAGATTCTTCGCCAATCGCTCGCGGAGTTGCGCGCTCCGGTCGGCGTTACCGCCGAGTAATTTCCGGCCCCGACGTGCGGCTTGATCACGGGCGGAATCCAGGGGTGGGCTGCGTATCCGCTATAACGGTATCGCCGTGCCACGGCTTCTTCACGGCTGCCCCGCCTGATGGCGTGTCCCGAACCACCAGACCGTCGACGATCACATCATGCCAGTGTTTTGCCCGACGGGTCAACGTCGCCCCTTCGCGCAGATCACGCGGGGCGCAACGCGCAAGCCCTTGAAATAACTCGACCGGTCTACTGTGCATGGGGTTGTTTTTCGTTTTTGTCCAGAGCTGCCTCTCCGCGAGCGGAGAGGGCGCAGCGGCGGACGCCGCCTACTCCCAATACCACGTGGAGAAATCGTTCTCGTATTGCGGCACGTCCTTCCAGACACCCTTGAGCTTCTTGTTGGTAATGATGATCAGCTGCGGCTGGAAGAGGTAGGCGGAGACGGCGTCGGTCGCGAGCATGCGCTGGGCGTCGCCGAGCAGCTTGGCGCGTGCCGCCTCCTCCGGCGTCGAGACGATCTGCTTGTAGAGCGCGTTGAACTTCTCGTTGTTGTAGCCGAGGTAGTAGTCCGGCTCGGTGATCTTGACGAGGTCGAACGGCTCGACATGGCTGACGATGGTGAGATCGAAATTGTGTGGACCGTTGGGCGCGAACACCTGCGACAGCCACTGCGCCCATTCGACGTTCTCGATCTTGGCGATGATGCCGACTTTGGCGAGCTGGGCTGCGACGATCTCGCCGCCCTGCCGCGCATAGGACGGCGGCGGCAGCTTGAGCGAGAGCTCGAGCGGGGTGGTGACGCCGGCTTCAGTGAGCAGCTTCCTGGCCTTCTCGGGGTCGTAGGGATTGATGCCGGTGGTGTCGACATAGCCGAGCGCGCCCGGGACGTAGAAGCTGCCGATCGGCGTGCCGAAACCATCGACGGCGCCCTCGATGATCGCCTTGCGGTCGATCGCGGCGAGGATGGCGCGGCGAACGCGGACGTCGTCCAGCGGCTTCTTCCGGTGGTTGATGCCGACGATGGTCTTGGCCCTGGAGCCGCCGACCATGACGTTGAAGCGCGGATCGGCCTTGAACTGCGCGATCGTCCGCTGGGCGGCAACGCGCGGGAACGCATCGACGTCACCCGAGAGCAGCGCGGCGGTCTGCGCCGCCGGTTCGGAGATGAAGCGGATCGTCACCTTGGACAGCTTGACCGCAGCGGCGCTGCGGTAGTCGGCCCATTTGGTCAGCGTGATCGAGGAGCCCTTGGCCCAGGCGCCGAGCTGGTAGGGCCCGGTGCCGACCGGCTGCGTGACATTGGTGGCCGCGCTCTTCGGCTCCACGATCGAGCCGCTCGCCTGCCCGAGCAGGAACGGCAGATTCGGCTCGCCATACTTCATGGTGATCACGATGGTGTCGGCGTCGGGCGCATCGACCTTGTCGATGGCCTGGAACAGGCTCTTGTCCTTGTTGGTGCTGGTCGGCGCGGCGTTGCGCTCGAACGAGAACTTCACCGTGGCGGAATTGAACGGCTCGCCATTGTGGAATTTGACGCCCTTGCGCAGCTTGAACGTATAGGTCTTCAGATCGGGCGAAGCGGTCCAGCTCTCGGCCAGCAGCGGCGCGACCGAGCCGTCCTCGTTGATCTTGGTCAGCGTCTCATAGATGTTGTAGAGCGTGACCTCGGCGATCGCAGCCGCAGCGGCATTGGTGGGATCGAGCCCCGGCGGCTCCAGCGCCATCGCCATGACGACGCTGTCCTTCTTGCCCTGCGCCAGCACCGGCAAAGGCGCTGCGGCAAGTGTGAGGGCGAATGCGACGATCGACAGTTTCCTGAACATGCGTGACTCCCCGGCCTGTGCTTAAGCCTACGCCAATCCTGTTGCGAACACTAACCTTCCATGGCCGCCGTCGGCAACGCCATCACGGCCTCGGCCTTGTGGCAGGCGGCAAGGTGCCCCTCGCCGACCTTGCGTAACTCAGGCAGAACCTCGCGGCAATGCTGGTCGGCGAGCGGACAGCGCGCGACATAGGGGCAGCCGGTCGCCGCCGCCGATTGCGAGGCGATCGCCTGCGCTCCGCGCCGCCGCCGGCCCCCGACGGGGCGCGCCCGCGGCACGGCATCCAGGAGTGCTCGCGTATAGGGATGGGCGCAGCGCTCGAACAGATCCTCCGGCCGCCCCCGCTCGACGATCCGGCCGAGATACATCACCGCGACTTCGTCGCAGAGATAGTCGACGACGGCGAGGTCGTGGCTGATCAGGATGTAGCTGAGGCCGAACTGCTCCTGGAGGTCCTGCATCAGGTTCAGCACCTGCGCCTGCACGGAGACGTCGAGCGCGGAGACCGGCTCGTCGGCGACGATCAGCTTCGGCTGGGTGATCAGCGCACGCGCGATCGCAATGCGCTGGCGCTGGCCACCGGAGAATTCGTGCGGATACTTGTCCATGTCCGCATCGCGCAGGCCGACCTGCCGCAGCACCACGGCGACGCGTTCGCGGAACGTGGTGCGGTCCGCACCTTCGAGCACGGTCAGCGGCTCGGCGACAATGCGAGCGATGGTCTGGCGCGGATCGAGCGAGCCATAGGGGTCCTGGAACACCATCTGGAAATCGCGCCTTGCGCGGCGGAGCTCGTCGGCCGGGATGCGGTTGAGATCGCGGCCGAGCAGCGCGACCTCCCCTGACGTCGGCCGCTCCAGCGCCATCACCAGCCGCGCGAAAGTCGACTTGCCCGATCCGGACTCGCCGACGACGCCGAGGCTCTTGCCGGCGGCGACCTGCACACTCACGCCGTTGAGCGCACGCACCTGTCCCGGCGGCCGGAACAGGCTTTCGCGCGGCAGCGCGTAACGCTGCACCAGATCCTTCACGTGGAGAAGCGGCTCCGCTGCGGCGGTCATGCGGTCAGCGCTCCGACGCGCTCCGCCATCGACATATCCGTCCTGATGCAGCGCACGAGGTGGCCGGGGCCGACGTCCACCATCGGCGGCAGCGCAGCGCGGCACCGATCGATCACGAGCGGACACCGATCGGAGAATGTGCAGCCGGACGGCAAATCGGCGAGCTCCGGCACCGTGCCCGAGATCGTCTTCAGCCGCGTTCCCTTGCGCGCGCCGAGCTTCGGCCGGGCGCGGAACAGACCTTGCGTGTAGGGATGGCCCATGCGGCGGAATACCTCGTCGGTCGGCCCGCTCTCGACGACGGTGCCGCCATACATCACCATCATGCGTTGCACGTTCTCGGCGATGACACCGAGATCATGCGAGATCAGGATCATCGACATGCCGCGCTCCTCGACGAGATCGGCGATGAGGTCGAGGATCTGGCCCTGGATGGTGACGTCGAGCGCGGTGGTCGGCTCGTCCGCGATCAACAGGTCGGGCTCGCAGGCGAGCGCCATCGCGATGGTGATGCGCTGGCGCTGCCCGCCGGAGAATTGATGGGGATAGGCGTCGACGCGCCTCGCCGGGTCGGGCAGCCCGACGCGGTCGAGCAAGGCGATCGCCTCTTTCCGTGCCTGCGCCGCCGAAACTTTCTTGTGACGGCGCAGCGGCTCGGCGACCTGATGGCCGATCGTGTGCATCGGGTTGAGCGCGGTCATGGGCTCCTGGAAGATCATGCTGATGCGGTTGCCGCGCAGGCGGCAATAATCGGCATCCGAAAGCCCGACGAGCTCCTCGCCATCCAGCTTGATGCTGCCGGTGACGGCCGCACTGTCCGGCAGCAGGCCCATCAACGACAGCGCGGTGACCGACTTGCCGCAGCCGGATTCGCCGACAAGCCCGAGCGTCTCGCCGCGCTCGAGCGAGAAGCTGACACCGCGCACCGCCTGCGCCGGCCCGCGGCCGGTGTTGAGGCGGACGCCGAGATCGCTGACTTCGATCAGCGGCATGTTGGAGCGCGCACCCATCACTATCGCTCCCGCGCCAGTCTGGGATCGAGCAGGTCGCGCAGCCCATCCCCGAGCAGATTGAGGCCGAGCACCGCGATCGCGATCGCCGCACCCGGATAGACCGCGAGCATCGGCGACTGGAACAGCAGCGTCTGCGCATCGTTCAGCATCCGCCCCCAGGACGGCTGTGGCGGCTGCGTGCCAAGGCCGAGATAGGACAGCGCGGCTTCGGCGAGGATGGCGAGCGCGAACTGGATGGTGACCTGCACGATCAGGATCGACAGGATGTTGGGCAGCACGTGCTCGATGGTGATGCGAAAGCGTCCCTTCCCCGCCGCGCGCGCGGCCAGCACGAATTCGCGCGCCCAGATCGCATTGGCCGAGCCGCGTGTCAGCCGCGTCAGGGTCGGGATCTGGAAAATGCCGATCGCGATGATCGAGGTCACCATGCCTGGCCCCACCACCGCGGCGAGCATGATCGCGGAGAGCACGGCCGGAAAGGCGAAGGTAAAGTCGGAAAATCGCATGATGATCTCTTCCGTCCAGCCGCGTCGGGCCGAGGCGATCAGGCCGAGCGTGACGCCGAAGGTGAGACCGATACTGACGGCGATGACGCCGACCATGATGGTGGATCGGGCACCGGCCAGCAGCAGCGAGACGATGTCGCGGCCGAAGGAATCGGTGCCGAGCCAATGCGCCGCCGAGGGCGGCCGGAGCTTCGATGCGATATCGATCTCGTAAGGAGACCAGGGCGTCCACACCAGCGACAGCAGCGCGGAGGCGAGCACCAGCAGGCTCAGCGCAGCGCCGAGCACGAAGCTGCGATGGCGCAGTGCTCGACGGAAGAACGTGCGGGCCGGCAGAGGCCGCGCTGCGATCGGCGCATCGATGGTCAGGGGCGCGCTCACAGGTCGTGGACCTTGATGCGGGGATCGATGAAGGCGTAGAGCACGTCGACCACGAAATTGACGATGACGACCATGGCGGCGAGCAGCATCACGCAGTTGCGCACCACGATCAGGTCGCGGTTGGCGATCGACTGGAAGATCAGCCGGCCGAGGCCCGGCAGGTAGAATACGTTCTCGATCACGATGGTGCCGGCGAGCAGATTGGCGAATTGCAGCCCCATCACCGTCATCACGGGGATCATGGCATTGCGCAGCACGTGGCTCCACAGCACCTCGCGCTTGCCGAGGCCCTTTGCGCGTGCGGTGCGGACGAAATCCTCGCGCAGCACTTCGAGCACGGCCGAACGCGTGACGCGCGCGAGGATGGCGGCCTGCACCACTGCGAGCGAGATTGCCGGCAGCAGCAGCGACTTCACGCCGAGCCAGATGCCGTCGTCCCAGCCGGCAAAGCCGCCCGCCGAGAGCCATTGCAGCCGCACCGAGAACAGCAGCACCAGCAGGATCGCGAACCAGAAGTTCGGCAGCGCGATGCCGACCTGGGTCAGCGACATCACGCCGACGTCGCCGAGCTTGTTGTGATTGGCGGCGGTGTAGATGCCGGCGGAGAGCGCCAGCGTCACGGTGATGGTCATGGCCATGATCGCGAGCGGAATGGTCAGCATCAGCCGCTCCGCGATCAGGCCGGCGACCGGCGTGCCGTAGGCATAGGAGTTGCCGAGATCGCCGACGAGCAGCCCCTTGGTCCAGTGCAGATAGCGGACCGCGAGCGGCTGGTCGAGCCCGAGCTTGACGGTGAGCGCGCGAACCGCATCCGCAGAGGCATCGGCGCCCATCAGCATCTGCGCGGCATTGCCGGGAAGCGCGTCGAGCACCAGGAAGATGATCAGCGACGCGCCGACCAGCGTCGCGAGCAAGGTCAACAGACGTCGGAGGACAAAGACGCTCATGCGCGCTCGGCTTCAGGGCTCACCTGCGGCACGATCAACATGTCTTGACCCCGGAGGCAAGTCCCTTGCACACACGCCTCCTGCTGCATGCCCATGTCCTCAAGCCGGCCAGCGGGACAGAAGATCGCTCGAAGCCTCGAACATTGCGCTCACGCGCAGCAATTCCGCATCGGCGCGGAAGCGGCCGACGAGCTGGATCCCGGTCGGCAGGCCGTCGCGGGCAAAGCCCGAGGGCAGGCTGATCGCGGGATGGCCGGTCATGTTGAAGGGCATGGTCCAGGGGAACCAGTGCGGCCGGACGCTGTCGAAATGCCGGCCATCGATCTCGATGCTGCCGAACAGATCCTGCTCGATCGGCAGCGCGGTGCGCGTGAGGGTCGGCATCGCCAGGAAGTGCCCGCGCGCAAGCAGCGATTGTACGCGGCGGAACAGCGCGGTGCGCGCGAACATCGCCTCCTGGTAGTCGACGCCGCTGACTTCGGTGGCGAGCGCGAGCTGCTTGAGAAAGGCCTCGCTCAGCTGGTCCCTGTGCTCGGCCGCCAGTCTCGCGAAACGCGTGCGCCAGACCGTGTGGTTGATGGCGCGCCAGATCGGCTCGATGTCGAAACCATCGCCGGAGAACTCCTCGAGCTCGGCACCGAGCCCGGCCAGCCGGTCGAGGCTCGCCTTGAAATTGGCGGCGACCTCAGTGGACACCGGCCGGCCCGGCGGCGTCAGGCAATACAGGACCCTCTGCCCGCGCAGATCGCCGCGTGGGGCGGCCGTACCGACAAAATCGGGCACGGGTACGCCAATCGACCATGGGTCGCAGGCATCCTCGCCGGCCATCGCCTGCATCATCAGTGCGGTGTCGGCGACGGTGCGGGTGGTCGGTGTGACATAGGTCTGGTTGCCGAACGCATCCAGCGCCTGGCTGTGCGGGATGACGCCGTTGCTCTGCTTCAGCCCGACCACGCCGTTGCAGGCGGCCGGAATTCGCGTCGAGCCGCCACCGTCGGTCGCGATCGCGAGCGGTGCGATGCCGCTGGCAACGGCGACCGCCGCGCCGCCGCTGGAGCCGCCGGAGGAGCGGCCCGCATCCCACGCGTTGCGGGTGCGACCGAACAAGGGCGAGTCGGTCAGGCACTTGCTGCCGAACTCCGGCGTCGTGGTCTTGCCGATCAGGATCGCGCCCTCGCTGCGCAGCCGCGCCACCGCCACAGCGTCCTCGTTCGGCACATTGTTCTTGTAGGGAACGGCGCCGAAGGTGGTCCTGACGCCCTTGGTGTTGACGATGTCCTTGACGGTGACGGGGATGCCGTGCAGCAGGCCGAGCGGTTCGCCGGCCATCACCTTGCGCTCGGCTTCGCGCGCCGCTGCAATCGCCTCATCGCCGGACAGGGTGATGAAACAGTTGAGCGCGGGCTGGAGCGCCTCGGCGCGCGCGAGAACGGCTCGGACGATCTCGACTGGCGAAATCCGCTTTCCGGCGATGAGGCCGCGCAGCTGGGTTGCGGACAAGCGACAGGGATCGCCGTTCATGGTCACATCGCGCTCCGAAGCGGGCCGCCATTGGCCCGAAGACATTGACAGCAAGAATGACAGCCTTGTTAACTCGCCGTCCAATACGAATTTTGCCGTCAGCCCATATATTTTCGGTATGCCAATGGATCTTCGCCGGCTCCGCTATTTCGTCGCCGTCGCCGAGGCGCGCAGCGTCGGCAAGGCCGCCGAGCGGCTCCGGATGGCGCAGCCACCGCTCTCGGTGCAGATCCGCAAGCTCGAGGCCGAAGTCGGCGCGCCCCTGTTCCGCCGCGGCACGCGCGGCATGGACCTGACCGAGGCCGGCCAGGCCCTGCTGGCGCGCGCAGGCGAGGCGCTGGCCCTGGCGGCCGACGGCGTCGAAGCCGCGCGCGCGGTCGCGGCCGGACGGCGCGGGCGGATATCGATCGGCTACATGTTCGCGCTGGCAAACGCGGTACTGCCGCGCCTGATTCCCGAGTTGCGACGCTCCATTCCCGGCGTCGAGCTTCATTTTGCCGAGCTCAGCGCCTCGACGCGCGAGGCGCGGCTGCTCGACCGCAGCGTCACGGTCGCGCTGTGCATGCCGGCGATCAACCATCCCGAAATCCAGGTGGCGCGGGTCGGCGCGCAACCTCTCATGCTGGCGATGCCGATCCGATCTCCGCTCTCCCGCCTAGGCGCGGTGCCGATGGCGAAATTGCACGGCCGGCCGCTGATCGCGCTGCCGCGGCCGGAGCAGGACCCCGCCTCCTCTGCGGTGACGGCGTTGCTGCGGCGACATCAGGTGGTGATGCCGATCGCCAGCCGGGTGGAGACCGTGCACTCGGCGATGAGCCTCGTGCTGGCTGGCGAGGGGTTCGCGATCCTGCCCGCCTGCGCCAAGCTCGGCGCGCCGCAGGGCATCGTGTTCCGGCCGTTGCGGGACGCAACCGACTCCATCGACGTCGCGGTATGCTGGCGGCGCGACTCGCACAGCCCGCTGATCCGTACCTTCCTCAAGTGCGCCGAGAAGGTGGTCGCACCAATGTGACGCGGACTACCAACTCCAATTGATCTCATGGCTCCAGGGTGGATCGGCGCCCGGGCGGGTGCAGGTCAGGCCTGCGCAATTGGCGGCAAAGGACAGTGCGCGGCGGAGCTCGTCCGCTCCGATCTTGCTCAGTTTCTCGCGCACCAGCCAGCCCTGCTTGTGCAGGGCGAAGAGCAGCGCCGCCTGAAAACTGTCGCCGGCACCAATGGTGTCGGCAACCTCGACCTTCGGCGCGGGGACTTCGATCTGCCCTGCCCCCGCGTGCCACGCAATCGCGCCGTCGTTGCCGCGGGTGATGACGATCAGGCTTGTGCCCTGCGCGAGCAGCGTGCTGGCGCGCTGTTGATACGGCTCGTCGCCGAAGAGATAGGAGAAATCGACGTCCGACATCTTGATGAGATCGGCGCTTCCCGCGAACTCGGCCATGCGCGCGAGATAGGCCGGCTTGTCGCTGACGAGGTTCGGGCGGCAGTTCGGATCGAAGCAGATCGTGGACGACGCGCGCGCGTCCGCGATCAGCGCCTTGGTCTCGGCCGCGCCGTGGTCGTTGACGAGCGTGGTCGAGCCGACATGAAGAGCTTCGACGCTTGCGAATGGAATGGATCCGCGCCGGTAGGTCCAGTTCCGCGTCGCGGTCTCGGCATCGTAGAACGCGTAGTGCGATTCGCCCGCGACGATGCGGACGAAGGCGAGCGTGGTCTGGTGATCGCTGCGGGTGGCGAGACTGATATCGACATTGGAGGCCGCGGCGTGATCGGCGATCATTCGCCCGAACAGGTCGGTCGAGACGCCGCCGACGAAACCGGTCGGCGCGCCCAGCCGCGCCATGCCGATCGCGACGTTGAGGCAGGAACCGCCGGCCGCCGGCATCACGGCCTCGCGCCCGTCGATGTTTCGCGTCGGTACGAAATCGATCAGCGCATCGCCGCAGGCAATCAGCATGTCCTTCAACCTCGTTCGACGCTGCGCATCGCCGCGCGGCTGCCGCGATCGACCTCGCGCAGCAGCTTGTAGACCTCGCGCTTGCGGGCGTGAAACGCGGTCATATCAGGCGCAGTCGGCTCGCTCTTCCGCCCCAGCGCCGACATTTTGGCCATGGTCTCGGCGATGGTGGCATAGGCGCCGCCGGCCACCGCCCCCAGCATCGCGGCGCCCAGCAGCACCGGCTCCTTCGTCTGCGGCAGCGCGACGCTGAGACCGGTCGTATCCGCCATGATCTGCCGCACCAGAGGACTGCGGCTGGCGCCGCCGCCCATGATCATGATGTTCGAGCGTACGCCATGAGCGGCAAAGGCCTCGATCACCTCGGCAAGACCATAAGCGAGCCCGCAGAGGCCGGCGACGAACAACCGCTCCATGGAGGCGATGTCGGTGTCGAGATCGAGACCGGCGATCACCGCGCGCGTGTCAGGGTCGGCATAAGGAGAGCGGTTGCCGATGAACTCAGGCAGCACATGAACGTCACGCGCGAGCAGCGCCGCGCGGCTGGCATCGCCGGCGCGCGCCATGATGCGGCGCTCCAGGAAGTCGATGAGGTCGAGGCCTTCGCGGCGTGCCGCCGCGCTCGCCTCGCCGAACCCGGGATGCGACTTGAGGAGATGGTCGATCGCCGCGCCCGCGGCCGACTGGCCGCCCTCGTTGAGCCAGAACTCCGGGACCATGCCGGAATAATAAGGCCCCCACACGCCGGGGACGAAGCACGGCTCTTTCGTCGTCGCCATGATGCAGGCCGACGTTCCCATGATGTAGGCAAGACGGTCGCTGACATCGCCCGCCCCGCCCGCCCCATCGCGGCCGCCGATCGCGCCGACACCGCCGGCATGCGCGTCAATCAGCGACGCGCCGACCGGCGTGCCCGGGGTCAGGCCGAGTTCGGCTGCGGCTGCCGGCGTGAGACCTGCGCCGAGCCGCGTGCCGGGTGCGACGATCTCGGTGCCGATGCGCGCGTAGTTCTCGGCGACGAAGTCGGATAGGCCGATGCGCCTGAAGAACGGCGCACTCCAGCCGCCATCATGGGCAAGGTAGTTCCACTTGCAGGTGACGGTACAGGTCGAACGCTGCAGTGCGCCGGTCGCACGCCAGGTCAGATAGTCGGCCAGATCGAAGAAGTGACCGGCGCCGTCAAAACTCGCGCGCAGATGCCGCTTCAGCCATAGCAGCTTCGGCATCTCCATCTCCGGCGAGATCGAGCCACCGACATAGCGCAGCACGGCATCCTCCGTCTCGTTGATCAGCCGCGCTTCTGCCGTGGCGCGATGGTCCATCCAGACGATGACGTTGCGCTGCGCCTCGCCGGACGTGCTGACGGTGAGCGGCTCGCCTTGCGGATCAAGCACCACAAGGGAACAGGTGGCGTCAAAACCGATGCCGCCGATGCTGTCGGGTGCGATCGCGGCCTCCGCCATCGCCGCCCGCACCGACTTGCAGCACGCCTGCCAGATGTCCTGGGAGGACTGCTCGACGATGTCGCCGGCCTCCTGCCAGATCCGGATCGGATGCCTGGCGGTGGCGAGCAGGATACCGGCCTCGTCAAACACCCCTGCCCGCGTGCTCGTGGTCCCCACGTCGACGCCGATATACGCTCGCGGCATTGTCGCTCCCGGTCGCTTCTCGCCAGTTTTGACGGTGAGCCTACCAGCAAGTGTAGCCGCCATCCACCAGCACGATGCTGCCGGTCATCAGGCTCGCGGCTTCCGAGGAGAGGAACAGCACGACGGAGGCGATCTCCTCGACCTGCCCCATCCGCGCCATCGGAGTTCCGCCGATCCAGGCGTCGTACATCTTCGGATTGCTCTTCACGAAGGCATTCAGCGGCGTCTCGATATAGGTCGGCGCCACCGCGTTGACGCGGATGCCGCGCGTGCCCCATTCGGCGGCGAGCGACTTGGTCAGATGGTGCACGCCGGCCTTGGAGGCGTTGTAAAAGCACTGTTCCTGCGGCTTGTTGACGATGAAGCCGGACATCGAGCCGACGTTGACGATGGCGCCGCTCCCGGCCTTGAGCATGTGCTTGCCGAATTCGCGGCAACACCAGAACGTGCCATTGAGGTTGACGTCGATGACGTTGAGCCAGTGCTCGTCGGTCACGGTCTCGGCCGGGGTCTCGCTCCGCGCGATGCCGGCATTGTTGACGAGGATATCGACCTTGCCATGGCGGGCGACGAGGTCGTTCGCGACCTCCGCCACACGCCTGGTGTCGGTGACGTCCATGATCGCGGTCTCGATGTCGAAGCCCTTCGCCTTCAGGCCGGCTTTGGCGCTGTCGGCGACCTTGCCGTCGCGGTCTCCGATCACGACCCTGGCGCCGGCCTCGGCCAGCGCTTCGGCGCAGGCAAGGCCAATGCCCTGGCCGCCGCCGGTGATGAACGCGGTCTTGCCGTTCAGCTTGAATTTTTCGAGGTACATGATCGTCTTTCCGTTGTCTCGTCGTGTCTTGTCAGCCCCGAAGAGCGTTGCCGCTCGCGTCGAAGCGGTGGATGCGCGCGGGATCCGGCAACAGCGACACGCGGTCGCCGGCATGCAGGCTCAATTCGCCGATGTAGCGCGCGGTCAGCATGCCGAGCGGACCGGCATCGACGTAGAGAAACGTGTCGCTGCCGAGATGCTCGGCGACCGCGATCGTCCCCTGCCAGCCGCCACCGCCGTCACGCTCGATCCTGAGGTGCTCAGGCCGCACGCCGATGGTGGCGGCGCCACGCTGCAAGGCGAGCTCGCCGGTGACGAAGTTCATCTTGGGCGAGCCGATGAAGCCGGCGACGAAGAGGTTGGCGGGCTTCTCGTAAAGCTCCAGCGGCGAGCCGTACTGCTCGATCTTGCCGCTGTTGAGCACGACGATCTTGTCGGCCATGGTCATGGCCTCGACCTGATCGTGGGTGACATAGATCGCGGTGGTGCCGAGCTGCTTCTGCAGCCGCGTTACCTCGATCCGCATCTGCACGCGCAACGCGGCGTCGAGATTTGAGAGCGGTTCGTCGAACAGAAAGGCCTTGGGCTCGCGCACGATGGCGCGGCCGATGGCGACACGCTGGCGCTGGCCGCCGGAGAGCTCGCGCGGCTTGCGGTCGAGATAGGGCGTGAGGTTCAGCGTCGCGGCGGCCGCCTCGACCTTGCGATTGATCTCGTCCTTCGGCAGCCCTGCCATCTTCAGGCCGAAACCGATATTGCCGCGCACGCTCATATGCGGATAGAGCGCATAGGACTGGAACACCATCGACAGTCCGCGCTTGGCCGGGGGCGTATCGACCACATTCTTGCCGTCGATCAGGATCTTGCCGCCGGAGACGTCCTCGAGGCCCGCGATCAGGCGCAGCAGCGTGGTCTTGCCGCAGCCGGAGGGACCGACGAACACCACGAAGGAGCCGTCGGAGATGTCCAGGTCGGCGCCCTTGATGATGTGCACGGGGCCGAAGGATTTTTGCACGCCCTGGAGTGTGATCTGACCCATGATCCGCCAGCCCCTCTACTTCACCGCGCCAAAGGTGAGCCCGCGCACGAGCTGCTTCTGGCTGAACCAACCGAGGACGAGAATCGGCGCGATCGCCAGCGTGGACGCCGCCGACAATTTCGCCCAGAACAGCCCTTCCGGGCTCGAATAGGACGCGATGAACGTGGTGAGCGGCGCGGCGTTCGAGGTCGACAGATTGAGCGTCCAGAACGCCTCGTTCCAGGCCAGGATCAGGTTGAGCAGCAGGGTCGATGCGAGCCCCGGGATCGCCATCGGCGTCAGGACATAGACCAGCTCGCGGCCGACGGTGGCACCGTCCATGCGCGCGGCCTCCAGGATGTCGCGCGGGATCTCCTTGAAATAGGTGAACAGCATCCAGATCACGATCGGCAAATTGCCGAGGCAGAGGATGAAGACGAGGCCGATGCGGGAATCGAGCAGGCCGAAGGACTTGTAGATCAGATAGATCGGCACCAGCACGCCGACCGGCGGCATCATCTTGGTCGAGAGCATCCAGAGCAGGATGTCCTTGGTGCGCCTGGTCGGCGAGAACGCCATCGACCAGGCCGCGGGAATGGCGATCAAGAGCGCTATCAGCGTCGAGCCGCCGGCGATGATGATCGAGTTCATCGCGTGGTGGAAATAGTCGCTGCGCTCCTGCACGGTCGCGTAGTTCTCCGTGGTCCAGTGGAAGAACAGGAAGGATGGCGGTATCGCAAACGCCTCGAGCTCGGTCTTGAAGCTCGCCAGCACCATCCAGAGGATCGGGAAGAAAATCAGGAAGCCGAACAGCCAGGCTGCCGCCGTCGAGATCACCACCCGCCGCGTCGTCGCCATCCGCGCCATGCTTCAGGCCTCCAGATTGCGGCCGACGATGCGGACCAGGAAGAAGGCGACGATGTTGGCAATCACAACGGCGACGAGGCCGCCCGCGGAGGCTGTGCCGACGTCGAACTGGATCAGCGCCTGCGAATAGATCAGGAAGGCGATGTTGGTGGTCTGCAGGCCAGGCCCGCCGCCGGTCGTGACGAAGATCTCGGCGAACACCGTCAGCAGGAAGATGGTCTCGATCAGGATCACCACGGTGATGGGCCGCGCCAGATGCGGCAGCGTGATGTAGATGAAGGTCGACACAGCGCTGGCGCCGTCCATCTCTGCGGCCTCCTTCTGCTCCTCGTCGAGCGATTGTAGCGCGGTGAGCAGGATCAGCGTCGCGAACGGCAGCCATTGCCAGGCAACGATCAGGATCACCGCAAACAACGGTACATCGTTGAACCAGTCGATCGGCGTCAGGTGAAACAACTGGGCGAGCCAGGCGAACAGGCCGGACACCGGATGCATCAACAGGTTCTTCCAGACCAGCGCGCTCACCGTCGGCATCACGAAGAACGGCGCGATCACCATCAGCCGCACCATATTGCGGCCGATCACGGGCTGGTCCATCAGCAGCGCCAGGGGAATGCCGAGCAGGATGGTCAGCGCCAGCACCGAGCCGACCAGCACCAGCGTGTTCTGGAGCGAAGCGAGGAAGGCGGGATCGGAGAGGAAGTAGCGGAAATTCTCCAGCCCGACGAAGGCTTCGGAGCCGGGATCGAGCAGGCTGTAATGCAGAGTCGAGAAGTAGAGCGTCAGCGCGAGCGGGACGATCATCCAGATGAACAGCAGCCCGACCGCCGGCGTCAGGAGCGAGCGCGCAAGAAGCTGCGTTTGCCGGGTCGCCATCCCTGGCTTCTCCTTTTCGGGGGAAGAAGGCGGCCATCCATCCGGGGATGGGTGGATGGCCGCCAGTCTGAGCTCAGGAGGAAGAGCCCGGGTTCACTTGATGTAGCCGGCGCGCTTCATCTCGCGCTCGGTTGCGGATTGCGCGGCGGTCAGGGCCGCATCGACCGTCATCGATCCTGCAAGCGCGGCTGAGAACTGCTGGCCCACCTGCGTGCCGATACCCTGGAATTCAGGGATCGCGGCGTATTGCACGCCGACGTAAGGAACAGGCTTCACCGTCGGCTTGTTGGGATCGGCGGCGTCGATCGAGGCCAGCGTCAGTTTCGCGAACGGCGCAACCTTCAGGTACTCATCGTTCTGGTAGAGCGAGGTGCGCGTGCCCGGCGGCACGTTGGCCCAGCCCTCTTTCGCGGCCACCAGCTTGATGTAGTCCTTGCTCGTTGCCCAAGCGATGAATTTCTCGGCTGCTTCCGTCTTCTTGGAGCCGGCGGGGATTGCGAGATTCCAGGCCCACAGCCAGTTGGCGTTCTTGCCAAGTCCGGTGTTCGGCGCGAGCGCGAAGCCGACCTTGTCAGCGACCTTGGAGTCCTTGGGATTGGTGACGAAGGACGCCGCGACCGTGGCATCGATCCACATCGCGCATTTGCCCGCGTTGAACAGCGCCAGATTCTCGTTGAAGCCGTTGGAGCTTGCGCCCGGAGGGCCGGCCTCCTTCATCAGATTGACGTAGGTCGTCAGCGTCGCCTTCCATTCCGGCGTGTTGAACTGCGGCTCCCACTTCTCGTCGAACCAGCGCGCGCCGAAGGAATTGGCCATCGCCGAAAGGAACGCCATGTTCTCGCCCCAACCGGCCTTGCCGCGTAGGCAGATGCCGTAGGTGCCGGCGCTCTTGTCGGTGAGCTTCCTGGCGGCATCGACGACGAAATCCCAAGTCGGCTTCTCCGGCATCTTCAGGCCGGCCTTCTCGAACAGATCGGTGCGATACATCACCATGGAGCTCTCGCCGTAGAACGGAGCGGCATAGAGCTTGCCGTCGGCGGACACCGCGTCCTTGATCTTGGGCAGGAGGTCGGCGACGTCGTAATCGGCGCCGAGATTGGCGAGCGGCACCAGCCAGCCCTTCTTGGCCCAGATCGGCACTTCATAGGTGCCGATGGTGAGGACGTCGAACTGGCCGCCCTTGGTGGCGATGTCGGTGGTGACGCGCTGGCGCAGCACGTTCTCCTCCAGCGTCACCCACTTCACGGTGATGTCGGGGTTCTTCTTGGTGAACTCGCCCGTCAGCCCCTGCATACGGATCATGTCGCCATTGTTGACCGTCGCGATCGTGAGGATGGTTTCGGCCATCGCAGGGACGGCCAGCAGGACAGACGCGCCGCAGACGGCGCCGAGGACATGTTTCACGGTGACCTCCCTTGGACTCGCGCTTTTGAGCATATGCCCACGCGTTGGGCGTATGTTCAATGGCGGCGCGGCGCTTGTCAAGCAGCCGCGCGGGTGTTTCAGCAACTTATGAGTGCTGCGGTGCGGGAGGGGACCGAAAGTGTTGCCTAGCCCACAGCTGTCATGCTCCGCGACCCGGCTACGCCAAGGCTTCGCCGGGGTCGAGGTCTAGGGGCGCCGAAGCTTTAGCGTAGGCGGCACGCGGGGCATCCAGTATTCCGTGCAACGAATGATTTGCCCCAAGAGGGTCCGCGGCGCACTGGATCATCCGCCTTCGCGGATGATGACAGCGGCGCAAGTGGCGAGACCGCCCGCTACCGCTCCAGAATCGCCCTTGCCGTCGCTTCGTCGGTGATCAGCCCGTTGATCAGGCCCCCGTTCAACGCCGCGGCGATCGCCGTAACCTTGGCCGCGCCCACTGCCGCGCCGATCGTCGTGGTCTTCGCCGGCACTTCCGGCGGGATGCTGGTGACGCGCTTGTTGGTGCCGGCCTTGAGCAGACGGCCTCTGGAATCATAGGCCCAGCCGGTGATCTCGCCGATGGCACCCAGGCGCATCATCTCGAACAATTCGTCGCGGGTAACGAAGCCGTCGATGTGGACCTGCGCCTTCTGGTCCATCTGGCCGATGCCGACGAGGCGCAAATCGGCCTTGGCCGCGACCGCCTTCACCTTCGCGATCGGCTCGATGCGCACCATCCTGTTGCGCTCGTCTTCCGACGACATCAGGAACGGCAGCGGCATCGGATAGTGCCGCGCGCCGGTGCGGTCGGCGAGCCGGCCGACGGTGTCGTAGAAGCTCGCCGAACCGTCGGCGGAGATGTTGCCGACCAGCGAGACGATCTGGTGATTGGGCCGGTCGATCGGCGTGACGCGCTCGACCGCGGCGCGCACCGCGCGGCCGGTGCCGAGCGCGACGATGACGGGCGTCTCCGATCGCAGCGTCGCATCCAGCAGGTTGGCGCAGCGTTCGGCGATGCCTGCGGTTGCCTGCGGCGCGGCGGCATCGGCCGGCACCACCTCGCAATGGATGAGGTCGAACCGCTCCTTCAGGCGCGCCGCCAGTTCCATGCAGGCGGCGATGGGATGCTCGAGCCGAAAGGTGATGAGCCGCTCGGCCAGGCACAGCGACACCAGCCGCTGCGCCGAGGCGCGCGAGACCTGGAGCATCCTTGCGATCTCGTCCTGGGTATGGCCGGCAATGAAATAGAGCCAGCCGGCGCGGGCGGCATCGTCGAGCCTCGACTTGTCGTTCTCGGCGGCCATGCGGGCCTCACGCCTCCCAGAAATCGCTCATATGCGCAAAGAGCCGATCGGCTCCGGCGGCGGACAATATAGCGCGGCCGTCGCGCGCGCGATAATGGCTGCCACCGACAAATCCCCAGACGGTCATGCCGGCGGCCTTGGCGGCCTGCACACCGCTGACGCTGTCCTCGACCACCAGCGTGCGCGCGGGCTGCGCGCCCATCTTGTCTGCCGCGTAGAGGAAGAGATCTGGCGCCGGCTTGCCGCGCGCGACCATCTGCGCGGTGTAGATCCGATCGCCGAAATGGGCCCGCAGACCGGTGACGTCGAGCGAGAGCGAGACGCGATCGATGTCGCTCGATGAGGCCACGCAGACCGGCACGGTCAACCCCGAGATCACCGCCCCTACCCCCGGGATCGGCTCCAGCGAGGCGGCAAACGACTCGAGCACGCGCGACTTCAATCCCGGCAGGAAGCTGTCCGGTAGCGACTGCCCGAGATCACGATAATGCTGCTCGATCGCCTTGGTGCTGCGCCCGAGAAACAGTTCCAGCGCCTGCGCCTCGCTGAGCGCGAGACCGACCTCGGCCAGCGCTTCGGACAGACAACGGCAACTCAAAAGCTCGCTGTCGACGAGCACGCCGTCGCAGTCGAAGATGATCAGATCGGGTTGTGGCTGGCCTTCGTTCATCCAGCCATTCGATCATATACCCAATCGCTGAGCAATAGCTCACACACAAGACGACCCGCGGTTCAGTTCGGCCGGGTCAATGCGCCACCTGCCGGTAGATCGCCGGCAGTGCCCCCGGCAACCGCTTGATGTTGCCGACGATGGCGTAGCCACCGCGGCCGAACAGCGTCGGAAAATAGGATTGCGCGGTCGCGTCGATCGTCACGCCGAACACCGCAATGCCGAGCCGGCGTGCTTCCTGCACGGATTTCCTGGTGTCTTCGACCGCAAAGCGCCCTTCATAGTGATCGACGTCGTTCGGCTTGCCGTCGGTGAGGACGAGCAGCAGCTTCTTGCGCTGCGGCTGGCGCGCGAGCCCGGCCGCGGCGTGGCGCACCGCCGCGCCGATCCGCGTGTAATAGCCGGGCCTGAGCGCCCCGATGCGGCGCTCCACCACCCCGCTCATTGGTTCGCCGAACGCCTTGATCGTTTCGAGTCGCACCCAGGAACGCCGACGTGAGGTGAAGGTCAGGATGCTGTGGTGGTCGCCGCAAGCCGACAGCCCGTGCGCGAGCACGAGCAGCGCTTCCTTCTCGACGTCGAGCACGCGATAGCCGTCGACCCAGGCATCGGTCGACAGCGAGACGTCGACCAGCAGCGTGACGGCGAGATCGTGCCCTTGGGGGCGCATCGCGACATGGATGCGATCGAGACCGCCGCCGCTGCCGGCACTGAGATCGCACCGCGCGCGCACCAGCGCGTCGAGGTCGAGATCATGTCCGTCGCTCTGGGCACGCATCATCTCGTGACGCGGACGCATGACCTCGAAGCGGCGACGCACCTGGCGAATGCGTCGGCGCATCGCGTCATCCGCCGTCCAGTTCTCGCCTTCCTCGGACGCCGCAGCCTCGAGCACGCGGCAATGATCCGGCAGATAGGAGCCGCTGCGATAGTCCCATTCGGGATAGGTCAGGTCCGCATTCAGCTGCGAGGCGTCGAGGGCCTCCGGCGGCAGGTCGAGATCGAACTTGAAGCGGCTCGCCGGCTTGCCAACGCGGCGGCTGAGCGTGATCTCCTCGAGATCGTCGGCTGCTTTCTGCGCATCCTCGTCCTCGCTGTCGTCAGCCGGGCGGTCGACATTGACCATCTCGGCCATCGCGAGGATCTTCTCGAAGCGGTTCAGCACGAACGGATCGCGCCGATTGGCGTCGTCCTCGCGCTCGCGGACGGCAAAGCGCTTGCGATCGTCCTTCGCCGCGGCCGCTGCGCCCGGTGCGCATTCGTCTTCGTCCGCATGTGCGGGCGAGAGCTCGCGCGTCCAGCAATCGCCCCAGAGCGGACACGGCAGGATCGAGCGATAGCCCGGCGGCGCCCTTTCCGGCAGCGGGCCCGTCCCCATCATCGCCGGCCACAGCCTGCCTGCAGGCGCTCTTCCGGTTCCGAGCAGGGCCAAGACGATCTGCTCGATCTCTTGCTCGATGCGCGGCAAAAGACGACGGGGCCGGGCCTCGGCGGTGGCCGCGGCAAGCTGCGCGTAATCGGCGACGAGCCCTGGGAATTGCGTGAGCACCCAGACCGCGGTCTCGCTCGCCCAGCGTAATACCAGAAGATCGCGCCGCAGCGGATCGGCTTCCGCGACCGCCTCGATCGGCGCGGCCGCGAACCACGCCGCAAGCCAGCGATAGAGCGCTGCGTTCAGGTCCCGGTCGGGAAAGATCGCGATGCGATCGGGCAGGAAGATGGTTGCGGCGTCGCGGCCCGGCTGCTCGAGTCGCTCGTCTCCGAGGCCGATACGCTGCCGCCAGCCGAGACGATGGCCCGCCCTGCGCGCGCCTGCGCTCGCGATCTGAACGCCGGTCTCGCCGCCAAGCGCACGGAACATCACCGCGAGCCGGCTTCTCACCTCTGCAAGCGAGACCGCGTAATCGGCATGAATCGGATAGCTCGCGGTGCCGCCGACCATCCGGTGCCAGGCGCGACCGACCGTTTCCTCCAGTTCGAGGAAGTCGAGCATGGGCCTCACCCGATCATGGCGCGCGCGACGTCGAGAAGCGCCGCCTTCACATCGACGTCGTCGGTCAGCGGCTCGATCATGCCGGCCAGCACGGCGTCGGCGATCGGTGTACCAGCGGCAATCAGCGTCGCGCAATAGACGACCAGCCGGGTGGAGACGCCCTCCTCCAGATCGTGGCCCTTCAGCGCGCGCAGCCGGCCGGCCAGCCCGACCAGCGGCCGCACGCGCTCCGGCGACAGCCCGCTTTCGGTGGACACGACGGCGATTTCCTGCTCGGACGGCAGGAAGCCGAATTCGACGGCGACGAAGCGCTGCCGCGTCGAGGGCTTGAGCGCCTTCAGCAGCGTCTGATAGCCGGGATTGTAGGAGACCACGAGCATGAAGCTCTTCGGCGCCGCGAGCTCCTCGCCGGTGCGCTCCAGAGGCAGGATGCGGCGATCGTCAGTCAGGGGATGCAGCACCACCGTGACGTCCTTGCGCGCTTCCACGACCTCGTCGAGGTAGCAGATGCCGCCCTCGCGCACCGCGCGCGTCAGCGGACCGTCGGTCCATACCGTGTCGCCGCCCCGCAACAGATAGCGACCGGTGAGATCGGCGGCGGTGAGATCGTCGTGGCAGGCGACGGTGTGGAGCGGCAATCCGAGCCGCGCCGCCATATGCGCGACGAAGCGCGTCTTGCCGCAGCCGGTCGGCCCCTTCAGCAGGACCGGCAGCTGATGCCGCCAGGCGTGCTCAAACAGCGCGCATTCGTTGCCGCTTGCGACATAGGCCGGCAGCTCGGGCGCCGACGTCACCGTGTGAAGGGCAGCTTTCATGATGTTTCTCCGGACCTTCCAGGAAGCTGGCGGCCGCGGCGAACCGCGGCCGCCGATTGCATTCATTCAGCCGGCTGCAGCGCGCCGGGGATGACCGCCTGCTTGGCGCGACCGGGCACCAGCACGGCCCAGACGAACATCAGCGCGGAGATCGCGACGAATACGCCTGAGCCGAGCCGGACCCAGTAGAACATCGCGAGCTGGTCCTGCACGTCCATGTAGCTCTGGCCGAGCACGCGCTGGAGATGGACCTGGACCACGCCGGCGAAGGTCAGCGCGAAGGTCATCACCATCATGGCCGTGCACATGATCCAGAAGCTCGCCATGGAGAGCCACTGGTTGTAGGGCGCGCGTCCCCTGATCTGCGGGATCGCATAGGCCATGACGGAAAGATTGAGCATCACATAGGCGCCGAAAAAGGCGAGATGGCCGTGCGCCGCGGTGACCTGGGTGCCGTGGGTGTAGTAGTTCACCGAGGACAGCGTGTGCAGGAAGCCCCAGACGCCGGCGCCGAGAAAGGCCATCACCGAGCAGCCGACCGACCACAGCAGCGCAGCGCGGTTCGGATGCTTGCGGCCGGCCTTCCATGTCATCTGCACCGTGAAGATCACCATCGTGAAGAACGGTGCCACCTCGAGCGTGGAGAACAGCGAGCCGATCCACTGCCAGTAGCCGGGCGCGCCGATCCAGTAGAAGTGATGGCCCGTGCCGAGAATGCCGGAGAACAGCGCAAGGCCGATGATGACGTAGAGCCACTTCTCCACGACCTCGCGGTCGATGCCGTTGAGCTTGATCATGAGATAGGCCAGCACCGAGGCCATGATCAGCTCCCAGACGCCTTCGACCCAGAGATGGACGACGTACCACCAGTACATTTTGTCGAGCGCGAGGTTCGCCGGATTGTAGAAGGCGAACAGGAAGAAGATCGCAACGCCCCACAGGCCGAACAGCAGGATGTTCGTGATCGTGGTCTTGCGGCCCTTCAGTGCCGTCATCGTGACGTTGAACAGGAACATCAGGCAGACGACGACGATGCCGACCTTGATGATGAAGGGCTGCTCGAGGAACTCGCGGCCCTCATGGTAGTGGAAGAGATAGCCGACCACGGCCACCCCTGCGGCGCCGAAGAACATCCAGAACTGGATCTTTGCCAGCAGCGGGCTGTACAGCTCGGTCTCGGTCTCTTCGGGAAGCAGGAAATAGGTCGCGCCCATGAAGCCGATCAGCGACCACACGATCAGCGCGTTGGTGTGGATCATCCTGACGATGTTGAACGGCAGGAGCGTCGCCAGCGTGTTGGGCAGGACGTAGATGGTTCCGGCGACGAGGCCGAACAGGACCTGCGCGAGGAACAGGGTCAGCGCGCCGTAGAAATACAGCATCGCGACTTTCTGGGTTTGGTATTTCATCTCGGATTCTCTCTGTCTTGGAAGAGGGAAAGCAGCGTGCTCAGCCGGCCTTGTTCGGCGGCCATTCCTGGCGCTTGATCTTGCTGGTCCATTGCAGGAAGTCGGCGAGATCGTCGAGCTCCTGGTCGGTGAGGTCGAACTGTGGCATCTGCCGCCGGCCCGGCGCGCCCGAGGGCTGCGACTGCATCCAGGCCTTCAGTGTCTCGCGCGCAGCGGCCGGGTCCTCGTTGCCGCCCCAACGATCCCAGACGTTGCCAATTTCGGGGGCGAAATAGGCGCCCTCACCCAGCAGAGTGTGGCAGTTGATGCAGGAGTTCTTCTCCCAGACATGCTTGCCGCGGGCGACCGACGACGTCAGCGTCGTGGCGTCGGTCGACGTCGTGGCCATGTAGTAGTGGCTGTGTGCCGTCAGCCCTATGAAAATGGCGAAGAAGAAGGCCGAGCCGCCGTAGAAGACATTTCGAGCGGCCGACTTGGTCAGGCGTTCAGCCATTGCCAATCCTTTCCGGTTTGATTCCTGCGAAATCGCGATGGTGTGATTTATTGCCGCTCTGCCCGGCCCGTTCTTTGTCAGGGCGCAATGAGCGCATCAGATCAGGGCGACGATGGCCGAGGCGAGCCAGGCAAGCAGCAGGACGATCAGGATCCAGCTCACGACGAGGCCCCGCCAGAGTGCGGGCACGGCGCGTAGATCCATGAAGTCGAGCGCGATCCGGTGGCCCTTGAGTGCGGCGAAAGCGAGCAGCAGTGTGTTTCCGAACAGCGGCCGCGGCACCAGCGGCGGCAGCAGGATGGTCGCGAGCGCGAGGCCGATCAGCATGATCCAGGTCACGTCGATACGATCCGGCATCGTCATTTCACCAGATAGAGAATCGGAAACATGACGATCCAGACCAGATCGACCATGTGCCAGAAGGCCGTTGCCGTCTCGACGCCCGATATCCCGGCGCGGCCGCAGACCACGGCGAGGATGATAATGCCGAGCCCGACGTGCAGAAGATGAAAACCGGTCAGGAGGAAGTAGAGCGTGAAAAAGAGGCTGGTCTCGAGCCCAACCCCGCGCCCGATTTCCTCGGCGTACTCGGCGAGCTTGATCGAGATGAAGAGGCCGCCGAGCGCCATCGCGCCGAGAAGCCAATATCGTGTCGTTGACCGCTGTCTGTTCCGCGCCGCCCGGGTCGCCCGCGCCGCCGCCCAACCGCTCGTCACCAGCACGATGGTGTTGAGGCCGGCGAGATGCGAATCCAGCATGGCTTGCCCGGCCGCGAACTCCGCGGGGTGAATCGCGCGGGTGACAGAGAAGGCGCCGAGGAACAAGCCGAAGGCGACGAGCTCGCTGAAGATCAGCACCCAGATCATGGGATCGCCGGGGAGATCCTGCAGAATTCCCCAGCCTGTTTCCTGCTGTTCGCACGCGGCCGTCGACATCGTCTCTCCGGATCAGGGCACCGGAAAGGCTTAGCTGACCCGTCCAGTTCGGAGTTTGTCGGAGGACAAACTCGCGAATTGCCGGGCGTCTGTTTGCGCCGACGCAACGTCCGGCCGGCCGGATCGCGGTACGAACCGGCTCAGGGTTCCCCAGGGAGTGGCGAGTGACGATATGAGCGACGCACAAATCGGACTGATGACGGCGACTCCCATCATCATCGCCTTCGCCATCGCGCTCCGGCGAATGGGGGTGCTGTCGACGGTGGCAACCGTATCGGCGGTGAGCCTCTCCGTCGCGATCGCGACGGTCCTGTTCACGACACAGTAACGACATCGATGTTGGACCGCAGCCCGGATGGAGCGCGGCGTCGTCCACAGATCATTGAAATTGCGCCAAATAGCTTTTCTTGCTGCGAAACGAATTCAAACCATTGACTTCCACGGCGGGAACTCAAAACTCCAAATCCAGGAGCGCCTGACGCAGCCAAGAGCAAGCAAAGGCCAGCTTGTCAGGAGAGCAGTTGTCGGGAATTGTCTACATCGTCGATGAGGACGCCTCGTTTCGGACAGAGATCCAACGCCAACTGGAGAAGAGCGGATACCGCGTGGTCGCCTATGAATCGGCGGAGCGCGTATTGGAGCAGCGGCCCGACGAAAACGAACCCGGCTGCATTCTCCTCGATGTTCGGATGTCCGGCTTGAGCGGACCGGCGCTCCAAAGCCGCTTGCTGGAAGACGGCTCAGCTCTCCCGATCGTGTTTCTAGCCGACCATTTCGACGTCAGCACGATCGTCAAGGCCATCAAGGCTGGCGCCGAAGACTTCCTGGTCAAGAGTGTCCAGTCGGACCAGCTCCTTCCCGCAGTCGAGCGTGCCCTCGCGCGTCACTGGTCATCGCTCTTGGCCAATCGTGAATTCGACACTCTGCGAAGTCGGCTTGCAACCCTGACCCCGCGCGAACGACAGGTGTTTGTCCTTGTTGTTGGCGGCAAGCTCAGCAAGCAGGTGGCTTACGAGCTTGGAACGTCGGTACGGACGATCAAGGCGCACCGCAAGAAGGTGATGGAGAAAATGAGAGCTGGAAGTCTGGCTGAACTTGTATCGTTCGGCGAACGGCTGGGCGTCAGCACGCATGACGACTGATGTATCTGATGCAACGCTATGGCAAGCCCGAACCGGTTTCCCGCCGGAAAACCGTCGGTGCAACACCAACGAACCTCCGGAAGACCCGGTTCAATTGAGGCGTATCGCTAAACCCTACCGCAAGTGCCACGTCTCCGAGCGAAAGCCCGCGCGTCGACAGCAGCCTTTTCGCACGGCGAATCCTCTCGGACAGGACATATTGGTAGGGTGGAAGCCCAACCGCTTCCTTGAATGCCCTGATGAAGTGATAGGGGCTCAGCCCAGCCACGCCCGCCAAGTCGGATATCGAAATTTCGCTCGCGATCTGGGCATCGACAAACTCCTGAACCAGCCTGAGCTGACGTGCAGTCAGACCTCCCCGAACCCGGTTCGGACGCGATCGCCCCGTGTCGGCGGCGTGTCGCAGTTCCCACAAAAGCAAAAGCCCGAGTGTCTCCGCATAGGCATGGTCGTTTATGCCGGAGCCATCGACGACTCCTTGAAGCTTTCGGAGCGTCGCTTTGATATTGTCGTTCTCGAAATAGAGCGACGGAGGCATTTTCGAGATTCCATCGACATCCACAACTGAATTGGGCGGGGTGAGATGCACAGCAAAGACAGACGAGGTGCCGCCCTCGAAACGATTCCAGCCCTGCACCGAAGATCCGATCGGTGCGAAGGTCAGCCTGTCGCGAAGGTCAGTTCGTGTTGACCGGCTCCCTCCATCAATCGTCGTCTCTCCGTCGGAGCGAACAGAATCATGCAACGCCAGGAAAGCCGAATCTCCCCCGACGCGAAACTCCAGCTCCGTGCGCCAAAAGCGGTGGAGTTCGGCAGAGAACCAGGTCCACGACGTCCGTTTGGTCAAGGCGCGAGAGCGCGTCCCAGCGTGTCGCTGATGCCATTCGAGCTTACCGGGTGGCTCCAAGATCTTCCTCCAAGAGATATCGCTTGCTTCGGGCGACGCGAATGCGCGCGCCTATCGCAACCTTCCGGATAGCTTCGACGAGCTACCGCCGCTGGTTGTACACGTCGATGCACACTGCCCCCAGCAGCACCAGGCCCTTGATCACCTGCTGATAGTCGATGCCGATGCCGAGAATGGACATGCCGTTGTTCATCACGCCCATGATCATGGCGCCGACCACGGCGCCGCCGACGCGCCCGACGCCGCCATAGGCCGAGGCGCCGCCGATGAAGCAGGCCGCGATGACGTCGAGTTCGAAGCCGAGACCCGCTTTGGGCGTCGCGGTGTTGAGGCGCGCGGCGAAGACGAGGCCAGCGAGCGCGGCAAGCACGCCCATGTTGACGAATGTCAGGAACGTCAGTCGCTCGGTCTTGATGCCCGACAGGCTCGCCGCCTTGGCGTTGCCGCCGACCGCGTAGATCTGCCGCCCAATCACGGTGCGGCGGGTCACGAAGCCGTAAAGCGCGATCAGCGCAGTCATGATCACAAGCACATTGGGCAGGCCGCGATGCGAGGCGATCAGATAGGTGAAATAGAGCACGGCGCAGGCGAGCAAAATGCTCTTGCCGAGGAAGAACGCATAGGGCTCGACCTCGATGCCGTGCGACTGCTCGCGCGACCTTCCCTTGGCACTGGTATAGACGAGCCCGAGCGCCAGCACGGCGCCGATCAGCATGGATGTCGGATGCAGCGTGCCGGCCTCGGGCAGCAGTTCCGGAATGAAGCCGGAGGACAATTTCTGGAAGGTGGCCGGGAACGGCCCGAGCGACTGGCCCTGCAGCACCGCGAGCGCAAGACCCTTGAACACCAGCATCCCCGCCAAGGTGACGATGAAGGACGGGATCTTGAAATAGGCCACCCAATAGCCCTGCGCAGCGCCGATGGCGGCACCGACCAGAAGGCAGGCGATGAACGCAAGCGTGTAGTCGACCTTGTAGATCACCATCAGCACCGCGGCCACGGCGCCGATGAAGCCCGCGACCGAACCGACCGAGAGGTCGATATGGCCGGTGACGATGACCAGCAGCATGCCGAGCGCCATGATGACGATATAGCTGTTCTGCAGCACCAGGTTGGTGAGGTTGAGCGGCTGCAGCAGCGTGCCGCCAGTCACGACCTGGAAGAACAGCATGATCGCGATCAGCGACATCAGCATGCCGTAATTGCGCAGATTGTTCTTGATGAAGCTGCCGTGCCGGCGCTCCTCGGACAGCGACACCGTCTTGTCGGTCATGGCTGCGATCCTCCCATCTCCGCGGCCTCAGGCACGCCGCTTCCATTGCTTCGTTGGTTGCGCATGATGGCGCGCATGATCTTTTCCTGCGTCGCCTCGGGTCCCTTGAATTCCCCGACGAAGGCGCCATCGTTCATGACGCAGATGCGGTCGCAGATGCCGAGCAGCTCGGGCATCTCCGAGGAGATCACCACGACGCCGCGGCCGGCCTCCGCCAGCTCGTTGATGATACAGTAAATCTCGTATTTGGCACCGACGTCGATGCCCCTTGTCGGCTCGTCCAGGATCAGCACCTTAGGGTCGGTCATCAGCCATTTCGACAGCACCACCTTCTGCTGGTTGCCGCCGGAGAGCTGGCCGGTCTCCTGGTAGACGTCGGAGCAGCGGATGCGCATGCGGCTGCGGTAGTCGCTGGCGACCTTCAGCTCGGCGATGTCGTCGATCACCCTCCTGGGTGCGATCTGGTCGAGGCTGGCGAGCGTGATGTTCTTGCGGACGTCGTCAGCGAGGATCAGGCCGAGCTGCTTGCGGTCCTCGGTGACATAGGCGAGGCCGGCGTCGATCGCGGCTGCGACGCTCGGCAGCACCATCTCCCTGCCTTCGAGCCGGAGAGAGCCGCTGATCGTTGTGCCCCAGGAGCGGCCGAACAGGCTCATGGCGAATTCGGTGCGGCCGGCCCCCATCAGGCCCGCGATGCCCACGACCTCGCCTCGCCTGACGCTGAAATTGACGTTCTTGATCACCTGTCGTTCGGGATGGATGGGGTGATAGACCGACCAGTTCTCGACGTCGAGCACCGGTTCGCCGATCTTCGCGCTGCGCTCCGGGAAGCGGTGCGCGAGATCGCGGTTCACCATGCTGCTGATGATGCGATCCTCCTGGATCGGCTCGGCGTGACAGTCGATGCTGTCGACGGTACGGCCGTCGCGCAGCACCGTGATGTGGTCGGCGACCTTGGCAACCTCGTTCAGCTTGTGCGAGATCAGGATCGAGCCGATGCCCTGCTCACGGAATGTCATCAGGCGTTCGAGCAGCGCGGCGCTGTCGGCTTCGTTGAGGCTCGCCGTCGGCTCGTCCAGGATCAGCATGCGCACACGCTTGGACAGCGCTTTCGCAATTTCGACGAGCTGCTGCTTGCCAACGCCGAGATCCGTGATCAGCGTATCGGGGGACTCCTTCAGGCCGACCTGCGCCAGCAGCTCGCGCGTGCGCCGGTAGACCTCGTCGCGATCGATCACCCCGAGCTTCGACGGCGGATGCGACAGGAAGATGTTCTCCGCGATCGACATCAGCGGGATCAGCGCCAGCTCCTGGTGAATGATGATGATGCCGAGCGCCTCGGAATCGTTGATGTCGCGGAAGCGCCGCTCCTCGCCTTCGAAGATGATGGTGCCCTCGTAGCTGCCATGCGGATAGACCCCGCTCAGCACCTTCATCAGCGTCGACTTGCCGGCGCCGTTCTCGCCGACGAGGGCGTGGATCTGCCCGGCCTCGACCTGAAAGTTGACGTCGCGCAGCGCCTGCACACCGGCAAAGCTCTTGCTGACGTTGCGCATCTCCAGCATTGCGGTCATGGCATCATGTCCCTTGGTCGCTAACTTCACCTCGCCCCGCTTGCGGGGAGAGGTCGATCGCGTAGCGATCGGGTGAGGGCGAGTATCCGCGTGGGCAGCTATCACCGTCCTCGTGGAGAGCCCCCCTCACCCTAACCCTCTCCCCGCACGCGGGGAGAGGGAAGAGAAAGTTACTGGAACTGCGACTTCTTATAATAGCCGCTGTCGACCAGCACCTTCTCCCAATTGTCCTTGTAGACCACCACCGGCTTCAGCAGATAGGACGGGACGGTCTTGACGCCGTTCTCGTAGGTCTTGGTGTCGTTGACAGTGACCTCCTTGCCGGCGAGCGCGGCGTCGACCATGTCGGCTGTCACCTTGGCGAGGTCGCGAGTGTCCTTGAAGATGGTCGAATACTGGTCGCCGCGCAGCATGGCCTTGATCGATGGCACTTCGGCATCCTGACCCGAAATGATCGGCATCGGCTGGTCGGCGCTGCCATATCCGACGCCCCTTAGCGAAGAGATGATGCCGATCGAGATGCCGTCATAGGGCGACAGCACGGCATTTAGCTTCTTGTTGCCGTAGTAGGCGCTGAGCAGATTGTCCATGCGCGCCTGCGCGGTGGCACCGTCCCAGCGCAGGGTTGCAACCTTGTCCATGCCCATCTGGCCCGAGGCAACGACGAGCTTGCCGCTGTCGATGTAGGGCTTCAGCACGCTCATCGCGCCGTTGTAGAAGAAGTAGGCGTTGTTGTCGTCGGGCGAGCCGCCGAACAGCTCGATGTTGAAGGGACCCTTGCCTTCCTTCAGCCCGAGCCCCTGCTCGATCGACTGCGCCTGCAAGACGCCGACCTGGAAATTGTCGAAGGTCGCATAGTAGTCGACGTTGGGCGTGCCGCGGATCAGGCGGTCATAGGCGATCACCGTGATGCCTTTTGCCTTCGCCTGCTTGAGCACGTCGGACAGCGTGGTGCCGTCGATCGCCGCAATCACCAGCGCTTTCGCGCCCTTGGTCACCATGTTCTCGACCTGCGAGAGCTGGTTCGGAATGTCGTCCTCGGCATATTGCAGGTCGGTGTTGTAGCCGCGCTCCTTCAGCACCTTGACCATGTTGTTGCCGTCGTCGATCCAGCGCGCCGACGATTTGGTCGGCATGGCGATGCCGACTGTCGCCTTCTGGGCGGAGGCGGTCACGCCCGTGGCCATCGTGGCAGCGCCGGCCAGCGCCAGCGCGAGGAATGTCGTCTTCAGCTTCAGCATGTTTCACTCCCTTGGGTATCAGACTGTTTCTTCGTGCCGTCGAGAACGTGGTTGTGGAATGCCTCTGGTCTCCTATGCGAGCTTGACGTCGGGCTCCGCGCGTCCGCGCGCGGATACCTCCAACAAGAAAGTGCAACCGGCTTGCCGATCGGCGGCGCGCGCAGTCGAGTCCATGTCCTGCCAGGCCGAGGTGACGAGCAGGCGCGACAGATCCGGGCCGACAAAGGCGGGACAGCTCGCCTGCTTTGCCGGCACGATCAGTGAGCGCAGGCGCTCGCCTTGCGGCGAATAAACATCGATCCGGCCCGCGCCCCAGCAGGCATTCCAGATCTTTCCGTCGGCATCGCACACCGAGCCATCAAGGCCGCCGATGCCGCTGTGGCGCAACAGCACCTCCGGCTCGCCGCGCGGTAAGCCGGTCGCGGGATTGAGCGGCACCGCGTAGAGCACGGCGCGCGGGGTGTCGGTGAAATAGCCGGTGGCGCCATCCGGCGAGAAGCAGATCGAATTGGGAATGCTGATGCCGGAAAACAGCGTCGAGATCTTGCCGCGATGGAACGCATAGATCGCGCCCGCGCCTGCTTCCGCCTGGCGTCCCATGGTGCCGATCCAGAACGTGCCGGATTGATGCACCCGCGCGTCGTTGGAGCGGGTCGCGGGATTGTCGGCTTCGAGCGGACAGAGCAGCGTCATCGCGCCATCGGCGAGCTTGCGGATGTAGAGACCGTCCTCGGCGACGATCAATTGGCGCTCCGCATCGATGCGTCCGAGCGCGCTCGCCATCCGGCCGAGCGCGTGGACGCGGATGCTGCCGCTGTCGAGCTGCGCCTCGAACAGCAGTCCTTCGCGGATATCGAACCACCAGGCAGTGTCGGTGGTCGCGTCATAGGTCGGCCCTTCGCCCAGATGGCAGGGATGGCCCGAGAGCACAGTCGTGGGCACCTGTTCCATCATGGTGACCTCACTGACAAGCGATAGACCGTATGATGGCGATAGACTTCGCCGGGGTCGAGGCGCGGGCTCGGAAAATCCGGCCGGTTCGGCGCGTCCGGCCAGATGTGAGGCTCCAGGCACATGGCGTCCGATTGACGAATGAGCTTACCGCCCTTTCCCAAGATCGTGCCATCGAGATAATTGCCGGAATAGACCTGGAGCCCGGGCTGGTCGGTGAACAGCTCCATGATGCGGCCTGAGCGCTGCGCCTCCAGCCGGGCAGCTAACGCGAGCTTGCCGTCGCGGGCGAGGCAGTAGGTGTGGTCGTAGCCCCTGCCGTTCTGCAATTGCTGATCGCTCTCGCGGATCCGCTCGCCGACCGGCCGCGGCTCACGGAAGTCGAACGGCGTGTCGGCAACGCGGCGCGGCGGCTCCGACAGCGGAATGGCGGTGGGATCGATCGCCAGGAAATGGTCTGCGGCGACCGTCAGCTTGTGGTCGAGAATGGAAGTAGCCGACGTCGCGCCCTCGAGGTTGAAGAAGCTGTGGTTGGTCAGGTTGACGATGGTCGGCCGGTCCGTCCGCGCCTCCATGATGAGCGAGAGTTCGGCCGGCCCCGTGATGCGATAGGTCAAGCGCACGTCGAGTCGGCCGGGATAGTTCTCTTCGCCATGCGGGCTGACACAGGAAAGCGTCACCGCGGGTTCAGCGCCCTCGTCCAGGTCCGCAAGCTCCCAGAGCTTGCGGTCGAATCCGTCGAGGCCGCCGTGCAGCGCATTGGGGCCGTTGTTGACGGCAAGCTGCACCGTGTTGCCGTCGAGCGAAAACTGGCCCTTGGCAATGCGATTGGCGTAGCGGCCGACGGTTGCGCCGAAGAACTTTCGTTCGGCCAGATAGCCGGCGAATGTGTCATGGCCGAGCACCACGTCGTCGTGGCCGCCCCGCGCATCCGGGGCGATCAACGCTTGAAGCACGGCGCCATGAGTGATGATCCGCGCCTCGAAGCCGCCCTGCCCGCGCAGCACAATGCGTTCGACATTGCGGCCGTCCGGCAGCGTCCCAAAATCGTCTCTAGTGATTTTTGATGCGGCCATGTTCAATCCACAAACGGCTCCACGATCGTGCGCTTGCCCAGCAGGAAGGCGTCGGCGACGAGACGCAGTGGCGTCAGATCCATGTCGCTTGCGCCGGTCGCCGCGAGTTCGACGAAGCGCCGGTAGAGGCCGCGATATTCCTCATCGGGCGCCTCGGCAAGCACCTTGCCGTCGACAGACATGCGCGCGCCGCCGCTGGACAGAGTCATCCGGCCCCGATCCGTTTCGACGATAATATCCCAGCTCTGCGGCCCGGTCTGGCGGAAATCGAACTCGGCGGTCACAGGCAGGCCGCTGATATCAGTCAGTGTCAGGTTCGCTGCGATCGGTGCCTGGCAATTGGCCGGGAAGGCCAGCTCGGCCGCGGTGACGAACACGGGCTTCGGCAGAATCCTGGTGAGGATCGACAGCGCATTGATGCCGGGATCGAACACGCCGAGGCCGCCGGGCTCCCAGATCCAGGCCTGGCCGGGATGCCAGACGCGGACGTCTTCCTTCCAGCTGATGTGCACGGAGGCGATGCGGCGCTCGGCGAGCCATTGCCGCGCCGGCTCGACCGCCGGCGCATGGCGCGAATGCCAGGTCGCAAACAGCGTGCGCTTCGCCTCCGCCGCCATTGCGATCAACGGATCGAGCTCGGCAACGCCGGTGCCGGGCGGCTTCTCCAGCATGACATGCTTGCCGGCGGCAAGGGCTGCCGCTGCCTGGGCCCGGCGCACCTGTGGCGGCGTACAGAGCGACACCGCATCGATCGGCGGCCCCTGCTCCAGCAGTTCCTCGATGGTGGCAAAATGCGGCAATTCCGGCAGCGAAGCGTTGCGGCTGGCGACGGCCGCCAGTGTCGCGCCCGGCACCGCGGCGATCGCGCCGACATGCTGGTCGCGCGCGATCTTGCCGAACCCGACGATGGCGATGCGAAGGTCTGTCACGCTCGTTCTCCAGTATCCGCTGACGGCAGCGCCTCGGCCGGCGCGGTCTCGATCGCGGCACCCTCATGGCGATGCATTCCATTGTGAATGACGAAGACCATCGCTTCGGCGGCAGCATCGGCATCGCCGACCGCGATGGCATCGACGATCTTCTGGTGCCACAACAGCACAGTGTCGCGATCCTCCGGCTCGACCGGGGCGCTGAGCAGGAACGATGCGCGCAGCGCGGCCTCGATGACGTGCCCGATCGAGCGCATGAACAAATTGCCCGAGGCACGCGCCACGGCCACGTGAAGCGCGAGATCGGCATCGGCAAAGCCCGCCGAGTCGGACGCCTCACGCCGCATGCGCTCCATGCTGCGCCGGAGCTCGGCAAGGTCTTCCTCCGACCGCTGCGTCGCCGCGAGCATGGCCGCACGCGGCTCGACCGCAAGTCGGATCTCGGCGAGATCGTTGAGGAAGCGCTTGTCGATGCCGGCGTCGAGGTGCCAGGCCAGCACATCGGCGTCGAACATGTTCCAGGCGCCGCGCTCGCGCACGACGGTCCCGACCCGCGCCTTGGTGGTGAGCAGGCCCTTGGCGACCAGCGTCTTCACGCTCTCCCGCAGCACCGGCCGCGACACGCCGAACATCGCGATCATCTCGGCATCGCCCGGCAGACGTGTGCCTTCCGCATAACGGCCGGCGATGATGTCGACGCCGATCGAACGTGCCACCTCCGCATGGTTGGAGTGGGCCCGCCGCGTCGGGATGACGAGGATGCGAGAGGTCATGACGCCGCTCCTGCGCTCTTGACCACCGGCCTGCGCGCCAGCGCGACCAGCCCCTGCTGCAAGGCGATGAAGGCGAACAGTAGCACGCCGGTCGCGATCTTGGTCCACCAGCTCGACAATGTGCCGTCGAAATTGATGTAGGTCTGGATCAGGCCCTGGATCAGCACGCCGAGGAAGGTGCCGATCACCGAGCCTTGGCCGCCAGTCAGCAGCGTGCCGCCGATCACGACGGCGGCGATGGTGTCGAGCTCGACACCGACGGCGGAGAGCGAATAGCCGGCGCTGGTGTAGAAGGAGAAGACGATGCCGGCGATCCCCGCGAGCAGGCTCGACAGCATGTAGATCTTGATCGTCATCTTGCCGACGGCAACGCCCATCAGGCTTGCGGTGGTTCGGTTGCCGCCGAGCGCATAGACGTTGGCGCCGAACCGGGTGAGACGCAGAAGCAAGGCGCCGCCGATCACGATCGCGAGCATGACGATCGCGATCGCGGTCAGTCGCCCCCCGCCGGGCATCCGCAGCGCGAAGTCCGACACGGTGGAATAGACCGGGGCGGTGATCGGCACCGATTCGGTCGAGAGCAGGAAGCTCGCACCGCGCGCCAGGAACATGCCGGCAAGCGTCACGATGAACGGTGGCAAATCGAAGACATGGATCACCGCGCCCATCGCCGCACCGAAGGCCGCCGAGAGCACGAGAATGGCGACGAAGGCGACCAGCGGCGGCATGCCCCAGCGCTCGATCGCGAGCGCGACGAACACGGTGGTGAAGCCGATCACCGATCCGACCGAAAGATCTATGCCGCCGGAGATGATCACAAATGTCATGCCGGTCGCGACGATGCCGAGGAAGGCGTTGTCGGTGAGGAGGTTTCCTACCACGCGCGTCGAAGCAATATTGGGAAACTGCATCGCGCAGAGCGCGAAGCCCGCAACGAGCACGATGGCCGTGATGAGGACGGGCGGCAGGCCTTTCATGCCTTGGTCCTCCGCAGCCGCATGGCAATTCCGGCGAGCCCCGACAGCTTCGGCGATTGCAGCAGCAGCACCGCGAGCACCACCACGGCCTTGACCAGCAGGTTGAACTCCGGCGGATAGCCCGACAGCAAGATGCCGGTGTTCATGGTCTGGATGATGAGCGCCCCCAACACGGCGAGCACGAGGCTGAAACGGCCGCCGAACAGCGAGGTGCCACCGATCACGACCGCGAGGATGGCGTCGAGCTCGAGCCAGAGGCCGGCATTGTTGGCATCGGCACCCATGATGTCGGCCGCCGCGATCACGCCGGCGAGCGCGGCGCAGACGCTGCACCAGACGTAGACCGAAAGGATCATGGCGCGGGTGCCGACGCCGGCGAGCTCGCTCGCCCGCGCATTGCCACCGGTTGCCTCGATCAGCAGCCCGAGCGCCGAGCCGCGCACCACTGCGGCGGTGAGGATCAGCATGCCCAGGGCGATCACGACCGGAACCGGCAGGCCGAGTACCGAGCCATTGCCGAGCCAGACCAGGTCCGGTGAGGAAAAGGTGACGATGCGCCCCTCGGTGATCAGCTGGGCGATGCCGCGTCCCGCCACCATCAGGATCAGCGTGGCCACGATCGGCTGCATGCCGAGCACGGCGACGAGGAAGCCGTTCCACAAGCCGCAGACGAGTCCGGCGCCAAGCGCGGCCGCCAGCACGATCGGCAGCCCGTGGCTGTCGGCGAGGCCGGCCGCGATGGCGCCCGAAATCGCCATGACGGCGCCGACTGAGAGATCGATACCGCGCGTCGCGATCACCAGCACCATGCCGAGCGTGAGCAGTGCCACGGGCGTGCCGCGATTGAGCACGTCGATCAGGCTGCCGAACAGCCGCCCGTCCTGCAGGCGCAGGTCGAAGAACTGAGGCGATACGATGCGATCGACCGCCAGGATGACGATCAACGCCAGGACCTGGGCAAGGCCGCGGCGCGGCAACAGTGCGGTCATGCCCGGCCCTCATGCGCAGTCGCGGCGCCATCGGCGGCGATCGCCGCGAGAATGTGGCCGACGTCGATCGCCTCTCCAGCGAGCTCCTCGACATGGGCGCGGTCGCGCAGCACCACGACTCGATCCGAATAGGTCACGATCTCGTCGAGCTCGGAGGAGATCACCAACAGCGCCAGGCCCTCGTCGCACAGTTCGCGGATCAGTCGGATGATTTCGGCATGCGCGCCGACGTCGATGCCGCGGGTCGGCTCGTCCAGCACGAGGAGCCGCGGCGAGGTCGCGAGCCAGCGCGCCAGCAACACCTTCTGCTGATTGCCGCCGGAAAGCAGTCCAACGGGACGTTCCGGATCAGGCGGGCGGATGTCGAGCATCTTGACGTAGCGGCGCGCGATCTCGTCCTGCTCGCGGCGCGACAGCGGGCGATAGAGGCCGCGCTTGGCCTGGAGCGCGAGCACGATGTTCTCGCGCACGCTGAGCTCGGCAATAATGCCGTCGGTCTTGCGTTCCTCCGGGCAATAGCCAAAACCGTGGCGCACACCGTCGCGCGGCGACTGCAGCCGCACCGGGACGCCCTCTACCTTGGCCTGCCCGAGATCGGCGCGTTCGGCGCCGAACACCAGCCGCGCCGTCTCGGTGCGGCCCGAACCGAGCAGTCCAGCAAGTCCCACGACCTCGCCATGGCGCAGCTCGAGATTGAACGGCGCGACGTAACCGGCCTTGCCGTAACCTTCGAAGCTCGCGCAGATCTCGCGCGCCTTGTGCTCGGTGACAGAAGCCCGCGCGCTGGTGGTCTCTGCAAGCTCGCGACCGAGCATCATGCGGATCAGGTCGAGGCGCGGCAGCGAGACTGTCTCACGCTCGCCGACCAGACGGCCGTTGCGCAGCACCGTGATGCGGTCGGAGATCTCGTAGACCTGATCGAGGAAGTGGCTGACGAAGACGATGCCGATGCCGCGCTGCGCGAGCTGGCGCATGATGCCGAAGAGAATCTCGACCTCATGGCGGTCCAGGCTGGCAGTCGGCTCGTCCAGGATCAGCACGCGTGCGGAGAGATCGACGGCGCGCGCGATCGCGGTGACGTGCTGGATTGCCACCGAATAGTTGCCGAGCGGCGCGGCGACATCGATATCGAGACCGAAATCCGCGAGCAGTGCCTTGGCGCGGCGGCGCATCTCGCCTTCGCGCACGATGCCGAAGCGCATCGGCTGGCGGTCGAGGAACAGGTTCTGCGCCACCGACAGGTTCGGCAGCAGGTTGACCTCCTGGTAGACGGTGGCGATGCCGGCGCCAAGCGCCGCCTTGGCCGAGCGCGGCGCGACCTCTTCACCACTGATCCTGACGATGCCGGCATCGCGCGGGAATACGCCGGTGATCACCTTGATCAGTGTGGACTTGCCGGCGCCGTTCTCGCCGAGCAGGGCATGGATCTCGCCGGCGCGCAGCGTGAAGTCGACCTCCTGCAGTGCACGCACGGCGCCGAAACTCTTGCTGATCCCGCGCACCTCAAGGAGCGGCGGAGCAGGATCGGGGCTGTTTTCCATCGCAACGTCACTCCCACCGGCGTCCGCTCATGATGCGGATGCCCAGCCTATTCGTTCGCGCAGCGGTTTCGAGGGGGACCGCCAGGCCGCAAGAAGCGGCCCGGCGAGGCGTGCCCGCCTCAGTAACCGAGGCCCTTCTTGCTGTCGTAGATCTTCTGCGGATCGTCCGCCGCGGTATAGAGCTTGGACTCGGTCTGGATCCATTTCGGCGGAACCGTGCCCTTCTCCTTGAACGCCGCGATGGCATCGAGCGCGGGGCCGGCCATGTTCGGCGTCAGCTCGACCGTGGCATTCGCCTCGCCCGCGGCCATCGCCTTGAAGATGTCGGGCACGGCGTCGATCGAGACCGTGAGAATGTCCTTGCCGGGCTTGAGGCCGGCTTCCTTCATGGCCTGGATCGCGCCGACCATCATGTCGTCGTTGTGGGCGTAGACCGCGCAGATCGACTTGCCGCCGCCTTCGGCCTTGATGAAGCTCTCCATCACCTCCTTGCCCTTGGCGCGGGTGAAGTCACCGGTCTGGCTGCGCAGCACCTTCAGGTTCGCATGCTTGGCGATCGCGGTATCAAAGCCCTTCTTGCGGTTGGCTGCGACGCTGGCGCCGACCGTGCCCTGCAATTCAACGATGTTGCAGGCCTTCGTCCCCACCGTCTTGGCGAGCCAGTCGCCCGCGACGGCGCCCTCATGCACGCTGTCGGAGGTGACGGCGGTGAGATAGAGGTCCTTGCCGGAAGGATCGATGTCGCGGTCGAGCAGCACCACCGGGATCTTGGCTTCCTTGGCTTCCTTCAGCACCGAATCCCAGCCGGTCGAGACGACAGGCGCAAGGAAGATGGCATCGACGTTCTGCGCGATGAAGGAGCGGATCGCCTTGATCTGGTTCTCCTGCTTCTGCTGCGCGTCGGCGATCTTGAGATTGACTTTGCGCTTAGCGGCTTCCTGCTTGGAGACCGAAGTCTCGGCCGCGCGCCAGCCGGATTCCGATCCGATCTGCGAGAAGCCGATGGTGAGCTGGGCAGCGCTGGCTGGCAGCGCGAGCAACAAGGCGGCCGCGGCGCTGGCCGCAAGGAGGACTTTAGGGGTCATCAGGCGTGTCTCCCAAGATGTTATCTGAGGCGCCAGATAGGTAACATGGCACCTGTAAGCCGAGCTTTGAGCCGGCGGGAGGCACTATTTCACGGAAGATGGGTTCCGACTAGTCATATTATTTGACTATTAGACGGAGGACGGACGTCGGCGGGATGGATGGTCTTACGACACGCTCAGAGCGATTTTGTTCCAGCCCTGCAACGGGGAGATGAAAAAGTATGAGGCGGCCAAAATGAGGGAGTCTCCGCGAGGACGGTGACCGACAGCCTCGCAATCTCCTCCGCGTCATTGCGAGCACAGCGAGAGTTCTGCGTATGTCAGCCAGAGCGACCAGTGGCAGGCCCTCACTCGCCACGCTTCGCGTGTCGGCCTCTCCTCGCATGCAAGCGGGAGAGGCGCAGAAACTAGATCAGCTTCCGTTGCGCCAGGTTCTTCATCAGCGCGCCGATGCCAAACGTCCACGGCTCGCACTCGTCGCTGGTGCGCATGCGGTTGACGAGCTTGCCGAGCTCGGGCGCGGAGATCGTGACGATGTCGCCGCGCTTGTGGGTGAACCCCTGCCCCGGCGCATCGCGATCCTTGACCGGTGCGAACATCGTTCCCAGGAACAGCACGAAGCCATCAGGGTATTGATGGATCTTGCCGATGGTCTGCGCAACCAGATCGGTCGGATCGCGGCTGATCTTGCTGATCGAGGAATGGCCGTCGAGGACGAAGCCGTCCGTGCCCGTGACATTCAAGCCGATGTCCAGCTTGCGCGCGTCGTCGAGTGAGAACGTATCGTCGAACAGGCGCAGCAGCGGGCCGATTGCGCAGGACGCGTTGTTGTCCTTGGCCTTCGACAGCAGCAGCGCAGAACGGCCCTCGAAATCGCGGAGGTTGACGTCGTTACCGAGCGCCCCGCCGACGATCTTGCCGCGGCTGGAGACGAACAGCACGAGTTCCGGCTCGGGATTGTTCCAGGTCGATTTCGGATGCAGGCCGGCGTCCATGCCGGTGCCGACCGACGACAGCGTCGGCGCCTTGGTGAAGACTTCAGCGTCGGGGCCGATGCCGACCTCGAGATACTGGCTCCAGGCGTTCTGATCGATCAGCACCTGCTTCAGGTGCATCGCCTGGTCCGAGCCCGGCTTGAGCTTGGACAGATCGTCGCCGATCAGCCGGGTGACTTCTTTGCGGATCGCCTCGGCCGAGGCCGGGTTGCCCTTGGCCCGCTCCTCGATGACGCGCTCCAGCATCGAGATGGCGAAGGTGACGCCCGCAGCCTTCAATGTCTGGAGATCGACCGGTGCAAGCAACCACGGCTTTTTCGGGTCACGCCCGTCGGGTGCCGTGTTGGCAACGATTGCTTCGAGATCGCCGATACGTTCACCCTTGGCCGCAGCAAGCGCCTGGGCGGGATTGTCATCTTCGCAGAGCGCGCTGATGGTCGGGAATCTCGCGGTGACATCGAACACGCCGTCGCCGCGCACGGCGACCACGGCCGGACCATTGACCTGCGGCAGCCAGACGCGGCCGGCCAATGTTCCCCGCGTGCCATCCTCGGGGAGAAGATCCTTCACAGTCAATGTCGTCATGGCCGGCGTCCTCGCTGTTTCTAAGGACCGGCCGCACTCGAAGACGGCCGATCGCATTGGCGAAGACCAATAAACGTCTGGCGGGGGAAGTCCAGAGTGGCAACGAGGCGGCTATGCCCCTGCCCGCGCCTTGCGGGCTGCGATCTGCTGCAGCGCCCAGCGTGCGTTCTTGCGGACATCGGGATCGGGATCGTCGGCGATCACCACCAGGAACGCCTCGCCGTCAGGATGGGCGATCTCGCCGAGCGCGGCGGCCGCCTCCTTGCGCAAGTTCGCCTGGTCATGGTTGATGCAATTGCCAATCGGGCGTACCGCGCGCTCGACCTTCATCCTGCCGAGGCTGCGAATGGCCTTGAGCCGCACCTGCCAGAATTCGTCGGCGAGCGAGCCGACGAGCTGATCGGCCGCGAGCGAACCGTTGGCGTTGAGACCCAGCGTTTCCGCAGCCATCTCGCGGACCATCCAATCCGAGTCCTTCAGCGCGCGCGTGATCGTCTCTGCCGCGGGCTTCATCTGCGAGAAAGCCAACGCGCTGACCGCGGCGCGGCGGACATGGGCGTCGGGATCGTTGATCAGCGCGGTCAGCGCCGGGATCGATTCTTCCAGCTTGAGGAAGCCGATCACGCCGATCGCCTGCACGCGCACGGCGGCATCGGCATCCTGGAGTGCTTCCAGCGCCGGCTTGAGCGTGTCCTTGCAGCGCAATTCCCTCAGCGCACGCAGCGCGCCCATGCGGACGAAGGCGTGTGCGTGCTTGACCAGCGGCAGGATGATCCCGGCGCAGGCCGGATCCTTGAACTCGGCCATGCTGTCGGCCGCCGCGGCTGCGACGATTCTCTCGGGATCGACCAGCAGCTTCACCAGCGCGCTCGCCGCCTCCGGCCCGTCGAACTCGCCGAGCGCCATCGCGACCTGCTGGCGAACGCCGCTGTCGGGATCGGCAACCAGCTTGGCGAGATGCGCGACCGCGGCGGGATCGCCGGAATGGCCGAGCGCGATGATGGCGACGCGACGCTCGGCGGGATCGGCCGCCTGCAGCCGCTCGTCAGCGTCGTCGAGGTCGTCATAGGACTCGAACGGGCCCGACATGATCACCTCAACAGATAGGGAATGTTGACGGTGACGGCACCGGTCGGGCAATCGGCTTCGCAGGGCATGCAATACCAACACTCGTCATAGGCCATGTAGGCCTTGTTGGTCATGTCGCTGATGCGCAGGACGTCGAGCGGGCACACGTCGACGCAGACGGTGCAACCCTTGTCAGCGATGCATTTGGCGTCGTCGACGACCACCGGGACCGATGTCTGATAGGATGCGAGAGGCATTTGATGTCTCCTGTTGTGTTCTGGTGCGTCAGGCCGAGGCGCGGATGCGCTGCTTGTCGTACAGATCCTTCTCGTCGTCGGCGATCGGCACGACATAGGGTTCGACGGCGCGCTTCTCGCTGGTCATCTTGCCGTCGCACTTAGACAGCAGCGTGTGGCAGAACCAGTTCTCGTTGTCCTTCTCCGGAAAATCCGTGCGCCAGTGATAGAGGCCCCAGCGGCTTTCCTCACGATAGAGCGAGGCGTGCGCGGCCATGTCGGCGCAGTCCATGATCGACTGCACTTCGAGGGCGCGGAGCAGCTCATGCGCGTTGCGCGCGATCATGCGCTCCTGCATGTCCTCCCGCGCTTCGGCGAGGCGGCGCATCCCGAGCTCGTATTTGCGCGTGACCTTCGGCGGCTGGAGATAGTCGTTGACCAGGCGCCGGGTCTTGTACTCGATCTGGTTCGGCGGAATGCCGTCCTCTCGCCTGGTCGGCGCCATCACGCGCTCACGCTCCAGTGCGACGTCGGCGGCGTCGAACTCCGCGAAGTCATGGCTGTCGGCGAACTCCATCGCGTCAATTCCAGCGACCGAGCCGTTGGTGAAGGCGCCAAGCATGTAGTTGTGCGGCACGCTCGCCATGTCGCCGGCGGCGTAGAGGCCGGGCACGGTTGTGCGCGCATTATCGTCGACGAACACGCCGGAGGCGCTGTGACCGGAGCAGAAGCCGATCTCGGAGATGTGCATCTCGATCGACTCGCTGCGGTAATCGACCCCGCGTCCCTGCTGAAACAGCCCGCGCGTCGGACGCTCCACCTTGTGCAGCGTGGACTCGATCTCGGAGATGGTGTCGGGGTGAAGATGCTTGAGCTGGAGAAACACCGGGCCCTTGCCGGACAGGAGCTCGTTGTAAAACTCCAGCATCATCTGGCCGGACCAATAGTCACATTCGATGAAGCGCGAGCCTTCGTTGTTCGCCGTATATGCGCCGAACGGACCGGCGACATAGGCGCAGGCCGGGCCGTTATAGTCTTTGATCAGCGGGTTGATCTGGAAGCATTCGAGGTTCGCGAGCGCGGCGCCGGCGTGATAGGCCATGGCGTAGCCGTCGCCGGAATTGGCGGCATTCTCATAGGTGCCGAACATGTAGCCGGAGGTTGGCAGGCCCAGGCGGCCGGCGGCGCCCATGCAGAGGATCACGGCCTTGGCCTTGATCACCAGCATCTCGGCGGTGCGGGTGTTGACACTGACGGCCCCCGCGATGCGACCATCGGCGGACTTCAGCAGCCGCGTCGCCATGTAGCGGTTGGAGATCAGGATGCGGGCCCGACGAAGTTGGCGGTACAGCGCCTTCTTCACGGTCTCGCCGTTCGGCATCGGCAGCACATAGGTGCCGATGTGGTGCACCTTCTTGACGGCGTAGTCGCCGTTCTCGTTCTTCAGGAAGCGGATGCCAAAGCTGTCCAGTTCCTCGATGATCTTGTAGCAATTCTGCGCGTATTTATAGACCGCCTTCTGGTCGACGATGCCGTCGTTGGCAATGGTGATTTCCTTGGTGTATTGCTCCGGCGTCGCATAACCGGGGATGACGGCGTTGTTCAGCCCGTCCATGCCCATCGAGATCGCCCCGGAGCGCTTGACATTGGCTTTTTCGAGCAGAACGACATTGGCCTTCGGGTTCTTCAGCTTCGCCTTCAGCGCCGCCATCGGGCCGGCCGTGCCGCCGCCGATCACCAGCACATCGCAGGAAACCTCCGAAAGTCCGTCGACGATCTGATCTAGTGCCATCACTTGCTCCTGGTTCGCCGATGGTCGGCGCCTTTGCGTCAGATTTGTTCAGGCGGCGTCCGGGCGATAGCAATTAGTTGTCGCCGGGATGCGATTTGCGCCTCAGCGCTCGACGAAGGCCTTTTCGATGACGAAATGACCGGGCTCGCTATGGTTGCCCTCCACGAAGCCGCGCGCGGAGAACATGTCGTGCAGTTCCTCCAGCATCGCGGGGCTGCCACAAAGCATGATACGGTCGGTCTCGATATCGAGGCCGGATTGCTCGATATCGTCAAAAAGCTGGTTCGAGGCGATCAGGTCGGTGATGCGGCCGCGGTTCCGGAACGGCTCGCGGGTGACGGTCGGGTAGTAGACCAGCTTGTCGCGGATCTGCGGGCCGAAGAATTCGTGGTTGTGCAGACCAGCGACGACGTGCTCGCCATAGGCGAGCTCGGAGACCTGGCGGCAGCCATGGGCAAGCACGATGGTCTCGTAGTTCTCGTAGACGTCGGGGTCCTTGATCAGGCTGGCGAACGGCGCCAGGCCCGTTCCGGTCGACAGCAGCAGCAGACGCTTTCCCGGAATGAGATTGCCGGTGATCAGCGTCCCCGTCGCCTTGCGGCCGACCAGGATGATGTCCCCTTCCTTGATCCTCTGGAGGCGCGAGGTCAGCGGACCGTCCTGCACCTTGATCGAGAAGAATTCGAGCGCCTCCTCGTGGTTGGCGCTGGCCATGCTGTAGGCCCGCATCAACGGCTTGCCCTCGACCTCCAGGCCGATCATCGCGAACTGGCCGTTCTGGAAACGAAAGCCGGGATCGCGCGTTGCGGTGAAGCTGAACAGGGACTCGGTCCAGTGCCTGACCGACAGAACCGTTTCCTTCTGAAATGCACTCATGCTCTCTCCTTCGCGATCGATGGCGCAGAAGATTTCGGAGAGGGACGAGTCCGGCAATGTGGAAGTGAAATTCCTGGTCGATTAGTTTCACATTTCGCGAGCTATGACTGAAGGCAAGGCGCCCGATCACGCCTACGCCGGCAATTAGTTGCTATTCGTGCGCGCCCGCACCGACATAGATTGAAGTCGGAGGTTCGTCATGACCATGACCTTGGTGGCACCTGCTATCGCCGACTATGAAGCCAGCGCCGATCTCGCCGCGCTGCTGGTCCGCACGACACAGGACGACGCGCTCAGCGTTTCTGCCGAAACACTCCGCCTCTCCTGCAAATGCGCCCACTGCACCCGTGCCCGCTTCGACGGCCACTTCCCCGACAGGTTTCCCGGCATCGCCATCACCGAGATCGGCGATCTCGGTTACGGGCTGAACATCTCGTTCTCGGATGGGCATGCTCGGGGGATCTACCCGAAGCCGTATCTGCTGAGCCTGGCGGGGTGTTGACCCCATAACTTAGTCGTCATTCCGGGGCGCCCGAAGGGCGAGCCCGGAATCCATAGCCCCGGCTCGTGGTTATGGGTTCCGGGCCTGCGCGCTTTGCGCGCATCCGGAATGACGCAGCAAGTAAATCGCTCCCCATCTGGCACGGACATTGCTCCTCTTTAGAACGATTTGAACGTTCCGGAGGCAGACGATGTTGCAGGCCGCCAATGTGGTTCGTGGGCCCATTCCCCCGACAGTCCGGCCTGCCGGCAGCTCCTCGCTGCTGCTCACTGAAAACCAACGATGGATCGGCGGGCCGCCGCCGCTGATGGACAAGCTCTCTCCACGCGAGCGGGAGTTGGTGCTCAAGCAGGGCCGCCGCAAGGTGCTCAACCGCGGCCAGACGTTGTTCAGCCAGGGCGGCAAGCATGACGGCATCTGGCTGATCGAGAGCGGCCGCATCCGCGTGTTCTACACTTCGCCGCTAGGGCGCGAGATCACCCTCGCCTACTGGCATGTCGGCAATTTCGTCGGCGGGCCCGAAGTGTTCGAGGGCACCGTGCACCAATGGTCCGGCGTTGCGTCCAGCAATTGCAGCGTGGTGCACCTGCCCGGAAAGGAGCTGCGGTCGCTTGCCGCAGAGATCCCGAACCTCGCGATCGGCCTCATCGAAGGCCTCACGTTCAAGGGCAAATGCTATTCGGCCCTGGCCCAGATGCTGGGAACGCGCTCGATCACGCAGCGTCTTGCGCACCTGTTGCTACACCTCGTCGAGCTCTATGGCGTCGACGACGCCGACGGCACTGTGATCGCCGCAGCCTTCACCCACGCCGACATCGCCCACATGGTTGGCGCCACAAGGCAATGGGTCACGATCAGTCTGAAGCGCATGCAGGAGAAGGGAATCGTGGTGACCAAGCGGTCGCAGATCGTGATCTGCCGGACCGACGTGCTGGAGGAGATGCGCGGTCACGCAACTGACTAGACAAATTTGCGGCCAAGGCGAATGCACAGGCAAGCGGCTTTATAGTGCAGGACTGCCCAAGGCGTATGCAATCAGCCTTTCCCGGCAACTAATCGACTGCGAAAGCCACTCCGGATTTGCCCTGTCCACGCCCTCACCCAATCATGGCAACCACAGCACATCCAACCGAATGAGGATGAGAATGGTCCGCCATCTTCCCACGCTCTCGATCGCGATGTCGGTGACGTCGCTGGCGCTACTCGTCACGCAACCGGCCTCGGCGGAAACCGTCACGCTCGGCATCGGCACGCAGGACACCACGACCAACACGGTGACCGCCGGCGTCGTCATCCGCCAGTTGCGTCTCCTTGAAAAATACCTGCCGAGGGACGGAAAATACGCCAACATCAAGTTCGAGCTGGAGTGGCAGAATTTCACCTCCGGCCCACCCGTCACCAACGCGATGATGGCGAACAAGCTGCAGATCGGCATGATGGGCGACTATCCGCTGATCGTGAACGGCTTCACCTTCGAGAGCAATCCGGAGAGCAAGAGCCGGCTGGTCGGCATCGCCGCCTATAGCCTGTCCGGGTCCGGCAATGGCCTCGTCGTCCACAAGGACTCGTCCTACTACGATCTCGCCGATCTCAAGGGCAAGCTCGTCAGCGTCCCCTTCGGTTCCGCCGCGCACGGCATGGTTCTGAAGGCGATGCAGGACCGCGGCTATGCATCCGACTTCTTCCAGCTCGTCAGCCAGAGCCCGGAGGTCGGCTCGACCAATCTCCAGGAGAAGAAGATCGACGCGCACGCCGACTTCGTCCCCTTCGCCGAGCTGCTGCCCTTCCGCGGCTTCGCGCGAAAGATCTTTGACGGCGTCGAGACGAACTTGCCGACTTTCCACGGTATCGTCGTCCGCACCGACTTCGCCGACAAATATCCCGAGGTCGTCGTCGCCTACTTCAAGGCGCTGATTGCCGCCAATCAGTGGCTGCGCGAGGATCCGAAGCTCGCCGCGGAAAAGATCCAACAGTGGACCGGCATCAACAAGGAAGTCGTCTACATCTTCCTCGGCCCCGGCGGCAACATGACCACCGATCCCTCGATCAAGCCGGTGCTGATCGACGCCGCAACCGCCGACGTCAAGGTGCTGCAGAACCTCGGTCGCATGAAGGAATTCGATCCCAGGAAGTGGGTCGACGACAGCTACGTCCGCAAGGCCTATGCCGAGATGAAGCTCGACTATGACGCGCAGCTTGCGAGCACCAGGAACTACGAGGTCTCCGGCGATGACGCCTTCTGCAAGAAGCCGATCGCCGACCCGCGTAAGGCCGGCGAGGTCTGGGTCGACGATGCCGGAATCATGCCCTTCTCGTCAGCCAGTTGCACGCTCGGCGCCTATGCCGATTACAAGGCCAAGGGCAAGAAGATCAACGTCGCTTACGTCTTCGATACGACCCGGGGTATCAAGCTGTTCGCCGACCAGGCCTTCTTCGCCGTCGGCAATGGCGATGTCGCACCGTTCCTGCTGAAGAAGGACGCCGAGGCATACGCGGCCAAGATCAGCGGCAAGGTGCTCGGCTTCGATGACGCGGTAAAGGCGGCAGTCGGCGGAGGCAAGACGTGAGCAGTCCCGCCCTCGTCAGACATCCCGAGGATAGCATGCCGGCAACAGCCATTGCAGAGGCGAGCCGCGCGCCCGCCGCCACGCCGCTCGCAACCCCGGCCTCCTTCGGTACGATCGCGCTGCGCTGGTACCGGCTCAACCAGGGCCGGCTGCGCGCCACCGCGATCGGCATCGCCTCGCTGATCGCCTTCCTCCTGGTCTGGCATCTGCTCACGACCTATCGCGTCGTGTTCTTCGTGCGCTTCACCAACGTGCCCTCGCCGCTCGCGGTCTATGCGAGCTTCACCACGGCGATCCACGACCCCAAATTCCTGATGCATATCCTGCTGAGCTGCCGGCGCATCTTCATCGGCTTCTCACTCGCAGCCATCGTCGGCGTGCCGCTCGGCCTGATCATGGGGCGATTCAAGCTGGTGCACGAGGTGATCTTCCCGGTCGCCGAAGTGCTGCGGCCGATCCCGGCGATCGCCTGGGTGCCGATGGCCATCATGCTGTGGCCGACCAACGAGCAGAGCATCGTATTCATCACCTTCCTCGGCTCGTTCTTCCCAGTCCTGGTCAACACGCTGCACGGCATGTCGCTGGTCGATCCCGTTCTGGTTCGCGCCGCGCAATGTCTCGGTGCGCGCGAGCGGTCGATCTTCCGCGAGGTGTATTTTCCGGCCTCGCTGCCGCACATTTTTACCGGCCTTACCGTCGGCATGGGCGTCGCATGGGTGTCGCTGATTGCTGCCGAGATGATCTCCGGTCAGTACGGTATCGGCTACTTCACCTGGGAGGCGTATTCGCTGGTCCAGTATGCCGACATCGCGCTCGGCATGATCGCAATCGGCGTGCTCGGTCTCGGATCGAGCCTGCTTATCAGGGGCGCGGGCCAGTTGGTGATGCCGTGGAGGTCGACATGAGCGAGGTGCTTGCGAATACGTCGAAAGGCCACATCGAGGTCAGGAACTTCTCCCTCGCCTACGAGACGATCGAGGGACCCGTTCAGGCCGTCACTGATACGCAAATCCATGTGAGGCCCGGCGAGTTCGTCTCGATCGTCGGCCCCTCCGGCTGCGGAAAATCGACGCTGCTGAACGCGGTCGCAGGCTTCCTCAAGCCGACAACGGGCATCGTCACCGTCGATGGCGACCGCGTCAACGGCCCCAGCGCCGAACGCGGCATGGTGTTCCAGCAATATTCACTGTTCCCCTGGAAGACCGTGCGGGAGAACGTCGAGTTCGGCCTGAAGATGCGCGGCATGCCACGCTCGCAGCGCGAACGCGCCGCGCGCACGCTGCTGGGGCTCGCGGGGCTCGAGGCGTTCGAGAAGCACTATCCGGAAAAGCTGTCCGGCGGCATGAAGCAGCGCGTCGGCATCGTCCGCGCGCTCGCTACGGGACCGAAGGTCCTGCTGCTGGATGAGCCCTTCGGCGCGCTCGACGCGCAGACCCGCGTCATCATGCAGCAGATCCTCACCAACATGTGGCAGCGGCTGAAGATTTCGGTGCTGTTCGTCACCCACGATATCGACGAGGCGATCTTCCTCTCCGACCGCGTCTACTGCATGACCGCGCGGCCCGGCTCGATCAAGGCGGAAATCCCGATCCCGCTGGAGCGGCCGCGGCAGCAATCGATGATGATGTCGTCGGAGTTCCTGGCGCTTCGCCGCGGGCTGATGTCGCTGATCCGCGAGGAAAGCCTGAAAGCGATGGGCGGCGAGATCAACGACATGGGCATGCAGGGGCTGAACATCGAGCTGCATGGGCATTCGCTCGCGGATGTGATCTAGGCGCCGCCGATACATTAGATTTCGCAGGGCAGGCGAAGCGAAGCGTGCCCACCATCCTCACCACGAATGTGGATCCACGGGCGGGCACGATGCATTCGCGCCTTTGCCCACCGTAGGGCTGTTTTGTTCTAATCACTTAAACCAATGCACCAGCGCGAGGCTGATGCCGAGCAACAGCAGCAGCGAGAGCGTGACGGCTGCCGTCACCCTGCCTCCGACATTGGCAAGCACACGGACGTCGACACCTAGCCCGAGTGCGGCCATCGACACCACGGTGAGAAAACCGGTGATCTTCGTCACGGGACCGACCACCGTCGCCGGCACGATCTCGAGCGAGCGCAGGGTCGCCAACGCGAGAAAGCCGAGGATGAACCACGGGACCAGGCGGAAAAAGCCGACATTGGTCTTCTTGGCATCGGCCTGCCAGCGCGAGGCGACCAGCGACAAGCCAACGACGACGGGCCCGAGCATCAGGACGCGCATCAGCTTGACCAGCGTGCCGATCTGGGTCGCGACGAGTCCGGCCGGCACCGTGGCGGCCAGAACCTGCGGCACAGCATAGACGGTGAGGCCCGCGAGGATGCCGTATTGCGTGGCCGACAATTGCAGCAGCGGGATCAGGAGCGGCAGGCCAAGCACCATCATCACGCCAAGGATGGCGGTGAAGGAGATCGAGGATGCGATCTCGTCGTTGTTGGCACCGATGATCGGCGCCACGGCAGCAATCGCCGAATTCCCGCAAATCGAGTTGCCGCAGGCGATCAGGATCGACAGGCGTGTCGACAGACCCAACAGACGGCTGAGGCCGAAGGAGACACATAGCGCGATCACGACGACGGCCGCGATCGAGACGAGGAGCGCGATGCCCGAGGCGGCGATCGCGGCGAAGCTGATCGAGGCTCCCAGCAGCATGACCGCGACCTCGAGCAGCTGTTTTGCGCTGAAGGCGATCCCGGTCTGCCACCGGGGCGCCGGCTTCCAGAAACTGCGGAGCGCCATGCCGAGCAGGATCGCCATGACGAGCGCTTCGACATAGGGATGCTCGAACATACCCAACTCGGCGCGCTCCAGCAGGGCGGAGACGCCGGCGATCAGAACGCAAAGGAGAATGCCGGGAATCAGTGCCGCAATGCGGCTTGCGGCTGTGGCCGGCTTGGCGTCGGCCGGGCTGGATGCTTGATTCTGCGACACAAATTTCTCCCTGAGGAGAAGGATTTATACGCAGCGCGGCCCGGGAGGGAAATAAGTTTTCGACATATCAGGTCCCGGGGGAGGTTCTATCCTCAGCCCGGACAACCAGCCTCAGAAGATCAGGCTCTTGGCGAGGGAAGCGACGCGGCTGAAGCCGTCATAGACGCCGGGCTCGAAGAAGGCGGCGCGGGCAAGCACGATACCAGCAACCAGCGACCAGAACAGTCCGGTGCCGGCACGCAGCAAGAGCTTCGACGTGCGCGACCGCGGCTGGGTGTCCGTCGCGGACACCATTTGCTCGCCGAAGGGTTCAAATCCGGTACGTTCCATGGCTCTGGCCAATCCATCAAATTCTGATGGGAATGTCGTCGTTTCGGCCGCAAACAGCAATGGAAGCGATTGGCGTTTTTGTCCTTGCGGAGGAAATCTCCTTCCGTCGGACGGGCGCGGAACGATAGTTTTCTTCTTCCGGCCTATTTGGACACTGGCACCCGACTTACAGAGCCAGATAGCGGCGCCGGATTGCCTCGTTGGCCCTGAGTTCGTCGATCCCGGCGGCATAGACGATCTGGCCCTTGTCGATGACGGTGGCGTGGCTCGCGAGCCCCAGGCAGAAATGCATGTTCTGCTCGGCGATCAGCACGGTCGATCCGAGCGAGCGGAGCTGCCGCAGGAGCTCGCCGATCCGCTGCACGATGATCGGAGCGAGGCCCTCGCTCGGCTCGTCCAGCAGCAGCAGCGCTGGATTGCCCATCAGCGTGCGCGCGATCGCCAGCATCTGCTGCTCGCCGCCCGAGAGGCGCCCGGCAATGCGATGACGCAGCGGTTCCAGGAGCGGAAAGACCTCGTAGATGCGCTTGATCGGCCATTCGTCCTGGCCGCCCGGTCCCTTCTTTTTCCCGATGACGAGATTGTCTTCGACCGTGTGCTCCGGAAAGATCTGGCGGTCCTCCGGCACGAAGCCGAGGCCGGCGCGCGCGATGGTGTGCGGCTTAAGACCGGATATCACCGTTCCGCGCAGGCTCACCCTGCCCCGTCGCGGCGGCGCCAGCCCCATAATCGCCTTCATCGTCGTCGACTTGCCGGCGCCGTTACGGCCGAGCAGCGCCATCGTCTCGCCCTGCCGCACCGAAAGGCCGACGCCGAACAGGATCTGGCTGGTGCCGTAATAGACATCGAGATCGGCGACTTCGATGACGGGGGCGCTCATGCGGCGGCTCCCGCATGCTCGGTGCCCAGATAGGCGTCGATCACGGCGCTGTTGTTGCGGATCTCGTCCGGCGTGCCGGTGGCGAGGATGCGGCCGTAGCACAGCACGACGATCTTGGGTGCGATCTTGAACACGATGTCCATGTCGTGCTCGATGAAGACGACGGTGATCTTCTGGATCTCCCAGAGCTCGCGAACCTTGTCGATCATGCGCCAGCGCTCTTCCGGCCCCATGCCTGCGGTCGGCTCGTCCAGCAGCAGGACCTTCGGTTCGAGCACGAGCGCCAGCGCAATGTCGAGCAGCTTCTGGTCGCCATGCGATAGCGTCGCCGCGGTGCGATGACGCTTGCTCGCCAAACCCAGCAGCTCCATCACGTGCTCAGCGCGGTCGCGCGCTTCGGGCAAGGGAAAGCGCTTGTGCAGCACCGCGGAAGTGCGCTGATCGGCGCTGACGGCGGCGAGCATGGTTTCCTCTACCGTCAGCGACTTAAAGATGCTCGCGACCTGGAAGGCGCGGCCGATACCGTGTCGCACGATCTCGGGCGGTGAGCGGCCGGCAAGATCGACGCCGTCGAGCAGAACCTGGCCGGAATCCGGTTTCAAGGCGCCGGTGATCAGGTTGAAGAAGGTGCTCTTGCCTGCGCCATTCGGCCCGATCACGGCAGTGAGCGAGCCGTCGGGGAAGTCGAGCGAGACGTCGTTGGTCGCCTTCACGCCGCCGAAGGATTTTGCGAGGTTGCGGATCTCAAGCATGGTGCGCCTCGCGCCGTTGTCCGGCAGCGTCATTCCAGGATGGTCCGTCAGGACCAGACCCGGAATCTCGAGATTCCGGGTTCGCACTTCGTGCGCGCCGGAATGACTGCTCGATAGGTCCATCGCACATCGCTAGCGCTCCTCGCCCGTCTCGCGCCGATGCGCGTACCATTCGGCGACGAAATCCAGGAGGCCCTTGCGCAAACCGAGCGCGAAAAACAGGATGACGACCCCAAGCACGATGCCGTGGTATTCGGTGAACCGCGTGACAGTATCGTTGAGCAGCAGCAACAGCACCGTGCCGACCATCGGACCAAGAAAAGTAGAGACGCCGCCAAGCATGTTGATGAAGATGCCCTCGCCCGAGATCGTCCAATAGGCGAATTCCGGATAGGCGCCCGACACGAACAGCGCCATCACCATGCCACCCATCGACGCGAACAGCGCGGCCAGCACGAACACGGTGAGTTTTGCGCGCCAGACGTCGATGCCGAGAAAGCTCGCGCGCGCGGCGTTGTCGCGGATCATGCGCAGCGTGTAGCCGAACGGCGATTGTGCGATCTGGCGCATCGCGAGCAGGCCGAGGATGAGCAGCGCGCAGCTCGTGACATAGAGATGGACATGATTGGACAGATCGATGCCGAGAAAGACGGGCCGCGGGATGCCGCCGCGCAGGCCCTGATCGCCGCCGGTGAACGAGGCCCAGGACAGGATGGTCGAGTGGATCAGCATCTGGAAGGCGAGCGTGACGAAGGCGAAATAGATCTCCTTCAGCCGCACGCAGATCGCGCCGATGATTGTCGCAAAGACCGCCGTGATGGCCAATGTCGCGACGAAAGCCGCCGGGATCGGCACGCCGAGCTTCTGCATGATCAGGCCGAAGCTGTAGGCACCAAGGCCAAAGAACATGCCGTGCCCGAACGAAGTCAGCCCGGTGTAGCCGACGAGGAGGTTAAGCGAGGTCGCGAACAGACCATAGGCCGAGCAGCGGATGACGAAATCGAGCAGCGCCTTGCTGCCGGTGAACAATGGTAGGCTCGCCAGCACGGCGAAAGCGATCAGCGCGATCAGCACGTCGCGATAGCGTTGCAGCACGGCACCGCTGCGCACCGGCACCAGGGTTTGCGCGCGTCCGGCCTCCAGCTCGGTCATGCCGCCTCCTTGCCGAACAGGCCGGTGGGCTTTGAGACCAGCACGATCACCATGAACAGATACATCAGGCCTTCCGTGAACAGGGGAAAACCGAGCGACCCGAAAGAACGGATCAGGCCGAGCAGCAGCGCGCCGATCAGCGCGCCCAGGATCGAGCCCATGCCGCCGATCACGGTGACGATGAAAGACTCGATCAACACCGAGAAGCCCATGCCGGGAGTCAGCGAGCGCACCGGCGCTGCGAGCGCCCCGGCAAGGCCCGCCAGCATGCCGCCAAGTGCGAACACGCCGCCATAGATCAGGCCGGTGTTGATGCCGAGCGCCGAGACCATGCCGGGATTGTGCGCGGCCGCGCGGATCACCTTGCCGATGCGGCTGCGCGACAGGCCGATGCCGAGCACGATGGCGGCGAGAAGCGCGACACCGATCAGCAGCAGATAGTAAGGCGGCACCACGCCGCCGGCGATGAACAGCGGCATCACTTGGAAGGCCGCCGGCATGCCCATCGCCTTGAACTCGGGCCCCCAGATGATGCGCACGACGTCGTCGAAGATCAGCACGAAGGCGTAGCAGACGAGGAGCTGCATCAAGACGTCGGCGCCATAGACGCGGCTCATGAAGACACGCTCGAAGATCAGGCCGAGAACCGCGGTGCCGGCCGCGCCCGCGAGCATCGCCAGCGCAAAACTGCCGGTGAGCTGATAGGCCGTCATCGCGAAATAGGCGCCGAACATATAGAAGGCGCCGTGGCTGAAATTGACCACCTTGAGCACGCCGAAAATCAGCGTCAGCCCGACGGCGACGAGGAACAGCAGCATGCCTATGATAAGGCCGCTGGTGGTTTGCGTCACCAGGCACGCGGAACTGGAGAGACAGCCGGCAAGCGCATCGAGATCCACGGGAGCACTTTCATTGCGACGCGCCTGACACGGCGCCGAAGAGGAAACGACGGCGGAGACGGTCGTCCGTCCCCGCCGTTTGCGCGATCAGGTATAGCCCTTGCTCTTCTTCCACTCGGCTTCCAGCTCGAAGATGGTCTTCCAGTCCCCGGCCTTGACCTCGGGCACGTATGGCTCCTGTGGGATCGTCGTGCCCCAGCCGATGGCGTAGCCGACGAGGGTGTGATCGTCGCCGCGCATGGTCACGGTGCCGTCGGCACCGAACGGGCACTTGATGGTGAGGCCCTTCAGGACTTCGGCGATCTTCTTGCCGTCGGCCGAGTTCGCCTTCTTCGCAGCTTCCGCCATCAGCATGATTGCGGTGGCATTCTCCCACGACCAGTTGGTCGGATATTCATTGAACTTTGCCTTGTAGGCATCGCCCCAGGCAGCATTCTCCGGCGTGGTCGGGAAGGTCTTGATGTAACGGTTGCCGGAGTGGATGCCCTTGGGCAGGTTCTTCACCACGGTGAGCGCAGTGTAGTCAGCCATATTGACCGCGAACACTTCCATCTGGCCGAACATCGCGTAGATGTTGGCCTGGTCGATATAGGAGGTGAGATCGCCGCCCCACAGGCAGGAATAGAGCGCCTGGGGTTTGGCTTGCAGGATCTTCGTCACCACCTCGGTGTAGTCAGGCTGGAACAGCTTCGGCCAGGACTCGCTGATGATCTCGACCTCGGGCGCGAAGCGCTTCAGGTACAGCGTGAACTCCGCCGTGGTGTCGCGGCCATAGGCATAATCCGGCGAGCAGGTCGCCCATTTCTTCAAGCCCTTCGCCTTGGCGATCGCCGCGGCATAGCTGCCGCCGACGATGGAGTCGTGCACGCCCTGCCGCGCGGTACGGAACGCGTTGGGAATGCGCTGCTTGGGATCGGCGGTCAGCGCCGAGGTCTCCGAATTGGTGTGAATGCAGAAGACGCCGAGATCGCGCGCGACCTCGTGCACCGCGAAGGCGCCGGAGGAGGCTTCGGCGTCGATCACGAGCTCGCAGCCGTCGGTGTTGACGAGCTCACGCGCGACGCGGGCGGCTTCCTGCGGCTGGCCCTTGGAGTCGCGGATCACCATCTCGATCTGCCGGCCGGCGAGCCCGCCGGCGGCGTTGACCTTCTCGACCTCGAGCATCACGGCATTGCGCGAGGACGTGCCGAGCTGCGCGACGCGGCCCGACAGGATCGTCGGCATTCCGATCTTGATGGTCTTGGCTTGCGCACGCGCCACCCAGGGCGCGGCAACACTCATCGCACCGGCGCCCATCAGCGCCAGTGTTGAACGGCGGCTGATGCCCGGCGTGCGGGTCCTCGTCATTCTCCCCTCCCTCTTTCGGGTCGGCGTTTCCTGATCCCTGTCGGAGATCGTCTTGTCTCCGTCTCTCGAAGGATTTCAGAGGTAGGGGGGTGACGTCAAGCCAAAGATGAATTACGAGTCAGAATTCATCAGGGAAGGAGACGAGGCTAGGAATCGGCCCGAAGCCAGCGAAAATGATCAATCTATCGAGCTTCATCGTCTTTCATGCCCGACGCACGCCGGCGCGGCCCGCGCTGAAATATCGCGGCGAAGAGATTTCCTACGCGGTCCTTGATGCACGCGTCCGCAAGGTCGCCGGGTGGCTCGCCGCGCAGGGCATCGGCCCCGGCGATGTCGTGGCCGTACTGATGAAGAACAGCGCGGCGTTCCTGGAACTGGTGTTTGCCGCCAGTCATCTCGGCGCAATCTTCTTGCCGATCAACTTCCGTCTCTCGCGCGACGAGGTCGGCTACATCGTCGGCAATGCCGGCGCGCGCCTGCTGATCGTCGATGAAGAGCTGGCAGCGAATGCCGCGGGCGCCAAGAGTGTCGTGCTCGATGAAGCCGCGCAGCACAGCGTCATGCGTCTCGCGAGCAGCGCTGCACCCGCGCCGATGCATCCGCGCCAGCCATCGGACCTGATGCGGCTGATGTACACGTCGGGCACGACCGACCGCCCCAAGGGCGTGATGCTCTCTTACGATAATTTGTACTGGAAGTCCGCCGACCAGGCGATTGCGCTCGGCCTCGGTGCCGAGACGCGGCTTCTCGTCGTCGGTCCGCTCTATCACGTCGGTGCACTCGATCTGCCGGGCATCGCCGTGCTCTGGCATGGCGGCTTCATCCGCATCGAACGCAATTTCGAGCCGGAGACGGCGCTTGCGGCGATCGCCGAGGACAGGCTCAACGCCGCCTGGTTCGCGCCGGTCATGACCACGGCGATGCTCACCTGTCCCACCCGCGATCGCTACGACGTCTCCAGCCTGACATGGGCTATCGGCGGCGGCGAGAAGACGCCGGAGTTGCGCATCCGCGCCTTCTCCGAATACTTCCGCAACGCGCGCTATATCGACGCCTATGGCCTCACCGAGACCGTCGGCGGCGACACCTTCATGGAAGCCGGCCGCGAGATCGAGAAGATCGGCTCCACCGGCCGCGCCATTGCCCATGTCGAGATCGAGATCCGCGACGAGGACGGCAAGGTCCTGCCGCCGAACGTCAACGGCGAAATCTGCCTGCGGGGGCCGAAAATCACGCGCGGCTATTGGAAGGATCCGGAGAAGACGGCCTCGGCCTTCTTCGGCGACTGGTTCCGCAGCGGCGACGTCGGCTATCTCGACGACGAGGGCTTTCTGTACCTGACCGACCGCAAGAAGGACATGATCATCTCCGGTGGCGAGAACATCGCCTCCTCCGAGGTCGAGCGCGTCATCTACGATCTGCCCGAAGTGCGCGAGGTCGCCGTGATTGGCCTGCGCGATGCGCGCTGGGGCGAGCGGCCGGTCGCCATCGTCGTGCTGGCTGACGGCGCCAGCCTCGACCTCTCTGCCCTCACCGAACATTGCCGTGCACGGCTGGCGAGCTTCAAGGTGCCGAAACAGCTCGTCGTCCGCGATAGCCTGCCGCGCAATCCAAGCGGAAAGATCCTCAAGCGCGTGCTGCGCGCCGAGCTGGAGACGTCTGAATGACGCAAGTGAACGCCAAGGTGACGAAGCTCAACCGCGTCGAGCGCAACGCCTGGACCAAGCAGAAGATATTCGAGGCCGCCACCAAGGTCGTGGGCAGATACGGCTATGCCGAAGCCTCGGTCGCCCGCATCACCGAACAGGCCGGCGTCGCGCAGGGCACCTTCTACAATCATTTCGAGAACCGCCAGGAATTGCTCGACCAGCTCCTGCCCAAGATCGGTCTCGACATGGTTGAATTCATCCGCGCTCGCACCGGCACGGCGGATGCGGCACGGCAGGAGATCGCGCGCTTCTCCGCCTTCTTCGACTTCATCCGCGAGGTGCCGGAATTTCTGCGCATCCTCAACGAGGCCGAGTTCTTCGCACCAACCGGGTATCAGAAGCATCTCGACAACATTTCGGTCGCCTATGTCCGTATCCTGCGCCGGGCTCGTCTTGCAGGCGCGATCGAGGATTACAGCGATGATGAATTCGAGGCGATCGTCCACATGCTGATGGGGGCGCGCGGCTATCTCAGCCGCCGCTATTCCTATTCGGAAGGCGGCGTCACCACCGTACCCGATCACGTCATCTCCGCCTATCGCAAGCTGATGACGCGCGGCCTCTTCACTGCCCCCGGAGATCAGGACACGCCATGAACATCGAATCTCCGCACAAGCCGCTCGACCTCGCCTCGGCCATCGCCGAGGGCGATATCCGTTGCCTGCTAATGGTGCTGGTGCACATGACCGGCGACGAGAAGTGGCTGGCCCCCCCATACCTGCCCAAGCGCGATATCCGCCTCATCCCCGATCCCGAGGCCGGGGTTACCCGGGAGATCCAGGACGAGATCCGCGCCGCCGTGGTCAAGCTCTTCGCCGACGGCACACCGAAGCCCGTGATCACCGACCCGGGCGAGGAATTGCTGCTGAGGATGATGCGCGCCTGCCTCGGCGAGAACGTCGCGCCCGAATATGCCCCGCTGATGCGCGAAGAGATGGGCTTCGTGGCGCGCGAGGCACGCTGGGCGACGCGCCCTTCCGACGAGAAGCTTGCGGACCAGCACGTGCTGATCGTTGGCGCCGGCGTCTGCGCCATCGCGCTCGGCGTGGCGCTCGGCCATCTCGGCATCCCCTACACCATCGTCGAGAAGAACGAAGAACTCGGCGGCACCTGGTGGATCAACCGCTATCCCGGCTGCGGCGTCGATACGCCGAACCACTCCTATTCGTATTCATTCGGATCGCGCAATGCCTGGACGCGCTACTTCTGCCAGCGCGAGGAGCTGCTCGGCTATTTGCTGAAGGTCGCCGACGAATATGGCATCCGCAAGCATCTGCGCGTCAACACCGAGCTGACCTCGTCGCGCTGGGACGAAGGCAGGCGGCGCTGGATCTCCACGCTGAAAACGGAGAATGGCGAAGAGACTTTCGAATCCACCGCGCTTGTCTCGGCCATCGGCCAGCTCAACGATCCCTCACGCGCCCGCTTCGAAGGCGAGGACAGCTTCAAGGGAACGATCCTGCATTCGGCCGTGTGGTCCGATGACATCAGCGTCGAGGGCAAGCACGTCGCCGTGATCGGCACCGGTGCCACTTCGATGCAGCTCGTGCCGTCGATTGCCGGCCGCGCAGCCTCGGTCACGGTCTACCAGCGCAGCGCGCAATGGGCTCGCCCGGTGAAAGGCTATGCCGACCCGATCAGCGAAGGCGCACGCTGGCTGCTGGCGCATCTGCCGTTCTATGTGCAGTGGTACCGCTTCAACATGTTCTGGCGCTACGGCGATGGCCTCTTGCCCTTCCTGCGCAAGGACCCGGCCTGGCCGCATCCCGAGCGCGCCGTCAACAAGGGCAACGACCGGCACCGCCAGGAGCTGACGGACTTCATCCTGTCGGAGCTGCAGGGACGCCCCGACCTGATCGAGAAATGCGTGCCGACCTATCCGCCCTATGGCAAGCGCATCCTGCTCGACAACAATTGGTTCAAGACTTTGAGGCGAGACAACGTCGAGCTCGTCACCGAGACGATCAGCCATTTTGACGAGAGCGGCATTGTCACCGCCGACGGCAGGCAGCGCCCGGCCGAAATCATCGTTGTCGCCACCGGATTCAAGGTGACGGAGATGGCTGCGCGCCTCAATATCAGCGGGCGCGGGGGCACGAATCTGCGTGAAGCCTGGACCAACGACAATCCGACCGCGTTCCTCGGCCTCACCGTGCCGGGCTTTCCGAACTTCTTCTGCATGCTCGGCCCGAACTCAGGACCGGCCCATGGCGGCAGCGTCATCTTCCAGTCGGAATGCCAGAGCCGCTACATCACGGCATGTCTCGTCGACATGATCGAACGGGACATCGCCGCGATCGATGTCCGCCAGGACGTGCTCGACGAGTACGTCCGCAAGGTCGATGCCGAGCACGAGTCGATGATCTGGACCCATCCGGGCATGAGCACCTACTACCGCAACAGCAGTGGCCGCGTGTTCTCGGCGATGCCGTGGCGGTTCGTGGATTACTGGCGCATGACGCATGACCCCGATTTGGGGCAGTACAAGCTGACGAAGGCTGACTGAACTGGAGCGGCAACACCAGTGCACCCTCTCCCCTTGTGGACGAGGGTGGCTTCGCGAAGGCGAAGCCGGGTGAGGGGTATCTATCCCCGCGAGCAGTCTGGCCAGTCGCGAGAACCCCTCATCCGGCGCGACGCGCCACCTTCTCCCACAAGGGGAGAAGGGAAGCAAACTACGCCGCCAGCCCGCTCTCCACCGGAGCGAACTCCAGCCCGAGACTCTCTGCCACCGCCTTGTTCGTAATCCGGCCGCCATGCACATTGAGGCCGTTGCGCAAATGCGGGTTCTCCAGCACCGCCGCAAACCCCTTGTTCGCGAGCATCAGTCCGAACGGCAGCGTCGCATTGTTCAGCGCCTGACTCGAGGTCACCGGCACCGCGCCCGGCATGTTGGCGACGCAATAATGCACGACGCCGTCGACCTCGTAGGTCGGCTCGGCGTGCGTGGTCGGATGAGAGGTCTCGAAGCAACCGCCCTGGTCGATCGCGACGTCGACCAGCACGGCCCCCGGCCGCATCGATTTCAGCATGGCGCGCGTGACGAGCTTCGGCGCACTGGCGCCCGGCACCAGCACTGCACCGATCACGACGTCGGCGGCGAACACCTCGTCCTCGACCGATTCAATGGTCGAGAAACGCGTGCGCACGCGTCCGGCAAAGAGATCGTCCAGTTCGCGCAAGCGCGGGATCGAGCGGTCGATCACGGTGACTTCGGCACCGAGGCCGGCGGCCATGCGCGCAGCCTGGGTTCCGACCACGCCGCCGCCGAGCACGACGACGCGCGCCGGCTGCACGCCCGGTACACCGCCAAGGAGCAAGCCGCGGCCCCCGGCCGAGCGCTTGAGCGCGGCGCCGGCGGCCTCGATGGCGAGGCGGCCGGCGACTTCGCTCATCGGGGCGAGCAGCGGGAGGTGACCGCTCGCATCCGTGACGGTCTCATAGGCGATCGCGGTGCAGCCGGAGTCGATCAGGCCCTTGGCCTGCTCCGGATGCGGCGCAAGATGAAGATAAGTAAACAGGATCTGGCCCTCGCAGAGCTGGGCCCATTCGCTCTTCTGCGGCTCCTTGACCTTCACGATCATCTCGGACCTGGCAAAGATCTCGCGGGCGGTCTCCGCAATGGACGCCCCTGCCCGCCGATACACCTCGTCGGACGCGCCGATGCCACTGCCGGCGCCGGTTTCGACCGTCACCTGGTGCCCGGCGGCGACATACTCGCGGACGGCGCCCGGGGTGAGCCCGACGCGATATTCCTGCAGCTTGATCTCCTTGGGCACACCGACGCGCATTCCGAGCTCCCTTGCCAACGCACTGATTCCGCTCGCTCATCGTAGCGACGGCGCCCGTTTGGTTTCGTGCAAATATCCGCTAGGTTCGGCACGCTCGCGCCGGTTTCCGGCGCAGAAGTGCCCTTTCACGCTGGAAACGAAACCTTGGCCCTCGACCGGAAAGACCTCGCGATCCTCGCGGAACTCACGACCAATGCGCGGGCCAGCCACACCGAGCTTGCCAACAAGATCGGCCTGTCGAGCACGGCGCTGGCGCGGCGGCAGAAGGCGCTGGAGGACGACGGCTACATCCAGGCCTACCAGGCCGCGCTCGACCTCGCCCAGTTCGGCCTCACCACCACCGTGCTGGTTCGCATCGCATTGGAGAGCCAGAGCGACGATGCGCTGAAGGCGTTCGAGGCGGAGGTGGTGAAATGCCCCTCGGTCGTGCGCTGCTTCCTGATGTCGGGCACCGACGACTACATCTTGATCGTGCTTGCCCGCGATATCCAGGATTTCGAGCGGATCCACCGCACCGAGCTGTCCCGCCTGCCCCGCGTCGCGCGGGTGCAATCGAGCTTCGCGCTGCGCGAGATCGTCAACCGCGCGGTACCGACCGTGGTGTTCGGGGAGACGAAGCGCTGAACCTCGTCTGTCCCAACCAGAGAACCGGTCGGGAACCAAGCGGCCCGTCATCCGTTGGGCGCTATTGGCCAGCGCCGGCAATGCATCCTCGCGTCACAGCCACGATTGCCCGGCTCGGCCCTTCCGCAGGGAACAGACCATGGCCGACATCGCGGATCAGACCCCCGAACGCATTCCGATCAACCTCGTCGTCAATGGCGCAGGGCGCACACTCGAGGTCGCGCCGTGGACCACGCTTCTGGATGCCCTGCGTGACCGCCTGGAGTTGACCGGCACCAAGAAGGGCTGCGATCACGGCCAATGCGGCGCCTGCACCGTGCTGGTCGACGGAAGACGGGTCAATTCCTGCCTGACCCTCGCTGTCATGAAGGATGGTGCTGAGATCACGACGGTTGAAGGCTTGGCCAAAGACGGCACCCTGCATCCCCTGCAACAGGCCTTCATCGACCATGACGCCTTTCAGTGCGGCTATTGTACGCCGGGACAGATTTGCTCGGCGGCCGGCCTGCTGGCCGAAGGCCGTGCGCGGGATGCCGACGAGATCCGGGAGCTGATGAGCGGAAATCTCTGCCGGTGCGGCGCCTACCCCAACATCGTGGCTGCGATCGAACAGGCAATGAGCCGGTCATGAACAACTTCCAATATTCCCGCGCAAGCGACGTTGCCGACGCCATTCGCCTGCTCGCCGCCGATCCAGGCGCGAAGCTGATCGCCGGCGGCACCAACCTGATCGACCTGATGAAAGAGAACGTCGAACGGCCCTCCCGGCTGATCGACATCTCCCGCCTGCCGCTCCGCGACATCGAGGAGACTGCCGATGGCGGCCTGCGCATCGGCGCCTTGGTGCCGAATTCGGATCTCGCCTATCATCCGCTGATCGAGCAGCGCTATCCCCTGCTCGCCAGCGCCATCCTGGCAGGTGCCTCCGCGCAACTGCGCAACATGGCCTCGGTCGGCGGCAACCTGATGCAACGAACGCGCTGCGCCTATTTCTATGACACGACGACGCCTTGCAACAAGCGAAGTCCCGGTACGGGCTGCTCGGCACGCGATGGCCTCAATCGGAACCATGCGATCCTCGGCACCAGCACGTCCTGCATCGCGACCAATCCCTCCGACATGAGCGTGGCGCTGGCGGCACTCGGTGCGCTCGTCCACATTGCAGGCCGCACGGGCGAGCGCACCGTCGCGCTGACTGATTTCCATCGGCTTCCTGACGACAAGCCTCACCTCGATACGAATCTCGGCAGCGGCGAGATCATCACCGCAATCGAGCTGCCGCCGCAGGGTTTTGCCCGGAACTACAGCTACCTGAAGATCCGCGACCGGCTGTCCTACGCCTTCGCCCTGGTCTCGGTCGCAGCCGCGATCGAGCTGGAAGGCAACGCGATCAGCGAAGCGCGCCTGGCGCTCGGCGGCGTTGCTCACAAGCCCTGGCGAAGTCCCGAAGCCGAAGCGGCACTGCGCGGCCAGGCGGCAACACCGGATCATTTCGGGCGCGCCGCCGACCTGCTGCTGCAGGGAGCAACCGCTCGCTCGCACAACGGATTCAAGATCGAGCTCGCGCGCCGAGCCGTCGTGCGGGCGCTGATCCAGGCCACAAACGCCACACCGCAATCCCAAGCTCACAAGAAGATCGCATGAGGGCCCGATGAACGCCTATGTCGGAACACCAACGTCGCGCGTCGACGGCCGGGCCAAGGTCACTGGAGCTGCGAAATATGCCGGCGAGTTCACCGCCGAGGGCCTGGTCCATGGTTTCGTGGTGGAGGCCACCATACCCCGCGGTCGTATCGTGCGGCTCGACACCGGCGAGGCGCTGAAGGTGGCCGGAGTGCTCGACGTGCTCACGCACACCAATCGTCCTTCCCTCGCCGACAAGGACGAGGCCTGGAAGGACGAGGTGGCCCCGGAAGGTTCGCCGTTCCGGCCGCTATATGACGACTTGATCAGGTTCAACGGACAGCCGATAGCTCTCGTTGTTGCCGAAGAATGGGAGACCGCGAAGTTCGCCGCAACACTGGTGCGGATCGACTACGAGCAGGATGGGTTTGCAACCGATCTCGAGGCCGAGCGCGGCAGTGCCCGGGAGATGGACAAGCCGCACGAGCCCCGCGGCGACGCCAAAGCAGCGCTTGCGGCCGCACCCCTGCGGCACGAAGCGGACTACCTCATTCCGACCGAGCATCACAATCCGATGGAGCTCTATGCGACGACGACGGTCTGGGAAAGCGACGGCAAGCTCACGGTCTACGACAAGACCCAAGGCGTCCAGAACGTTCAAAAGTTCCTCTGCGGTGTGTTCGACAAGAAACCGGAGGAGATCCGCGTGCTTTCGCCCTATGTCGGCGGCGCATTCGGCTCCGGCCTGCGACCGCAATACCAGGTGGTGCTGGCGACACTGGCCGCCCTCGCACTTAAGCGCTCCGTCCGCGTCGTGCTGACACGGCAGCAGATGTATGGGCTGGGCTATCGCCCGATGACCATCGAGCATGTCGCGCTCGGGGCAAGGCCCGACGGCACCCTTGATGCCGTCAGCCACGAAGCCATTGCCGTTACCTCACGCTACGAGGATTTTTCGCGCAATGACACCGGCTGGGCCGAGCAGCTTTACAAGAGCCCCAACAGCCACTTTTCCCACAAGCTGGTCGACCTCGACGTCTCGACGCCCTGCGACATGCGCGCGCCCGGCGCGGCAACGGGCGTCTTGGCGCTCGAATGCGCCATGGACGAACTGGCCGTCGCGCTTAAGCTGGATCCGATCGAGCTGCGCCTGAAGTGCTATTCGGATCGCGACCAAAGCGAAGACCTCCCCTACACCAGCAAGCAGTTGCGCGAATGCTACGCCCGCGGCGCGGAAGCCTTCGGCTGGGCCCGGCGCGCCCCCGCCCCGCGCTCCATGCGCGACGGCAAGGAACTGATCGGCTGGGGCATGGCGACGGGAGTGTGGGAGGCGCTGCAGATGCCGGTCGCCGTCCGGATCGTCCTGACGGCCAACGGCCATGCCGAGGTCTCCTGCGCCGCCTCCGATATCGGCACCGGCACGTACACCATCGTGGCGCAAGTCGCGGCCGATGCTCTCGGGCTGCCGATCGAGAACATCAGCGTCAGGCTCGCCGATTCGACCTTGCCGCAGGCCCCCGTCGAGGGCGGCTCCTGGATGGCGGCGTCCAGCGCGCATGCTGTGCTGGGAGCGGCCGAAGACATTCGCCAGGAGCTCGCACGTCTTGCAAAGGCGATGCCAGGCTCGCCGCTCGCCAACCTCGACGCCGCCGACGTGACCTTGGTTGACGGGATGATCGCCAGCGACGGCAAGGACGGGGCTGCCGTCTCGATTGCGGATGTGATGCGCCACAGCAAGCTCGAGCGGATCGAAAAGGAGAAGCTCAACCAGTTCACGGAGGACAAATCGCATGCCCGCAACACGCATTCGGCGGTTTTCGCGGAGGTGAAGGTCGACGAAGAGCTGGGTGTCATCCGCGTCACGCGGGTCGTGAGCGCGGTGGCTGCCGGCCGCATCCTGAACACCAAGACGGGCCGCAGTCAGATCATGGGCAGCGTGGTCTGGGGGATCGGGATGGCGCTGCACGAGGAGACGATGATGGATCACCGCTTCGGCCGCATCATGAATGCGAACATCGCCGAATACCACATTCCCGTGAACGCCGACATTCACGACATCGACGTCATTTTCGTCGATGAGCCCGACAGCCGGATCAATAGGATGGGCATCAAGGGTCTCGGCGAGATCGGCATCGTCGGCGTGCCTGCGGCGATCGCAAACGCCGTCTATCACGCCACCGGCAAGCGCATCCGCCGCTTCCCGATCACGCTGGACAAGCTGCTGGACTGAGGGCCGCAAACACGCGAACATTCCCGCGGCACTCGGGTGTGTCATCCAACTGTCATCGAATGTGCCGAGAGCTGTGTCTCTGCCACATTCGGGACTCGACATGGACTATTTCAAGCGCTTCAACTTCCTGTTCGCAGCACCAATGTTCGACGCCGACGACCTCGAAGGCGTTCGCTTCAACCAGATCATCGAGGAGATCCAGCGCTCCGGATTCGAGGTGGTCCGGGCCCGCAAGCTGGAGGATGCCGAGATGGCCGTGCAGACCGATGCGGCGATCGGCTGCATGGTGGTCGACTGGGGCAAGAAGGGTCTCGAAGGCAAGACCTCGGCGCTGATCAATCTGATGCGCCGCCGGGGCCTCGACTTCCCCATCATCCTCCTGATCCGTCGCAAGCGGTTCGAGGATCTGCCGGTCGAGGTGCTCGATTTCATCGATGGCTATGTCTTTCTGTCCGAGGAGACGCCGCCCTTCATCGCCAAGAACCTGATCAGCCGTCTCAAGCAATATGCCGAGACGCTGAAGACCCCGTTCTTCGGCGCGCTGGTCGACTATGCCGAGGAAGGCAACCAGCTCTGGACCTGTCCTGGCCATAACGGCGGCGTGTTCTACAACCGCAGCCCGATCGGGCGCGTGTTCGTCGAGCATCTCGGCGAATCCGTGTTCCGTGACGACCTCGACAATTCCGTGCTCGATCTCGGCGACCTCCTCACCCATGAAGGCCCGGCGCTGAAGGCGCAGAAGGAAGCGGCCCAGATCTTTGGCGCCGAAAAGACCTATTTCGTGCTCAACGGCACCTCGACGTCGAACAAGGTCGCACTCGGCGCCCTCGTCACCGACGGTGACCTCGTGCTGTTCGACCGCAACAACCACAAGGCCGCCCATCACGGCGCTCTGATGATCAGTGGCGGCGTCCCCATCTACGTCCCGACCGTCCGCAATGCCTGGGGCCTGATCGGCCCGATGCGCTGGGACATGCTCGACGAGAAGGCCCTGCGCGAGGCCATCCGCAACCATCCGCTGGTCGGGGACCGCGACGCCTGGCGCAAGGAGCGTCCGTTCCGCGTCGCCGTGGTCGAGCAGTGCACCTATGACGGCTCGATCCACAGCGCCGAGATGATCCTGAAGCGCATCGGCCATCTCTGCGAATACATCCTGTTCGACGAGGCCTGGGCCGGCTTCATGAAATTCCATCCGCTCTATGCCGGGCGCTTCGCCATGGGCCTGGCCAATCTCCCTCCTGAGGCGCCCGGCATCATCGCGACGCAGTCGACCCACAAGCAGCTGGCGAGCTTCTCGCAAGCCTCGCAGATCCACGTCAAGGATCGTCACATCCGCGGCCAGAAGCGGCGTGTCGAGCACCGCCGCTTCAACGAAAGCTTCATGCAGCACGCATCGACGTCCCCCTTCTATCCGCTGTTCGCCTCGCTCGACGTCGGTGCGCAGATGATGAAGGGTCGTTCCGGCGAAGTGCTGTGGGACGACACGATCCGGCTCGGCATCGAGCTGCGCAAGAAGATCAGGGCAATGCGCCGGGAGTTCGAGGAGAAGGAGCAAAATCCGGAGCGGCGCTGGTTCTTCGAGCCCTTCGTTCCCGATCGGGTCGCCATTCCCGATGTCAGCCGCCCCGGCGCCGCGCACAATGTCGCCTGGGAGACGCTCTCCACCGACGAGCTCGCGACCAATCCCGCGCTGTGGCAGCTCTCTCCGGACACCAACTGGCACGGCTTTCCCGATCTCGCGGAAGGCTTTGCCATGACCGATCCGAACAAGCTGACCTTGCTCACCCCCGGATTCGATCGTGCGACCGGCGCCTATGCCGAGCACGGCATCCCCGCACCGGTAGTCGCGCAATATCTGCGCGAAAACCGCATCGTCCCCGAGAAGAACGACCTCAACTCCCTGCTCTTCCTGCTCACGCCCGGCGTTGAGGCGAGCAAGGCCGGCACGCTGATCTCCGGCCTCGTCGCATTCAAGAGGCTGCATGACGACAATGCGTTGCTGGCCGACGCGATCCCGGAATTCCATCAGCGGCGACGGGCGCGCTACGCAGGTGTGCGTCTGCGCGATCTCTGCGGCGAGATGCACCGCTTCTTCCGCGCCGCCGACGTCAGCGCACTCCAGGCGAGGCAGTTCATGCCCGAGCACATGCCCGAGATCGCAATGTCGCCCCGCGATGCCGCGCGCTATCTATTCCGCAACGATGTCGACTATCTGCCGATCGAGGCGATCGCCGGCCGCATCGCCACCACACCGTTCGTGGTCTATCCGCCCGGCATCGCCACCATCGTGCCCGGCGAGCGGCTGACGGAGCGGGCCAAACCCATGATCGATTATCTCAAGATGTTCGAGACCTGCTTCAACACGTTCCCGGGCTTCGACGTCGAGATCCAGGGGGTCTACAAGGAGGTCGATGCGAACGGGCGCATCGGGCTCTACACTTACGTGGTCGCCGAGTAGTGCCGATGAACGAAACAGCTGCGCGCACGAGTGATGAACCCGTCCTGGTCAGGCCGTCACGCGAAAGCGATGTCGAAGCGATGCTGGCGATCTATCGCCACCACGCCCGCAATGGTGTGCCGCGCGACGTCGAGGGAACCGGTGCGCCGGAGCCGGATGATTTGCGCGAGCGGCGCAAGAACCTGAAGCAGACCCGCCTGCCGCATCTGGTCGCGACCTATCGCGGCGAGGTCGTCGGCTATGCCTATGCCGTGCTGTTCCGCAAGCGTCCCGCCTATCGGTACACGGCCAAGCACTCGATCTATGTCCACCACGCCCATCTCGGCCGCGGAGTCGGACGGCTGCTGCTCCAGGAATTGATCGATGCCTGTGCGGCGGCCGGCTTCCGCCAGATGATCGGCTATATCGATGCCGACAACGCGCCCTCGCTGACACTACACGAAAAATTCGGCTTCGCGCGCGCCGGCCTGCTTTGCGGCGTCGCCTATCGCCACGGCCGCTGGTCCGACACCGTGATGGTGCAACGATCGCTCGGCGCCGGGACGACAACACCTCCGCCCATCATGACGCCGGGCCGGTAGGCCTTACGACGGAAAGTCGGCCGGTCTCACATGGATGCGGTCGGCATGCAACGACCAGTCGTGCAATGCCTGTTCCTTGCAGAATCTTGCTTTCGCCCGCTCCTTGGCCTCATTCTCGTCGGCGGCATCGATCTCGAGCGTACCCTGACAAACCTCGCTCTGTCGGCCGTATTCGCCGAGCACGTTCTTCATGAACCTGACGACATAAGTAGCCATGGGACCTCCTGCTGCCCTCGCAGCACTCTAGTCCCATTTAGGGCGGAGCGGGGAAGGAGATTTTGACGCGGATCAAGGCGGAACAGACAATCCATTGCGGAACCTGCCGGCCGGGGATACGCCGGAATACCGGCCGCCCCCCGCGAGGATCTTGCCTTGCACCTCGTCTCCGACACCGAAGTCACGAAAGTTCCGACGTTTCCGATCCTCATGCCGCGCTGCACGAGGCCCATCGCCGGTCTACCCGAACTTGGTGCCGAGCTACTTGAACACGGCCTCGCACGTCATGTGGTCGAGATGGCCACCGCCCGCGTTCCTGTGCCCTGGCATCCATCTCGCCGGTAGAGGTGGACGAGCGAAGGCAGGCGGGACAGAGCCGACATCAAACCATCACGTCGTGATGTCGAGCAGCGACTCCGTCGTCTCCGAGTAGGCCTGAATGACCTTCGTATTGGCGATGAAGCTGTACTTTGCGGCCGCCAGCTCGGCGAATTCGCGGGTGATATCGACATTCGGCGCCGCGACCAAGCCGTCCTGGTTTGCGAAGGGGGCGCCCGGGTCGGATTGTGCGATATAGCTCGGCGAAACCGTCGACACGACCGCTTTCGTGCCGCCTGGCATCGAGCCACTCGATTGGTCGACCTGATCGACGCGCAACGGCACATAAGCCGCGGGATAAGTCGAGTTCGTGCTCGAGCTGGCTGCACCGGCCGACGTGTCCGATCCGCCTGATGCTGGCAGCGGCCCGGTCGTGCGGACGTTGGCGATATTGCTCGCGGCCACGTTCACGCGCAAACTTGCCGCAGAAAGTCCGGATGTCGCGATCGAAAAGATGCTCATGGACTTTCAACTACAGGACAAGTGATACGCGTTCACTTACCCGATCGATAAGATGCGGCGCTTTGGCTTTCTATCGTGGTAACCAATGATCGGAGCGCAATCCAACCTGGCGCGGCCGGCCCCTTTACCCGGGCATCACACCAAAAGCCTGCTTGAAGCGCTCCGCATAGCGCGGCCAGACTTCGGGATTGATCACGCGCGGCGGGCGCTTGCCGTCGAGCACATCCAGCACCTGCTCGGCGGCGATGCGGCCCATGTTCTGGCGTGCCTCGATGGTGACGCCTGCCGTGTGCGGGCTCGCCAGCACGTTGTCGAACTGGAGCAGCGGATGCTCCGGCGGCGGTGGCTCCTTGGACCAGACGTCGAGGCCGGCACCCGCAATGCGCTTGTCGCGCAGCGCCTGAAGCAACGCGTCCTCGTCGTGGATGAACCCGCGCGCCGTGGTGATGAAATAGGCATGCGGCTGCATCAGCGCGAATTCACGCACGCTGATCATGTTCCGGCTGCCCTTGTTCAGCGGGCAGGAGATCGAGACGAAATCGGCGCGGCGCAGGAGCTCGTCGAGCTCGACCTTCTCCCCGCCCCGCTCCGCCATCACTTCGGCCGACAAATACGGGTCGTAGGCCAGCACCGTCATGCCGAGCAGGCCCTTGCACAGGGCGGCGATGCGCCGGCCGACATTCCCGAGGCCGATGATGCCGATGGTCTTGCCCTCGACCTCATTGCCGACAAGTTCGTTGCGGTTGACGTCGCGCTCGCGGCGCAGGCGGCGATCCGACTGGATGATGCGCTTGGACAACGTCAACATCATCGCCAGCGCATGCTCGGCAACCGAATGGGCATTGCCGCCGGACTGGTTGACGACCAGCACCCCCGCGTCCGTGCAGGCCTCGACGTCAACAGGGTCGAAGCCCGCGCCATTGCTGGAGACCAGCAGCAATTTTGGCGTCCGCTTCAGAAAGGCGGCATCGACGTGGAAATGCGGCGCCAGTTCGTCGCGGGCCGCGCCGATCTGGTAGACATGGGCCGCGCTCAGGATCGGCGCATAGAAATCTTCAGGGCTCTCGTTCTCGATGCGATCGAGCCGGACGTCGGGCCGCGCCTTCAGAATGTCGATGTAGATCGGATTGGCGAGGTATTTGACGTAGAAGACGCGCTTGTTGTTGACGGACATCAGGACCCTTCAGGCTCGCTCGCGAGGGAGCTCGACAAGGTCGGCGCGACGCGCTGCCTCCGGTGCTTCCTCCCGTTTCTTCATTGCCGCACTTATGACATGGCGGAGCCGGCCACGGCAGGCCTTCTGGCGCAGATCACGGTGCCGGCGCGGACATGTTGACAATCCCACTGCCTGCGTCAAGTTCGGCGGATCGCCGCGACGGCCAGAAAGAAGCAGGCGCGGCTGAAGGGAGAACGCAATGGCGATTGCGGAACAACGGACCTCGCCCCAGGCGGCGCAAGGCTCCGGTGAAGGAAACTGGCACGGCATCGTCCTGCAAACGTTGAAGCGGAACGAGATCAGCCTCATTCCCTACGTGCCCGACCGCGTGCTGACGCCGCTGATCAAGAACCTGCACGCCGATCCCTTCTTCACCACCTTTGCCACCGCCCGCGAGGAGGAAGCGGTTGGCATCGTCTCCGGCGCCTGGATGGGCGGACGACGCGGGGCGGTGCTGATGCAGACCTCCGGCTTTGCCACGCTGGCCAACGTGCTGGCCTCGCTCGCGGTGCCCTACCAGATCCCGCTGATCATGTTCGTGTCCGAGCGCGGCACGCTCGGCGAGTTCAACTACGGCCAGTCGCTGGTCTGCCGGACCATGCGCCCGGTGCTCGATTCGCTGGCGCTGGAGCACCACACCATCACCCGGCTCGACGAGCTCGAATTCATCACGGACCGCTCGATCAAGCAGGCCGTCACCACGCAGGCGCCGGTGGCGTTGATCCTCAACCCGCTGCTTACGGGCGGCAAGGTCTTCGACAAGTGAGGCCGGTCATGAACACGCGCAACACCAAGGTCATGAACCGCTTTGACGTCACCTCGCGCCTCATCGCGAAGCTCAAGCACGAGGAAGCCGTGATCGGCGGCATCGGCAACTCCAATTTCGATCTCTGGGCCGCCGGCCACCGCCCGCAGAATTTCTACATGCTGGGCAGCATGGGGCTCGCCTTTCCGATCGCGCTCGGGGTGGCGCTGGCGCAGCCCGGCCGTCGCGTCTTCGCACTCGAAGGCGACGGCTCGCTGCTGATGCAGCTCGGCGCGCTGTCGACGATTGCAGCCCTGAAGCCGAAAAACCTGACGATGATCGTGATGGACAACGGCGTCTATCAAATCACCGGCGCGCAACCGACACCGGCAGCTGGTATCGCCGACATCGTCGCCATCGCCATCGGCTCCGGCCTCGCCAACAGCGCCTGGGCCGCCGACGAGGAGGACTTCGAGCGACTGGTCGACGAGGCGATGGCAACAACCGAGCCGGGCCTGATCGCAGTCCGGATCGACGACAAGCCGGGCGTGGGCACCACCCGCCGCGACCCCGTGCAGATCCGGGAACGCTTCATGCACGGCCTCGGCGTGCGCGAGCCACTTTAACATTTTGTCATTAACTACACGGCGATCTGATGCCGACCTCGCGACAACCCCGCCAGATCCGTGCTAAGCGATCCGGATGTCCTTTTTCATTCGTAGCATTGCCTGGCTGCTCGCGGCCGCCGTCACTTTCGCCACCCTCGGTCCCCCCGGCCTGCGGCCCCATTCCGACCTCGGCCAGGACGGCGAACATGCGCTCGCCTTCATCCTGGTGGGACTGGCGTTCGGCCTCGCCTATCGGCGACGACGTCTGCTGGTCGCAGCCGCCGCGGTCGTGCTGATTGGCGTGCTCGAGCTGATGCAATTTTGGGCACCCGGCCGCCATGCGCGGCTGGAGGATTTTCTGGTCGATGCCGCCACCGCCTGCCTCGGCTTTGCGCTCGCCGCCGCGGCCGATTGGCTGCTCGCGCGCTTTCGCACCAGCGCTGCCCTGACAAGCGAAGGCCCCGCGGAGTGAGACTCCGCAGGGCCTGTCTTGTCAGCGCCCGGGTTTGCCGCCGATCAGTCGATGATCTTGACGACGCGGCGGGTGCGCGGCTCGACGATCACGCGGCGATCGTTCACGACCGCATAACGATACTCGGTGTAGTTCGGCACCGGACGGAGCACAACGCTGGGCGGCAGCGGCTCGCCGACGACAACGCGCTCCTCCACGACGACCGAATCGCTGCGCGGGATTCCGCCCAGCACGGCATTCGGAATTTCGAGGCCGGCGCCGACGGCCGCGCCAACGGTGCCGCCAACCATTGCGCCGATCGGTCCGCCGATGTCGCCACCTGCACGCGCGCCGTCCCTGGCGCCTTGTTCGGTCGTTGACTGGGCGAAGGCTGCGCTCGACGCCAGCAGCGAGGCGGCGGCGAACGTAATCGCAAGACGGGTTTTCATGTGCTTATCACTCCAGTGATTGTCCTGCGCCTTCAACCGCGGGGCGGAGGCATTGTTCCGGTTCCCTACTGCGAAGAAGCGCCAGAATCCGGAGACTGTTACGCCGTAACACATCAGGCTGCGGCGATCTCGTGCCCCGCCATCAGTTCCAGCGCCCGCACCATCGCCGAATGATCCCACGCCTTGCCGCCATGCGCCGTGCAGGACGAGAACAATTGCTGCGCCACTGCCGTGCTCGGCAGCGACAAGCCGAGTGAGCGAGCGCCTTCGAGCGCGAGGTTGAGATCCTTCTGGTGCAGCTCGATGCGGAAGCCCGGGTCGAAATTGCGCTTCACCATGCGCTCGCCATGCACTTCGAGAATCCGCGACGAGGCGAAGCCGCCCATCAGCGCCTTGCGCACCAGCGCCGGGTTCGCGCCGGCCTTGGATGCGAACAGAAGCGCTTCGCTCACGGCCTCGATTGTCAGTGCGACGATGATCTGGTTGGCGACCTTCGTCGTCTGCCCGTCGCCATTGGCGCCGACATGCGTGACATTCTTGCCCATCCTGTCGAAGATCGGCTTCATGGTGCCAAAAGCCCGCTCCGGCCCGCCGACCATGATGGTGAGGCTCGCAGCTTTCGCTCCGACCTCCCCGCCCGACACCGGCGCATCGAGATAGTCAGCGCCAAGCGCCTCGATCCTCTTCGCAAACTCCTTCGTCGCCAGCGGCGAGATCGAGCTCATGTCGACCACGATCTTGCCCTTGGAAATGCCGCTCGCCACCCCGTCCTTGCCGAACAGCACAGCTTCGACATGCGGCGTATCCGGCACCATGATGATGACCGCATCCGCCTCCTCCGCCACCTGCTTGCCGGAGTTGCAGGGAATGCCGCCGGCCGCAATCAGCTCCGGCGCCACGGGCCCAACGTCATGCAGGAAAACGCGATGGCCCGCGGCCAGGAGATGGCCGGCCATCGGCCGTCCCATGGTCCCAAGTCCGATGAAACCGATGTCGATCATGTCTTCGTTTCCTCCGCGAAAGTTTCTGGTAAGTCTATCCACCTGCTCAGTGCTCCCGCTTGCGGGAAAGGTCGGCACGCAGTGCCGGGTGAGGGTTCTGTCCGCGTTGAGATCTTCTCCGCAAGAACCCCACCGCGGAGGTACCCTCTCCCCAACCCTCTCCCGCAAGCGGGAGAGGGAGCCCCACCGTCGCCTTGGCTAAGTCTCAAGTCTCGAACGTCTGTGCGGCGTGCCAGGACAGGCCTTCGAGCGTCGTGGTGCGGGGCTTGTATTCGCAGCCGATCCAGCCGCGATAGCCGATCGCGTCGAGATGCCGGAACAGGAAGGGATAGTTGATCTCGCCGGTGCCGGGCTCGTGGCGGCCGGGATTGTCGGCGAGCTGGATGTGGGCGATCTCAGGCAGGTATTCTTGCATGGTGCGAGCGAGGTCGCCTTCCATGATCTGCATGTGATAAATGTCGTACTGGATGAAGAGGTTGTTCGACCGCACGTCCGAGATCAGCTGCACCGCCTGCTCGGTGCCGCTGAGGAAGAAGCTGGGAATGTCGAGCGTGTTGATCGGCTCGACCAGGAGCTTGATGTTCTCCCGCGCCAGCGTCGAGGCGGCAAAGCGCAAATTTCCGAGCAGGGTCTCATTCAGCTCGCGCCGTTCCGCATCGGCAGGCGCGATGCCGACGAGGCAGTTGAGCTGCTCGCAATCGAGTGCCTTGGCATAGTCGATGGCGCGGAATACGCCGTCGCGGAATTCACTGACGCGATCGGGCAGGATGGCAATGCCCCGCTCGCCCGCCGCCCAGTTGCCGGCCGGCAGATTGTGCAGCACCTGCGTCAGCCCGTGGGCCTCCAATTGTTCGCGCAGCTGCGCCTTGTCGAAATCATAGGGAAAGAGATACTCGACCCCGGCAAAGCCCGCCGCCTTCGCCGCGGCAAAGCGGTCGAGGAACGGCATCTCGTTGAAGAGCATGGTGAGGTTGGCGGCAAACTTCGGCATGATGTTCTCCCCTATTCCGCCGGCTGCAGCACACCCGGGCGCGCCCGCTCGACCTCGTCGAGCGGGAGGTCCAGCACCTCCTCGAACTCGACGATGTTGTCGATCTCGCTGCCCATCGCGATGTTGGTGACGCGTTCGAGGATGAACTCGACCACCACCGGCACGCGATGCCTGGCCATCAATTCACGCGCGGTGGCGAACGCCGCTTGCGTGTCCTCGGGGCGGGTGACACGGATCGCCTTGCAGCCGAGGCCTTCGGCGACTGCGACATGGTCGACGCCGTAGACGCCGATCTCGGGCGCGTTGATGTTCTCGAAGGAGAGCTGGACTTGATAGTCCATCTCGAAGCCGCGCTGGGCCTGGCGGATCAGGCCGAGATAGGAATTGTTCACGACGACGTGGATGTAGGGCAGATTGAACTGCGCGCCGACCGCGAGCTCCTCGATCAGGAACTGGAAGTCGTAGTCGCCGGAGAGCGCGACGATGTCGCGATCCGGGCACGCCGCACGCACGCCGAGCGCGGCGGGCAGCGTCCAGCCGAGCGGTCCCGCCTGTCCGGCATTGATCCAGTTGCGCGGCTTGTAGACGCCGAGGAATTGCGCGCCGGCGATCTGCGACAGGCCGATCACGGTGACATAAGTGGTGTCGCGGCCGAACGCCTTGTTCATCTCCTCATAGACGCGCTGCGGCTTGATCGGCACGTCGTCGAAATGGCTCTTGCGCAGCATCGTCTTCTTGCGATCGCGGCAGGCAGCGGGCCACGCCTGGCGCTCGCGAAGCCTGCCTGACCGGCGCCACTCCCTGGCGACCGTGACGAACAGCTCGAGCGCAGCCTTCGCATCCGAGACGATGCCGAGATCGGGATTGAACACGCGTCCGATCTGCGTCGGTTCGATATCGACATGCACGAAGGTGCGGCCCTTGGTGTAGGTCTCGACCGAGCCGGTGTGGCGGTTGGCCCAGCGGTTGCCGATGCCGAGCACGAAGTCGGATTCCAGCAGCGTGGCGTTGCCGTAGCGGTGGCTGGTCTGAAGCCCGACCATGCCGGCCATCAGCACATGGTCGTCGGGGATCGCGCCCCATCCCATCAGCGTCGGGACAACGGGCACGTTGGCGATCTCGGCAAACTCGACCAGCAGATCCGAGGCATCGGCATTGATGATGCCGCCGCCGGCGACGATCAGCGGCCGCTCGGCCGCGTTCAGCATCTCCAGCGCCTTCTCGACCTGCTTGCGTGTTGCGGCGGGCTTGTAGGCCGGCAGCGGCTCATAAGTCTCGTCGTCGAATTCGATCTCGGCGAGTTGCACGTCGAGCGGCATGTCGATCAACACCGGCCCCGGCCGACCCGAGCGCATCACATGAAAGGCTTGGCTGAACACGCGCGGCACCAGCGCCGGCTCACGCACGGTGACCGCCCATTTGGTCACCGGCTTTGCGATCGACTCGATATCGACCGCCTGGAAATCTTCCTTGTAGAGCCGCGCCCGCGGCGCCTGTCCGGTGATGCAGAGGATCGGGATGGAATCGGCGATCGCCGAATAGAGTCCGGTGATCATATCGGTGCCGGCCGGCCCCGAGGTGCCGATGCAGACGCCGATATTGCCGGCCTTCGCCCGCGTATAGCCCTCCGCCATGTGCGAGGCGCCCTCGACATGCCGCGCCAGGATGTGGCGGATCGAACCGCGCTTCTTCAGCGCCGAGTAAAGCGGATTGATCGCAGCCCCGGGAACCCCGAAGGCAGTCGAGATGCCCTCCTTCTCCAGGATTCGCACGGCCGCATCGACAGCTCGCATCTTCGCCATATCGGACCTCGCTCGGTTCAAGTCAGCGAGCGAGATCATCAGATGCGCAAGGAGCTATCTCAACAAGATCGATTTTGTTTTCCACGATGCGGCAGCCGCCGAAAAATCGCGGCGGTCTCAATCGGTTATATCGAGGAATGCGTGAAAGCGGATCACTCGAACAGCGGCGCCAGCTCCATCTGCGGCACCAGCACGAGGCCCTTGTCGGTGATGCGAATTTCCGGAATGACTGATAGGGGAATCAAATTGAAGCCCATGTAGGGGATGGTGCAGCCGGCCTCCACCCATTCCTTCTTCAGCACCTTCACTTCTTCCGCCACTTCGGTGACGCGCCTGTCGGAGAGCAGCCCGGCAATGGGCAGCGGAACCAGCGCCCTCACCTTGCCGTCGGCGACGACGCAAACGCCGCCCTGGTGCTCCTTGATCGCAGCGATCGTCACCTGCATGTCCGGCTCGTTGGTGCCGGCGACGATGATGTTGTGGCTGTCGTGGCCGACGCTGGAGGCGACCGCGCCGCGCTTCAGGCCGAAATCCTTGAGAAGGCCATGGGCGACATTGCCGGCCGACTTGCCGTGGCGCTCGACGACCGTGACGAAGCAAAGTCCGTAGCGCTCGAACAGCGACGGCCAATCCTTTGCGGCTTCGATCGCCACCTTCTCGTGAATCAGCGTGATGCCGGGCAGCGCGGTCTTGATCGCATTGACGATGCAGGCCTTCGCGGGCAGCTCCGGCGTCAACTTCATCTTCTCCGGCAGCTTCACCGTCGCATAGGCCGCCTTCGGATACTGATAGCGCTGCGACAGCGCCTGATCGAGACTGTCAGTGATCTTGCCGCGCTCGACCACGAGCTCGCCGCCATACCAGGTGCATTGCGGCTTGAGCTGGTCGTCCATCAGCACGAGATCGGCGCGGCGGCCGCCACCGAGCCCGCCGATATCGCCTTCCATCCCGAAACGCGTCGCGCCATGAAGCGAGCCCATCGACCAGGCCTGCTCCGGCGACATCCCCGCCTTCACGGCTTCGCGCACCACCCAGTCGAGGCCGAACAGCAGCAGATCGTCGGCATCGCGATCATCTGTGCAGACGGCCGTGCGCTTGTGCGAGGCCCCGAGTTCGGTAATCGTCCGGATTGCCTGCGGCAGCGAATGCCAGGGCGTCGTCGGCGGGCCGCCACGCAAGAACACCCAGACGCCGGCATCGAGCAGATCGTCGGCGATGTCGCGGTCGATCGCCTCGTGCGTATCGGTAATGCCGCTCGCCGCATAGGCGGCGACGAACTCGCGGCCATAGACATGACCCGACACCGGACGCCCCCGCTTCAGGGCCGCGGCGAGAATGGCATGGCTGCGCTCGTCGCCCATCGTGACCGGCACGAAATCCATCTTCTCGCCGAGTGCGACCGCCTCCGGCCAGCGATCGAACAGGCCCGCGATCTTGTCCGGCGTGAGGTCGCCGCCAGCGGTTTCCAGTTCCGCGGACGTTGCTGGCATCGTGCTCGGCACCGTCAGGAAGATCGAGAGCGGCGCCTCGCGCGCGTCCTCCAGCATCGCCTCGACGCCGGCGACGTCCATGACGTTGCCGATCTCGTGGCTGTCGCAGAAGATCGTGGTGGTTCCGTTCAGCAGCGCAGCTTCCGCGTAGGCACAGGCCGTCACCATCGAGGATTCGATGTGGATGTGCGGATCGACCAGCCCCGGCGCGATGATGCCGCCGGCCGCATCATAGAGCGGCACGCCGCTCCAGACCTTCTTCGCCGTGCCGGCCGGCTTCACCGCAGCGATGCGGCCGCCGGTGATCCAGACCTCGCGGCCCGGATGGATGCGCTCCGAATAGGTCGAGAGCACCCGGGCCCCCGTGACGACGAGATCGGGCGCAACGCGCGCCGAGGCGACGTCGGCGAGGCGCCGGGTCATCGCATGCAGCGGTGCGACGGCGAAGCGGGTAAGTCTTGTCATAGTGACCCTCGCGTGGCGTTACGGCCAAGCGATGGTTACGCCCCGCGCCGAGCGGGGCAAGCGCAAATATAGCAGCACGCCCTGCTCAAGCCCCAGGCGCCGAACCTCCTGCCGACCCCGACCTTACAGGTCTGCGCGGGCTCCGCCGTCTTGGCGATGGTGCGGCAGTGGGCTTGACCCGTATGCGCATTGACCGGCCCTTGGATTCATCGATTTCGAAGGAATTTGTCTTTCGCACAAGATCGCTCAGCTTGCGGGAACCGTAGGTTCTCGAATCGAAATCGGGGGCGAGGTTGGTAAGCCCTTTTCCGACTTCCCCGAGAGAAACCCATCCGTCTTCGCTTTCCATCTGGGCGATGACTTTCTTGATCATGGGAATCGCTGCGTCAGGGGGTTGGAGCAGCGGCGACCTCGTGGCGGCATCCTGGGTGTTCGCCGGGGCGGCAAGCAGGTTCTCGGTATAGACGAATCTCCGGCAGGCCTGCCTGAAGCTTTCCGGCGTCTTCTGCTCGCCGAACCCGAAGACGTCGACTCCCTGCTCCCGGATGCGGGCGGCGAGACGAGTAAAGTCGCTGTCGGAAGACACCAGGCAGAAGCCGTCGAAGCGGCCGCTGTGCAGCAGGTCCATCGCGTCGATGACCAGGGTGATGTCGGACGCATTCTTTCCCGTCGTATAAGCGAATTGCTGCTGCGGGATGATGGCGTGCTTCGACAGAATGTCGGCCCAGGCCCTGGAACGCGCATTGGAGAAGTCGCCGTAGATGCGTCGGACGCTGGCCTCGCCGATCTTGGCAATCTCCTCGAAAAGTCCATCCGCGATCTTCGCAGAGGCATTGTCGGCGTCGATCAGGACGGCCAGACGAGGCGAGCGAAGTTCGGACGGCATGGCATTTCTCCACAGGATGGACGCAGCATTAGAACATGCGTGCGTCTTAGCGGCTAATCCTCGTTCGCCTTAAATCGCCCGAGCCCCTTCAGCACGAAGGGCGCCAGCAGTGCGATCAACGCCACGGCCAGCAGCGTCGCCGAGATCGGGCTTTGGACCAGCGTCATGGGATCGCCGAGGCTGATCGCGAGTGCGCGACGCAATTGGCTTTCGGCGATCGGGCCGAGGATCAGGCCGACGACCACGGGCGCGATTGGAAAATCGAACCGGCGCATCAAAAAGCCGAGCACGCCGAAGCCGGCCAGCATCGATAATTCCACCACCGACGGCTTGGCGGCGATGGTGCCCATGGTCGCGAAGACGAGGATGCCGGCATAGAGCCAGGGCTGCGGAATCGCGAGCAGGCGCACCCACAGTCCGACCAGCGGCAGGTTGAGCACCAGCAGCATGCAGTTGGCGATGAAGAGGCTCGCGATCAGACCCCACACCAGATCGGGCCGCTCGGCGAACAGCAGCGGCCCCGGGTTGAGGCCGTATTGCTGGAAACCCGCCAGCATCATCGCGGCGGTTGCCGAGGTCGGCAGTCCGAGCGTGAGCAGCGGCACCAGCGTGCCGGCGGCTGAGGCGTTGTTGGCCGCTTCCGGTCCCGCCACCCCTTCGATCGCGCCCTTGCCGAATTCTTCGGGGTGTTTGGTCAGGCGCTTCTCGGTCGAATAGGACAGGAAGGTCGGGATCTCGGCGCCGCCCGCAGGCAGGGCGCCGATCGGAAAGCCGAACATGGTGCCGCGCAGCCACGGTTTCCACGATCGCTTCCAATCTTCTTTTGTCATCCACAGCGAGCCGCGCACCGGCTCGAGCTTCTCCTCGGTGTGGTGGCGGCGCGATGCGACATAGAGCGCCTCGCCCACCGCGAACAAGCCGACCGCGAGCGTCGTCACCTCGACACCGTCGAGCAGCTCGGGGATGCCAAACGCGAGCCGCGCCTGGCCGGTCAGCTTGTCGATGCCGACGAGGCCCAGCGTCAGGCCGATGAACAAGCTGGTCAGGCCGCGGATCGGCGAATCTCCGAAGGTCGCCGACACCGTGACGAAGGCGACGCACATCAGCGCGAAGTAATCCTCCGGGCCAAAGCGCACGGCGAAATCGACCAGCCACGGCGCAAGGAAGGCGAGTCCGATGGTGGCGATGGTGCCGGCGACGAAAGAGCCGATCGCGGAGGTCGCAAGCGCCGGCCCGCCACGGCCGGCCTTGGCCATCTTGTTGCCTTCGAGCGCGGTCGCCATCGAGGCGCTCTCGCCGGGCGTGTTGATCAGGATCGCGGTGGTCGAGCCGCCATACATGCCGCCATAATAGATGCCGGCGAACATGATCAGCGAGCCGCCGGGATCGAGCTTGTACGTTACCGGCAGCAGCAGCGCGACCGTCAGCGCCGGACCGATGCCGGGCAGCACGCCGACGGCCGTGCCGAGGAACACGCCGATCAGCGCATAAAGCAGGTTCATCGGCTGGACGGCGACCGCCATGCCGTGGGCCAGCGCGGCAAAAGTGTCCATCACAGCAGTCGCTCCAGAGGCCCGGCCGGAAGGCTCAGCGTCAACAGGCGGTCGAACGCGAGATAGATGACGGTCGACATCACGAGGGCGATGATGCTGTCGACCAGGATGGCACGCCGCCCAAACGCGGCCGACGTCGTCACGAACAGCGCGGACGTCGCCAGGATGAAGCCGCCGCCGAAGCCGATGATCGCGATCAGCAGCGCAAGACCAATGAGGATCAAGACCACCGGCACGGGATCGGCGCTCTCGCGCGCCGGCAGATTGCCGCGTAGCGCGTCGATGAAATTGCCGAGCGCGAGCAACGCGAGGCCGGAGGCGACCACAACCGGCATCGCCTCAGGCCCCATCCCGTACATCGCGGCAGATTGCAGGCCGCGTGCATCCCAGACCAGCACCGCGGCGAGACCTGCGAGCAACGCAGCGACAACGAGGCCGGCGCGGTCGACGCGCCGCGGCGGCTGCGCAGGATCGCCGGAGGTCATGACTTGACGAGGCCGACCGATTTCAGCACGTCGGTGACGCGCGCCGTTTCCTTCTTCAGGAAGTCGGCGAAAGCGTCGCCGCCGAGATAGGCGTCCTCCCAGCCCTTCTGCTTGAGGATCTCCTTCCAGGCGTCGGACTTCACCATCTTCTCGACCGCATCGCTCAAGGTCTTGCGCTGCTCCGGCGTGAGGCCGGGAGGCGCGACCACCGAGCGCCAGTTTGCGATCACGAGGTCGATGCCCTGCTCCTTGAAGGTCGGGATATCGCTGCCGGCAATGCGCTTCTCCGAGGTCACGCCGATCGCGCGCAGCTTGCCGGACTTGATTTGTCCTTCGTATTCGCTCAGGCCCGAAATACCCGCGGTGACCTTGCCGCCGAGGATCGCCGCCAGCGACTCGCCGCCGCCGGAGAACGGGATGTAGTTGATCTTCTTCGCGTCGGCGCCGACGGCGCCGGCGAACAGCGCTGCCATTACATGGTCCACACCGCCGGCCGAGCCTCCGGCGAAGGTGACCTTGGCGATATCGGCCTTCACCGCGGCGGCCAGATCCTGCGCATTCTTGATCGGCGAATTCGCGGGAACCACGATCACCTGGATCTCCTCGGTGAGGCGGGCAATCGGCGTCACCTGCTCCAGCGTCACCGGCGACTTGTTCATGGCAAGCGCGCCCACCATGACGAAGCCGCTGACCATCATCTGGTTGCCGTCGCCCTTGGCGCCATTGACGAACTGCGCGATGCCGACGCTGCCGCCAGCACCGGGAACATTCGTGACCTGCACGCTGCGCGCGACGCCCGAAGCCACCAGCGCCTGCTGCATCGAGCGCGCGGTCTGGTCCCAGCCCCCGCCCGGAGCTGCCGGCGCCATCAGCTTGAGCTCGAGTTGCTGGGCAAAGGCCGGATTGGCTGCCGCCAGGGTCAGCGCGACGGCTGCGCCGACAAGGCGCGAGGGAAATCGAAACATGGGGGCATCTCCAGGCTCATGCGGACGTTTGCCGCATTGTGTCGTTTGGTCGCATATCAGCCAAAACGGCCGATACTGTCCAGTGACATCCCCCAGGGTCTTGGTCAGCGGGGCGCCGGGATCACCCCGCCGAGTGCGGCCGTCAGTTCGGCAGCGACATCCCGCACGATTTGCCCGATCTCCGGCAACCGCTGATCGGTCAGCCGGCCGGTCATGCCGGAGACTGAAATCGCCGCGAGCGGCTCGGCGCAGTCGTTGTAGACGACGGCCGCAACGCAGCGCAGGCCCATGCAGGCCTCTTCATCGTCGAGGGCGTAACCCTGCTTGCGGATCTTTTCGAGTTCCTTGAACAGGTCGCTCGGCCGAACGATCGACTTCTCGGTCAGGCGGGGCATGCCGTGATGGCGGATGACGGCGCCGACGTCCTCGTCCGAATAGGTCGCCAGCACGGCCTTGCCGACGCCGGAGGTCACCATGGGAACGCGGCCGCCCACCTTGGTCAGCGAGCGCATGATCTCGCGGCTTTCCATGCGGGTCAGCACGATGATGAACTCGTCGTCGACCACGGCGAGATTAGCCGTCTCGCGGGTGAGATCGCGCAGCTTGCGCAGATATGGAATCGCCTGCGCGGAGAAATTGCGTCGCCGCGCAAAGCTGGCGCCGACCGTGAAGCTGCGCACGCCGACATGCCATTTGGATTCGCCGCGGTCGAACTGCACGAAGCGGCGGCTTTCGAGGGTTGCGAGCAGCCGGTGCACGGTGGACGCCGACAGGCCGGTGCGGATCGCGAGATCGCTGAGGCGATAGCCTTCGTCGTCCTCGGCCAGCGTCTCGATGATCGACAGCGCGCGGTCGACCGACTGCACGCCACCGTCGCGGCCCTCGTGATCGGCCTCCGCCGCCGATTTGGGCTCGAGCGATTTGCGCCGGATCACGTTCTTGCTCATCGCGACCTGCATTGGTTCTCTTCCCCGCTCCCCGCTCCCCGCTCGCGGGGAGAGGGTCAGGGTGAGGGGGAGCTTCCGCAAGGACGGTGGCAGTTGGACTCGCGGAAGCTCCCCTCACCCGGAATTTGCTGCGCAAATTCCGGCTTCTCCCCGCAAGCGGGGAGAGGCGAACGCAAGCTCAGAGCAGCCCTGCCCCGCGCGCCCACTTGTACTTGGCGCCGAGCACCTCGACCGGCAGCTCCGTCGAGTAGGCGTAGGCCGGAATGCCGTTCTGGTAGAGATATTCGGCGGCTTCCTCGACCTCGACGTCGCCGGCCAGAGACGCGACCATCGGCTTCACAAAACCCTTGGCCTCCATCTCCTTCTTCACCTCGACCATGTTGCGGGCGAACACCATCGGCGGTGTGACGATGGTGTGCCAGTAGCCGAGGATGAGCGCGTGGATGCGCTCATCCGACAGGCCCAGCTTCACGGTGTTGACGTAGGTGATCGGCGGCTCGCCGCCGGTGATATCCACAGGATTTCCGGCAGCACCGAACGGCGGGATGAACTTGCGGAAGGCCGCATCGAGATCCGGAGGCATCGACATCAGCGACAGGCCGTTGTCGACGCAGGAGTCCGAGAGCAGCACGCCCGAGCCGCCGGCCCCGGTGATGATCAGCACGTTCTCACCCTTCGGCGTCGGCAGGACCGGCACGCCTCGGGCGAATTCGAGCAGTTGACGAAGTGAGCGGGCGCGGATCACGCCAGACTGCTTGAACACGTCCTCATAGATGCGGTCGTTGCCGGCGAGCGCGCCGGTGTGCGAGGACGCAGCCTTGGCACCGGCCGAGGTGCGGCCGGCCTTGAGAACGACCACCGGCTTCTTCTTGGAGACGCGTTTCGCCGCTTCGGCAAAGGCGCGGCCGTCCTTGAGGTCTTCGCAGTGTTGCGCGATCAGGTTCGTGTTCGGATCCTGCTCGAAGAAGGCGAGCAGATCGTCCTCGTCGATGTCGGACTTGTTGCCGAGACCGACGATCGCCGAGACGCCCATCTTCGCTGAGCGCGAGAAGCCGATGATGGCCATGCCGATGCCGCCCGACTGCGACGACAGCGCTGCGTGGCCCTTGACGTCGTAAGCTGTACAGAAGGTCGCGCAGAGATTGGCGGGCGTATAATAGAAGCCGTAGATGTTCGGCCCCATCAGGCGGATGTCGTACTTCTTGCCGACCTCGACGATCTCGGCCTGCAGCTCCGGCGCGCCGGCTTCAGCGAAGCCCGACGGGATCAGCACCGCGCCCGGGATTTTCTTCTCGCCGCACTCGGTGAGCGCTGCAGCCACGAACTTGGCGGGGATCGCGAACACCGCGACGTCGATCACGCCGGGCACGTCCTTGACGCTCTTGTAGGCCTTGTAGCCGAGGATCTCGGTGGCCTTGGGATGGATCGGATAGATTTCCCCCTTGTAGCCGCCGTTGATGAGGTTCTTCATCACGGAATTGCCGATCTTGCCGTCCTCGGCGGATGCGCCGACCACGGCGACCGCCTTTGGCTGCATGATGCGGTTCATGGCCGCGACGATCTCTTCAGTCGGACGCGGCTTGGGTTTCGGCTTGAAGGCGAAGTCGACGACGATGCGCACATCCGCGGCGGTCGCGCCCTTCGGCGTCGCGAACACCGGGTTGAGGTCGAGTTCGACGATTTCGGGGAAATCGGTGACGAGCTGCGACACCTTGACGATGATTTCGGCGAGGGCGTTGCGGTTCACCGGCTCGCCGCCGCGCACGCCCTTCAAGATCTCATGCGCCTGGATGCCGTCGAGCATCGAGAGCGCGTCTTCCTTGGTGGCTGGCGCGAGGCGGAAGGTGATGTCCTTCAACACCTCGACCAGCACGCCGCCGAGGCCGAAGGCAACGAGCTTGCCGAACGAGCCGTCGGTGATCGAGCCGACGATGACCTCGGTGCCGCCGGCCAGCATCTGCTGCACCTGGACACCCTCGATCTTGGCATCGGACTTATATTTCTTGGCGTTGGAAAGAATGGTCTCGTAGGCCTTCTCAGCCTCTTCGGTGGTCTTGAGACCGACGATGACGCCGCCGGCTTCGGTCTTGTGGAGAATGTCCGGCGAGACGATCTTCATCACGACCGGGAAGCCCATGGACGAAGCCATCTTGCCGGCCTCGCCGGCCGATTTTGCCACGCCCTCCTTCGGTACCGGAATGCCGTAGGCGTCGCAGACCAGCTTACCCTCCGGCGCCGTCAGGCTGGTGCGGTTGTCCGCCTTGACCTGGTCGAGCACCTTGCGGACGGCATCTTTGGAATTGGACATCTGGCTTCTCCCTTGACCTGAGTTCGTTCTTTGCAAAGCGCGCGCGTGGTTTGCGGCTGCCCGTGATGCTTGCCATTCGCCGCGCTCTGTTCCATGCGGCGGAACGGAGTGGCATACACCTAAAGACTACTCCGCCGGCTTGGATCAAAAATGGCTGGCGATGGCATTTGGTATGCCAGAAGCCAACTTGTCAAGCCGGAGCTTGTCTTAGAACGCCGCAAAAAATCGCCGCCTTGACATTCTGGCATGTGGTATGCCAAAAACTTTCCCGTCAATATTCCTGTAAAAGACGACTCCCACTGGAGGAGATTCGTCGTGTCACTACGGAAACCAACCAAGGCGTTGCCGAACATGGCCGAGGCAGACATCGCAATCGTTCGTATTGCCCCGGAGAGCAGCTTCAAGAACAAGGCGTATGACGCCTTGAAGGAAGCCATCCTCAAGATGGATATCTACTCGACGCCCGAGCCGGTGATGCTGGACGAGCGCGCATTGTCGGAGAGACTTGGCGTCAGCCGCACGCCGATCCGCGAAGCGATCGCCATGCTCGAGCAGGACGGTTTTGTGAAGACGGTGCCGCGCCGCGGCATCATGGTGGTGCGAAGGACCAAGAGCGAGATCGTCGACATGATCCGCGCCTGGGCGGCGCTGGAGAGCATGGCCGCGCGCCTCATCACCACCACCGCACGCAAGAAGGACATCACGGCGCTGCGCGACTTCTTCAAGGACTTCAGCAAGGACCGCCTGCCCGAGGATCACGTCGAGGAATATTCCCGCGCCAACATCGCCTTCCACCAGGCGCTGATCTCGCTGTCGGAATCGCCCGTGCTGGTCGATCTCACCAACGACCTCCTGCTGCACGTGCGCGGCTATCGCCAGCTGACCATCGGCCGCAAGGACCGCACCGCAACCTCGCTGCCCGAGCATCTCGGCATCATCGAAGCGCTGGAAGCGCGCGACACCGAACTCGCCGAGAAGCGCGCCCGCGATCACACCCTCGGCCTCGCCGCTTACGTCGAAGCGCACGGCCAGGAACTGTTCACGTAGCACTTTATCTAGCGAACCTTCACCAGAAGGGCGAAGCACTCGCCCCAGTACTGAGACCAGGGAGACAAGGCCCATGCTGAATACCGCGACCAAGTCCGAAGCACCGGGCACCGAGCAGGAATTGACGGATGGCTTCCATCTCGTCATCGACGCGCTCAAGCTGAACGGCATCAACACTATTTATAATGTGCCGGGCATCCCGATCACGGATTTGGGCCGCATGGCGCAGGCCGCGGGTATTCGCGTGATCTCCTTCCGCCACGAGCAGAACGCCGGCTACGCCGCCGGCATCGCCGGCTATCTCACCAAAAAGCCCGGCGTCTGCCTCACGGTCTCCGCGCCCGGCTTCCTCAACGGTCTCACCGCGCTCGCCCATGCCACCACCAACTGCTACCCGATGATTCTGGTCTCGGGCTCCTCCGAGCGCGAGATCGTCGACCTCCAGCAGGGCGACTACGAGGAGATGGACCAGCTCGCGATCGCGAAGCCGCTGTGCAAGGCGGCCTATCGCGTGCTGCACGCCCAGGACATCGGCATCGGTTTCGCGCGCGCCATCCGCGCCGCGGTCTCGGGCCGTCCGGGCGGCGTCTATCTCGACCTGCCGGCCAAGCTGTTCGGCCAGGTGATGAACGCCGAGGCCGGCCGGAAGTCGCTGGTCAAGGTGATTGACGCTGCGCCCGCGCAGATCCCCTCGCCGGCTTCGGTGAAGCGCGCGCTCGACGTGCTCAAGAGCGCCAAGCGTCCGCTCATCATCCTCGGCAAGGGCGCGGCCTACGCGCAGGCGGATGAAGAGATCAAGAATTTCGTCGAGAACAGCGGCGTGCCGTTCCTGCCGATGAGCATGGCCAAGGGCCTCCTCCCCGACACTCATCCGCAATGCGCCGGCGCGGCCCGCTCGACCGTGCTGAAAGACTCCGACGTCGTGATGCTGATCGGCGCGCGGCTGAACTGGCTGCTGTCGCACGGCAAGGGCAAGAGCTGGGGCGAAGCGCCGAAGAAGTTCATCCAGGTCGACATCGAGCCGAAGGAGATGGACTCCAACGTCGAGATCGTCGCGCCCGTCGTCGGCGACATCGGCTCGGTCGTCTCCGCGTTCAACCAGGCGCTGGCGTCGGGCTGGACCGCACCGCCCGCCGAATGGACCAAGGCCGTGTCAGCCAAGCGTGAAGAGAACGTCGCCAAGATGGCGCCGAAGCTCATGAACAACAAGTCGCCGATGGATTATCACGGTGCGCTCGGCGTGCTGAAGACCATCATCAAGGAGTATCCCGAGGCGATCCTGGTCAACGAGGGCGCCAACACGCTCGACCTCGCCCGCGGCGTCATCGACATGTACCGCCCGCGCAAGCGTCTCGACGTCGGCACCTGGGGCGTGATGGGCATCGGCATGGGCCAGGCGATCGCCGCCGCGCTCGAGACCGGCCACCCCGTGCTCGCAGTGGAAGGCGACTCGGCCTTCGGCTTCTCCGGCATGGAGATCGAGACCATCTGCCGCTACGACCTTCCGATCTGCGTCGTCATCTTCAACAATGACGGCATCTATCGCGGCACGGACGTGAACAACGCCAACGCCGACCCGGCGACCACCGTGTTCGTCAAGGGCGCGCGCTACGACAAGATGATGGAAGCCTTCGGCGGCGTCGGCGTCAATGCCACCTCGCCCGACGAGCTCAAGCGCGCCGTGAACGAGGCGATGAAATCCGGCAAGCCGACGCTCATCAACGCGGTGATCGATCCAGCCGCAGGCTCGGAGAGCGGCCGCATCGGCAACCTCAATCCGCAGAGCGTTCTGCAGAAGAAGAAGTAAGTCCCCGCCGGGTCATTCCCCGCGCAGGCGGGGAATCCAGTAATCGCCGGACCGTCCTGGATGGCGAGCACTGCGGCAAAACGAAACGACAGCGAATACTGGATGCCCGCCTTCGCGGGCATGACGGAAACAGAGTGGTAACAGGAGCAACACGATGACCAAAGCGCTCGAGGGCGTTCGCATTCTCGACTTCACCCACGTTCAATCAGGACCGACCTGCACGCAGCTGCTGGCCTGGTTCGGCGCCGACGTGATCAAGGTGGAACGCCCGGGCGTGGGTGACATCACCCGCGGCCAGCTGCAGGACATCCCGAACGTGGACAGCCTGTATTTCACCATGCTCAACCACAACAAGCGCTCGATCACGCTCGACACCAAGAACCCCAAGGGCAAGGAAGTCCTGACCGAGCTGATCAAGAAGTGCGACGTGCTGGTGGAGAATTTCGGCCCCGGCGTGCTCGACCGCATGGGCTTCCCCTGGGAGAAGATCCAGGCGATCAACCCGAAGATGATCGTCGCCTCGATCAAGGGCTTCGGCCCCGGACCGTACGAAGACTGCAAGGTCTATGAGAACGTCGCCCAGTGCACCGGCGGCGCCGCCTCCACCACCGGCTTCCGCGACGGCGTGCCGCTCGTCACCGGCGCGCAGATCGGCGACAGCGGCACCGGCCTGCACCTGGCACTCGGCATCGTCACCGCGCTCTTCCAGCGCACCCACACCGGCAAGGGCCAGCGCGTCACCGCGGCGATGCAGGACGGCGTGCTCAACCTCTGCCGCGTCAAGCTGCGCGACCAGCAGCGCCTCGCCCACGGGCCGCTGAAAGAGTACAGCCAGTTCGGCGAAGGCGTGCCGTTCGGCGACGCCGTGCCGCGCGCCGGCAACGATTCCGGCGGCGGCCAGCCCGGCCGCATCCTGAAGTGCAAGGGCTGGGAGACCGATCCCAACGCCTACATCTACTTCATCACCCAGGCCCCGGTCTGGGAGAAGATCTGCGACGTGATCGGCGAGCCCACCTGGAAGACCGATCCGAACTACGCCAAGCCGGCGGCCCGCCTGCCGCGCCTCAACGAGATCTTCGGCCGCATCGAGCAGTGGACGATGACGAAGACAAAATTCGAGGCGATGGAGATCCTCAACAAGGACGACATCCCCTGCGGCCCGATCCTGTCGATGAAGGAGATCGCCGAGGACCAGTCGCTGCGCGCGACCGGCACCGTGGTCGAGGTCGACCACCCCACCCGCGGCAAGTACGTCTCGGTCGGCAACCCGATCAAGCTGTCGGATAGCCCGAGCGACGTGCAGCGCTCGCCGCTGCTGGGCGAGCACACCGACGAGATCCTGCGTTCGGTGCTGGGCTTCAGCGACCATCAGGTCGCCGAGATCCACAAGTCCGGCGCGCTCGACCCGCCGCAGAAGCAGGCCGCTGAGTGAGCGGACCGCCGCGAACCAAACGAAAGGGCCGCCCGAAGGGGCGGCCCTTTTTGCTTGGGAAGGCGCGACGTCGCGGGCCTCAAACCAAAACTGGAAAAACAACCCCATGCACAGTAGCCATCCCATTGGGCCGCAACGATATTTCTGATTCGACGAAAAAATTCTGACCCGTCGGGCAAAACAGGGGTAGTATGGCATCGTGGATGTCGTGCCGGGAGTGCACATCCGGGCGCTGGCTGTTACACATCGGAGCGGCTCCCCGACCACACTCCATTCTCGGAACGGGGCTGCAGAGGTCTGGAGTCCAAGGGTGGTTATCGGACGTCAGCGCGAGGCGCAAGGACGTCAGCGATGAGCCGGACGAAATCCGCTAAAGTAGCCGAGTGACGATTGGGTGTGGGCGTTACAATGGACCGGCAATCACTTTCAGATCTCTTCGACAAAGCTATCAGTGGGCCTCCGGCACACGAGGCGCAACTTCACAGATCGGCCACTTCAAGAAATCACCCGCTGGGCATAGACCATCGTCCACCCGGAGAACAGCAAGTGAGCCGAATAGCAACCTTCGTCCGGATCGTAGCGACCTTCACAATCATCGTGGTCGCCACTCCACTCCGGGCTCAAGCAACACCGGAAGCGTCAGCGTGCGGATACCTCGCTGGCCTAATCGATAAGGCATCACCATCTGGACCACTGTTCCTGCCCAGCTATCCGACCGTCGAATCGGGGCCTCTCCATGCCGCCGCCTACCTCTATGACAATGCGGTAGCCGTCATCGCATTGGTCGGTTGCGGCGAGCGAGACAAAGGGTATCGAATTGGCTCGGCAATTCTGTGGGCCATCGATAACGACCGCACCTGGCATGACGGCCGCCTCAGGAACGCTTACGCGGCGGGGGCGGTGGTGAACGGCCCCGTCAAACTTCCAGGGTGGTGGGACAATACTCAAAACAAATGGTTAGAGGATCGATATCAGGTGGGTAGCGATGTTGGTAACGTGGCATGGGCCATGTTGGCGTTGCTGTCCATCGATGACGTGAACACCGACGCTCGGTTCCGCGATGGTGCAGCACGGCTTGGCGCCTGGGTCGCGCAATGGGCCGATACGCGCGGTACTGGCGGTTTCACGGGTGGTACGTTTGGGCACGAACCGACGCCGGAAGTGCGGACGTGGAAATCGACTGAACATAATACTGACCTCGCCGCCGTGTTTGGCCTTCTTGCGATCCGTACAGGCGAGTTGCGCTGGCGCGATAAGGCAACGGTTGCCGAGTACTTTGTAAATACGATGTGGGATCCGGGGTGCGCCTGTTTCGCCGCAGGGACCGCTGAAGACGGTGTCACGCATAATCCGATTTTTGGCTCTGGATGCCCAGATCTGGCCTTTAACAGCGCTTCATGGAGCGGCCGGGAAATTTGCACCGGCAATGACGACCGCCGAACAGCGAATGAGCGTCGGCGGAGGCTTTTCTTACGGTGAAGACCGGGACGGTGTGTGGACCGAAGGTACGGGCCAAATGGCTCTCTTGATGAAATTGCTCGGCAAGGCTGAGAGGGCAGAATCGTTGATCGCTGTCATCGAATCCCAGAGGTCGCCCGATGGTGGGTTCTATGCCACGACTGTCCGCGCGTTACCGACGGGGTTCGTGTTGGACACCGACCCGACCAAGCCGCGAAACTATTTCCGATTGTCACATCTTGGCGCAGCTTCGTGGGCTGCCCTCGCGGAACGTGGGTTCAATCCCTTTACGATGACAAAAGGGCTTCCGTAGTCGGGCCGCAGTGCTTCTCGTCTCGACTGTTTCGGTCTGTCTTGATTTCGATATGTCCGCAAAGGGCCACAGGACTAAACCGCGCGCGCCGTAGGGCACGACGGCCGGCAGCACGGCTGACAGGATAGCGCAACGGGGCGTCCCTGATTACGGTGAGTGCGCTCCCATTACAGTGACAGTGCACTCAATTTTACTTCGCCAGCGGCAGATTAGGTGCACTGTCACTGTAATCCGTTTGCAAAGCTGCTCGTCGTGTCCGCCGCTCGTCGACCGGCCACGGCAAAATGCGTCCTTGCGTTCATCCCGCGTCGCTAACCCGCCGACAATTCTCCAAGTTCGCCCCCAACCATCGCTCATTCAGCAAATACGCCATCGACGCGCCGCGCGCTGCACCGGTTTGCACTCAATCCGCCAGTTCGCCCGCAGTGGTCAAATCCCCATAGAGCTTGCCGCACCATCCCGCCCGTCATGCGCGGTTTCCTCCCCTGGAGGCTTTCGGACGCCGGCAGCCCGAATAGGCCGCGCCGTCACACCAGCGGCCGGCATCCGAAACCCTTCACAAAAACGACATTCGGAACTTAGCTAGAAGGACTCTCAGAGAGCTGCACGCAGTAAACTCTCGAAATCTTCCGCAGACGCCTTTCGCGGAGCCGTGGCATTCGAGTGGTCGGCCAACGCTCGGATAACTGTTTGCGGAATATGCCGAGCCTCAAAACCCATCTGGCTGAGCGTTACCGGTAGCTTTAACGATTGGACGAGATCGGACACCGCAGTGGCGAGATCGGTTTCGCGCGAAATGCGGAATATATCGCTCAGCTTCTCGTATTTGTTTCCGACGCTTTGCGCGTTGAAACGCAGAATGTGCGGCAAGAACACGCCGTTCAGCATACCATGATGCAGTGTCGGCGAGCGTAACGCGCCGGCGGCATGCGAAAGCGAGTGCACCGCGCCGAGCCCCTTCTGAAACGTGAGCCCACCTTCGAGCGCCGCCATCATCATCTCCCAACGCGCCTCGCGGTCGGAGCCATTTGTGACAGCGCGCTTGATAAAGTGCCATGCACGCTGCGCACCGTCGAGCGCGATCGCTTCCGCCGGCGGGTTGACCAACGGCGACAGAAACGTTTCGATACAATGCGTCAGCGCGTCGATGCCAGTTGCCGCCGTCAACAAAGGCGGCAGTCCCAACGTGAGTTCAGGATCGCAGATCGCCCTTTTTGGTATCAAGTGTGGACTGATCAGCGCCAGCTTTGAGCCATTGGTCAGATTGATCAAAGCACCGCGGCCGACCTCGCTGCCGGTCCCCGCAGTAGTCGGGATAGCGATCACAGGCGCGACCTTCGCGGTGATCTTGCCGACACCCCCACGGATTGCCGCGTAATGCTCCAATGGCCCTTCGTGGGTTGTGGCCAAAGCCACGCCTTTGGCAAGGTCGATGGGCGAACCGCCCCCGAGTGCAATGATGCCGTCGCAGCCGCCGTCGCGGTAGGCGACAACGCCTTCAAGTACTGCTTCCTCCGTCGGATTCGGCGGAGTGCCGGCGAACACCGAAACGGTTCTCGGATCGAGGTGGGTCAGCACCTGCGCTGCTATGCCGGCGGCCTGTACGCCGGCGTCCGTGACAACCAACGGCCGACGAATTCCGAGAACTTCCAACTCGATCGGTAAGCTCTTGATAGCACCGAAATCGAATATCGTCGTCGTCAGATAGCCAATGGTCGACACGGTTGCCTCCTCCCAATCGAAGACGCATTTGCTGCGCTGCCGAAACGTCTTATTCATCGGACATTTAACATCGGATGATTGCGACGGCAACAAAATCGGTGTATGGCTTCAGTGTGCCAGCAGGCCATAGAGCCGCGGTCCGGGAGTGAACAGTCGTTGAGCGCCAAGGGCATCAAATCTGCCGAGAAGCGTTTGAAGCCAGGCCGCATCCACGCGGTTCTAACGACGCTCGGCCGCGAGATCGCCCAAGAGATCATCCCGGCTGGTGCGGTATTGCCGCCCGAGAACGAACTCGAAGCCCGTTTCGGTGTCGGCCGCGGCGTCGTCCGTGAAGCAATCAAAATGCTTTCAGGGAAAGGGCTCGTCAGCGTACGGCCGCGCCACGGCACTCACGTGTTGCCGCGGCGCGACTGGAGTCTTCTCGATCGTGATGTCTTGAACTGGCTCGTCGGTGAGGATCAACTCGACCGTGAGCTGCTGCTTGCTATTCAGGAAGTGCGCTCGATCATTGAGCCGGCCGCTGCTGCGCTCGCCGCGACCCGCGCCACCAGGCAGGACCGGCAGCGGATCAATGCCGCGCTGATGGCGATGGAAGCATCGGACAATCAGGCAGCCGCAACGGCCGCGGACAAGGCTTTTCATCTCGCCATTCTGGACGCGACGCACAACCCGGTGCTGCAGGGCTTTCGCGGCGCGATCGATACGATCCTGAGCGCTGTGTTCGTCGTCGCCGTTGATAGCGTCGCTGGCTGGTTCGAGGACAACATTCCCAACCACGCCGCCGTTGCTCGTGCCATCGACGATGGCGATGCAAACAAAGCCCGCAAAGCCATGGAGCGAGTTCTTGGTTTGACCCACTCCCAATTGTCCAAGAAAAGTGTAGGCGCCGTTCGGCGGAATGCCAGGCCAAACGGCAGCCGTATCCTGAGGCAAGCGTGATGCTGTGGAGGCTCTCTTCGGCACTCTGGTTCTGCGCTCCCTTTGTAGTGCTCCTCATTCTATGGGCCGTTTTCATCCCGTATTTTGACGTCAATCCCCGGCTATTTCCTCACCTCTCCTCTGTGATCCAGGCTGGAATTGAGGGAATAAAAGATGGCACCCTTATTCAACACATCGGTGCAAGCCTGTTGCGCGTCGCCGTTGGCACAGTGCTCGCCCTGTTGATCGCGATCCCCTTGGGCATCGCGATGGGCGTGAGCCCGATCATCTCGAGCTTTCTGACGCCCCTGTTCAGGTTTTTCTCGGTGCTGGCCGGCATCGCATGGATCCCGATCGCGACGCTATGGTTCGGCTATGGCTTCGGCGCCATCACCTTTGTGATCTTCAATGCCGTGTTTTTCATCGTGACGTACAACACGCTTCTCGGTGTATCGACCATTCCCTTGCAGGTGCGTAATGCGGCCGCATCGCTCGGTGCGGGACGATGGGCGATGTTGACCGAAGTGCTGCTGCCGGGGGCGCTTCCCAACATCGTCACCGGCATACGCACCGGGTTGGGCTTTGCCTGGCGTGGGCTGATCGCGGCCGAGATGATCGCCACCAATGTTGGCCTTGGTTACATGTTGTTCGTAGCCCGCGACTTCTATCGGACTGAAGTGATCGTGCTCGGCATGATCGTGATCGGCGTGCTTTGGCTACTGCTCGACCGGCTGGTCCTGGCACCAATCGAGCGCGCCACCATCGAACGCTGGGGCATGGTGCAGCGCGCATGAAGCAGTTTCTACTCAAGATGTGGAGTCACTGCGTTCGCCTGACGGCGCGCTGGCCGTCGATCGCTTCCATCGCTCCTTTCATTCCGGTGGTCGCGGCGTGGTGGATCGTCACAGAGCTGCAAATATTCCCGCGCGTGTTTCTGCCTGGACCGGCGGAGGTCGTGCGCTCATTCGGGTCGCTGGTTTATATGGGCATCCTTCCGGCGTACCTGCAGGACAGCATCGTGCGCTTGGCCGTCGGAGCTTTTTGGGGCGTCGCCCTCGGCATTCCTCTCGGAATCCTGGTTGGCCTCAATCAGCGCGCGCGGACGGCGCTGTGGCCGCTGCTTCTGTTCTTTCAGGCCATCGGCGATATCGCCTGGCTGCCGATCCTGGTGATCTGGTTCGGCTATGGGCTCACGACCATCACGGTCGTCATCGTCTACACAGTCATCTTCCCGGTTGTCCTGAACACGGTGCTGGGCGTACGCTCGATTCCCATCACCCTGCACCGCGCGGCCCAGAGTCTGGGTGCCTCACGCATTCGCATGTTGTGGGAAGTGGTGTTGCCGGGAGCGCTGCCCAACATCGTGACCGGCCTGCGCAACGGGCTCGGCTATGGCTGGCGCGCTCTGATCGCAACCGAGATTATCGTCGGCACCAGCGGTATCGGATTTCTCATGTTCGACCCGCGCCGCTCCGGGTCCGTCGTCGAGATCCTGCTCGGCATGATCATCCTGGGAATTCTCTGGTACATCGTCGACAGCTGGATACTGGCACCGATCGAGCGGGCTACGGGACAGCGGTGGGGGCTGGTGACGCGATGAAGGATCTGACCATCCGCAACCTGTCGAAGACGTACTTCGACCCCTATGTCGGCACCAACGTCACCGCAGTGCATGACGTGTCACTGAAGGTGGAACAGGGAGAGTTCGTCTGCATCGTCGGTCCTTCTGGCTGCGGCAAGACGACGATCCTCAACATGATCGCGGGCTTCATCCCGCACACGGGCGGCGAGATCTTGGTTGGCGGCCGTCCGGTCAAGGGGCCTGGCCCTGATCGCGGCGTGGTGTTCCAGTCTTTTGCTCTGTTCCCGTGGCGAACCGTGCTCGAGAATGTCGCCTTCGGTCCCAAGATGCGCGGCGTCCGCAAGGTCGAACGCGAGAAGATCGCGCACGAATATCTGGCGCTCGCCAAACTGACCGAGGCAGCCGGGCGCTATCCGGCCGAATTGTCGGGCGGCATGCAGCAGCGTGTCGGCGTGGTGCGTGCGCTGGCGAACGAGCCGGACGTGCTGCTGATGGATGAGCCGTTCGCGAGCGTCGACGCCCAGACCCGAATGACGCTCCAGGAAGAACTGACGCGCATCTGGCAGGAGAAGCGGCCGACGGTCATCTTCATCACGCATGACGTCGCGGAAGCCGTGTTTCTCGCCAACCGGGTGGTCGCGCTGTCGAAGGGGCGTGTGCTCGATGACATTGCCGTGGACTTGCCACGGCCGCGATCATGGGACGCGCTCAACGATGATGCGCGGTTCAAGGAATTGTCGGGACGCGTACTTCAACTCGTGCGGTCGGCTTGAGTCATGTTGAAAGATGCCCTTCGATCGCGAAAGGCGTACATCCTGATGGCGGTGGCGGTCGGCTATCTGGCCTGGCAGCTTTGGCTGACCATCGCCGCACCGCAAAAGATCGCGAACTTCGCCGGCAGCTCGGACAAGGTGAATATCCTTGTCGTGCTGCCGTTCGAACCTGAACGTTTCCACGTTCAGCTGATGCAGACGTACGGCCGGGTATCCGGAACACAAGAAAAATCCGTTGAAGTCCGAGGAGTGAAACGAGCGGACTTGACGACCGTCGCCCGGCCTTACTGGGTTACGCGCGTCGAGCCGCTTCAACCAGGGGGATGACCCAGATGCGACGACTTGCGATGCTGCTCTGCGCCTTGTTGCTGCTGCCGTCACTGGCAATGGCGCAGGCCAAGGATCCCATAAAACTCAAGGTCGGCATGGTGGCCGCGGTGGACATGCTGGCGCTGCCTATTGCGCTGGAGCGCGGCTTCTTCGAAAAGTACGGGCTCGACGTGACAATCGCCCGCCCGTACGCAACCGGCGTCGATGCGCTCAATGCCTTGCAGGCAGGTGAAACCGACATGGTGCAAGCTGGCGTGCCAGCCATCGGTGCCATTCTACGCAACATGGACCTGGTTTTCTTCGGTAACTTCAGTGGCAACGCCACAAAGCTTGGATCCGATGCCACGCTCGCCCTCATTGCCAACGGGGACTCTGGGATCGGTAAAGGCGATTTGAAAAGTCTCAAGGGCAAAAAAATAGCGACTTCATTCGGCACGATCAACCATCTCTACATTCTCGGCTTGCTCGAGAAGGCAGGCCTCACGCCAACCGACGTAACTCTGATCAATACGCCGCCTCCGGAGATGAGCGTGGCGTTGCTTGCCAAGGGCGTGGACGCATTCGTGTGCTGGGACCCGGCACCGGTAATTGCCATGAAGGACGTGCCGGGCGCCGTCGAGGTCATCCGCGGCGGCGATGTCATCTCCTATCTCGGCTTCAATGTCGCGCTGCGGCCCTGGGTGGAGAAGAACGGGGCGACGGTCGAAAAATTCCTCGCAGCCGTGTCGGAGGCCGACCAGTGGATGCGCAAGAATCCCAAGCAGGCCGCCGGGATCGGTACGCGCTGGATTCCAGGGTTGAAGCTTGACGTGGCGGAGACCGCGATGCAGTACAACATCCAGCAGGTGGACCGCCGCATTTCTGCCCACAACTATCGCGCGTTGTGGAAGGCGCAGGATACGCTGCAACGGCTTGGCGTGATCAAGTCGGTGTTCGATGTGAACAAGCACATCGAGCCTAAATTCATCCTCAACGTGATGAACACCTATCCGGACTTGTTTTCCGATCTGCAGTCCATTCCGGCAGACGTGGCAATTAAACCGGGCTTCGTGTTCACGCCCTGAAGCTGAGTGTTGCCGCGCGCCCTCAAGCCGGTGCGCGGCAACAGACTCACACACAAAATATGCGTTTTTTAGCCGCAACGATGAAGCCGGCATCGGCGAACCATCCGCCCCGGCCGTGCGAGAAGATCACCAATGGCAGCTTTGCGCCCGTGACAGGGCAGTCCTTCACGCCTTTCAGGCCGAAATCCGCGCCGACCGATAAACGGCCCAGCGCGACATGCGTCGGCTCCGCCGCGCAAGGATACCAGATCGCACCTGACAGCGCCGGATCGGCGTCGAGCAGTTGAATGCCCGCAGCCTCGGCCGGCGAACCAAGACAGCAGAGCGTGATGGCCAAAGCCCAGAGCGTGCTGCGCAACGGAAGTCCCCCGATCTCCCGCAGGAGTTGAACGGGGAACGGGAGCGGAATTGTGGCTTCGGCTTGTCGGGCGGGCACACCTTGCCGCCGCTGTTGGCGTTGAGGCAAACTGTCCGCAAACAGGGAGGTCAGCATGTCACTGCTCGGCAAGGCCGCGGTTGCGATGTGGTGGAGCGTTCGCCCGGAGCAGCGCAGCGAGTTCGGCGACTGGCACTCGCATGAGCATTTTCCGGAGCGGATGAGCATTCCCGGCTTCCGGCGGGGATCGCGCTGGAGCAGCATGACGGATGCCGAGGGCTTCTTCGTGCTCTACGAGCTCGCGCAATACGAGGTGCTCACGTCGAAGGGATATCTCGACCGGCTCAACGCGCCGACGCCGTGGTCGAGGAAGATGATGCCGCATCATCTCGGCATGGTCCGCAGCCAATGCCGGATCATCGCGAGCTTTGGCGGTGGCGTGGCGGTCTCGCTTGCGACCATCAGGCTGTCGCCAGACGTCGGGCGGGATGCGGCGCTGCAGGCGCACCTTTCCGACACGCTCGCCGCATTGGCACGGCAGCCGAGACTGACAGGCGCCCACCTCCTGCTCACCGACACGCCTCGCACGAGCGGGCCGACGACCGAGCAACAGATCCGCGGCAAGGACGGTGCCGCCGACTGGATCGTGCTGCTGTCAGGCTACGATTCCGATGCCGTTGAGGACGTGATCGCCGGACGGCTCTCGCCGTCTTCGCTTCACGCGGCCGGCGCTTGCGAAAACCCTGGAATTGGCCGCTACAGGCTGGCATTCACGATGACATCGCAGGATGTCGCAGCCGTCCAGCAACCCGGCTGAACAGGGCTCGAAAAAATCCAAGGCGCCTGTCGGATCGGCGGCTTGCCCGTCGTCCTCGTGACATGAATGGGCCATAGACGCCAACGTCGGCCCATCAACGCAAGAGGATGAACGAAACATGCCCAATACTGTCCGCCTGCACCGCGTTCTCGCCACCAGCCCGGAGAAAGTCTATCGCGCCTTCCTGGAAGCCGATGCGATGGCGAAATGGCTTCCGCCGAACGGGTTCACCTGCACCGTGCATCATTTCGAGCCCAAGGTCGGGGGCACGTTCAAGATGTCGTTCCGGAATTTCACCACGGGCAACAGCCATTCCTTTGGCGGCGAATATGTCGAGCTCGTGCCCGGCGAGCGCATCCGCTATACCGACAAGTTCGACGATCCCAATCTGCCCGGCCTGATCGAGGTGACCGTGATCCTGAAGAAGGTCTCGGTCGGAACCGAAATCGACATCACGCAGTCGGGCATCCCGGATGTCATCCCGCCGGAGGCCTGCTATCTCGGCTGGCAGGAATCGCTGCGGAATCTGGCCAGGCTCGTCGAGCCCGAGATCAATCAATAGGCTGGCTCCGATGCAGCGGTGCTGCTCGGCCTGATGCGGAGCAGACCGCCACCGGCTTCGCGCCAGGGCAATCGCATATGGAGTGATTTCGCCCGTGGCCATCCTTCGAGACGCCCGCCGTTGGCGGGCCCTCAGGATGAGGAGCGAGTGCGTTGCGCCAGTTTCAACGGGCACCGGTGCCGCTTAGCCTCATCCTGAGGGACCGCGAAGCGGTTGTCTCGAAGGACGAGGCGCGCTCAGGTCTTTCAACAAAGCCATATGCGATCGCCCTGGGCGCCAAGCGGTATCCGACGGCGGCGCGTCAGGCGCCCTCCCGCCTGCGTTGCAGGCGCTCCCTGCAGTCCGATGCCCCTTGTGCCGGTCGAGCGGAAGGCTACACTCGGGAGGAATCGGGAGGGGGTTGATGAAACCATTCCAGGCGTTGCGGATGATTGCCTGTGGCGCGCTGCTCGTTGCGGCCGCAGCAGCTTCGGCCCGGGCCGAAGGGACTTTTGAAATTCCCGCGGGAGCACATTTCAACAAGGACAAGCTGGCAAAACTCGACGCGTTCTTCCGCAACGAAGTCGCGACGGGGAAAATTCCCGGAGCGATCCTGCTCATCCAGCAGCACGGCAAGCCGGTCTATCACCAATCCTTCGGCGTGCAGGACGTGGAGTCGAAGGCCCCGATCACCGACCATACCATCTTCCGCCTGTTCTCGATGACCAAGGCCATCACCAGCGTGGTTGCCGTGCAGATGATCGATGAGGGCAAGTTCTCCCTCGACGACCCGATCGCGAAATACATTCCGTCGTTTGCAAATGTGAAGGTCGGCGTCGAGAAGGCAGCCAGCGACGGCACCAAGACGCTCGAACTGGTGCCGACGAACCGGCCGCCGACGGTGCTCGACCTGATGCGCCAGACCTCCGGCGTCACCTACGGCTTCTACGGCGACAGCCTGGTCCGCAAGGCCTACAAGGCTGCCGATATCTACGCCGGCGATTTCGACCTCGCCGAGTTCGCCGAGCGGATCGCAAAACTGCCGCTGCACAATCAACCCGGCGCGCTCTGGCAGTATGGCCATTCCACCGACATCCTGGCGCGGATCATGGAAATCGCGTCCGGGAAGTCCCTGATCGAGGTCGAGAAGGAAAAGCTGCTCGATCCGCTCGGCATGAAGGACACCGGCTTCTTCGTCGGTGACCCCGAAAAGCAGAAGCTGCTCGCCAAGCCGATGCCGAACGACAGCGATTTCCGGGTGGGACGCGAAAACGATCCGACCAAGCCGAAGAAGATGATGTACGCCAGCGGCGGCATGGTCTCGACGATGGCGGACTACGCGCGCTTCGCTCAGATGCTGCTCAATGGCGGCACATACGAGGGCAAGACCATTCTCAGCCCCAAGGCGTTCAAGCTGCTGACGACGGACCAGGTCGGGCCCGGGTCGGGCGTCGAACGGGACTTCTTCTATTTTCCCGGCGACGGCTTCGGCTTTGGGCTCGGCCTCGCGGTACGCACCGATCCGGGCAATGCCAAACCGCCGCCGCCGGGCAATCTGGGCGAACTGAAATGGGACGGCGCCAGCGGCTGCTATTTCGTGATCGACCCCAAGCAGGACATGTTCTTCGTCTTGCTCGAGCAGACTCCCTCGGAGCGCCAGCGCATCCAAAGGACCGTGAAGCAGCTGATTTATGAGGCCATGGAGAACTAACGACATCACGTCGGCGAGCGAGCGACTGGGCAAGGCCATGTGCGCGCTTCAGTTCTGGCTGTACGGTCTTGATGTGCGTCAAACTGTCTAAAGGGCAAAACGGCTAGGAGCAGGAGTCTTCCCGGCCTCGGAGGCGAGATGATGAGATCTGCTATCGGATGGTTGATCGTTGCCGGTCTTGCCGCTGGTTTCGCCGCTGCCGCCAAGGCCGAAGAAGTCGATATCGGCAAGGCGGAGTTTCTGTCGTCATGCGCGAGTTGTCATGGCGCAGATGCAAAGGGCAAAGGACCGGTCAGCGGCCAGCTCAAGACACCGCCTTCCGACCTGACCGTGTTGGCCAAGAACAACAACGGGGTGTTCCCACCAACGCCGTTTACGAGACCATGTATGGGTCGAAATCGGTCCCGGCTCATGGCACGCGCGAAATGCCGATCTGGGGCGAACGGTTCAACCCCATCGTCAGCCTGCCTCATGCTGTCGATCCCACTTATTGGCAAAAGGCCGGGCCGCAGCAAAGCCCGGAGGTCGTCGTGCGGACTCGCATTCTCGCCGTGATCGATTACCTGAACCGAATTCAGCAGAAATAGCGACCGAACAGCGTCGCCGCAGGGAGGCTGCTCGCCGCCTGCTACGCGACCTGACTTGCCGCCCAGCGATCCGGATCGGGACTATGTCCGATCAGCGCAAGCCCATAGGCGATCGACTCGAACTGGTCGCCTGACATCAGCCGTTCGTTGCCGAACCGCTCGGCGAACAGCTTCCGGACGGCCGGCACAAAGGACGTGCCGCCGGTCAAGAACACCTTCTCGATCTCGCGCGCGGTGACGCCGGCCTCCGCCAGCACCTTGTCGACGGTCGCCCCCAGCCGGGCGATATCGTCGGCGATCCAGGCTTCGAAATTCTTCCGTGTGATGGCCGCGCCGATATCGACGCCGCCGCCCTTGAAGCGGAAGTCCACCTCGTCCTGCGCCGACAGCGCGACCTTGGCATCGGACACGGCGCGGTAGAGCGAAAAGCCGAGGTCGAGATCGACGATGGTGATGAAATCCTCGAGCAGGTCAGGCTTCAGCGCAGTGCGCGCAAGTTCGCGGAGTTCGCGCAGATCGCCGTTGCTCTTCATCATCGCGAGCTGATGCCAGCGCGCGAGGTTGGTGTAGTGGCCGCTCGGGACCGGCAGCACCTTGTCGAACGAGCGAAAGCTGGAGCCTTTGCCGAGCCGCGGCGAGACGACGTGGTCGACGATGCGATAGTCGAAGGTGTCGCCGGCGATGCCAATGCCGGCATGGCCGAGCGGCTCGGCGCGAAGGCTGCCGCCCGCGCGCGAGAAGCGCATCACGGAGAAATCGCTGGTACCGCCGCCGAAATCGGCAACCAGCACGGTGGCATCCCGCTCCAGCCGGCGCGCGAAGGAAAACGCCGCGCCCACGGGCTCGTAGACATAGCGCGCGTGACCGGCGCCGAGCCGTTCGAACGCGGCCCGGTAGCGCTGCATCGCCAGCGCCTCGTCGGGATTGCCGCCGGCGAAGCGCACCGGACGACCGACCGTGATATTCGCCGCCTCGAAGCCGAACTTCCCGCCGCCATGGCGCGCCAGCGTCCGCAGGAAGGCCGCCAGAATATCCTCGAACTTGTAGCGCTGCCGGAACACCTGCGTGGTGTTGAAGCTGCTGCTCGCCGCAAACGTCTTGAACGACTGAAGGAAGCGGTAGACGTGGCGGCCTTCGAGGAACTGCTCGATCGCCCACGGACCACCCTCGGCCTGGGCGCCGGCGCCGGGCCGGTCCTCCCAGAAGCACAGGGCCGACACGTAGACGCTGTGGCGCTGTCCGCCATGGTCGAAGCGGATGGCCTCGACCCGGCGGTCGTCCGCCGCAATCGCGACGACCGTATTGCTGGTCCCAAAATCGATGCCGATCGAGACGGCGGGCGAGGCGCTCGACATGAACCACTCTGACGGAGGATTGGAAGGGGGCAGAGCACTAACGGCTTTGTCGTCCCCTTGCAAGACCTGGTCGGAAATGGTCGCCCCCGGACCTCACGCCGAGACTCTGACATTCACGCCGATCAGCTGGATTGATCGCCTCGACGCCAGGCCGGAAACGGATCGGCGAGAGCGGACCATGCGGCGATGTCCATCGTCGACGTTTCCGGGACGAGACATGCGTCGAGTCTGCGGCGGATCTCGGCTTCGTCCATGCCGGTGCCGATGAACACGATCTCCTGGCGGCGATCGCCGTAGACCTTGTCCCAATACTGGCCGAGCCGCTTGCGCCAGGCCTCATCATTCGGCCACCGCTCCTTCGGGACGCTCGCCCACCAGAAGCCTAGCGCTTCGGTCCTCACGATCGCTCCCGCCTGGCTGATCTCGCCAAGCCATTGCGGCCGCGTCGCCAGCCAGAAATGACCCTTCGCCCGGATCACGCCCGGCCAGGATGCCTTGACGAACTTGTCGAACTTCGACGGATCGAACGGCCGGCGGGCGCGGTAGACGAAGTTCCTCACGCCATATTCCTGCGTTTCAGGCACGTGGTCGGCGAAACCGTAGAGTTCCTTGTACCAGAGCGGATGCTGCTGGGCCTTCTCGAAGTCGAACCGGCCGGTGTTGAGCACGCGGTCGAAGGGCACGCGGCTGTGATTGGCCTCGATGATGTCGGCTTCGGGATTCAACGAGCGGATGATCTGGCGTGCCGCCTCGCGCTGTTGCGGCGAGGCATCGTCCACCTTGTTGAGGATGATCACGTCGGCGAACTCGATCTGCTCGACGAGGAGATCGACCAGCGTCCGCTTGTCGCCGTCCAGCGCCTCGCCGCGCTCGCCGAGGAACTCGGTCGAGGAATAGTCCTTGAGCAGGTTGGCGGCGTCGACCACCGTCACCATCGTGTCCAGATGGGCGATGTCGGAGAGGCTTTCGCCGTCCTCCGAGCGGAAATCGAACGTCGCTGCGACCGGGAGCGGCTCCGAAATGCCCGTCGATTCGATCAGCAGATAATCGAAGCGCCCGCTTTGGGCGAGCGCACGTACCTCCCTCAGGAGATCGTCGCGCAGGGTGCAGCAGATGCAGCCATTGGTCATCTCCACCAGCTTCTCATCAGTCCGCGAGAGGTTGGCACCACCATCGCGGACCAGGTCCGCATCGATGTTCACCTCGCTCATGTCGTTCACGATCACCGCCACTTTCAGGCCGTGCCGGTTGTTCAGGACGTGGTTCAGCAAAGTGGTCTTTCCAGCCCCGAGGAAGCCGGACAAGACGGTGACGGGGAGTTTGGGCATGGAGATCGAACAGCCTTTTGAGCGGGATGGGTCGAGGGCGGCGAGACACGGCATCTCACTATGTAATGTTATAACATTACATTCTCTGTTCGGCGCGCCGTGTCAAGGTGCTCTGTCCTGTGCGCCTTACCGGCTATGCCGCAATGCGGAAGAACGAATGCTGCTATGCAAACAAAAGCATGGACGCTGGCATCTGGTATACATAAACTGCCCTTCGAAATGAGGCAGCAAGGCTGACTGTCTCCAGAAAGGGATTTCCGATGTCCAAGACCGCTTCCGTCGCTCTCGCCCCCTCCACTTCGCTGTTCGCCCGCCTGATGGCCGCGATCGACAGCTTCCTGATGGCGAGCGCCGAGATTTCCAATCACAACGGCGACCTGCCGCGTTTCGGCCTGTAAGAAAGGCCTTGTCCGCCCGCCTAACGGCGGAGCTGACAGACCCCGCAGACGCCAGGTTCGGTCAAATGGCCCCGCACGTTCGGGGCCATTTTCTTTTGCCTCCTTGCCCGGGCTTGCGACCTCAGCTGCGACGATTCGTCCGCCGGACTGGCTGCCGATCCGATTGTTTGTTTGCTGGCATCGCGCATACCATTGGACAAGCAGGAACGATTGCACAATCCAAGGTGTAAGGCGAGGAAACATAACGCAAGACGGGAACAGCCGAGGGCACACGCACCGCGAGCCTTGGCGGAACCTTAGCCGAAAGGAGCGGATGCCGCGCGTCGTCCCTCCTCATACAGTTTCTATCGGGACTGCCATGGGAGATCGACCGCAAGGGTGACACCAGGCATCTGAATCGAGATGGGCTGACGCAAGTCGACAAAGAGCGGCTGCGTTGAGGGTTCGACAGGGAGAGAAGCAAATGAAGCCATCCGTTCTGAGTGTCGCTTTGGCGGCAATCGCGATGTCGTGCGCGAGCAGCACCGCAAGCCGGGCAGCCTGGGAGCCGGTCCGTCCGGTCGAGTTCATCGTGCCCGCGGGCACCGGCGGCGGCGCCGATCAGATGGCACGCACCATTCAGGGCATCGTCACCAAGCACAACCTGATGAAGCAGCCGATGGTCGTCATCAACAAGGCGGGCGGCGCGGGCGGTGAAGGCTTCCTCGATGTGAAGACGTCGTCGGGCAATCCGCACAAGATCATCATCACGCTGTCGAACCTGTTCACGACGCCGCTGGCCACCGGCATTCCGTTCAACTGGAAGGATTTGACGCCGGTGGCGATGCTGGCGCTCGACGAATTCGTGCTCTGGGTGAATGCCGAGAAGCCGTACAACAGCGTCAAGGATTACGTCGACGCCGCGAAGAAGGCACCAAGCGGCTCGTTCAAGATGGGCGGCACCGGCTCCAAGCAGGAAGACCAGATCATCACGGTCGGCATCGAGAAGGCGATCGACGCCAAGTTCACCTACATTCCCTACAAGGGCGGCGGCGAAGTCGCCGTCCAGCTCGTCGGCAATCACGTCGATTCAACCGTCAACAATCCGATCGAAGCGGTCGCGCAATGGCGCGGCGGCAAGCTTCGTCCGCTCTGCGTCTTCGACGCCCAGCCGATGGCCTATGACGAACCGATCGCCGACGGCAAGGCCTGGAAGGATATTCCGACCTGCAAGTCGCAGGGTCTTGCGATGGAGTATCTCATGCTGCGCGGCATCTTCATGTCGCCCAAGGCGACGAAGGACCAGATCGAATACTATGTCGAGCTGTTCAAGAAGGTGCGCGCCACGCCGGAATGGCAGGACTTCATGAAGAGCGGCGCCTTCAACACGACCTTCCTGGCCGGCCCCGACTACGCCAAGTGGATTGAGGCCGAGGAGAAGCGCCACGAAGGCTTGATGAAGGAAGCCGGCTTCCTCGCATCGGCGAATTGAGCCGCGACTTCGACGATGGCTGAGGACGCTGCTCGTCCTCGCGCCCACCGCGAAGGACTGCGTTTCCGCCCTGGAGGTCCCATGACTGAACGATCTGAACGCGGCCCGGCACACAAGACGCTGGAAATCGGGATGGCGCTGCTGATCGGCGTCTTCGGCCTCGTCGTCATCTTCGGCAGCCTGAAGGCCGGCATCAACTGGGGCGCGGAGGGCCCGCGTGCCGGCTTCTTCCCCTTCTATATCGGCGCCGCCATCGTCGTGGCGAGCGCCATCAACCTCTGGCATGCGCAACGCGACGACGATGGCCGGCTGTTCGCAGAATGGGGGCAGCTGCGCCAAGTCATGAGCGTCGTCGTGCCGACCGCGATCTATGTCGGCTCGATGCCGTTCATCGGCCTCTACGTCGCCTCGATGGTTTTCATCGCCTGGTTCATGCGCTGGCTCGGCGGCTATCGCTGGCTGACCGTCGTCGCGGTGGCGGTCGGCATGCCGGTCCTGACCTATCTCGTTTTCGAGCGCTGGTTCCTCGTCCCGCTGCCCAAGGGGCCGCTCGAGGAATGGCTCGGCCTGTGAGAGCCACGCATTCATTCAATTGCTGCTGCAGGACGTTTTGACATGGAAGAGTTGGCCAATCTGTTTCACGGCTTCGCGGTCGCCCTGCAGCCCTACAACATCATGCTGATGATCATCGGCATCACGCTCGGCGTCATCATCGGCGTGCTGCCGGGGCTGGGGGGCGCCAACGGCGTCGCGATCCTGCTTCCCCTGACCTTCAGCATGCCGCCGACATCGGCGATCATCATGTTGTCCTGCATCTATTGGGGCGCATTGTTCGGCGGCGCCATCACCTCGATCCTCTTCAACATCCCCGGCGAGCCATGGTCGGTGGCGACCACCTTCGACGGCTATCCGATGGCGCAACAGGGCAGACCCGGCGAAGCCCTGACCGCCGCCTTCACCTCCTCCTTCGTGGGCGCGCTGTTTGCCGTCATCATGATCACGCTCGTCGCGCCCCTCGTTGCGGGCTTCGCACTGCGATTTGGTCCGGCGGAGAAGTTCGCGGTGTACTTCCTCGCGTTCTGCAGCTTCGTCGGCCTCAGCAAGGAGCCACCGTTCAAGACCATCGCGGCGATGATGATGGGCTTTGCGCTCGCGGCGGTCGGCCTCGATTCGATCACCGGACAGTTGCGGCTGACCTTCGGCATCACGGAGCTGCTCAACGGATTCGACTTCCTGATCGCCGTGATCGGCCTGTTCGGCATCGGCGAGATCCTGCTGACCATGGAGGAAGGGCTGGCGTTCCGCGGCGGCAATGCGAAGATCAACCTGCGGGTCGTGCTTCACACCTGGCGCGAGCTGCCCGCCTATTGGATGACCTCGCTGCGCTCCTGCCTGATCGGCTGCTGGATGGGCGTCACGCCCGCGGGCGCAACGCCGGCCTCCTTCATGAGCTACGGCATTGCCAAGCGCCTGGCGCGACGCGGCAACAATTTCGGCAAGGGCGAGATCGAAGGCGTGATCGCGCCGGAGACGGCCGCGCATGCCGCGGGCACCGCCGCGCTGCTGCCGATGCTCTCGCTCGGCGTGCCGGGCTCGCCCACCGCCGCCGTCCTGCTCGGCGGATTGTTGATCTGGGGCCTGCAGCCCGGCCCGATGCTGTTCGTCGAGCAGAAGGAGTTCGTCTGGGGCCTGATCGCGTCGATGTATCTCGGCAACCTGGCCGGCCTCATCGTCGTGCTCACCTGTGTACCGATCTTCGCCGCGATCCTCCGCGTGCCCTTCGGCATCATCGCGCCGCTCATCCTGGTGCTCTGTGCGATCGGCGCCTATTCGGTGCACAACAGCACCTTCGACGTGATGCTGATGCTGGTGTTCGGCGTGCTCGGCTATCTCCTGAAAAAGTGCAACTACCCGCTCGCCCCGCTGGTGCTCGCCATCGTGCTCGGCGACAAGGCCGAGGAAGCCTTCCGCCAATCGCTGCTGGGCTCGCAGGGATCGCTCGGGGTGTTCTTCTCCAACGGCCTCGTCAGCACGATCATGGCGCTCGGTCTGGTCGCCTTGTTCTGGTCCGCGATCCAGGAAGGCTATAGCCGGTTGCGCACGTCGATGGCGTGAGGCGCGACCGCGCCATCAGCACCATCGCCAAATTGCCGCAGGTCGGACTTCTGGAATATAGAATTCCAGAAATCGCGTGGTCAGCGACGGACCGCACGTCGGCAGCGCGCGCGTGGAGAATCGCCCAACGCGCGGGCTTTCAACAGCGGTCTTGCGGCGTCGGGACGATGCGAAAGTAAAGGCTAAATCAATCACTTGAACAGGATCGACCGCCGCTTCCGCGGGCAGACCGGCAGCGATTGGGGCTTTACAATCCAGCCCTCATGGCGCATCTGAACAGGCCCGCGTTATTTCGCCGCACCTCCCGTCCTTCGCTTGAATCTTGGCATAATGAATACCAGGATGCGAGCAGCGCATGCATAAAAATGATCGGCGCATTCGGGAGGGTTTTTAATGACGGACATGGTGCAGTCGGCAGCGGCCCCCAGTGCCGCACGCGTAAGCGATGCGTATCGCTGGGCGCAGTTGGCGATCGGCGTGATGGCGATGGTGATGATCGCCAATTACCAATATGGCTGGACGTTCTTCGTCCCCGACATCCAGAAGACGTTCGGCTGGGATCGCGCGTCGATCCAGTGGGCCTTCACCCTTTTCGTGTTGTTCGAGACCTGGCTGGTACCGGTCGAAGGATGGTTCGTCGACAAATACGGCCCGCGCATCGTCGTGCTGGTCGGCGGCGTGCTCTGCGCCATCGGCTGGGCGATCAACGCGCAGGCGACCTCGCTCAACGGCTACTATCTCGGCATGATCATCGCAGGCATCGGCGCCGGCGGCGTCTATGGCACCTGCGTCGGCAATGCGCTGAAGTGGTTTCCGGACAAACGCGGTCTTGCCGCCGGCATCACCGCCGCGGGCTTCGGTGCAGGCTCTGCGCTGACCGTCGCGCCGATCCAGGCCATGATCAAGGACAGCGGCTTCCAGACCACCTTCCTCTATTTCGGCCTCGGACAAGGCATCATCATCTGCATCCTCGCCTTCTTCCTGCTCGCGCCGAAAGCGGGCCAGGTGCCGAACGTGGTGGCGAACGCCAATATCATCCAGACCCGGCGCAACTATCAGCCGACCGAAGTGCTGCGCCAGCCGATCTTCTGGTTGATGTACTTCATGTTCGTGATCGTCGGCGCCGGTGGACTGATGGTTACGGCGAACCTGAAGCCGATTGCGGTTGACTGGAAGGTCGACAGCGTGCCGGTGACGCTGATGGCCGTGACGATGACGGCGGTGACCTTCGCGGCCACGATCGATCGCGTGCTCAACGGCCTGACGCGTCCGTTCTTCGGCTGGATCTCCGACATGATCGGCCGAGAGAACACGATGTTCATCGCCTTCGGCATGGAAGGATTCGGCATCTGGATGCTCTACCTCTGGGGCCACGATCCGATCTGGTTCGTGCTGCTCTCGGGCTTCGTGTTCTTCGCCTGGGGTGAGATCTACTCGCTGTTCCCCTCGACCTGCACCGACACGTTCGGCGCCAAGTTCGCGACCACCAATGCCGGCCTGCTCTACACCGCGAAGGGCACCGCCGCGCTGCTGGTGCCGATCGCCAACTACATGCAGCAATCGTCGGGGACCTGGGACGCCGTGTTCATCATCGCGGCCGGCGCCAACATCCTGGCTTCGCTGCTGGCGATCGCGGTGCTCAAGCCCTGGCGCAAGGTCGTGGTCGCGAAATCGACCATCTGACCGCTCCACCGCAGTTCACGCGAGACCGACGCCCGGCCCTCACGGCCGGGCGTTTTCGTTTGGCAGGAGACCGCCGCGATTGGATGCGGCCACCCCGCCGCATTTTGTGAACGCCGAGCCAAGATAGGACTTGCAATCTGGAATATCGTATACCAATCTCCGAACGACGCCTGCGACGATAAGACACAACATTTGCGACATCAGGTCATCTTGGCAATCTGATGTACGACAGACGGGCGCGTTGGGAGGTTCTGATGATTTCCAGCCCGGATGGCGCCGTCACCGCCGCGCCGCTTCGCACCGGCTTCCGCTGGCTCCAGCTCGGCATGGGCATCGTCTGCATGGCGATGATCGCCAATCTGCAATATGGCTGGACGCTGTTCGTCGATCCGATCGACGCCGCCCATCATTGGGGACGCGCCGCGATCCAGCTCGCTTTCACCATCTTCGTGGTCACCGAGACCTGGCTGGTGCCAGTCGAGGCCTGGTTCGTCGACAAATACGGCCCGCGCATCGTCGTCATGTTCGGCGGCGCGATGATCGCGCTGTCCTGGATCCTCAACTCCTACGCCGATAGCCTCACCCTGCTCTACGCAGCCGCGATCATCGGCGGCCTCGGCGCGGGCGCGGTGTACGGCACCTGCGTCGGCAACGCGCTGAAATGGTTTCCCGACCGTCGCGGTCTCGCGGCAGGTGCAACCGCCGCCGGCTTCGGCGCGGGTGCCGCACTCACGATCGTGCCGATCGCGAGCATGATCGCCTCGAGCGGCTACCAGCACGCGTTCCTCACCTTCGGCATCGCCCAGGGCGTCGTCGTGTTCGTGCTCGCCTTCTTCATCCAGCCGCCGCAGATCTCGATTCCGCCGAAGAAGAAGCAGCTCAATCTGCCGCAGACCAAGATCGACTTCACGCCGCCGCAGGTGCTGCGTACCCCTGTTTTCTGGGTGATGTATCTCGTTTTCGTGATGGTTGCCTCGGGCGGCCTGATGACCGCGGCGCAGATCGCCCCGATCGCGCACGACTACAGGATCGCGAATAGTCCGGTAACGCTCGCCGGCTTCCAGATGGCGGCCTTGACGTTCGCGATCTCGCTCGACCGCATCTTCGACGGTTTCGGGCGTCCGTTCTTCGGCTGGGTCTCCGACACGATCGGCCGCGAGCCCACCATGTTCATCGCCTTCGGCACCGCTGCCTTGATGTTGCTGACGCTGTCGGCCTATGGCCACGTGCCGACCATCTTCGTGCTCGCAACCGCAGTTTATTTCGGCGTGTTCGGCGAGATCTACTCGCTGTTTCCCGCGACCTGCGGCGACACCTTCGGTGCGAAGTTCGCGACCACCAACAACGGCATGCTCTACACCGCCAAGGGCACGGCCTCGCTGCTCGTCCCGCTCGCAAGCGTGATCTCCACCGCCTATGGCTGGAAGGCCGTGTTCGTGGTCGCGGTGGCGCTGAACGCAACGGCGGCGCTGACGGCGCTGCTCGTGATCAAGCCGCTGCGCCGCTCCTTCATCCTCGGCAAGGAAGCCGAGAGCACCGGCGCCGCCACCGGCACTGCCAAAACCGAGACGGCGTAAGCATCACACAGATTGCATGCTTGAGAAGGGGCGCAGCGATGCGTCCCTTTTCTTTTTGGCCCACGACAAACGTCAGTATGACTGTCGCAAGATTTTTCGGATCAGCCAAATCCAGCGCTTGACGATTGGCATTATGTATACCACACTTCTCCCGTCACTCACCCAGGGAGGTTGCAATGCTGGTCGGAGACATTCTGCGCAAGAAGACGCCGCGCGTTGTCACGGTGCGTATGAACGAAACGGTGGGTATCGCGGCCAAGCTGATGCGCGCCAACAACATCAGTGCTCTGGTGGTGAAGGACGTGGTCCGCTCCGAGGGCAACACCGCGGTCGGCATGTTCACCGAGCGCGACGTGGTGCGCGCCGTCGCCGAGCACGGCACCAACGCCGTCAATGTCAAAGTCTCGCAACTGGTCTCGGTGCAGCAGCTCGTATCCTGCACCTCCTCGGATCCGATCGAGCACGTCCGCCATCTGATGAACCGTCATCACATCCGCCATCTGCCCGTGATCGACGATTACAGCCTCATCTCCGTCATCAGCATGCGCGACATCGCCGCGGCCGTCGACGAGGCCCTCAACGGCACGCCGCAAGCGGCAGCCTAAAAGAGCTCGCCTTACGTTCAGTCACGGAACAGCTGCGCGCCCTCTCCCGCTTGCGGGAGAGGGTTGGGGAGAGGGCTGTCTCCGCCAAGCGAGACTCCTCAAGAGGAGAGACCCTCACCCGCCGCGCTCGGGACGATGCTTCGCATCGCCCGGGGCGCCAAGGCCGAAGCTCGGCTTCGGCGTTCTCAAGAACGGCCGCCGAAGGCGGCCTTTGCTCTCCCGCAAGCGGGAGAGGTGCCGCGAACCTGTGTCACGACCGATCGAGCCATTTCCCCAATCTTGGTTCCGCGAGGATTTCATGAAGATCTGCATCTACGGCGCCGGCGCAATCGGCGGATATCTCGGGGTACAGCTCGCGCGTGCGGGCGCCGATGTCAGCCTGGTCGCACGCGGCCCGCACCTTGCCGCGATGCGCGAGCGCGGCCTGACGCTGCTCGCGGGCGAGGAGCAGCACACCGTACATCCGCGCTGCACCGACGATCCCGCCGAGCTTGGCGTGCAGGATTTCATCATCATTACGCTGAAGGCGCATTCGATCACCGGCGTGATCGAGAAGATGCGGCCGCTGCTCGGGCCTCACACCCGCATCGTCACGGCCGTCAACGGCATTCCCTATTGGTACTTCTACAAGCACGGCGGGCAATACGAGAACTCGACGCTGGAGAGCATCGACCCCGGCGGGCGGCAGTGGCGCGAAATCGGCGCCGAGCGCGCCATCGGCTGCATCGTCTATCCCGCCACCGAGATCGAGGCGCCCGGCGTGATCCGTCACGTCTACGGCAACAACTTTCCGCTCGGCGAGCCGTCCGGCGAGATCACTGATGACGTGCAGCGTCTCGCCGACCTGTTCGTCGCCGCCGGGCTGAAGGCGCCGGTGCTCGACCGCATCCGGGACGAAATCTGGCTCAAGCTGTGGGGTAACGTGTGCTTCAATCCGATCAGCGCGCTGACCCACGCCACGCTCGACGTGATCTGCACCGATCCGGCGACGCGCGCACTGTCCCGCGCGATCATGGTGGAGACGCAAGCCATCGCCGAGACGTTCGGGGTCAAGTTCCGCGTTGACGTCGAGCGCCGCATCGAGGGCGCCCGCAAGGTCGGCGCGCACAAGACCTCGATGCTCCAGGATCTCGAGCGCGGCCGCCCGATGGAGATCGATCCGCTCGTCACGGTGGTGCAGGAGATGGGCCGCCTTACCGGGATCGCCACGCCTGCGCTCGATTCAGTGCTGGCCATGGTGACCCAGCGCGCCCGCATCGCCGGCCTTTATGACGGCGTCTCGACGCCATCAGATCCGCGCGCACTGGCGGTGGCATGATGGCGAGCGAGATCAACAAGTGGCTCCGCTTCCGGAGCAATGGCGCGACCGGCTTCGGCACGCTGAGCCCATCAGGCATCAGCGTGCATGAAGGCGAGATGTTCGGCCGCAGCACCGCTACCGGCAAGATGCTGTCGCTGTCGGAGGTCGAGCTGCTCGCGCCCTGCGCGCCCAGCAAGATCGTCGCGCTCTGGAACAATTTCCACGCGCTGGCGGCAAAGCTCAACCAACCCGAGCCGCCGGAGCCGCTCTATCTGCTGAAGGCCACCACCAGCATCGCCGCCCCCGGTGCGGTGATCCGCCGCCCGTCCTCCTACGACGGCAAGACGACCTATGAGGGCGAGCTCGGCATCGTCATCGGCAAGGCCTGCGCGCGCGTGTCGCCGGCAGAAGCGGATAGCTTCATCTTCGGCTACACCTGCGTCAACGACATCACCGCCAACGACATCCTGACGCGCGACCCCACCTTCCCGCAATGGGCCCGCGCAAAGGGTATCGACGATTACGGCCCGTTCGGACCCGTCATCGCGACCGGCATCGATCCGGCCGGGCTCGTGGTCCGTACCATCCTCAATGGCGCGGAGCGGCAGAACTATCCGATCTCGGACATGATCTTCAGCGCTCAGGAGCTGGTCAGCAGGATCTCCCATGACATGACCCTGCTGCCCGGCGACCTCATCGCCGTCGGCACTTCCGTCGGCGTCGGCGTGATGAAGGAGCCGGTGAACACGGTCACCGTCTCGATCGACGGCATCGGCGAGCTGACCAACGAGTTTCGGCTGTAACCGCCCCGCAGCGCAACAAAATTGATCCCGCGCAAATCGGCCGTCGCGGCCACCGGTATCCTTTCCTCTGATGCAAGGGAGGACGCCATGACGAATGCCGGCAATGCGCTTTTGTGGACGGCCCTTTACTTCGCTCTCTCGTTCGTTGCGATCTTCGTGGTTTGGTTCGCCGACAAGATGCGCTCGAACATCTCCCGGAAACGATAGCCTGAGGCGCGTCTACATCTCCGAAGCATTCGGACACATCACATCTGCGCGCGCTCGACATATGCCGCCAACATGTCGCGTGCCTGCCGCAACTTGGACGCATTCGGCCGCCCTTTTGTGAGCCGTGTCTGGGGGCACGGCGGTGCCGTGTTTGGACCAAACCTTCAGGGGTATATGACTGTGAAGAAGATTGTATTTGCTCTCGGTGCTACGCTTGCTCTGGCGACGGCTGCGAACGCTGCGGATCTGCCGCGCCGGCAGCCCGTGCCGGCCTATCCGGCCGAACAGGCGCCGATTGGAAAGATGCCGATTGGAAAGAGCCCGGTTGGAAAAGCCCCGATCGGCAAGGCGCCCGGCCCGGTCGCAGCGCGCTACTGACGCGCAGCGGAATACGCGCAGATCTGCGTAGCAGCCGACAGTCGAGGGATATCGCGTGACGAACAAAGCTGATCGATCCGGATCCTGCATCCTCGCGGGCTTCGCTCTTGCGGCCATGCTCTCGTGCACGACGCCCTCGGCCTCGGCCCACCAGGCAAACAAGGGCGCTGCCGATGCGAACGCGCTTGCCACGGCCGACACCGCCTCGCGACCTCAGCCGCAATCGACGCGGCGCTCCGTCGCGCGCGCGGAGAAAGGCCCCTACTACGTCGACTTCCGCGCGCGTACCGCCGCGAGCTGGGGCCATGCCTTCGTCTGGTACGGCAAGACCAGCGAGCGCGCCGTGGAGGTCGCAGGGCTCACGCCGGCCGGCGACACGCTCGCTTACGTGCTCGGTCACATCACCTTTGTGCCGTCCGAGACCGGCGCGAGCTACGGCGATCTCGATCCGGAATATCTGACCGCGAGCTATCGCGTCTACCTGAACGAAGCGGACGCCAAGCGCGTGTTCGCCTACATCAAGAAATTGCAGGCGAACTCACCGGTGTGGAATGCCGAGACCATGAACTGCACCGGCTTCATCGGCGACATCGCCGAGTTCATGGGCCTCGAGGTCCCCAACCGCTGGCAACGCCCGGAAAACTTCGTCAACCACCTCAAGGAAATGAACGGCGGCCGTCAGATGGTGCGGCTGTCGGCGGAGTAGCCGAAGTCTCAGTTATCCGTGCCCCGGACGCAGCGCAGCGTCCCTTCGACGATCCGCTGCAGAGCCGGGGCCATCTTTCAAAGCATTCGCGAAATGTGGGTCCCGGCTCTGCGCCGCAACGCCATAAGCGCGTCCACGCGCGTCTTCGACGCGCTTTGGGCGTTGCAGCGCGTCCGGGACACGAGGCCATCCGAATTATCCGCCTCGCGGAATCTGCCCCGCCGCCCGCATGACGCCCCGCCCCTACTGCACACCCCCGCTCATAGACTTTTGCCACCCCGGGCGGCATCCTCCGGCCATCAACCGATAACAGCGCGCCATGCCGGCAGGGGGAAACACATCATGTTGCAGACACGGTTCACCAAACTCGTCGGCGTCGAGCACCCGATCGTCCAGGGCGGCATGCAGTGGGTTGGACGGGCCGAGCTGGTCGCCGCGGTCGCCAATGCCGGCGCGCTCGGCTTCATCACCGCGCTGACCCAGCCGACGCCGGAGGACCTGACCAGGGAGATCGCGCGCTGCCGCGACCTCACCGACAAGCCGTTCGGCGTCAACCTCACTATCCTGCCCGCGATCAAGCCGCCGCCCTATGCCGAGTACCGCGCCGCCATCATCGAGAGCGGCATCAAGGTGGTCGAGACCGCCGGCAACAAGCCCCAGGAGCATGTCGACGAGTTCAAAAAGCACGGCGTCAAGGTCGTGCACAAATGCACCAGCGTGCGCCACGCGCTCTCGGCCGAACGGATGGGCGTCGATGCCATCTCGATCGATGGATTCGAATGCGCCGGCCACCCCGGCGAGGACGACACCCCCGGCCTGATCCTGATCCCGGCCGCCGCCAACAAGATCAGGATCCCGATGATCGCCTCGGGCGGCTTTGCCGATGCCCGCGGCCTCGTCGCGGCGCTGGCCCTGGGTGCCGACGGCATCAACATGGGCACGCGCTTCATGGCCACCAAGGAAAGCCCGATCCACCAGCTCATCAAGGAGAAGATCGTCGCCAATGACGAGCGCGAGACCGAGCTGATCTTCCGCACCATGCGCAACACCTCGCGTGTGGCGAAGAACGCGATCTCGAGCAAGGTCGTCGCCATGGAGAAGGAGGGCGCGAAGTTCGAGGACATCCGCGAGCTCGTCGCCGGCGCCCGCGGCAAGATGGTCTATGCCACCGGCGATTCCGACGAAGGCATCTGGTCGGCCGGCCAGGTGCAGGGCCTGATCCAGGACATCCCGAGTTGCGCCGAACTGGTCTCCCGCATCGTGCGCGAGGCGGAAGCGATCATCCGCGGCAGGCTGGAGGAAATGATCGTTCATCCGCAACGTGAAGCCGCGGAATAATCACCGCAAGAAGCGAGAGCAATTCATGAAGGCTTACGTCTACGGCCCTGGCGGCGCTACGATTTCCGATGTCACTCAACCACAGCCCAAGGGCTCGCAGGTGCTGGTCCGCGTTCGCGCCTGCGCCCTGAACCGGGCCGACACCGGCATGCGCAAGGGGCACGCCCATGGGGCGGCCGGCGGCGTCGGCACCGTGCTCGGCATGGAATGGGCCGGCGAGGTCGCCGAGCTTGGGCCGAATGCCAAGGGCGTCAAGGTCGGCGACCGCATCATGGGCTCGGGCGGCGCGGCCTTTGCCGAATATACGCTGGCCGATCACGGCCGGCTATTCCACGCCCCCTCGAACATGAATTTCGAAGAGGCGGCCACCCTGCCCGTCGCGCTCACGACCATGCACAACGCCGTCGTCACCGTCGGCGGTGTGCAGCCAGGCCAGAGCGTGCTGATCCAGGGCGCGAGCTCCGGGGTCGGCCTGATGGCGATGCAGATCGCCAGGCTCAAGGGCGCAAAGCTCGTGATCGGCTCGTCGACCGATGCCTCTCGCCGCGGCCGGGACGGCGCCGATCTCGCCATCGACAGCTCCGATCCCCAATGGGTCGACGAGGTGCTGAAGGCGACGAACGGGGAAGGCGTCGATCTCATCGTCGACCAGGTCTCGGGCAAGGTCGCGAGCCAGAACCTCGCCGCGACGAAGATCAAGGGCCGCATCGTCAATGTCGGCCGGCTCGGCGGCACCCACGCCGACTTCAATTTCGACCTGCATGCGGCCCGCCGCATCGACTATGTCGGCGTCACCTTCCGCACCCGCACCATCGAGGAGGTCCGGGAGATCTTCGAGGAGGTTCGCAAGGACGTCTGGGGCGCGGTGGAATCGCGCAAGCTGCAGCTGCCGATCGACAAGGCGTTCGCGTTCGACGATATCGATCAGGCGTTCGAGCACATGGAGGCGAACAGGCATCTGGGGAAGATCGTGGTGACGCTGTGAGGGTTGTGGCAGTGAGACAAGAGCGGAGCGACGCTCTCTCCTCTCGTCATGGCCGGGCTTGACCCGGCCATCCACGTCTTTACCCCTTACGCAGAAGAACGTGGATGCCCGGGCCAAGCCCGGGCATGACGGCGTCGGGGGATACGCTCCTGCAAGTCACTCGCGACTACGGCTGTGGATCGTCGCTTGATGTTCACCCACGCCCTGCTAAATCCCCGCCATGGCCTCTCAGCACAACAAGACCTCGGTCGCCGCGATCTCGATCTTCGCCAGTGGCGGCATGGCGGTGGCCAAGTTCGCGGTCGGGATCGCGATCGGCTCGCTGGCGCTGATCTCCGAGGCCCTGCATTCCTCGATCGACCTGGTCGCGACCATCATCACCTGGGCGGTGGTGCGGGTGTCCGACAAGCCCGCGGACGACGAGCACCATTACGGCCACGGCAAGCTGGAAAGCGTCTCCGCGCTCGGCGTCACCGCCCTGCTCTACGTGCTTGCCGGCGGCATCCTGGTCGAGGCCTATAGCCGGCTGAGCGAGGGAACCCCACCGCCGACCATTTCGGCCGTGCCGTTCGTCGTGCTGGTGCTCGACATTGCCGTCAATCTCTGGCGCGCCCGCGCCCTGCAGCGCGCGGCGCGGGAGACCAGGAGCCAGGCGCTGGCGGCGGATGCGCTGCATTTCGCCTCCGACGTGATGGGCTCGTTCGCCGTGATCGTGGGCCTGATCCTCGCCGGCCTCGGCTTCTGGTGGGGCGACGCGGCGGCGGCCGCAGCGGTTGCCGTGATGATCGCCCTGCTCGGGCTGCGCATGGCCGGCTCCACCGTGCAGACGCTGGTCGACCGCGCCCCGGAAGGCGCGCAGGAGAAGGCCACCGCCGCGATCCGCGGCGTACCGGGCGTGATCGACGTCGACCGGCTGCGCGTGCGCATGGTCGGAGCGACCACATTCATCGATACCATCGCGAAGGTGCCGCGGACCTATCCGATCGACCGGGTCGAGGACATCAAGCGCAACGCGCAGGCTGCCGTCGCCAAGGCTTTCGGCGATGCCGACCTTACCTTCGCCGCCGTGCCCGTCGCGCGCGACAACGAGACCGTGCGCGACCGCATCATGGTGATCGCGCGCAATTCCGCCCTCGCCGTCCACCACGTCACGGTGCACGATCTCGGCGCCAAGCTGATCGTCGGCATCGACCTCGAGGTCGATGCCGACATGCAGCTCGAGGCCGCCCATGACGTCGCCAACACGCTGGAGCGCAACATCCAGGAGGAGTTCGGCGAGGACGTCGAGGTCGACGTTCACATCGAGCCATTGGAACCGGAACTGCCGTTCGGCGTCGATGCCGCACCGGAACGGGTGCAGACCATCGCCGCCGCGCTGGCCGAATTCGCCGGCGAAGGCGAGATCCACGACATCCATAATGTGCGTGTCCGCAACACCGACGCCGGCGAGATCGTCAATTTCCACTGCCGCGCGGCACCGTCGATGAGCGTGATCAAGGTGCACGAGCATGTCGACGCGATCGAGCGCGCGTTGCGGCGTGCGTTCCCGAGCGTGAAGCGCGTGATCAGTCACGCCGAACCGCCGCGTGCGTGACGCAGAACGCAGCGGGAGTCACACGTTCTCGTTTCGGACTCCTCGCGCACGCGAGTTTGCCGCCACCCGATGCACAAACTGCATGTTGGATAAGAATAATTTCGCGTTAACGATTCGTTGACTCTCGACAGCCCGCGAAAACTGGATTCAAATCAGTGTGATTCGGAAGCGACGTGGGGCTGCTTCCGAGCTTCAGTTGCAAGCAGGTTTTCAGGGGGCCGAAGGCATGTCGCGTGCAGACGCCGCGAACGCATGCGTCCAATCCGATTCGATCAAGGGATTGGCGCAATCGATCGCGAAACCTGCCTATCATCGGCTCCTGATCGCGGAGCCGGCGCTGCGCCGCGCCGTGCCGACACTCATCATCGCATTCCTGATCACGATCTGCCTCGGCGCGTTCGTGCAGGTGGTCGACCAGACGCGCCAGAAGCGGCTGGTGATCAGCCACGACATTTCGGCCCTCGCCGACCTGCTCGCCGAGCGCATCGACCGCCTCACCACGGTGCGGCAGGAACGGCTGAAGAACATCGAGAGCCTGCAGGCGCTGTTGCCGGATCTGATCCCGTCCTGGGGCACGGCCTCGGGCCGCCATGTCATCGTCACCTCGGCCGGCGTCGACCGCCGTATCCTCGCCCGCATCCCTGCAGACAACGACTCCGTCGGCAACGACCGCCTGCTCGACGCGATCACGGCCGCGCAATTGATGACGGCGCCGCCACGCGACGGCAACGTCTCCGACTTGACGCTGCCGAGCGGCAACGCAGCGATGGCGACCTCGCGGCAGATCAAGTCGCTGCCGGGCTTCGTCACCGTGATCCAGGAGCGCAACGAGCCGATCTGGGGCTCGGACGCCGCGCTTTCGGTCACGCTGTCGGCGACCACCGGCTTCGTCGTCCTGATCCTCGGCTTCGCCTTCCACTGGCAGTCGACCCGCGCCCGCGAGGGCGACATCATCAACGACGCCGTGCGCGGCCGCATCGACACCGCGCTCAACCGCGGCCGCTGCGGGCTGTGGGACTGGGATCTGTCGCGCGGCCGGATCTTCTGGTCGCAGTCGATGTTCTCGATGCTCGGCCTCGACGGCCGCCACGAGCTCCTCACCTTCGGCGAGGTCAACGCGCTGGTGAAGTCCGACGACATCGACCTGTTCGCGATCGCCGACCAGCTCATCTCCGGCGAGATCGACCACATCGACCAGACCTTCCGCATGCAGCATGTCGACGGCCACTGGATCTGGCTCCGCGTGCGCTGCGAGAAGACGCGCGGGGCAACCGATGACAGCGTGCACCTGATCGGGATCGCCGTCGACATCACCGAACAGAAGAGCCTCGCGGAAAGGACCGTGGAAGCCGACCTCCGCCTGCGCGACGCGATCGAGACCATTCCGGAGGCCTTCGTGCTGTGGGATGCGAGCGATCGCCTCGTGCTCTGCAACTCGCACTTCCAGCGCCTGCACAGGCTGCCCGATACGGCCGTCATTCCCGGCACCTCCTACGAGACCGTGCTCGAGGTCGGCCGCATGCCGGAGGTGCGCACCCGCCACAACGAGACCGCCGCCCAAGGCCCGGGGGCGCGCACCTTCGAGGCGCAGCTCGACGACGGCAGCTGGCTGCACATCAGCGAACGCCGCACCAAGGACGGCGGCTACGTCTCGGTCGGCACCGACATCACCCGCATCAAGGAGCACGAGCAGAAGCTGGTCGACAACGACCTGCGCCTGCGTGCCACCGTCATCGACCTGAAGCGCTCGCAGGCCGCGCTGGAGCGCCAGGCGATCGAGCTCGCCGACCTCGCCGAGAAGTACCAGCGCGAGAAGACCCGCGCCGAGGAAGCCAACCAGACCAAGTCGAAATTCCTGGCCAATATGAGCCACGAGCTGCGGACGCCGCTCAATGCCATCATCGGCTTCTCCGAGATCATGGGCTCGGGCATGTTCGGCGAGCTCGGAAGCGAGAGATACCAGGAATACTGCCAGGACATCCTGACCAGCGGCCACTATCTGCTCGAGGTCATCAACGACATCCTCGACATGTCCAAGATCGAAGCCGGTCGCATGAAGCTCGACATGGAAGAGCTCGACCTGTCGCGGACGCTGGCAGAATCCCTGCGGGTCGTCACCGGCCGCGCGCAGGACAAGCGCCTGATGCTCGACGCCGACATCGCCAAACCCATCTCCGTCGTCGCCGACCGCCGCGCGACCAAGCAGATCATCGTCAACCTGCTCTCCAACGCCGTGAAGTTCACGCCCGAGGGCGGGCGCATCGTGGTGCGCAGCCGGCAGCTCGAGGACAGGATCGTGCTGATGATCGCCGATACCGGCATCGGGATCGCGCCACATTCGCTGGCGCGGCTCGGCCGCCCGTTCGAGCAGGTCGAGAGCCAGCTCACCAAGACCTATCACGGCTCGGGCCTTGGCCTCGCGATCGCCCGCTCGCTGGCGCAGCTCCACGGCGGCTCGATGCGGCTGCGTTCGAAGATCGATGTCGGTACCGTCGTCCGCGTGACCCTGCCGCGCGACGCGATCAAGGCGGCGTCCGGGATATCGGCCGCGGCTTAGCGCACGGCGGGACGTTCGCCTGAGGCCATCCTTCGAGACGCCCGCCTGCGGCGGGCCCTCAGGACGAGGTCTGCGTGTGCGGCAGCAGCTTCAGCGAACACCGATACAACGGAGCCCCATCCTGAGGAGCCCGCGAAGCGGGCGTCTCGAAGGACGAGGCGCTTGCTCGATCTACAACTGCAGCGTCGGCGCCACTTCCCGCGCCACATTGACCAGCGCAGCGATCAGCGGCGTCATCGGGTCGCGCTGCGGGATCACCATGCCGATGCTGTAATTGACCTCGGGGTCGACGATCGGGATCGAGCGCACCGTATCGGACAGGCCGAGCGTCTCGGCGAGCTTGGCCGGCATCACGCTCGCCCAACGCCCCGTCTTCACATGCGTGAACAGCACCAGCAGCGAGTTCGAGGTCAGCGTCGGCGTCGCCTCCGCGCCGACCGAGCGCAATGCGCGGTCGATGATGCGGCGGTTCTGCATGTCGGGCGTCAGCAGGCACAGCGGCACCTGGCCGACCTCCTTCCAGGTCACCGTCTCGCGGTCGCCGAACATCGCATCCGGCGCGGTCAGCAGGCGATAGCTCTCGTTGTAGAGCGGAATGGTGCGCACCTTGCCGATCGGCTCGTTCTCGATGTAGGTGAGCCCCGCATCGACCTCGAGATTTTCGAGCAGCCCCAGCACCTCGGACGAGGTGGTGGACTGGATGCGGAAGCGCACCTCGGGATGCTTGGCGCGAAACGGCGTCGTCAGCGAGGCGACCATGCCGAGCACGGTCGGGATCGCGGCGATGCGGATCTCGCCGGAGAGCTGATGCTTCAGCCCGTTGATCTCGTCGCGCATCGCGCGGGCATCACCCACGATCCGCCGCGCCCAGTCGAGCGCTCGCTCGCCTTCCGGGGTAAATCCCTGGAAGCGAGACCCGCGCTGGACCAGCATCACGCCGAGAATCTCCTCGAGCTGCTTCAGCCCGGTCGACATCGTCGGTTGCGTCACGCCACAGGCTTCCGCCGCGCGTCCGAAATGCCGCTCCTTCGCCAGCGCCAGCAGCAGTTCAAGCTTGTCGATCAACCGGTTATCCCTTCGAATTCTGTGGTGGCATGCAAGCTAGCACGCCCACCCCTCCGCAACACGCAAAAACCGCCTGCGGGAACGGTCTTCATTGCGATTTGAAATCGAGTGATCGCACTTGCCAATCGATCGGAATTCGCAATCGCAGCACGGGACAGCTTTATTGATCTTCGAATGATTCCAAATAGTTTGGCAGCAGGAAACGCTCTGGTTGAGAATGAAGAATGACAGCGGTTTATGATTGGGACGAGACGCGCGGCGCCGAGATCATCGCCGAACATGCCGGGCAGGAAGGCGCGACGCTCGTCATCCTGCACGCGCTTCAGGAGGCGTTCGGCCATGTGCCGCAGGCGGCAATTCCCATGGTGGCGAAGGCACTCAATCTGTCGCGCGCCGAAGTCCATGGCGTCTTCACGTTCTACCATGATTTCCGCCACAAGCCGGCCGGCCGCCATGTGCTGAAGCTGTGTCGTGCGGAAGCCTGTCAGGCTGCGGGCGGCGATGCGCTGGCTGCGCGCGCCGAGGCAAGGCTCGGCGTCTCGCTCGGCAACACCACGGCTGACGATCGCGTCACGCTGGAGCCGATCTACTGCCTTGGCCTGTGCGCGACTGCGCCGTCCGCGATGCTCGATGGCCGCCTCATCGGCCGGCTCGATCAGAAGCGCCTCGATGCGCTGATTGCGGAGGCGCGGCGATGAGCATCCGCCTCTACGTCTCGCGCGATGCCGGTGCGGTTTCCGTCGGCGCCGACGAGGTTGCCCTTGCGCTGGAGCAGGCCGCCGCCAAGCTCGGCGTTGCAGTGGAGATCGTCAGGACCGGCTCGCGCGGCCTCTACTGGCTGGAGCCGCTGGTCGAGGTGGCGACGCCCCAGGGCCGGATCGCCTTCGGTCCCGTTACCGAGACCGACGTGCCCTCCCTGCTCGATGCGCTCGCCAACAATACGCCGCATCTGCTGCGGCTGGGCGCGACCGACGAGATCCCCTGGCTGAAGCGCCAGACCCGCCTCACCTTCGCCCGCTGCGGCGTGATCGACCCGCGCTCGCTCGACGATTACCGCGCCCATGGCGGCTACAAGGGCCTGGAGCGCGCTCTCTCGCTTGGCTCGGATGCAATCCTCAGCGAGGTCACCGCGTCGGGCTTGCGCGGCCGCGGCGGCGCAGGCTTCCCGACCGGGATCAAGTGGAAGACGGTTGCGCAGGCGAAGGCCGAGCGCAAGTTCATCGTCTGCAACGCCGACGAGGGCGACAGCGGCACTTTCGCCGACCGCATGATCATGGAAGGCGATCCCTTCCTGGTGATCGAGGGCATGACCATCGCCGGCCTCACCGTCGGCGCGACCAAGGGCTACATCTACATCCGCAGTGAATATCCGCACGCGGTCGAGGCAATGAATGCCGCGATCCAGGCTGCAAAGCGCGGCGGTTATCTCGGCGACAAGATCGGCGGCTCGGCTTACAGCTTCGATCTCGAAGTGCGCGTCGGCGCCGGCGCTTACGTCTGCGGCGAGGAGACCTCGCTGCTGGAAAGCCTCGAGGGCCGCCGCGGCATCGTGCGCGCCAAGCCGCCGCTGCCGGCCCATCACGGCCTGTTCGGCAAGCCGACCGTCATCAACAACGTGCTGTCGTTCGCGGCCATCCCCTTCATTCTCGCCGAAGGCGCCAAGGCGTATGCCGATTTCGGCATGGGCCGCTCCCGCGGCACGATGCCGATCCAGCTCGCCGGCAACATCCGCTACGGCGGACTGTTCGAGACGGCCTTCGGCGTAACGCTCGGAGAGCTCGTCGACGACATCGGCGGCGGCACGTTCACGGGACGTCCGGTCCGCGCCGTTCAGGTCGGCGGTCCCTTGGGGGCCTACTTCCCCCGCGCGCTGTTCGACACGCCGTTCGATTACGAGGCCTTCGCCGCGCGCGACGGCCTGATCGGCCATGGCGGCATCGTCGTGTTCGACGACAGCGTCGATATGCGTAGGCAGGCGCGCTTCGCCATGGAGTTCTGCGCCATCGAATCCTGCGGCAAGTGCACGCCGTGCCGGATCGGCTCGACCCGCGGGGTCGAGACCATCGAGAAGATCATCAAGGGCGAGCGTGTGAGCGAGAATCTCGCGCTCGTCGAGGACCTCTGCAACACCATGAAATTCGGCTCGCTCTGCGCGCTCGGCGGCTTCACGCCCTACCCCGTGCTCAGCGCATTGGAGCACTTCCGGGAGGATTTCGCACCCGTCCCGACGACGCTTCAGGCCGCGGAATAGGAGAACGACAATGTCTCTGATCGAAGACATCGACTTCGGCACGCCGGCTTCCAAATCGGAAACGATGGTGACGCTGACCATCGACGGCAAGGAGGTTACGGTGCCCGAGGGCACCTCCATCATGCGCGCCGCGATGGATGCAGGCCACCAGATCCCAAAGCTCTGCGCAACCGACATGGTCGACGCGTTCGGTTCCTGCCGCCTCTGTCTCGTCGAGGTCGAGGGCCGCGCCGGCACGCCGGCCTCCTGCACCACGCCTGTGATGCCCGGGCTCGTCGTACACACCCAGACCGAGCGGCTGAAGCGGCTGCGCAAGGGTGTGATGGAGCTCTTTATCTCCGACCATCCGCTCGACTGCCTCACCTGCGGCGCCAATGGCGATTGCGAGCTGCAGGACATGGCCGGCGCCGTCGGCCTGCGCGACGTGCGCTACGGCTACGAGGGCGAGAACCACGTTTTCGCCAAGACTGACGGCTGCAGCAACGACCACTGGATGCCGAAGGACGAGTCCAACCCGTACTTCACCTACGATCCCTCCAAGTGCATCGTCTGCTCGCGCTGCGTCCGCGCCTGCGAGGAGGTGCAGGGCACTTTCGCGCTGACCATCTCCGGCCGCGGCTTCGACAGCCGCGTCTCGCCCGGCATGAGCGAAGGCTTCCTCGGCTCCGAATGCGTCTCCTGCGGCGCCTGCGTGCAGGCCTGCCCGACCGCGACGCTGACGGAAAAGTCCGTGATCGAGATCGGTCAGCCCGAGCACTCCGTCGTCACCACCTGCGCCTATTGCGGCGTCGGCTGCGCCTTCAAGGCCGAGATGCGCGGCGAGGAAGTGGTGCGCATGGTGCCGTACAAGGACGGCAAGGCCAATCGTGGCCATTCCTGCGTCAAGGGCCGCTTCGCCTGGGGCTACACCAACCACAAGGAACGCATTCTTAAACCCATGATCCGCGAGCGCATCGAGGATCCCTGGCGCGAAGTGTCCTGGGACGAGGCGTTCTCGTTCGCCGCCGCCAGGATGCGCGGCATCCAGAAGAAATACGGCCGCGACGCCATCGGCGGCATCACCTCGTCCCGCTGCACCAATGAAGAGACCTATCTGGTGCAGAAGCTGATCCGCGCCGGCTTCGGCAACAACAATGTCGACACCTGCGCCCGCGTCTGCCACTCGCCGACCGGATATGGTCTGGCCACCACCTTCGGCACTTCGGCAGGCACGCAGGATTTCGATTCGGTCGAGGACACCGATGTCGTCGTCGTCATCGGCGCCAACCCGGCCTCCGCTCACCCGGTGTTCGCCTCGCGCCTGAAGAAGCGGCTGCGCCAGGGCGCCAAGCTGATCGTGATCGATCCGCGCCGCACCGAGATGGTGGAGTCCCCGCATGTGAAGGCTCTGCACTTGCCGCTGATGCCCGGCACCAATGTCGCGGTCATGACGGCGCTGGCGCATGTCATCGTCACCGAGGGCCTCGTCGACGGAGCCTTCGTGCGCGAGCGCTGCGACTGGAGCGAGTTCGAGGAATGGGCCGCCTTCGTCGCCCAACCGCAGAACAGCCCGGAAGCCACCGCCATCCTCACCGGCGTCGATCCGAACGACCTGCGCGAGGCAGCCCGCACCTACGCGACCGGCGGCAACGGCGCGATCTATTACGGCCTCGGCGTCACCGAGCACAGCCAGGGCTCGACCACCGTGATCGCGATCGCCAATCTCGCGATGGCAACGGGTAATATCGGCCGTCCCGGCGTCGGCGTGAATCCGCTGCGCGGCCAGAACAACGTTCAAGGCTCCTGCGACATGGGCTCGTTCCCGCACGAACTGCCCGGCTACCGCCACATCTCGGGCGACGCGGTGCGCGACCAGTTCGAGGCGCTGTGGAACGTCAAGCTCAACCCCGAGCCGGGCCTGCGCATTCCCAACATGTTCGACGCCGCGGTCGAAGGCACCTTCATGGGCATCTACGTGCAGGGCGAGGACATCCTCCAGTCCGATCCCAACACCAGCCACGTGGTCGCGGCGCTGTCGGCGATGGAATGCGTCATCGTTCACGATCTCTTCCTGAACGAGACCGCGAACTACGCCCACGTCTTCCTGCCCGGCTCGAGCTTCCTCGAGAAGGACGGCACCTTCACCAACGCCGAGCGCCGCATCCAGCGCGTGCGCAAGGTGATGACGCCGAAGAACGGCATGGCGGACTGGGAGGTCACCATCGGCCTCGCCAAGGCCATGGGCTTCGAGATGAAGTACAGCCATCCGTCCGAGATCATGGACGAGATCGCGGCGCTGACCCCGACCTTCGCCGGCGTCTCCTACGCCAAGTTAGATGAGCTCGGCTCGGTGCAGTGGCCCTGCAACGACAAGGCGCCCGAGGGCACGCCGGTGATGCACATCGACGGCTTCGTCCGCGGCAAGGGCAAGTTCGTCGTGACCGAATATGTCGCGACCGACGAGCGCACCGGCCCGCGCTATCCCCTGCTGCTCACCACGGGCCGCATCCTCAGCCAGTACAATGTCGGCGCGCAGACAAGGCGCACCGAGAACGTGGTCTGGCATTCCGAGGACCGCCTCGAGATCCATCCGCACGATGCCGAGCAGCGCGGCGTGCGCGACGGCGACTGGGTACGGCTGAAGAGCCGCGCCGGCGAGACCACGTTGCGCGCGGAGATCACCGACCGCGTCGCGCCCGGCGTCGTCTACACCACCTTCCACCACCCGGACACGCAGGCCAACGTCATCACGACCGACTATTCGGACTGGGCCACCAATTGCCCCGAATACAAGGTCACGGCGGTGCAGGTCTCGCCCTCGAACGGCCCGTCCGACTGGCAGAAGGCCTATGACGCGCAGGCGCGGCATTCCCGCCGCATCGCACCGGCCGAGGCCGCGGAGTAACCGCATGCACGTTCCGGTCCAGGCCACCGACCGCGAGATCTGGCGCGATGGCATCGCATCAGAGGGGACACGGCTGATCCCGGAGGAGACGCCGCTGGCGCTGACCTATAATGGCGGCACCTACGCCGTCATGATGGGGACACCGCAGAACCTCGAGGATTTTGCGGTCGGCTTCAGCGTGAACGAAGGCATCGTCGGGTCGGTCGACGACATTCGCTCTCTCGACGTGGTCCGTCTCGACGACGGTATCGAGCTGCGGATGTGGCTGGCATCGGAGGGTGCAGCCCGCATCAACGAGCGCCGTCGCCACGTCGCGGGACCCACGGGCTGCGGCATCTGCGGCATCGAATCCATTGCCGAGGCGGTGCGGCCCGCGGCCGTGGTGCCGCAGGGGCAGACCTTCACGCCGGAGAAGATTATGGCGGCGATGCAGGCGATCGCGCCCCTGCAATCGATCAACATGCAAACCCGCGCCGTTCACGCCGCCGCGTTCTGGTCCCCTGCAGGCGGCATCGTCGCGCTGCGCGAGGATGTCGGCCGTCACAACGCGCTCGACAAGCTCGCCGGCGCCCTGGCGCGCAGCCGCGCGGATGCACGCGGCGGCATGGTGCTGCTGACGAGCCGGGTCTCGGTGGAGATGGTGCAGAAGACGGCCGCGATCGGTGCGCCGGTGATGGTCGCCGTGTCGGCGCCGACCGCCCTCGCGGTACGCACGGCGGAAGCCGCCGGCATCACGCTGATCGCGATCGCGCGGCAGGACGGGTTCGAGATATTCTCGCATGGCAGCCGGATCGTCGCGCGCCATGCCACGGAGGTTGCCGATGTCGCCTGACCGCCTGATCTACATGGCCAACCAGATCGGCACATTCTTCCGGAGCCAGGGCCATGACAAGGCCGTGCCTGGGATTGCCGAGCACATCAAGAAGTTCTGGGATCCCCGCATGAAGCGCGCGATCTTCGCCCATCTCGATGCCGGCGGCGCCGGCCTCGAGCCTGATGTGCGCGAGGCGATCACCTCGCTGAAGCAGGCGACGTCCCTTCCAGCAGCGCCCTGAACACGCGCCGCACCTCGGTCTGGGTCTCCTTCACCCGCGCCTCCAGCGACGAGAAGTCCGGCGCGTCGCCCGCGCGCGCCATCACGCGCAGGAGGTCGGTGCCGGCGGTCTCTGGCTTGAAGCGCTCGCTTACGCAAAGCCGCAGGATCTGCGTCAGGTCGTGATAAAGCCGCGCTGCGGCACGCAGAATCTCGGTCTCCGACTGTGAGAGCACACCGAGCCTGCATGCATTTTCCAGCACCTGCATGGTGCTGACGTCGAGAATGTCCGGCTTCTCGTGGGCATGCACGAGCTGGAGATATTGCGCGATGAAGTCGATGTCGACCATGCCGCCGGCCGCATGCTTGATATCCCAGCAATCGGCCTCGCCCTTTTCCTGCGCGATCGCGCGCCGCATGTCGGCGACGTCGTTGGCCGTGATTGCGGGATCGCGTCGGCGGGTCAGGACATCGCGGATGACACGCTCGATCCGTTCCCGGAACTCGGGCGACGCCGACACCACGCGGGCGCGCGTCAACGCCATGTGCTCCCAGGTCCAGGCCTCGGTGGCCTGGTAGTCCGCGAATGAAACGAGACTCGAGGCCACCGGGCCGGCGCGCCCCGACGGCCGCAGCCGCATGTCGATCTCATAGAGCACGCCGTAATTGGTGCGCGTCGTGAAGGCGCTGATCAGGCGCTGGGTGAAGCGCGCGAAATAATGCGCGCCGTGAAGCGATTTCGGTCCATCGGAGTCCGGATTGTCGCTGTCGAAATCGTAGAGCAGGATCAGGTCGAGATCGGACGAGGCCGTCATCTCGCGGCTGCCGAGCCGGCCCATCGCGATGATCGCGGTCTGCTGCCCCTTGATCCGGCCGTGCTGGGCGGCAAAGCGATCGGCGACGAGGCCATGCACGGTGTGCACGATTCCTTCGGCGACGTCGGCAAAGGCGGTGCTCGCCTGCTGCGCCGAAACCGTGCCGGAAAGGATGCGCGTGCCGATCAGGAACAGGCTCTCCTGCCCGAACAGGCGCAGGCGATCGAGAAATTCCTCGTAGGAGTCCGCGTCTCGCACGGTGGTCGCGAGCCGGCCCGACAATTCCTGCCTGTCGGGCATGGCGCCGAAGAAGCGCGGATCGATCAGACCATCCATGAGCTGCGGCTGCCGCGCCAGCATCTCGCCAAGCCGCGGCGCCGCCCCCAGCACCAGCGCCACCAGCGCGACGAGATCGCGGTTCTGGCCGAGCAGCGTGATCAGCCGGCCGCCACGCTGCAGTGCTCCGAGGAAATGATCGAACGCCACGACGGCGCGATCCGGCTCCTCGGCATGGGCGAGACCGTCGATCAGGGCCGGCACGAATTCGACGAAGGCGCTTCGCGTCGCCTCATTGCGGAATACGCGGTAGTCGCCGGTGATCCAGTCGCGCACGGTCTGTGCGACGGCGGCCGGCTTCTTGAAGCCCAGCGTCGCCAGGTGCTGGAGCAGGCGCGGATCGTCGGGACCTGCACCATAGTCGAGCGCCGGCAGCCTGGCCGTCCCGATCGGGTCGTCGCCCTCGAACAGTTTTTCGTAGTGACCCTGGACGATCTGGAGCTGGTGCAACAGGTCGCGCGCAAAGGCTTCGCGATCCTGATAGCCGAAGAACCACGCGAAGCGCTCGACCGCTTGCCTGTCCTCAGGCAGCGTATGGGTCTGCTCGTCGGCGATCATCTGGAGGCGATGCTCGACCCGCCGCAGGAATTCATAGGCCGTCGTCAGCTCGTCGCGCGCCGCAGAGGTGATCCACTTGCTGGAGGCGAGTACATCGAGCGCCCTCAGCGTCGGCCGCACCCGCAATTCCGGATGGCGGCCGCCCGCAATCAGCTGCTGAGTCTGGGCGAAAAACTCGATCTCGCGGATGCCGCCGCGCCCGACCTTGACGTTATGTCCCTCGACCGCGATCTCGCTCTGGCCACGATAGGTTTGCATCTGCCGCTTCATGTCGTGGACGTCGGCGAGCGCGGCGAAGTCGAGATGCTTGCGCCAGACGAAGGGCGCGATCTCCGCCAGAAGCGCTTCACCCGCCCTGGGATCGCCGGCGCAGGCCCGCGCCTTGATCATCGCAGCGCGCTCCCAGGTGCGGCCTTCCCGCTCGTAGTAATGCAGCGCGGCGTCCCGCGAGATCGCCACCTGTGTCGAGGACGGATCGGGCCGCAGGCGCAGATCGACGCGGAAGACGTAACCGTCATAGGTGCGCTGCTGGAGGATGCGCGCCATCCCCTGTGTGACACGTACGAAGAACGGCTGCGGCTCGATGTCCGCCGCCAGCGTCGTTGCATCGGGATCGAAGAACACGATCAGATCGATGTCGCTGGAATAGTTCAGCTCGCCCGCGCCCATCTTGCCCATCGCGAGCACGATCAGCCCGCAGCCCTCTTCGGGTGCCTCCGGATTGGGCGGCGAGAGCTTGCCGCGTGCGGCTTCCTGCCGCAGCAGATATTGCAGCGCCGCCTGCACGGAGGACACGGCAACATCGGTGAGCGCCGCCGTCACCCGCATCACCGGCCAGACACCGCCAATGTCGCACAGCGCGATCAGCAGCGCGGCCTCCGCCTTCATCCAGCGAAGCAGCCGCATCACCTCGGCCTCGTCAGGTGCCGCGAGCACCGCGCCCCTTGCCTCAGCGATCAGTGCAGCGAGATGCGGGTCCGGATCGCATTCGAGCAGCCGGATCAGGCGCGGGGCATCGGTGCGCACCAGATCGAACAGATAGGGCGAGAATTCCGCGATCCCGGCCAGGATGTCGCGGGCGAAGGGGTGGCCCAGGAGCGCTTCCAGACGCGCCGATTGGGCCGGCTCAAGCTCGGCCAGCCAGCTTTCCAAACGTCGTTCGTCGGTTGTGGAAGCGGCAATATGGGGAGCCTCCGCGAAGCGCGCGGCCAGCCTCTCACCATGCTTGTCCGCGTTTCCCGGCGCGGAGTGGTTCATGCCACCTTCTGTGGCACATCCGGCATTGGCGGAGCAACCCTGTCGCCCGCGCGCGCCGGCAGCACCAGCGTGGCGACAAGACCGGGATGGGCATCGCCCAGCCGCAATTCTCCGCCATGCAGCGTGGCAACAGCCGATGCGAGGCTGAGGCCGAGGCCGGAGCCCGGCAGCGTGCGGCTCGCCTCCAGCCGGACGAATCGCTCGACGACATGCTTGCGGTCGCTTTCGGGGATACCGGGGCCGCGATCGGTGACGCTGAGCAGCACCTGATCACCCTCGCGCCGGGCCTCGATCGTGATCTGCCGGCTATCCATGCTGACCACGGTTCCCGCGGGCTGCGAAGCGGGCTTGCCGTATTTGATCGCATTCTCGACCAGATTGGCGAGCGCCTGGCTGATCAACTCGCGGTTGGCATGAACCGGCGTCGGATCGGCCTTCACCTTCAAGGTCATGCCGTCGTCCTCCGCCAGGGGCTCGTAGAGCTCGTGGATGCCATTGGCGACCTCGGCGGCGTCGAAATCATCCATGTTGCCGCGCGCCTGTCCGGACTCGGCACGCGCGATCATCAGAAGCGCGTTGAAAGTACGAATCAGCCCGTCGGATTCCTCGATGGTCCGCTCCAGCGCGGCGCGGTAATCGGCCTCGCAGCCTGATCTCGCCAGCGCCTCCTCGGCGCGATTGCGCAGCCGCGTCAACGGCGTCTTGAGGTCGTGAGCGATGTTGTCGGAAACCTCCTTCAGGCCCGCCATCAGCGCCTCGATCCGCTCGAGCATGGCGTTGAGGTTCTCGGCGAGGCGATCGATCTCGTCGCCGCTGCGCCCCACGGGCAGGCGCTCGCTGAGATCTCCGGTCATGATCCGCTGCGCCGTGCCGGTCATGGCGTCGATGCGCCTCAGCACCCTCCGCGCGACGAAAATGCCGCCGGCGAGGCCAAGCACGACCACGATGAGGACCGACCATTGCGCCGCCTTGGCGACGATACCGAACAGGCGCCGCCGCTCGGCGAGGTCGCGGCCGATCAGAAGCCGGAAGCCGTTTTCCAATTCGGTGACGCGCACCAGCGCGCGATGGTCGCGATCATCTGTATCCTCGATCCGCCGGTAGGCCGTCTCCGACCAGCCGCGCGTCGCCATCACGCCCGGCGCCAGCGAGCCGACATTGCCGGCAATCGCCTGGCCCGTCGGCGTGGTCACGAGATAGAGGTTGGCGCCCGGCCGCAGTGCCCGATACTCGATCGTGCGCACCAGGCGAAACATGCCGCCGCGGTCATAGATCTCGTTCATCTCCGAGGTCTCGGAGTTGACGGTCTGCGTAATCTCCTCGGTGATCAGACGCCGCGTGTTCCAAGCGAAATAGGCCAGCAGCGAGGCCGCGAACATCGCGAACAGCAGCAGATAGACCAGCGTCAGCCGGAACGCCGTGGTGCGGACGAGTTTACCGAATGCCGTCACGGATCATGTATCCAATTTCAGCGCCGCGTCTGCTATCACCGAGCATCGTCACTCTTCATATTCTGTTTTATCTACAGTACCTTAGGTCTATAAGCTACCGTCTGTCTTCGCCTGAAATCGCTAAAACGCCAGCCGGCCAAGGTAAAAAAATGGTAAGGCGGCGCATGGGTCCGTTTGAAAGTATCCGCGACGGTCACACATCCGCACCGGTTCCCGTGGATTCGCTGACCGTGACGGGCAAAGCATCCGTGCCGGTAAGTGGTCAGCGAAAGGGGCACGTTAAAGTGGCGCTCAATTCGAACCAAGTTAAATCCCCGCAAGCTGGCGTTCATGCAGACAGGGGGCCTCTATCTGGTCGTGCGCGGGAGCGGTGATCGGGTGTGGGCCTTCCGTTTCACCGACCCCACGGGCAAACGGGCGCAGATGGAGTTCGCCAGGGCTGGCGACCGCGACGGCGCACCCGTTGTCGCCACGAGATCAGACCGGTCATTCTCAGTAGAGCCTCGTACGGTATCCTTCTTCCATCGTCTTCTCGGCCTCTTCGACTGCGATGGTCGCAGTCTGCTCGGCGATGATCCGGCCGAGCGTCGGGAAACTGTTGCGCTCGACCTGAGCAGCCGGATTCCAGAGCTTCGAGCGCATCAGCGCCTTGCCGCAGTGGAAATAGGTCTCCTCGACGTGGATCTTGAGTCCGATGATCGGGACGACGTTCTGCACCGCGAGCGGCGTCAGCAGCTCGGCGTCCTGCGAGATCTCGGCGCGGCCGTTGACGCGCAGGGTCTCGTTGATTCCGGGCACCAGGAAGATCAAGCCGATGCCGGGCGAAGCGATGATGTTGCCAAAGGTGTCGACGCGGTTGTTGCCGCGCCGATCGGGGATCAACAGCGTCTTGTCGTCGAGCACGGCGACGAAGCCCGGCGCGTCGCCGCGCGGGCTTGCATCGGCATGGCCGTTGCCGTCGCTGGTGGCGAGGACGAGGAACGGGGAGAGCGCGATGAAGTCGCGGCAGAACTGGTCGAGATGGTTGAGAACCTTCTTTTCGGCAAGCGGGCTGAGCTGCCCGAAATGCGCACGGAGATCCTGTTGCGTCTTGACCGGCGGCTTGCCGCCTGCACCCTGGCTGTCCATTCGCGAACCTCCCTTTTTGCGGTGAGTTTCCTTCTCGCGGCTAGTTGGCCTCGATGCCGCACCAGCTCGCGGTGAACAGCGCGAGCGCCTTGGTGACCCGCTTCACCGAGGCAAGGTCAACGCGCTCGTTGAAGCCGTGGGCACCTTCCATCGTGGCACCGAAGCAGAAGGCGGGCACGCCGAAGTCGAGACCATAGAAGCGCGCATCGGTCAGCGCGGTAGACGAGAAGCTGGTCAGCTTGCGGCCGAACACATGCTCGTAGACCGGAGCCAGAACCGCTTCACTTTCCTGAATCTCGGTCGCCTCATAGCCCGGCGACAGGAAGCCGGACCAGACGATCTCCGGCGGATTGTTGGCGAGGAACGGATGCGAGCGCGCCGCCTTGGCGACGAAATCCACGATCTCGGCCTGGGCATCGGCGATCTTCCAGCCGGGCAGCACACCGATGCGGCAATCGACATCGCACCAGGCGGGCACGCTGGAGGCCCAGTCACCGCCCTTGATGATTCCAGGATTGAAGTTGAGCGGATGCTCGACCGATTTGAACGAGGGGTGCGTCTTGGCGCGCTCGTTCCATTCGGCTTCGAGACCTTCGAGCTTCTGAATCAGGTGGATTGCAGCCTTGATCGCATTCGAGCCGGTTCCGGCGCGCGCGACGTGAACCGGAATCCCGCGCACCTTGAGGCGGAACCAGATCACGCCGACCTGGGCACGCATCAACTTCTCGTCGGTCGGCTCGGGCAGGATGCAGGCATCGGCACGATAGCCGCGCTGAAGTGTGGAGAGCGCGCCGAGACCGGTGCTCTCCTCCTCGATCACCGATTGCAGGTGGATGCGGCCCTTGGGCCTGTAGCCCGCGGCCTTGATCGCATCGAGCGCGTAGAGCGCCGAGATGGTACCGGACTTCATGTCGCCGGCGCCGCGACCATAGAGCCAGCCGTTCTCGACCACTGGCTGAAACGGCGGCCGCTCCCACATGTCGAGCGGGCCTGCCGGCACGACGTCGCAATGACCCTGGAGGATCAGCGAGCGGCCCTCTTCCTTCGCCGGACGGTAGGTGCCGACGACGGAGCGGGCGCGCGAGAAATCGGTCTCGACCGGACCATAGCCCGGCAGGGTCTTGAGATCGTCCTGGTTGATGACCCAGTCATCGACCTCGTAGCCGCGATCGCGCAACAGCTTTGCGAACATGTCCTGACAGGGCGCCTCCGCCGCGCGCGTGCTCGGGATCGCCGTGAACGCGATCGTGGTGTCGATCTGCTTGTCGAAGGCGGCATCCACAGCGGCCTCGATGCGCTCGCGCGCGCCGGCTGGAAGGGGAAGGTTGTCGGTCATGAACTCATCCTTGCTGTCGGTAGTGCGCCGGTCACGCTGGCAAAGCCCGGCTGGTCGAAGAAATCGCGGCCCGGGATCGCATCGAGCAGATCGCGCGTGTAGGCGGCTTGAGGGGCCGTGAAAACGTCCGCGGTCGCGCCTTCCTCCACGATGCGCCCCTTCTGGAGCACGATGACGCGGTCGGCGATCTCGGCGGCGATCCGCAGGTCGTGGGTGATGAAGATCATGGCGAGCTTCATCTCCTGACGGAGTTCGGCAAGCAGCGCCAGCACCTGAGCCTGGACGGAAACGTCGAGCGCCGACACGGCTTCGTCGGCGATCAGCACGCGCGGCTTGAGTGCCAGTGCGCGCGCAATACAGATGCGCTGGCGCTGGCCGCCGGAGAATTCGTGGGGGTAACGATCGGCGGCGACGGCATTGAGACCAACTCGCACCAGCAGCTTCCTCGCCAGCTCCATCGCTTCCGTGCGCGACGTGCCAAAGGCCATTGGTCCGCGCGCAATGGCATCGCCGACCTTCTGGCGCGGATCGAGGCTCGCAAACGGATCCTGGAACACGATCTGGAGCTGTTTTCGCGCCTGGCGGAGCGCCTCGCCGCGGAGCCGGCGGAGATCCTGGCCGTTGAAGCGGATGGCACCGCCATCCGGCTCGGTCAGACGCATGATCATGCGCCCGAGCGTCGACTTGCCGGACCCGGATTCGCCGACGACGGCGAGCGTCTCGCCCTCATGCAGCGTCAGCGAGATGCCGTCGGCCGCGACGACCTCGCGCGGCGGCTGCAACAGGCCGCGCTTGACCCGGAATGTCTTCTCAAGACCGATGACTTCGAGCAGCGGTGTAGGATGGACCGCGGTGCGGCGGATCTCATCGAGCCGCGCCTTCGGCACCGCATCGATCAACTCGCGGGTGTACTCCGCCTTAGGATTGCGCAGGACCTCCTCGACCGTCCCCTGCTCCACCACCTTGCCGTGACGAAGCACCACGACGCGGTCGGCGACATCGGCAACGACGCCAAAATCATGGGTGATCAACAGCACGCCCATGCCGCGGTCGCGTCGGAGATCGTCGATCAGGCGCAGGATCTGACGTTGGGTGGTGACGTCGAGCGCTGTGGTCGGCTCGTCAGCGATCAGGAGCGCCGGGCGATTGGCCATCGCCATCGCGATCATGACGCGCTGGCGCTGGCCGCCGGACAGCTCGAACGGATAGCTCTTCTCAAGCAGCTTTGGATTTGGCAGGCCGACCTGCGTCAGGAGCTGCTGCACGCGTTCGTGCACCTCAATTGCCGACGGCATCGGCTTCTGATGGGTGAGGATCATCTCCTCGATCTGCCTGCCGACCCGCTTGAGCGGGTTCAGCGAGGACAACGGCTCCTGAAAGATCATCGCGGCTTCGCCGCCGCGCAGGCGGCGCAGCGCCTGCCGGTCGAGCTTTGCCGGATTTTGCCCCGCGACAGTCACGGCGCCCGCGGCAATATTGACGCTCTTCGGCAGCAGCGACAGCACCGCATGGGCGATCATCGACTTGCCCGAGCCGGACTCGCCGACGAGGCAGACGACTTCGTTGGGCTTGACCTCGAAGGAGACGTTCTCGACCGCGAACGGGCGATCGCCCCCTTCGGGCAGCGCGATCGAGAGCCCCTCGACCGACAGAACGGGTGCCTTGGCTTGCACGGTATCGCTCATGACCGGCGCCTCGACACACGCGGATTGAGGACGTCTGACAGCCCCTCGCCGAACAGATTGATCGCGAGCACGGTGATGAGGATCGCGAGACCCGGGAACACGCTCATCCACCAGGCATTGCGGATCACGGTGCGGCCGGCGCCGATCATGAAACCCCAGGACATCAGATTGGGATCGCCGAGGCCCATGAAGGACAGCGCGCTCTCGAGCAGGATCGCGGTCGCGACGGTCAGCGAGGTCACGACCAGGATCGGCGAGATCGCGTTGGGCAGGATGTGGCCGAGCACGATCCGCAAGGTGCCCTCGCCCTGGCACAGCGCGGCTTCGACGAACTCCCGGTTGCGCAGGCGCAGGAACTCGGCGCGGGTGAGCCGCGCCAGCGGCGGCCAGCTCACCGCGCCGATGGTCAGGATGATCGTGAGCAGCGACGGGTTGAAGGTCGCAACCAGCAGGATCGCGAGCACGAAGGCCGGGATGGTCTGGAACAGCTCCGTCATCCGCATCAGCACGAGATCGACCTTGCCGCCGAAATAGCCTGATATCGCGCCGATCGTGACGCCGATCACCATCGCCGCCATGGCCGAGGCGATGCCGATGACGAGCGAGACGCGGGCACCATAGGCAACGCCGGCCGCAACGTCGCGGCCGAGCGTGTCGCCGCCGAGCAGCAGGCCGTCCTCGCCGGGCGGCGTGAACGGCGCGCTGACCATTTCCCAGGGCGAGACCGGAAAGACGATGGGCGCGATGAGCGCGATGACGACCACGACGAGCAGCACGACGAGTCCGACCATCCCTGAGGGATGACGCAGGAAGGCGCGGGTCGCATCCATCACGCCGCTCCCGTCGTCATGCGGGGATCGATCAGCCTGTAGATCAGATCGGTCAGCAGATTGAGCACGATGACCACGATCGACAGGATGAGAAAGATGCCGAGCAGCACGGGATAATCACGCTGGAGCAGCGCATCGAAGGTCAGCCGGCCGAGGCCCGGCCAGGCGAACACCGTCTCGATGACCACGGCGCCGCCGACCAGCGCGCCGGCCTGCATGCCGGCCACGGTGACGACGGGCACCAGCGCGTTGCGCAGCATGTGGCCGACCACGATGCTCGGACCCGACAGGCCCTTGGCGCGCGCGGTCTTGATGAAGTCCTGCTGCGCGACCTCGATGATCGAGGACCGCATCAGCCGGGCATAGATCGCGAGATAGATCGCCGCCAGCGAGGTCACCGGCATGATCATGTGCTTGGCGATGTCGAGCGCATGCTCCAGCGGCGCGAGCTTGACGTTGATGGTCTCGTAACCGAACGGCGGTAGCCAGCCGAGTGTCACGGAGAAGACCAGCACCAGCATCAGCCCCAGCCAGAACACCGGCGTCGCATAAAGCACCAGCGACAGCACCGTGAAGACCGTATCGAGCACGCTGCCCGCCGCCAGCCCAGCGAGCGCGCCGAGGGTCGTGCCGATCAGCAGCGCGAGGCAGAAGGCCGTCACCGTCAACAGCAGCGTCGCCGGCAGCCGTTCCAGGATGAGATCGACCACCGGGCGGCGCTGGCGGTAGGAATAGCCGAGGTCGAGCCTGACGACGCGGCCGAGATAGCTTGCGAGCTGCACGGCGTAGGGCTTGTCGAGCCCATATTCCCTGCGCAGATCTTCCAGCAGCTTCGGATCGGACGCGCCGGATTGGCCGGCCATGACCTGGGCGGGATCGCCAGGGGCGGCCTGCACCAGCACGAAGTTGAAAGTGGCGATGACGAGGATGACGGCGACGAGCTGGGCAATCCGGCTCAGTGCCATCAGCCCGATCGTCGCCGCGCTGCCGAGACGGATCACGATTTGTAGACCGACCCGAAGGTTTCGTGCGAGCCGATGCCGGTCGACACGATGTTCTTGAACGCCTTGTCGTAGATGATGGGGTATTCGAGCTCCAGCGTCCAGGCGACCGGCACGTCCTCGACCAGGATCTGCTGCACCTTGGAATAAAGCTCCAGTCGCTTTGCCTCGTCGAGCGTGACGGCGGCCTCGTCGAACAGCCTGTCGACCTCAGGGTTGGAATAGCCTTCGGTGTTCGAGAACAGGATGCCTTTCTTGATGTTCGACGACACGTAAGTGCGGGAGACGCCGAGCGCGGGATCGCCGAGCTGGTAGAGCAGGTTCTGGGTCATCTCATAGTCCCAGTTGCCGACCTTCTCGGCCCAGCCGGCCATGTCGGTGCCGACGAGGACGAGATCGATGCCGACGCGGGCAAAGCTCTGGCGGAAGAACTCGCCGGCGCGCTGATAGGATTCGCCGTAAGGCGGCACGATGTATTTGATCTCTGCGCGCTTGCCGTTGGCGTCGGGCTTCAGCCCCATCTCGTCAAGCAGCGCCTTGGCCTTGTCGATCGAATAGTCGTAGCGCTTGACCTTGCCGTCGTAGAATTTCGTCTTGGACGAGATCGGGCCGGTCGCGACCTTGGCGCTGCCGAAATAGACCCGCTTGGCGAGCGCATCGCGGTCGATCAGATGCATCACCGCCTGCCGGAAGCGCTTGTCGTTCATCGGCGCGATGCGGTTGTTCATCTCGAGCCACTGGTGCGGCGCGAAATACTCATAGCCCTTGGTGGTGACTTCGAGGTTCTTCTGCGCCTTGAAGCGCTGCACGTCGAAGAACTCGACGTCGGTCCATTGCGCGAGTTGCACCGTGCCGTTCTCCAGCGCCAGCGCGCGCGATGCCGAATCCGGGATGATGCGGTAGATGATCTCATCCAGGTACGGCTGGTCCTTCAGATAGTATCCGTCATGGCGCACCAGATGGACATGCGAGCCGCGCACCCATTCCTTCAGCTTGAATGGGCCGGTGCCGATCGCCTTGTCGTTCAGCGGGTTCTTGCGGTAGTCGGTGCCTTCATAGATGTGCTTTGGCACGATCGGTGCCGAAGTGCAGTCAAAACAGCCGAGGAACGGCGCAAAGGGCTGCTTCAGCTTGAACACGACGGTGAGCGGATCGGGCGCCTCGGCCGAAGCGACGCGCGCAAAATTCTGCCGCGCGCGCGGATGCGTCTCGGTCAACACCTTCATGCAGCTGAACACGACGTCCTCGGACGTCATCGGCTTGCCGTCGTGGAAGGTGATGTTGGGAAACAGCTTGAACGTATAGGTCAGCCCGTCCGGCGAAATCTCCCAGGACTGCGCCATCCCCGGCATCGGCTTGAGGTCAGCGCCATATTTGAGAAGGCTCTCGTAGATCTTGCCGCCGAGCGTCAGCGTCGGCTGCTGCTGGTTGAAGGCGGTGACCAGCAGCGGCGGCTCGGGCTGGATGATGGTGTTGAGCGTTCCACCGCGGGTCTGGCCGACCGCGCGCGTGATGCTGAAGGGAATAGCGGCGCCGGCGGCCAGCATGGCCTGGGTGAATTCGCGTCTGTTCATCGAGCTCTCCGTGTCCGCATATCGGCGTGAGAAGGACTTTGCCAGACGCCGTATTCGGGTTCGACGAACATGGCCGGCGCGAGCATTGTTGCCAAACGCCCTGTCCCGCGCTACCTGACCGGGGACAAGAACCATCGCGATCGGGCCATATCTGGCCCGGAAGATGCATAAGAGCCTTGCAGAAAAGGACTTGGATCGGGAGTTCACGACACGTGAAAGTCGTAACGCGGCGAGATGTGACCAGCGAATTGCGCATTTGCAGCAAACAGGAGGGCCCCGCAGCGGCCGCCAACTATGCGGGACAACTTCAGACGATCGCGCGGCCAGTCGCCGCGATGACCGCAACTTATCCGAACGAGAGCACCAGCACGCGGCACGCACATCGGCGCGACCAGTTCATCCTGCAGATCACCGGCGTCACGGCGATGATGACCGAGCGCGGTCATTTCGTGGTTCCACCCGGGCATGGTTTATGGATTCCGGCTGGCGTTGTACATCAGTCGCGCGCCTGGGGTGAAGTCGAGGCCCAGACGATCTATGTCACGCCTGATCGCCGGCGAGAAACGTCGGAGACGTGCCGCCTGATTCGTGCATCCTCGCTCGTCGAAGCCCTGATGGACGAGGCGGTGCGGATGCCGCAGACCTACGACCAGGACGGACGCGACGGCAAGCTTCTCGAACTCCTGCTCGCCGAGATCTTACACATGCCGGAGGTGACGCTTCACGTGCAGGTGCCACCGGACCCCCGCCTTGCGGCGATCTGCAAGGCAGTGCTTGGCGACCCCTCCTCGGACCTCACGCTCGACGACTGGGCAGACAAATGCAGCCTCAGCCGGCGAACGCTGACGAGGCTGTTCCGCCGCGAGACCGGTCAGAGCTTTTCAGTGTGGCGACAACGCGTGCGGCTGTTGGAAGCTTTGGCACGCCTGGGCGCAGGCGAACCCGTCACATGCGTAGCGCTGGACGTGGGCTATGATAGCCCGAGCGCATTCGCCGCCATGTTCAAGCGCGAGCTTGGCGCTGCACCGCGGCATTATCTTCGTTGGACAGATCAAAAAGTCGTGCTGCGCTAGTCGCTAGCGACGACGCCGGTTCGTCGAGATGAAAGCCACGCTGAGACAGCCATCTTGTAGTATAGGTGGTCGCGCCAGCCCGTTCGTTGATGCGAAGCAAGTGCCTTTCAATGTCGATACGATGCGACACGCGCGTAGCTCGAGTACATGACCGGCGTAGCGCGCTACAGTGAAGAATAGTGCCACCGCGGAACTCGGCACGGCAATCACGCACGCATCGAAAGAACAGATGGCACCTGACGCCCCGGAGACCGCAGTCACACAGACCATCTTGCAGCAGAACCATGATGTGTCATCGCGTGCTGAAGCGTACAGGCGCCGTGATGGATCGCCTGGCGCCTGCCGGGGGTGCTGGTACCGGCGAGGCACGGTGTACCAGCGCGATCACCTCTCGGTCGAGTTCAGCTGAGCCTGCCGAACGGGCGAGGCTTGCGGAGAGCACATTCCCTCTCTCATCAATGGAGAAGCGCACATAGGCAACGCCGCCCTCGCCCCTCGACTGGGCACCTGACGGATAGCGCTTGTGCCGTTCCAGATGTCCCATCAGGAGCGATTGCCAGCTGGCAGGTGACAGCGAGGAGGCCCCAGACGCCGTCTGCGCGGCGGCGGTGCGGCTCGATTGTTGGGCTTGTGCCTGGGCGCGGATCGCGGCTTGGGCTTCCGTTGCGGCGTGCTTCTTGCGCGGTTTTGGCTTCTGCGTTGGCTTTTCCATTTTGGGTGCAGCCGCTGGTAGCGAAACCTCGACCTTCTCCAGGTGTGGCGGTTTCTCCCTGACCACCTGCTCGACAGGCTCGGGTTCGACCGTCGGTTCGGGCGGCGGGTCCTTGGGCGCCTCCTCCTGCTTCTGCTCGAGCTGGGCGACGTTTTCCTCGACGGATCTCAACGCCGGCGTGAGCTCGTTCATTTCCGTCATCGCCGCCTGCGGCACCTCGGCCAATTCGATCATGACGGCGGTAGGCGGTGCGTCGGCCGCGGCAACCACGAGGTCGGATCGCAGCAGCCAGGCTGCGATCCCCGCATGGAACGCAACCGTGAAGACCGCCCCGGCGGCCCAGAGCGCCGCCTCCGCAAGCCTGACCTCGCGCGTGACGAATCCGCCGGAACGATTCACGGTGCACCTGTCGCCGGCGGCGACGTCGGATCTTTTCCGGGAACGCCGGTATCGACCGTCGCCGGTGCGGGTGCGAGCTCAAGGCCGACCAGCGCGACCTTCAGATAGCCGGCCCCCCGCAGCAAGTTCATCACCTCCATGAGATGCTGGTAGTCGACCGTCCTGTCGGCTCGCACGAAGATGCGCGTGTCCTTGTTGCCTTGCGTAGCGCCGTCCAGTGCGGCCTGAAGGCTCTCGCGCGCCACCGGGTCGTTGCCGAGAGCGACTGTCAGATCTTCCTTCAGGGACAGATAGAGCGGCCTGTCGGGACGGGGTACAGGCTGGGCGGTCGACGCCGGCAAGTCGACATGGATATCCACTGTCGCGAGCGGAGCCGCCACCATGAAGATGATGAGCAGCACCAGCATCACGTCGATGAACGGCGTGACATTGATGTCGTGGTTCTCTTCGAGTCCGTCATCGACGCGATCGCGTATTCCACCGGCCATGACGTCTACTCGGCTGCCAGCGGAAGCGCCGCCCGCTCCACGGCGTCCGGAACCTTGCGGAAATCGAGATCGCGGCTGACGAGGCGCTCGACCCCGGCCGCCACGTCGGCGAGCAATTGGCGATAGCCGGTGATGGTGCGGGCGAACACATTGTAGAGGACCACCGCCGGAATCGCCGCGACGAGACCCATCGCAGTGGCGAGCAGGGCCTCGGCGATGCCGGGCGCGACCACGGCGAGATTGGTCGTCTGTGCCTGCGAGATACCGATGAAGGCGTTCATGATGCCCCACACCGTCCCGAACAGGCCGACAAAGGGAGCGGTCGAACCGATCGTCGCCAAGAGCCCGGTACCCCGGGTCAGGCGCCGGCCGGCCTGGGCCTCGATACGGACAAGCCACGAAACGACACGCTCCTTGAGACCGACATTGCCGGCAAAGTTCAGCGCCGCCGCCGAACGCGCCATTTCCTCGCTGGCCGATCGCACCATGAAGGCGGCAGGCCCGCCGCGCTCGATCAGTGCGTCTTCGGCTGCGGCGAGGCTGTCCGAAGCCGTGATGACGTCGAACGCGCGTTGGGCCCGCGCCCGCGCGCAGGCAATCTCGACAGCCTTCACGAACAGCACCATCCAGGTCACGAGCGACGCAAATGCAAGGCCGAGCATCACGGCCTTGACCACCCAGTCGGCCGCAGCAAACATTCCCAGCGGTGACAGGTCATGCGGCATGCCGGCGCGCGGGTCCGGGCTCCGCGACGAACCCTCGGAACGAACGGCCGGGACGGTCCCGGCCAAGGCCGGCTTGACCGCCTCTGCAACCTCTGCCGAAACCGGCTGGCTGGCCGGAGCAGTGAGGCTCGCGGCAGGCGGCGTGTCCGGCTGCTCTGCCATCGCGCAGGATAATCCCGACGCCAAGGTGACGATCAGCACGATCGTCGTCATCGTCCAACGCCGCTTCTCCGAGCGTGTCATGTCACGTCCTTCCCATCGTCTTTTCCAGTTCACATTCACGGAGGCGTTCGGCGTCCGCGCATCCTCCGCGTCACCGACCGTTCGGCAAATGATGCGCACCGCTGGCTGGCTAGCTTCTGAAACGATCAGTTTTCGCTGGCTTGCGGTTTGCCCATCCTCACGCGAAGGAAAGCCCTTGACGAAGACGCCGACGACGAACGCTACGATCGCTTGCATGACCCAAAGGCGCTTTCCTTCGGGCAGGCAAGTGAAGACCGTGCAAGTGTTCAAGAAGATAAAAAACGATGCAGCAAACACCAATTCAGCGCTCATCATGGCCTCTTGCCGGTGGCTATTCGCTCGCCGTCATTTCCCCGCCGCTGGATGCAGCAGACGGGACACCAGCTCCTGCACGCGGGAAAAAGCAGCTCGCGCTCCGGCGACGGCACGTTCCTCCTCGGGGCCGGAGAGGTTCACGGCATCGAGCGCCGCCGTGAACGCCTTCCAATGCGCGGCGCGCCCCTCCGGTGCTGCCGCCAGATGGCGGGCGCCGAAGGACTCCGACAAGCCGAGTTTTCCAGCGGCCTTGAGCAAAAACGCCGCGCCGAGATTCGAGCCCTCCGCGACGTAGAGCCAGCCGAGCGCCGTCGGCAGGTCGATCCCGGCGTCCGCATGGCTGAATTCGGCTTCGTCGCGGACGACGATCGGCGCGACGCCCAGATCGCTCAGATCCTGTCCGATCAATCCAAACCGCCGCCGGCTTGCGAGGTCGGGCAGCAATTGACCGAGCCTCGGACTGGAATAGAGCGGATCGATCGTCCGATGGAATTCATGCTGCACGTTGACGAAGCGGCCATACCTCTCACGGCTGGCGAAGGGGTTTTGCGCCATGATCGATTCATCGAGACTGTTGTGCTGCCCCTCCGTCTCGGCTTTGAGGCGTCTGGACCGGCTGGTTTCGAGAGGCGTTTCGATGTCGGCGGTGCTCATGCGCTGGTTCTCCCTGAAGGCGCGATTGATCTGATCCGAAGGTGGTGCCTGCTCGTTCGTCATGTCGAAGCTGATTCGGATTGCTGTCCTCATCATCGGAACGATCAGAAGCGATAGTTCACGCCGAACTTGATTGCATGCAGGTCGAGGTCGTTCTCCGCCTTGCGTCCGTTGGTGGTTTGGGAGGAGCCCGGCACTGTCCGGTTGGTGTAGACACGGCATGTGCCGTTCGGCAGAAACACAACGCAGACCCTCACGGTCGATGGACCCATGGCTCCGGCGGTGGCACCCGGGAAGAGAAATTCCTGATTGCCGAAATGGTCATAGGAATACTCGCCCTTCAGCGTCCAATGATTGGTGAGCGCATACTCGAAGCCCGCGCCCAAGGTCCAACCGCGGCGTATCGCCGAGGCTTGTTCCATGAACCTCACCTGCGTGCCGGCCACCGCTCCGGTCTGTGCCAGATATTGCGTGCGCGTTTCGGTCTCGTTCAGGAACGCGATGCCGCCTACCGCATAGAGCAAGGTGCGATCGAAGGCGTAGCCGAGCCGCGCGCGCAGGGATGCCGTCCAGTCGAACCTGTAGTCGGTCTTGGCCTGGAGGAAGCTGCCCGCCGCCAGCTGCGCCGACTCGGTTGCGATCGCGTCCTGCGTCGCCCTCAGCTTGGTCCAGGAGAATTCGCCCTCGGCACCGATCACCACGCGGTTGGCGAACTGATAGTTGAATCCGCCCTGGAATCCCCTCGTGAGATCGGAGACGTCGACGTTGGCCGACTCCGTCGCGGCGACAGCGCCAGGCGTTCCGTTGCCGGTCTTGGTCACTCCCCGGCTCTTGCCGAGGCCGTAGCCGAGATGCCCGCCAACATACAAGCCGGTCCAGTCGCTTCCCGGCGCGCCGCGCGAGGCATTGCCCAATTTGACTTGTGGGAGCTTGCGGACCAGCGGACTGGTGTCGTCCAGCGTCGTCGTGTAGCTGACACGGGCCGTACGGCCTGGAGACGGGACGCCGATCGAGGTGAGCGCGCCGAAATAGTATTGATCGGTGATGTTCTCGATGCTGAAGTTCACGATCGAATTGGCGTCGATCTTGTAACTGCCGAAGAGGTCGTACACGCGGTAGGACGGCCAGCTGAACGTCGCCGAGCCGGATGGCGGCCAGACGCTGCCCGAGCGCGCCGAGGAGAATTGCGTCCGCGCACCCAATGTCAGTCTCTGGTCGAATAGCCGGATGCCCGCCGTGACGCTTCCGGAATATTCCGGCGGGACATAGTTCGCGGCGTAGTCGTTCTTGAGTGCACCCGTCGCGCTGGCAACCGCCGTAGAGAGCGGCGGCGCGCAGGTGGAGGCGGTCTCGCAATATTCTATCTTCGTATACTTCGTGAAATTGCCTTCGAGGAAGAGCGAGCCTGCGTCGTATCCGCCGGAGATCTCGAAGCCGCGGAAGTTTGCGCCGTGGATGTTGTACCATTGGTATTTGTGATTACCCGTGACGCCTTCGTCCCCCGTCTGGAAGCGGACGATGTAATCGTCGTAGTGATTGTCGAAATAGGACAGCTTGACGCGAAGCTTGTCACCGGCGCGGACGACGTCATTGCGCAGGATGTTCACGCCGCCTTCGTAGTTCTTGGAGATCTCGGGCTGCAGGTTCGGGTTGTTCCAGAGCAGCCCCTGATAGTGCCAATGGGATTCGCGAAGGCTCGGCGGACGGAAGCCTTCCTTGTACTGACCGTAGAACTGAATGCCTTCAACCGGCGAAATGGTGATGCCGGCATTGGGGCTTGCGCGTCCGCCGGAGCGATCCGGAAACTTGGTGAGATACCCCTCCCCCTCGGAATTGTAGTGGTCGTAGCGCAGTCCAGCGGAAAGCGTCAGCCAGCTGATCGGCTTCAGGCTTGCGTTGCTGAACGTTCCGGTCATCAGCCGCACGCCAGAGGGGCCGTTGGTCTCCCAGCCTTCCGATCCGGTAATCGAACTCGCGAACTGCTCCGCCGTCGCGTGCTCGCGCGTGAACTCCACGCCATTGTCCCAGGTGAGCTGGCCGAGCGGCGTGGCGAACACCGACGTGTTGCCGGTATCGCCGCCAAGGGTCGTCACCCCCGAGGGCCCCGGCAGCAGGCCATGACGCTCCGATGCCGAGTCGCTCAGCCAGAGATTGGCCCGGAAGTTGACGTGGGGAGTGTCCGACGGTTGAAACTTGTACTTGGCCGTGTAGGTATCGACATGCGTTTCCGAGAGCGGAAACTGGCCATATTGCAGGATCCCCGAGTTCAGCGCGAACTGATAGCTGAGCTCGTCGATCTCGCCATAGCGCGAATTATACGAGAGGTAGCCGAGCTCGAGAGATTGGCCGTCGTCCCATTTCAGCTTTCCCTTGGCCAGGAACGAGTCGGTATTCTCCGACGTGTTGAACACTTCCTGGCCGGGGCCGATGAGCGCATTGGCGTTCGCCGCTGGCTTGAACGTGATGCCGGCAGGCACGTCCGTCCCGGCGAAATAGTTGCCCTGGACGTGCTTCGAATAGGCAACCACGAATTCGTAATTCTCCTTGATCGCTGCAACGGCCGCACTGCCCGACTGGGAGCCGCCGTTGAAGAACGATGGACGGCCCTCGCTGACTGGGTTGATCGTGGTGCTGGACAGGAAGCTCGGCGCGCGTTCCGTCACCGCATTGGTGCCGACCGTGCCCTTGAGACGAACACCGTAGGACTGGCCGTCCTTGACGATGTCGCCCGCATCGAGGGTGCGCAGATTGATCGTGCCGGCGATACCGCCGACCCCGACGCCGGTGCTCGGCCCCTTGGAGATGTCGATGCCGCCGATCAGGTCGGGATCGACATAGGTCTCGTCGCGATTTCCGATATAGCCGCGGTAGGAACTCGTGGTCTGTCGCGCGCCGTCGATCATGGTCGCGACGCGTCCCATGCCCTGAAGACCGCGGATGTTGGGATTGATCGAGGTGCCGACATGGCTGCCCGCCGAGATCACGCCGGGCGCGTTGACGAACACGTCGCCGGCGGACGTGGGCGGCACGCGGTCGATCTGCTCGCGCGAGACATGCGAGACGGAGCCGGGCGTCTCATAGGGCGTATCGGGCGTGAAGCCGTCGGGCCGATTGGCCGTGACGTCGATCGTATCGAGGAGAAGCGAACCGTCGGAGGGAGGCGGCGCGCCGGCCTCCTTGTTTGCCGGATCGAAGATCGTGACGGCGTTGCCGCTGGTGAAGCGATAGGACAGGCCTGATCCCGTCAGAAGCTGCGCTATCGCCTGCTGCGGCGTGAACGCGCCATTGAGACCGCCGGTTTGACGGCCGCGCGCGATGACGCCGCTATAGACCAGTTGAAGCTGCGAGGCGTCGGCGAAGCGATTGAGCGCGGTGGCGAGAGGTCCGGCCGGAATCGCATAGGTTCGGACGGCGGCACTGCTCGGATTCTGCGCAGTCTGCGCCATGGCTGCCGACGACATCATGCTTGTCGCAAACATCGCCGTCGTCGCCAGGAAAGCTACCTCGATCCGTTTCCTCGTACTCGTCCCCAACGCCACGCCCCCGTCACTTCACCGTCGCAACTCGCACCGGCCGCGGGCCGGTGCAGTCGCCTTCCGAGAGTGAGACGCAGGAGCTTTGGAAAAGAGGAGGTCGACGAAGCGAAGTTTTTCTTGATCAGTGATGCAGCAGGATCAGAAGGCTGCTCAGCCGCGTCGAGTGCAGACCGAGAGTTTGCTCGATAACCTCCAGTGCTTGCAGAGGATTCCCGGTATCGAAGACACCACTGACCGGATGGCTGCTGATCGAGCCGTCGATGATTTGAATCCGTCCAGAATGATAGCGATTGAGCTCCGCGATCACCTCACCGAGAGGACGATCGACGAAGATCAGCTTGCCGCGTCGCCAGGCGGTCGCCGCATCGGCATCGACGGCCCGCACGGCGCCGAGCCCGCGGCGCGAATAATCGAGCGCCTCGCCCGGAGAAAGCTCGACCGCCGTCCGGCCAGCCGCCGGATAGGACACGCCCACATGGCTTTCCAGCACGGTGACCGTCGCGGCCTCGTCGTCCTTGCGGACGGCGAACACCGTGCCGCGCGCGACCGCTTCGCCGGACGCGGTTGCGACGACGAACGGCCGCGCGGCGTCCCTGGCGACGGTAAACACGGCCTCGCCGCGCAAGAGGCGAATGCGCCGCCGCTCGCGCGAATAGTCGACGGCGATGGCGCTGGCAGTGTTCAAGGCGACGCTGCTGCCATCATCCAGCGTCACGGTCCGGACCTCGCCGGTCGCCGTCATGGCATCTGCCTCGAGCCGCATGGGAAGGTCGAGCGCATAGCCGGCGGTGACGGCCACCACGACCGCCGCGGCCGCGAGCGCCCAGCGGCGGGGCCTGGATGTGCGAGACGGGTGCCGCCGAAGCGGGACCGCGCGGACATCACGCTGTCGCGGCAATCCCGTGCTCAGTCCTGGACGCGGGATGCGGCCGAGATCGTCCCAGGCGCCGGCGACTTCCTCGTAAGCCGCACGATTGGCCGGCTGCATCAGCCATGCCCGGAAGCGCGCCTGCTCGCCGGCATCCAGCACCCCGGTGTCTTGGCGCACATACCATTCTGCCGCCTCGTCCAGGGCCGTCGGCTTCTCCCCGTCATTCATGGATGATTCGTCGTTCCAGCATGAAAACAGCGCCGCAAGAGCGGCGATCGCCCGCCATCTCACTCTTTAAGACGGAGCAATTCTAAAACAGAGGAGGTCAGCTGGGAGAAAAAATCAATCGCCTTCGCTCAGACGCCTGGCACAGTGAACGAGCGCGTGCCGGAGGTGCTTTTCAACCATATTCCGGCTGATTCCCATACGCTTGGCGATCTCGTCCGGCTCGAGGTCGTCGAAGCGTCGAAGGATGAAGCAATCGCGACACCGGGGCGGCAACTCGAAAACTGCCTTGGTCAGAAGCGCCAGCCGCTGCCTCGCCATGAGCTGCCGCTCGGTGTCGGCCGTCTCGTCAACCACATCGAGATGATCGGAAGACTGAGCGGCCGCGCCAAGGCGGGTCTGCTCGCGGCGCTGCTGATCGATGACGAGGTTGCCGACGAGCCGGTAGAGATACGCACGCGGATTGGCGATCTTGTCATTGCCCGAGCTGGCAAATCGCAACCAGGCTTCCTGCACGACATCTTCGGCAGCAACGGGATTGCGGAGCTTGCGGGAGGCGTAGGACCGCAATTCTCCGTAATACGCTTCGATCAGCGCCGCGATAGGGGCAACCACTAGATCGGACATCTGAATCCGAAACACACAGCATCCACACACCGGCGCGGACAGCCATGTCATACGTTCAGGAGATTAGTGGCGCAACATCGATATCTTAGAGCACCTCCAATTTCGTGAGCCGCTGCACCATGTGCGCGTTTCATCAAGCTGCGCGCTCCGGAATTCCGCCGCCATTACTGTATCTATCAGCGGCCCGTGCTCTCGCCGGCGGAGGCGCTCGACAAGCTGCTGCGCCGACGCGCAGCACGCGACGGTGGATGAATTAGTGCACACGATCTGCGAGTGCGGGACTGCCAGTCATCCCAAGGACGAGATCTCGGATGCCCATATGGAGAGAAGCTTTCGACGGAGCCGCATGCCCGCGCATGGTGAACTTGGTGGCAGAACAATCGCAGGACCTGCTTGTCTTGATCGCGCATTTCGGCTCTAATCGCGATTGAAGCGCCTATTGCGCGCCATCTTGCACGCTCCAGGGCCGCAGCGTGCTCCCAGGCAAAGGTTGCCATCCCCTATGCTTGAAGGGCGACAACGCCTTGCGTTTCAAGGCGTCGCTCCTTCACCCAACGGAGCACCTCATGCCGCTCGATGCTTATCGGATCAACACCGAGCCCTACTACGAGCCTCAGGATACCGAGATCGACATCTTCACGGCCGCCTACAGCGAACGCCTGCCGGTGATGCTGAAGGGACCGACCGGCTGCGGCAAGACCAGGTTCGTCGAACACATGGCGTGGCGGCTCGGTAAGCCGCTGATCACGGTCGCGGCCCACGAGGACATGACCGCTGCTGACCTCGCCGGCCGGTATCTCCTCGAACCATCGGGCACTGTCTGGCATGATGGCCCCCTGACGCAGGCCGCCCGTCACGGTGGCATCTGCTATCTCGACGAAATCGTCGAAGCGCGGCAGGACACCACAGTGGTGATCCATCCGCTGACCGACGCGCGGCGCATCCTGCCGCTGGAGAAGCACAACGAGATCGTACCGGCGCATGCAGACTTCCAGCTCACGATCTCCTACAATCCCGGCTACCAGAGCGCGGTGAAGGACCTCAAGGAGTCCACCAAGCAGCGCTTCATCGCCATCGATTTCGGCTATCCCCCACCCTCCACCGAGAGCACGATCATTGCCCGCGAAAGCGGCGCGGACAGTGATCTGGCGACGCTTCTGGTCAGGATCGCCGAGCGCTCCCGCAATTTGCAGGGACACGGCCTCGACGAAGGCGCGTCGACCCGGATGCTGATCCATACGGGACGCATGGTCCGCGCCGGCCTGCCGCTGGCCGCTGCCGTACGAGCCGGCATCGTGCTGCCGATCACGGATAATCCCGACATCCGCGCGGCGCTGACCGACGCCATCGCGGCATGCGTTCCGTGAGCGCCAGGCCTTCCGCCACGCTGCAAGTGTTGTTCGAGCCGGAGGGCGACGCGAGGCGGCTACACCTGATCATGCGCCAGCGCGACGCCTTGCGGCCGCTCTTTCTGGCGACGTGGGAGGCACTCTCCAGGCAATTCGATGCTGCCGAACTCGAGACCTGGGCCGGCGCAGTGCTCGAACTCGTCAACGTCAATGCCGGCCCTGCCTGCTTGATCGCCTATTGGGAGGCGAGCCGCGACGCCGCGTCGACGCGCGAGATTGCACCGCTACTGGGCGCGGCGCAAATCTGCGCCGAAATCTGCCGCCATGCCGGTGCGCCCGCCGCAACCGCATCGTTGAACGCGCTGGCGATCGCGCGCCGTAGCTTTGGAGCTGCGGCGCTGTCGCGATGGTGGCGCGCGATGGAGATGCTGGCGCGGCAGGCGCCGGAGTCCGTGCTACCGGCCGCCGGCCGCATGGGACAAATCCTCCTGCCCGGCACGATCGAGGCTTTCGAGGATTTCATCACCGCCGGCCTGCGCTCAGCTGCCGGCGATCGCAACCGGCGTCTTGCCTTCTTCTCCCTGCAGGATGACTTGGCGCGCCGCATGATCGCGCGCGATCCTGGCGGCGTCGGCTTCCCCAATGTCGAAGCCGAGGTGAAGGCCTTCACCACCGCATTGTGGGGCGAGCTACCGTTGCTGCGCGGCATGGCTGGCGACAGCATGGACAAGCCGCAACGCCGCAGCACGATTTCCGGTCCGATCATCCGGCTGCCGGAAACCTATCGCGGTGTGCGGGGCGATGCCGCCCGCGGGCTGTTTCGCGCCGCCACCGCACATGCGCAGGCGCATCTGGTCCTCGGACGGGCCCGGTTTCCGATCGGCACGCTGAAGCCGCTACAGGTCGCCCTGGTCAACCTGATCGAGGATGCGCGTGTCGAGACACTGGCAATGCGCGCCCTGCCTGGATTGCGCCGGCTGTGGGCGCCCTACCATGTCGCCGAGCCCCGCGGCATCGCGACCGCCCCGGTGCTGCTGGCGCGGCTGGCGCGTGCGCTGTTCGATCCGGCCCATGTCGACGATGACGGCTTCGTCGCCAAGGGCCGCGCCCTGTTCGCAGCCGCGCTGCCGCGCATCGAGGATTCCGCGATCAGCCGCGAGATCGGCACGTTGCTCGGCAACGATCTCGGCCAGATGCGGGTGCAGTTCAATGCCAGGACCTATGTGGTCGAACCGGTGTATCGCGACGATGGACTGGGACTGTGGGATTTCGACGAAGGCGCACAGCCCCCGGACGACGTGCTGGACCTGTTCATCGATGCCATGCGCGTGGACGCACAGGAGAGTGCTGACGGCAGTAACCAGCAGGCCGAGCTTGGCAACGCCGAGGCCGGGATCGGCCGCGGTCGCCCCGTCGCGCCCGATGACCGCGGCACGGTCATCGCGCGCTATCCGGAATGGGACCGAGTCCATGGCATCGAACGGCCCGACTGGACCGTCGTACGCGAGGTCGCAGCCAAGTCTGGCGATCCGCATGCGATCGAAGACGCGCTCGACGGCGCGGGAGCCGTACGCAACCGCGTCGCGCGCCTGGTGCGTGGCCTCCGTATCGGCCGCATCGTACGCTTGAAGCGGCAGCATGACGGGCACGACCTCGATGTCGATGCGATGCTGGACGCCGGCATCGCGTTGCGCAGCGGCCAGGAGCCCGACCCCCGCGTGTTCCGCTCATCGAAATCGGTGCATCGCGATCTCTCCGCGCTGCTCCTGATCGATATTTCGCAGTCGACATGCGACCGACTACCATCGGGCGCAACCGTTCTCGATATCGAACGCCTTGCCGTTGCGGTTCTCTCCGAGGCCATGGATCAGCTCGGCGACCCCTTCGGCCTGCTCGCCTTCGCCTCCGACGGCCGCGAGGATATCAGAATGACCAGTATCAAGGGCTTCGATGAGGCTTACGACCGGCCTTGCCGGGCGCGGCTGGCGGGGCTCAGCTCCGGCCTGTCGACCCGGCTCGGCACGGCATTGCGCCATGCCGGCAACGTGATGGCGACGACCACCTCGACCAGCCGAAAGCTTCTGATCGTGCTCACCGACGGGGAGCCGTCCGACATCGATGTCTCCGACCCGCTCGATCTCGTCGAGGATGCCAGACGCGCAGCGGTCGATCTCCGTAGTCGCGGCATCGACGCCTATGGCGTCGTGCTCGGCACAGCCGGCATCGCCTCCGCCCCGCGTATCTTCGGACGCAGCAACACCATGCTGGTGCCCCGGGTTGAGAATCTGCCGGCACGGCTGTCGGAGCTCTATTTCCGTCTGGCACGGCGTTGAGAATGGCTCCCGTCCGCTAGTGGGAACAGGCATCACTTCCTTCGACGCGCCAGGGGGGCATCGAGTGCCGCATGGGCTGCGACATGGAACGACGCGTCGAGTGCGCGTGCCAAGACACCGCCATCCGGGGCAAGAATACGCGATACGAGGCCTGCACCGTTCGGCGCCAACGAACATCCGGCCAGCGCGCCACAGCGGCCGGCGGCCTGCTCCATGTCGGCCAACGCCGGCAATCGGTCCGGCGGCGCAATCAGCACGAAGTTTGCCACGGCGGCCATCGAACCCAGCACCCCGTTGCGCGTCTCGTCGCCATCGATCGCGCCGATGTCCTTCATCAGCAACCTGCCGCCCGGGCGTGATACGTTCAACCGGCTCTCGAAGCGCGCGAACGGCCTCGCCTTCGCTTTGGGATCGTGGACCGCGAAGCCATCGGCGAGACACAGCACGGCATCGTCGGCAACCACGGCTTCCGTTTCCAAGGTGAGATCGGCACCAGGAAACAGCACGTAGGGATCGCTGGTCAAGGCGCAGAACGCGCCCTCTTCCACCCTCACGGCTTGTCGCTGGATCGCGCCGCTCGCGCGGCCGTCATGCACGACGGTCGCGGCCTGGGTCGTCATGTGGAACGCCGCTTGGTCACCAACGCGCACGTCAAGCTTGATGCGGTCGCCGGCATACAAACCGCCCGAGGCGGATTGCAGATAGAGCGTGAGCAGATCGGGCCTGACTGTATCGAGATAGAACCCGCGGGTGATATGCAGGGGATAGCCGATCTGCTGACGGCGCAAGACGCTGCGACCGCCGGCGCGATCGACGACCAACGCGCCATCGAGCGAACGCCCGGTCTCAGACCCGGAACAGGACTGCAGCAGAGATCGCATCGACGACCGCCTCCACGCCGACGCCGCTCTTCAAATTGGTCGGTATCACCGGCTTCGTGCCCCGCACCTGCCGCGCATCCGCCAGCATGCGATCGAGATCGACGCCGACATGCGGCGCGAGATCGACCTTGTTGACGACAAGCAGGTCACAACGCAGCAGGCCGGGCCCTCTCTTGCGCGGAATGTCGTCGCCGCCGGCGACGTCGATCACGAAGATCCACCAGTCGACCAGATCGAGCGAGAAGGTCGAGGCGAGATTGTCGCCGCCGGATTCGAACAGGATCAACTCCAATCCCGGGAAGCGGGCCTCGAGTTCGTCCCCCGCCGCAATGTTCAGTGTGGGATCTTCCCGGATCACGGTGTGCGGGCAGGCGCCAGCCTCGACCGCCGAAACGCGGGCAGGATCGATCAGTCCGGAGCGCCGCAACCGCTCGGCATCTTCTTTGGTGACGAGATCGTTGGTGACGACGGCAAAGTCGATGTTGCGCCTCTGAAGCACCGGGATCAGCGCCTCGATCAGCGCCGTCTTGCCCGAGCCGACCGGGCCGCCAATTCCGACCCGTGCCGCACTGGCGCCGTCGCGGGCCTCGTTGTCAGATACGCGCAAGGCATGAAACACGGCTCACCTCAACATGTAGCGGCGGGCCAGCGGCAGTTCACGGGCCGGCTCGCAAGTTGCCAGCACACCATCGACAAACACATCGAAGGTCTCCGGATCGACGGTGATGTGCGGACATGTGTCGTTCCACAGCATGTCTCGCTTGCTCAGCTTGCGGGTGCCTTGCACCGGCAGCAGCTTCTTCGCCAACCCCAGCTCGGCGCCCAGGTCGCGCGCCAGCGCCAGCGGATGGACGAAGCAGGCCGACAGCGCCGACGCGGCCCTGCCGAACGCGCCCCATTGCGGCCGCATCAGTATCGGCTCGCACGTCATCAGCGATGCCGCGCTGTCGCCCATCGCGCCCCAGGCGATAAAGCCGCCCTTGATGACGAGCTCCGGCTTGATGCCGAAGAAGGCCGGCCGCCACACCACGATGTCGGCGATCTTGCCCGGCTCCAGCGATCCGACTTGGTCGGCGATGCCGAACGTCCTGGCGGCATTGATGGTGTATTTGGCGATGTAGCGCTTGATACGCGCATTGTCGCCAAAGCCCGGCTGGTCCTCCGGCAACGCACCGCGCTGGTCCTTCATCTTGGAGGCAAGCTGCCAGGTCCGGCAGATCACTTCGTGGATACGGCCCATGCCCTGGCTATCGGAGCCCAGCATCGAGATCGCGCCAATGTCGTGTAGCACGTCCTCGGCCGCGATGGTCTGGGCGCGAATGCGGCTTTCCGCAAAGGCGACATCCTCGGGAATCGCCGGATTGAGGTGGTGGCACACCATCGTCATGTCGAGATGTTCGTCGAAGGTGTTGACGGTGTAGGGATTGGTCGGATTGGTCGAGGACGGCAGGCAGTGCATTTCGCCGGCGACGCGGATGATGTCGGGCGCATGACCGCCGCCGGCGCCCTCGGTGTGGTACATGTGAATGGTGCGGCCACCGATCGCTTCCAGAGTATTTTCGACGAAGCCGGATTCATTCAGCGTATCGGTATGGATCTGAACCTGGAAATCGTAGTCATCGGCAACCTCGAGGCAGGTGTCGATCGCCGCCGGCATCGAACCCCAATCCTCGTGCAGCTTCAGCCCCATCACCCCGGTCTCGAGCTGCTCGATCATCGGCGCCGCGCGATGGGCATTGCCACGGCCGAGAAAACCGAAATTCATCGGCCAGGCCTCGGCGGCCTGCAGCATCTTGCCGGTGTTGAACGGTCCGCCGGAATCGATGCCGACCGTGATCGGTCCAAGCGAGCCGCCGATCATGGTAGTGATGCCGCTCGCGATCGCATGCTCGACGAGGCCCGCGCTGTCGAAATGCACGTGCACGTCGATGGCGCCGGGGGTCGCGATCAGCCCCTCGCAATCCCGCACCGTGGTGCCGGTGGAGACGATCAGGTTCGGATCGACGCCATCCATGATGGCGGGATTTCCGGCTTTGCCGAAGCCCACGATGCGGCCATGGCGGATGCCGAGGTCGCCCTTGACGATCCCCAGCACCGGATCGATCATCAGCACGTTGCAGAGCAGGAAATCGAGCGCGCCCTCGGCGCTGGTGATCCCGGCCATGCCTATGCCGTCGCGCAGGGTCTTGCCGCCGCCATGCAGGCATTCGTCGCCGTAGACCGCATGGTCGTGTTCGACCACGGCATACAGCGAGGTATCACCGAGCCTGACGGCATCGCCCGTGGTCGGGCCGTAAAGGGCGGCGTAGTCACGCCGGTCGATCATCGCCACGCAGCAGTCTCCTTCCAGGTTTCAGGCGCCCTTGAAGCCGCGCGCGCGGGCTCGCGCCAGCGCTGCCGCTTGAACAGCGGGATCGGACGCCGCGCCGTCGGTGAGATTGTTAAGTCCGGTCAAATGCTGGTCGCCGCCGAACTCGACCAGATTGATCTCCTTCGAGGCCCCCGGCTCGAACCGCACCGCCGTCCCGGCCGGAATGTCGAGCCGCATGTTGATGGCGCTGGCGCGATCGAACTCGAGCGCTTTGTTGACCTCGAAGAAATGAAAATGCGAGCCGATCTGGATCGGGCGATCGCCGGTGTTGACTGCCGTCAAGGTCAGCGCGCGTCGCCCGGCATTGAGTGCGATCTGGCCCTCCTGCGCCAACAACAGACCCGGACGTTCGTTGTCGGCTTCCGTGCCCGGAGCGGGCCGGATCGGCTCGTGCACCGTGACGAGCTTGGTACCGTCGGGGAAGACACATTCCACCTGGATGATGTCCATCATCGCGGCGATGCCGGGCAGCACGTCCGCAGACGACAGGACGGTCGAGCCATAGCCGATCAAGTCGGCGACGGAGCGGCCGTCACGCGCGCCCTCCAGTATCTCGTCGGTGATGAACGCGACGGCTTCCGGATAGTTCAGCTTCAGTCCGCGGGCGCGGCGGCGGCGCGCCAGCTCGGCAGCATTGAAGATGGTCAGGCGCTCCAGTTCGGTTGGCGTCAGCAGCATTCGAAATCACCCTCAATTGGCGAACAGCCGCAGATCGGCCTGGGCGTGCCGTGCCGCGGCAATATCGAGGAAAGGCACGAAACTGGACAGTTCGACGTCATCCGGTACCTCCTGAGCAGCGAGTTGCTCGATCAGCGGCAGGCATCGCTGCAGCACGCCCTGCCCTTGCAGCGCGCCCATGGCACCCAGCCTGATCGCGGCAGTGATCACGCCGGACGCAGCCGTATAGCCGGAACAGAGTTGCGCCAGCGCCTCGTCCAGCCCGAGTTCGGACCACACGGCGCCCTGCATGACGGCGATATGTCCCAGACAATTCCCCGCCTGCACGTCATCGCGTAGCGCGATTGCCAATGGCTGGCCCAGCCGTGCGTGCGAAGCAAGATAGGCCCCCCCATTGCGGCGCGAGCCCGTGCGCAACGTCTCAATCAGCGTGGAGGCCTCGACCTCGCGATCGACCGCTGCGATGGCTTCCAGATCGCCCCCCGCACGATACGACCACAGCAATGCGACCCTGTCGTAGCTGGCCCAGCGCCGCTTCAACATCGCAGCGACCAATGCCTCGAAGTCGCCCAAAGTCATGTCACGGCGAAGCGCGAGAGCACCCTCGATCCCATAGGAAAACGCGAAGGCCCCGCTCGGAAACGCGCCGTCCGCCTGCCAGATCGCCTGCAAAACCCGGAGCATGACTCAATGATCGTGATGATGGTGATGGCCGCCGCGGGCACCACCAGGCCGGGGCGGCTCGACGGCTTCGACCGCGTCCGCAGTATCTTCATCGAGTATCGTGACACCGACCCTGCGGGCGCTGATCAGGTTTTCCAGGCGCGCAGTGTAGTCTTCCGGCCGGCCTTCCAACGCAACCAGCAGCACCTCGCCGCCAAACCGCACCCGCCAGTGTAGATTGCCGACGTGGTAGCCGAGCTCCACCGCGTCGGCGATCGAGCGCGGCTCCAATCGCAACCAGCGTTCGGTTGCGGCGCGGACGACGATCGCACGGTCGGGCTCCAGCAGCAGCACGGCGCCGTCGAAAAGCTTTTCATGACGAGGCAAGGCGATCGCCAACTCCTCACCGCCGCGCGTGGTGATCAAGAGACGCCGCCGCGCCAGATCGGTCGCCGGCACATTGGCGACATCGACCGCTCCCTCATGCTCTAGACGGTGAAGCGCCTCGGACAAAGCGGGCTCGACCCGGCTCCCCAGCACGCGTTCGATGCGCAGCATCGCAGGTACCTCGCGAATTTGATGATCAAGCAGGATGGGCGGCGGATATCAATCCGCCGCCACCGACGATATGCGTTCTAGCGGTGCGCCACCTTCTTGTTCGGGATTCCCTCGATCGGACATTCCTCGGTTCCCACTGTGGTGCGCGTGAAGGACTCGACCATCTCCCGCGTGCCTTCCGGATCGGCGATCCACTTGGCGTAGAAATCATATGGGCAGGCCGCAACGCCGCGATCACCCTCGCCCGAATTGATCATGCCCGTGTAACCGCGATGCACCAGCTTGAAGAGATGGTTCTGCGACTGGCCGTTCTTGCGGGCATCGCGGATCAGCGACTTCGACAGCTGGGCGTAGTTGATGCCGTACTCTTCCTCGCCGCATTCGCCAAGGGTCCGGCCATCGAAGCCGATGATCGCGGAATGGCCGAAATACGAATAGACGCCGTCAAAGCCCGTGGCGTTGGCGACCGCGACATAGACATTGTTCGCCCAGGCCATCGCCTTGGCCATGATGACCTGCTGGTCCTTGGCCGGATACATATAGCCCTGGCACCGCACGATCAGCTCGGCGCCCTTCATCGCGCAATCGCGCCAGATCTCGGGATAGTTGCCGTCGTCGCAAATGATCAACGAGATCTTCAGCCCCTTGGGGCCCTCGGAGACATAGGTGCAGTTGCCGGGATACCAGCCCTCGATCGGCACCCAGGGCATGATCTTGCGATATTTTTGCACGATCTCACCCTTGTCGTTCATCAGGATCAGGGTGTTGTAGGGCGCTTTGTTCGGATGCTCCTCGTGGCGTTCGCCGGTGAGCGAGAATACGCCCCACACCTTGGCCTTGCGGCAGGCCTCGGCGAAAATCTCGGTTTCATCGCCTGGGATCACCGAGGCGGTTTCGTACATCTCCTTGGAATCGTACATGATGCCGTGGGTGGAGTATTCCGGGAAGATCACAAGATCCATGCCGGGCAGACCGGTCTTCATGCCGACGACCATGGCGGCGATCTTGCGGGCGTTGTCGAGCACTTCCGCCTTGGTATGAAGGCGCGGCATCTTGTAGTTCACGACGGCGACGCCGACCGTGTCGTTGCTTGACGTAATATCACCGTGCAGCATCTTGCTCTCCTTTAAGAAGTTCTCGCAGCTCAGCTCACACCGCCATATGACGATGAACCATCTCGTCGGTCAGCTCGGAAATCGCCCCGGACACGACCACGCGTCCCTTCTCCATCATGGCGAAGCGATGCGCAGCGCGACGCGCGAACGAGACGTTCTGCTCGACCAGGATCACGGTGAGGCCCACCTCCCGATTGAGGCGGATGATGATCTTCTCGATCTCCTCGACGATCGACGGCTGGATGCCTTCGTTCGGTTCATCGAGCAGGATCACCTTGGGATCGGCGGCAAGCGCACGAGCGATCGCGAGTTGCTGCTGCTGCCCGCCCGAAAGCACGCCGCCATTGCGGGTCAGATTGTTCATCAAATAGGGAAACAGCTCGGCGACCAGTTCCGGGATCTCGCGCTTGCCGTCATGCCGGGCGAACGAGCCCATCAGGATGTTCTCGCGGATCGTGAAATCCGGAATGATCTCGCGACCCTGCGGCACATAGGCGATGCCGGCCCGCGCCCGTTGGAACGTCGGCTCCTTGCCGATCTCGCGCTCGTTCAGCCTGATCTGCCCGTCTATCCGGTCGGTCAAGCCCATCAGCGTCTTCAGCAGCGTGGTCTTGCCGGTGCCGTTACGTCCGAGCACCGCCGTAACCTCGCCGTCACGCACCTCCAGGCAGACGTCGTGGAGGATGTGGCTGCGATCGTAGAAACTATCGACATGCGAGAACGCCAGCATCAGGAAATCCCCTTCGAGCCGAGGTAGGCTTCCTTCACTTTCGGATTCGTCTCGATGTCCGTAACGCTGCCCTCGGCGAGAACCTGGCCCAGATGCAGCACGGTGATGCGCTCCGCGATCTCGCGCACAAAGGCCATGTCGTGCTCGACCACGATGATGGTGTGGCGGCCCCGGAGGTTGTTGACGATCAGGGAGGTCTTGTGCGTCTCCGCCTGGGTCATGCCGGCGGTCGGCTCGTCCAGCAGGATGATCTTCGGATCTTGCGTGATCAAAAGGCCGAGCTCCAGCCATTGGGTCTGGCCGTGGCTCAGATAGGCGGCAACGCGGTTGGCTTCGTCGGCCAGCCCGATCAGTTCCAGCACCTCGTCGACCTTCGCCTTGGCCGGAAAGCCGAAGCCGAGATTGGCGAATACGCCGGGATTCTTGCAGCTCGCCACTTCGAGATTGCGGCGGACCGTGAGCTCCTTGAACACGCTCGGAATCTGGAACTTGCGGCCGATGCCGGCGCGAGCGATCCGATGCTCTTCCCAATTGGTGATGTTGGTATCATGCAGAAAGACGCGGCCTTCGGTCGACTTGGTCTTGCCCGAGATCAGATCCATCAGCGTGGTCTTGCCGGCGCCGTTTGCACCGAGCAGAACCCGCAACTCGCCCTCCTCGATGATCAACGACACGCCGTTGACGGCCTTGAAGCCCTCGAAGTCGACGCCAAGCCCGTCGATGGTCAATGCTGCCTGCGCCATGGGCTACTCCGCGAGCTGTGAGGTGGCATCGTGGACACGCAGCACGGGCGACGCACGCGGCGTCTTGCGCGCGACCACGCGATCGATCAGGTCGTGAGCAAGCCCTGCAATGCCGCGCGGCAGATAGAGCACGACCAGCACGAAGATCAGTCCGATGATGGCTTTCCAGGCCTCTGCAAACCCCTCGGTCTCGCTGACGGTTGCCGAAATCATGTTGATCGCAATTGCGCCGATGCAGGCGCCGAGGATCGAGGCGCGGCCGCCGACCGCTGCCCACACCACCATGGTGATCGAAAAGCTCAGATCCATGAAGGTCGGTGATGCGAATTCCGAAACGATGACATAGAGCATGCCGGCGAAGCCCGCGATGGCCGCCGAGACCGCGAAGAAAAAGGTCTGGTAGGCCGGCACGTCAAAGCCGAGATAGCGGGCGCGGTTCTCGTCGTTGCGAACCGCCTGCAGGATCACGCCGGCGCGGGTGTCGATCAGCAGCCGCGCTGCAAGCAGCACGACGCTCAGCGAACCCGCGATCAGGTAATAGGTCGGCACGATATAGGGATCAAATTCGAAATCGCCGATCTTGAACCAGCCCAGATCGGTCAGGCCGTTGAAGCCGTTCGTGACCGGCTGGGCATCGATCATCACCAGCCGGACCAGCAGCACCAGCGCCAGCATGATGATGGAAACGAACACGCCGGAGATTCGCTTGCGGAAGACGATGAGGCCGACCACCACCGCCATCAGGACCGGCAGGATCAGGCCCATGGCAAAGCCGAACCATTGGCTCTGAAATGGCAGCCACAGGAACGAGGCCTTGGTGATGCAGCAGAGCTCGGTCTTGGCCCCCGGCTCGGCGTTCCACAGCATGAAATCCGGCACCGGCCTGTCGGAGCCCTGCTGCAGGCTGGTGGCGCTGGCCAGCTTCAACGACATCGCCAGCATGTAGGCTCCAGCGCCGAAGAATAGTCCCTGGCCGAGATTTAGGATGCCCGCATAGCCCCAGGACAACGCGACTGCGATACCGAGCATGCCGAACACCAGATATTTGGCGATGCGATTCAGCCAGAACGGGTCCATTACCAGCGGCACCAGCATGATCAGGATCACGAAGCCGGCGTAGATCGCCCAGTCGATGCGGCGCTGCGACGACATCTCAGCGCCCCTTGAGGGCGAACAGGCCCTTCGGCTTGAGAATGATGATCGCGATCACCACACCGAACACGACCGCGCGTGCCAGGATATCGTTGGTCCCGGCGGCAACCACACCGTTGATCTCGCCGAGAATCCCGGCCGACAGCACCGATCCGAGCAGGCTGCCTACGCCGCCCATCACGACGACCATGAAGCCGTCGACAACCATTGGCGTGCCCATGTCCGGAAACACCGTCTTGAAGCCGGACATCATCACGCCGGCGACGCCGGCAAGGCCCGAGCCGAACGCGAAGGTCAGCGCGTTGACGCGGTCGACATCGATGCCGCAGGCCGCGGCCATCTTCGGATTGCGGATAATGGCGCGGACCTGGGTGCCTGCGACGGTTCGATAGAGCAGGAACCACGTGGCGAGCGTAAGAACCGCCGTGACGAGGATGATGAAGGTCCGGTAGCGATTGATGTCGGCGCCGGCGATGTGAAGGGTACCCTGCAATATCCCGGGTACATCGACATTCTGCAGGCCGGGGCCAAGTCCCTGGATGTGAATGCCGAAGAACGAGAGTCCGAACTCCAGCCGCACGGCTTGCTGGATCAGGATCGCGACGCCCCAGGTCGCCAGCAGGGTGTCGAGCAGCCGCCCGTACAGTTTGCGTACCACGATGCGCTCGATGAAAAGCCCGAGCAGCGCCGTCACGATGAAAGCGAGCGGGATTGCGACGAAGATGTTCGTCCCGAGCCAAAGACCCGACAGCACCGTCACATAGGCGCCGACCATGACCATCTCGCCATGCGCCATGTTGATGACGCCCATGGCGCCATAAGTGATCGCAAGGCCGAGGGCGACCAGGAGAAGGATCGAACCCAGGCTGAGACCGATGAACAGAACTTCGAGCATGGCAACACACCTCATCGTCCATCGCGCGGGACGGCCGCGCGATGGACGGGGTTTCCTTGACGTCAGGTTTTCAGCTTGCTTGCGTCGAGCCCCTTCGACGTGCAGAAGAGGTTCGTCGGCGTCTCGCCATAGGCGACATAAGGCAGCGGCATCACCGGCTCCTTGTAGGCGTCGATGATCTTGCCCTGACCGTCCGGTTGCCACTGCGCGATGCGCGGGGTCAGGTAGGTGTGCAGGTTCTCGGCTTCGATCTTGACGTGGCCGTTGGGCGCGTCGAACTCCTGACCCTTGACAGCCTCGCGGATCGCAATCGGCGTGACCTCGGCGGCCTTCTCGACCGCCTGCTTCCATAGGAAAACCTGGAAATAGGATGATTCCAGCGCGTGGTGCGTCACCGCCTTCGGATCCTTCACGAAGGCCCGATAGCGCTCGATGAAGGCCTTGTTGCGGTCGGTATCGATGGCCTGGAAATAGGGAAACGAGGTGTAAGAGCCGACCGCGTAATCGGCACCCATCGCCGCGATCTCGATCTCGGAGGTCACGGTCGCGCAGATCGGAAGCTTGTCGTGGGTGAGGCCCTGGTTCTTGTACTCGCGGTAGAATGCGATCACGGAATCGCCGACCACGTTGGACAGAACGACGTCGCAGCCGGAGTTCTTGATCTTGTTGACCATCGAACCCCATTCGGAATGGCCAAGCTCAAGATATTCATCGGCGACCCATTCGCCGCCGTTCTTCTCGATCAGAATCTTGGAGACCTTGGCCATCTCGCGGGGATAGATGTAGTTCGATCCGACGATGAAGAACTTCTTCTTGCCCAGCGTCTTGATGATCCAGGGAATGAAGTTCGAGAGCTGCTGGTTCGGAACAGCGCCGGTATAGACGACGTTCTTAGAACACTCGAAGCCTTCGTAGTAGGTCGGATAGAAATAGAGGTTGTTGCGCTTCTCGAACACCGGCAGCACGGCCTTGCGGCTGGCCGAAGTATAGGAGCCGAAAACGGTCGGCACGCGATCCTGGATAACGAGTTTCGACGCCTTCTCGTTGTAGGTCTTCGGATCCGACGCGCCATCTTCGGCGATCGCCGCGATCTTCATGCCCTTGACGCCGCCGGCAGCGTTGATCTCGCTGATCGCCATCATCGTGGCGTCGTGCAGCGATTTCTCCACGATCGACAACCCGCCGGTCAGCGAGAACAGCACGCCGACCTTGATCTCGCCCGCTGCATGAGCGCCCGTCGAAAACACCCAGGGGGATGTGATCAACGCGCCGCCCGCCAAAGCGCCGCCCTTCAGAAATTTACGTCTATCAACTGCCATTGCACACTCCCCGTTAGCTCCAGACACAGATCTCCGATCGCACCGAAGTACGCTGCTTCCGTCAGACAATCGCCAAGACTCAAGCGGGCGTCGTCAACACGAAGGTGGCGACAACACCACGCGCCCCAAGAAACAAAAAAAAGCCCGACGGACCCTCGCGGGTCCTTCGGGCTGCTCAGCCAGAGCCGAACCAGCATCATCGATGGTTCGGCAAAGTCGCGAAAGATTTTCTCTTGACGACGGTCGAAAGCTAATCACCTTTGGCGCGATATTGCAACAGCTCGTTTGCGTGAATGATCGCGGAGGCCATGTCGTCCATCGACAAGCGCTTCGACATGGCTTGTCGCCGGATGCTTTCATAGGCATCAGCCTCGCTCAATCCCTGGCCATCCATCAGGATTGCTTTGGCTTTCTGGATACGTTGAATGCCTGCGAGCTTGCGTTCGAGCTTGCGTACACGCTTGTCAGCTTCGCGACGCTCCAACCACAGGCTGCGCGCAATGGTGATGTTGGTCAACAAGCCGAACGGCCGGATCGGACGCTCGATGACTGCGACGGCGCCGAACTCGAGCACAAGTTGCAGCGTCGACGGATCCTCGTAGGACACGACGGCGATCAGGGTCGGCCGGCGATTGACATCGGATTTCAACAGGCGCTGCATCTCGGTCCGCATGTCGTGCTCGATCGCGAGCAGCACGATGTCGGCCCCTTCCTGCCAGCATTCCGGCACCGGCCATTGCATCTCCACCATGCAGCCGATGCGACGCAGATGCTCGACCAGCTTGGTCCGCTCCGAATCCGGGGGATGCACGACATGAACCCGCAGACCACGCAGATCGCGAAGAATTTGAATGGCCACGCCCGGTTCTCCGTCCCACTAGGCAACCACGGGGATCATGGACGAATGAGTTGCTGGTCATCGACGGACCAATCGTCGAGGCTCTGCACGACACAATAGGGATCCGGTTTCACGCGCACACCTGGATTCCACACGATCTGGAATCGGCCGTTTCGATCAAGCCGCGCGATCCGCGGCCAAAGATAGGTGTGGTTGTTTTCGGGATCGACACGCACCCTTCCCTGCGGCGCATCGAACTCGAAATCCCTGAGATTGCCAAGCACCTGTTCCGGATCGTCGGAGCCGCACTTTCCGACTGCACGCATCGCCAGATGCACCTGGAAGTAGGATGCTTCGGCGCCGGCCGTCACGGGCGCATCGTCTCCGTATTTTTGCTTGAAGCTCGAGACGAAACGCCGCGCAGCCGCCGAGGACAGGGTCTCGAAGAACGGTGCCGCGGTGATGTGTCCCTCGGCAGCCTCCGCGCCCATTTCGGCAACCTCCGCCTCGTTGGTGGCGAGACTTGCTATCGGCATGCGTGCGGGGTCGAAACCTGCCGCCCGATAGGCACGGTAGAACGCCGCAGTGCCGGCTCCAACCACGGTGGAGAAGATCACCTCCGGCGAGGTCTTCTTGATCCGCGCGATGACCTTGTCGAAATCCCCCTGGCTGGCTTGCAGCGGCACATAGATCTCGTCGAGCACCTTGCCTTTGCTCTGCACGACGAAGTCCGCCATCAACCGGTTCGATTCATAGGGATAGACGTAATTGGAACCGACGAGCAGAAAGCGGTTGCCGTAAGTGGAAAGCAGGAAACGCGCAAGCTGGATCGAGTTCTGGTTGGGCGCCGCGCCGGTGTAGATACAATTGCGCGAATACTCGAACCCCTCGTATTGCGTCGGATAGAACAGCAGGCCGCGGTGGCCTTCGACGACGGGAAGCACAGCCTTGCGCGTGCTGGACATGTAGCAGCCGAACAGGATCCTGATGCGATCGAACTGGAACAGCCGCTCGGCAAAGGCGCGGAATTTCTTCGGATCGGAAGCGGGATCGTAGATCACGGGTTCGACCGGTCGGCCGAGGACTCCGCCATTGGCATTGATCTCCTCGATCGCGAGCAAGGTCGCATTCAGCTGCGTGCGCTCGATGGCCGACGTCACGCCCGTCTGCGAGAACAGCACGCCAACCCGCCAACTGTCCGAATTGTCTTTGGCTGACACCATCAAATCACGATCGTTGGCTGCATCCGTCAACGCCGCCCCTCTTCTCGCGGTGCCGTATCACGCCTTTGCGGCATCCCCAGTCTATGATGAATAATGGGGATGACGTCAACGGCCGCATCAAACGCCCGGAACGGCCCTGGGCACGACGCATTTCGTTCGGATATCAACAGTCCAAGGTATTGTCTCGTTCCCATTGGGTCAGATGGCGTGCGTAGTCGTTCCACTCCTCATGCTTCAGCTTGAGATAGGCGGGCACGAACTCCCCGAGATGATCCCGCAGCACGCTTGAATGTTCGAGCGCTCGCAAGGCATCGAGCAGATTCATCGGGAGCCGCTTGGCCGAGGTCACGGTATGCCCTTCGGTATACATGTTGATGTCGAGCCGCTTTCCGGGATCTCGCTTGTTGCTGAGGCCGTCGAGTCCGGCAGATAGAACCGCTGCCTGCAGCAGGTAGGGATTGGCAGCTCCGTCGGCGAGCCGCAGCTCGAAACGGCCGGCCTCGGGAATTCGGATCAAGTGGGTTCGGTTATTTCCGGTGTAGGTAACCGAATTCGGCGCCCAGGTCGCGCCCGAGATCGTTCGCGGCGCGTTGATGCGCTTGTAAGAATTGACCGAAGGATTGAGGATAGCGGCCAGAGCGTCGGCCGAATTGATCACGCCGCCAAGGAAATGATAGCCGAGCTCGGAGACGCCGAGTTCGCCGCCTTCGTCCTCGAACAGGTTTCGTTCACCTTTCCACAGCGACACGTGCACATGACAACCGCTGCCGGTCAGCGAGATGAACGGTTTCGGCATGAAGGTCGCGCGGAGGCCATGCTTCTCGGCGATGGAGCGCGCCATGTATTTGAAGAAGGCATGCCGGTCGGCCGTGACCAGCGCCTCGTCGAATTGCCAGTTCATCTCAAACTGGCCGTTGGCATCCTCGTGATCGTTCTGATAGGGCTGCCAGCCGAGCTCCAGCATGGCGTCGCAGAGCTCACTGATGACATCGTAGCGCCGCATCAGCGCCTGCTGATCATAGCAAGGCTTTGTCTGCCGGTCGGCAGTGTCGCAGACTTCGCGGCCATCCTCGGTCAGCAGGAAGAACTCGCACTCCACGCCGGTCTTCATCGTCAGGCCGGCGCCCGCAGCCTCCGCGATCTTGCGCTTGAGCACGTTGCGCGGCGCGTGCGCAACCGGTTTGCCGTTCATCCAGGGATCGGCGGCCAACCAGCCGACCTCGCGCCGCCAAGGCAACTGGATGAGCGTATCGGGATCCGGCACGGCAAACAGATCCGGATCAGCAGGCGTCATATCGAGCCAGGTGGCAAAGCCGGCAAATCCCGCGCCGTTCTTGGCCATGCCGTCGATCGCCGCAGCCGGCACCAACTTGGCCCGCTGTACGCCGAACAGATCGGCATAGGAGATCAAGAAGTATTTGATCCCCTTCTCGCGCGCTGTATCCGAAAGCTTCGTTGACATCGTTGTCTCCAAGCTACTCGCCGTTGAGCAGGTTCACGCCAAATCCGCCTTCGGATCGTCATGACCCGGTATCCACGAAGTTCCGGCCAAGGGGACGCGCGCCATCGCCGCGGCTTCGAGCGTCAGCGCTACGAGGTCCTCGGGCTCAAGATTATGGACGTGGCTCTTGCCACACGCACGAGCTATGGTTTGGGTCTCGAGTGTCAGCACCGAGAGATAGTTTGCAAGGCGCCGGCCGGCTTTGACCGGGTCGAGCCGTGCGGCAAGCTCCGGGTCCTGCGTCGTGATCCCGGCGGGATCGCGTCCGTCCTGCCAGTCGTCATAGGCCCCTGCGGTGCTGCCCAATTTCCGATACTCCTCTTCGAGACCGGGATCGTTGTCGCCGATCGCGATGAGCGCGGCGGTGCCGATCGAAACAGCATCCGCTCCCAGCGCGAGCGCCTTGGCCACATCCGCGCCGTTGCGGATGCCGCCCGATACGATCAGTTGGACCTTGCGATGCATGCCGAGATCTTGCAAAGCCTGTGCCGCGGGCCGGATCGCAGCGAGGATCGGCAGCCCGACATGCTCGATGAACACATCCTGCGTCGCAGCGGTGCCGCCTTGCATGCCGTCGAGAACAACGACGTCGGCACCGGACTTCACCGCGAGCGCCGTATCGTAGTAGGGCCTGCTGGCACCGACCTTGACGTAGATCGGCTTTTCCCAGTCGGTGATCTCGCGCAATTCCTCGATCTTGATTTCGAGATCATCCGGCCCGGTCCAATCCGGATGCCGGCAGGCCGAGCGCTGATCGATGCCTTCCGGCAGCGTCCGCATCCTGGCGATGCGCGGCGAGATCTTCTGGCCCAGCAGCATGCCGCCACCACCGGGCTTGGCGCCCTGCCCGATCACGATCTCAATCGCATCCGCGCGCCGGAGATCGTCCGGGTTCATGCCATAACGCGAAGGCAGATATTGATAGACCAGGATCGACGAGTGCCCGCGTTCCTCGTCAGTCATGCCGCCGTCACCGGTCGTGGTCGAGGTACCGACTGCGGATGCCCCGCGCCCCAAAGCCTCTTTCGCTGGCGCCGACAGCGCACCAAAGCTCATGCCGGCGATCGTGATCGGAATCTTCAACTCGATCGGCTTGCTGGCAAAGCGGCCGCCCAGCACGACATTGGTGCCGCAGCGCTCGCGATAACCCTCCAGCGGATATCTGGAGATCGACGCGCCGAGAAACAGCAGGTCATCGAAATGCGGCAGCTTGCGCTTGGCACCGCCGCCGCGGATGTCGTAGATGCCGGTCGCCGCCGCGCGCTGGATCTCGGCGATGGCCTGCGGATCGAAGGTCGCGGAGAATCGCGGCGGGGTGGCGGCCTTCGGACTCTGTGCATTCATCGGGAAGCCGTCCTGCCTCAGTAAGCATCGACGTTGTCGATGTGGAAATGATAGAGCTTGCGGGCCGATCCATAGAGCCGGAAACCGTCTGGGCCGCCGTCCGAACCGGCCGACAGCCCTGCTCTCTCCAGCACCCCGAGAAGAATGACCTTGTCCTCGTCCGACAACGGCTTCTCGATGCAGTCTGCACCGAGGCTTGCCACCGATCCGCGCACGAAAAGCCGCGCCTCGTAGATGGAATCGCCGAGCGCCTCGCCGGCATCGCCGAACACGACGAGAGTGCCGGCCTGCGCCATGAACGCACTCATCGGACCGATCGAGCCTTTCACGACGATATCGATGCCCTTCATCGAAATGCCGCAACGCGCCGACGCATTGCCCTCGATAACCAACAGCCCGCCAACGCCGGTCGCCCCCGCCGCCTGGCTGGCGTCGCCCTTCACCCGGACCTCGCCGGAAATCATGTTCTCGGCAACTCCGACGCCGGCATTTCCATCGATGACGATCGTGGCATGCTTGTTCATGCCGGCGCAGTAATAGCCGACATGCCCCTTCACCTCGACGGTCACGGGGGCATCGAGACCGCAGGCGATGGCATGCTTGCCGTGCGGATGCTCGATCACCCATCGCGTCTCGTTGGTCTCCGGCGTGAGCCGATGCAGCTCGCCATTGAGTTCACGGACGCTGCTTTCCTCGAGATCGACCGAGCGCATCAGCGCAACTCCCACGCATAGACCCTGGCCGGCTCCGGCTCGAAGACCCGCGCTCTTCCGGCATTGGGAAGTACGGCGAGCGCGCGATATTCCGATCCGAACGCGACATAATCGTCGGTCTCGGCCATGACGGCCGGCTTGCAACTGATGGGGTCGCGGAGCACCGCGAAACCACTCTCGGTTCCGACCACGAATGTGAAGAACCCGTCGAGATCGGCGAGACTGTCCGTCAACGCCTGCTCCAGCGACGCACCCTGCTGCATGCGCCAGGTCAGGAAACCCGCGGCAACCTCGCTGTCGTTGTCCGTTTCGAACGTCAGTCCTTCCCGGCTGAGAAAGCGCCGTACGCCGCAATGATTGGAGAGCGAGCCGTTATGAACCAGACACTGGTCCTTTCCGGTCGAAAACGGGTGCGCACCACGCGTCGTGACGGCGGATTCGGTGGCCATCCGGGTGTGGCCGATGCCGTGCGTGCCACTCATTCCCGACAGTTCGAACCGCTTGGCGACTTGCTCCGGAAGCCCGACCTCCTTGAACAGCTCCATCCTGGCACCCACGCCGGCCAGCGTCACGCGACTGTCGCGTGCGATCAGCAAGCGCACCTCTTGTTCACGCGCCAGCGGCACCGAGACCACGGCGTGGGTGTCGTGAAAGACGGAGTCCAGATCGCCTGCGCCCGCCTTGCCGAGATCCGCCACCGCCTCACGAATCTCGACGGCCGATGCTGCCCGCAGCGTGAGCTTGACGTGATCCGCTTGCGAGCTGCCGTAGACCGCGAACCCGGCGCTGTCGGGACCGCGATCGCTCATCACGCCGAGCATGGCCGCAAGGTGAAACCCCAGCTTAGGATACAGCCCCGGGTTCTTGAGGAATAGACCGACAATACCGCACATGCCTGCTCTCCATCGGGCGAGCCATGCATATCGTCCCGCGTGGACGGCTGTCAACTATCGAGAACAATGTTTTCTTGTCAGGAAATATGGAATAGTGTCGTCAAAGCTCAGCTTCCATCACCACCAATGCGATCCTCCATGCACTACTCGATCTTCAGTCTCGCGCGTCAAGCGCTGCTCGGCCATCGCGGCTGGACGGCGGCTTGGCGCGACGCCAGCCCGAAATCGTCCTACGACGTCCTCGTCATCGGCGGCGGCGGGCACGGCCTTGCGACGGCTTACTATCTCGCGAGACATTTCGGCATCGCCAACATCGCCGTGCTGGAAAAGGGCTGGATCGGCTCCGGCAATGCCGGCCGCAACACCACGATCATCCGCTCGAACTACCTGCTGCCTGGCAACAATCCCTTCTACGAATTCTCGATGCAGCTCTGGGAGGGCCTGGAGAAAGATCTGAACTACAACGCGATGGTGAGCCAGCGCGGCGTGCTGAACCTGTTCCACTCCGATGCGCAACGCGACGCCGCAGCCCGCCGCGGCAACGCGATGCGGCTGCATGGCGTCGACGCCGAACTGCTCGACCGGACCGCCGTCCGGCGCATGCTGCCGTTCCTCGATTTCGATAATGCCCGATTTCCGATCGAGGGCGGCCTGCTGCAGCGACGCGGCGGAACGGCCCGTCACGACGCCGTCGTATGGGGCTATGCGCGCGCGGCCAGCGACCGCGGCGTCGACATCGTCCAGAATTGCGAAGTTACCGGCATGATCCGTGAGGGCGATCGCGTCGTCGGCGTGGAAACGACGCGCGGGACGATCCGCGCACCGAAGGTGGCGCTGGCGGTTGCCGGGAATACCTCGCGGCTGACGGCCATGGCCGGTCTGCGCATGCCGCTCGAAAGCCACGTCTTGCAGGCCTTCGTCAGCGAGGCCATCAAGCCGTTGATTCCGGGCGTCGTCACCTTCGGCGCAGGCCACTTCTATATCAGCCAGTCCGACAAGGGCGGCCTCGTGTTCGGCGGCGACATCGATGGCTACAATTCCTATGCGCAACGCGGCAATCTGCCGACCGTAGAGGATGTCTGCGAAAGCGGCATGGCATTGATGCCCATGATTGGACGGCTACGGATGTTGCGCTCATGGGGTGGCATCATGGACATGTCCATGGACGGCTCGCCCATCATCGACCACACGCCGCTTGACGGCCTCTATCTGAATGCCGGCTGGTGCTATGGCGGGTTCAAGGCCACGCCGGCATCCGGCTGGTGCTTCGCCCATCTGATTGCCCGCGACGAACCGCATCCAGTGGCACGCGCCTTCCGGCTTGACCGTTTCGCGAGCGGCTATTTGCTCGATGAAAAGGGCCAGGGCGCCCAACCCAATCTGCACTGAAGGTCGATCGGCATGCGCATTCCCTGCCCGTTCTGCGGCAATCGCGACGTCAGCGAATTCGCCTATCTTGGCGATGCCAGCGCCCCGCGGCCAGCCGCCGACGCACCCGACGCCGACCGCGAATTCTTCGAAGCGGCCTATCTGCGGGACAATCCGTCCGGGCTGCATCGCGAACTCTGGTATCACGCGTCCGGCTGTCGAAGCTGGCTGGAAGTCGAGCGCAATACCAGGACCCATGACATCACCAAAGCCACCTTTGCCCGCGACCGGGTCCGTGCATGAGCGACATCAGCGCCCCGCAACCCAACCGAATCGACGGCGGTCTGATCGACCGCAGCAGAGCCTTGCGCTTCCACTTCGATGGCAAGCAGTACCAGGGCTTCCAGGGCGATACGCTGGCATCCGCTCTTCTGGCGTCCGGCGTCAGGATCGTCGGCCGCTCGTTCAAATATCATCGTCCACGCGGCATCATGACCGCCGGCGCCGAGGAGCCGAATGCGCTGGTCGAATTGCGGACCGGCGCACGTCGTGAGCCGAACACGCGCGCCACCACGATCGAGCTGTTTGACGGGCTCGAAGCCCTGAGCCAGAACCGCTGGCCGACGCTGCGTTACGATCTCGGTGCGGTCAACTCGCTGCTGTCGTCCCTGTTTGTCGCCGGTTTCTACTACAAGACCTTCATGTGGCCCGCTTCGTTCTGGGAGCGAGTCTATGAGCCTCTGATCCGACGTGCCGCTGGCCTCGGCAGGGCCAGCCTGCAGCCCGATCCCGACCAGTACGAGAAGGCGTACGCCTTCTGCGACGTGCTGGTCATCGGCGGTGGCCCCGGCGGTCTCGCCGCGGCGCTGGCAGCGGGACGCGCGGGCGCCCGGGTCATCATCGCGGATGATGACTTCATCCCCGGCGGCCGGCTGAACAACGACGTCCACACCATCGACGGCCTCTCAGGCGTTGAATGGGCCAAATACACCGCCAAAGAGCTGGACGCACTTCCGAACGTCACAATGATGACGCGGACCACAATCTTCGGCGCCTATGACGGGAGCACTTTCGGCGCGCTCGAACGCGTTTCCGATCACCTGCCCGTTCCCCCCGCACACCAGCCGCGGCAGCGCCTATGGAAGATCGTGGCGCAGCGATCCATCCTTGCGGCGGGCGCCATCGAACGGCCGATCGTGTTCGGCGGCAACGACCGTCCCGGAATCATGCTGGCCTCCGCGGTGCGTACCTATCTCAATCGCTACGGCGTGGCACCGGGCAAGGCGGCGACCCTGTTCACGAGTTGCGACGACGGCTGGCGCACCGCGCTCGACCTCGCGCGTGCCGGAGTCAAGGTCGAAGCCATCATCGATGCACGATCCGAGATCTCCCCATCGCTGGTCGCCTCCGGCCAGACGATCGGCGCCAGACTGTTGAAGGGCGCGCACGTCATCGACACACGCGGCGCACATGGTCTCAGCCAAATTCGCGTGCGGACCAATAAGGGCGACGACATCGCGATCGAGTCCGACCTGCTTGCGGTCAGCGGCGGCTGGAATCCGAACCTCGCGCTCTCGACCCATCTCGGCGGTCGTCCGCGCTGGTCCGAGGAACGCTCGGCCTTCCTGCCAGGCGATCTGCCGCGGAATCTCGTCGTCATCGGCGCCGCGAGCGGCGCACTGACGCTGGCGGAAGCGCTGAAACAAGGGACGGCTGCCGGGGCGACCAGTGCGGATGCTGCCGGATTCAAATCCGGCGCCCGGCCCGAATTCGTCGTCGACGACGAGAGCATCTCCGGCGAGCCGCTGTGGCAAGCCGCAGCATCCCGATCGAAGGCTTTCGTCGACTACCAGAACGACGTGACGCAGGCCGACATCGCGCTTGCCGCTCGCGAGGGCTTTACGTCGGTCGAGCATCTGAAGCGCTACACCACGCTCGGCATGGCCACCGACCAGGGCAAGATGGCAGCCGTGATCGGTCACGCCATGATGGCGGCGCTCACGGATCGTCCGATGCCGCAGGTCGGCACCACCATCGCGCGACCGCCCGCCACGCCGGTCGCGATCGGCGCCTTCGCCGGCCGTCATCGCGGCCAGGATTTCCGCCCGGTCCGGCTGGCGCCGAGCCACCGGTGGGCCGAACAGCTCGGCGCGACCTTCGTCGACGCGGGCCCGTGGCGGCGCGCGCAATGGTTCGCGCGACCAGGCGAAGCGGACTGGCTCTCGACCGTGATTCGCGAGGTCAAGACCGTGCGCAGCGCCGTCGGCGTCTGCGACGTCTCGACCTTGGGCAAAATTGACGTCCAGGGCGCGGATGCCGGTATCTTCCTCGATCGCATCTACATCAACACCTTCTCCACCCTGCCCGTCGGCAAAGTGCGCTATGGACTGATGCTGCGCGAGGACGGCATCGCGATGGATGACGGAACCTGCGCCCGCTTTGCGCCCGATCACTACGTGATGTCGACGACGACGGCGAACGCAGCGAAGGTGATGCAGCATCTCGATCACGCCCGACAGGTGCTGTGGCCCGAGCTCGACGTCCAGGCCATCTCCGTCACCGAGCAGTGGGCCCAATTCTCCATTGCCGGACCGCGCGCGCGCGATCTTCTGGATCGTCTGCTCGGCGGCGCGATCGACATATCCGATGCCGCATTTCCGTATCTCGCCTGCGCGGATTTCTGCTGGAGAGGGCGGCCGGCGCGGCTGTTCCGCGTCTCCTTTTCGGGCGAGCTCGGCTACGAGCTCGCGGTCCCGGCGCGCTTTGGTGACGAGACGATCCGCGCCATCATGGAGGCGGGCGCCGGGTACGGCCTCACTCCATATGGCACCGAAGCGCTTGGCGTGATGCGTATCGAGAAGGGACACGTCGCCGGCAACGAGCTGAACGGCACCACCACCGCGCACGATCTCGGGCTCGGCCGGATGATGGGCAAGAAGGACTTTATCGGCAAGGTGCTTGCGCGTCGGCCCGGACTCGTCGATCCGGACCGTCCGGCCGTGATCGGGTTAAAGCCGATTGATCGCCGGCAACGCCTGCGCAACGGCGCTCACCTGTTCTCGCCCGGTGCAGCCGTCAAGCTCGAGAACGATCAGGGATACGTCACGTCGTCGGCATTCTCGCCGATGCTCGGCCATTGGATTGCGCTGGCTCTGCTGGCACGCGGCCGAGAACGCGTGGGACAGATCTTGCGGGTCGTCGACCCTCTGCGAGGTGCCGATTTCGAGGCCGAGATATGTTCTCCCGTCTTCTATGATCCGGAAGGAGCGCGGCTGCGTGGCTGATCGTCTCAATCATGGCTTTGCGGCGTCCTCCAACCCGGGCGTCATCGTATCGATACGCAATGATCTCGGCTACGCGACCATCATGGTTCGGCGCGGCGCGGACGAGCAATTGAAACAGCGCGTCAAGACCGCCTATGGAATCGATCTCGTTCCCGGTCCGCGCCGCAGCGCATCCGGCGATGTCGCCTTTCTCGGGATCGGGCCCACGACCTGGCTCGCGACGCAGGACGATGGCGGCAATGGGTTTTCCGTCTCGTTGAAGCAGGCTGTCGGCGATGCCGCATCGGTGACCGATCAGACCGACGGCTATGTCATCCATCGCGTCAGCGGGCCGCGGATCGGCCAGGCTCTCGCCAAGGGTTTTCCGATCGATCTGCACAACCGTGCATTCGCGCCGGGCGCCGTCGCCGTGACAGCCGTTTCGCACCTCGGCGCCATCATCTGGCGGCTGGATGATCTGGAAGACGGTACACCGGTTTTCGAGATTGCGGTCTTCCGCAGCCTTGTCGACAGTTTCCGTCGCTGGCTGGATGACAGCCTGGCAGGGTTCGGGCTCGCACGGAACTGATCGCCTGTCGGCAATGCATCGAAGCTGCGTGCCGTCCAATCCTGCTGTACTGGTCGACCGGCCCTGGGCTCTGCTCCGGGTCTCATCTAAAGGACCTATCCGATGGCGAGGGCCAAAAGCTCGAAAACAGTCTCACGCGAGGCGCCTGAATACCGTACCGGCTCCAACGCACCGCAGGATCCCCGCAACCTCGAACGCGCCCTGGGTGCCCAGATCCGAAAGTTGCGCCGGGACGGCGATCTGTCGGTACTCGACCTATCAGCCGCGTCGTCCATCTCGGCCGGCATGCTGTCGAAGATCGAGAACGGGCAGATTTCTCCGTCACTGGCGACGCTTCAGTCGATCGCCAAGGCGCTCAACGTCCCGCTCAGCCTGTTGTTTGCGGCCTCAGAAGAGCGACGCGATTGTTCATTCGTGCGCGCCAAGCAGGGCGTCGTGATCGAGCGGCGCGGAACCAAAGTGGGTCATGTCTACCAATTGCTCGGACATGTCATCGGCGGCGACGTCGTCGTCGAGCCGTACATGATCACGTTGAAGGAGGACGCCGAGCCCTTCACGGCATTCCAGCACGCCGGCATGGAATTCATCTACATGCTCACTGGCGAGGTCGACTATCGGCACGGCGATAGCAGTTACCGTCTGCGGCCCGGCGATTCCATCCTGTTTGATTCCGGCGCGTTGCACGGTCCCGAGCGGCTCGTCAAGCTGCCCATGACGTATTTGTCTATCATCGTGTATCCACGCGGGTGATCTTCGCCAACATGCTTCCCCAGCGAGCGGCGGCATCAGCAAACTCTCCTGCAGGTGCCGGTTGGCTTGTTCGTCGATAGAGTTGATCCGGCTACCGCCATCGCCAGCAATTGACATGGCACTAGACGATGAAGTCCGTCACATGCAGGTCCGCCGTTCGGACGCCCTGCAGCGTTATCGTATCGCTGGCCGTCAGGTGAACCACGGCATTGCCCGAGGCGTCGTCGCTGATCAGGCTCTTCAGTGCAGCCCAGTCCGCAAAGCCGTAGTCTTGCACGTCGATCAAATCGTGCTCGACCGCCGCGCTGCCGACGATCGTATTGCCTTGATTGAAGTCATGGATCAGGTCCTGGCCCGAGCCCTTGTCGAACGCAAAGATGTCGCTGTTCGGTCCGCCCCACATCTCGTCATTGCCGCCTTTGCCGTTTAGGATGTCCCTGCCGCCTGTGATCGAACCTGGGGCCGCTGGATCGTAGGTCCGCGCGTCGCCCATCAACATGTCGACGTACGATCCGCCCGCGAGGACATCGTTGCCCCCCTGCGCGTTACCGGACATGGAATCGACATCGCCAATCAGCAGGAAGGAATAGAAGTGAACATTGCCATGGAGATCGACAATCGTAAGGGTGTCGTTCCCGCCACGTGCTTCACCCGAGAGTCCACCCCCATCGCCGTATAATCTGCCGCCTCCGGTTTGGGCATCGTCTCCGACGGTGAAGGTGAGATTGTCGTTGCCGCCGTGCGCATGATCGCTCAGGCCGAAGGCATCGCCGTACAGAAGTGCCGAGCCGGTCTGCCCGGTCTGGAGAGCGACCAGCGTGTCGTTGCCGCCATGGGTGTCCCCGGACATGGTTCCGCCATCGCCGACCAGTGTGTTCAATGACCGGCCGCCGAACGCGCCGATGACGGTGTCGTTGCCGCCCTGCACGTGGTCAGACATGGCACCCTCGGCGTCGCCATAGAGTGTGAAGCCGTTGCGTACCGAGCCCGTGCTGTCGCCGGTCACCGTGTCATTGCCGCCTTTGGAATGGCCGGACATGGATTGAGCATCACCGTCGACGATGACGGTGTTGTTCTCGCTCGCGATGTTGACCGTGAGTGTATCGTTGCCGCCCCGGGAATGATCCAGCAGGGCTGCGGCATCGCCCACGAGATTGATGAACGTCAGGCCGTCGACGTTCACCGTGATGGTGTCGTTGCCGCCATGCGCATTGGACGGGAACTCAGGATCTCCGAACAAGGTTTCAAAGCTGAGCTGCGGAATGGTCAGCGTGATCGTGTCGTTGGGCAGACGGCGCATGGCAACTCCAATTTCAAAGGCAGAAGAAAACGTGAAGATGCGGGGGTCTCGCTCGCGAAACACGAGCATTTCGCTCGGACGGCCAAAGCTACCTCGGGTTGATGACCGAGATTCGCCGAGAACTGGACATGATTGCGACCGCCGCGCGGCGGCTATCATTCCTCATATCGCCAGGAACAGAGGACATGTTGGCTAGACCCGATCAACGAGCGGTGGCGTCTTGCCAATCTGCAGTCCTGACAGAAGTTCGAGGGCGTGCGTCAACTGCTGGCCAATGCTTCCGTTGAAGCGCTGCCGCTACATGTCGGTTCAGAATGTTAGACTGGACGCAAGCCGAAGCGGCTTCGCGCGGCTTTTACCTGCGATATGGCGAAGATGATTACAGCACCCACACTGGTGTCCAATGGCGAGCGAAGCCCACGCTTCTTTCATCGGATTGTAGATCAGCTCGAAGCGTGCCTGCCTAAAAGCGAGAGGGTGGAGATCCCGGCAAGCTCCCAGACAATCCCATCGCCAATGACCAAGCGGTGCTCTCATTCATGGAGAAGCATTAACAGCATCGCTGATTGCTGAGAACATCGGCTCCTGGCCCTTCTGCGACCTCGGAATTTGCACTGACGGCTGGAGGATGTGGTAAAAATCCGGCAATCCACAATCATGACGGTTGAAAAAGTGAAACGATCACCGGGCCTTATCTGATCCCGTCACGGATCATGTATCCGGCGCCGCGGATCGTGTGCAGCAGCGGACGCTCGAAGCCCTTGTCGATCTTGGAGCGGAGCCGCGAAATGTGCACGTCGATCACGTTGGTCTGCGGATCGAAATGATAATCCCAGACGTTCTCGAGCAGCATGGTGCGCGTTACCACCTGGCCGGCGTGCTTCATCAGGTATTCGAGCAGGCGGAATTCGCGCGGCTGCAGCGTCAGCTCGTCCTTGCCGCGGGCGACGCGATGCGACAGCCGGTCGAGCTCGAGATCGCCGACGCGGTAGAGCGTTTCCTCGGCGGGGCCGCCGCGGCGGCGCGACAGCACTTCGACGCGGGCCAGGAGCTCGGCAAAAGAATAGGGCTTCGGCAGATAGTCGTCGCCGCCGGCGCGCAGGCCCTTGATGCGGTCGTCGACCTGCCCGAGCGCGGAGAGAATCAGCACCGGCGTCGTGCTGCCCTTGTCGCGCAATGCGCCGATCAGCGACAGGCCGTCGCGCTTGGGCAGCATGCGATCGACCACCAGCACGTCGTAATCGCCGCTTTCGGCCATGGCGAGGCCTTCCTCGCCGTCGGCGGCGTGGTCGGCAATGTGTCCGACTTCGCGAAACGCCTTGGCGAGGTAGTCGGCGGATTCGCGGTCGTCTTCGATGATCAGGAGGCGCATCGTGCGTTCGGCGGCGGTCAAGGAGGTCAACCTTCTCTAAACATGGCGCGAGCGGCACCGGCATGCAAGCCGAGCGGGAGAGTGTCGAAGCAGGAAAAAGGCGGGCGGTGAAGCTGGGGGGACCTCACCGCCCTAGGCCTTCCGACGGAGGGGGGCGTAATTCCACCGGAAGGTAGACAGGGGAAGCCAGCGTTGCGCTGCTTCCCCGAAGGGCACCGGCGGCGGGGGCGACTGATGCCGGCGATACCCTTCATCTCGTAAGCCTCCTGAAGGCCTCAGCCCTTGGCGAGGGGCACCGCGACGAAGCGCGACTGGCCGCCGCTCTTCACGCGCATCAGGACGCTGTTCTTGTTGTCGGTCCGCGCTGCGTTGATGGCATCACGGACTTCGCCCGCGGTGGCCACGCTCTTGCCGCCGACTTCGAGGATCACGTCGCCTTCCTTGAAGCCGCGTTCGGCCGCGGCGCTCTTCGGATCGACCTCGGTGACCACGACGCCTTCCTTGCCGGCGCCAGCCACCGAATTGGCGGGGGCCACGGTCATGCCGAGCTTGGGCACGTCGGTGCCACGATTGGCACCCTTGCCGCTGTCCTTGTCGGAGTCGGCCTTGGCCTCGACCGTGTTCGGCAGCTGGCCGAGGGTGAGGTTCACGACCTTGTCCTGGCCCTTGTGGAGCACGTTGAGCTTCACGGTCGCGCCGGGCGCCATGCCGCCGATGGTGCGGGCAAGCTCGCGGGCGTCCTTGACGGATTCGCCGTTGACCGCCGTGATCACGTCGCCGGACTCGATGCCCGCCTTGGCGGCCGGACCGTTGGCCTGCGGCTCCGCCACCAGCGCGCCTTCGGCCTTCTTCATGCCAAGGCTGTCGGCGATGTCGGAGGTCACGGGCTGGATCTGTACGCCGATCCAGCCGCGGCTGACCGAGCCCTTGTCCTTCAGCTGCGCGACCACGCTCTTGACCGTGTTGGCCGGAATCGAGAATGCGATGCCGACGCTGCCGCCAGACGGCGAGTAGATCGCGGTGTTGACGCCCATCACCTCGCCGTTGGTATCGAAGGCCGGACCGCCGGAATTGCCCTTGTTCACGGGCGCGTCGATCTGGATGAAATCGTCATAGGGCCCGTTGCCGATATCGCGGCCGCTGGCCGAAACGATGCCCGCGGTCACGGTACCGCCGAGGCCGAATGGATTGCCGACCGCAAGCACCCAGTCGCCGATCCGCGGCTTGCTGTCGGCGAGCTTGGCGAACGGGAAGTTCGAGCCGCCCTCGACCTTGATCAAGGCGAGGTCGGTGCGCTGGTCGGTGCCGATCACCTTGGCGGTGTAGGTCTTGCCGTCATCGGTGGTGACCTCGACCTTGTCGGCCCCGTCGACCACGTGGTTGTTGGTCACGGCATAGCCGTCGGCCGAGATGAAGAAGCCGGAGCCCTGGCCCTGCACGACGCGGCCACGACCTCCCTTCATGCCCGGGATGCCATCGGGACCGCCGAAGCGGCGGAAGAAGCGCTCCATCGGCGAGCCCGGCTGGAACGGCGAGGCGGAATCATCGCCGTCATCGTTGCTCGCGATCTTCTCCTTGATGTTGACCTTCACCGAGATCACCGACGGCTTCACGCGCTCGACGATATCGGCAAAACCGACGGGACGCTCAACCTGACGAACCTCGTTGTTGACCTGCGCATGCGCCGGGCTGGAGAACAGGTCCGCCGGCGAGGTCGAAGGGCTGAAGCCGTAGACAGCCGCGCCGAGGCCGGCGACGACCGAGGCCATCAGCGCGAGCTTGCGCGCAGAGAACACCGACCGGCGCGGCTGCCGGTACGACGGAAGGTTCGAAAGGTCGGGACGTTCGGTCATGCAGAAATCTCCAGGAGCCTTGAATTCCTTTGGTGCGGGATGCCAGCACCTTACGAACCTGAACATGGGGGCTCGCGCCTTACCGTGCGCTGGCGGCGGGGTTAAACTTTCGTAATGAAGGGGTGCGTGGATGCGGCAGTTCAGCGCACGCCGAAAGTCGTTGCCTTACAGGAACTTAACCGATTTCCTGGAACAGCGCCTGAGCGCGATATTTGGCGCTCTCAACTCGCCCTGACGCTGACGATGAACTCGTCGACTTCGCGCTTCAGGGTCTCGGCCTGCTGCGACAGGTCAACCGCCGAATCCCGCGCCTCGGCGGCCATCCGGCCGGTCTCCGCGGAGGTCGAGGTGATCTGGATGATGTGGTTGGAGACGTCGAGGGTGCCGCGCGCGGCGTCCTGGGCACTGCGCGTGATCTCCTGCGTGGCGTTGCGCTGCTGGGCGGTGTCGACCTCGATGCCGGACATGATGGACGAAATCTCCGACAGCGTCTTGGAAATACCGTCGATCGCGCCGCGGGTCTCTGCGGTGATGCCCTGAATGCTGGCGACATGGGAGGTGATCTCCTCCGTCGCTTTGCTGGTCTGATGCGCCAGATTCTTCACCTCTGACGCGACCACGGCAAACCCCTTGCCCGCCTCCCCTGCCCGCGCCGCCTCGATGGTGGCATTGAGCGCCAGGAGATTGGTCTGCGATGCGATCGCCTGCACGAGCTGGACGACCTCGCCGATCTTGTCGGCGGCATCCGACAGCGTGTGGATGGTATCGCGGCTCTTCTCCGCCTTGGACGCCGCGCCCTCGGCGCGCTGGGTCGCGTCCGTGACGCGGCGGCTGATCGTGCCGATCGAGTTCGTCATCTCCTCGGCAGAGCCCGCGACCGTCTGCACGCTAGTGCTGGCCTGGTTCGCGGCGCTCGCGACCGCATTGGCCTTGGTGCTGGTGTCGTTGGCGGTCCGCGACAGCGTCTCGGCATTGGTCTTCAGATGCACGGCCGACGACGCCACACTGTCGACGACGCTGGCGACGAGATCGTTGAAACGCCTGATCCGATCGTCCAGGAATTTCGACCGCTCGGCCTGATGCCGTGCTTCGTGCAGCTGCTGCTCGGAGAGGCGCCGCCGCTCGATGCCGTTGGTCTTGAACACCTCCAGCGCCCCGGCGAGCAGGCCGATCTCGTTGGTGAGTCCGAGCCCGGGAACGGCGGTCTCGAATTTCTGATCGGCCACCTCGCGCATGGCATGCACGATCGCCGCCAAGGGAGTGAGGATGCCGTTGCGCACGGCGAACCAGGTGGTGAGGCAGATCGCGGCGGCGAGGACGGCGATCACGCCGCAGGCGACCAGGAACCAGGAGAACGCGGTCTGCGCCTGCTGATAGGTCTGCATGGCATGGTCGCGCACGGGTCCGCTCAGCGTGGCGAAGTCCGAGGACAGGCTGGTGATCTCGTTGTTGAGATAGAGCACCGCGATGAAGCCGGTGCCGCCGCCGATGCTCAGCAGGAACAATAACGCAGCGACGACGGCACCGACCAGGAAGCGGATCGTCAGGTTGCTGTTCGCGAACATCGGGAGGACTCGGAGGCTGGAATCGATCTCGCCACAAGCTTCCAGACAAAGGTCAACATAGCATGAAGCGCGCGGCAGCGGCCGCGGCTTCCGTTCCATTTTATGCTTGGACGTCAGGAAGATTTGGCATCGTCCGACATCAACGCGGCGAGCCGTGCCTCCTCCTCGGGCGTGAGCGGCGGTGCCGGTACGTCTGCACCGCTTCGCGCGCGGCGCCGGATCTGCAGCCACAGCGCCAGGGCCCCGCCGATCAGCAGCACCGGCCCGAGCAGCCACAGCAACAGATTCTGCCGTTCGAAGCGCGGTTTCAGCAACACGAATTCGCCGTAGCGCGCCACCAGGAAGTCGAGCACCTGGGAATTGCTGTCGCCGGCGGCGATGCGCTCGCGCACCAGGAGCCGCAGGTCGCGTGCCAGCGGGGCGTCGGAATCGTCGATCGACTGGTTCTGGCAGACCATGCAGCGCAGCTCGCGCGACAGCTCCCGCGCGCGCGATTCCTTGGCGGGGTCCGACATGATCTCGTCGGGCTGGACGGCGTGGGCCGCAGGCGGGGCCAGCAGCATCAACGCGATGAACGCGGCCATCATGCGGCGCATAGGATCATTCCGCGGGCTGGAGGCGCTGCTTGGCTCGCGCCGGCTTCGGCGCGCCGACGCGCAGACGACGGTCGGAGAGCGAGAGTACGCCGCCGAACGCCATCAGCACCGGCCCCCACCAGATCAGCAGCACCATCGGCTTGTAATAGATGCGCACGGCGATCGCGCCTTCGGCGGTGGCGTCGCCGAGCGAGACGTAGAGCTGGCTCGCACCGCGCGTCAGCAGCGCGGCCTCGGTCGTCGACGAGCCGCGCGTGGTGAAGCTGCGCTTCGACGGCGTCATGACCGTGAGCGCCTCGCCATCGCGGCTGATCTTGAACTCGGCGATCATCTCGCGGTAGTTCGGGCCCTGGCGTTGAAACAGCCCGTCGAGCTTCAGCTCGTAGCCGGCGACATGAGCGACGTCGTTCGGCTTCATCGTCGCGATGTATTCGCTGTTCCAGGTGGTCTCGCAGACGATCCCGATCAGCGCGACGCCGAGGCCGGCATGCGCAAACGCCGTGCCCCAGGCCGATCGCGGCAGGCCGCGCGCCCGGTGCAGCACCGTTGCGAACGGCATCCGGACCAGGCCCGTCCGCTCGACGATGTCGGTCACGGCGCCGGCGATGACGAAGACGCCGAGCCCGATCGCAAGCGGCGCCAGCGTGCTGCCGCCAGTTGCCCAGCCCCAGGCGATGGCGACGGCGACGAGGCCGGCAACGCCCGCCGCGAGCAGGCGCTGCATGACGCCGAGCAGATCGCCGCGCTTCCACGCCAGCATCGGCCCGAACGGCACCGCGAGCAGCAACAGGGCAAACAGCGGGGCGAAGGTGAGATTGTAGAAGGGGGCGCCGACCGACATCTTGAAATCGGCGAGCATCTCCATCGCCAGCGGATAGAGCGTGCCGAACAGCACGACCGCGCAGGCCACCGTGAGCAAGAGATTGTTCAGCACCAGCGCGCCCTCGCGCGAAATCGGCGCGAACAGGCCGCCCTGCTTCAACGAGGTGGCGCGGCCCGCAAACAGCGCAAGGCTGCCGCCGATGAACAGGCAGAGGATCAGCAGAATGAACACGCCGCGGGTGGGATCGGTGGCGAAGGCATGCACCGAGGTGATGACGCCCGAGCGCACCAGGAAGGTGCCGAGCAGCGACAGCGAGAAGGTCAGGATCGACAGCAGGATGGTCCAGACCTTCAGCGCATTGCGCTTCTCCATCACCAGCGCGGAATGCAGCAGCGCGGTGCCGGCGAGCCACGGCATCAGCGAAGCGTTCTCGACCGGATCCCAGAACCACCAGCCGCCCCAGCCAAGCTCGTAGTAGGCCCAGTACGAGCCCATGGCGATGCCGAGCGTCAGGAAGATCCAGGCGACCAGTGTCCAGGGCCGCACCCAGCGCGCCCAGGCGGCGTCGATCCGTCCCTCCATCAGCGCCGCAATGGCGAAGGAGAACGAGATCGAGAAGCCGACATAGCCGAGATAGAGCATCGGCGGATGCACGGCGAGACCGATGTCCTGCAGCACCGGATTGAGATCGCGTCCCTCGATCGGCGGATTGGCGATGCGCAGGAACGGATTCGATGTCACCAGGATGAAGAGATAGAAGGCGCTGGCGATCCAGGCCTGCACGGCCAGCACATGTGCGCGCAGCGACAGCGGCAGGTTGTTGCCGAAGCTCGCAACCAATCCGCCGAACAGCGCGAGGATCGACACCCACAGCAGCATCGAGCCTTCGTGGTTCCCCCACACGCCCGTGATCTTGTAGAGCAGCGGCTTCGTCGAGTGCGAGTTCTCGTACACGTTGGCGACGGAGAAATCCGAATTCACGTGCAGCATCACGAGCGCTGCGAACGACACACCGACGAACAGGAGCTGCGCCAGCGCCGTGGAGCGCGCGACATTCATCAGGGCTGCATCGCGCAGGCGCGCGCCGATCAAGGGCACGATGGACTGAATCAGCGCGAGCCCAAGCGCCAGCACCAGCGCGTAATGTCCGGATTCTGCGATCACCGCATCGCTCCTTGGGGATTGCCCTGTGCGGTCGTGGCCGCAGGCTTGGTGCCTTCGGACGCCTTGCCGCCGTAATCGTCCTTCCAGTGCCCCTGCTTCTTCAGGGCATCGGCGACCTCCTTGGGCATGTAAGTCTCGTCGTGCTTGGCGAGGACGGTATCGGCCTTGAACACGCCGTTGGCGTCGAGTGCGCCTTCGGCGACCACGCCCTGCCCTTCGCGGAACAGGTCGGGCAGGATGCCCTTGTAGGCGACCGGCAGCTTGGCACTGCCGTCGGCGACCTCGAAGGTCACCGCGAGATTATCGCCGCGCTGGAGCGAGCCGGGCTGCACCAGGCCGCCGAGGCGAAACCGCTTGCCGGGCTCGATATGCTTCTCGGCGACCATGGTCGGGGTCGAGAAGAACACAATGGAGTCGCGCAATGCGTTGAGCACCAGCGCGGCCGCGAGCGCGAGCACGGCGAGCGAGCCGCCGATGATGGTCATACGTCGCTGCTTGCGCGTCATGGCGTATCCGTTCTCCGCATCTCTCGTCCCGAAATCGTCATCCGCCGAGCCCGAGAGTCCTGAGGCCGTCGTTGAGCTGGCGCAGCCGCTCGGCGTCGCTGGCAACCGCCTGCCGGGCATCGGCCGATGCCCCCATGGCCTTGTCCCGCTCGCCCATCACGAGATAGGCACGCACCAGGCGCAGCCAGCCCTCGACATCGTCACCGTTCTGCTTCAGCCGCGTGGCCAGACGATCGACCATGCCACGCACCATCGCGTTGCGATCACCCTCGGCCATATCCTTGGAGGCAGCAATCGTCTCGTCGGACAGCGCCGGCATCGTGCCGCCACCGACCCGCGCCAGCGAGGACTGCACCAGGGCACGCCACGGCGCATCCGCAGGCGCTTTCGCAAGCAGCGCGCGCCAGATATTGGCTGCATCGTCCTTGCGGCCGTCCTGCTCGGCGGCAAGACCCAGGAAGTAATTCGCCTTGGGATCGTCGGCGCTCAAGGCATGTGCTCGCTCGAATTCGGCCTTGGCCTCGGCGGTCACCACGCCGCCGGCAGCGGCCGAGATCGCTTCGCCGAGATCGGACCGGCGCTCCGCGCTCTCGCCATTGTAGGTGAGCGAGTTGCGATAGGCGCGCACCGCATCGTCGAAGCGGCCGAGCCGCTCCAGAACCGGCGCGAGCACGTTCCAGCCACGCCCGTCGGTCGGATTCTTTTCCAGATGTTGCTCGACCTGAACGACGAGGTTCTCGAGCGATTGCGCCATGCCCGACCCGCGCTCCCGCTGCGCCAGGGGAAAGTCCTGAAGCTTGGGTGAGCCGAGCGGCATGTAGACGGCGACCGCAACGAGCGGCAGGCCGGCGAGCGCCAGCACGGCCGCCGCACGGCGCCATTTGAGGTTCGACCTCGGCGCCATTGCGGGCTCGCTGGCTGCCGCCGCAAGCAGCCTGCGGCTGATCTCGACGCGCGCAGCCTCGGCCTCCGGCGCCGGAATCAGTCCTGCGGCGAGGTCACGCTCGACCTCGGCCAACTGGTCCTTGTAGACCGCGACCTCGCTGCCCTGATCTTGCGCACCGCTACTGCGGCCAAGCGGCCAGAGCACGGCGAAAATCGCCGCGACCGTCATCAGCGCGAACACGAACCATAGAGTCATCTGGCAAGCTTCCGGCAGCGCACGAACCGCGCCTATAGGTGCCTTTACACCACGGCCGGACAATGCGGCAATTGACAATTGTCAAAGCGCTGCACTGCGTACAGTCCCGAAGAGTTGAAAATCCAACGGCTTAGCCGATCTCGAAGTCCGCGCTTCGCGCCGCGTCCTCGCCGTGCCCGTTGAAGGCCCTCAGAAAGTATGTTCCCGGCTTGATTGCATCCGGCAATCTGATGCGCAACGCTCCGACCGGAACCCGAGATGCAACCCTCGTGGTCGTCTCCGGCAGTTGCCGATCGCTTGCCTTCTCGACCAGCACCACCTTGGCGCCAACCATCAGCCTTTGATACTTGGCAACGATGACGCGGTTCTCAATCTCGATCGAGCTGATAACGGGTTTCATGCGCCTACAGATAGAAATTCCCCGGACTTGCTCGGGGACCGTACGGTGCGCCAGCGATGTGGTCAACCAGAAATTGCGACAATGAAATTTGCGCTTGATCAGCCCGCGCGCGACGATTTGCGTTCGCCAGTGAGTGCGTTCTCCGCGGCCCGGCTCATCAGCGAGGCGTAATCGTCGCCGAACAGCACCTGGCAGAAGCGGATCGCGGCCTGCACCTGCTGCTGTCGATAGGTGCGGACCTTGTGATCGGCGGCACGCAGCGACTGCACCAGCTGCTCGGTCGAGCGTTCCACGTATTGCTGGAGATCGGAATAGGTGCGCAGCGTCACCTCGTTGATCGCGAGCTCGCTCGCATAGTTGCGGCAGGTCGCGACGAAGTCGATCAGCGCCACCGCTTCCTCCACCTCTGTGCTGTCGACCCTCGCGCCCGGCGGAATGTCCTTCTCGGGGCGCTGGCGCAGGATGCGGCGAACGCGGCCTGGAACGCTGTCGATCTCGGACTGCAGCGCATTGGAAATGTCGGCGCGGATCGACGTCAACTGCTTGCCCCAGGCGGAATCGTTGCGCAGGTCGAGCTCGGTGCGCAGGCCGCGCACGCCGTCGTGCAGCGTCTTGAGATTGTCGGCGACGTTGTCGAAATGGCCGCGCTTGATGTCCATGCGAAGGATCGCGGCCACGCAGGACAAATCATGCAGCGCGATCGTGACGGCAACGCCATAAGGGGTTGCCGCGACTCGTATCTCGTCGTCGGACGCGGCAATCTTGATGGCGAGGCGGATGATCTGCCAGGGGGCGGTCATCCGCTGCACGACCATTGAGAGCGCGAAGGGCAGCATCTGCGGCGTCTGAAGCGCGGGAATGTTGAGCGCCGACGTCACCGAGGCGATCTGCGGATCGCCGAAGGTGCGCAGGAAGCGCGGCAGCCGCTCGTTCACGGTGGCGATGGCCTCGCGGACCTGGAGTATCGCACCAACGGAATAGAGATCCTCGATCACGTTCGGCGGGCCGACGCGGGCCAAAGCGCGCGACTTGTCGCCTCCGCCCGGTCCCGTCAGCTCGAAGATGGCATCCGCGGCCACCGCCTGGAGCCTCAAGGCCAGGGCTTCGACCTGCCCTGCATTGTCGGCCGGCAGGCGCGACAGCAGCGCCTCGAATTCGTTCACCTTGTCCGGTGCGCCGTCACGGCCGAGCCACTGCCAGATCGGCTGGAGTGAGGAGCGGCGAATCTGGCCAACCCTGATCGGCGTGCCCGCCTCGACCAGGAACGGTTCCAGCACCTGGAACAGCAACCGCGACAGATCGTCCGTGCGCGGCGGCGCGGCTTCATCGGCCTCGGTCTTGCGGACGATGTTGCGCAGCTGCTCGAGCACCAGGGTCGCGACAGCCGTATCCTGGCCGCGCTCCAGCGCGCGCTCGAACTCTCGCATCAGCAGGGCCTGCGCCTGCGGCGGGAGCTGCGCGAGATATTCCCTCAGCCGCTCGATCGATGTCTGGCTCATGCGCCCGGGTAATGCACGGTAAAATGGCGGACATGGGATGCGTCCGGGCGCGATCATAGGACGCCCCACTTAAGAAGCCGTTTAGGAAGTGGGTCCGAATGCCCGCGGTTTTCACCAGAGGGGGATCAACGAAGACGAAAAACAACGTCGAAACAAGGAACTAGAGTCCCGGAAGGACCAATTCGGCGCGCAGGCCGCCCGTCGGCGCAGCGCCGAGCGAAAGGCTGCCGCCATAGAGCGCGGCGAGATCGACCACGATGGAGAGGCCGAGTCCCGATCCGGGCTTGGACTCGTCGAGCCGCTGGCCGCGCCTGGAGACCTGCGCGCGTTCCGCTTCCGACAGGCCCCGGCCGTCGTCATCGACAATGATCCGCAGGCGCGGACCCGCACCCGCCTGGCGCGGCGCCTCGACCAGCACCTCGATCAAGACGCGCGAGGCCGCCCATTTGCAGGCATTGTCGACGAGATTGCCGACCATCTCTTCCAGATCCTGCCGCTCGCCGCGAAATTTTGCCGACGGATCGGCCCTGGCCTCGACGACGATGCCACGATCGCGATGGATCTTCTCCATGGTCCGCCGCAGCGCCTCGATGGCGGGCGCCACTTCCGTTACGGTCGCGACCACCGAGACCCGCGCCGCAATGCGCGCACGCTCGAGATGATGAGCGACCTGGTCGCGCATCAGGTCCGCCTGCTCCATCACCTTGGCCGCGAACGGATCGGCCAGGTGGGCGCCGGCCTCGTTGACGATGACCGAGAGCGGCGTCTTGATCGCGTGGGCGAGATTGCCGACATGGGTGCGCGCGCGCTCGACGATCTCGCGATTGGCATCGATCAGCGCGTTGGTCTCGCGTGCCAGCGGCGCGATCTCGACCGGGAATTCACCCTCGAGCCGTTCCGCCCGGCCGGAGCGGATGTCGGCGATCGACTCCGAGATGCGCTTGAGCGGTGCGAGGCCGAAGCGGACCTGGAACACGGTCGTCAGCAGCAGCACGATGCCGAGCGCGGTGAAGGTGCCGCCGAGATAGTAGTCGAAGCTTCGCGTCTCGTCGAAGATCTCGGTGTCGTCCCCGGCGACGCTGACGAGATATTTGCCGTCGGCGCCGAGATCGACCGGCCGTTCCACCATGCGCAGATTCTGCCCTTCCGGCCCATCGACATAGGCGAGCCTGATGCCGGCGGCGGTGAGCTCGGCGCCCTCGTCTTCCAGCTTCGGCAGCTTCTTGTCCCAGAGCGAGCGCGAGGAGCGCACCTCCGGCTTTTCGGTGTCGGTGCGCGTGATCTGCCAATACCAGCCTGACAACGGCAGCTCGAACAGGGGCTCGCCCAACGACTGGAACTGGCGGTCCGGCGGCTCGTCGGGGGTCGCGACCTCGGCGATGAGGGTGCGCAGATAAAGGTTGAGCCGGCGGTCGAAGGCGCGCTCGGTGGCGTTCTTGTAGACCGACGACAGCACCACGCCCGTGATGGCCAGAATCACCACGAGCCAGGCGGTCGCCGACAGGAACAGTCGGTTCGCAAGTGAGCTAGCGGCCATCGGAACGGTCCGGGCAGAGGCTGGAAGTCAGGTCGTCGGAGGTCATGGTCCGACCAAGGCCCGTGTCAGGGCGGCCGTCAAGCCCGGACCGCTCGGCCTCAAGCCCCCGGCGCTGGCGGCGGGGTCAGGAGATAGCCGAGGCCCCGGACGGTCTGGATGATGTCGACATCGAGCTTCTTGCGGATGCGGCCGACGAAAACCTCGATGGTGTTGGAGTCGCGGTCGAAATCCTGGTCGTAGAGATGCTCGACCAGTTCGGTGCGCGAGACCACCCGCCCGGAATGGTGCATCAGATAGGCCAGAAGCCGATATTCGTGCGAGGTCATCTTGACGGGATTGCCTGACACGCTGACCCGGCCGGTCCGGGTGTCGAGCGTGACGGGACCGCAGCTGAGTTCGCTCTGGGCGTGGCCGGTCGAGCGGCGCAGCAGGGCGCGGATGCGCGCCAGCACCTCCTCGAGGTGGAACGGCTTGGCGACATAGTCGTCGGCGCCGGCATCGAAGCCCTGCACCTTGTCGCTCCAGCGGTCGCGTGCGGTGAGGATCAGGACCGGCATGGTGCGGCCGTTGCGGCGCCAGGCCTCCAGCACCGAGATGCCGTCCTTCTTCGGCAGGCCGATGTCGAGCACCACGGCGTCATAGGGCTCGTTGTCGCCGAGATAATGCCCCTCCTCCCCGTCGAAGGCCCGATCGACGACATAGCCGGCGTCGGTCAGCGCCTTGGTGAGCTGGCGATTGAGATCGGGGTCGTCCTCAACAACGAGCAGGCGCACGCTTCTCTCCAAAGGCTGCAAGAACAGGCTGCATGAACACTGCCAGAGATGAGCAATTCCGGCGTGAACTGAATATGAACGCAGGGAACCGGCCTACGTTACTTTTTGGACATATAGAACCTGTTGCAAGCCAATGCGACTGCGCCCGCCATGCCGCGGGATGAGCCGGGGCATGGCGGGCGCAATGTGCCGCGTCGGGCGGCGAGCCGGGGGAGCCGGCGTCCGGATCCGGCGGTCAGGTCCGGAAGAAGACGAACCAGACGACGGCGAGGATCAGGATCGCAAGTCCGGTCGAGATGGCGAGCAGCGCCGCCACCGAAGGCCCGGGCTCGCCCTGGCGCGCCTCGGTCGGAGTTTCCACGATGCGGTTCTGCTCTCGCGTGGTTGCCATGGTGACCTCAATCTGTGGCTGTCGCTTGCGATGACCGCGACGTTCCTCGCGGTTATGAAGTGCCCAGGGCAACGCGTGATCTCGGGCGATGTTCCGGACCGTGGGCCCGTCCGGCAATACGGCGCAGGCGGCGATTAACGCCGTTGCAAGATTCCGCGCCGGCGGTTGCTATGATTCGCACCTTGGCGATGTTATCCTTGGCGCTTGTCCTCTGTTGCGTCTGGAGTAGCCCATGGCCCCCCGCGCCAATTGGAAGGGTTTTCTGCGTCTGTCGCTCGTGACCTGCCCGGTCGCGCTCTATCCGGCCACCTCGGATACCGAGAAGGTCTCGTTCAACCAGATCAACCGCAAGACCGGCCACCGGATCAAATACCTCAAGGTCGACGCCGAGACCGGCGACGAGGTGACCTCCGAGGACATCGTCAAGGGCTACAAGGTCGACACCGACACCTATATCGAGGTCACCAAGGACGAGCTGGACGAGATCGCGCTCGACTCCACCCACACGATCGAGATCGACGAGTTCGTGCCCAAGGCCGACATCGACAACCGCTATCTGATCCGCCCCTACTACCTCGTGCCGGACGGCAAGGTCGGCCACGATGCCTATGCGGTGATCCGCGAGACCATCCGCAGCATGGACAAGGTCGCGATCGGCCGCGTGGTGCTGACCAACCGCGAGCATATCATCGCGCTGGAGCCGCTCGACAGCGGGCTGATGGGCACGCTGCTGCGCTACCCCTACGAGGTCCGCAGCGAAAAGGAATATTTCGACGACATCCAGGACGTGAAGCTCACCAAGGACATGCTGGACCTCGCAAAACACATCGTCGAGAAGAAGTCCGGCGCGTTCGAGCCCGAGCTGTTCGAGGATCATTACGAGACCGCCCTGATCGATCTCATCAACAAGAAGCGCAGCGGCATGCCGATCGCGGCCAAGGCCGCACCGAAGACCGGCGGCAACGTCATCAACCTGATGGACGCGCTGAAGAGAAGCATCGCGAACGAGAAGGACGCTGCTCCCGCGGCGAAGGTCGCCAAGGAGACCGTCAAGGGCAAGAGGCCGAAGAAGCGTGTCGAGGGGCAGCGCGAGATGCTGCTGCCGATATCAGGCAAGGGCGGCAAGGAAGCTGCGGCGAAGGCTGCGACCACGCCGAAGAAGGCGACCGACAAGCCGGTGCGGACACCGGCGCGGGCGAAGAAGGCCGGCTAGCAGCATCACGCCCCGCGAATCGCGCCGTGATGTCTCTCCCCGCCGATCGGCCGGCCTGACATGCCCTGGTCGACGGCGTTCGACGATCCCGTTCGCGTGGGCAACAAGCGCAAGCTGCTGACGCTTCAGGATGCGGCGGACTACGTCATGCAGCTGCCCGATGACGCCCAGCACGAGGCGCACTGGCAGACCGCCATCGAGACCTTGATCAATGCGGCCGAGACGGGCGGCGGATGGGTGATGTTCGCCCGTATCGCCATGCTGCGGGCGCTGAATGCGGACGGCCGGAGCGGATGAAGCGCGATGGAGATGTCCTTGCCGGTCCGTTGACGAACAGGCTCAACAATCGGTTAAGCGGCTGCACGATCACGCCTTGACGGGCACTGGGCCGGTGCAGCCCCTGGGCTGCCGATTTGAAGCCATTTGGACGGATCGACGGAACCTTAATTTAATGAATGCCGTCGTATGAGCGGGGTCGCGATCGCGCGAGCCCAAATTCTTCCGGCACGCACAAAGACATACTCGATCGATTTACGAGTCCGATTAGGACGCGACCATGCATTGGATCGGATGAACAGGAGCTGGCAATGCGTCTGCTGAGGTCTTTCCTTGCCGATGAGAATGGCGCAACCGCCATCGAGTATTGCCTGATCGCCGCCGGAATCGCTCTGGCAATCGTGACCGTCGTGAACAACACGGGCGGCGCGCTGCTCAACAACAAGTTCAACTCGATCAGCTCGGCGATGAAGTAACGGCTGGCCCTGGCCTGCGTAACGGCGCGCCACGCCCCTCGCTCCATGTCTCCCCCGACCCGCGGGCCATGATCTGGGTCAACAGCGCCGGAACAGCGACGCTTAAGCATGGAGACCCAACTCCCTGCTGCCGGCCTGTCCATGCATCCAGACCTTCCGCACTCCCAACTGAAGATCCGCCGCGTCCGCCTCGATACCGGCCGCGAAAACGTCGTCGTCGTCTCCCGGCACTCGAAGGCGCTGCGCGCGGAAATCTTCCGCGGCTTCAGCCGCGTCGAGCTTCGTCGTGGCGGCAAGGTTCTGCTGGCGACGCTGCTGATCACGGATGACGATACGCTGGCGGCTTCGGACGAGATCGGCCTCTCCGAACCTGCGTTCCGGCGCTTCGCGGAAGCCGTCGGCACGCCGGTCACGGTCAGGCCCGCCTCGCCTCCGGAGAGCCTGGAAGCGGTGCGCGCGAAGATCCGCGGACGGACCTTGAGCCAGGCCGAGATCGGCGCGATCATCAGCGACCTCGCGCACTACCGCTACTCCGACATGGAGATCGCCGCCTTCCTGATCGGGTCGGCGAGCTTCATCACCAGCGACGAGCTTCTCGCCCTCACGGGGGCAATGGCGCAGGCCGGCACGCAATTGATCTGGCCGAACCCGGTCGTCGTCGACAAGCATTGCATCGGGGGCATCCCCGGCAACCGCACGTCGATGGTCGTGGTGCCGATCGTCGCCGCCCATGGCCTGCCGATCCCGAAGACCTCCTCGCGCGCCATTACCTCGCCCGCCGGCACAGCCGACACGATGGAGGTGCTGGCGCGGGTGAATATCGGCGTCGAGGAGATGAAGGCGATCGTCTCTTCCTGCAACGGCTGCCTGATCTGGGGCGGGCACGTGAACCTGTCGCCGGCCGACGACGTCCTGATCTCGGTCGAGCGCCCCCTGAGCCTCGATACCCGCGAGCAGATGGTCGCCTCCATCATGTCCAAGAAGATCGCGGCAGGCTCGACCCACCTGTTGATCGACATTCCGGTCGGGCCGACCGCGAAGGTCAGCGGCGGCGTCGAGGCCATGCGGCTGCGAAAGCTGTTCGAATTCGTCGGCGACCGCTTCGGCCGCTCGGTCGAGGTGATCACGACCGACGGAAGCCAGCCGATCGGCAACGGCATCGGGCCGGTGCTCGAAGCCAACGACGTCATGGCGGTGCTCGGCAACGAGCCGGGCGCGCCGCGCGATCTGCGCGAGAAATCGCTCCGGCTCGCCGCCCATCTCCTGGAATACGACCCGAAGCTGCGCGGCGGCGCGGGCTATGCCCGGGCGCGCGAACTGCTCGACAGCGGCGCGGCGCTGAAGCAGATGCAGAAGATCATCGACGCACAGGGCCCGTCGACATGCAGCAACGAGCTGGGACCGCTCAGCTTCGACGTCAAGGCGATGCATGACGGCATCGTGTCCGCCATCGACTGCCTGCGCCTGAACCGCCTCGCCCGCACCGCCGGCGCGCCGCTCGACAAGGGCGCCGGCATCCGCCTGTTCAAGAAGATCGGCGATCGCGTCGAGCAGGGCGAGCCGCTCTATCGCGTCTACACTTTCGACCATCCCGAGCATGATCTGGTCGCCGATGCCGCCGCCGAAGAGACCGGTTACCTCGTCAACGGTCACGAAGCCCTGCAGGGCACGACGGCGCCGTGAGCACGATCGCGCTCCAGACATTGCCGTCCGGCGCCGATGCGGCGAAGCGGCTCGCGGCGCGGCTTGGGCTTGCCTGCGGCGAGATCGCCGTGCACCGCTTTCCGGACGGAGAACTGCGCGTTGCAGTCGCGCCGGCGAGCGACACCACGATCCTCTATGCCCCGCTCGATCAACCCAACGACAAGCTGATCACCCTGCTCTTCGCCGCGGAGGCCCTGCGACGTGGCGGCGCGAAGCGGCTCGTCCTGGTCGCGCCCTATCTCTGCTACATGCGGCAGGATGCTGCCTTTCATGCGGGCGAGGCCATCAGCCAGCGCGCCATGGGCAATCTGCTTGCAACGACCGTGGACCGCGTCGTCACCGTCGATGCGCATTTGCACCGCACTCCCGACATCAGGTCCGTGTTTCCTGGTATCGAAGCGGAGAACCTGTCCGCCATGCCGGCGATCGCGAAGGCGCTGGCGGCCGACAGCATCGATCCTGCGACCGTCGTGATCGGGCCCGACATGGAGTCCGAGCCCTGGGTGAGCGATGTCGCGAGCCGCTTGCGGTTGCAGCACACTGTGGCGCGCAAGACGCGCCACGGCGATCGCTCCGTCGCCGTCAGCTTTGCCGACCCTGCCCTGCTCTCGGGACGACCGGCGCTCATGGTGGACGACATCGTCTCCTCCGGGACGACGTTGACGGCCGCAGCGAAGGCGCTGAGAGCAATGGGGGCTACGGTCGTCGATGCGGTGGTGACGCACGCGCTGTTTCCACCCGCAATGATCGCCGCATTCACCGAGGCCGGCATACGGTCGATCCGTTCGACCGACAGCGTGCCGCATCCGACCAATGCGATCTCGCTCGACGAGATTCTCGCGGCCGCCTTGCGGTCCGAATCGGCCACGACACATCTTCCGGAGACGACGACATGAGCATCACCGTTCGATTTTGCGGCGCCGCCCGCACCGTGACCGGGTCGAGCTATCTGTTCCAGACCGCGACGGGCCGCTTCCTGGTCGATTGCGGGCTGTTCCAGGGCCAGAAGACGTTGAAGGAGCTCAACTACGGCGCCTTTCCGTTTCGCCCCGCCGATATCGATGCCGTGCTGCTCACACATGCTCACATCGACCACAGCGGATTGCTGCCGAAACTCGTGCGCGCGGGATTCGAGGGGCCGATCCTGGCAACGCGCGGCACGATCGATCTCTGCTCCTACATGCTGCCCGACGCCGGCAGCATCCAGGAATCGGAAGTCACGCAGCTCAACCGGCGCAACGCCTCGCGCGGGCGCAAGGAGGTGCAGCCGATCTACACGCAGGCCGATGCGATCGCATCGCTGCAATCGTTTCGCCCGGTCGACTATGAACGCTGGACCGACGTGATCCCGGGAGTCCGCGCGCGCTACTGGAACGCCGGCCATCTGCTCGGCTCCGCCTCGATCGAGCTCGAAATCGCCGAGCAAGGTTCGCCGCGTCCGCTGCGCGTGCTGCTCTCCGGCGACGTCGGACCGGAGGCCAAGCTGCTCCAGCCCGATCCCGAAGCGCCGACCGATTTCGATTACGTCATCTCGGAATCGACCTATGGCGACCGGGTACGCGAGGCCACGACACCCGCACTCCGCCGCAAGCACCTCGCCGCCGAGGTGCGCGACGCCGCGGCGGCCGGCGGCGCGCTGCTGATTCCCGCCTTTGCGGTCGAGCGCACCCAGGAGCTGATCGTCGATTTCGTCGACCTGATGGAGCATGGCGGGATTCCGACCGCACCGATCTTCCTCGACTCGCCGCTCGCGATCCGCGCGACCGAAGTGTTCCGCCGGCATTCGGAGAGCCTCGACCCATCCGTCGACGCCACCCGCCTGCTCAACTCGCCGCATCTCAAATTCACCGAAACCGTGGACGAGAGCAAGGCGATCATGCGCCTGTCCGGATTCCACATCATCATCGCCGCGAGCGGCATGTGCGACGCCGGCCGCATCCGCCATCATCTGAAGCGCTGGCTGTGGAACCAGCGCGCGACCGTGCTTCTCGCCGGCTTCCAGGCCAACGGCACGCTCGGCCGCTTCCTCCAGAACGGGACCAAGGCCGTGCGGATCCAGGGCGAGGAGATCAAGGTCGCGGCCCGCATCCGCATGATCGACGAATATTCGGGCCATGCCGACGGGGCCGGCATGGCCAGCTGGATCGCGGCGCGACGCCCGATCGCCCGCGGGCTGTTCCTGGTCCACGGCGAGGAAGGAGCGATTGCGGGGCTCGCCGAGCGCGTGGCCGAACGCATCATTCCCGCGGCCAAGGTCTACCAGCCGATGCTGGACGATATCTATGAGCTCGCCGCGCCCGAACCGCGCGTGCTCGACGTGGATCACCGACGGCGGCTCGCGCCGGAGGCCGTGACCCGTCTCGACTGGCACAACGAGATGTCCGAGCTCATGCTCGACATCAGCGATCGTGTCGCAGCCGCCGCCGACGACCGCGCCCGCGGCGTCATCATCCGAAGGCTGCGCCGCGCGCTGCAGGAGAAGGCGTAATGGGCGATCGCCCGTCGCCTTCGGCATCAGCGTCACTCCAACCTCAGTCGTTGCGGGGAGCGGCGATAGCTCGCCAAGCGCATCGATCAATTCCGTCATCCTGAGGCGCGAGCGATGGGGCGCGGAGCGTCCCATCAGGAGCCTCGAAGGATACGCGGCCGAGATGCAGCCGCGCGCGGCAACAGCGGGGCCGTCGCCCTTCGAGACTCGCCGAAGAGGCGAGCGCCTCTGGGTGACGGAGATGGAATTGCGGGCGCTGCTCGAAATCGTCATTGCGAGGAACCCCTGCGGCGAAGCAATCCAGAATCCTTCCGTGGAGAGATTCTGGATTGCTTCGCTCCGCTCGCAATGACGGAGTGTGGAGAGACGACGTCGCTCTAACGACTCGCATTTCATCCGGACATACCTTCGCGGCCTCGCGGCGTCTTTCGCCCGAGTCTTGCTGTCCGCTTTCGCCCTCCTCGAAAGCGAGGGCGCAAGGAAGGCCGGGCACCGGCAGGCACCCGAAGTCCCGTGTGCAATGAGAACGCGCACGGGGTGGACGACAGGTGATGCCAGCATCCCGGCCTTCCCTGCGCGATGGTTTTAACGGCGTCCTTCGTGCTCTCCTTCGGGGAGCGATGCACTATTGCCCCCGTCGCCATGCAGATGGCTGATGTGCGTGCCCGGTTGGGCCGTGAGCATCACCACATGACTTGACGCACAGACCCCGGGCGTCAGGACCACACGACTTCTCCGTCCGCGCACATCCTCGCTGGGCCCTCCACGGCTGGCGTGCGCTCACCGTCGAGACCATACGAAGACGCTGTCAGCGCCGTGTCGTATCGCGCCGATCGCTGCTCACGGTTTCCCGCCCTGCAGCCAATCTTGCGCGCCGACGCCGTCGCGGCCACCGCATCCCGGCCCGCGTCCCGTGACGATTGCGAAACGCCCCTTGTGGCGGGCGGGATGTTTCGGGTCTTACGCCATATCCGAATTTCGGTCAATACGAATATCTTGCGGACCGCGATTGACCCAGCTTTGGCGTGTTTCGTCTGTCGGGCCACACAAGAGATCGTGGCCCGGGTGGAGCCAGCTCCCTATTTCCGTCAACTTTGACGGTCATTTGAGCCCTGATATTCTTCCACACGGCGTGGCTCGAATGAGCATGCGATCGATCATTGAACAAAGCTATTTGAGGATGCGGATGAGACGCACGACGTTCTTGGGCCTCGGCCTTGTGTGTGTCGGCCTCTGGGCACAGGATAGCGCGAGGGGGCAGGCTCCGGTGGCACCGCCGGTTTCGCTTGCTCCGATTGCATCGCCCCCACCTTCGAAGGCCAAGAATTCGCGGCCGAAGCGCGATCCAGCCTTGGCGACGCCCGGCACGGATACTTCGACGCCTGTGATCGGCGCACTACCGCTCTCGCCGAATCCCGCTGCCGATTACGATGGCTTCACCGTCGGCAGCGAAGACCGCGACGCCTTGAGTCTGGTCGCGCCGCCCGCGAGGTCACGCGCAGCGAAGAACAGTTCCGCAGGGCAGGAATCGCTCGATCAGGACGATGAGGCGCTGAGGCGAAAGCTGACGATTTGCAAGAACTGCAAATAGGAGACTGGTCAGCCCGAGTGAGACAGCGAACGCATCAATTCGGACAGGGTTGCCCGGCCGCTCCCCACATCGCCATGTCCTTGACGTGATCTTCGAAGGTGCCAGGCGGCGTCGAGCGGCCCGCTCCGGGCGCCCAGCCCCGCGGGATGAAGCCGTTCAAGGATGCATCGTGCCGCAAATGCCCGACGAGCCCGGCGGCGTCGCGGCCGCCATTGCGCTTGGGATCCTTCATCTGCGCGCATATCTCGGCACCACTTTTGCCGAACCAGATGAAAGCTACCGGCGCGAGTTGCCAGTCGATACCGGCGCGCGGCGGTGACGGTGCCGGCTCGTTTGCCTGGGTGGAGGTCATGTGACAGGTCGAGCACGGGATCGCCTCCGCGCCGATGCGGCTCTCGCCGCCATGGATGTTCATGCCATGCGGGCGCGGCTTGGTTTCGCCGGCCGGCGTCCAGATGGGTATGGCTTTGGCATCGACATGGCAGTTGGCACACCGGGAATGGGTCACGACGGCCTCGATCCGCTTCCAGGCTTCCAGTCCCTGGACGCGGCTGACACTGCCGGGCGGCAGCACGTCCTTTGCGGCCTCGTCCTTGGCCGCAACGATCCCGGTGAGCGCCGCGACGGCAGAAGCCGCGAAGACGACCGCAATTAGAGATCTCCTCATGGCTCGCCTCACACGAAATCGATGAACTTGTTGAAGGGCATTTCGCGGATGCGCTTTCCGGTGGCCGCGAAGATCGCATTGGCGAGCGCAGGCGCGGCCGGCGGAACCGGCGGCTCTCCGATGCCCCTCACCTTCGGATCGTTCTCCAGCCCGCGAACTTCGATGACCGGGCATTGATAGATCCGCATGGCTTCATGGTGGTTGTAATTGGTCTGCTGCACCGCGCCCTTGGCGTAGGTGAGCTCGCAGTTGATGGCGTGGCCGAGGCCCCAGACGACGCCGCCCTGCACCTGGCTCTCGAAATTGACGGGATCGACGACCTTGCCGACGTCGGCCGCGACCCAGACCTTGTCGATCCTGATGCCTCGGTCCGTGGCCGTCACCTCGACGACTTCAGCGGTCGGCGTGCCAAACGATTCCACGAAGGCAACGCCCCGTCCTCGGCCGTTGCCGAGCGGTCCCTTCCAGTCCGACATCTCCGCGACGGTCTCCAGCACCTTGCGATAGTGCGGCACGGTGCACATCGCGATGCGCGCCTTCATGGGATCGAGACCGGCCGCGTGGATCAATTCGTTGATGAAGCTCTCCGTGAAGAAGCCCGATGTCGAGGCGCCGACCGAGCGCCACGTCGTGCTCGGCGACAACCCTTGCGCCTCGTAGCTGGTGGCCCGGAAATTGGGGATGTCGTAATAGACGTTCCATAGGCCGGCGGCCAATTGCCCGTCGGGATCCTTCGAGGGCGTGCCCGAACGCTCGAGCAGTCCCTTGAGCGGTGTCGTCGAGGCCAGTTGCAGATCGGCGGCGACGATCTTGCTCTTGTCGACGCTGCCGCGGTGCCGCGCAATGGCAATCTGCCGCGGAATATCCTGGAGGAAATCTTCTTCGCGCGAGAACACCAGCTTGATCGGCGTGCCCTTCATCTGGTTGGCGATCTCTGCGAGAACGCGGACGTTCTCGTACTCGAGGCGGTGACCAAAACTTCCGCCGGTCCACTGGTTGTGAAAGGTGATCTGTTCCGGCTTGAGGCCGATCGCGGTCGCCGCGACCCATTGCACGAAGCGCGGGCTCTGATGGCCAACCCATATCTCCATGCCCTTGTCGGTGACGAGGCCGATCCCGTTCAGTGGCTCGAGCGGCTGATGCCCCACATAGGGTGCGCGATATTCGGCTTCGACGAGCTTGCCCGTCTTCAGGCCGGCGTCGATATCGCCGATCTTTCGCCACTCCTTGCCCAGAAATTCCGGCTTGAAAGAAGATTCCAGCACCTTCCAATGGTCGGCCTGCTCGGCGGGATAGACTGAAGGCGCCCACTCGCATGCGATGGCGTCGACCGCCTTCATCGCGTACCAGCTGTTCGTGGCGATCACCGCCACGCCGTTCTTGATTTCGAGGATATTCCTGACACCCGGCATCGAGCGCGCCTTGCTGGCGTCGTATGATTTCAGCGGCTGCCCCTTGTTGGGGTTCAGCTTGACGGAGGCATAGAGCATGCCCTCCGTTTTCTGGTCGATGCCGAATTTCAGCTCGCCCATCACTTTCGAGCGGATGTCGAGCCGCATCATCGGCTTGCCGAGCATGCGCCATTTGGACGGATCGCGCGGCTGCGCATCGAGCACCGGCGGAATTTTCGACGCCTCCGCGGCGAGTGCGACATAGGCGATCTTGCTTCCGTTGGGCAGGATCACATGGCCTGATTGCGTGCGAAGGTCGGCCATCGCGACGCCCGAACGTTTGGCCGCTGCGGCCTTCAGCGTCTCTCGCGCGATCGCGCCGGCCACACGCAGCTTCTGATAGGTGTCCGGGATCGTGCTCGATCCACCGGTCATCTGCAGGCCGGACTCCCGAAGCCATTCGAGCGTCTTGGCGCGCGCTTCCTCGGCGGCGGGACTCTGGTCCGCGGCCACGAACGGTGCGAACTCGTCGGCGAAGCCCGTGTTGAAATAGGCGGGGCTAGGCTCTGCAAAGCGGATCTCGAACTGGCCGGGATCGAGGTCCATCTCTTCGGCGATCATGATCGGCTGCACCGAGCCGACGCCCTGGCCGATGTCGGCATGCTGTGCGATCAGCGTGATCTTGTCCGGGCTGATCTCGACCCAGGGATTGAACGTCACGGAATTCGGCCCGAGGCCGGCGGTCAAGGGATTGTCGCCGGCGGCCGGTGCGGCTGCTTCAGCACCGCAATAGGAGCCGAAGGCAATGCCGCCGGCCATCGCGGCGGAGCCGAAGATAAACGCGCGCCGCGAGAGGTCCTGCATATGGCCCATATCACTTCTCCGCCATTTTCTTGGCCGCGGCCGCATGGATCGCCGCGCGGATGCGCGGATAGGTGCCGCAGCGGCAGAGGTTTCCCGACATCACCTGATTGATCTGCTCGTCCGTCGGTTTGGGTATCTTCGTGAGCAGCGAGATCGCCTGCATGATCTGTCCGGTCTGGCAGTAGCCGCATTGCGGCACCTGATGCTCGATCCAGGCCTGCAAGACCGGGTGGTGATCCTTGTTGTCGAGGCCTTCGAGCGTGACGACCGATTTGCCCGCGACCTCGCCGATATGCGACTGGCAGGACCGCACCGCCTTGCCGTCGATGTGAACGGTGCAGGCGCCGCATTGCGCGACCCCGCAGCCATATTTGGCACTGGTGATGCCGAGCTCGTCGCGCAGCACCCACAGCAGGGGCATCTCGGGAACGACGTCGACCTGGCGCTTGATCCCGTTCACCGTGAGTTCGATCATGTCGGTCTATCCCCTCGCGTATCTGGTCGTCGTAACAGCACTGCACGATACAGGTTGAGCCGTATTCGCGAATCCTGCGGGATCATGCGCAATCCCTGCGGAATGCCGTATCGTTGCGATCCGCATTCACAGCCGCCTGGCCGCAGCACAGTTCGCGATATTGCCCCGGCGTGAGACTTGCGGCCTTGCGGAATACGCGCGTGAAATTGGCCTGCGAGCCGAAACCGAACTCCAGGGCAATCTCGACCAGGGACAGGCGATCGCGTGCGAGCTCGTGCCGCGCAGCCTGGACGCGGCGATCGGTGACGTAGCGGTGCGGTGACAGTCCGGTTGCTTCACGAAACAACCGTGAGAAATGATAGGGGCTGAGGCAGGCCTGCGCCGCCAGATCCTCGAGCCTGATGTCGCCGCCAAGAGAGGCCTCGATATAGTCCAGCACGCGCTGAAGACGCCGCGGCTCAAGCGACGGCGACCGTTCGGGCGCGCGCCAGCGCTCGATCGTATAATTTCCCAGAAGATGTGCCGCGAGCGCGACCTGGATCCCTTCGACGAACAGCGCGTCGGTCGGCTGGCGCGGGCGATGGAGCAGGTCGCGAAGCGGCGAACAGATGTGGAAGAGCACCTGGTCCGCCAGACCGTGGGCGTAGGCGATCTCGATCTTTGCCGGGTCGATATCGAAATCCGCGAGGGCACTGTGGTCGAGCAGCGCCGGCGGCAGATAGAGATGCAGACATTCCATCCGGTCGGAAAGCTCGAGATGGCTCTCCTGCGTCCCCACGGGCACGAGGTAGCTCATCCCCGGCCGCGCCAGGCTCTTCTGGACCTCACCGTTGCCGGCGCGGCACACCATCCCGCCCCCTGACAGCAGCATGACGAGCTCGGTGCAGATGGGAACGGGCGTTGCCTGACATCCCGCCTCGAACTTGCGATGCTCGATACTCAGTCCCGGCCAATCGCTGGCCGCCGCGAGCTTCTCGCTGTTCCTGTATTTCTGGTCTCCATGCGTCACGAGCGCCATCATGACCTCCGCTTCAGTTGCGGCGAATCCCGGCCCCGTATCGCGAACGAGCGATCATTCCATCCGGTGGTGAGTTGCAGCCCCGGTCGCTGCCACGCCGATGCGGATTTCTCACAAGGCGCAGTAGCGAAGTCCAGAGCCGGCGCGGTTAAAAGAGGTAAAAGGCAGCCAAAGCAAAGGCTTGAACGATACGCTCGATTGGCTCGAGCGGCTGACCCAGTCCCGATCAGCAAGATGCGTCGGTCATCGCGCAGGAATCGGAAATACCGCAATGGCCGGATGAGCCATTGATGCTCCATCGAACGGCAGTCCTGCCGGATCGATGTGACGAAGACCGAACGTGTGATCGTCGAGGTCGACGTTGCCGCGGTCGCCGACGATGGTCCCGTCCGTTACCAGCGAAGGATATGCAGCATGGCTCTCAAGGATATTCTGCCGGGAAGACTGGGCTTCGGCGCGGCGCCGCTCGGCAACATGTTTCGTGACATCCCTGAGCGGGAAGCCCTCGCGACGGTGAATGCCGCCTGGGACGACGGCATCCGCTATTTCGACACCGCGCCCTTCTATGGCGCAGGTCTCGCCGAGATCCGCATGGGTGCAGCGCTCGCCGGCCGGCCGCGTGAGGAGTACGTGATCAGCACCAAGGTCGGGCGCCTGATCCTGGACGAGGTCGAGGATGTCAGTGCCCGCGATCTCGGCGAGAAAGGCGGCGTCTTCAAACATGGTCGTCCGAACAGGATCGTGAACGACTATTCCCGGGACGGGACGTTGCGCTCGATCGAGGACAGCCTGAAGCGGCTGGGCACTGACCATATCGATATCGCCTTTGTGCATGACGTTGCGCAGGATTTTTACGGAGACGAGTGGCTGTCGATCTTCGAGAGTGCGCGCAAGGGCGCGTTCAGGACGCTCGACCGGCTGCGCGACGAGGGCGTGATCAAGGCATGGGGGCTGGGTGTCAACCGGGTGGAGCCGATCGAGCTGCTGCTCGCGCTCGAAGAGCCGCGCCCCGACGGCTTCCTGCTCGCGGGCCGCTACACGCTGCTGGACCATGCGAGGGCGCTTCAGCGGGTGATGCCGATGGTTGCGGAGCATGAGCTCGCGATCGTCGTCGGCGGACCCTACAGTTCGGGCGCGCTCGTCGGCGGTCCGAACTTCGAGTATGCGCCAGCCCCTCCGGAAATCCTCGACAAGGTGGCGCGGATCAGGGCGATCGCCGATCGCTATGGCATCAGCATGAAGGCCGCAGGCCTGCAGTTCGCGCTGGCAAACCCGGTGGTCGCCGCCGTGATCCCCGGGGCGAGCCGGCCCGGCCGCATCGCCGAGGACCGCGCGGCCCTTGACCAATCAATACCCGGCGATTTCTGGCGCGAACTTCGATCGGCCGGTCTCGTCAATCCGGCTGCTCCGCTTCCGGACGCCGGCTGACCGGCACATGACATCACCCATAGACCGAGGAGACGAGAATGACCGATGAGACGTGCAACATTGCCGAAATCGAACGCCGCAACCTGCTTCGCACGGCAGGCGCCGCGATGATCACCGGTCTTGCGGTCGGCAGCATGCCGTCAGCCGCGTCCGCGGCGCCGGACGGCATGTCCCCAGCCGAGCGCAACGAGGCGCCGCTCGGCGCGCGGCTGCAGGGCGTCCAGCATTTCGGGTTGACGGTCCAGAACATGGAGCGGGCTTACGAGTTCTATACGGAGGTGCTCGGCGGCACCGAGGTCTTTCGTCATGGCGACTTCCAGGGCGACGGGGTGCAGAACACGCTGCTGGCCGACCAGGAGATCGAGGCGAACGCACGCGGGGTCAATCCGCGGACGATCGGCGTTCCCGACCTGCGAAGCGGAGCACAGCGGCTCGATGTCCGCTTCATCCAGTTCGACAACATGGTGCTCGAACTGCTGCAATATCGCGAGGCCGATCAGCCCATGGGCGGCGCGAAGAGCTTTGCCGAACCGCTGGAGCACATGAGCCCGGCTTTCCCGCGCATGATGCACATCTGCTTCTACGTCCGCGACGACGTCGACTTCAACAAGTTCATCGCCGACCTCGAAGCCGAGTCCGCGCGCCGCGGCATGACACAGGTGAGAGCGAACCGCACCATCCGCGTCATGACGGAAGCGGACCGCAAGGCGGCTCCACGCAGCGCCAACACGAACCGCGTGACGGCGGAGCCTTCGAACGGTTGGGAGCTGATCTATTGCAAGGGTCCCGAGGGCGAGCAACTCGAATTCGTCAAAGCGCTCGACCCGGTCAAGAGGCGCTTCAGCGAGGCCCTGGCAAAGCGGCAGCAAAAAGTCGTGCGCTGACGCCTCAAGCGTGGCGCGCGACCGGTCAGTGCCGGTGACCTGGCCGCCTCGCACTCACGATCACATCTAAAGGAGCTCATCATGCAAAGTCTCGTCCGCAATTCGCTTTGCGTCCTGCTGTCCGCCGCCTCGATGGCCATGACGGCGCCGTCCGCGGTCGCCGAGGAAGCGCCGCGCGTGCGCTATCAGGAGATTCCGGATGGCGCATATTCGGTGGTGGCGCAGGTGAGGGCCAAGCCCGGGAAGGAAGACGCGTTGCGCGCCGCCACACTGCCGCTGATCGACCTGGTTCGCGGCGATCCCAAGAACCTGGTCTATTTCCTTCAGGAAGACCGCGCCAGGCCCGGTCACTTCATCTTCTACGAGGTCTTCGCCAGCCAGACCGATTTCGACGCGCACAACGCGATGCCCTATGTGAAAGACTGGTTCGCCAAGCTACCGGAACTTGCCGATGGCGGCGTCGAAGTCATGCGCATGGCGGTTCTTGGCAAACACCGAAAATAGCGAGTTCGGTCGAGAATCCGTTCCGCGCGCCGGCACCTTCCGGCCGGCGCATGAGCGATTTTGTCGCAGCAATCCCGCGGCAGATGCCCGCGACGATCGTGCGAATTCAGAACGACTCTCTTCAACCAGTTTGCAGTGCATGATAATGGCAGACGATCTGTTCGATCGATTGGCATGGATCAATGCGGGCTGCCACGGAGACACGGCAACGGGCCACACTCCGACGGGAGCTCACATACTGCTTCGGCCCATTCAGACTGGTTCCCCGCCGCCAGTTGCTCCTTCTCGACGGACGCCCGGTCAAACTGGGCGGGCGCGCATTCGAACTCTTGCAAGTGCTGGTGCAGCGCTGCGGCGAACTCGTCAGCAAGAATGAGCTGATGGCCGCGGCCTGGCCGGGGACCTTCCTCCACGACAGCAATCTCAAGGTCAACATGTGGAGCTTGCGGCGTTCGCTGGGAGATACCCAGATCGAACCCGTCTACATCGCGACCGTGGCGCGCCGCGGGTACAAGTTCATCGCCGAGGTGCAAATCAGCATCGGCGAGATCGAGGATGATCTGGCGTTCGCCGAACCGCTCCCGTTGTCCAATCCGCCGTTGCCGCGCGGCATCGTTGGTCGTGAAGCAGAGGTCGTCGAGATCGCCGGCCTGCTGGCCGACAACAGGCACGTGACCCTGGCTGGCGCCGGAGGAATCGGCAAGACGACGGTTGGCCTGGCGGTCGCCCAGGCACTTGCGCCACGGTGTCGCGACGGCGTCTGCTTCGTCGATCTCGCCACGATCTCCGATCCGACGCTGTTCGGCGCGGCACTGGTGACGGCGCTGGGCATCAGAGGCAATCCGGACAACAGTCTGGCTGCGGCCCTCGACTATTTGAGACCGCGGCAGATGCTGCTCATTCTCGACAATTGCGAGCATGTGCTACCCGCCGCGACGATCTTCGCGGGCCGGTTCATGGCAGACACATCGTCTTCCAGGTTGCTTGCCACGAGCCGCGAGCCGCTCGGCAACGCCACCGAGCATGTCGTCCGGCTGGGTTCGCTGGCCTCACCGAAATCCGGCTATGCCCCGACCGTCGATCAGGCCGTCAGATTTCCCGCGGTGCAGTTGTTCGTTCGCCGCGCCGCCGAATGGTCGGACTACCAGTTCGTCGATCGTGATTGCGAGGCCATCGCCTGGATCTGCCACTCACTCGGCGGCATTCCGCTTGCCATCGAGTTGGCGGCAGCCCAGATCGGCAGGTTCAATCCTCGCGAATTGGTGGCAATCCTCGACCACAATCTGGGTTTTCGCGCCCCCGCCGCCGATGGCGCGCCACCGCGCCAGGAAACCCTGATGGCGACGATCGACTGGAGCTTCAGGCTGCTGTCGCAGAGGGAAGCCAGACTGTTCGGCCTGCTGTCGGTGTTCAGCGACGCCTTCGAGGTTGAGGACGCGGTCTTCGTCGCCGAGGCGGCAGGGCTTACGCCGGTCGACGTCGTCACCGGACTCGGCAGTCTCGTCGCCAAATCGCTTTTGAGCGCGCAGGCCCAGGGTGCAAGCCTGCGCTACCGATTGCTCGACAGCACGCGGCGCTATGCCGCCGAGCGGCGACGGGCCGATCCTGCCTGCGGCCAGGCGCTGCCCCGCCATGCGCAACGCGTCCTCGCGCTGTTCGAACAATCCGAGGAGGAATGGAACTGGCGCGAGCCGGCCGATTGGACACAGCGCTACCTTGGTCGCATCGCCGATCTGCGCGCCGCTCTTTCATGGGCATTCGGCGAGGACGGCGATCCTGTCCTCGGAATCAGGCTCACGGTTGCAGCGATCACCCTGTGGTCGGAAACCTCCATCCTGTCGGAAGCGCAGGCGCGGCTGGAGGAGGCGCTCGCCCTGGCCGAGACCGTCTCGTGCGACGATCTGTTGAAGGCAAAGCTCGCCTGCGCCCTTGGAAGGAGCCTGTTCTACGCCCGCAAGATGTCGAATGAGAACGAGGTCGCCTGGCTCGATGCCATCGCCTTTGCAAGGAGCGCCGGCAACATCGAGTATCAGCAGCGCGCGCTGGTCGGTTTTGCCTTCTACCTGCTGCAGATTGGCCAGGTCCCGCGCGCCATAACCTATCTCGAGGAGGCCACGGAGCTAGCCGACCGCGACCGCGATTTGACGGCAACCTCCGAAGCCGACCGCGCACTGGCATGGGCCTGCGCCTTTGCCGGAGAATTGAGCAAGAGCCGCGCAGTTCTAGATCGTCTCGCGGCAACCTATTCGCTGGCCAAGGGCCGTTCACGCGAGGATGCGAACGAAGTCTACCGGTTCATCACCGTCCGCTTCAACCTGCCGTTCGTGGCGTGGATGCAGGGGCAAGCCGACTACGCTGCGAAGCTCGCCCGCGACGCCGTCGAGGCCGCGGATCGCAGTGGCCATTGGGTATCGCAGTCGAATGCGCTCGGGCTCGCCGCGCTTCCTGTCGCGCTCGAAACCGGCAATCTGGACGCGCTCGCGAGCTTCACCGAGCGTCTGCGTCGCAACCTGGAACGTGAGCGCATCTCGCGCTGGGTTCCGGTCGAGCGCTATTTCTCCGCCTGCCTTCGCGACCTGCATGGCGATCGGCGCGCAGTGGAGGATATTCGGGCCGCGATCGAAGAATTGATCGAATGTCGCTTCCTGATGCGGATCGGCAGCTATCTCGCGGTCCTCGCCCGCGCCTATTTGCGGCAAGGGCGGATCGCGGAGGCGCGCGAGGCCATCACGCGGGCGATCGGCCATCAGGAACGTCAAGGCGAGCGCTGGTGCCGGTCGGAGCTTCAACGGGTCGACGCAGCGGTCCTTCTCCACGCCGGCGAGCCGCTGCGCGCTGAAAAGCGGCTACAACAGGCACTCGCCGAAGCACGCGCCATTGGAGCGGCAACATTCGAGTTGCGCATCGCCACCGATCTCGCCGCACACTGGATCGGGACCGGCCGCAGGATCAAGGCTGTCCGACTGCTCGCCCCGATCTATGAAAGCTTCGCCGAGGGCTTCGAGACGCCGGATCTGGTTGCTGCCTCGCGCCTGCTGCAGTGCGCGCGACCGACGGCGAGCAGCTGCGGCCACTATCGCCAGCCAAATCCAGTGCACGCCCGCGGCGCATAGCTGGCCTACCGCCGCACCAGCCGTGCGCGCTTTACGCCTCACGTAATTCCTGATCCTCTCTCTCCAATCGGCCGGGACCAACCGGCCATGCCCCCAGGGAGAGAGACGCCATGAAGCTCGGGACTGCGATCGCGGAAATCATGAGGCGCGAGGGGATCGAGATCCTCTGCGGCTATCCGGTCAACCATCTGATCGAGCACGCGGCGAAAGTCGAGATCCGCCCTGTCATGGTGCGGCAGGAGCGCGTCGGCATCCACATGGCGGATGCGATCTCGCGGGTCACGTCGGGGCGCAGCATCGGCGCGTTCTGCATGCAGCACGGGCCCGGCGCGGAGAATGCGATGGGCGGCGTCGCCCAGTGCTTCGGCGAGTCCGTGCCGGTGCTGGTGCTGCCGATGGGCTATCAGCGCAGGCTTTCGCATGTCGAGCCGAACTTCAATTCCAGCGAGGCGATGAAGCCGTTTTCGAAATCGTCCGAGCCGATCATCCTGGCGGCGGAAGTCGCCAACATCTTCCGCCGCGCCTTCACCAAGCTGAAGAACGGCCGCGGCGGGCCGGTGATCGTCGAGATCCCCTCGGACATGTGGAACGAGGAAGTGCCGGAGCCGCTCGACTACACGCCAGTGCTGCGCACCCGCTACGGCGCCGACCCCGTGCATGTGAAGGAAGCGGCCAGTCTTCTGGTCAACGCGAAGCGGCCGGTCATCTATGCCGGCCAAGGCGTGCATTACGCGCAGGCCTGGCCGCAACTGAAACGGCTCGCCGAGCGGCTGGCGATCCCCGTCACCACCAGCCTCGGAGGCAAGTCGTCGTTTCCGGAAACGCATCCGCTCTCGCTCGGCTCCGGCGGCCTTGCGGTGCCGCGCGCGGTTCCGAAGTTCCTGAGCGAGGCCGACGTCATCTTCGGCATCGGCTGCTCCTTCACCGAGACCAATTTCGGCATCGCGATGCCGAAGGGCAAAGCCATCATTCACTCCACGCTCGATCCCAATCATCTCAACAAGGACGTGGAAGCGAAGATCGGCCTCGTCGGCGACGCCGCCCTCGTGCTCGACGCGCTGCTGGAGGAGATCGGCAAGAGCGTCACCACGGATCGCGAAGCCTCGGCGGTCGCGGCCGAGATCGCGGCCTATCACAAGGAGTGGCTGGCGAAATGGATGCCGAAGCTGACCAGCAACGACGCACCGTTGAGCCCGTACCGCGTGTTGTGGGACCTCCAGCACACCGTCGACGTCGAGAACACCATCATCACCCACGATGCCGGCAGTCCGCGCGACCAGCTTTCTCCGTTCTGGAAAGCGGTCGCGCCCCTCACCTATCTCGGCTGGGGCAAGACGACGCAGCTCGGCTACGGCCTTGGACTGGCGATGGGCGCCAAGCTCGCAAGGCCCGACAAACTCTGCATCAATGTCTGGGGCGATGCGGCCATCGGCTTCACGGGCATGGATTTCGAGACGGCGGTGCGCGAGCGCATCCCGATCATGTCGATCCTGCTCAACAATTTCTCGATGGCGATCGAACTGAAGGTGATGCCGGTCTCGACCGAAAAGTATCGCTCGACCGACATTTCCGGCGACTACGCCGCGATGGCGCGCGCCTTCGGCGGCTATGGCGAGCGGGTGACCAGGCCGGAGGACATCGTGCCCGCGATCAAGCGGGGCATCCAGAAGACAAGGGAAGGCATCCCGGTGCTGCTGGAGTTCATCACCAGCAAGGAGACGGAGGTGTCGCGGCCAGGCACGTGAGACGGGCCGGGCTTGAACCGCAAGCGCTGGCACCGGCCGCGGAAGATGTGATAATCCGCCGAGGTGTCACGCCTGTCGTGGCATCGAGCCGGATTAGAAATGACCACCCCTTCCGATGAAATCGAGGAACTCGAGCGCCGATTGCAGTCGGTCGCAGCCGAGAACGCGCAGCTGCGCGGCGAGCTTGCGATTGCGCGGGATCGCCAGGGCGCCAGCGCCGAGATCCTGCGCACCATCGCGGCCTCGCCCTCCGACGCGCGACCGGTTTTCGCGGCGATCGCGTCCAGTTCGAAGCGCCTGCTCGGCGGCTTCTCCGCCACCGTGCTCCAGTTCATCGGCGACGAGCTGCACCTCGTGGCGTTCACGCCGACCAGCCCGAAGGCGGACGAGGGGCTGAGGGCCGCGTTCCCGCGCAAGATCGCGGACTTCCCGACCTTTGCGCTGGTGCGCGACGGCGAGACGATCCAGTTTCCGGACAGCGAGGCCGCCGACGTTCCGGAGCTGAACCGGGAGTTGGCGCGGCTGCGCGGCTTTCGCAGCGTACTGTTCATGCCGCTGATGAACCGGGGCGCGCCGGTCGGCATGATCAGCGTCACGCGGGCTGTAACAGGCGCATTCGCGCCCGATCTCGTACAGCTGCTCCAGACCTTTGCCGACCAGGCGGTGATCGCGATCGAGAATGCGCGACTGTTCAACGAGACGAAGGAGACACTCGAACGCCAGACCGCCACCGCGGACATCCTGAAGGTGATGGCGGGCTCGCCGTCCGACGTGCAGCCGGTATTCGAGGCGATCGCCATCAATGCCAACCGGCTGATCGGAGGCTTCTCCACCGCGGTGCTGCGTTACATCGACGGCGCCGCCCACCTTGCGGCATTCACGCCGACCGATCCGGCCGGCGACCGCGTGCTCCAGGCCTCGTTCCCGGTGCCGTTCGCACAATTCCCGCCCTATCAGCTCGTTGCCAATGGTGCCGCCGCGCAATTGCCCGACACCGAGCTCGAGCCGGCCGCACGCGACATCGCGCGTGCGCGGGGCTATCGCAGCATGCTGTTTACCCCGCTGATGAGCGAGGGCGAAGCCATCGGCATCATCATCGCCACGCGCCGTGCGACTGGCAGCTTCGCCGAGCATCATGTGCGGCTGCTCCAGACTTTCGCCGACCAGGCGGTGATCGCGATCAAGAATGTCAGCCTGTTCAACGCGACCAGGGAAGCGCTGGAACGTCAGACCGCGACCGCCGATATCCTCAAGGTGATCGCGGCCTCACCATCAGACGTCACGCCGGTGTTCCAGGCCATCTCCGACAGCGCCAAGGCGCTGATCGGCGGGCACTCCTCGACCGTCACCCGCGTCATCGACGGCATGCTGCATCTGGCGGCCTTCACCACCGACAATGAAGCCGGCAACGCCGATCTGCTCAGCTCCTTCCCGGCGCCGCTGTCGAGCTCGGGCATTCACAGCCGGGTAGCCCAAAGCGGACAATATGCCTTCCGCAGCGACATGCAGAGCGAACCCGGACTCACCGAGGCCATGAAGGAACTGGCGCGAACGCGAGGTTACCGCAGCATCCTGGTGGTGCCGATGCTGCGCGACGGCGTCGCGATCGGCACCATCGCCGTCACGCGGCCGGACCCCGGTCATTTCCCTGACAAGGCGATCAACCTGCTCAAGACCTTTGCCGATCAGGCGGTGATCGCGGTCGAGAACACGCGCCTGTTCAACGAGGTGCAGGACCGCACAAGCGAGCTCGCCAGATCGCTCGACGATCTGCGCGCCGCGCAGGACCGGCTGATTCAGACCGAGAAGCTTGCATCCCTCGGCCAGCTCACCGCGGGCATCGCGCACGAGATCAAGAACCCGCTCAACTTCGTCAACAATTTCGCCTCGCTGTCTGCCGAGCTGACCGAGGAGCTGAACGATGTGCTTGCGCCGGTATCGCTCGCCGAGGAGGTGCGCGCGGACGTCGACGAGCTGACGGGCCTCCTGAAGGACAATCTGGCGAAGGTCGTGCAGCATGGCCGCCGCGCCGATTCAATCGTCAAGAACATGCTGCGGCATTCGCGCGAAGGCGGCGGCGAGCATGGGTTGAGCGACATCAACGCGCTGGTCGAGGAAAGCCTCAACCTCGCCTATCACGGTGCACGCGCCGAGAAGCCCGGGTTCACCGTGACGCTGGAGCGCGCGCTCGATCCCGCGGCCGGACAAGCCGAAGTGTTTCCGCAGGAGATCACCCGGGTGCTGCTGAACCTGATCTCGAACGGCTTCCATGCGGTCGCAAAGCGCAGGGCGGACGGCGCCGCCGACTACGCGCCGGTGGTGCTTGCCGCGACGCGCGACCGCGGCGACAGCGTCGAGATCCGCATCCGCGACAACGGCACCGGCATTCCGGACGATGTGAAGGAGAAGATGTTCAATCCGTTCTTCACCACCAAGCCGGCCGGCGAAGGCACCGGCCTCGGGCTGTCGATGAGCCACGACATCGTGGTGAAGCAGCACGGCGGCACGATCGACGTCGCGACGAAGCCCGGCGAGTTCACCGAATTTACGATTCTGCTACCGCGGAAGAGCGGTTTTACGGAGACAGGCGGCTAGGCCACTACTCCGCCATCTCGACGGATTGCTTCACCGAAGGACCAGCCAGTGGCCGCTCCTCCAATGCAATCAGGCAGAGCGCAGCGCCGGTCATCAGCGCGGTAGCGGCGCCGAAGACGTAACGGAACGCATGCCGCATGTCCTCGGCGGGAATGGCATTGACGACGCCGGCGGCATGATGCTCGCCGGCGAGCGGGATGTCGGCACCCAGCGCGATCAGCAGGATGGCTGCGAAAGCTGCGACCGTGAACGAGGACATCAGCGAGCGGAAGAAGTTCAAGGCGCCGGTGATGGTGCCGACCTGCGGCCGCGCGACCGAATTCTGCACCGAGACCACGCAGACCGGAAAGGTGGTGCCGAGGCCGAGCGCGAACGCAGCCATCAGCGTCAAAAGGCCCCAGAGCGGCAGCGTCGTCAGCGTGAGACCGAGGCCGCACAGCGCGGCCCAGGACGTGCCGATGATGGCGACGCGCTTGTAATGCTTGGCCCGAGCCATCGTGCGCCCGGCGACGGCCGCACCGATGGTCGAGACCGCCGCGAGCGGGATCAGCGCAAGCCCCGCCTCGCTGGCGGTGAGATGATAGACGGATTCGTAATAGAGCGGCAGCTGGACCGTGAGGCCCGTGATCGCGCCGAGCGCGCAACCGCCTGCCATCAGCCCGAATGGCACGACGCTTCCGCCGAGCAGCGGCAGCGGCAGGAACGGCTCGTCGGCGCGTCGGGCGTGCCAGACGAAGCTGACAACGAGCGCGACCGCGCCACCGACCATCGCGAGCACGGTCGGCGACAGCCACGGATAGCGCGTGCCGCCCCAGGTCAGCACCAGCATGAAGACGACGGCGGAGGCCATCAGCAACACGCCGCCGAGCCAATCGACCTTGCGCTTGCGGTGGAACACCGGGATCTTCTTCATCTTCGGCAGCAGAAGCGCGATCGCGGCAGCCGAGAGCGGCAGATTGATCCAGAAGATCATCGACCAGTGCAGATGCTCGGCGAACACGCCGCCGATGACCGGGCCAAGAATGCCGCCGACCATCCAGACGCTGGAGAAATAGGCCTGGTATTGCCCGCGCTCGCGTGGGCTCACCACGTCGGAGATCACGGTCTGCACCACGGGCATGATGCCGCCGCCGCCGAGGCCCTGGAGGCCGCGCGCCAGGATCAGCATCGGCATGTTCGGGGCGATCGCGCACAGCACCGAGCCCGCGACGAACAGGCTGAGCGAGATGATGATCATGACGCGACGACCGTAGATGTCGCTGAGCGTGCCGAACACCGGCGCAACCGCGGTCGAGGCGAGCAGATAGGCTGTGATCACCCAGGAGAGATTCGAGACGTCCTGGAACTGTCGCCCGATGGTCGGCAGCGCGGTCGCCACGATGGTCTGGTCGAGCGCTGCCAGGAACATCGTCAGCATCAGGCTGATGACGATGGTGCGGACCTCGTCGGAGGTCAGCGGCACCGGCGGAGCGATGGACGGCGCGTCATCGACGCTCAACACCTCGCTGGGAAGGCGGGACAGCTCGTCGGCAATGTCGTCAGGCAATGTCTGGACGTCGGCAGCACTCTGCCGTTCGATTTTGTTCATCTCGTCGGACGTCATGTGGCGGCGCAACGCCGCGAAGGATTCGTTCTATGCAATCCAATGTAGACAGCAAAGTTCTTCCCAGGCAGGCACCACGGCGCATGGGTGCATCCCATCGCAGGGCCATCCCGAACACGTGATCTCAAGGAGCGGCGGATCAGTCCCTTGTCAGTCCCTTGGGCGTCGCTTCAGACGGGCCCGTTTCGGCAGCACGGCCGGCCACTGGACGATGTGGTTCTCGAGCTCCTCGTCCGGAATCTCCTCCTCGCTTCCCTCGACGCGGCCGCGCACGGAGACGCCGGCTTCGTGCACGGTGTTGGGATCGCCCGAAACCAGCGGATGCCACCAATAGAGGTCGCGCCCCTCGGCGACGAGCTTGTAGCCGCAGCTCGGCGGCAGCCAATTCAGGGTGCGGACATTGGCCGGGGTCAGGCGGACGCAATCCGGAACCTTGTCGGAACGATTCGGATAGTCCTTGCAGGCGCAGCTCGCCCCGTCGAGCAGCTTGCAGCCGACATGGGTGAAGTAGATCCGGCCGGTGTCCTCGTCTTCGAGCTTGTTCAGGCAGCAGCGGCCGCAGCCGTCGCACAGGCTTTCCCATTCGGCCCCCGACATCTCTTCCAACGTCTTGGTTTTCCAGAAGAATTCTTCCTGGCCTGAGGGTCGTTTGGGAGCTGCGGTCATGCGCCTCAACAAAAATTCGAAAGAGCTACGGCGACGCCATCTAGGGGGCACGGCCGCAAGGGTGCAAGCGAGGCCTCTCCGAAGCCCGTAATGACCCGGGGTCAGTTAGGCCTGTTGTTCAAAATCGCGAGCGTGACCATTGGTTTATGGGCCCCGCTCGGCTAGAAGGAACAGCAAGTCCCTCGGATGCTGCCCGGGCGCCTTGGGTTTGCCGCAACATTCCTCCAAGACGTCTCGATGCCGCCCCGGCCGGGTGCTTGAACGCTCGAAGCAAGCCTCAAGGGTTCTAGGTGCGACAGATCATACCACCGCATTGGAAGCAGAGGGTCCGGAATTTCTTCCTCGACCTCGATGCGCGTATCGACTCCTCGCTGTTCTCCTCGGCCAAGGGCATCCGCGAGCTCTACGAGCGCTACTCGACCTTCATGGACCGGTTCTATGTCGGGCGCTGGAAGCGCTGGGTGTTCATCGAGCCATTGTCGGAGGCCGCGACGCTCGGGCTTGGCGGCATGGTCGTGATGCTCACCCTCGCCATCCCCGCCTTCCGCGAAACCGCGGACGAGGACTGGCTGAAGAAGTCCGATCTCGCGGTGAGCTTCCTCGACCGCTACGGCAATCCGATCGGCAGCCGCGGCATCAAGCACAACGATTCGATCCCGCTGGAAGACTTTCCCGATGTCCTGATCAAGGCGACGCTGGCGACCGAGGACCGCCGCTTCTACGAGCATTTCGGCATCGACATCGCCGGCACCGCGCGCGCGCTCGTCACCAACGCCCAGGCCGGCGGCGTGCGCCAGGGCGGCTCCTCGATCACCCAGCAGCTCGCCAAGAATCTGTTCCTGAGCAACGAGCGCACCATCGAGCGCAAGGTCAACGAGGCCTTCCTCGCGATCTGGCTGGAATGGCGCCTGACCAAGAACGAGATCCTCAAGCTGTATCTCGACCGCGCCTATATGGGCGGCGGCACCTTCGGCGTCGACGGCGCGGCGCATTTCTACTTCAACAAGTCGGCGCGCGACGTGACGCTGGCGGAAGCTGCGATGCTCGCCGGCCTGTTCAAGGCACCGACGAAATACGCCCCCCACATCAACCTGCCCGCCGCCCGCGCCCGCGCCAACGTCGTGCTCGACAACCTCGTCGATGCCGGATTCATGACCGAGGGCCAGGTGTTCGGCGCCCGCCGCAATCCGGCCTTCGCCGTCGACCGCCGCGACGAGGCTTCGCCGAACTACTATCTCGACTACGCCTTCGACGAGATGCGCAAGCTGGTCGACACCTTCCCGAAGTCGTACACCGAGCGCGTCTTCGTGGTCCGCACCGCGATGGACACCAACGTGCAGAAGGCAGCAGAGGACGCGGTCGAGAACCAGCTGCGCCAGTTCGGCCGCGACTATCACGCGACGCAGGCGGCGACCGTCGTCGCCGATCTCGACGGCGGCGTCCGCGCCATGGTCGGCGGCCGCGACTACGGCGCCAGCCAGTTCAACCGCGCCACCGACGCCTATCGCCAGCCCGGCTCCTCGTTCAAGCCCTACGTCTACACCACGGCGCTGCTGAACGGCTACACGCCGAACTCGATCGTGGTCGACGGCCCGGTCTGCATCGGCAATTGGTGCCCGCAGAATTATGGCCATTCCTATTCCGGCTCGGTGACGCTGACGCAGGCGATCACGCGCTCGATCAACGTCGTGCCGGTGAAGCTGTCGATCGAGATCGGCCGGCGGGATCAGCCGAAGGCACCGAACCCGGCCAAGATCGGCCGCGCCAAGATCGTCGAGGTCGCCCGCCGCTTCGGTCTCAAGGCGCCGCTGCCCGACACGCCGTCGCTGCCGATCGGTTCGGACGAAGTCACCGTACTCGAGCATGCCGTGGCCTACGCCACCTTCCCCAACCGCGGCAAGGCGGTGACGCCGCATGCGGTGCTCGAAGTGCGCACCGGTGCCGGCGACCTCGTCTGGCGCTGGGACCGCGACGGCCCGAAGCCGCGGCAGGCGATCCCCGCTTCCGTTGCCGCCGACATGGCCGGCATGATGAGCCACGTCGTCAGCGAAGGCACCGCACGCCGCGCCGCGCTCGATGGCATTCCGACCGCGGGCAAGACCGGCACGACCAATGCGTATCGCGACGCCTGGTTCGTCGGCTACACCGGCAACTTCACCTGCGCGGTCTGGTACGGCAACGACGACTACTCGCCGACCAACCGGATGACCGGCGGCTCGCTGCCGGCGCAGACCTGGCACGACATCATGCTCGCGGCGCATCAGGGCGTCGAGGTCCGGGAGATCCCCGGCATCGGCATGGGCCAGAAGCTGCCGCCGCAGCATGTTTCCAACGCGCAGGCCAATGCGGCGGCGAAGGTGCTGGAGACCAAGCCGGGTCCGCCGCCGGTGCTGACCAAGCGCGGTGCCGACGTCCTCGTGCGCGTCGAGAAGCTGCTCGATGATGCGGCCAGGACCGCGAATAAATCCGCGGCCGACGACGGCAAGCCGGCGAAGCCGTCCTCGGCGACGAGCGCGCTCGCCTTCCCGCAAAACTATGCGGAAGAGAACGCCAACGCCTCTGCTCCGCGCAAGAACTGATTGAAACCCGTGCGGCTGATCCTGATCACATTGACGGCGCTTCTTCTCGCAACGGTGGTCGGCGTCGGCGCGACCTGGATGACGACGACGCGCGGCACCGAGATCGGCACGCTGACCATCGGCGCCTGGACCGCGCGGCCGCGCACCGGCACCGCCGACGCCGACCCCTATTCGCGCGCCACCATCGTGCGCAACGGCGAGCTGCCGATCGGCACCGGCGACGGCGTCGCCTTCACCGCCACCACCGACGACAAGAGGAAGGCGCTCGACGGCCGCTGCGATGTCGTCGTCTCCGGCGTGACGCCGCCGGCGCGGTTCTGGACGCTGACGCTGTACGACCGCAAGGGCCACCTCGTCGCCAATTCGCTTGCCCGCTACGGCTTCACCAGCCAGGAGATCGTGCGGCAGTCCGACGGCTCGTTCGAGATCCGCATCGCCTCGCGCTCCCGTGCCGGCAACTGGCTGCCGACCGGCGGCATCGAGCGCTACGCCTTGATGCTGCGCCTCTACGACACCCCGGTCGGGGTCGCAACGCGCACCCAGCGCGATGCGCCGATGCCGAGCATCACCACGGTGGGCTGCTCATGATCCGGCTCGCGTTCACCATCGTTGCCGGCGTGGTGCTGGGCCTCGTGGTCCATCTCGTCAGCGTGCTGGCGCTGCCGCGGATCGCGACGCAGGATGCCTATTCGCGGCTGACGCCGATGACGAAGGTGAACGCCGTCACCCAGCTTCCCCTCGCCGACCCCAACACTTCGCCGATGCCGTTCATGGATCCGGCCTTCGCGCTGGCGATCTGCCGCTACGATCTGTCGGGCGGACCGATCAAGCTGACGGTGCCGGTGAGCCAGGCCTACACCTCGGTGTCGTTCTACACCCGCAACGAGATCGCCTATTACGCCATCAACGACCGCTCGGCCGGCAAGAAGGTGATCGAGCTCGACCTGATGACCGAAGCGCAGCACAGCGAGCTGCCCGAGGACGAAGAGGTCACCGCGGCCGACCGGCTGATCATCGATTCCCCTGCGACCACCGGCCTGATCCTGATGAAGGCGCTCGCCCCCGAGCCCGGCCTGATGCCGCAGGCGCAGGCCTCGCTGGCAGCGGCGACCTGCGCGCCGCAAACCGAGCCGCCGGCCAAGGCCGAAGCGCCGCGCAGCCGGCGCTGAGCCGGCTGTTTCAGCAGGGCAAAACGGAAACTGCGAAAACAACCCCATGCACAGTAGCGGGGGCATTGAAATCATTACGTTCTTCCGTCGACGATGACGAAGCGGCCGGACGGACGTGCACGCCCCTTTGACTCGTCGGGCAAAACACCGGCATACTGGCATCATCGAAAGTTCGTCACACCCGCGCGGAGCCATCCGTTGCGGGTGTTGTCATGTCGGAGCAAAGATTGCGATTGCGATGTCCTCGCCTGAAGCGAGGAGCGCCTTGCCCATGGTTGATCTCAGCGCTCGCTCCTGTGAGGTCCGCAAGTCTCGACCCATAGCCCGTCCCGAACCACGCGTCACATTTGCGGCGCAGCATTTGCAGCTACAGAGTGCGACGACTATCGAAAGGTGATACGCTGCCGCCCCTGGTCCTCACGCTGCGATGAGGGTCGAATGAAACGGCGGGAGTTCATAGCGGGCACCGCGGCGCTGCTCATTTCGCCATGCTATTCGCGCGCGCAGGGAAAACGCCGTCGGCTCGGCTTTCTCGCTGTAGGTGATGGAGGTGGGAAAGCCCTCAATCAAGCCGAGCTCGTGCTTCTTGACACGCTGCGAAGCCTCGGCTGGATCGAAGGAAAAAATCTCCTCATCGAGTATCGCTTTTCTCATCCCTCGGATCGACTGGCGGCGTCTGTCGCCGATCTGATTGCCCTCAGTCCCGAGCTGTTTGTCGCTCCCGGTCCGCAAGCGGCCGTAGCGCTGAAGTCGGCAACCACCACCGTTCCTATCGTATTCGTGAGTGTGGCCGACCCCGTGAAGCTTGGCCTCGTGCAAAGCCTGCCGCGTCCAGGAGGCAACGTGACGGGCCTTTCGACCATGGTACCGGATGACTTCCTCGCGAAACGTCTCGAAATCCTTCGAGAACTCGTTCCCGGCGCCTCGAAGATCGCGCTCTTGGTCAATCCGGCCAACCCAATGCAGAGGCTATATCTCGCAGAAGACGTACCCCGCATAGGCCGGGAGCTCGGCGTGGCCTTGCTGCCGGTCGAGGCGGCGACGGCCGAGGAGCTCGACGTCGCGTTTGCATCCGCTGCTGCCCAGCATGCCGATGCAATCATCGATTTTGGCGATACGCTCACCTATGTTCAGGCTCCGCGGATTATCGCGCTCGCGGCGAAATATCGCCTGCCGGCAAACTATCTGTTCCGGCATTATGCCGATGGCGGATTGTCGGTGTACGGAGCCGACGCCCGAGATCTGTTCCGCCGTGCGGCACATTACGTGGACAAGATCCTCAAAGGCGCCAAGCCTTCCGAATTGCCGGTAGAGAGGCCGATCAAATTCGAGCTGATCATCAACATGAAGACTGCCAAAGCGCTGGGCCTCACCGTATCACCCTCACTACTTGTCCGCGCCGACGAGGTGATCGAATAGCGAGGACAATTGCGGAGGTGCGTTTCCTGTCGTTCTCATTGAGGGCGAGCTCATTCGCGCATACCACAATGTTGATGCAGACAACGTGATGTTAGAGCCAGTGCCTTACGTTCGCTGTCACTGGAAAGGGTCTTCTCAATGGAAGTACTTTGCCACGGTTGACGTGGTCTCTATGAAGGCGTTCCCTGCCTTTGCGGAGGAGCGCGCCCGAGACTGCCAGTTTTTGCTTGCCAAAATGGCGGAGCCAATCCGGCAAATAATGGCGGAGCCAATCCGGCAAATAATGAAGTTCAGTGAAAGCGGAAATCCCGCTGATTTAACTGTAAGCAGAGGGTCTAGGGGTACAGCAGGATTGCCAAGGTTGCTCCGCAAAATCAGGGAATCTCATAAAGCGGAGCCTTGAAGACATTCCGCTAGTGGCCCTGGCAGACATTGCCGTGCTCGAACGCCGTTACGGCAAGTGGCTCTCAGTCGAAGCCCGAGCCTGGCGCTTCGCTGGCCAGGTCGTTGACCGAAACGCAGCTGCGCAACACTGCGCGTCAGGGCTCATTCAAGCTCGGGCGCGCGGAACTGCGGCGCGCGCCCTGCATTTCCCGCGGCAGTCAGCGCGGCTCCCATGGCAGCAGCTGTCACGCGACAGTAGGACGCAACCACAGATCGATTGCGGCGTTGAAGCGGCTCGTCGCGAGAGATATCGATCGGCACAACCATCTTCGATCGGAGGAACGCATGAGCACCATCACCGGCGGCTGTCACTGCGGCGCAATCCGTTATGAGGTCGAGGGCGAGGCGATCGTGCATGCGTTGTGCCACTGCCGCGATTGCCGACTTCACGCCGGCGCGCCGGTCGTCGGCTGGACGATGTACGCGGACGATGCCGTCAAGGTGACCAAGGGCGAGCCGAAGGTGTACCACTCCTCGGAACATGGCCGGCGGCACTTCTGCGGCGACTGCGGCACCGGCCTGTTCTATTTCAATGCTAACATAATGCCCGGAATCATCGACATCCAGAGCGCGACCTATGACGATCCCGAGGTCGTGCCGGCAACGATGCAGATCCAGGTCGCCGAGCGTCTTCGCTGGATGGAGCATGCGCACGAACTGCCGGCGTTCGACCGCTATCCTCCACAGCCGTAGCGGCGGAAGATGACACCGGCTGTTTTGGCGTCATCCAGGGATCGGCAACGCTCGGCCCGTGCGCCAGCTCATTGATGGTGACGATGGCGCTGCGACGCGCCGCCGGACGTGTACCCGCGCAGCTCGGCGTATCTTGCCAATTGCGCCTGATCGAGAACCGCCGCGGTGCGCAGGTGATATTTGAGATGAGCTTGCCGCAGCTCTCCCTGCGTCTTCGCGATCGCCGCGGTGGCGGATCCCAGACTCTCGTCGGTGATCGTGCGGCTGGCGAACTGCCGATCCAGATCCGCCTCGCTCTCGATTAATCTGCTGCCGATGGGAGTGGTCTCGGCCCTCATCTCGGAGAACATCGCCTCGACCTTGCTCCGCTGCTCCGGGTTCAATCCCAATTGGTCCGCGAGTTCGAGCACGTGGGAGGGCCCGGGATAACCATTGAGCTCGGCCGCGAGTGCGAGCCCCATGCCGCGCCCCGCCCGCAGATCGCCGATCTGCTGGTCCGAAAGCGCCTTGATGTGGCGGGACTGCATGCCGGCGTACGGCGTCTGCGCCCAAGCGGCAGAGGGCGCGAACAACGCGATGATCAAAACGACGATCCTCATGACTTTCCACCCATGTTGCAGGACGTCAACCAATCATGACTCGGCGATGGCGTAAATGGCAACATCGCCGGTGATCTACGCGGGACCTTCGGCAGGTTGCGATCTGAGCTTCCATGACGGCGGCGGCTGGGAGCGCTCCCTGATCATGAAGCTCTCAACCGATCACCTGGGAGCCGATAAAGCGCATGAATGGCCTTTGACCATCGGCGCCGAACAGCACGACCGTGTAAGGCTCCGGCTTGCCGCCTTCCATCCCGGGCGATCCGACCGGCATGCCCGGCACAGCGAGCCCTTTCGCAATGGGGCGCTCCGAGAGGAGGCGCCGCACGGCTGCGGCCGGCACATGTCCCTCGATGAGATAGCCTGCGACTTCCGCCGTGTGACACGCGGCCAGGTCCGAGGGGATGCCGAGACGATTCCGAACCGCGTCGAGATCGGCAGTCTCCTCCACCTGGACGACAAATCCTGCGTCCCGGAGATGCTGCACCCAGCCCGCGCAACAGCCGCAGCTCGGATCCCTATGCACCGTGACGGTCGTTTCTCCGGCCGGCGCCGCAACGGCAGGCCTGGCAAGGACTGCCGCCGCTGCCGCCGCCATCAGCCCTGCAAGCGACCGACGGGTCATCACATGTCCGCGTTCCCTCATCTTCGGATTCCTTTCCTCATCGCTGAATCTCAAGGCATCAACGGGGGCTCGCCTGGCCCTCGTACATGAACGTCATGGGCTTCAGCCCGTTCATATAGCCGGTGCGCATCTCGTCGATGCGAAAGCCGTTCCGGGTCAAGACGTCAGCGATGTCCCGGTTGAGATGGCAACCGCCCGAGATGCGCATCCATGCGGGCGTCAGGCGATCCTGCCACCAGCGCACGCGCGGTTCGGGTGCGCGGCCATGCTCGACGAAGACCAGCTTCCCTCCCGGTTTCAGCACACGCCGCGCCTCCGTCATCGCGCGATCGACGTCCGGAATGCTGCACATGGTCCAGGTCGTCAGGACCGTGTCGATGCTGCGGTCCTCGATCGGCATAGCCTCGGCCGAAGCTTCAACGAGATCGACCGGAGTGTCCGGATGTGGCGCGCATCGCGCCATTTCGAGAAGCCTTGGAGCGGGCTCGAGCGCCACAAGCTGCGTCACCGTAGCTCCGTAGAACGGCAGGTTGCGGCCGGACCCGACGCCGATCTCGAGGACCCGACCCTGGGCCGCGCGGGCCGCACGCTGCCGGTAGGGCGCAAGTTCCTTGTTCCGCATCGCAAGGTCGCAAAGCCGTGGCAGAATGACGTCGTTATAGAAGCCCATGCGCGCATCTCCTGGCATCGCCGTCCCCAATATTAGCGCGGTGACGACCAATGCGGCGATCAATTCCATCGCCCCGCCATTTCTGACAGCCGTTCAACATGACTGACCTCATTCGGCAGACTGCAGCACCCGCAATCTCGGACCGATCGGCTCTGACATTTCGGTCGGTTGTCCCTTGTCCTCGGACTCGGGCGGCAGTTGGAAGCCCTTGACCAGCCCGAAGATCGCCGGGATCACGATCAGCGTCAGCAGCGTCGACGACGTCATCCCGCCGATCATCGGCACCGCGATGCGCTGCATGATCTCCGACCCGGTGCCGGTGCTCCACATGATCGGCAACAGGCCCGCCATGATGGCGACCACCGTCATCATCTTGGGACGGACGCGCTCGACGGCGCCCTCCATGATGGCCTCGTGGAGATCGCGCCGGGTGAAGGCCCTGCCCTCGGCGCTGCGCTTCGCCTTCAGCTCGGCCAGCGCGTGCTCGAGGTAGATCAGCATCACGACGCCGGTCTCGGCGGCGACACCGGCGAGCGCAATGAAGCCGACCGCGACGGCGACCGACAGGTTGAAGCCGAGCCACCACATCATCCAGATGCCGCCGACCAGCGCGAAGGGCAGCGACAGCATCACGATGAGCGTCTCGGTCATGGCCCCGAAGTTCAGGTACAGCAGCAGGAAGATGATCGTGAGTGTCACCGGAACGACGATCTTCAGGCGGGCGGCGGCGCGCTGGAGATATTCGTACTGACCGCTCCAGACCACGTAGTATCCGGGCGGAAACTGGATGCTGTCCGACACCGCGCGTTGCGCATCGGCGACGTAGCTGCCGATGTCGCGATCGCGGATGTCGACGTAGACGTAGGTCGCAAGCTGGCCGTTCTCGGTCCGGATCGAGGTCGGCCCCCGCGCCGGCTCGACCTTCGCGACCTCGCCGAGCGGCACCGCGCCGCCCGCCGGCATCGGCACCAGGATGTCGCTGGCGATGGCCTTCGGATTGTCGCGCAGATCGCGCGGATAGCGCATGTTCACCGTGAACCGCTGCCGCCCCTCCACCGTCGTCGTCACCGTCTGGCCGCCGAGCGCGGCCGCGATGGTGTCCTGGACGTCCTGGATCAGGATGCCATAGCGGGCCAGCGCCTCGCGATCCGGGACGATCTCGAGATAGTAGCCGCCGATACCGCGCTCGGCGTAAGCCGAGGACGTGCCCGGGACGGCCTTGATCACCCGCTCGACCTGCTTCGCCAGCCGGTCGATCTCGACGAGGTCGGTGCCCATCACCTTGACCCCGACAGGCGTGCGGATGCCGGTGGACAGCATGTCGATACGCGCCTTGATCGGCATGGTCCAGGCGTTGGAGACGCCCGGAAACTGCAGCGCCTTGTCCATCTCCGCGACCAGGCCGTCGACGGTGACGCCGGGGCGCCACTGCTCCTTCGGCTTCAGGTTGACCACCGTCTCGAACATCTCGGTCGGCGCCGGATCGGTCGCGGTCGCCGCCCGTCCCGCCTTGCCGTAGACCGATTCGACCTCCGGGAACGACTTGATGATGCGGTCCTGGGTCTGCATCAGCTCGGCCGCCTTGGTCACGGAGATGCCGGGTAGCGTCGTCGGCATGTAGAGCAGCGTGCCCTCGTTCAGCGTCGGCATGAACTCGGTGCCGAGCTGCCGCGCCGGCCAGATCGTGACGGCGAGCACGACCAGCGAGGCCAGGATCACTAGCGTCTTGGCACGCAGCACGCCCTTGATGACCGGGCGGTAGATCCAGATCAGGAAGCGGTTGATGACGTTCCTGTGCTCCGGCACGATCCTGCCGCGGACGAAGATCACCATCAGCGCCGGCACCAGGGTGACGGACAGCAGGGCCGCAGCAGCCATCGCGAAGGTTTTCGTGAACGCCAACGGACTGAACAGCCGCCCTTCCTGCGATTCCAGCGTGAAGATCGGCATGAACGACACGGTGATGATCAGCAGGCTGAAGAACAGCGCAGGGCCGACCTCGGAGGCCGCGTCGATCAGGATCTGGACGCGCGACTGATCGGGCTTGGCGCGTTCGAGGTGCTTGTGGGCGTTCTCGATCATGACGATCGCGGCATCCACCATGGCACCGATCGCAATCGCGATGCCCCCCAGGCTCATGATGTTCGATCCCAGTCCCAGCAACTTCATGGCGCCGAATGCCATCAGCACGCCGACCGGCAGCATCAGGATCGCGACCAGCGCGCTGCGGACATGGAGCAGGAACACGATGCAGACGAGCGCGACCACGATGCTCTCCTCGAACAGCGTGTGCTTGAGCGTATCGATGGCCGCATAGATCAGGCCCGAGCGATCGTAGACCGGGACGATCTCGACCGATTTCGGCAGGCTGCTCGCGATCTCCTCGAATCGCTTCTTGACGTTCTCGATCACGTCGAGGGCGTTGACGCCGAAACGCTGCAATACGATGCCGCTTGCGACCTCGCCTTCGCCGTTCAGCTCGGCGATGCCGCGCCGCTCGTCCGGCCCGAGCTCGACTTTGGCGACGTCCCGGAGCAGCACCGGCGTGCCATTGCTCCTCTTCAGGACGATGTTGCCGAGATCGTTGACGCTCTTGACGTAGCCCTTGCCGCGAATGACGTATTCGAACTCCGACAGCTCGACCGTGCGTCCGCCGACGTCGGCGTTGCTGGCGCGGATCGCCTCCCGGATCTTCTGCATGCTGATGCCGCGATCGCGCATCCGCTGCGGATCGAGCACAACGTTGTATTGCTTGACGAAGCCGCCGATGCTGGCGACCTCGGCGACGCCTTCCGCCTTGGCGAGGGCGAATTTCAGGTTCCAGTCCTGGATGGTGCGCGTGTCGGCGAGGTTCAATTCCTTCGATATCACGGCGTATTGGTAGACCCAGCCGACGCCCGTCGCATCGGGCCCGATGGTCGGGCTGACGCCGGCGGGAAGCCTGGACGACGCGCCGTTCAGGAACTCCATGACGCGCGAGCGCGCCCAATAGATGTCGGTGCCGTCCTCGAAGATCACGTAGACGAACGACACGCCGAAGAAGGAGAAGCCGCGCACCACCTTCGATTTCGGCACGGTCAGCATCGCCGTCGTCAAGGGATAAGTGACCTGGTCTTCGATCACCTGCGGCGCCTGGCCGGGATACTCGGTGTAGACGATGACCTGCGTGTCGGAGAGGTCGGGGATCGCGTCCAGCGGCAAATGAAGCAGCGCGTAGAAGCCGGCGGCGGCTGCAAAGCCGGTGCCGAACAGCACCAGCAGCAGGTTGCGCGCCGACCAGGCGATGATGCGGGTGATCATTTGTGCTCTCCCGTCGCATGGCCCGCGTCGGAGGCCTGAGGAGCAGCCTCGGCGAAGCCCTTGAGCGCGGACTTCAGATTGCTCTCCGCATCGATCAGGAAGTTGGCGGATGTGACCACGGCCTCGCCGTCGGCAAGGCCGTCCCGCACCTCGATGTAGCCGCCGCCGCGCCGCCCGAGCTTCACCTCGCGCGGCTCGAAACGCCCGTCCCCCTTGTCGACGAGAACGGCCTGGCGCGTGCCGGTGTCGAGCACCGAGCTATCCTGGATCGCCAGGACCGGCGCGCCATCTGCCGTGTCGATGTCGGCATCGACATACATGTCCGGCAGCAGCGCCGCGTCGGGATTGGCGAGCTCGACCCGGACGCGGACCGTCCGGGTTTCGCGGTTCACCTGCGGATAGATCACGGCGATCCTGCCGGTGAAGGCTCGGCCGGGAAAGCTGCGCGCGCGCACCGTAACGGACTGCCCCACCGCGATGTTGCCGAGATCGCGCTCGGCAACGTCGACCAGCGCCCACACCAGCGAGATGTCCGCGATCCGGAACAGCACGTCGCCGGGATTGGCGCGCATGCCTTCGATCGCGTTGCGCTCAAGCACGATTCCGTCGCGCGGCGCCGCCCAGTGGATGGTGACGGGCGCGACGCGCGTCTTCTCCATCTCGGCGATGACCTGCTCGGGGACGTCGAGATTGACCAGCCGTTGCCGCGAGCCGCGGCCGTACACCTCGACACCGCCCACTGTCTTCGAGGTGATCGTCGCAAGATATTCCGCCGCCGCGGACGCGACCGCCGAACTATAGATCTCCATCAGCGGCTGGCCGGCCTTCACGCGGGTGCCGGTGGTGACGTCCGCGATCTTCTGCACGAAGCTCTCGGCGCGCATCGCGATCACCGAGACGCGGCGCTCGTCCAGCTGGATCGTGCCGGGCGCCTTCACCAGCACCCGGATCGACCGCCGCTCAGCCGGCTCGGACTTCACGCCGGTGCGCTGGATTTTTCCGGGCGACAGCTTCACCGTCCCATCATCGAAGTCGTCGCCCTCGTAGACGGGAATGTAGTTCATCCCCATCGGATCCTTCTTCGGCACGGGCGAGGTGTCGGGCAGCCCCATGGGATTGCGGTAGTAGAGGATTTTTCGCGACGCGGCCGCCTGCGATGGCTTCGGCTCTGCAGGGGCTGCCTGATCGTCATCGTAGACCGGCAGATAGTCCCGCCCGCGGTCATCCTTCCTTGGACCGGCCGACCAGAGCGGCGCGCCGCCCGGATCGCGGAAATAAAGCGGCGTTCGGGCGCCGCCTTCCGTGGCCGAGACGACCGCGGCATGGACGGACGAGCGTCCGTCGGTCATGAGCCAGGAGCCGCCCAGGGCCAGGCTGCCAGTGAGCGCGAGTGCGGTGAGAAGACGGAGCGTGTTCATCGCCAGATTCTGCGCGCCTCGGGTGCGCGTCCATGTGAATGGGAGAGAGAAGTTCGGGCGCCATCCGGCGCCCGAAGGCTCACTTCGTCGCCTTGACGATGACCTTGCCGGTGACCGTGTCAGGCTCGCCCTGCACCTTCGCCGAGAGCGTGACCTGATAGCGGCCGGCCATCGGCAGGTCCGTCTTGAAGGCGTAGACGCCCGGCTCCTTGGACGGCAACAGCGCCACGGCCGACTCCATCTCGGCCATGCCGTCCGGCGCCATGTCGACGCGCGTCTTGAAGATGACGGCATCCGCAACCGGCTTGCCGGTCTGCTTGTTGGTCAAGCGAACGGCGAGCGTGACGTCGTCGCCCTTCTTCATCTCGGGATTGACCGGCTCGAACGCGTAATCGCCGGCACCCGCCATCGCGGCCGTTGCGGCGAGCGAAAGGGTGGCGGCAACAGCCGCGGTGCTGAATTTGGAAAGCATTGTCCTGTCCTCATGAATTGATCTTCCGCCGTGACGCATGAAGCGCGCACGTCAGTCATCGTCGCGCGCAGGCGTGCCGCACGCGTCGTTGGCTTGGCGAGATCAGATTCGAGGAGGCCGGAAGGGAGGGCTGCCGCCGAGGAAAGAGACGACCTGGTCGGCGGGAATGGCGGTTTTCCCCGCCCCTACGGCGAGGAATTCGAAAGCCAGGGGACGGACGTCTGCGAGCGCGGTGGCGTTCCCGACACAGCAGAAGCCCATCCCGCACTTGTAGCCGGCGGTGTCGGAGCCCGTTCCCTTCATGTCGGGACAACAATCGTCCATCGACATATCGCCGTCGCCGCTCATGACCATGGCCGCGTGCATGTCGCCCGACGCCACGGCGAGGCCAGAAGCGGACGCGCCAGCCGGCAGCATCGCCAGGGATAGGGCGATGGCGAATGCCAGGATGGTACGGACGATCCGCATCAGGATGTGCTTAACCTTTTGGATACTTCTTGGAACCGCGGCTTGCTTCTAGCATAATCCGCCGCCGAAAGCATTCTTTGATCCGGGTCAAGCATTCGTGAGTGAAGCTCCGATGCATGCCATCGCGCAAGCTATGTATGCTCTCCCCCCGTCGCCTGGGCGTTCTGATCCGCACGAAGCAGCAGAAGCGCGACGAAAGCGGAGACCGAGGCCAGCGCGCTGATCCAGAGTGCGCTGCTGCCGAAATGCTCCACCATCAGTCCGAGCGCAAGCGGCGCGAAGGCGCCTGTTGCCCTCGACGGCAGCGAGATCATGCCGACCCGCCTGCCGAATCCCGCCGGCCCGAACAACGCCAGTGGCAGCGTACCACGGGCAATGGTGATGATGCCGTTGCCCGCGCCATACAGCACCGTGAAGGCCGGCGCGAGCCAAGGGCCGCCCGCGACCAGTGCAAGCACGCCGATCGGATTCATGAGCATGGCAAGCCTTGCCGACAGCAGCGGATGAAACCGGCTGAGCCATCCTGCCTCCAGAAGGCGGGCGCCGACTTGCGCAGGTCCGACCAATGCTCCTGCGAACAAGGCCTGTGCCGGCGTGGCGCCGAACGCAACCAGCATGGTCGGCAGGATGGCCGAGACTCCGGAGCTGACGAAGCTTGCCGCCGCAAAAATATACGCCAGCAGCATCATCGCGAAGCTTTCGCTCTGGCGGCCGGAGTGTTGGCTCGCGCCCGTGCCCGGTCGGGAATCCTGGTTCAATGGAGCGGCACGGGGCAGCGAAAGGTTGAGCGGCAAGGCAAGGCCGATATGGATCACCGCCCATACCTGGCAGGCCGCGCGCCAGCCGTACTCCGAAGCGAGCCACGTCGTGAGAGGCCAGCCGAGGGTAGAGGCGAAACCGGCGATCAGCGTGATGCCGGTGATCGTTGCTCGCGCATTGGCGCCGTAGATCCGCGCAAGCGTCGCGAACGCCGCTTCATAGAGGCCCATGCCCATGCCGATCCCGAGCAGGATCCAGGCCGCGATCAGCAGCGCCACGCCATGGGACACGGAGAGCAGGAGCAAGCCTGCCGCGAAGACGAGGTTCGAGACGGCAAGCAGGCTGCGCCCTCCGAACGTATCGATAGCATGACCGACTCTCGGGCCGAGCAGGCCGGAGATGACCAGCGCTCCCGACAGCGCGCCGAACAGGTAAGTCGGCGCGAGACCGAGATCGTGCGCAATCGGCGCAGCCAGGATCGCAGGAAGATAGTAACTCGACGCCCAGGCAATGGTCTGGGCGCTGCCGAGCGCGACGACGACAGCGAACGGGCTCGCAGCGCCTCGGCTCATGAGCAACCGCATCCCGCGCTGCCTGCCTTCATCGCGGATTCATCGGCCGCACAGCAGGCTGAGGGTTCGGCCTTGGCCGGACCGCCGCAGCATCCCGCTGCGCCGGCCGACTCGACGCCGCCACGTGTGCAGACGCCGGTCTCGGGCAGCACGAGCTCGATCCGTGCCGCAGCCTCCTTGTCGCCGGCGATATCGGCGACGATCGAACGGACCTGCTCGTATCCGGTGGTCATCAGGAAGGTCGGCGCCCGGCCGTAGGATTTCATGCCGGCCAGATAGAAGCCGGGCTCGTCATGCGCCAGTTCGCGAGCGCCGTGAGGCCGCACCGTTCCGCAGCTGTGCTCGTTGGGATCGATCAGCGGCGCAAGTGCGACGGGCGCCTCGATCGCCGGGTCGAGCCGAAGCCGCAGCTCGGACAGGAACGAGAGATCGGGACGGAAGCCGGTCGACACCACCAGCTCATCCGCAACCACGCTGCGCGCACCGCAGCAGGCACCCGCCGAAATCCTGAGACGTCCTTCGACCTCCGAAAGATGGGTGACACCGAAATCGGTCTCGACCTTGATCTTTCCGTCAGCCACGAGCGCTGCGAAGGTGGATCCCAGCTCGCCGCGCGCGGCAAGCTTGTCGTTGCTGCCGCCGCCGAAGGCCTTTGCGGGATCGTTGCCGCGCAACAGCCAGACGGGCTGCGTGCCGGGCACCTCCTCGGCGAGCCGCGCGAGTTCGATCAGCGTGCCCAGCGCGGAATGGCCGGCACCGAGCACGGCCACGGTCTTGCCGGCATATTTGTCGCGCGCAGCACCTCGCACATCCGGCATGCCATAGGCGATGCGACCGGCGTGCTCGTGTTCGCCGATCGCGGGCAGACCGTTGCTGCCGGCGGGATTGGGCGAGAACCACGTGCCTGACACGTCGATGACGGCATCGGCGCGCAGCACCTCGGGACCCTTGCCGTTCTGATAGCGGAGTTCGAACGGCGCCTGCTCGCGGCCCCTGGTCTTCGCCTTGTCGAAGCCGACGCGGCTGATCGCCGTGACGCGGCTCGACGTCCAGATCGTCTCGCGCAGCTTCGTTCGCGTTGCGAGCGGCGCGAGGTAGCGCTCGATCAGCTCGCCGCCGGTCGGATAGGATTGCTGGTCCGGCGAATTCCAGCCCGTCGGCGCGAGCAGGCGCGCCGACGCCTTGTCGACATTGTATTCCCACGGCGAGAAGAGCTGGACGTGCCGCCACTGCCGCACCGCATGCCCGGCCTCGGGTCCGGCTTCGAGCACGACGGGCGACATGTCGCGTTCGAGCACATGCGCGGCGGCGGCGAGACCGACCGGCCCCGCCCCGATGATGGCCACCGTTTTCTTGCTCATGTCGTTTTCTCCTGTATTTCTAGAATTATGGAATAAATCGTCAAATGAATCAGGCTGCCGTCTGAGCATCCTTGCATCCGGCTTCGTCCGCGCAGCACTCCGCGACCAGATAGTCGACCAGGCCCCGCATGGCGTCGAAGTTGGCGTGGCAGATCAGGGTCGTCGATTCCCTGACCTGACTGACCAGTCCGACCGCGACCAGGGTCTTGATGTGGTGCGACAGCGTTGACGCCGGGATCTTCAGCTTGTCCTGCAAGCGGCCAACCGGCATGCCCGCGTGCCCGGCCCGGACCAATGCGCGGTAGATCTGAAGCCGGGTCCGATTGCCCAGGGCCTCCAAACGCGCTGCTGCGTCATCGATCTTCATGAGGCCAGGATGCACCCGTGCCACATCATCTGTCAAACGCTATTTCTAGAATATTCGAAATATTACTCACGAGGTCGCGGATTTCAGGTTGACGCCACCCAAATAATTCCATAAATCTGGATATATGGAAACAGAAGAAGCCGTCCTGGCGCTCGCCGCGCTGTCTCAACCGACCCGTCTGGAGGCGTTCCGGGCGCTGGTCAGACACGAGCCTGACGGTCTTGCGGCCGGCGATCTCGCACGCCTGCTGGAAGTCCCCCAGAACACGCTCTCGGCGCATCTGTCGATTCTGAGCCGCGCGCGCCTCGTGATGTCCGAGCGGCACAGCCGTTCGATCGTCTACCGCGCCAACCTCGGTGAATTTCGCGACGTCGCCGTCTTCCTGCTGCGCGATTGCTGCGGCGGACGGCCGGAAGTTTGCGAACCCGTCGTCGAGACTTTGCAATCGTGCTGCGCTCCCAAGCGAAGGAAGAAGGTCCATGCCTGACCGCGTCTACAATGTGCTGTTCCTCTGTACGGGCAATTCGGCCCGTTCCGTGCTCGCGGAATCGATCCTTCGCAAGGACGGTGCCGGCCGCTTTCGCTCCTTCTCCGCTGGGAGCACGCCGAAAGGCGCCGTGCATCCGCTGGCGCTGCGCACGCTGCAGAGCATGGACTACCCGGCCGACGGGATGCGCTCGAAGAGCTGGCTCGAGTTCGCCGCGCCCGATGCGCCGGTGATGGATTTCGTATTCACCGTCTGTGACAACGCCGCCGGAGAAGCATGTCCCGTCTGGCCGGGTCAACCGACGACTGCGCATTGGGGCATCGAAGATCCTGCGGCCGTCGAAGGCACCGAGATTGAAAAACTTGCGGCCTTCTCGACGGCCTTCCGCTACTTGAAGAACCGCATTGGCGCGTTCGTGAACCTGCCCCTCAGCGGCATCGACCGGCTTTCGCTCGGAACCAAGCTGCGGGAAATCGGCCGCTCCGAGGGGGCAACCTCCGGCAAGAGCGACGTCGCGTGACCATGAGCATCTTCGAACGATACCTCACCTTGTGGGTCGCGCTTTGCATCGTGGTCGGCGTCGCATTGGGGCACGTCATGCCCGGCTTCTTCGGCGCGGTTGCAGCCGCCGAGGTCGCCAAGGTCAACCTGCCGGTCGCGATACTGATCTGGCTCATGATCGTGCCGATGTTGTTGAAGATCGACTTCGGCTCACTGGGCCAGGTCCGGGAGCATTGGCGCGGCGTCGGCGTCACCCTCTTCATCAATTGGGCCGTGAAGCCGTTCTCGATGGCGCTGCTGGGCTCCTTCTTCATCGGTCACGTCTTCGCACCGTGGCTGCCGTCCGACCAGATCCCGTCCTACATCGCCGGCTTGATCCTGCTTGCGGCTGCCCCCTGCACTGCGATGGTGTTCGTGTGGTCCAATTTGTGCGAAGGGGAGCCCCACTACACTCTGAGCCAGGTCGCACTCAACGACGTGATCATGGTTTTCCTGTTCGCGCCGCTCGTGGGGTTGCTGCTCGGAGTGGCCTCGATCAGCGTCCCCTGGGACACGCTGCTTCTGTCGGTTCTGCTTTACATCGTTGTTCCCGTGATTGTCGCTCAGCTGTGGCGCAAGATGCTGCTGCGAGGCGGCGACGCCAGCTTCAACCGCGTCATGCGGATGCTGCAGCCTCTCTCGCTTGTCGCGCTCCTCGCGACATTGGTGCTGCTCTTCGGCTTCCAGGGAGAGCAGATCGTCAGGCAGCCCGGCGTCATCGCGATCCTTGCCGTCCCGATCCTCGTGCAAGTCTATCTCAATGCGGGCCTGGCCTATTGGCTGAGCCGGCGGTTCGGCGTGGCCTGGTGCGTCGCGGCTCCGGCTGCCCTCATCGGCGCGAGCAACTTCTTCGAGCTGGCCGTCGCCGCCGCAATCAGCCTGTTCGGCCTGGACTCCGGCGCAGCGCTGGCGACCGTGGTCGGCGTCCTCGTAGAGGTCCCGGTGATGCTGTCCGTCGTCCGTATCGTCAAGGCCACGCGGGGCTGGTACGAAGCGGGGACTGGTAAAGTCCCGACGGCTGCCGAGGCCCGCCAATGAACTCATCATTTGCCGGCGGCGGTGCGGCAGCGATGATGCCGGACTGCCAGTCACGGAGACAATTCGATGAGCGTCACGATCTATCACAACCCTGCCTGCGGCACCTCGCGCAACACGCTGGCGATGATCCGGCAGAGCGGCACTGAGCCCGTCGTCATCGAATATCTCAAGACGCCGCCCTCGCGGGAGAAGCTCGAGGAATTGATCGCAACGATGGGCATTCCGGTCCGCGCGCTGCTGCGCGAGAAGGGAACACCGTACAAGGAACTCGGCCTGGACGATCCCAAATGGACCGACGACCAGCTCCTCGATTTCATGATCGCCCATCCCATCCTGATCAACCGTCCGATCGTGGTGACGCCAAGGGGCACGCGCCTGTGCCGGCCGTCGGAGGCCGTGATGGATATCCTGGACAATCCGGTTGGCCGCTTCGTGAAGGAAGACGGCGAGGTGGTCGAGGCGCGATAGGCTCGCATCTTTTCCCTGGGCCACACCGGCCCGGACCAAGCGTCCGCGTTGAACGCGGAGCTATCCGAGCAAGAAGCCCTTCAACCCCGCATAGATCGATCCGACGCCGGTCGCGGCGACGCCGGCCAGCGGCCCCGCGGTCTGCATGAGGTCCTGGATCAGGCGGGCGCGGCGGCGCAGTTGCTCCTCGCCGACGTGTTGCCCGAGTAGGCGCGCTGCACGGAAGGCGAACGCATTCGGTTTGCCGCCCTGTGTCAGCACACGCGGCAGGATCTGGAAGATCATGACGCTGAGAATGTTTCCGGAGACGAAAGCGAGCAGTATGCTGGCGCCATATTCGAAGACCTCCCGCCACTCGATCCAGATCGTCGGCAGGATCGGGACATCATCGTGCAGGCCGGTGACCGTCAGCATCGCCAGGATGCTGACGCCTGCGGCCAGGAACGCCAGCACGAATGCCGTCAGGGCGGAGACCCGGTGCAGCGGATAGGCCACGAATCCGAACAGGAGCGGGATGACGATCGATGCAATCCGAAGTGGGATCGGCGACACGTTGAAGGTGATGGTCACGAGCACATGCGCGATCACCAGCAGCAGGGACGGAATGAGGACGTAGAGCACCGCATGCGTTCCATAATAACGCAGCGGGTTGTTGTAGCGTTCGAGGCGGACATTGACGCGATCGAGATCGCGCCTGAGCTTGTCCAGCTCGGCGACGATCTCGTCAATCTCGAGCAGCGTCGGCCGTACGACGCGTAAGTCTCGCGAACAATGCTTGCACGCGATGGCTTCGTCCTTGATCGTCTCGGAGCAGAACGGACACTCCATCGCTAGCGCGACTTTCTCCGCTTCATGATGGCTTCGACCTCGTCCCTGGCCCGCCGCAGTTCATCGCGCAGCTCCTCGCGCTTGCGCAGGAGATCGTCGCGCTCCGCGAGCAGCGTGGCGGGGACGGCGATGTCGCGCCCGCACGAGGCGCAAACCAGCGCGCCCTCTGCACTCTCGGACCGGCAGTAAGGACACGTCACTTGGGTGCGACCTTCAGGGTGAATACAGTCGTGCCAGGCCGGCCATCACTGTCCTTGATATCGACGCGCACCGTGTATTCGCCGGGCGGCAGCTCCGCATCCTGCATGTTGATGCCGTCGGGCGCCACGAACGGCTTGACCCTAGGGGTCAGGTCGACGTTCGGCGACCGGAGGAAGATCACCTTGACCGACTCCGGATCGATCCTTGCCCCGCCATAGGATTGAAATTTCAGCACCAGCCGGAGAGGTGAGCTCGCGGAGCCGCCCGGCGAGACGAACTCGACCTTGGGACCGCGCAGGATGCCGCGCTGATCGACGGCAACCGCTCCCTTCGGCGGCGGCAATTTCGCTTCCTCCTCCGTGATCAACAGCGTGGCGCGCGACGGTGTCGAGAACGACAAACCTGCAGCCACGAGGCTCAACAAGACTTTCCGCTTCATTTCCCTGCCCCCTTCCCGTTCGTCAACGCAAGCCGCCATCGCCGATGATGGTGTAGGGCGCCCAGAATAGCGGATGCGCATAGGCAAACTCGGTCTTGCCTTCGCTGTTGAGGTAGCCCGGACCATCGACGAGGGCCATCGCCGCCTGCCGCAGCGCTTCACTGCGCGACAGCTTGGGATCGTCGGCCTGACGCTTGAACAGGTCGGTCACCAATTGCCGCGCCGACTGTGAATGGACCGACCAGTTCGTCACCAGCAGCGCCCGCGTTCCGGCGTAGAAGAATGCGCGCCCAAGCCCCGATGCCGCCTCCGCTCCTGCTCCGGCACCAGCGCCGGTGTTGCAGGCCGACAGGATGACCCAGTCCGCATCCAGCTTGAGGCCCAGGATCTCCTCCATGGTCAGGAGGCCGTCGCCGCCCTCACCCGTCACCGCCGGCGACGACAAAGCGAGCGCCGGCTGCGTCAGCCCGTTCAGCTCGCCCGGGACCAGTCCATGGGTCGCAAAGGCCAGGATCCTGAAGCCAGACAGATTCATCGTCTTCACCGCGCTCTCGGTCGCGCTCTTGCCGAGAAACAGCACCTTGGAGGGGTCCGCCTGCAAGGCGAGCGCGATCGATTTCAACTCGTCGGCGGTATCGGGCAGACGGGGCAGGAGGCCGAGCTCGGCGCTGTCGACGCCTTCCAGCTTGGGACTGTTGCGCCGCTTCAGCGGGCCGCCGCGGGTGATGTTGCCGCCGGCGTCGGCGACCTGAATCTTCTCGCCTCCGCCTTCCGCCTCGACCTGCTGCTCGCTGTTGAAATAGGGATCGCCAAAGGCCACGAGGTCGCCGCGGCCGGGCTTGCCCGGCGGCAATTGCCGCAGCGTGCGCAGCGCCGCCGCCGAAGGCACCGTCGACACGGCATGGGTTCGCGCCAGCCACGGCACATTGCGATAACCGATGAAGAGCGGGTCCTCGTCGGCAGACACTTCCGCCGGCGCCGTCGGCAACAGGGACAGCGGCAACAATCCCAGCGCGCCGTTGGTCACGACGATCACGTTCCTGGCCGGCTTCCAGCCGCTCTCGACCGGCTTGAGCAGCAGTTCGTAGAGCTCGTGGCCGAGTTTGAGGTCGAAGGGCGGAATGTCGGAGATCATCGCAGCTTGCGGCTCGAGCGCTTCGCGCAGCTTGCGGATCTTCGTCTCGATGTCGCCGATCCTGGCCTGGACGGCGGCGAACGCCACCGGCCCGGACTTCGGCACGGCCCAGACGAAACTGCCGTTCTGGCCGAAATAGAACGACAGCATGGCCTCATCGTCGGCCAGCGTGGCGCGGATCTCGGCGACGCTCGGCGGCCTGGGCGAAACGAGATCGGCGTAAATCGGAAACTTCTGCTTGATCTCCTGGCGCGCCTTGTCGCGCTGCCCGCGCAAGGCGCCAATCGAAGCCTGGATTTGCGCAACGCCCTTCTCGTCCCGTTCCGCCGCGGGAAGCGCGAGCACGTTGTTGAGCGTGCCGAGCTGGGCATTGACCTGCTTGGTGAGGTCCTGCTCCTTGCGCACGAGCTCGGCAAGCGCAGGGTCCTTTGCCGCCGCACGCGCACTCGAAGCCGCCAGCGCCTGCTGCACCGAACGGCCGCGGACAGCATCAGCGAGGCCGAACGTCTCTTCGCCGACCTCCTTACCGGTTCCTACGGCCCTGGCAAGCAGCAGCAGATAGCTCTCCACGATGGTCTGCAGCCGCTGGCTGCGCGCGGCCACCACCGTCGTGTTCTCATCGTCGGCGTTTTCTCCGGCGCTCGCCACCATGACCGGGATGGCAGCCTTGAACTCCCGGATGGCTTCCGCATCGCGGCGTGCGCGCATCAGTCCAACCGCCAGCGTGCCGCGCGCCGAGGCGGAGTCGAAATGATTCTCGCCGACCCGGGCGACCTGCTTCTTCACCAGCTGCTCGGCCGCGGCGATGCCTGCGTCCAACTGACCGGAGCCGTAAAGCGAGAGGATCCGGGACGGATTGAGTTCGAACACCTGACGGCGCTGCGGATCCCAGCCGGCCACGGCCTTGTCGATCCTCGCAAACATCTCGTTCGCTTCGGCGTTCTGGCGCCGAAGCGTCAGAATGCCGGCGAGCTGCGACAGCAATTGTACCGTCGTCTGCGAGTCCTCCGGCACACCCACGCTTTTGTTGATCTCGAGCGCCACACGACCGAGCTTCTCGGCCTCCTCGTAACGGCCCTGATCGACCAGAATGCCCGCCAGCCCCATCACGAAACGCGGCGTGACGGGATTGTACTTGCCGGTGTCCTTCAGGCGCGAGAGCAGCGCGCGACGCGCGTCCGTCTCGGCCTCGGCGAGCCGGCCCTGCTTCGCCTTCATCCGCGCCTGGTTCAACACGGTGCCGTCGATCGCCTGCTGCAGGAGTGTTTCCGCCGGCGCGTTGTCCGACTCCATGATCGCCTTCGTGCTTGCGCGCTTGCGCACCTCCGCATTGCGATACGCGGTCTCGGCGTCGGCAAACTGTCCGCGCGCCTCGAAAATCAGGGCGCGAGCCAGCTCCAGCTCGCCCTCCCAGCTCTGGCCGAACCTGGAATAGGCCGATCGCCAATTGGGATGGCCACTGGTCCGGGCCTCCTGGATCGCGGTCTGGCTGCGACGCAGATAGGCTTCAGCCTGTGCGACGTCGCCCATCTGGATGAGAACGGCCGCGACCCCGCGGTTGGTGTTGAACTGCCATCCCTTGGCGCCCGGCATACTGGCCGCTTCGCGCAGAAGCCTCTGCATGATCTCGAGCGCGCGCTTCGGGTCCCCCGCCAGAGCGTGCTGCAGCGACTGAAGTTGCAACATCCGCGCCAGCAAATTCGGACTGACGGCGCCGCGCCCGACTTCCACGGCCTTGTCGGCGTCGGACATCGCCTCGGCGAGCCGGCCGAGCTGCGCGCGCGCGTTGGCGCGATCGAAATAGAGCTCCGCGAGATCCTGACGGGATTCCTTGCCGGTCGGTGCGGCTTCGGCGTCCGACTTCAATTTCGCGATCGTCTTCTCGTCGGGCTTGTCGCCGTCGAGGATCGCCGTGATGTCGGCGATGCTGCGGGGCGGCGCGACGAAATCCTTCGGCAGCGCGGTGCCTGCCTCGAGCTTGGGTGCCATTTCCTTGGGAAGTTCGACTGCGACATTGGCGCGGCCATTGGCGGCATTCAGTGCCGCCATCACGCAGGCCCTGACCTGGGGCGAGGCCTTGGCGCGGCAAGCTTCGAGATTGGCACCGCCGGCCGGCCCTCCACCTGCGCGCATGCAGGCCTGCACGATCGGCCTGCCGACCGTCATCCGGCAATTCTCGAGCGCCGCTTCCTTGGTCAGCGCAGTTGCAGAGCCGGTTGACCCTAGCAGAAGGGCAAGGGTCAGCAGTTGGCGTGGGGTAAGGTCCAGACGGCTCTTAAATGGACCAATGGCGTCCAAGCGCATCTCGAACAACCTTTGAAAAAATAACTTGATGAAACGGGACCATCCTATCCGGACCGTACGGAAGGACAAGGGCAATCAAGGCGGTTCCCGGATGCCTTAACAGGCCAGGCGGCTGCGGCCGGCATGAGGTGGCGGCGGCTTCAGGCTTGCTTCGCTGACTTGGCCGCAAGGGCGAGATGGCTGCGCTCGGCCGGCAGCGGGTTGTATGGTCAGCCCTTCGAGACGACCGCCCGGCCGTAGGGCGGCTGTGCCGCGACCGGGGGATTGGCGGTCTGGGCGGCGAGCTCGCCGATCAGGCGGTCGGCATCGGCGGCCATGCCGTCGGGGGCCTGGATCACCAGGCGTTCCAGCGCCCAGCGGTAGGACGAGATGCGCTGCTCCAGGCACTGCTGCACCCACTGGACGATCAGCGAGTTCTCCTGCATGCGCGCGACCGCATCGTCCCTCTCCCTTGGCGAGAGCGCGGAGACGCGCGCCATGCTGGCATCGCGCTTCCTGTCGAGATCGATGACGCGGATCGCGCTGGCGAAGAACGGCTCGAACCGCGTGATGTCGTTGCGGACGTCCTCGATCAGTTGCGCATAGCGCGAGGAATGCGAGCGGTGCGGTTCGTCGATCAGCGTGCGTCCGTACATGGTGCGGTCGAACACGACCTTCTGCCGCCAGGGCGAGGGCAGCGCCTTGTAGTCACCGAACACGCTCTTCCAGGCCGGCCGCGACAGCGGCGGCTCGATCATCGGATAGGCGAGATCGCGAAGCTGGCGCTCTTCGTCGGTGAGCTGGAATTGCGAGGGCTGCAGGCCGACGCTGGAGGTGACCTCCGCGCCCAGCCAGCGGTGCATGTCGTCGCTGCGCATGTCGGCGCGGGTGCGGCCGAAATCGCCGCCGCTGCAGGCGCACAGCCCCGCGCCAAGCAGCGTGAGCAGGACGGCCGAGAGGACGGGCCGGATCTGGCGGACGGATTCCGGCATTGCGTGAAGCCGGATGTCAGCGGCGGCGACGACGGCGCCCCGGCGCTGCGCCCTGCTCCGGCCCGCGATCGCCGCTGGTTTCGTCCGCCTCACGCTCGATCCGGATCACGGGAAGGATCACGACCGTTCCCATGTCCGCGCGCGGAGCGACATCCCCCGGCGAGCCCACCCGGCGACCGGCCGGAAATTCGATGATGGTCCCCATGTCAGCTCTCTCAATTGCCGTGCGACCGAACGCGCCTCTGCAACGTGGCGATCATTAAGATCAGTTCATGGTTAACGGGATGTAAACGCGCGCCCTTGGACCGTAACCGCACGGGCGCGCCGCGCCGTCCCGTTGCGGTACGACAATGCCCTGAATTGCAGGGCCGGCTTCACGCCTCATTTTCCTTAACGAGGCTTTAAAAGAACCTGCGCTAGGCTCGCTCGCAAGTATCTCTTCCGAGTTGCGTACGCCTCCATGACCAAGTCGCTGTTTCCCGGATTCGACGGGCTGATGAACCTGTCCCGTCGCGAAGGTGTCGACGTCCGTCCGACGCTGCTGCGCGTGCTGACCGACCTGTATGTCCAGACCGGCACCCACAGCGAGGACGAGCAGCGGCAGTTCGTCGAGCTCGCCACGCGGCTGATCGACCAGGTCGACGATGCAACGCGCGCGGCCGTCAAGGCGCGGCTCGCGGTCTATCCGCACACGCCCGTCCCGGTCCTGCAGAAGCTCGGGCTGGTCGCGGCACAGGAAGGCCGCAGGGTTCCATTACCTCCCTCTCCGGCGCGCGGGCCGGCCGAGCCCGAGCAGCGCATCACCGCCGACATGGCGATGCAGCCGAAGGAGGCGGCCGAGATCCACGACATGTTCTTCCGCGCCGGCGCCTCCGAGCGCGCGCTGATCCTGCACAATCTGGCACAGACCCCGCTGAAGGCCGCCCCCCGCATCCCGACCGTGCGCGCCAAGCGCGCGATCCAGATCCTGGAAATGGCGGCGATCGCGGGCGACGTCGAGAATTTCACCTTCGAGCTCGGCGACAGCTTGATCCTGCCCTCGCGCGTCGCAGCCCAGATCGCCGACGATACCAGCGGCGAGGCGCTCGCGGTCGCCGCGCGCGCACTCGACATGCCGAGCCCCGTCTTCCAGCGCATCCTCTTGTTCTTCAAGCCGGAGATCGGGACGTCGGTGAACGCCGTGTACCGGCTGTCGCGGCTCTACGACCGCCTCGCCGAGCGCTCGGCGCTGGTGATGCTGGCGGCCTGGCGCGGCTCGACGCTCGCCGTCACGCGCGCAAAGTACCAGGCAGCACTGCATGACGGCGAACGCCAGCGCGCGCGTGCGGGCGCGAGCCAGACGCGGCCGGGCGCGCAGCCCGGCTCCAGCCACACGGTGCGGAAGGGCACCGGTTCGTCGGATCGCTGATAGCTCGCGCTCAGGCGCTGACCGTATGTGTGAGGCGCATGACGTCTCCCCAGCTCGTCATTGGCAATGCAGCAAGCGACACGTTTCCCCTTGTGCCCCGGACGCAGCGCAGCGCCCTCTTCGGCGGTGCGCTGCAGAGCCGGGGCCCATTTCGCCGCGTCGATTCATGCTGCTTTCTAGGTCCCGGCTCTGCACGGCAACGCTGACGCGTTGCCGCTTGTCCGGGACACGGCAGTAGTTACACCTTCGCCAGTTCCAGAAAATGCCGTCCGGCACGGTCCTCGGTCTCGACGATCCAGGCGTCGGAATCGAAGCGGATCTCCTTGGTCAGCCGCTCCTCGATCGTGTGCTCCGGCAGAGGCTGCGGTGAGACGGGCACGAAGAAGCGATCGATGGGCCGGCCGTCGTCATAGACGGTCTGCGGCGCCGGCGCGTACAGCATCGCATTGCCGTCGAGCAGCGACACCTTGACGAACACCGCGCCCGCCTCCTCGGCGCCGCGGCGTCGCACGGCGCCGAACACGCCCTCGGTCTGGCAGCGGCGCAAGTAAGCCGCCACCCAAATGTTGGATTTCAAACGCATGAATTCGACGATAGGCGAGTGCGAGGTCTCACGCCAGCCTCACTTCGTCCGTCTCACGCCTTGCGCGTGCTCTCCTGGCCGCCGCGGATCTGGGTCGCGACGAAATATGACAGCGGCATCGCCAGCGCGAATCCAACGGCCACGGCGTAGGGAATGTTCTTGATGGCATCCGCCGCAAGGCTCGGCACCATCAGCACCACGATCAGACTGATTCCAGCCAACGTGGTTCCCAACATGATCCAGACCAGAATCGAAACCTTGAACATGACGACCTCTCTCTTCCCTGATGAGGATGAGCGATCATGTTCCCCAAATCCGCCGGCCGTCATTGATCCCCAGCAAATCCCGCGCCCGCGGACGCCGAGCTGATGTGCGGACGCGCACTATGCGGAATTGATCGGCGTCAATGACAGGCGGTACGACTACTCGACGGGATGGCCGATCGCAGCGCCGAGCTCGCGCAGCAGCCGATCGGACACCTGCCCGGTGACGGGCATCTTGTGCTCGCGCTCGAACTTCTGGATCGCGGACTGGGTCTCGCCGCCCATCGTGCCCGTGATCTTCAGATTGCCGTAGCCATATTCGGACAGCGCGCGCTGCACGCCGGCGATACGCCGCGCGGCCGGGCTTTGCGCCGGAATCGGCGCCGGCGGACGCAGGGCCGCGGGCGGCGCCGAGGTGGTCGCCTTGACCAGGTTCGTCATCGGATCGCTCGCGCGCGTCGAAGCGGTCGCCTCGACCGGCTTTTCGGGCGCCTTCTCGACGGCACGCTCGGCAGGTTTGGGCTCGACGCGGAACTCCGTCGCGCGCGGCTCGAGCGGCGAGCTATCGGCGCCGACGGGCCGCGGGCGCGGCATCGGGTTCGCCAGCGGCACGGACGACGGCGCGGGAAGATTGATCACCGTGCCGAACATCGGCGCGGGATGCCGGCCGGTCTGGAGGAACAGCGCGTTGGCAACGATCGCACTGATCGCGGCGGCGGCGACGAGGCCGGCCAGCGTATCCTTGGGGCTGTGCAGCAGCACGCGCAGCACGAGGTTGCGCTCGGTCTCGACATCGACGACCGCGGCCTTGGCGCCACGACGGCGCGGAGCGGCTTCGTCCTTTGCAGACTTCCTAGGCACTTTTCTTCACCAGAGCGGGTTGGTCCTGAGACTGGTCGTGAGTTTGGTCGTGAAGGTCCTGACCTTGAAGGTCCTGGCGCAGCACCGGCGTCAGCGTCGCGATCTTGCCCTCGCTCGCCTTGTCATGGGCCGGCCTGATTTGCGGCGGCGTGTAGACGAGCGGCAGCTTGACGGTGACGGCGGTGCCCTCTCCCAACCTGCTTTGTACCGTCAATTCGCCGAGATGCAACGCCACGAGACTCTTGACGATCGAAAGTCCAAGACCGGTGCCCTCGTGACGGCGCTGATAGGTCCTGCCGGCCTGGAAGAACGGCGCGCCGATGCGCTTGAGGTCGTCGGGCGCGATGCCGACGCCGGTGTCGCTGACGCGCAGCGTCAGCTGCGAACCCGACACCGCGGCTGATACGCAGACCTGGCCGCCGCGCTCGGTGAACTTGATCGCATTGGCGACGAGGTTGAGCACGATCTGCTTGAATGCCCTGGGATCGCCGGTCATGACGGGCAGGTCCTGCGGCGCGTCGGTGATCAGGTCGATGCCGTTCTCCCGCGCCTTCAGCGCCAGCAGATTGCAGCAATGGAGCAGCGAGGCGCGCGGTGCGAACGGCTCGGACGCAATCTCGAAATTGCCCGATTCCATCTTCGACATGTCCAGGATGCCGTTGACGACCGACAGCAGATGCTGGCCGGAATCGTTGATGAGCTGGGCGTATTCCTTGCGCTGGGCCGCCCCCAGCATCAGGCTCTGCTCCTGCGCGATCATCTCGGAGAAGCCGATGATGGCGTTGAGCGGCGTGCGCAGCTCATGGCTCATGGTGGCGAGGAAGCGCGTCTTGGCGGCATCGGCCGTCTCGGCGGCGCTGCGCGCCTGATCCAGCGCCTGCTCGAAAAGCTTGCGGTCGGTGACGTCGCGCATCACCGCGACGACTTCGGCTTCGCGGGTTGTGTCACGATCGGTATCCTGGCGGCCGAGATCCAGGTCGAGCGGGCGGCAGCGCATCTCGACCCAGATGAAATCGACCTCACCGCGCTCGGAACCAACGGGCTCCCGCCGCAAGCGGAACTCGACGCTTGCGACGTCGCCGCGCGCCGCATCCGACAGAGCGGTGAGATAGGCCGGCCGATCGGCGACATGGACGCGGTCGAACAGGCCGTGGCCGAGCAGTTGCGCCACTTGCACGCCGAGCATGGCCTCCACCGCCGGCGAGATGAACTGCACGGCCCCATTGCGCTGATGCCGCGAAATCACGTCGCTCATGTTGCGCGCGAGCAGGCGGTAACGCTCCTCCTCGCGCGACAAGAGCGCGACACTGGTGCGCGCGAGCGATTCCGCGCCGAAGGCGAGCCCTGCGGCATAGAGGGTCGCAGACGCGATGCCGAAGGCCATCAGCACGCCGCGCTCCGCCGCGCTCGGCTCCTCCACCGGCAGCCAACCGAGCTGGCTGATCAGGATCAGCATTCCGGCGCAGGACAGCGCGAGCAGCGAGGCAAAAGCCGCGACGCGGCGCGAGGCCGACAGCGCGGCTTCGAGTGGAACCACGATCAGCCAGACCGCGGCGAATGATTGGATCCCGCCCGTCGTGACCGCGACCGCCATGATCAGGCCGGCGAGCGCCAGCGACGACAGCACATGCGCGCCTTCGTAGCGCCCGGTGCGCGACAGGAACCAGGCCAGCATGATGGGCGCGATCAGCCAGGCAAAGGCCGCGACCTCGACCGCGCTCGGCGCACCGCGCATGGCGAGATAAACCGGGAATGCGGCAAAGGCGGCCAGGCTGCCGAGCAGCCGCGGCGCCATGAAGGCACGATGGCGCGCTCGCATCAGCGCATCGTAGCGCGCGGAGGGATGCAGCAGCGCATCGAGACAATCGCGGATGATACTCAAAACTGTCACGGGTCTCGCGCTTCGGCTCAATCGTCTCTTGGAAGACGCGCCGGAACGCCTCCTTGTCGTTGAGCCACCGTGTCAGAGCGACCTTAAACGAGTGCTAAGGCGACGCCGCGTGCGGCCGGACACCGCGCGATCGCGAAGCTTTTTAGACGATTTGGCGACGTCTTCGGTCGGGATGGTGAACACAGGGTTTCACCTTCCTGCGCATGGTTTCGAATTGGTGGATGCGGGGCGGCCGGCGGGATCACGAGCGCGGGCGTCAATCGAAAATTTACGACACCGTCGGCTTCGAAGAATCCTGCGCAAATTTTCCGCGAATTAAGCTCAAGGCAATCACTTGCGATTTATCGAGAGTTGCTAGGTCCGACTTCCGCGGAGATCGCCGCGGGCGGAATCTAACGGACAGGTCGCAAGATGCGCTTTCTGCTTCGCATCACATTCTGGCTCGGGCTGGTGCTGGTGCTCCTGCCGCGGGACAAGACGCCCGAATCGGAGAAGCTGCCGCAGATCGGCGCCGCCGACGCGGTGCAGGCTGCGACTGCGGCCGTCTCCGACATGACCCATTTCTGCAAGCGCCAGCCGGCCGCCTGCGAGGTCGGCGGACAGGCCGCGACCATCATCGGCCAGCGGGCCCAGGACGGCGCCAAGAAGCTCTACCAGATCATCAACGACAAGAAAGAGCAGATCACCAACGACAAGAACGAGAAGACCGACAAGAAGGCGCCCGACCATACCGGCTCGATCGCCATGGCCGGCGAAGGCAACGGTGCCGCAAGCGAGGCGCCGGGCGATACCCTGACCCAGGACGACCTCGCGCTGGAATGGCGCGGCCCAGGGCCAGCGAATTAGCGGCCAAACCCTATCGATTTCACGGCTTCGCAACCCTATATTGGCCTGAACGCGAACACGGGCCAACATGACGACGATCGACGAAATCAGGGACAATTTCGAGCTTCTGGACGAGTGGGATGACCGCTACCGGTATGTCATCGAGCTCGGCCGCACCCTGGAACCGATGCCGGAGGCGGAACACTCCGCCGCCAACAAGGTGCAGGGCTGCGTCAGCCAGGTCTGGCTCCAGAAGCTGGTCGACCGCAGCAATGGCGAGCCGATCCTGAGATATCGCGGCGACAGCGACGCGCATATCGTGCGCGGGCTGGTTGCGATCGTGCTTGCGCTCTATTCGGGCCGCACGCCGCAGCAGATCCTCGCTACCGACGCGATCGCCGTGTTCAACGAGTTCGGCTTTCGCGATCATCTGACGCCGCAGCGCTCCAATGGCCTGCGCTCGATGGTCGAGCGCATCAAGACCGACGCCAAAGAGGCGCTCGCGGAAGCGACGTAGGAAATCACTTCCGCTTCCGCTGCTGCTGTCCGAGGCCCATCTGCTTGGCAAGCTGCGAGCGCGCCACCGCATAGTTCGGGGCGACCATGGGATAGTCGGCCGGCAAGCCCCACTTCTCGCGGTATTGCTCCGGCGTCATGTTGTACTGCGTGCGCAAATGGCGCTTCAGCGACTTGAAGCGCTTGCCGTCTTCCAGACAGACCAGATAATCGGGCGCGATCGACTTCTTCAGCGACACGGCCGGCTTGGCGGGCTCGAGCGGCGCCGCCTCGGCGCGGCCCGACGACACCCGCACCAGAGCGCCATGCACCTGGCTGATCAGGTTCGGAATCTCAGCCGCCGGCGTGGGATTGTTGCTGAGATAGGCCGACACGATGCTTGCCGTCAGCTCGATGAAATTCCTGGCCCCCGCGTCCGACATCGGCCGCCCTCCCTCCACCTTGCGTCTCACGGGATTGACGACGCCGGAGTATTCCATGTCAACAATACATTCGGCTCAAATAAGATAACGGACGATGATGTGCTGATTACTGGTGAACGGCGCTGCTTTACTTATGCGCGGCAGCCTCAACCGCGCTGGTCGAGATGGGCGCGGAGCTCGTCGATCGAGGCAAAGCGCATCATGCCTTCCGGCATCTGCGCCTCGATCGAGCCGTCGGAATAGAGCGAATAGGCCATTCCGTCGACGACGCCGGATTTGAGCACGGTCACGGGTGCCGGCTCGACGGGCGGCGGTGGTTCGGGTGCAGGCGGTGGGGCGGCCTCCGCAAAGGTCGAGGGGGAGCGCGGCGGCGGACGGCGCGGGGGAGGAGCCGGCGGCTCCTGCGGGCGCATACGATCCGGCCTCGGCCAGGCCGCATCAAAGCTCGCGGGCGGATGGTCCGGCGCCTCACCGGGCTCCTCCGCAGGTGGCTGCGACGCCGCGCCTTCGGTGGCCTTCTCCGCGCGCTCGCGCTCCTTGCGCGAGGTCGAGGTGAACAGCAGGTTGCGCCGGCGCGGCGCTTCCGCGGCGGGTGGCGGCGCAGGAGCTTCGGCCTCCTGCGGCCCCTCGACCCGCGGACGCTCGCGCGCGGCAGCTTCGCTCTGCCACGGCCGCGGGCCTGCGGGTGGTGGTGGCGGCGGCGCCGGCTCGGGCGTGACCGTGCCTGACACGGCGAGGCCCGGCAGCACGGGCCTGACCCGAACATCGGACGCGATCGCGGCGGCCAGCCGGCGAGCGATGCCCTTGAGCTCGAGCAGCACGAGATACAGGCCGACCAGTAACATTCCGGAGCAGACGCCGATGACGCCGGAGATTATGAGAGTTCCGCCGAGGCTGAATTCCCTGATCGTCAGGCCGAAAATGACCGCAAGGAGACCCGCCAGGAGGGCGCAAATCCCCACGATCAACAATGCCAAGCTCATCGAACTCACCCCCGGCCGCGCATCCACACGCGACAACCGCTACGCCACGATACCGTCATACGATGTTCCACGCCAACGGCCAATTGTAGGCGGTGTTCCTAAAGGAAAGGAAATCAGGGACTTATTCACATTCCCTTCAGCTCCGGCTCGGTACTGCTCAGGGTCCTCCGAGGAACGGGAATTGCTGCGTCGCATCAGGATTTTAGCTATAATGCCCAATTACTTGGTAATGGAACTGCGCTATAGGGAGTCCGGGGAGCAGGCCCGCGCGCACCGGCAGGGCCAAGAGGGGATCCCGGGGCACCGACCGCTATGACATCCATCACGACTTCGGTGATCGACACGCCCTTGCGGCGCTCGGTCGAGCGGACTTGCGACGATCTCGCCATGCTGGTGCTGGCTGCGGTCGCCGTCATCGCAGGCTTGACGTTCCGCGACTACGGGCTCGGCTGGGACGACTACACCCACGCCGAATACGCCGACCTGCTGCTGCGCATGTTCGGTTCCGGCTTCAAGGACACCGCGGCGCTCTCCTTCGCCAATCTCTACATGTATGGCGGCGGCTTCGACATGGTCGCGGCCCTCCTGCACAAGGTCATCCCGCTCGAGCTGTTCGAGACGCGCCGCCTGGTCGGGGCCATCGTCGGCGTGATCGGCCTTGCCGTGACGTGGCGGCTCGGCCGCCGCGTCGGCGGACCTCTTGCGGGTCTTGCCTCGCTCCTGCTGCTCGCGCTCTGCCCGATCTTCTACGGCCACATGTTCATGAACCCGAAGGATGCGCCCTTCGCGGTGGCCATGATCATCCTGATGCTCGGCCTCGTCCGTCTCGCCGAGGAATATCCGCGGCCGTCGCCGCGCACGGTCCTCATCGTCGGCCTGGGTGCCGGTCTTTCGCTCGGCTGCCGCATTCTCGGCGGGCTCGCACTCGTCTACGCCGTGCTCGGCTTCATACCGCTGCTGCTGGAGGAACTGCGCACTGAGGGTTTGCGCGAGTCGGTCCGCCGCTTTGCCCATGTCGTCTATGTGCTGCTGCCCGGCCTCGTGCTCGGCTACCTCGTGATGGGCCTGATCTGGCCGTGGTCGATCATGGAGCCCGGCAATCCCTTCGATGCGCTGACCTACTTCTCGCATTTCTTCGAGAAGCCGTGGAAGGAGATGTTCGACGGCGCGATCGTGTCGGTGCCCGACATGCCCTGGTCCTATCTGCCGACGCTGTTCGCACTGCAGCTGCCGGAGGTGATGCTGGTGCTGACGACCGGCGCCGTGTTCAGCACCTTCGCCATGCTGCCGCGACGCGGGGTTCCGGCGCGCCGCAAGACCATCCTCTTGATGCTGACGCTGGCTGCGACCCTGCCGCTCGCGATCGCGATGGTGAAGCGCCCGGCGTTGTACAACGGCATCCGTCATTTCGTCTTCGTGATCCCGCCGATGGCGGTGCTCGGCGGCGTCGCGTTCGCCTGGGCCATGGAGCGCCTGCGCGCCAATCACCGCACCTGGCAGCCGGTCGTGCTCGCCACCTTCTGCTTCGGCCTCGCGCTGTCGCTCGCCGAGATGATCCGGCTGCACCCCTACCAATACACGCATTTCAACCATATCGCGGGGACCGTTCGCGGCGCCGACGACCGCTTCATGCTGGACTATTGGGGCCTCGCCCTGAAGCAGGCCTCCGACGAATTGCGCGAGCAGCTCGTCGAGCGCCAGGAAGTGCCGCCCAGCAACCGCAAATGGAAGGTCGCGGTCTGCGGTCCGCAACGCCCGGCTCAGGTCGCGCTCGGGCCCGACTTCACCATCGGCTGGGATTCCAACGCGGCCGATTTCGCCATGACGCTCGGCGAGTTCTACTGCAAGGGCCTCACCGCGCCCGTCATGGTCGAGATCAAGCGAGACGACGTGGTGTTCGCCCGCGTCTACGACATCCGCGGCCGCGGCATTTCCAGCCTGCTGTCGATCCCGGCGCCGTAAATTCTTCGGTCTCCGGGCTGCCCAAGAAAAACGCAGTCGTGGCCTGGATGAGCGCCACACATCCGGGACCTTCGGGCAGCCCCCCGCCTATCCCTTGCGCTCATGCGGGCTACGCTGAACTGCCGCGCTTTTGGCCGTCTTGCTGCCAGCCCGCAGCAAGACTAGGTTTCCGCCCCGCAACAACGATGTTTCGGAGAGACCAGCCATGTCGCCAGCGGAAGCGCGCCTCAGGGAAGTGCCGTCGAACATGACGGAGGCGGAGTGGCAGCAACGGGTCAATCTCGCCGCCTGCTATCGCCTCGTCGCGCTGTACGGCTGGGACGATCTGGTCGACACCCATATCTCGGCGCGCGTGCCCGGTCCCGACCATCACTTCCTCATCAACCCCTACGGACTGATGTTCGAGGAAATCACGGCCTCGAGCCTCGTCAAGGTCGACCTGCACGGCAACCAGCTCTCCGAGAGCGAATACAGCATCAACCCGGCCGGCTTCACCATCCATTCGGCGATCCACGAGGTGCGCGAGGACGCGATCTGCGTGCTGCATCTCCACACGCTCGACGGCACTGCGGTGTCGAGCAGCGCCGAAGGCCTGTTGCCGCTGAACCAGACTGCCCAGCTCGTCACCCACGACCTCGCCTATCACGACTATGAAGGCATTGCGCTCGACCACGACGAGCGGCCGCGGCTGCAGAAGGATCTCGGCGACCACAATCACATGCTCCTGCGCAACCACGGCACGCTCACGGTCGGCCGCTCGGTCGCCTCCGCCTTCGAGCGCATGTATCACCTCGAGCGCGCCTGCTCGATGCAGGTGCGCACGCGCGCGCTGGGCACGCCGGTCTATCCGGTCGACGATATCGCGATCGACAAGAACACCGAACTGCTGTCGAACCGCGACCGCGCCGAGTTGCGCGCCACCAACCTCGTGTGGCCGCCCTTGCTGCGCAAGCTCGACCGCGTCAATCCCGGCTACAGGACTTGAGATATTTTGGATCTGGTGTAGAGTAGCGCGCAACGAACCTCTACGCCTTTTGGAATGAAACGCCGCCCAATCCCGGGCGGCGTTTTTGTTTCAGGGCTTCGTAGGGTGGATTAGCGAAGCGTAATCCACCATGTTTCAGCGAACGCGGAACGAAGTTGGTGGATTACGCCTTCGGCTATCCACCCTACCGCACCCAGCCTATTTCACCTCCGCCAGCGCGGCGAGGATCCTTGCCCAGGAGCGGATGCCTTTCTGGAAGCTCCGCAGGTCGTATTTCTCGTTCGGCGAGTGGATGTTGTCGTCGTCGAGGCCAAAGCCCACCAGCAGCGAGTCGAGGCCCAACGTGCGCTTGAAGTCGGCGACGATTGGAATCGAGGCGCCCGAGCCCATCAGCACGGTCTCCTTGCCCCACTCCTCGGCCAGCGCCTTGCTGGCGGCGGCGAGCGGCTTCATGGTCCAGTCGAGCGCGACCGCAGGCGCGGCGGAATGGTCGCCGAACTCGACCTTGCAGTCGCCGGGAATGCGCGCCGATACGTAATCGCGGAAGGCCTTGCGGATTCTCGCGGGATCCTGGCCCTGCACGAGGCGGAACGACACCTTGGCCGAAGCATGTGACGGGATCACGGTCTTGGAGCCTTCGCCGATATAGCCACCCCAGATGCCGTTGACGTCGCAGGTCGGACGCGTCGAGGCCTGCTCGACCAGGAGCCTGCCCTTCTCGCCGGCCGGGAGCGACAGTCCGACCGGCTTGAGGAAGGTCTCTGGCGTGAAATCGAGCTTCTTCCACTGCTCCAGGATGTCGGGCGGCGTCTCCTTCACGCCATCATAGAAGCCGGGGATGGTGATGCGGTTGTCGTCGTCGAACAGGCCGCCTAGTATTTTCGTGAGCACCCGGATCGGGTTCATCGCGGTGCCGCCGAACACGCCGGAATGCAAATCGCGGTTGGCCGCGGTGATCTTCAGCTCTTCATACAGCAGCCCGCGCAGCGAGGTCGTGATCGCCGGCGTGTTGCTGTCCCACATGCTGGTGTCGCAGACCAGCACGTAGTCTGCCTTGAAGTCGTGCTTGTTGGCCTCGATGAAGGGCACGAAATTCTTCGAGCCGACCTCCTCCTCGCCTTCGATCAGGAAGGTGACGTCGACCGGCAGCGAGCCCGTCACCTTCTTCCAGGCGCGGCAGGCCTCGACGAAGGTCATCACCTGCCCCTTGTCGTCCTCGGCGCCGCGCGCGACGATGATCTTGCGGCCGTCGGCATGATCCGCGACGACGGGCTCGAACGGCGGACGGTGCCAGAGATCGAGCGGATCGACCGGCTGCACGTCGTAATGGCCGTAGAACAGCACGTGCGGCCGCCCGCCCGCTCCGGTCCTGCCGACGACGGCGGGATGGCCCGCGGTCGGCCTCACCTCGGTCGCGACACCGAAGCTGGCGATGTCCTTGGCGAGATGCTGGGCCGCAGCCCTGCAATCATCCGCGAAGGCCGGATCGGCCGAGATCGACTTGATCCGCAACAACGAGAACAGGCGCTCCAGGCTGTTGTCGAAATCCTTGTCGATGTGGTCGAGCACGGATTGAAGCTGCGTGTTGGACATTGTCGTGTTCCTGATTGCGGGGTCTCAAGGTGTCTGCGCTTTTAACGCCGGCGCGGCCTCGGGGCCAGCCGCAACCGCCGGATGCCGGATGTGCCAGGCGAGACACCCTGCGAGGACGGCCGTCGCAGCCAGGTTGTTGCCACAGGCCTGGATGACCTTGGGAAACCACGGCAGCGACAGCAGCATGAGGATGCCGGCGGCGCCCAGGGCGAGCCAGGTTCCCAGGCGCACATGCGCCCGCGCGTCGAAGGCGGCGCGATACATCAGCACCGTCATCGGGAAGAACAGCCACATGAAGTAGTATTGCCGTGCCAGCGGCGAGGCCACCGTCATCAGGCAAAACAGGATGCCGAGCTCCTCGGCGTCCGAGCGCTCGGTCCGCTGCGCCTCCCGCGGCATGATCGCGACGAAGCCGAGCCCAAGCAGTGCCGACAGCGCCAGCACGATCCAGTTCGCCGTCCGGTAATCGACGTCGATCACGTTCATCGTCCGCGGCGGCTTGTTGCGATCGTCCTGATTGTAGTTGATCGGACGGACCAGGCGATGCGTGACGGCAATGAGGGACTGGTTGACCCATGACCAGTTCTGCTCCGCGCGCTGGCCAAAGCCCTTTTCCGAGCTCGTCCCGACCATGCCCTGATACCAGACCGCAAGCTCGGCCGCATTGCGCTCGAAACCGCGGATCGGCGCCGGCACGACATAGAGCAGGATGCCGGTGAAGGCGATCGTGCTGACGAGGGCGGCCCACTTCCGCCGCCAAAGCAGATACGGCAGCACAGCGATCGGAAACACCTTGATGGCGGCGGCGAGCGCGAACAGGAAGCCGGCGAGCCACGCCCGCTGATGCCGCAGGCTCCAGAAGCCATAGAGCATCATCGCGAGCAGGACGAGATTCGGCTGGCCGAGATCGAACATGTCGAACACGAAGGCCACGGTCACCAGCACCGGCAGCGCTTCCAGCCAGCGTCCAGGCTTGCGGTGCGAGCCGGCCATGACTTGGGAGAGCGTCCCGGTGTACCACCAAGCCACAGCATTCAAGATCGACAGGACGACATAGAGCGGGATTTTGCCGAACCAGCTCGGGATCGCTAGCAGGATCGCGGGGAGCGGTGGATAGATGAAGTCGAAATAGTCGCGGGCCGTGGCAGGATAGAGCGGCCCATCCTGCAAGACCTGCTGTCCGGCCCAGTACCAGAGCACGTAATCCTTGGTCTTGCCGTGGCCGAAGATCTCGGGGACGAGCACGTCAGCCGTCAGGAGGATGCAGCAGAACAGAAAAAGCAGATCCAGCGGCGCACGCGGCGACAGACGTCTCGGCGCATCAGGCTTGGCTAAGGGGGCGGG